>NZ_CP188258.1:2816217-4224326 GCF_049994905.1 Leifsonia sp. McL0618 | reverse complement strand
TGTTCCCCGTATTCGTGTTACCTGGATCACTTCTCGTCGACGTGATCCACTTCATCGTGAATGTTCGTCGGCCCGGGGCGTCCCGCCGCCGGAAAGGTATTCACAGAGTTATCCACCGCTGTGTGTCCTATACCGTAGCGATCTCCGGCCCCTTATAGGTATGGCTGGGGATAACTTTGTCCCCAAGGTAACCGCCGCAGGTGTGACGATCAAATTTGACAAGGCCAAAAAGCTCGGCGCGTCTTGTCCTACTTTCCGTCGAATTCTGTGGATAATCAATGATTCGGCTCGATTGGTTTGACCTCGTACGGTCTAGGCCGTAGTTTTAATCAGTTGACTTCAGCCGCAGACGTGGCTGCCCAAAAACTTCTTCGGCCTCCCGTGCTGGCCACATGATCGGCACAGGCCTGCACAGAAGAGACCTCCGGAGACAGATATGAGCAAGAGAACGTTCCAGCCGAACAACCGCAAGCGTGCGAAGACCCACGGCTTCCGCCTGCGTATGCGCACGCGCGCCGGTCGCGCCATCCTGGCTGCCCGCCGCACCAAGGGCCGCACCAAGCTCTCCGCCTAGACTGCCCGTTGCTCGCTAAAGCCAATCGCATCACGCGGGGGGCGGACTACAAGGCGACAGTCCGGCGCGGTACACGATTCACCGCCCCGAACACCGTCACGTACATCCGCACCGATCCTGACTCCGCAGTGGTGCGATTCGGTTTTATCGTGGGCAAGAACGTCGGCACCGCTGTTCGGCGCAACCTGGTGAGGCGCCGGCTCAAAGCAGCCTCATACGAATTGCTCCATGATCTCCAGCCCGGTGCCGATGTCGTGATCAGGGCATTGCCAGCCTCCGCCAATGCGGAGTGGGCTACCCTGCATGAAGAGATATCCCGCGCCGTCAGTAAAGGCAACCTCCGTCGATGAACACCGCCATCACCGCTGTGCTCCTCCTTCCGCGGAACGTCGCCGTGCTCGTGCTGCGGGCCTATCGCGCAGTGATCTCCCCGCTTTACGGTGACGTGTGCCGGTACTACCCGTCGTGCTCGGCCTATGCGCTGGGCGCCATCCAGGAACACGGCGTCGTGGTCGGCTCGGCACTCGGAATTCGCAGGATCGCCCGCTGCCACCCCTGGGCGGAAGGCGGGATCGACGACGTTCCGCTCAAGAAGAAGCGTCGGTACAACGTGACTCCATTCGGATTCGTCGTAGCCAGCAGCCACGGAAAGGCTTAGCACCACATGGACATCGGAGCCATCTTCGGAACAATTCTGTGGCCCATCAAATGGGTCGTGGAACTCATTCTCGTGGCGTTCCATCAGCTGTTCACGGTCATGGGCATGGACCCGGCTGCGGGCATCACCTGGGTTCTCTCCATCGTCGGCCTCACCGTGGTCGTGCGGGCGGCGCTCATCCCGGTCTTCGTCCGCCAGATCAAGAACCAGCGGCGGATGCTCGAAGTCGCACCGCAACTGAAGAAGATCCAGGACAAGTACAAGGGCAAGAAAGACCAGTTCTCGCGCGAGGCCATGTCCCGCGAGACCATGGACCTCTACAAGAAGACGGGCACCAACCCGCTCAGCTCGTGCCTCCCCCTCCTGTTGCAGATGCCGGTGTTCTTCAGCCTCTTCCAGGTGCTCAACGGAGCCCAGAGCGGCAAGGCCGGCGTCGGCCCGCTGAACGAGACCCTGGCGGTCCAGTTCGGAAACGCAGAGCTGTTCGGCATCGCTCCCCTGCACCAGAGCTTCTCCGGCGCACTGAACGCTCACCCGCCGCAGGTGGCGGTCATGGTGATCGCGGCGATCATGGTCGTGCTGATGACCTCGTCACAGTTCATCACCCAGCTGCAGATCGTCTCGAAGAACATGTCCCCCGAGACCAAGGCGAGCCCGCAGTTCAAGCAGCAGCGCATCCTGCTCTACCTGCTCCCCTTCGTGTTCCTGTTCTCCGGCTTCGCGTTCCCGCTCGGTGTGATGTTCTACTGGCTGACCTCGAACATCTGGACGATGGTGCAGCAGTTCGTGGTCATCCGCAATATGCCTACGCCTGGCAGTGAGGCGGCGAAGGCCCGCGAGGCACGCCTCGCCAAGAAGGGCAAGCTGGTCAACGACGAAGGCGTCGTGGTCCTGTCGATCGATGAACAGCCCCAGAAGCCGGTGACGACGCAGCGCGTCCAGCCGGTCAGTAAGACCCGCGCCAAGAAGCAAACCGGCGGAAAGAAGTAGGAAGAATCAGATGACCGACGTACAGCAGACCGAGCCCGAACTGGATGCCGACGCCGCGACGGCCGAAGACGCCGAATCGGCGACCGTGGAAGAGACGGCCGAGGGCGAGCACGCCGAGGGCGAGACCAGCGCGCCGACGTCAGCCGAGCTCGACGCGGAGGGCGATATCGCCGCCGACTACATCGAAGAGCTTCTCGACATCTGCGACATCGATGGCGACATCGACATCGACGCACGCAATGGTCGCGCCTACGTTTCCGTGAATGCCGAAGAAGACGCGAACCTTCGCCTGCTGTCCAAGCCGGATACCGTGAATGCTCTTCAGGAGCTCGCTCGCCTTGCCGTCCAGAACAAGACCGGATCGTTCTCGCGTCTGATCCTGGACATCGGCGGATCGCGCGAAGCCCGTCAGGCCGAACTGGCGATCCTCGTCGATCGGGCCATCGCTCGCATCGAGGAGGGCGCTGCCCAGGCGGAACTTCCCCCGATGTCGTCCTACGAGCGCAAGCTCGTCCACGACATCGTCTCCGACCGCGGCTTCGTCTCGAACTCGCACGGTGAAGGCCGCGACCGGCACACTGTGATCACCGCGTCATAGTTTCACGTGAAACATTGACGTCGACCTTCGAGATCGAACCGCCCGAAGCAGCTCTGCTCTTCGGACCGAACGTGGATGCGGCGCGCCAGTTCACGAAGAACCTCGCCGAGCAGGGTGAGGAGCGAGGTCTCATCGGCCCGCTCGAACTCCCCCGGCTCTGGACGCGTCACATCCTGAACTGCGCGATCGTTGCGCCCCTCCTTCAGGTCGGACGAGTGGGCGATGTGGGAAGCGGCGCCGGTCTGCCCGGTATCGTTCTTGCGATTGCGCGGCCAGACGTGTCCTTCGTTCTCATCGAGCCGATGGAACGCCGGATCGCCTGGCTCAACGAGCAGGTTGCAGAACTCGGACTGACGAATGTCGATGTCGTGCGCGCTCGCGCAGAAGAGGCCAAGCTGTCGTCCCCACTGGACCAGGTGACTGCGCGGGCCGTGTCTGCATTCCGCAAGCTCATTCCCCTGACTGCGCCGCTCGTGCGTCCGGGCGGCGAACTTGTGCTGATGAAGGGCACTGGTGCGACCGCTGAGATCGACGCCGCCGCCAAAGAGATAAAGCGTTACCGACTCAGCAATGTCGAAGTGATTACTCTCGGCGAGGGCGTGCTGAACGAGGTCACACGAGTCATCCGAGCTACAGTTGATTGACCGGCCGGGTCCTCCCCAGGACCGGCCATTCGCAGAAGGAAGTCCCCCGGCTCGATCCCGGAGGATCCACGGACACGGTGTTTCCCACCGAGAACAGAGCGACAAGGTTTCACGTGAAACATCCTGAACAAGACAGCCAGGTCGATGTGACCTCCACCGTCTTCGATGGATCGACCCCACTCGCTCACGAGATCGCCGAGCTCACCCGTCGCCGGAACGCGATCGCGACCCAGACACTCCCCCTGCCCTCGCGTACCCGCATCTTCACGATCTCCAATCAGAAGGGCGGGGTGGGCAAGACGACGACGGTCGTCAACCTGTCTGCCGCGCTTGCGAAGTCCGGTGCCCGCGTGCTCGTGATCGACCTCGATCCGCAGGGGAACGCATCCACCGCCCTGAGCGTGGAGCACCGCGAGGGGACGCCCAGCGTCTACGACGTGGTCGTCAACGACCGCAATATGGAAGAAGTCATCCAGAAGAGCCCGGAATTCGACGGACTCTTCGTTGTGCCGGCAACGATCGACCTCGCCGGCGCCGAAATCGAACTCGTCTCGATGGTTGCACGCGAACAGCGCCTTTCGCGAGCGCTCGGGGAGTTCCTCGACGAGTACGACTTCGACTATGTGCTCATCGACTGCCCGCCGTCTCTCGGGCTGCTGACAATCAATGCCTTTGTCGCGGCAACCGAAGTCCTGATCCCGATCCAGTGCGAGTACTACGCGCTCGAAGGGCTGAGTCAGCTGCTCAAGAACATCCAGCTGATCGAGAAGCACCTGAATCCGAAGCTGCGGGTGTCGACGATCCTGCTCACGATGTACGACTCGCGCACGAACCTCGCCCACCAGGTCGCCGAGGACGTGCGGACGCACTTCCCCAAAGAAGTGCTGGACACGATCATCCCCCGCTCGGTGCGCATCTCGGAGGCACCCAGCTACGGGCAGAGCGTGATCAGCTACGACACCAACTCGTCCGGATCGCTTTCGTACCTCGAAGCGGCCGCCGAGATCGCACGAAGAGGAGTACCCCGCTAATGGCTGCGAAACGCACAGGACTCGGCCGTGGAATCGGCGCGCTCATCCCGACGTCGGACTCGGCTGCCCGCCCGGTCGACATCTTCTTCCCGAACCAGGGCAGCATGGGGTCGACCGCGACGGCCACCGTCGAACTGGTTGCCGTGCCCGGTGCGCGACTCGCGAACCTCTCCCCCGCCGACATCGTTCCGAACGCAGCGCAGCCGCGAACGGAGTTCGATCGCGAGGCACTCGACGAACTCGTCGCCAGCATCCGTGAAGTCGGGGTGCTGCAGCCGATCGTCGTGCGACCGATCGTCGGCCAGTCGGACAAGTACGAGCTGATCATGGGTGAGCGCCGACTGCGCGCCACCAAGGAGCTCGGCCTCGACACCATTCCTGCGGTGGTCAAGGAGACGGCCGACGAGGACATGCTCCGCGACGCGCTCCTGGAGAACCTGCACCGGTCGAACCTGAACCCGCTCGAAGAGGCGTCGGCCTATCAGCAACTCCTCGCCGACTTCGGGATCACCCAGGAAGAGCTCGCAGGCCGGATCGGCCGGTCGCGCCCGCAGATCACGAACACCCTGCGACTACTCAAGCTTCCGGCGGCCGTGCAGACCCGGGTCGCCGCCGGCGTCCTGACCGCCGGTCACGCCCGTGCCATCCTGTCGACGGGCGACCCGGATGCGATGCAGCGCCTCGCGGACAAGATCGTCAACGAAGACCTGTCGGTTCGCGCCGCTGAGGCCGCAGCGAGTGCGACGCCGAAGCCGGTGCGGCCCAAGGCCAACCCCGGTCGTCGCCAGGGACACCTCGACGAGATCGCCGAGCGCCTCGGTGACCGCCTCAATACGCGGGTCAAGGTCTCGCTCGGTGCGAGAAAAGGCCAGATCGTGGTGGATTTCGCAACGATTCAGGATCTGAACCGCATCCTGGCGGAGCTCGGGGAGCCGAGCTTCAGCTGAGCCGGCCAGCGGTGTGCGGCGAGGGTGTCAGGTGCGGTCGAGAGTGCTGCGCGTAATGGGCACGCTCGGCGTTTCGGGGATGGCCAGCGTTCTGGGGACGCCCGGCGTTCCGGGGACGGCCCGAGTCAGACCGTGACGGTGTCGCGGATGGCGGCGACGGCCAGCCCCGCGTAGACGTCGCCGAGGCTCATGCCCGCGGCCTCGATGGCCTGGGGTGCGATCGACGTCTCCGTCAGGCCGGGCAGCACGTTCGCCTCGAGGAACCACGGCTCGCCGTCGGCATCCACGATGAGGTCGATGCGCGAAAGATGGCGTAGACCGAGTGCTGTGTGGGCCAGTTCCGCGGCGCGTGCCACCCTCGCTGCTACCTCATCGCTCACCCGCGCAGGCACATAGAACCGGGTCTCCCCCGCGTTGTACCGCGCGTCGAAGGTGTACGCGCCTGCGACCGGGACGATCTCGACGGCGGGCAGCGCGACCGGGCCGTCGCCGAGATCGATCACCGTGACAGACACTTCCGAACCGACGGCCCTCTGCTCGATGAGGGCGACATCTGAATAGGTGTAGGCGTCGACCATCGCGCGCGGCAGGTCGGCAGCGTCGTCGACGATGGTCACACCCTGTGCGGAGCCGCCCTGGGCAGGCTTCACCACGAGGGACGAGCCGAGTCCGGCGATCACGGTGTCGAGCACACTGTTGGCACCGAGTTCGCGGAAGGTCTCCTTCGGCAAGGTCACCGAAGCGGGGGTCGAGACCCCGGCGCGCTCGACGATGGTCTTCGCCGTCGGCTTCGACCAGGCCATCCGCGCAGCGTCGGTGCGGGATCCCACGAACGGGATGCCCGTGAGTTCGAGGAGGGCGCGAAGGGCGCCGTCTTCGCCGCTCGCTCCGTGGAGTGCCGGCCAGACCACATCCGGTCGGTTGGCTGAGAGATAGGCGAGCAGTGATCCGTCGGGCTCGAGCGCGGTGACGCGGTGACCGAGCGCAGTCAGCCGGTCGGTCACGCGGCGCCCCGAGCGAAGGGAGATGTCGCGCTCGTGCGAGATCCCACCGGCCAGTACGATGATGTCAAGGGCGGAAAAATCAGCCATGATCAGGCCTTTCTCGGGGGTGTACTAGCGCAGGTCGGTCGGGATGTTTGCACTGGAACCGGCTTTTTGCACGGCGCTCAGCGAGCCGGTCCCGGCAAAGGTGTCGAGCAGGTCCATCTCACCGTTGATGACAGCGGCGAGGCGGCGGATGCCGACGCGGATGCGCTCGGGGGTCGGATAGCAGAACGACAGCCGTATGTTCTGGCGACCGTTCCCATCCGCGTAGAAAGCGGTACCGGGCGTGTATGCGACGAGCTCGGTGACCGCTCGGGGCAGCATCGCCTTCGAATCGAGGTAGGACGGGAGCGTGAGCCAGACGTAGAAGCCGCCGTTGGGGTTGGTCCAGCTCAGTTCGGGCAGGTACTCCTCCAGCGCGGAGATCATCGTCTCTTTGCGTTCCCGGTAGACGCCGCGGAAGGTGTCGATCTGGGCCTTCCAGTCCGCATCGCGAAGGTATTCGGAGACGACCAGCTGGGTGAACGAGCTGGGGCTGAGGACCGCGGCCTCGTTTGCGAGGATCAGCTTTTCGCGGATGGCGTGCGGTGCGAGTGCCCAGCCGACCCGGAAACCGGGCGCGAGCGTCTTCGAGAACGTGCCCAGGTAGACGACCCCTTCGCGTTCGACCGACCGCATCGCTGCCGGCGGCTTCTCGCCGAAGTAGAGGAGTCCGTAGGGGTTGTCCTCGAGCACCAGGATGTCGTTCGCGCGAGCGATCTCGAGGATCTCGAGCCGGCGCTCCCAGGTCAGCGTGACGCCGGCCGGGTTGTGGAAGGTGGGGACGGTGTAGAGGAATTTTATCGTGCGACCAGCACTTTTGAGCCGGGCGATGTGCTCGCGGAGAGCTTCGGGAATCAGGCCGTGCTCATCCATCGGGATCTGGTCGACCTCCGCCTGGTACGAGCGGAAGATGACGAGCGCGGTGACATAGCTCGGGCCTTCGGCGAGCACCACGTCACCCGGGTCGAGAAAGAGTTTGCTGAAGAGCTCGAGCGCGTGCTGCGAACCTGTGGTGACGACGACATCGTCAGCGCTCCCGCTGATGCCCTCGAGGGCCATGACGTCGAGGATCTGCTCCCTCAGGGCCGGCACTCCCTGACCGGAACCGTACTGCAGCGCAACGTCGCCCTGCTCGCGCATGACGCGGTCCATGGCGCCGACCACCAGGTCTTGCGGAAGGGCGGAGACGAATGGCATGCCGCCGGCCAGGGAGACAACCTCGGGGCGCGAGGCCACGGCGAACAGGGCACGTACTTCGCTGGCGGCGAGACCGGTCGTCCTTTGTGCATAGTGGCCGTACCACCGGTCGAGATTGTTGCCCTGCGAAGTCGGGCTGCCCTGATCTGTCACTTGTCATCCGTTCTGAACGCTGTTGCCAATGCTATTTGCGGGACCCCGGTTGCGGAGAATCGGGGAGTGTTTCACGTGGAACATGGGTACAAAAAAAGACCCGCCCGGCGTGAGCCGGACGGGTCAGGTAACTCTCGTCGGCTATGACAAATAGGCGGCGAGGTCGGCTTCGAGGGCGGGCTTCGGCTTGGCGCCGATGACGGTCTTGACGACTTCGCCACCCTGGTAGACCTTCATCGCGGGGATGGAGGTGATCTGGTACTTCGCAGCGGTCTGCGGGTTCTCGTCGACGTTCAGCTTGACGACCTCGATCTTGTCGGCGTGCTCGACAGCGATCTGGTCGAGGATCGGACCGACGGCGCGACACGGGCCGCACCATTCAGCCCAGAAGTCCACGAGGATCGTCTTCTCGCTGTTCAGGACGTCGTCCTGGAAGGATGCGTCCGTAACGGAACGTGCTGCAGACATTATGTGATTTCTCCTTTATGCGGTTGTGGTGAGTTCGAGATCGCCGGCCTGGGCCAGCAGGTCTTCGGGAAGGCTCGCGAGGTAGTGTTCGGCGTCGAGCGCCGCAACGGTACCCGAAGCGGCGGCCGTGACAGCCTGCCGGTAGCTCGGGTCGATCACGTCACCGGCTGCGAACACACCAGCGAGCGCTGTCTTGGAACTCCGGCCGGCGACGGCGATCGTGCCGTCCGAAGTGAGGTCGAGTTGACCGTGCACGAGGTGAACGCGCGGGTCGTTGCCGATCGCGACGAACAGCCCCTGCAGCTCGAGCGGACGCTCTGCACCGGTGACGGTGTCGCGCAGTGTCACCCCGGTCACCGTCTCGGTGCCCTGGATGCCGACGACCTCGGAGTTCCACACGAACTCGATCTTGTCGTTCGCGAACGCGCGGTCCTGCATGATCTTGGAGGCACGGAGCGTGTCCTTGCGGTGGATCACATAGACCTTGTCGGCGAAGCGGGTGAGGAACGTGGCCTCTTCCATCGCCGAGTCCCCGCCGCCGACGACGGCGATGACGCGCTCACGGAAGAAGAAGCCGTCGCACGTTGCACACCACGAGACGCCGTGCCCGGCGAGACGCTCCTCGTCTTCGAGCCCGAGCTTGCGGTAGGCAGAACCCGTGGCGAAGATCACCGCGAGAGCCTGGTGCACCGCCCCGGACCCGAGCGTCACGGACTTCACGTCACCGGAGAGATCCACGCTCACGACGTCGTCGAGAACGACCTCGGTACCGAATCGCTCAGCCTGGGCCTGCATCTTCATCATGAGGTCGGGGCCCTGGATCCCGTCAGGGAAGCCGGGGAAATTCTCCACCTCGGTGGTGTTCATCAGCTCACCGCCGGCCTCGACGGACGAAGCGATCAGCAGCGGCTTGAGGTTGGCGCGCGCCGCATAGACGGCTGCCGTGTATCCGGCGGGACCGGAACCGATGATGATGATCTGCCGCACTCGAGAGCTCCTTGCACTATCAATGGCGGGCCGACAAGACTCGCTGACCCATATAACACATCCTAGGTGGATGCTATTCCGCGTCGTCTGTGTGTTCGGAGCGTCTGCTCAGACGGTTGGTCAACGGCGCCAGGCCCGTCTTCAGATCGGTCGAACGCAACAGCACGAGCGCTCCCACGTACACAGCGAGCATGACCACTCCGGCCGCGGCGATGGACACGACTGCTGCGAAGAATCCTGAGACCGGGAACGCCCCCGCCGAGACGCCGCCGAGCAGGAGCAGGACGCCCGCGCCTGCGAGCATCGAGACGGCGGCAGCGACCAGGAACCGCCAGAGTCCGCTCGCGATGCGCCGGCCATCCACTCCCCCGATGCGTCGCCTCAGCAAGGCGACCGCGATGATGGCCTGGATGCCGCCCGCCACCGAGACCACGAGAGCGATCGCCGCGGCGCGGAATTCCGGCGCCACCATGAAGCAGAGCAGTACGCCCACGACGATGATGGCGACCTGCGCGAGGGTGAAGAAGAACGGCGTGCGCGTGTCGCCGAGCGAATAGAACGCACGCTGCGACATGAAGACGAGCGAGAACGGCACGAGCCCGACCAGGTAGCCGATCAGGATGAAACCGAGCTGCGTGTAGTCCGGCGTGAAGATGCGCGACAGCGGGAACGCGACCACGATCAGTGCCGCGGCACAGAAGGTGATCAGGAGCAGGATCGAGCGGGCGGCACTCGAGAAGTCGGTGCGGAACGACGGGATGTCGTCTCCGTGCGCATGCTCGGCCATCCGCGTATAGAAAGCAGTCACGATCGAGACGGCGATGATGCCGTGCGGGAGCATGAAGATCAGCCAGGCGTTGTTCATCAGGAGCGGCCCGGCGAAGCCGACCCCGGCCGAGTTGGCGACGTTGGTCTCGATCAGCCCGGCGGCCTGGGTGGCCAGCAGCATGGCGAAGGTCCAGCCGGCGGCCTTGCCGGCGTGTCCGAGGTTGACCCCGCGCCAGCGGAAGTCGAAGCGGAACCGCAGGTCGATCCGTCTCCAGAAGAAGAACAGGATGAGCGCCTGAACCGCGACGCCGAGCGTCGCCCCGCCGGCGAGGATGGCCACCATCGTGGGCGTCCAGACGGGCGACCGGTGCCCGTAGGGGTCGGAGCCGAACGCGACGATGAAGACGATCAGCATCGCGATCGCGACCACATTGTTCACGACCGGGGCCCAGGTGAACGGGCCGAACGACTTGCGCGCGTTGAGTACCTCTCCGAGCAGTGTGTAAAGCCCGAGGAAGAAGATCTGCGGCAGTGACCAGTAAGCGAATGCGGTCGCAAGCTCGGCGTGCGAACCGCGGAGGCCGAACAGCTGCATGAGGAACGGCGACAGCAGGGTTGCGACGAGCGCGACGGCGGCGAAGATCAGGATTCCGAGCGTGACCAGCTTATTTATGTAAGCCTTGCCCCCGTCGGCGTGCACTGACGCGCGGACGATCTGCGGTACGAGTACGGCATTGAGGATGCCCTGGGCGATGATCGCGTAGATGCTGTTCGGAACGATCGTCGACGTGGCGTACGCGTTCGCGGCGAAGCTCAGGCCACCGATCGCCTGGAGCAGGAGCCATGCCTTGGCGAAGCCCAGGACGCGTGAGACGAGCGTGCCAGACGCGAGCATCGCGCTGGAGCGGCCGATGCTAGACACTCGGCTCCCTCGTTTCGCCGGCAACCGCGCTGCTATCCGCCGCAGTGCCTTCCGTGGCGTCGTGGTCGTCCGTGCCGTCGCCACCCGTGCCGTCGCCACCCGTGCCGTCACCGTCTGCGCCGTCACCCGCGCCGTCACCCGCGGCGTTCTCCCGGCGTCGCCGGAGGATGTTGCGCACGATGCCGAAACCGAACAGGAGGACCAGAAGAATGCCGACGATCAGGGCGCCGATGCCCTCCCAGTCTGCGTGGACATCCACGGTGACCGCCGTCGGCGTGCCGATCTTGACGCCTGTGGGGCTCAGTAACTGCAAGGTCAGGATGACCTGGCCGTTGCCCAGCTTCGCCTTCACCGGCACGAGCACGGTCGCGCGTGAATCCGGCTGGATGCGCTTGGTCGCGTCTTCGTCGATCTCGAGCCTGCTGTTCGAGGGCGAAGCACTGAGCACGATGGTCACGGCTTCATTGGGAAGGCCATTGCTGACCGTGAACGGGATCGATCCCTGCGCGCTCACCAGGTTCACGTTTTCCGTCGGCAGGATCTTCACCGAGTTCAGGATCCTGGACGACGACTGGAGATTCTTCGAGACCGCGCTCGGCCAGTCGTTGCGCGGCGCGGTCCATGAGACCGCGAGAAGGGTGAGCAACTGGGCGCGATTCTGCCCGGTCATCGTGGTCGGATCGTCCAGGATCGTCGCGAAATCGTCGATCCGCGTCTCGGCGTCGAGAAGACCCTTGATGCCGGTGATGCGCGCCTCGGTCTCCGACTTGCTCTTCAGCGTCAGCCCGGGGGTCGGTGTGCTCGACAGGATCTGGGGGAACGTGACCGAATTGGTCCACGGTGAGGTGAGGATGGCACGGAGGGTGCGCTCCAGCTGGGTGCCGCTCGACGGCCAGGAGCGACCAAGCGTCAGGACCAGGTCGCGCTTTCCACCGCCGTCTTCGCTGACCAGTCCGAGCTGCGCGTTGACCTGCGACATCGCAGCGTTCCAGCTCGTGTCGTCAGTGGCCGTCGCGGCTTTGCGGAGAGCGACAGAGATGCCCGAATCGGCGGCGAGTGCCTTCCCACCGCTGATGGGGAGGACGGCGCTCGGAGTCGTGGCGAGATCGGCTGCGTTCGTATTGTCGCCGGAGAGGATCGTCGTCGTGAATCCGTTGCCGACGAGCGATGACAGGTCGGCCGTTCGTACGGAATTCTCCGCAGGCCACGCGACGCCGTGAAGCGAGTACGGCCACGCGGTCAGCTCGGCGATGGTGGGGAGCACCGGACCGGGCGCTGTCGTCGGCGTCGGGGTGGGGGTCGGGATCGCGGTGCCCGGGGCCGGACTCTCGGTGGGCTCGCCGACCGATGTGGGGGTGGTCTGGAAGTTCGCCGGATTCATCGCGTAAGCGAGCGACGTCGGTGCAAGGGGCGCCGTCAGCCCGCTCTGGAACTGGCCGGCGAGATCCGCGTCACCGTAGCCGAGGGAGAAGACGTCGTTGGGAAGCTCCGACAGCGAGACCAGCCAGTCCGTCGCACTCGCGGGTGCGGAGGTTCCCAGGACCCTGATCGAGGCGAGGATCATCGGGTCGATGCCGATCGCGACCGACGGGTGGCCGATCAGCCCGTCGAGCTGCCGGGTGAGCACCCCGTTCGGAGCGGTATATGCCGCAAGGTCTGCAACGGGAATCAGCCCGGCGCTCGTCGCGGGTGCAGTGATCGGCATCACGACCGAAACGTTCGACCGGGTGACCTCCGCCCCGGAATTCCATACGATCGTGGAACGGTCACCGGCCTTCGTGCCGGACCCGATCGCGACCGTCGCACCGATGCCGAAGACCCCCTGCGACGATCGGGCGGAAATCGGGACGGATGCTGCGGGCACGGTCACCCTCACGACCGACGTCGTGCCCGGTTCGAGCGCGGCGACCGGCGCGCGACCGATCGTCTGCGCGCCCTGCACCTCGTCGGACGAACCCAGCCAGGTTGCGAGGCTCTTGCGGGTGTCGATCGGCGTCTTGTCGATCCACAGGTGGACGGTTCCGGCGACGAAGGAACTCGAGGCACCGTTGGTGACCGAGACCTGTACGGTGAGGTCCTGTCCGGGAGCGAGGATGCCGCCGTTCTCGGGCGCGACGGTCACGGTCAGCTGGCTGACGGCATCCGTCGCCGCCTTCACGGCGTGGGCCGTCGCAGACTGCCGTGCAGAGGCCGCAGGCGGGTCGATGGAGACGGATGCTGCGACCGCGGCAACGCCCAGAACGGCTGCGGTGGCGAGCACAGCAAGCCAGCGCAGGCCCGTGCGACGGGGTCGGCCGGTCGAATTCATGCGTCGACGCACGACTCCAGCTCGGCCTCCATGTCGCCAATTGTAGGGGGTTGGCCCTGTGAGACTCCGGCGAGGGCGGCCGCATGTGGAGAGCTCACGGCCGCCCGGCGCCCGTTAAACTGGGGCACCATGCAGAGCGTCGCCGAATCCCTCGAACGCCTCGGCGCCCTCGCGACCACGCCGACTGTCGCCAGGCTCGCCGCAGCCTTCGCCGACGCCGGATACCAGCTCGCCCTCGTCGGAGGGCCGGTGAGGGATGCGCTCCTCGGCCGCCCCGTCAACGACCTCGACTTCACGACGGACGCGCGACCCGACGACATCCTGCGCATCATCGCCCCCCTGGCAGACACGCATTGGGACATCGGCCGGGAATTCGGCACCATCGGCGCACGCATCGCGGGAGAGACCGTCGAGATCACGACCTACCGCGCCGACAGCTACGACGGCGAGACCCGCAAGCCGGATGTCGTGTTCGGCGACACGCTCGAAGGCGACCTGGTGCGCCGGGACTTCACGGTGAACGCCCTCGCACTACGGGTGCCGGAGACCGTGCTCGTCGACCCGGCGAGTGGCGTCGACGACCTGATCAGCGGCACGCTTCGCACGCCGAGCACCCCGGCGATCTCGTTCGGTGACGACCCCTTGCGCATGCTGCGGGCGGCGCGGTTCACCTCGCAACTGGGTTTCACGGTCGACGACGAGACGCGGGAGGCGTTGGAGCAGCTCGCGGATCGCATCGAGATCGTCAGTGCCGAACGCATCCGTGACGAGCTGTCCAAGCTGCTCAGCAGCGCGGCGCCACGACGCGGCATCGAACTGCTCGTCGAGACAGGGCTGGCAGACCAGGTGCTGCCCGAGATCCCCGCACTCCGGCTCGAGATCGACGAACACCACCACCACAAAGACGTCTACCAGCACAGCCTGACGGTGCTCGACCAGGCGATCGGCTACGAGCGGGAGCGGCACCCCGACGCCGCACCGGACCTCGTGCTCCGCCTCGCCGCCCTCCTGCACGACATCGGCAAGCCGGCGACGCGACGCCTCGAACCCGGCGGTGCGGTCAGCTTCTACCACCACGACATCGTCGGAGCGAAGCTCGCGAGGAAGCGACTCCGGGCGCTGCGCTTCGACAACGACACGACCGATGCGGTGGACCGCCTGATCGAACTGCACCTGCGGTTCTTCGGATACACCGACGGGGCGTGGACGGATTCGGCGGTGCGACGGTACGTGCGCGACGCCGGCGAGCAGCTCGAGCGCCTCCACATGCTCACGCGGGCAGACGTGACGACCAGGAACCGCCGCAAGGCGGACCGGCTCGCGTTCGCCTACGACGACCTCGAAGAGCGCATCCGTCACCTCCAGGAGAAAGAGGAACTGGATGCGGTGCGGCCCGACCTCGACGGGGAGCAGGTCATGCAGCTCCTCGGCCTGAAGCCGGGGCGCGAGGTCGGCGAGGCGCTGCGCTTCCTGCTCGAGCTTCGGCTCGACGAAGGGCCGCTCGGTGCGGAGGAGGCGGCGCGCCGCCTCACCGCGTGGTGGTCGGCGCGGTAGTCCCGCGGGGATGCACCGAGTGGCGGGGAGGGGGCGCATCCGGTACGCTAGCTAGGTTGTCTGGGCGCAGTGTGCCCGATGACAGATGTAAACCCTCCTGTTACAGACCGTCTGTAACCGCTAAGTCCAAAGGAGGTGGGTTAGTCATGCATCAGTACGAGTTGATGGTCATCCTCGATCCAGAGATCGACGAGCGCACCGTAGCTCCCAGCCTTGACAAGTTCCTCAACGTCGTTCGTAACGACGGTGGAACGGTCGACAGTGTCGACATCTGGGGCCGCCGCCGTCTCGCCTACGAGATCAACAAGAAGTCCGAAGGCATCTACGCCGTCGTGCAGTTGACCGCGACCGGTGAGACCACCAAGGAGCTCGACCGCCAGCTGAAGCTCAGCGAGGCCGTCATGCGCACCAAGGTGCTCCGCGCCGAAGAAGCGATCGCCCAGGTCGCCGCCGCCGCAAAGCTTGCCGACGAGAAGGCCGCCCGCAAGGCTGCCGCTCCCGCCAAGGCCGCCCCGGCTGAGAAGACCGCCTAGTCCGATGGCCGGCGAGACCGTAATCACCGTGGTGGGCAACCTCACCAGCGACCCGGAGCTGCGTTACACGCAGAACGGGCTGGCGGTTGCCAACTTCACCATCGCATCCACTCCGCGCAGCTTCGACCGCGCGACCAACGACTGGAAAGATGGCGAAGCCCTGTTCCTGCGCGCAAGCGTCTGGCGTGAATTCGCCGAGCACGTCGCGGGTTCGCTGACCAAGGGATCCCGGGTCATCGCAACGGGACGTCTCAAGCAGCGTTCGTACGAGACGAAGGAAGGTGAGAAGCGCACGTCCATCGAACTCGAAATCGACGAGATCGGCCCGTCGCTCCGCTACGCCACCGCCTCGATCACGCGCGCACAGTCCTCGCGCGGCGGCTCACCTGCCGGCGCCGTCGACGAACCGTGGGCTGCCGCAGCACCCTCCTCCGACTCCTCCTCAGGAGCAGACGTGTGGAGCGCGCCCGGCAACTTCAACGACGAGACCCCCTTCTAGGTATGCGACCCCGCGCTGCGGAGCCCAGCTCCCCGGCGGCGGAATCCATCGCGAAGCACACTTAAACGAAAGCAAAGGAAATCATGGCTGGAAAGTCGAGCGGCGACCGCCGCAAGCCGATCCGCAAGGGCAAGGACGGCAAGAACGCCGCCCCCGCGAAGTCGATCCGAGTCGGAGTCATCGACTACAAGGACGTCGCAACCCTGCGTAAGTTCATCTCCGAGCGTGGCAAGATCCGCGCTCGCCGCATCACCGGTGTCTCCGTGCAGGAGCAGCGCCTCATCGCCCGCGCCGTCAAGAACGCGCGCGAGATGGCGCTCCTGCCCTACGCCGGCTCGGGCCGTTAGGAGCCGGAAGACATGTCGAAACTCATTCTGACCCACGAGGTCTCCGGCCTCGGATCCGCCGGCGACGTCGTCGACGTCAAAAACGGCTACGCCCGCAACTACCTCATCCCGCAGGGCTTCGCCGTGTCGTGGACCCGCGGTGGCGAAAAGCAGGTCGAGCAGATCAAGGCGGCACGCACCGCACGCGAGCTTGCCACGATCGAAGAAGCCCAGGACCTCAAAGCCAAGCTCGAGGCCACCAAGGTCAAGCTGACAGTCAAAGCCGGCAGCGAAGGCCGCCTCTTCGGCTCGGTCAAGACATCCGACGTCGCAGCAGCGGTCGCAGCAGCCGGAATCGGCACGCTCGACAAGCGCAAGATCGAACTCCCCAACCCCATCAAGGTGGTCGGCGAGCACGAGGCGACGATCCGCCTGCGCGACGACCTCTTCGCGACGATCACCCTGCAGGTGGTCGCCGCCAAGTAGGCGTCTGAAGCAGTACGGTGTAGCGGCGGACGAGAGTCCGCCGCTACACCTGTTTAACCACCCAGCGCAACCTTTTGTCACAACTTTGTACACAGGGTCACCCACAATGGGGGCAAGCTTCGACGGGGTGTTTAAACAAGTTTCTACACACAGGGTGGGGGAAATTAAAACCCTGATCAACGGTCATATAACCAATGAAATTGTTTGACTTTCCACAAAGTTGCACACAGGTTGTGCACATGATGCGCGGCGTTTCGCGCAGATTCTCCACATCGTTATCCACAGGGCGAGTTGTGGCGTGCCGAGCGCGCCTCCTAGTGTGGGGCGACGCCGGATAACGGCGAGGACAGAACGATTCGAGAAGCCAGGCCTGTCGGTGGCTCCTGAGAGTGTCGACGTGTCCGGCGAGCCGCCGGAGACCGCTGTCCGATCAGAGTTCACTGAAGGTATGTAAGACACGCGCGCGCCCACCGGGACGCCGATGAAGACGAATGGAGGCCGGGGTGTCCATTGCCCATCTGGGTCTGGCCGAACAGCGACAGCCCGGCGAGACCAGGCAGACGGAGCGCACTCCCCCACACGACCTCCTGGCCGAACAGAGCGCGCTGGGCGGCATGCTCCTCAGCAAAGATGCAGTGGCCGACGTCGTCGAGGTCGTGCGTGGCACCGACTTCTACATTCCCAAGCACGAGATCATCTACGACGCGATCCTGTCGCTGTACTCGCACGGTGAGCCCACCGATGTCATCGCCGTCACCGACGAACTGACCAAGGCCGGCGAGCTCTCCCGGGCCGGCGGCGCCGACTACCTCCACACGCTGACGGGGCTCGTGCCCACCGCCGCGAACGCCGGCTACTACGCCTCCATCGTCGCGGAACGTGCGCTGCTGCGCCGTCTCGTCGAGGCGGGCACCCGGATCACGCAGATGGGCTACGCAGCAGAAGGCGAAGTTCTCGACCTCGTCAACAACGCACAGGCGGAGATCTACGCCGTCACCGGGTCGACCGACAGCGAAGACTATGTGCCCCTCACTGAAGCGGTGACGGTCGCCATCGACGAGATCGAGGCCGCCAAGCACAAAGACGGCTCGATGACCGGCGTCCCGACGGGCTTCGCAGAACTCGACGAACTCACCAACGGCCTCCACCCGGGCCAGATGATCATCGTCGCCGCCCGCCCCGCACTCGGAAAGTCGACGCTCGCGCTCGACTTCGCCCGCGCCGCAGCGATCAAGCACGACATGCCGACCATCTTCTTCTCGCTCGAAATGGGCCGAAGCGAGATCGCGATGCGCCTGCTGTCGGCCGAAGCATCCGTGCCCCTCCAGAGCATGCGCAAGGGAACCGTCGACAACCGCGACTGGACGACCATCGCATCCACTCGCGGCCGCATCAACGACGCACCGCTCTACATCGACGACAGCCCTAACATGACGCTCGTCGAGATCCGCGCGAAGTGCCGTCGCCTCAAACAGCGGGTCGGCCTCAAGATGGTGATCATCGACTACCTGCAGCTCATGACGAGCGGCAAGCGCGTCGAGAGCCGCCAGCAGGAGGTCAGCGAGTTCTCCCGTGCGCTCAAGCTGCTCGCGAAAGAACTCCAGGTGCCCGTCATCGCCCTGTCACAGCTGAACCGTGGCCCGGAGCAGCGTGCCGACAAGCTCCCCGCACTGAGCGACCTGCGTGAATCGGGCTCGATCGAGCAGGACGCCGACATGGTGATCCTCCTCCACCGCGAAAGCGCCTACGAGAAAGACAATCCGCGTGCCGGCGAGGCCGACCTGATCGTCGCCAAGCACCGCAACGGGCCGACACGCACCGTGACCGTCGCGTTCCAGGGCCACTACTCGCGCTTCACCGACATGGCGCCCATCTGAGAAGAACCATAGGGTGAGACCGAACAGTCCAGGTCACTCCAACGAAGGAGAAACCCCCATGTCACGTCTTCGCCCGAAAGTGGTTCTGTGGTGGGGCATCTGCCTCGTCGCGCTCTACCTCGTCCTGACCTTCACCGTTCCGGGTCTGGCATACGCCGCGAACGGCAACGGTGGCGACGGAGCCAACGCCCTCGACCAGGCGATGCTGGGCACGCTGTTCACCCTGCTGAGCACGGTGAACATGATCGCGCCGTTCCTCGGCGTCGCGCTGATCGGGGCGAGCATCGTGATGTTCTACGTCGAGAAGAACCTCATCCGGCCGACCCTGGATCCGGTGGTGACCGAGAAGGAGAACATCGGCGTCACAGAACCGGATGCGAGCTCCTGAACGCAGGATGCGCCAGGGGGCAAACGCGCAGCATCCGCCGACTAAACTGGGTAGGTTCCACCGCCCAATGAAAGAGGTCGCCGAGTGGCAGCCGCCCCCACCGCCCCGAAGTCTTCCGGGTACTGGGCCGTCCCCATCGCACGGGCGGTCGTAGCGCTCGTCGCAGCCGGCGTCGTCACCTTCAACTCGAACCACTCCGCAACCTTCGGACTCGTCGTGTTCGGCGCGTACGCGGTGGTCGGAGGGCTGTTGGTGGGCATCCTGAGCTGGCGCAGCGTCGCCGACCGCACGGTGCGCCGCCTGTTCGTCGCGCACGGAGTCATCGGCGTCATCGCCGGAGTGCTCGCACTGGCGCTGTCGACGAGTGGTCTGGGCCTGTTCCTCTACCTCGTCAGCGTCTGGGCCGCCCTCACGGGCTTCATCGAGCTCTACTGCGGCCTGCGCAGCCGCTCGAAAGACCCGTCTTCGCGCGACTGGATCATCGTCGGGGCTTTCACGGCCGTGCTCGCGCTCGTGTTCCTGCTCATTCCGTCTGACTCGGTGCTCGCGGTCGGCCTGTTCGGCGCCTACGCCGTGATCGTCGGCGTCTACCTCGCAATCGGGGGATTCTCGCTCAAGTGGGCGGCGCAGCATCCGTCGACGGCTGAGCACCCCATGGAGAGCGGATCATGAGCCGCAAGAAGGATTCCAACGTGCCCGCAAATTCTCCCGCCGCCGCCGGAAAGGCGCATCAGCCGACCCGGAAGGACCGCTTCCGGCCGGTCGAGCTGCTTGTCATCTCGGCGATCCTGGCGATCTTCGTCGGACTGATCGTGCTGATGTCGACGCGTGAACCGCTGCTCGCCGCGGTGTCCTTCGGCATCGCGTTCATCGTGGCGCTCGTGGGACTCGCGATGTTCTCGCTCGCGTTCAAGCCGAACGCCGAAGAGGTCAGCGACCTCGAAGAGCAGAACCGCGGCGACGACTCAAAGCACTGATCGCCGCGGGTCGTCGCGCGTCGGCGCGCGTGACGTGTCGAACGGCGGGTGTGCCCGTTGCGGTCGACGGTGCCCGGCGTGCGCGGCACGCTCGACCGGAGGTGTCACGCTCGGCGGAAGGAGCCCGGCCCGCGCGGCACGCTCGACCGGAGGTGTCACGCTCGGCGGAAGGAGCCCGCCGGGCCCCGCACCGCGGCGCTACTCGCGGTCGAGCCTGTCCACGAGCTGCGAGGCGAGGCCGACGTAGGTGCCTGGGGTGAGGTCGAGCAGGCGCGCTTTCGCGGCGTCGCCGATGTCGAGCCGCTCGACGAACTCCACGAGATCGGCGCGCCCGATGCGCTTGCCCCGCGTGAGCTCCTTGAGGAGCGCATAAGGGTCGGCGATCGACGACCGGCCCGCAGCGACTTCGGCGCGGATGACCGTCTGGATGGCTTCGCCCAGGATCTCCCAGTTCGCGTCGAGGTCGGCGGCGAGCAGTTCGCGGTCGAGGTCGATCTGGCCGAGGCCGCGCTGGATGTTGTCGAGGGCGAGCAGCGAATGACCGAGCGCGACGCCGATGTTGCGCTGCGTCGTCGAGTCGGTGAGGTCGCGCTGCAGGCGGCTGGTGACAAGCGTGGCGGCGAGCGAATCCAGGAGGGCGGAGCTCAGCTCGAGGTTGGCCTCGGCGTTCTCGAAGCGGATGGGGTTGACCTTGTGCGGCATTGTGGACGAGCCGGTCGCGCCCGCTTCGGGAACCTGGCGGAAGTAGCCGAGCGAGATGTACGTCCAGATGTCGGTGGCCAGGTTGTGGAGGATGCGGTTCGCATGCGACACCCGGTTGTAGAGCTCTGCCTGCCAGTCGTGCGACTCGATCTGGGTGGTGAGGGGGTTCCAGTCGAGTCCGAGACCGGTGACGAACTCGTACGAGATCTGCTGCCAGTCGACATCGGGGTCGGCGACGACATGCGCGGCGAATGTGCCGGTCGCGCCGCTGAACTTGCCGAGGAAGCGGGAGTTTTCGATCTGAAGCTCGACCCGTTCGAGCCGGTGCGCGAAGACCGCGAGCTCTTTGCCCATGGTGGTGGGCGTCGCCGGCTGGCCGTGGGTACGCGCGAGCATCGCGTCGTCGCGGTACGCGTGCGCCTGCGCCCGCAGCTCCGCGATCACCGCGCGGTAGCCGGGAAGCCAGGCCTGGTGGATGGCCGCACTCACCGTGAGTGCGTACGCCAGGTTGTTGATGTCTTCGCTCGTCGCCGCGAAATGGGTGAGTTCGGCGATGTGGTCGAGCCCGAGCGCGTGCAGACGCTCGCGCACCAGGTACTCGACCGCCTTCACGTCGTGCTTCGTCGTCGCTTCGAGTTCGGCGAGCCGGTCGATCTCGGCCTGGCCGAACTCGGCCGACAGCGCCCGCAGGGACGCGACCTGCTCCTCCGTGAGCGGAGAGGAGCCGAACATGCCGTGGCTCGTCAGGTAGATCAGCCACTCGACTTCGACCTGCACGCGGGCGCGGTTCAGCCCCGCTTCGGAGAGGTAGTCGCCGAGACCGACCACCGCGGAACGGTAGCGGCCATCGAGCGGGCTGAGGGGCTGGGGAGGCAGGGCGGTCATGGGGCTCCTTGCAAAACGGGACGACAGCATCCATTCTCCCGCAGTTTGTGGGAGCCCTCCCGCGTCAGCGATCGCGCGTGACGGGTCGCACGATGAGACCCATCAGCCACGAGATGATCGCCAGGACGATCGCACCCCAGAAGCCCGCCCAGAACCCGTCGATGTAGAGCCCGAAGCCCAGCAGGCTGCTGATCCAGGCCACGAGCAGAAGCAGCAGGGCATTGACCACGAGCGCGAGCAGGCCCAGGGTGAGCACATAGAGCGGGAACGCGATGATGCGGATGAAGGTGCCCAGGACGCCGTTGACGACACCGAAGATCAGCGCGATCAGGAGGTACGTGAGGATCGTCGGCACCTCGCCCGGCGCGTACGGCTTCACCGTGACACCGCTGACGATGAACGTCGTGAACCACAGCGCGAGAGCGTTGATGATGAGTCGGACCAGGAATCTCATTGCTCCACTATGTCAGTGGGGGCGCCGCGAGGTCGAGGAAGTAATTCCCGCTGTGGAATGTGGACGCCGCTAAGTTGGAGCTGTGAGTAACTCAGAGCGTCCGGGCGTGAGACTGCGCCCGGAAATCGTGGCCGTGCCCGCCTACAAGCAGGGCCGGCCGGCTCCCGCCGACGGCTTCAAGCTGTCGAGCAACGAGAATCCGTACAGCCCGCTCCCCGGTGTGGTGGATGCCGTCACGGCGGTTCTCGCCGACCTCAACCGCTACCCGAATGCGAGCGGCCTGGCCCTCAGGTCCCGTCTTGCCGAGCGTCACGGCGTCGATGTCGGCCGGGTGCATCTCGGCAGCGGATCGGTCTCGCTGCTCGCCCAGCTCATCTCAGCGGCCGCGGGCGCCGGCGACGAGGTCGTCTACTCGTGGCGGTCGTTCGAGGCGTACCCGGGGCTGGTCACCGTCGCCGGGTCCACCAGCGTGCGCGTGCCCAACCGTGCGGACGGCAGCCATGACCTCGACGCGATGGCGGCATCCATCACCGACCGCACCCGCGTCGTCATCGTGTGCACCCCCAACAACCCCACCGGAACGATCGTCACGGCCGACGACTTCGCTGCGTTCATGGAGAAGGTTCCGGATGACCTCCTGGTGCTGCTCGACGAGGCGTACTACGAGTTCGTGACCGACGATGCGAGCGTCGACGGCATCCCCCTGCTCTCCCGCTACCCGAACCTGGTGGTGCTCCGCACGTTCTCGAAGGCGTACGGGCTGGCCGCCCTCCGGATCGGCTACGCCGTCGGCCCCGAGCACGTTCTCGACGCAGCGCGTTCGGCAGCCATCCCACTGTCGGTGACGGATGCCGCCCAGGTCGCCGCCATCGCGTCGATCGACCGCGAGGACGAGCTGATGGAGCGCGTCGCGCGCATCGCGATGGTGCGCGACAACCTGCGTGCCCGACTCATCGACCAGGGCTGGATCGTGCCAGAGGCGCAGGGCAACTTCGTCTGGCTCGCCACGGGCGACGAGACGGAGGCGGCGAACAATGCGTTCTTCGACGCCGGCCTGACGGTGCGCGCGTTCGCCCCTGAGGGCATCCGGATCAGCGTCGGCGAAGCCGAATCTGTGGACAAACTCCTTGAGGTGGCCGGAGATATTGTACGGAACCTACCAAATGGGCACCCGGCCAAGCGGTTAGGTTAGTACGGTGGCTGCCTCGATCGATTCCCCGCGCCCAGCGCCGACCGTTCAACTGCTGACCCCCGAGGGGCGGTTCCAGCCGAGCGACTCCGCGGCGGAATACGTGCCGTACCTCGAACGTCTGACGGAGGCCGACTACCGCCGGTTCTACCGTGACATGGCGGTCGTGCGGCGTTTCGACCACGAGTCGGCGAACCTCCAGCGCCAGGGGCAGCTCGCCCTGTGGGTGCCCAGCATCGGCCAGGAGGCGGCCCAGGTGGGGTCGGCGCACGCCACCCGCAAGCAGGACCACATCTTCCCCTCCTACCGTGAGCACGTCGTCGGCATGATCCGCGGCCTCGACCCGGTGAACATCCTGCGCATGCTGCGCGGCGTCACGCTCGGTGGCTGGAACCCGGAGGAGAACGGCAACTTCCACCTGTACTCGCTGGTGCTCGGCACGCAGAGCCTCCACTCCACCGGGTATGCGATGGGCATCCAGTTCGACGGCAAGTCCGGAACAGGCGACCCCGAAAGCGACGAGGCGGTCATCGTCTACTTCGGCGACGGCGCATCGTCGCAGGGCGACGTCAGCGAGGCCCTGGTCTTCGCGGCCAGCTACCGCACTCCGCAGGTGTTCTTCCTGCAGAACAACCAGTGGGCGATCTCGGTGCCGGTCGAACGCCAGTCCCGCACGCCGCTCTACCTGCGCGGCAGCGGCTTCGGCATCCCCGGTACCCGCGTCGACGGCAACGATGTGCTCGCCAGTTTCGCAGTCACAGCGAAGTGGATGGATGACGCCCGCGCCGGTTACGGACCCGCGCTCATCGAGGCGCTCACCTATCGTGTCGGCGCCCACACGACCGCCGACGACCCGACCAAATACCGCACGGACGAAGAACTGCAGTCGTGGATCGCCCGCGACCCCATCGCCCGCTACCGCACCTACCTGTCCGATCTGGGCGTCGGGGACACCTTCTTCGCCTCGGTCGACGAGGAAGCGGCCGACATCGCGGCGGATGCGCGCCGACGGCTGATGGAGGTCACTCCTCCCCCGATGGACGTGATCTTCGACCACGTCTACTCCGAGCCGCATCCGCTGGTCGCCGAGCAGAAGGAATGGGCACGGCGCTACGAGGCGTCCTTCGATGAGGAGCGCGCATGAGCGACCTGAACCAGAGCTACCCGGTGATCGTGGACGCGGACGAGACCGGCGAGGCGCACGAAGTGCATGAAGCGGAATTCGTGGAAGCGCAGGACATCCACGACGCCGCGATGGACGCGGAGGCGACCGAGGTCATCGAGGATGCCGAGGTCGTCGAGGTCCCGGACGCCGACGAGACGGATGCCGACGAGACGGCTACTGACGAGACGGATGCCGACGAGACGGCTACTGACGACGCGGCCAACGATAGCGAGCCTGAGGCTGCTGAGCCCGTATCCGCCGAGCCCGCAGCATCCGCTGTGTCCCCGGCTCCGGCTCCCGCACCCTTCAGCCCGGTCGTAACGCTCCCACTCGGCAAGGCGATCAACAAGGGCCTGCACGACGCCCTCGCGAACGACCCCAAAGTCCTGCTCATGGGCGAAGACATCGGCCCTCTCGGCGGTGTGTACCGGGTCACCGAAGGCCTCCACGCCGAGTTCGGGCCGCAGCGCGTGCTCGACACCCCGCTTGCCGAGTCGGGCATCCTCGGCACCGCCATCGGCCTGGCCATGCGCGGTTACCGCCCCGTCTGCGAGATCCAGTTCGACGGCTTCGTCTTTCCGGCGTTCGACCAGATCACGACCCAGCTGTCACGGATGCGCAACCGTCATGAGGGCGCGGTCACGATGCCCATCGTCATCCGCATCCCCTACGGCGGCCACATCGGCTCGATCGAGCACCACTCGGAGAGCCCGGAAGCTTACTTCTCGCACACGCCAGGCCTGCGCGTCGTGAGCCCGAGCAACTCGCACGACGCCTACTGGATGATCCAGGAGGCGATCGAGTCGAACGACCCCGTGATCTTCCTCGAGCCGAAGAGCCGCTACTTCATCAAAGGCGAGGTCGACCTCACGGACAGGGTCGCTCCGCTGCATGCCAGCCGGGTCGCGCGCGTCGGCACCGATGTGACGGTCGTCGGGCACGGCGCCATCCTGTCGACGCTGCTGCACGCGGCCGAACAGGCCGCCGAAGAGGGGATCAGCCTCGAGGTCATCGACCTGCGCACGCTGTCCCCGATCGACTACGGCCCGGTGCTCGAATCCGTACGCAAGACCGGCCGCCTGGTCGTTGTACAGGAGGCCGCAGGCAACGCGAGCGTCGGTTCCGAGATCGCCGCGACCGTCGCCGAAAAGGCCTTCTACGTGCTCGAAGCACCCGTGATCCGCGTCTCCGGCTGGGACACGCCGTACCCGCCGTCGAAGGTCGAGTCGATGTACCTCCCCGACGCCGACCGGGTGCTCGAGGCTGTCGACCGAAGCCTCGCATTCTGACCCGCACACGGGCATCCCGGGCGAACCGACCGAAAGAAGCTGCAGCATGAGCGAATCGAAGTTCCTCCTCCCCGACGTCGGCGAAGGCCTGACGGAGGCGGAGATCGTCGAATGGAAGGTGGCGCCCGGCGACACCGTGTCGGTCAACCAGGTGCTCGTCGAGATCGAGACGGCGAAGTCGCTCGTGGAACTGCCGTCGCCGTTCGCCGGTACGGTCGGCGAACTGCTGGTTTCCGAAGGCCAGACGGTCGACGTCGGAACGGCGATCATCACCGTGTCGTCGACGTCGGTGGATGCTCCCGCCGCGCTTGGCGCCCCCGCTCACGGATCCACCCCTGAGGTCGATGAGGCCACGGCGGACACCGCTGCGAGCGTCTCGCACGAGGTGGACGAGAAGCCCGCGCCGCTCGTCGGCTACGGGACCACCGGCCACGTGACGAGCAGGCGGCGCCGGGTGACGCATCCGGGAACAGCGGCCATCCCGGTTGTAGCAGACGCAGCGCAGCCGCCGTCGCACGCGGCCCATGCCGCCCCTGCGACCCAGCACATCCCCGCGCGTGAGGATGCCGCCGCCGCACCGGCCTCGTCGGTTCCCGTGATCGCCAAGCCGCCCATCCGCAAGCTGGCCAAAGACCTGGGCGTCGACCTGGCGACGGTGACGGCGACGGGGCCGATCGGCGACATCACCCGCGACGACGTGCTGCGCGATGCGACGCAGGCAAGCGTGTTCCGCAACATCCAGACACCGGAGTGGCCGGATTCGCGTGAGGAGCGCATCCCGGTGAAGGGGGTACGCAAGGCGATCGCGCAGGCCATGGTGTCGAGCGCGTTCACGGCTCCCCACGTCAGCCTGTTCGTCGACGTGGATGCGACCCGCACCATGGAATTCGTCAAGCGACTCAAGAACTCGCCAGACTTCGCCGGGGTGAAGGTGTCGCCGCTTCTCATCATGGCCAAGGCGATGATCTGGGCGGTGCGACGCAACCCGACCGTGAACTCGACCTGGACCGATGAGGAGATCATCGTCCACCACTACGTGAACCTGGGGATCGCCGCCGCGACACCGCGCGGACTGATCGTGCCGAACGTCAAGGAAGCACAGGCGATGTCGCTCCTCGAACTGGCCGGCGCGCTCGAACAGCTGACCCTCACGGCACGCGACGGCCGCACCCAGCCCGCCGACATGGCAGGCGGAACGATCACGATCACCAACGTCGGCGTGTTCGGCATGGACACGGGAACGCCTATTCTCAACCCGGGCGAGGTCGGCATCGTCGCGCTCGGAACGATCAAGCAGAAGCCGTGGGTCGTCGACGGGGAGGTACGTCCGCGTATGGTCACGACGCTCGGTGCCTCGTTCGACCACCGCATCGTCGACGGCGATGTGGCCAGCCGCTTCCTCGCCGACGTCGCCGCGATCATCGAGGAGCCTGCGCTCCTGCTCGACTGAGCTGCGCGCTCGCGGCGGTTCAGGCGTGCCGGGGGCGGGGGCGATACACGCGTTCGTTCGCATCGACTAACGACAATGGTTTTGACAATCATTATCAACAAGGATTAGGTTCTAAGGGTGCCCCAGGTTCCCATGACGACTCGATCCTTCGTCTCCGCGCTTGCGCTGCCGGCGCTCGCGCTGTCGACGCTGCTGCTGGCGGGATGCGCAGCCGGCTCCCCCGCATCCGGGACTGTCGCATCCGGAACGGTCTCCGTCGTCACGAGCACCAACGTCTACGGCGACATCGCCGAGACGATCGGCGGCAACGCGGTCGCGGTGACGGCGCTGATCAGCAACCCGGCGCAGGACCCCCACTACTTCGAGGCGAGCGCACAGGATCAGCTGGCCATCACCAAAGCCGACATCGTCGTCGAGAACGGCGGCGGCTACGACGACTTCGTCGGCACGATGATGTCGTCTGCGAAAAAGTCGATGGCAACGGTCATCAACGTCGTCGATCTCTCGGGTAAGAAGCCCGACGCCAACGGCGACCTGAACGAACACGTCTGGTATGACTTCCCGACCATCACGGCGTTCGCCGACCGGCTCGCGGCAGAACTCGGCAAGGCCGAGCCGTCGAAAGCAGCGACGTTCACCGCGAACGCCACCGCGTTCATCGCGAAAGTGACCGCGCTCGAGGCCCGTGAGGCGGCGCTCAAGGCGAAGTACGCGGGCACGGGCGTGGCCATCACCGAGCCGGTCCCGCTGTACATGCTCCAGGCGATCGGCCTCGTCGACAAGACGCCTGCGGCGTTCAGTCACGCGGTCGAACAGGGAACGGATGTCTCCCCCGCGGTTCTCAAGAGCACAGTCGACCTGTTCCACCAGCACGCGGTGAAACTCCTCGCCTACAACGAGCAGACCAGCGGTCCGGAGACCCAGACGGTCATCGCTGCGGCCAGGAACGCCCACGTGGCCGTCGTGCCGGTGACGGAGACCCTTCCGCAGGGTGAGGACTACATCGGCTGGATGAGCTCCAACCTCGACCACATCAGCGCGGCCCTGGGCGAGTGAGGCGGAGAACATGACGGATTCGGAACCCCTCGACCTCGTGCCTGCACCCGGGAAGCGGCCCGTGGTGCTCCGCCTGCGTGACGCCGACCTCGGCTTCGGCGACCGCACCCTGTGGCGCGGGCTCTCGCTCGACGTCCACGCCGGTGAATTCGTCGCGGTGCTCGGGCCGAACGGCTCCGGCAAGACGAGCCTGCTCAAGACGATCCTCGGGCAGCAGAGGCTCGACGCCGGAACGATCGAGTTCGACGGGCACGAGGTTCGCACGGGAGACCGGCGCATCGGCTACATCCCGCAGCAGAAGCTGATCGCCGCAGGCACCCCTATGCGCGCCCGCGACCTCGTCGCCCTCGGCGTCAACGGGCATCGCTGGGGACTCCCCTTCCCCACGAAAGACGACCGCGCGCAGACCGAACGGCTGATCGACGCGGTCGGGGCACGCCGGTACGCCGACGTGCCCGTCGGCAACCTGTCCGGCGGCGAGCAGCAGAGGCTTCGCGTCGGCCAGGCGCTCGCCGGCGACCCGGCCCTGCTCCTGTGCGACGAGCCGCTGCTGTCGCTCGACCTGCAGCACCAGCGCGGGGTGAGCGAACTGATCGACCGCAGGCGGCGCGAACACGGCAGCGCGGTCGTGTTCGTCACCCACGACGTGAACCCGGTGCTCGGGATGGTCGACCGCGTGCTCTACCTGGCCGGAGGCCGCTTCCGCGAGGGCACCCCCGACGAGGTGCTCCGCAGTGACGTGCTGACCGATCTCTACGGAACACCGGTGGACGTGATCAGAAGCCGGGGACGCATCGTCGTGGTCGGCATCCCCGACGCGGAAACGCACGGCCACCACGAACATGGCCGCGGAGGCCATCCCGAACCGTCCGAGCATCCGGAGCCCGTCGCATGACCAACACGCCTGACCTCTGGTCCCAGCTGTTCGACTTCGCCAACTACGGCGAGCTGCTCGCGCTGGTGCACAACTCCATCCTCGCGGGCGCCGTTCTCGGGGTCGTCGGCGGCCTCATCGGCGTGTTCGTGATGCAACGCGACATGGCGTTCGCGGTACACGGAATCAGTGAGCTGTCGTTCGCCGGAGCATCCGCCGCCCTGCTTTTCGGGGTGAACGTGGTCATCGGCTCGCTCGCCGGCTCGCTCATCGCAGCCGTGCTCATCGGGATCCTCGGGGCGAGGGCGCGGGACCGCAACTCGATCATCGCGGTGCTGATGCCCTTCGGGCTGGGCCTCGGCATCCTGTTCCTCGCACTGTATCCGGGCAGGAGCGCCAATAAGTTCGGGCTCCTGACCGGACAGATCGTGTCGGTGGACGACCCGCAGCTCGGCTGGCTGATCGCGATCAGCGCACTCGTGCTCGTCGGGTTGCTGGTGATGTGGCGGCCGCTCACCTTCGACAGCCTGGATGCGGATGTGGCAGCGTCGCGCGGTGTGCCGGTGCGGTTCATCTCGCTCGCCTTCATGGTGCTGCTCGGGCTCGCCGTCGCGGTGTCGATCCAGATCGTCGGCGCGCTGCTGGTGCTCTCCCTGCTGGTGACGCCTGCCGCCGCTGCGATGCGGATCTCGTCTTCGCCCCTCGCGGTGCCCGTGCTGAGCGTGGTCTTCGCGCTGACCTCGGTCGTGGGAGGCATCATGCTGGCGCTCGGCGGTTCGCTGCCGATCAGCCCGTACGTGACGACGATCTCGTTCCTCATCTACGTCGTGTGCCGCATCGCCGGCGGCCGGCGTGCCGCCCGCCGCTCCGGCCGCATCCGCGCGGAGCGTGTCGCGGCGCCGACAGAGGCCGGGCGTGCGGCCCATGACCTCCAGAAAGAGCTAGCGTGAGACCGTGAAGCGCAACACCTGGCAACGCGAGGCCGTCCGCGACGCGCTGACCTCGACAGAGGGCTTCATCAGCGCGCAAGGCCTGCACATGAACCTGCACGAGGCGGGATCGCCGATCGGCCTCGCGACGGTGTACCGCGCGCTCGCCGACCTCGCCTCGGAGGGTGACGCGGATTCGCTGCAGTCACCCGACGGGGAGAGCCTGTACCGGGCGTGCACGACCGGGCATCACCATCACCTGATCTGCCGCAACTGCGGCCTCACAGTGGAGATCGAGGCGGATGCGGTGGAGCAGTGGGCGAAATCGGCCGCGGCCTCGCACGGCTTCACCCAGGCGCAGCACGTCGTCGATGTGTTCGGGCTGTGCGCCAACTGCTCCTCCACAATCACGGCTTGATTGACTCTTTCCACAGATTTCGAGGAATCTGGTTGCGGGTGTTGCCGGATGCATAACGTGGGAGCAACCAAACCGGCACAATGGAGGCATGATCTTGACTGAAGCGCAGACCTGGACAGCGCTCGGAATCCTCGGGGCGGCATTCTTCTCCATGACCGCGGTCGTGTTGAGGCTCTCCGGCAACCTCCTTGTCACGCAGATCGGCCGGGTGACCGACCGGCTCGACACGATGGATGCGCGGTTCGAGTCGATCGAAAGGCGGTTCGACAGGATCGACACGAAACTGGTTCGACTCGACGATCTTGATCGCGACGTCCAGGCCATCACGAAGCGCATGTTCGGGCCGGAACACCCGTAGGCCAGCGACTCGGTTTGCAGGTGCACGGGGGTTCAACGTAGTATTGATGTTTGGCTGAGTGGGCCTCTCCCACTCGGATCGTGCGCCAATCCACTTTCTTTCACCAGCGGGTGTTTTGTGCGTGCCGACAAGGGATCTTGGGCGGAGCACTCCTGCTCCGCGGTATTGGAGGAAAACCATGGCAGCAACCTGCCAGGTGACTGGAGCGGTTCCCGGCTTCGGTCACAACATTTCGCACTCGCACCGGCGCACCAAGCGCCGTTTCGACCCGAACGTTCAGAAGAAGACGTACTACGTTCCGTCGCTTCGCCGTAACGTCACGCTCACCGTCAGTGCCAAGGGCATCAAGGTCATCGACGTCCGCGGCATCGAGTCCGTCGTCAAGGACATCCTTGCGCGTGGGGAGAAGATCTAATGGCAAAGCAGCAGGACATCCGTCCGATCATCAAGCTTCGTTCGACGGCTGGCACGGGGTACACCTACGTGACCAAGAAGAACCGCCGCAACGACCCCGACCGTCTCGTACTCAAGAAGTACGATCCCATCGTGCGTAAGCACGTCGAGTTCCGAGAGGAGCGCTAGACCATGGCCAAGAAGAGCAAGATCGCCCGCAATGAGCAGCGCAAGGTGGTCGTCGACCGCTACGCCGCCAAGCGACTGGAGCTGAAGAAGGCGCTCGTCGACCCGAACGGAACCGACGAGTCCCGCGAGGCCGCACGTATCGGCCTGCAGAAGCTCCCCCGCAACGCATCGCCCGTGCGCCTGCGCAACCGCGACGCCGTCGACGGCCGCCCCCGCGGAAACCTCAGCAAGTTCGGCATTTCGCGCGTTCGTTTCCGCGACATGGCGCACCGCGGCGAGCTGCCGGGTATCACCAAGTCGAGCTGGTAATCAGCGCGACTGGTAGACATGCCAGTTCACTCCAGAGAGGGTGTTCGACTTCGGTCGGGCACCCTCTCTGCCGTTTCAGGGGGGCGACGGACGCAGAATCCGTGTTCGCAATACGCGTAGACATTGCGAAAAAGCCCGTAAATCCGCGAAAACACGCGGGATTCTGATACATTCAAGGCGGTCAAACCGACCAGACGTAATGGCCCTTCGTGGCCTCAACCGTTCCACTAGAAAGCTGTATTCCAGCAAAAAGGTCCGAGGAGGACACTCAATGGCTGACAAGTCGCTGAACAAGACCGAGCTCGTTGCCGCAGTTGCCGCTGCGTCCGGTCAGAGCCAGGCCGCCGTCGGTGGCGTGCTCGACGCATTCTTCGCCACTGTCGCGGACACCGTGGCAAACGGTGGCAAGGTCACCATCCCGGGCTGGCTCGCCGCCGAGCGCACCGAGACCGCCGCGCGCACGGGCCGCAACCCGCAGACCGGCGCCGAGATCGCCATCCCGGCCGGCCACCGCGTCAAGCTGACCGCCGGCTCGAAGCTCAAGGCTGCTGTCAAGTAGTTCACGCTTTCGACGAGGGGGGCGCCGCAGGTCGGCGTCCCCCTCGTCGCCTTTCCACAGCATCCGCCTTGTGTGCCTGCTCACAGCGGGCACGACATAGGCTTGATCGGTGCCCAGAGTCATCCGCCTAGCCGGCCCCGTCGTGCTCGTGGTGGTGGCATTTCTGGCCCTCTTCGCGGCTCTCGCCTTCGGCGGGGGCGCCGCTGCGCCCCTCCTCGCCGACCCTGGGGCGTTCGTCCGCTACGGCCTTCCCGCAGCCAAGCTCATCGTCAACCTGAGCGCTGCCGGCACGATCGGGGCGCTGCTTCTCGCCTGTTTCGCGCTCAGTCCGCGCCATCCGGAGTTCAACCGCACGCTCGACGTCGCCGCTGCTTCAGCCGCGGTGATGACGGTCGCGAGCGCGATCACAGGTCTCCTGACCTTTGTGAGCGTCACGGGCATCCCGTTCTCGCTCGACCAGACCTTCACCGACGGCCTCAGCTCGTTCGTGACCAGCATCTCGCTCGGTCAGGCGTGGCTCGGCACCACGTTGATCGCGGCCGCCGTCACCGTGCTCTGCTTCGCGGTGCGCAACCAGACCGCTCTCGCATTCGTCACCGCTCTCGCGCTGCTCTCGCTGCTGCCGATGGCGCAGCAGGGCCACGCAGCGGGCACCGCCGGACACGACGCAGCGATCACGGCGCTCGGCCTGCACATCGCGTTCGCCGCGATCTGGCTGGGCGGGCTCCTCACCGTCGTGCTGATCCGCAAAACCCTCGACGGCGCCCGGCTCGTGCCGATCATCGAGCGGTACTCGACGCTCGCCGTCGTCTGTTTCGTCGTCGTAGCCGCATCGGGTTACGTGAGCGCGGAACTCCGCATCGGCACGCTCGAGAACCTCGCGACGCCCTACGGCATCCTCGTTCTGGTCAAAGTGGCGGCCCTCGTGGCTCTTGGCGTGTTCGGCGTGACTCAGCGGCGCTTCCTGATCGCGCGGCTGAAGTCCGGCGCCGGGCGTGGTGCCTTCTGGTGGCTGGTAACCGCAGAGCTCGCGTTCATGGGGCTCGCCTCCGGGGTAGCGGCGGCGCTCGCCCGCACCGCCACGCCTGTCGCCCAGAAGCTGGGCAGTGCGCCGACACCCGCCGAGATCCTGACCGGAGAGAAGCTTCCGCCGCCGCTCACCTTCGAGCGCTACTTCACCAGCTGGAACTTCGACCTGCTCTGGGTGCTCGGCTGCGGCTTCGCCGTCTTCTTCTACCTCGCCGCCGTGCGCCGCATCACGAAGCGCGGCGACCGCTGGCCGATCCACCGCACGATCCTCTGGATCGCGGGAATCGCGCTGCTCTTCTACATCACCTCCGGGGGCGTGAACGTCTACGAGAAGTACCTCTTCTCGTCGCACATGCTCGGTCACATGGTGCTCACCATGATGGTGCCGCTGCTGCTCGTGCCCGGCGCGCCGATCACGCTTGCGCTGAGGACGATCCGCAAGCGGTCCGACGGTTCGCGCGGTGGCCGCGAGTGGATCATGCTGGCCGTGCACTCCCGCGTCGCAGGCGTGCTCACCAACCCGATCGTGGCAGCGGTGCTCTTCGCCGGATCGCTGTGGGCGTTCTACTACACGCCACTGTTCCGGTGGGCAACGACCGACCACATCGGTCACGAGTGGATGATCACCCACTTCCTCATCACGGGCTACCTGTTCGTTCAATCCCTCATCGGCATCGACCCGGTCCCGTACCGGCTGCCGTACCCGTTCCGGCTCGTCCTCCTGCTCGGCACCATGGCGTTCCACGCCTTCTTCGGGCTGAGCCTCATCACGTCGTCCGGTCTGCTCCTCGCCGACTGGTTCGGTGCGATGGGCCGCACCTGGGGGCAGCTCCCCCTTGCCGACCAGCAGACCGGGGGCGGGATTGCGTGGAGCATCGGTGAGATCCCGACCGTCATCCTCGCGATCGTGGTCGCCATCCAGTGGAGCCGCAGCGACGCGAAAGAGACGAAGCGGCGTGACAGGAACGCCGACCGTACCAACGACGCGGAGCTGAACGCGTACAACGAGCGTCTGGCGCGCCTGGCGGAACACGACCACAGCGCCGGGTGACCCGGCCGCGCCGGGTGACCCGGCGCGGCCGAGCGCACACGTTGCAACTGCGCAGCGGTTCAGAACCTGGGCGCTCGGGGCGGAGAGACAGGCTCAGCCGGCGACGACGATGTCCAGTGCGCCATCCGGGCGGATCACGATACTCGACAGCGCGACCGAGAACGGCTCGTCGGAATTGCGGGTCGAGATCGTTCCGTCGAACAGCGACTGCACTGTCACCTGAAGGTGTGCGATGCCCTCCGCCGGGGCCATCTGCCAGCCGTTCGTTCCGGCCACAACGTTCACCGGCGGATACTTGACGATCGACCAGGCCGGGGCACCGACGACGCGATCGTCGATAACCACGCCGAACGGGCATCCGCTCGGCTGCAGGACCGGCTGCTTCGCGCATCCGTCGAGGTAGGAGTCCAGCTGCGACTCGACCTGGGAGATGAACTCCGAGGTCGGTTCGGCGACAACCGAGACGGTCGCGACGGCACCCGGCTTGCTCGCGAGCAAGGAGGCAGTATCCGCGTGGAGATAGGTCGAACTGTGGCCGAGACGGTACAGGCCGGGAGCGAACACGACGTAGTCGGCCTTGGTCGTGAACGCTTGCGCCGGCTGGGTCGGATCTCCCGCCCGGGTGTCCAGCGTGTGGCCCGCGACAGTGAAGGTCTCAGCGTGCTCCACGGTCACGGTCGCAACAGCCAGCGGCGTAGTGACGAAACGCCAGGTGGGCAGGAGCCCGAGAACGGCGCCGGTCTGCTTCACGCGGAACGCCGACGAGACCGGGGTTCCGTCGACGGTCGCTTCGAAGGCGACCTGGTGCACGCCGTCAGCGAGCGTGTCGTCGTGAACGATCCGGATGCCGGAAAGGTTCGCCAGCACATCCGATCGCAGGAGCTCCCTCGAGGGGGCGGTCGGAAGGCCTGCCGCAGCGAGACCGCTGTCGCTCGCGTCGACCCCGGGCATCGCGAGCGCGGCGTGCGCGTCATGACGTGCGAGTGCGCCCAGGTAGCCGGACACGAACCCGGACGGGCTGTACACGTCGCGCTGCAGGGAGCCGATCGCTGCCGCGAAGGCGAGCAGCAGCAGTACGCCGATGCCCGTTGAGACCAGGATGACGCGGGTGCGAGGACGGAACGGGGCGACCGGATGCGCGGGGGCGCTGACGTCGGCAACCTCGGGCATGAGGCAATCCTAAGATGCGCTCACAGGGCGGGCGTGGACGGCCTCCGGCGCCCTGCCGGCGAGATAGGCTGAACGGGCTTCGCATCGCAGGAAAGGGGACGCAGGTGGGTCAGCTCCCCCTCTCGGCCGAGCAGAAGGCCGTGTTCGAGCTCATCGAGAACACGCGCGAACACGTCTTCGTGACCGGCCGCGCCGGCACAGGCAAGTCGACCCTGCTCAACCACCTGTCGTGGAACACCGAGAAGCAGCTGGTGATCAGCGCACCCACCGGGGTGGCGGCGCTCAACGTCGGTGGCCAGACCATCCATTCGCTGTTCCGCCTGCCGATCGGCGTCATCGCCGATCACGACATCGACCAGAGCGCCGAGCTGCGCAAGCTGCTGAACACGATCGATACCCTGGTCATCGACGAGATCTCGATGGTCAACGCCGACCTGATGGATGCGATCGACCGGAGCCTGCGGCAGGCGCGGCAGCGACCGTACGAAGCGTTCGGCGGGGTGCAGGTCGTGCTGTTCGGCGACCCGTACCAGCTCGCCCCGGTGCCGGGGGACTCAGACGAGCGCGCCTACTTCGGCGACACGTACCGGTCGATGTGGTTCTTCGACGCGAAGGTGTGGAGGGAGGCCGCGCTCAAGATCGTGGAGCTCACCGAGATCCACCGTCAGCACGAGGCCGACTTCAAGGCCATGCTGAATGCCGTGCGTCACGGGCGTGTCACCAAGGACATCGCCGACCGGCTCAACGAGACGGGCGCGCGTCCGGCCCCCGAAGACGGAACGATCACGCTCGCCACGCGCAACGACGCCGTCAACCGCATCAACTCGAACGCCCTTCGGCAGCTTCCGGGGCGTGTGCTCACCGCAAAAGCCGAGGTCAGCGGTGATTTCGGTGGGCGCGCGTTTCCCGCGGACGAAGTGCTCGAACTCAAGGTCGGCGCTCAGGTGATGTTCCTGCGCAACGACGCAGGCACCGGCGACGGGCCCAGGTGGGTGAATGGAACGATCGGCACGGTCACCCGGATCGACTCGACCGTGTACGTCGACGTCGACGGCGAGATCCACGAAGTCGAACCGGCGATCTGGGAGAAGTTCAAGTACTCCTACTCCCCCGCGACCAAGAAGCTGACCAAGGATGTGGTGGCCGAGTTCACCCAGTTCCCGCTGCGGCTCGCGTGGGCGGTCACCATCCACAAGTCGCAGGGCAAGACGTACGACAGCGCGATCGTCGACCTGGGGGCACGGGCGTTCAGCCCCGGACAGACCTACGTGGCATTGAGCCGCATCACGTCGCTCGAGGGCCTCTATCTCACGCGTCCGCTGCGCCCGAGCGACATCATGGTCGACGCCGATGTCGAACGGTTCATGCGCGAACGCTGACCCGCCCGGTGCGCTCACCGAGGGCCGCCGCGCACCCCGTGTGACGGATTGCCGCCGAAACGTTACGGGGGATGCGCGGCCGGGATTGCATACTGGCCTTCTCAGTTAGAATGCTTGCAAAGTTAGTGCACCAACCATCGGGGGATGGGTATGAGTCGGGGCTTTCGTGGGGCGAAGCGGGCGACCGCAGTAGCTCTGGCGAGCCTTGTCGCCGTGGTACTCGGCGCATGCACGCCCTACGCCGACGCGACGGCGCGGCTCCCCCACCAGGTGCAGGGTGCCTTCCCGTCGGCGATCGAAGGCCGCCTTGAGACGGCGGTGACGGATGCGATGAAGCTGGCCGGGGCATCCGGTGCGCTGGTCGGCGTCTGGGCTCCGTGGTCGGGCAGCTACACCGACGGCCTGGGAACCACGGCCCCCAAGGTGTCGGACCCGGTCACCGCCGACATGCATTTCAGGATCGCGACGAACACCACGTCGATGACGTGCTCGGTGCTGCTCTCCCTCGTCGACGAGGGCAAGGTGAAACTCGACGACCCGGTGTCGCTCTACCTGCCCCGCATGATCGGGGTGGACGGAATCACTCTCCGTGAACTGTGCCAGAACACCTCGGGCCTCGGCGACTATGCGCCCCAGCTGAAACCTGTCTTCGTCACGAACCCGGTACGCCAGTGGCCGGCGATGGAACTGCTCAGCGACGGACTCGCAACCAGGCCTGCCGGCTCCCCGGGGCAGCTCTACAACACGTCGCAGGCGAACATGGTTCTGCTCGGTATGGCCCTGCAGGTCGCCACGGGCATGAGCTGGTCTGACATGTACCGGCACTACGTGTTCGACCGGCTGGGCATGTCACATTCGAGTTTTCCCGATTCCGGCCAGCTCTCGCTCCCCTCGCCGCACCTACGCGGGTACGCGACGGCGCTCACCACGGCGGGTGCCCTCCAGTGCGGTACGACGATCGACGAAACGTCGCTGTCGCCGTCCATGGGATGGACCGCTGCGGGGGCAGTGTCGACGATCAGTGACCTCAAGACGTACGTGCAGGCGCTCGCCACCGGGTCGCTCGTCTCGGCGCCCGCAGCACGGGCGCAGGACACGGGAGTTCCACTCGGCGGCGGTTCGCCGTCGTGGCAGACCTACGGTCTCGGGATGCTGAAACTCGGACCCCTGCGCGGCAACGTCGGCGACATCCCGGGCTTCATCTCGGCGATGTTCGCCGACCCGGAGAGCGGACTGACGGTGGTCGTCGCACTGAACAATTCGTCTGCGGGTGCGCCGTTCGCGCGGGAGCTCGCCCAGCAGCTCGCATCGATCGCGTCGAAGGCTCCGGCCAAGGCGGGAACGAAGACGATCGTCGCGCTGCCCTGGTCGGAGGCGCAGGCGGTCGCCGGCATGAAAGCCGCCGCCGTCTGCCAGCCGGCGCCCAAGAAGTAGGCCGCGCCGCGCGCCGCGCCGCCCCGCGGTCAGTGCGTCGAGCACAGGAAGAAACACGCGATTTGGGCGAAATGGGGTGCTTTTCCCTGTGCTCGAACGCGGGTTGTGCTCGGGGGCGGACGCGGCTGGGCGAGCCGGGCGGCCGGCGGGGTGGGGCAGCGTCAGGGCGCGTCGAAGGCGGTGCGCGCGGCCTCGATCTCGGGGTAGTTCTCGATCGCCCAGGTCGCCAGGGCCAGTGACGGCTCGATGAGGGTGGCGCCCATCGCGGTCAGTTCGTACTCCACGCGCGGCGGCACTTCTGCGTGCACCGTGCGGGTGACGAGGCCGTCCCGTTCGAGCTGGCGAAGGGTGAGCGTGAGCATGCGCTGGGAGATGCCCGGGATGTGTCGCTGGAGTTCGCTGAACCGCATCCGCCCCTGGTCGAGCGTTCCGATGACCAGCAGGGACCATTTGTCACCGATGCGATTGAGAACGTCGCGGATGATTCCACCGGCCTCGGCGCCACCGCACGCGGACTCGTAGTCGCTTCGCATGCCCCTCAGGTCGGGAAGCGAAACGTGCTCGACGGTGCTCGCCATGGTTCCTCCTGTGTGCTTCACGCACATCCATGTGCCTTTTGTAACCGATGGCCCGATAACTCATCATGGTGTTACTAACAAAGAGTAACCCACCTACCTGAAACGGCACACAATGCTCATCGTCCTCTGGATCCTTCTGGCCATCCTCGCCCTCTTCTTCGTCGCGGCGGGAGCGACCAAACTCGTGCGCAGCCGTACCGCGCTGGCCTCGAGCGGGATGGCGTGGGCCGACGACTACTCCGCACCGATGGTGAAACTGATCGGCGCGGTCGAGGTGGTGGGAGCGTTCGGTCTCGTGCTGCCGCTGCTCACCGGCGTCGCCCCGGTGCTCACACCGATCGCCGCGATCGGACTTGCGGTCGTCATGATCGGCGCTGCAGTCACGCACGCCCGTCGCAAGGAGTCTGCGGTCCTGCAGATCGTCGTCGCGGTACTCTGCGTCGCAGCAGCAATCCTCGCCTTCGCGCTCATCTGATCTGTTCTCGGGGACCAGTCCGCGGGCGTGGGGACCAGCCCGCGGGCGGCGGGACCAGCCCGCGGGCTCGGCGCCAGCGCGGGCTCGGCGGCTAGTGCGCGGGGGAGGGCGCAGTAGGGACTGCGGCGAGGGCCCCGGCGGGGAGGCCGAGTTCGTGCTCGATCGCGTGGGCGATGAGGCGCCCGCGGGAAGGGGCGTCGCGGTAGTGCACCAGGGACTGCGCGTTGAGGCCGTCGATCATGCCCAGGAGCTGCCATGCGACGGTGTCCGGGTCGTCGGTGGTGAACTCGCCGGCGTCGCACCCGGCGACGAGAACGTCGGTGATCAGTGCTTCCCAGGCGTCCATCTGGGTGCGCACCGCCGCCGCGAGGATCTCGCTGCGCCGGCCGAGGCTCCACGCGTCGACCCAGACCAGGGTGAGGTCGTCGCGGCTGCCGTCCTGGAGCGTGTCGATGAGCCGTGAGAGTCGTTCCGTCGCCGTCGGGAACGGCTCGAGGAGCGCCCCGACATCCGCGAGCTCGGCCGCCACAACGGCAGTGAATGTGCTCGCGACCAGCGATTCCATACTCGGCTGGTAGTGCGCGACGAGTGCGGGCGTGACGCCGACGTGTGCAGCGACGCTACGGAGCGTGACCGTCGTCAGGCCGCCGGCGAGCGCGATGCTGCGTGCCGCGTCCTCGATCTCGGCGGAGCGCTCTGCCGGCGACTTGCGTTCGGCCCTTTTCCGGTCTGCACTTGACATGGTCCCTCATCTTATATAGCGTCTCCACCATCTTATTGATCAAACGATCAATAGAAAAGGTTCGATGACGAAACGAGGGCGACCATCATGAGCACGCCTGCTGCAGACACGGCGATGACCCACGGAATCGATGCGGTCGGCCACATCGAGACGCGCGGAATCGACTACATTCCACCCGCCGAGCGCCACGGAAAAGCCAGCTCGCTCTTCTGGGTGTGGATGTCGGCCAACGTCATCTACCTCTACTTCGTTCTCGGCGGCATCCTGATCCTCCTCGGCCTGCCCGTCTGGCAGGCGCTCGTGCTGACGGTCCTCGGCAACCTGTGGTGGGTGGCCGTCGGCTGGCTCGCGGTGAGCGGACCGGCGTCGGGCACGCCCAGCGTCGTCATCATGCGCACGATGTTCGGTGCCAGGGGGAACAAAGTCTTCGGTGAAGCTCTTGGCGTGCTGATCGGGATCTTCTACGAAATCCTCAACGTCACCTTCGCGACGCTGGCTTCGGTGGCGCTGCTCCAGCACATCGGCATCGACGTGTCACCGGGCGTCGAATGGGGAGTGCTCGCCGTCGTGACCGTGCTCAGCTTCGGCATCAGCGTCTACGGGCACGGCACCATCCTGCGGCTCAGCCCGATCTTCACCGCCGCGCTCGCCGTGTGCTTCGTGCTGCTCGCCGTGTTCGTCTTCGGCGCTGCCGACTTCTCGTACACCGCGCCGCACGTCTCGACGGGCGAGAACTGGGCACTGCTGCTGCTCGGGTTCGCGATCATGGCCTCGGGCCCGCTCTCGTGGGGGACAAGCGCCGACTACGCCCGCTACCTGCCGAAGACCGTGTCGAAGCGTTCCGTCGTGCTGTGGACTGCGCTCGGCGGCATGGTTCCGGCGGTACTGATTTCGGCGCTGGGGGTCGTGGCCGGAACCGCGGTCGACATGACCGACCCCCAGGTGGCGATCGCGAAGATCGTGCCCGGCTGGTTCTACCCGGTCTTCCTGTTCATGATCGTTCTCGGGAGCATCACGAACAACGTTCTCACCGCCTATTCGACCGGACTGTACGCGCAGGCGCTGGGCTTGCGCATCCACCGGGCGTGGACGGTCGTGATCTGCGGGGTCGTGGTGGCCGCGGCATCCGCCTACCTGCTCTTCGCAGCGTCGAGCTTTCTCGACACCCTCAACTCGGCGATCGAGCTGAGCGTCGCCGTGCTCGGCCCGCAGATCGCGATCTACGCAGTGGATGTGTTCGTGCGCCGCAACCGCTACGACGGCATCGCGCTCAACGACGAAACCAGGAACAGCCCGTTCTGGCACCGCAACGGCTGGTACTGGCCCGGCGTGATCGCAATGACGGTATCCGTCGCGGTCGCCATGCTCATGGTGAACACAACCCTGTACGAGGGCCCGATCGCGGTCGCCCTCGGCGGCGCGGACATCTCGCCCATCGTCGCCCCGCTGCTCGCCGGTGGCCTGTACGCTCTGCTCTGGTACACGACTGAGCCCTACCGCACACCCGCCAACCGTCCGGTCGACACCGACGTCGAGCCCGCAGGGGACTCCGACGTCGCAGTCGACGGCGACGCGATGGCACTGCTCGAGGAGGTAACCGCATGACCTGGAAGATGCCGGCCGAGACCGCACCGCACGAACGGATCTGGATGGCGTTCCCCCGTCCCGGTGTGACGCTGGGCGAAGCGGGGCCCGAAGCCGACGGCGGCTACGAGGCGTGGACCGCTGTCGCGCACGCGATCATGGAGTTCGAGCCGGTGACCATGGTCGTCGACCCGGTCGAACGTGACCGCGCCCGGCGCATGCTCTCGTCGCAGATCGAGCTGGTCGAGGCACCGCTCGACGACTTCTGGATGCGCGACTTCGGCCCGACGTTCGTGTTCGACGAGTCCGGCACGCTCGGCGCCGTCGACTGGATCTTCAACGGCTGGGGAGCCCAGAAGTGGGCGGCCTGGGACCACGACCGTGAGATCGCGCGTTTCATCGCGGGGCGGACGGATGCAGAGCTCGTCTCGTCGATGCTGGTCAACGAGGGCGGCGCCATCCATGTCGACGGCGAAGGCACGGTCATCATCACCGAGACGGTGCAGCTCGACCCGGGCCGCAACCCGTACGCCGACAAGGAGCGCGTCGAGTTCGAACTTGAGCGCACGATCGGTGCGACGCACGTCATCTGGCTGCCGCGCGGACTGACCCGCGACTACGAGGAGTTCGGCACGCGGGGGCACGTCGACATGATCGCGGCCATCCCCTCGCCGGGCACCCTTGTGCTGCACCGGCAGCAGAACCCGGCGCATCCCGATTTCGAGGTGACCCGCGGCCTGCGCACATTCCTGGAGGGGACGCGCGACGCCGCCGGTCGCGAGTGGAACATCGTCGACCTCCCCGCGCCCGAGACTCTCACCGACGACGAAGGCTTCGTCGACTGGAACTATGTCAACCACCTCGTCGTCAATGACGGGATCATCGCCTGCGGCTATGGCGAGGACGAGGCGGATGCGCGGGCACGGGACCTGCTGTCCGAGGTCTATCCCGGGCGTCGGGTGGTGACCGTGGATGCTCGCGAGATCCTCGCGCGCGGGGGCGGCATCCACTGCATCACGCAGCAGCAGCCCGTCTGGCAGGGAGCGGGAGAATGACGGCGCCGACCGGGGACTTCACGGTCGTCGAAGCGACGATCGCCGACCTGCGCGCGGCGCTCGAAGCCGGGCGCGTGACGAGCGTCGACCTCGTCGTGCGCTACCTGAACCGCATCGCCGCCTACGACAGGCACGGCATCCGGCTGAACGCTGTGCCCGTGCTGAACCCGGACCTGTTCGCGGATGCCCGGGCATCGGATATGCGGCGCGCACGCGGCGAGACGCTCGGCCCGCTCGACGGCATTCCGTACACCGCCAAAGACAGTTACAAGGCGCGCGGGCTCACCGTCGCCGCCGGGTCGCCGGCGTTCCGCGACCTCGTCGCGTCGGATGATGCCTTCACGATCGGCCGCCTGCGGGCCGCGGGAGCCGTGCTCATCGGCCTCACGAACATGCCGCCCATGGCCAACGGCGGCATGCAGCGCGGGGTGTACGGCCGTGCGGAAAGCCCGTACAACGGCGACTACCTGACGGCAGCGTTCGGGTCCGGGTCGTCGAACGGTTCAGGAACCGCGACGGCGGCGAGCTTCGGCGCCTTCGGGCTGGGGGAGGAGACCTGGTCGTCGGGTCGTGCACCGGCTTCGAACAACGGCCTGGTCGCCTACACGCCGTCGCGTGGTGTCATCTCGGTGCGCGGCAACTGGCCGCTGGTGCCGACGATGGATGTCGTGGTGCCGCACACGCGCACCGTCGACGACCTGCTCGCCGTGCTCGACGTGATCGTCGCGGACGACGCGGAGACGCGCGGCGACTTCTGGCGCACACAGCCGTGGGTGCAGCTTCCCGCGGTGTCGGACGTTCGCCCGCAATCGTATGGTGCGCTGCGCAACGGTGACGCGTTGCGGGGGCGACGGGTGGGCATCCCGCGCATGTACATCAACGCGGACACCGGCGCGCGCGAGCCGATCGCGACCCGGGCATCCGTCGTCGCGCTGTGGGAACAGGCGCGGCGCGACCTCGAGGCGGCGGGCGCCGAAGTCGTCGAGGTCGACTTTCCCGTGGTCTCCAACTACGAGAAGGACCGCGACGGCGCGCAGACGATGGTCGAGCGCGGGATCGTGCCCGAGGGTTTCGCCGACCGCGAGATCTGGGAGCTGTCGATGCTGGCCTGGCACGACTTTCTCGACGCGAACGGCGACCCCGCGTTGCACGCCCTCGCCGACGTCGACGGGCCGAAGATCTTCCCCCAGCCGACCGGGGCCCAGCCCGACCGCTACGGGGACTTCGATTTCGACATCGCCGACTACGTCACGCGGGCGCGCGCCCAGGGGATCACGCCGCTGGAGCGCATCCCGCTGATCGAGGAGGGTATCCGCGGCCTCGAGGAGACCCGCCGGGTCGACCTCGAAGAGTGGATGGTCGCGAACGGCCTGGACGTCGTCGTGTTCCCCGCCGTCGCCGACGTGGGGCCGGCCGACATGGATGTGAACCCGGCATCGGCCGACGTCGGCTGGCGCAACGGAACCTGGGTGGCCAACGGCAACCTGGTGCCGCGGCACCTGGGGATCCCGACCGTCACCGTGCCGATGGGCGTGATGGCCGACATCGGGATGCCCGTCGGGCTCACGTTCGAAGGCAAGGCATACGACGACACGGCCCTGCTGCGCTACGCGTCGGCCTTCGAAGGCAGCGGCGCTCGTCGCGTCGCGCCGCCGCGCACGCCGGTGCTGGCTTCCGAGGTGGGCGGCGCGGTGGTCGACGGCAGCGTGCCTGCCCGTTCGGGACAAGCCCGCCCGCTCGAGATGGCGGGCACGTACCAAGGTGGCGGGCACGCAGCGGGGGATGCGGCGGGGGCGGATGCGGCGTCGGCGTCGGGGGATGCGGCGGCAGGGGATGCGGTGGCAGTGCCGGAGGTGCAGGTCGCAGCGGATGCGGTGGCAGGGCCGGAGGTGCAGGTTGCAGCGGTCGCGGGGACACCCGCAGCGGACGGGACCGTCACGATCGCGGTCGAAGGGACGGCGGTCTCAGCGGCTCCCGTTGCGGACATCGCGGTGTTCGTCAACGGGGATGCCGTCGACGTGACGCGGGACGGTGACGCGTTCCGCGCATCCGCTGTCGTTCCTGCCTCCGAGCACGAGGCGGTGCACAGCGAATGGCGGGAGCCGTACGGCAGCATCGTCGTCGTGGTCGCGCACGATACGACCGGCGCGGCAGGAGCGGCCTGGGGTGTCGCCGGCGGCATCGCCTAGCGCAGGAAGTCCACGAGTGCGGGCTGGAGCACCCGCGCGCTGAGACGCTGACGGGTGCCCGCCGCGGCCGTGACCTCGTCGGTGAGGGTGGTGGAACGCCAGGAGGTGCGCGCCGGAGATGTCGGCCCAGGCGCCCGGGGGAGCTGCGGCGACCAGGTCGCGCAGTGTGGCGTCGGGGGAGCATCTCCAGCGCATCCCGGGGTGCAATCGCCCCAGGACATGCCGACAGGCGAGTGGTTCGAACCACATTCGGGTATCGCCCGATCTGGGGGTACCTTGCGCCCCGTAGTGGGGGAGACACACTGCCCACAATCGACCGGACCGTTGTTAGCGTGATCAGCGAGTGAATACCCGGCGCTCATGTTCGGTACCCGACCCTGTCCGAGCAACCACGTCCGATGTTGTGTTCGAGCCGCCAGCGGTTCGAACAAGCCACTCAAGGGGTCCGCCGCGTGAACCGAAGCGACCGAAACAAGCTCGTCATCGGCAATCTGCCGCTCGTCGGGTGCCTGGTCTCCGACCGATGCGCACGCGCATCGCACCTGTCGCGCGACGACCTCGCGTCGGCGGGAGCGCTCGCCCTCGTCACCGCGGCAGACGCGTGGAAGCCAGGATGACCCAGGCCCGCCGCAGCGCCTACCTGGCCCGGCTCTCGCCCGGCACGCGGCGTTCGCCGGCGTCGCGCGGCTCCGCCTCGACCACGCTCACGCACGCACCGCATCCTGAACCATCGCCCACCTGCCATACCAGGACCACCCGCCTCCGCAAGCCCCGCTCACCGCAAGCCCCGCTCACCGCCAGCCCCGCTCACAGCAAGGAGCACGATCATGCAGGAACCCACCAACGCATTCGACGGCACCAACGCATTCGACGGCACTGACGCATTCGACGGCACCGACGCATGCGACGGCACCGACGAGGTGCTCGATCCCTTCGTCCCTGTTCGCAGCTGGGAAGATGCGCTCGCCCGGTTCGAAGTCGAGCTGCAGGTGGCCGTCGAGCGCGCGAACCACCCGGTGCCGTGGAGGCCCCCCATCGCGCTCGGCCCCATCCCGCCCGAACTCGTGGAGCGTGCAGCACGAATCCTGGAAGCGCAGCTGCACGCCATCCGCTACCTGGAAGACGGACGCCAGACGCACGCGAAGCACGCCGCAGCGGTCGACATGGTGCACGTCGAGTCGGCGCCGCATCCGGTGTACTTCGACCTTCTCGGTCCCGGCAACTGACATTTCCGCCACGAGGCCGAACCACAGCCCGTTCGCGGTCAACCCCGATCTCATCGACCGCACCCACGCCGACCCCGACACCACGCCGCCGGTGGATGACTGGCGGCTCGCGCAGCCTCGTCGTGCACGGCATCGGGATAGGCTGACCCAATGCTGGTACTGACGCGCAAGCCGGGGGAGCGGGTACTCATCGGCGACGACATCGTCATCACCGTTCTCGAGTCGCGCGGTGACGGCATCCGTATCGGCATCGATGCGCCACGTGGGCTTCGCATCCAGCGCGACGAGGTGGTGCCTGCCGTGGTCGAGGCGAATGCGGCCGCGCACACCGACGACGCCGAATCACTCTGACATTTCTCGCCCAGCCCAGGAAAAAGCATCCGGATCCGCTCGATTGACATGCTTCTGCCTGTGCTCGGCGCAAAGGCAGGAGGGCTAAGGTATCGGGCGTGACTGAACTCGCCCCCGCAACCACTGCCCTGCTCATCATGGACCTGCAGCCGTCGATCACGGCGCAACTGCCCGATCCGGAGACGTTCATCGGGGGCGTGCTTCGCGCCCGCGAGGCTGCGCGTGCCGCAGGCGCCGTCATCGGCTACGTGCGGGTTGCACTGACGGAGGACGACATCGCCTCTGTTCCCGCGAGCAACGTCAACTTCCACGCGGCGGCTGCCACGGGACGGTTGCTCGACGGCCCCGACACGCAGGTCGACCCGCGCATTGCGCCGGCCGACGACGAGATCGTCGTGCGCAAGTCACGGGTCAGCGCCTTCAGCACGACGGACCTGCGCGAACAGCTGGAGACGCAGGGTGTCGACACGATCGTCCTCTGCGGAATCTCGACCAGCGGCGTCGTGCTGTCGACCGTTCGCGACGCAGCCGACCACGACTTCCGCATCGTCGTGCTCGAAGACGGATGCTTCGACCGCGACCCCGACGTGCACCGGGTGCTCACCGAGAAGATCTTCCCGCGCCAGGCGGAGGTCACGTCTATCGCCGATTTCGTCGACGCGCTCTCGTAGCGAGTGCCGCGGTCGCGCACCGCGCCCCCCGGCGGGCAGAATGAGCGCATGGCATCGTTCCGGACAGACCGCGGGCTCGATCGCCTTGTGAACTTCTCGGATGCCGCCGTCGCCATCGCGATCACTCTCCTGGTGCTCCCCCTGGTCGACATCGCCACCGAGATCACCGGAACGCACACCACGATCTGGGAACTCTTCATCGCGAACTGGGGCACGTTCCTCGCGTTCGCCATCTCTTTCGTGGTGATCGCAAGGTTCTGGATGGTGCACCACCGCGTCTTCGAATTCGTCAGGGACTACAACGGAGCCCTGGTCTGGCTGAACTTCCTGTGGCTGGCGAGCATCGTGTTCCTGCCGTTCTCCACGAACGTGCTGTCGCTGGCCGCCGGCAACAAGCCCGATGTGTACGCGCTGTACATCGGCACGCTGATCGTGACCAGCGCATCCATGCTGCTCATGGAGTCCGTGCTCAAGCGCAATCCCGGCCTCCTGCGTGAAGGGGTCGAGGGCGCCCTGCGTCTCACCCCGTCGGTGATCGCCACGGCGCTCTTCGTCGTCGCGCTGGTGCTCGCTGTACTCGTCCCCTCGGTGGGGATGCTGTGGCTGCTGATCCTGTTGCTCAGCGGCCCGATCGAGGCCCTGTACGACCGGTGGACGCGGCGCCGCAGCGCGGCCACGACCTCGTAGCGCCGGTGCCGCGCGGGTCCCCCCTTCACATCCTTCGGCGGCGGGGATATGGTCGCCTCAGACAGTCAGGAGGACTCATGCGTCCACGGTTCCTGGCGATCCTCGTGATCGCCCTCATCGCCTATGTGCTGGGCACGCGCGCCGGCCGCGAGCGCTACGAACAAATGAAGAATGCGGTGACGTCGTTCTGGAACGACCCGAGCATGCAGAAAGCCCTGGACGAGGCGAAGAAGAACGCGCAGAAGGCCCGCAAGGCCGCCACGAAGAACCTCCGCTGACGAAGCTTGCTGGGCCTAGTCGGCGGGCACCCGCGGGCGTAGAGTCACACACGGATGCTCTCGTTCGAGCGAACGCGTACGCCCGACGTGGATGTCACCGGCGAAAGGAGTAGTCATGGGTACGTTCGAAGGACCCGCCGACGGTGGCGACCGCGACGACCGCGAGCACGAAGAAGGTTTCTATACCGAGACAGACCCGGAGGCGCCGGAACTACGCACGGTCCACGGGCAGTACACCGAGACCGAAGAGGGTGCTCCCGACCCTCTCATCGAGGGTGAGTACACCGGGAGTGACCTGAACGAAGAAGTCGTCGACGCCTCGGCCGAGCAGGGCGATTACACCGACCGCGACGAATAGTCAGCGAACCCGTGGCCGAGAGGCCGCGGGGTGGGGAGACCGGATGCCCGACCTCAGGCGACCGCGCCCTCCAGCCACGAACGCCACTCCGCTTCGAGCGCTGAACGATCGGCGCCCGGGCTGAAGACGTGGTGCCCCAGGCCGGGTCCGTAGAACCCGCGGTAGAAGCGGTACAGCGCGTCGTCGGCGCGCACCCCGAGGTAGCCGTCGGCGAAATAGTCGATCACCCCGGCGATGGGTTCGCGTCCCGTCGGGGTGAGCGTGACCCGGTCGCCTTCTGCGGCATCCGATGGGAGCCCGAGGTCTGCGAGCATGCCCGCCCAGGCCCGCCCGAAGTCCGGATGCTGCACCATCGCCGATACGGGCACGCCGAAACGTCCGGTGAAATTGTCCACATAGGAGCGCAGGGTGCGCCCGTACATCAGGCCGCCGGTGAGCATGGCCTCGAATTCGGCTTCCCAGTCGTCGCCGGGGAGGAAGCCCGATGCGATCTGCCGCATGACGGTCGTACCACCGTCTTTCGCTTCGAGCAGGTACTCGAAGGCGATGAACCGGCCGTCCGGGTCCGTCTGACTGGTGTGGGCGAGATGCCGCGCCGGCTCCCACGCGGTGATCTCCGAACGCTGCACGTATCCGCCGAAGTCGGTGTTGATGCTGCCCCCGACGCCGGGTTCCACCTCGTTGACCCCCATGAACCAGGAGTCGATGCCGGGCCCGGAGGCGATGGCCAGCCAGACCTCTTCCGGTGTTGCGTTCAGTTCGAATTCGTCTTCGTTGGTCCAGGGGTGTCCCATGGGTTCTCCTCGGTGTGCGGCGCCTCGAGCGGCGCAGGTGTGGGTGGGTTCGCAGGTGTCGGTGGGCTCGCCGGCTTCGTGCTCGGATGCACGGCCACGACGAACCGGAAGTCCCGGCCGCCCGGTGCGGCCTCTGAGTGGTAGCGGGCGACGAGGCCCGCGACGCTGGCGGTGAGCTCTTCGGCGAATGCGGCGCGGTCGGACGCATTCGCGAACCGGATCTCACCGTCGAGCGCGAAGGTCGCGAGGGTTTTCCTTGCGCGGGTTGCACCCGTGATCAGCTCGCCGACATCCCTCACCAGCCGCGCCGCGACAGCGAGCAGCCAGCGCGCCGACAGGCGGTCGGGTGAGCGCGCCGGCTCGGGCTGCACGGCGGCGAGGGCGGTCGGCGAAATGACATACGAGGCGGCGGTCGCCCGCATCACCCGTTCGGTCATGTTGCCTTTGCGGCGTTCCTCGGCCAGTTCGACGAGCCCGAAACGTTCGAGCTCGCGCAGGTGGTAATTCACCTTCTGGCGGGGCAGCTGCAGTTTGCCTGCGAGCGTCGTCGCCGACTGGGGGTCGACGAGCTCGGCGAGCATCCGCGCCCGCATGGGGTTGAGTGAGGCCTCGGCCGCAGCCGAATCCTCGATGACCGCTACATCCAGCATGGAAACCTCGAGTGGTTGTCGACCGCGTACGGGTTCAGGCTAGCCGACGCGCTCACGCCGTCCCGTGGGCGCGGTCGCGTGCAGCGCCGACGGTCTCCCGGTCTGGTGCGGATGCCGCAGCGTAGCGGTTCGAGATCAGCCCGGTCGAGTAGACCTTCGACCCGACCAGGCGGAGCGGAACGGTCGTCGCGAACACGGGCATCCCGGCCCCGAGGGCGATGGGGTGCACGTTGAGCGTGTATTCGTCGACGAGCCCGTGGCTCGACACATACTGGGCGAACCGGGCGCCGCCGGCGATTCCGACAGTGGGGACGCCTTCGTCACGCAGGCGCGCGATCTCCTCTTCCGGCGTTCCCGTCGCGAGCCGGGCGTTCACCCAGTCGACTGAGTGGAGCGTGTTCGAGAAGACGATCTTGGGAACGTTGTTCATGATGTCGGCAAGCGGACCGGTTGTGTTGCCCCAGCTCGCGGACTGCTCTTCGTAGTTGACCCGCCCGAGCAGCACCGTGTCGAGGCTGCTGAGCAGCTGCATGGTGTCGGCCATGAACTCGTCGTCGAAGTTGGGGAAGACCCAGTCGTTGCGGCCGTCGGGGGTCGAGACGTACCCATCGATGGAGACGCTCATTCCGAGTTGTACCAGTGTCATTGCGATCACTCCTTCTGTTGGTGTCTTCACTCTTCCACCGACAAAAAGAATTGTCAAGACGATTTCGTTGGTCGGTCGTCGACGGGGATGGCGCCGCGCACCCTCGACGCGGCCCGCGCTGCTCGCTAGGTTGGCGATGTGACCTCATCCGCCGCTTCCGCCGATTCCCCCGCCGGGATGATGAAGGGCAACCCCCGCACCGTCCTGATCGTCGCGATCCTCGCCTCCTTCGTCGCGTTCCTCGACGGGTCGATCGTCAACGTGGCACTGCCAGCGATCACCCGTGAGCTCGGGGGAGGGATCGAGACCCAGCAATGGGTGGTCGACGCCTACCTGCTCACACTGGGGTCGCTCATCCTCGTCGCCGGATCGATCTCCGACACCTTCGGTCGCGTCGGCGTGCTGCGAGCCGGACTGATCATCTTCGGTGCCGCATCCGTCGCCTGCGCCATCGCGCCCACCTCACTCGTGCTGATCATCGCGCGAGCGGTGCAGGGAGCAGGGGCCGCCCTGCTCGTACCGAGTTCGCTCGCGATCATCACGGCGACCTTTGCGGGCGCTGCGAGAGCGAAGGCGATCGGTGCGTGGACCGCCTGGACGGGGCTCGCGTTCGTGCTCGGACCGCTCCTCGGCGGCTTCTTCGTCGACACGCTCAGCTGGCGCTGGGTGTTCGCGGTCAACGTGCTTCCGATCGCCGTCACGCTCGTGATGCTGACGCGCATCCCTTCGTCCGGGCACGTCGGCAGCGGAACGCGGATCGACGTCACGGGCGCCGTGCTCGCCTCCCTCGGACTCGCGGGGCCGGTCTTCGCTCTCATCGAGCAGGGCAGGCTCGGCTGGAGCAGTCCCGTGGTCTATGTTCCGCTCATCCTCGGACTGATCTGCTTCGGGGCGTTCCTCTGGTGGGAGACGCGGGTGAAGAACCCGATGATGCCGCTCGGGCTGTTCCGGGTGCGCAACTTCGGGTTCGGCAACCTGGCGACCGCCGCTATCTACGGAGCGCTGGCCCTCGGTCAGTTCATCATCACGATCTTCCTGCAGGAGGTCGCCGGATTCACCGCGTTCGCTGCCGGCCTCGCCACCATCCCGCTCGCCATCCTCTCGATCTCGCTCTCGACCCTGTTCGGTTCGCTCGCGGGTAAATACGGGCCGCGCTTGTTCATGACGGCAGGACCGCTCATCATGGGCGCCGGCTTTCTGCTCATGCTGTTCACGACCGAGCCGGTGAACTTCTGGACCCAGCTCCTGCCGGGCATCCTCCTGTTCGGGCTGGGCCTCGCGGTGACGGTCGCACCGTTGACGGCGGCGATCCTCGGCTCGATCAGCCCGGCGCAGAGCGGGATCGGATCCGCGATCAACAACGCCGTCTCCCGTGTCGCAGGCCTCATCGCCGTCGCCTGTGCGGGGGCGATCGTCGGCGCGGTGCTCGATGTGGACGCCTTCCACCGTGTCGTCCTGGTGGTCGCGCTGCTGTTCATCGCGGGTGGGATCGTCTCGTTCGCGGGCATCCGCAACCAGCACGTCGTGACGCCGGTGACGCCGGAAGCCGCCGCGCCCTCCCATGACCGGCCGCTCTCGGGTGCGCCGACCAGGCCGACGCCGACAGTGCCGGGCACGGCGCCACGCGCAGAGCCCGGTCCGCCGACCGGCGCGGGGTCGTGAGCGAGCGGATCCGCTTGACGGCACGGAGCGGTGAGCTTTGCACGCCCAGACTTCGAAAAACCGAGTGATGTAAGGTATTCGAGACCGTATCGAAGGAGAATCATGGCCACCTCGCTTCCTCGCGCTGACGCGCTGACCATCGAAGAGAAGGCGTCGCTCACCAGCGGCAACAGTTTCTGGGAGTCGAAGGGGGTCGATCGTGTCGGCATCCCGTCGATCTATCTCACCGACGGACCGCACGGTGTGCGCAAGCAGCGTGAGGGCGGCGACCACCTCGGCATCGGCGACAGCGTTCCCGCGACGTGCTTTCCGCCGGCAGTAGCGCTCGGCTCCACATGGGACCCGCAGCTGCTCGAGCGGGTCGGCAACGCGCTCGGCGACGAGGCCAGGGCCGAAAATGTCGGCGTGCTCCTCGGTCCCGGCATCAACATCAAGCGCTCGCCGCTCTGCGGCCGCAACTTCGAGTACCTCTCCGAAGACCCGATCCTCAGCGGCCGTCTGGGCGCCGCCCTTGTCGACGGCCTTCAGGCGCGCGGCGTCGGCGCTTCGCTGAAGCACTTCGCCGCGAACAACCAGGAGACCGACCGGATGCGCGTCAGCGCCGACATCGACGAGCGCCCGCTGCGCGAGATCTACCTGCGCGGGTTCCAGCATGTCGTCGAGCACGCCCAGCCGTGGACGGTCATGTGCTCCTACAACCGCATCAACGGCGTGTACGCGAGCGAGGACGCGTGGCTGCTCACCAGCGTGCTGCGTGATGAGTGGGGCTTCGAAGGACTCGTCGTCTCCGACTGGGGTGCGGTGAACAATCGCGTGAGCGCTCTCGTCGCCGGCCTCGACCTCGAGATGCCGTCGAGCAACGGCGTCACGGATGCGCAGCTCGTCGCCGCCGTCGCATCGGGCGAGCTCGACGAGTCGGTGCTCGACACGGGAGCGAACCGCGTCATCGACCTCATCGAGAAGGTCGTGAACGGGGCGGATGCGTCGGCCGACTACGACCGCGACGCGCACCACGCCCTCGCTCGCGAGGTCGCCGGCCGCAGTGTCGTGCTGCTGAAGAACGACGGCATTCTGCCGATCAACCCGACGGCCGGCGTGAAGGTCGCCGTGATCGGCGAATTCGCGCGCACCCCGCGCTACCAGGGTGCGGGCAGCTCGCAGATCGTACCGACACGGCTGGACAACGCACTGGATGAGATGCGTGCGCTGGCAGGGTCATCCGACGTGACCTTCGCCCCGGGCTACGCACTCGCCGGTGCAGACGAGGCTGGACTCCTCGACGAGGCGGTCGCTGTCGCCGCTGCCGCAGATGTCGCCGTGGTGTTCGTAGGCCTGCCCGGTGAGGACGAGTCGGAAGGTTTCGACCGCGACCACCTGGAGATCCCGGCTGCGCAGACCGCGCTGCTCGAGGCCGTGCTCGCGGCGAACCAACGGGTCGCCGTCGTGCTGTCGAACGGCGGTGTGGTGCGGCTCTCCGGCTGGGCCGGTCGCGCATCCGCGATCGTCGAAGGCTGGCTTCTCGGCCAGGCCGGCGGCGGCGCGATCGCCGACGTGCTGTTCGGCGCGGTGAACCCGTCCGGGCGACTGGCGGAGACCATCCCGGTGCGGCTCGAAGACACCTCGGCGTTCCTGAACTTCCCGGGCGAGGCCGGGCACGTGCGCTATGGCGAAGGCCTGTTCGTGGGCTACCGCTATTACGACAGCCGCGACGCCGCCGTGGACTTCGCCTTCGGCCACGGCCTCTCGTACACGACGTTCGAGTACTCGGGCGTGTCAGCTGTGCAGAGTGAGGTCGGACTCGAAGTGACCCTCACGATCGCCAACACCGGCACGCGCGACGGACGCGAGGTGGCGCAGGTGTATGTGGGCGTTCCCGGGTCCGCTGTCGCGCGCCCGGTGCGCGAGCTCAAGGGTTTCGCCAGCGTCGAGGTCGCACTGGGGGCGAGTCGTGAGGTGACCATCGTCATCCCGTCGGAAGACCTCGCGTACTTCGACACAGCATCCGGTGCCTGGGTCGTCGAAGGCGGCGACTACACGGTCTCCGTCGGCGCTTCGTCGCGTGACCTCCGTGCAGAGATCGTCGTCGCTGTCGCCGGCGACGCGGGACTCACCCAGCTCAAGCTCGATTCGACGCTCGGCGAATGGCTGAAACACCCGATCGGTGGACAGTTCCTCGGCGCGGCGTTCGCGCAGTCGGCGGGAAGCGAAATGGGCGCGATGCTCGCCGACCCGGCAATGCTGCGGATGGCCGAATCGATGCCGCTCAACCGTGTCGCCGCGTTCCCGGGAAGCCCGATCACGGCGGAGCAGCTCGACCAGCTGGTGGGCGCCGTGAACGCGCAGGTGGTCGCCGCATCCTGAGTCAGTGCCGGTGAGTGCCGGTGAGTGCCGGTGAGTGCCGGTCAGTGCGGGTGACTGCCGGCCGAGAGTGACCGCTCCGGTCGAGCGTGCCCTTTGGGTTTGACGGTCTCGACCGGAAGGGTAACTCTCGACGGTCGGGGCCGCTGAGGGGATGCCTTGGGCACGGCTCGCACCCGGAATCAACCCCTTGCGATGTATACCGGCTCGGCGTTTGGGTAGCTCAGAAGCACCGAACATGATCGAGGAGGACACATGCGCGACGGACAGGATGTGCGCGGCGGTGAAGAGCAGGCCGACGGTGTGAGCGGGTTCGACCGGACCGACGGGTTCGACGCCGACGCCGACTACGACGCGCTCGAGGACACTCGCGACAGCGTCTTCGAAGACGCGATGCGCAGCATCGCCTTCAGCGGGGAGGGCAAGCCGTGACGTCGGACAACACCCCCTCGGGTCGACCGGGCGAGTCGGCCGATGACTACCCCCACGGTATTCCCTCAGTGGGCGAACCCGAACGATTCGTTCCAGGGAAGGCGACCGATGCGGGCCGTGGCGAAGGGGCTGAACCTCCGCCCGCCGATTTCGACCCGGCCGAGCATCCGTCGAACCCGGACCTGGTTGCCGACGACACGCAGGACCTGCGCACCGGCCGGGACTGAGGTTGCGCCGAGCGTGACCTTTTCGGTCGAGCGTGTGCGCTGTGCGTGACGCTTTCGACCGGTCGGCGCACCGCCCGCCCGACAGCCGGTCACGGTCGGCGCGCGGCCAGCAGCCACGCCGCGCCAGCGGCAAGACCGAGGACGATGAGCACGATCCCGGCCACGAGCACGCCGCCCGGCCCGTCGCCGTGCGGCACGATGAGGCCGACGATGAAGAGAAGCGCACCGATGTTGAGCAGCACGGCTGCAACCCATCCGAGCACCGACGTCGTCGTCTTCGGCTTCATCCCCCGATGGTAGCCGCGATCGTGTGACCCGGAAACCGAGTTCGGCCGGTCGCCGGGATGGCGCGTCGAAGCTCAGCGCATCACGTGCGGGAGTGCGCAAACGCTCTCAGGCCGCGCCCTGCCCGCCGCCCCACGACGGCGTCGGGTCGATGGACGTGTTGATCAGGGCTGCGACCAGTCCCCGCCAGTCCGAGCCTTCGAGCGCGGTCTCGGTCTCTCCCGGATAGATGATGCCGAACACCGGCTCGTGCTCTTCGCCTTCTGGGGCGACGCGGACCAGCTTTCCCAGGTCGGCGCGGCCTTCGTCGAAGACGGTCCAGAGGCCTGATGACACCTTGTCCAGGTGGAAGATGCGTTCCCGGTAGGTGTACCTCACACTGGACTGCTCGAGCTCGCTCGCTGACATCGCAAACCCCTCTCCATTTCGGTGCCTAGCCAGCATCCAAGCCCCTAGCGGGCATCGGGCGCAAGAGTCGGCTGCTCGCCGAGCCGCTCGAGGGCCCTGCGGAGGAACCCGTCGCGGCGTTCGACGAGCAGCTCCCGGGTGAGGTCGGGGCGCCTTTGCGAGCGGATGGTGTCCACGAACCAGCCGAGGTCGGGTGGCGTCGCGAGGGCTGCCACGACATCCCAGTAGTCCACGTCTGCAGCCGCCCGGCCGGCCTCCTCCTGCCAGCCGTCGAGCACGTCCGCGGCCGCATCCACGCCGAAGGTCACGGCGGCATCGCATCGCAACGAACCGAGGTCGACACCCGCGGGGCCGTGCCCGGCGCAGTCCCAGTCGATGATGCTGACGAGTTCGTCGCCCCGCCAGAGGGTGTTTCCCTGCCAGAGGTCGCCGTGCACGAAACCGTCGGGGGCTGGTGTGGAGGGACCCCACGCCGCAACGGCTTCTGCGCGCTGCAGCAGTGGCTGGGGCGGGGCAGCGCGCCGCAGCGCGTCGAAATCGACGCCGGCGATCGACCGCGTCCGGCGGGGAAGCCCGGCGGGCGGCGACGTGCGGTGGATGCGCGCAGCAGCGGCACCGAGCGCCCGGAGCCGGATGGTCGGCCGGTCGACCGGAATGGCGCTGCTGCCGTCGACCGCCTCGATGAGCAGCAGGGGAGGGTCGGGTTCCAACCGTGACGCGAGCACACGCGGAACCGCGATGCCGCCCGCGAGGGCTGCGTCGAGCGCCGCCGCCTCGACGTGTGTGTCGTGGCCCCCTGCCGCGCCCAGCCGGAGCACACCCGAACGTTCGCCTTCACCGCTGCGGACGCGCAGCAGCCAGGGCGACCCGCCGTCGCGGAGCCCTCTCGCCTCGACGAGCTCACCACCCGGCGCCACAGCCGCGATCGCCCAACCGAAGAGTTCGTCATCCGGTTTCGTACTCACCATGCTGCGAGCGTAGGCCCACCCCGACGAGCACAGGAATAGTCACCTCATTCTTCAGGTGGCTTCAGGTTGTCAGCGCAACACCGTTGATTAGTTGGTTCAGCATGGCATGTGGGCTGCGGTAGTCGAGGGTTTTGCGGGGACGGATGTTGAGGAGGCGTTGGGTTTCGGCGAGGTCGTCATCGGTCACGTCGTTGAAGTTCGTGCCCTTGGGGTAGAAATCGCGGATCAGGCCGTTGGTGTTCTCATTGCTGCCACGCTGCCAGGGCGAGTGCGGATCACAGAAGAACACCGGGCAACCGGTCTTGACCGTGAACGCTCGATGGCCGGCCATCTCGCTGCCCTGGTCCCAGGTGATCGTTTTCGTCAGCTCCGCCGGGAGCCCTTCGATCATGCCGGCCAGGACATCGGTGACCGTGCAACTGTCGCGCATCCCGGGCAGCCGCCCCAGCAACACATACCGGGTTTGCCGTTCAACGAGAGTGACGATGCCGGAGTTGCCCGGGCCGACAACAAGATCGCCTTCCCAATGCCCGGGAACGGCCCGGTCATTCACCTCCGCGGGACGATCCGTCAGACGCGCCCCGTCCAACCAGGGCCGGTTGGTGCGGGCGGGCAGCTTCGACTGCGGAACCCGGCCGGTTCTGCCCGTCCGGAGCGCTTTGACGACCGTCAACTCGTGCCGCAACGCCCCGCGGCCCTGGACATACAAGGCCTGGTAGATCGTTTCGTGGGACACCTGCATCTCCGCCCGGTCTGGGAACACCACCCTCAACTCGCCGGCGACCTGCTGCGGCGAGAACTTCAGGTTCAAGCGTGACACGACCTCGGACCGCAACACCGGATCGGCAAGCTTCCCCGGCCGAGTCCGAGGCCGTCGCCGGAGCGCACGATAGTGAGCGACCTCCGCGTCGTAATGCTGGGCCTCCCAATGCCGCACCTGATGCGCCTGGATCTCCCGCGACACCGTCGACGGGTGAACCCCGAGCTCACGCGCGATCGCCCGCACCCCCAACGGCTCAGGCAATGACAGGGCTGCCTGAATGAACGACCGATCCGCGAGCGTCAACCGCCGATACGACCGGGCTGAGGAACCCGCCACCTGCCGACCCACGTCGACGACTGCGATGCCGCCATTGCGGCCATCCACGATCTCCATGCCAGCCAATCTGGCCCAACTATTCACCGTCGTTCCTGCGACACCCAGCCGCGACCCGACCGACAAAGCCGACTCGCCCCTCAGCAACCCCCGATAAGCCAACGCCCGTGTCTCCCACGCAAACTTCGTCGTCACAACACACCCCACACGATTGAGGTGTTGCGCTAGGAACTAGAAACCACCTCACGAATGACGTGCCTTTTCCTGTGCTCGTTGCCCGACGTATCGTTGGGGGCATGACCTCGGAGGTACGCAACATCCGCACGGCGCTCGAGAGCGTCGGCGAACTCTGGCAGCCGCACCGGCTCGCGAGCGTGAACGACTACGACGTGAAGGTGGCGCGGCTCGAGGGCGAATTCGTGTGGCACACGCACCCGGATACCGACGAGCTGTTCCTCGTCGTCTCGGGTGAGCTGACCATCCAGCTGCGCGATCGCGATGTCGTGCTCGGGCCGAACGACGTCTTCGTCGTGCCTCGCGGCGTCGAGCACTGTCCGAAGGCCGACAGCGAGGCGCACATCGTGCTCTTCGAGCCGAAGGGCACGGTCAACACGGGGGATGCGCCGGGCGATCGCACGTCACCCCTGCGCGAACTCGACTGAGGAGGGCCGGCCCGGTGACCCCGCCAGCCAGGTGCATCCCCGCCGGCTCGACGTGGCGGGCACGCCTCAACCGGGCGGGCCCCAGCTGCGCGCCCACCCTGCGCAACCTCGGCGACACCCGCGTGCAATAGGGTGCGACCGTGACCTCGAACGCCTCACTGGCCCGGCGGCTCGGAACCGTCGACGCCGTCTTCATCGGTCTCGGCTCCATGATCGGTGCCGGCATCTTCTCCGCATTCGCTCCCGCAGCCCAGGCTGCCGGGGCCGGGCTGCTGATCGGCCTCATCATCGCAGCGATCGTGGCCTTCTGCAACGCCACCGCGTCGGCGCAACTCGCCGCGCAATACCCGACGTCGGGCGGCACCTACGTCTACGGGCGGGAGCAACTCGGCGGATGGTGGGGTTTCGCCGCGGGCTGGAGTTTCGTCATCGGCAAGACCGCGAGCTGCGCCGCGATGGCGCTCACGTTCGCCGCCTACGCCGCTCCGGCCGGGTGGGAGAAGCCTGTCGCCGTGGTGGCTGTCGTGGCGCTCGCCGCAGCGAACTACCGCGGCGTGACCCGCACGGCGACTCTCGCGAAAGTGATCGTGGTCGTGGTGCTGCTGGTGCTTGCGCTCGCCGTCATCGCGTGCACGAGCGCCGGCCTGAAGCCGGGCGCGCTGCAACCGACGGACGCGGCGGCCGGCTGGTACGGCATCCTCCAGTCCGCAGGTCTGCTGTTCTTCGCTTTCGCCGGCTACGCCCGCATCGCGACGATGGGCGAGGAGGTGCGCTCGCCCGAACGCACTATTCCGCGCGCGATCACGATCGCGCTGAGCATCGTCGTCGTGCTCTATGCCGTGGTCGCCGTCGTCGTGCTCGGCAGTCTGGGAGCATCCGGGGTCGCGGGCTCGAGCGCGCCGGTCGCAGACGCTGTCGCAGTGGGCGGATGGTCGTGGGCGGTCCCGATCGTCGGCTTCGGGGCCGCCGCCGCATCCCTCGGCGCCCTGCTCTCGCTCATCGCCGGTGTGGGGCGCACGTCCCTGGCGATGGCGCGCGAAGGCGACCTTCCACGCTGGCTCGCGGCCGTGCATCCACGGTTCCAGGTGCCGCACCACGCCGAGATCGCGGTCGCGGTCGTGGTCAGCATCCTCGTGCTCACGGTGGACCTGCGCGGAGCCATCGCCTTCTCGTCGTTCGGGGTGCTGCTCTACTATTTCGTCGCGAACGTCGCCGCATTCACCCAGTCGCGCGAACGCCGCCGGTACCCGCGTGCTCTGCAGGTATTCGGTGCGCTCGCGTGCGCAGTACTCGTGGTCACGCTGCCGCCGCTCGGGATCGTCGTCGGCATCCTCGTGCTGCTCGTCGGGGTCGTGTACCGGATGCTGACCCGCCGGCTCTCCGCCCGCAGCGAACGGCAGGCATAGCCGGACGCCGTGCGGGGATGCTGTACTCATGGACGGAGACGAGTTCATGGATGACAGCGGTCTCAGCGGCGACGGGCTCGCGCGCGACGACGGGCTCAGCGATGACGACTGGCTGACCAGTGACGATGACGAGTGGCTGAGCGGTAACGACGCGCACAGGGACGACGCGCCCAGGGACGACGCGCACAGGGACGACGGGCACAGGGACGACGCGCCCCAGAATCACGCGACCAGTGGTGCCGACGCGCACAACGACACCGCTCCCAGCGACGAAGCGCTCCTCGACGCGTACTCGCGCACGATCATGGCCGTGGCCGAACGTGTGCTGCCCAGTGTGGCGAGCGTGTCGGTGCGCACAGCGCGTGGCGCGGGTGCCGGAAGTGCAAGCGTCATCACGGCGGACGGCTTCCTGCTCACCAGCGCGCACGTCGTCGCCGGGGCGAACTCGGCGGAAGCAGCATTCTCCGACGGCACGACGGTGCGTGTGGATGTCGTCGGGCGCGACACGCTCTCCGATCTCGCCGTCCTGCATGCGCGCGGCGATGTGCCGGTGCCGGTCGAACTCGGCGATGCCGCCCGGCTGAAGGTCGGCCAGGTCGTGGTCGCCCTGGGCAACCCGCTCGGGCTGGCCGGCAGTGTTACCGCGGGCATCGTCTCGGCGCTCGGACGCTCGCTCCCGACACAGTCCGGGCGGGTCGTCGACGAGGTCATCCAGACGGATGCCGCACTGAACCCGGGCAACAGCGGCGGCGTCCTGTCGGACAGTTCGGGCCGCATGGTCGGGGTCAACACGGCGGTGGCCGGAATCGGGGTGGGGCTTGCCGTTCCGATCAACGCGACCACCCGCGGGATCATCACGTCGCTGATGACCAACGGACGGGTTCGCCGCGCGTGGCTCGGGATCGCCGGCGCGCAGGTTCCGCTGTCACCGCAACTGGCGAAGCGCATCGGGTCGCCGACGGGACTGCAGGTCGCCGGCGTCTCCCCGGGCAGTCCTGCCGAGCAGGCCGGGCTGCGCCGCGGGGACATCGTGGTCGAGCTCGGCGGCGAACGCGTGGTGACGACGACGGCAGTGCAGAAGCGGATGGTCGAAGACGCGATCGACAAGCCGATCGAGATCACGGTCTGGCGCAACGGCGCGCTGGTCGACGCGATCACGGTGCCCCGCGAGCTCCAGGAGTCGTAGCGCGGTTCGACGTGCCCGAGCGAAGGTTCAGCGAGGGGTGCACGCGTGGGAGCGGCGGTGGATAATCACAGCTATGCCAGCATCCGGCCGAATCGCGTTCGCGGAGCGGCGATGGGAAGACGCCTTCGCCCTCTTCTCCGAAGCGGACCGCGAGCAGCCGCTCAGCCTCGACGATCTCGAACTGTTCGCCAAGGCTGCGGCGCTCACGGCGCACGAAGACGTCGGATTCGCGCTCCTCGAGCGCGGCTATGAGGCGTGCCTGGCGCAAGGCGACGAGCTGCGCGCGGCCAGCGCGGCGTTCTGGCTGGGGTTCCGGCTCTCGTCGCTGGGGGAGCACGGGCGGGCCCACGCGTGGCTGGCGCGCTCGGCGGCGATCGCGGACCGCCACGGCGACTGCGTCGTGCGCGGATACTTGCTCGTGCCGGGCATCCACCGCCTGCTTCTCGCCCGCGACAACGAGGCGGCCTACCGGGATGCGATGGAGGCCGCCGCGTTCGGCGACCGCTTCGAAGAAGCCGATCTCTCGGCGCTCGGCAGGCAGCTGGCCGGTCGCGCGCTGATCGAGCGGGGCGACGTCGCGCAGGGCATGAGCCTGCTGGACGAAGCGATGCTCATCGCCAGCGCCGACGGCCTCACCGACCTCGGCCGCGGGCTCGTCTACTGCGCTGTGGTCGGATGCTGCCAGCGGGTGTTCGCGCTCGACCGCGCCCGCGAGTGGTCGGCCGTGCTCGATACGTGGTGCACGTCGCAGTCGCAGCTCGGTCTCTTCAACGGCACCTGCCGGGTGCATCGCGCCGAGATCCTGCAGCTCGGCGGGTCCTGGTCCGACGCCATCGTCGAGACCCGGCGGGTCAACGCGGGCAAGCCGGACCAGCGCGAGCTCGCGCTCGCCGACTACGAGGAGGCGGAGATCCGTCGGCTCCGCGGCGAGTTCGAGGAGGCCGGCCGGCTGTACGAGTCGGCGAGCGGCCGCGGCCTCGACCCGCAGCCGGGACTCTCGTTGTTGCGCCTCGCCCAGGGCGAGATCGCGTCGGCGGTCGGCGGCATCCGCCGGGTCGTGGCGACCACGGTCAGTCCGCTCGGTCGTGCGCAGTACCTGCCCGCGCTGGTCGAGATCCTGCTCGCCGCCGAGGAAGAAACCGGCGAGGGTGCCCCCTCCGGTCGAGCCGGCCGGCTCCGCGAGGCACCTTCGACCGGAACGAGCACGCTCGGCGAGCGCGAGCGCGAGCGCGAGCCCGAGACGCGCGACCCCGACACGCGAGAGCCCGACACGCTCGCCCAGGCACGCGACGCAGCGGCCGAGCTCGGCGCAATCGCGGCCACCTTCGGCACCCCGATGCTGCACGCGCTGGCGCTCAACGCATCCGCTCTCGTGACGCTGCGCGGCGGCGACGCGGCAGCGGCTGTCCCGCTCCTGACAGAAGCACTGGATGCGTGGCTCGCGCTGGCCGCGCCGTACCCTGCCGCGCGCATCCGGGTCGCGCTCGCCGACGCCTGCGAGACGCTCGGCGACGCCGACGGTGCGCGGCTGCAGAGGGATGCCGCCCGTCGCGTCTTCGAATCCCTCGCAGCCGCACCCGACCTGGTGGCGCTGGGCGGCAGACGAGCAGCTGAGCCCGAAGCGATCCTGAGTGCACGCGAACTCGAAGTACTCCGTGCCGCGGCGACCGGTCGCACCAATAAAGAGATCGGCACCAGCCTCGGCCTCAGCACCCGGACCGTCGACCGTCACGTGAGCAACATCCTGACGAAGCTCGGCGTGCCGTCGCGGGCCGGCGCCACCTCCTACGCCTACGAGCACGGTCTCATCCGGAACTGAGCGACGAGCGGCGACGTGGCGATGCCGCGGCTGGGTAGAACCACCCAGCGCTCCAGGGCGCAGACGGCGGAGAATGCCGAAGCGCCCACCGGCCACCGGCACATAGCGTGCGGGTATGAACACGGAAACGTATGTCGACTCCATCGTCATCGGGGGCGGCCAGGCCGGTCTCTCGGTGTCGTCCCACCTCCGGGAACTCGGCGTGGAGCACGTCGTTCTGGATGCGCCGCCGCGCATCGGCGACGCCTGGCGCAACCGCTGGGACAGCCTCCACCTGTTCACGCCGGCCCGCTACGACGGCCTGGACGGGATGCGCTTTCCGGGCGACCCGGCGGACTGGCCCTCGAAGGATGCCATGGCCGACTACCTCGAGCGGTACGCGCAGGCGTTCGACCTGCCCGTGCGCAGCGGGATGCGGGTCGATGAGCTGACCCGGCGAACGGATGGCGACAGCCACGTCTTCGTCACACGCTGCGGTGACGAGACCTTCACCTCGCGCGCCGTGATCGTGGCGATGTCGAACTACCAGGTGCCGCGCATCCCGGGCTTCGCTTCGGAGCTGAGCCTGGACATCCGCCAGCTGCATGCCGGGGACTATCGCAGCCCGGCCCAGCTGGCCCCGGGGCGCGTGCTCCTCGTCGGCGCCGGCAATTCGGCGGCTGAGATCGCGAACGAGCTCGCAGCGACCCACCCCGTCACGATGGCGGGACCGAGCACTGGCGAGGCACCCGGCTCGTACACCAGCTTCATCAGCCGGCATGTCGTGGTCCATATCCTCAACGGCTTCGTCTTCAACCACGTCATGTCGGTGGACACACGCATCGGGCGCAAAGCGCGGCCGAAGGTCATGAGCAAGGGGGTGCTGCTCATCCGCGTGAAGTCGAAGGATCTCGCCCGGCTCGGTGTCGAGCGGGCCGGCCGCGTCACGGGGGTCGACGATGGGCGGCCGGTGCTCGACGACGGAACGGTCGTCGATGCGCAGAACGTCGTGTGGTGCACGGGCTTCGCGCCCGGCTTCGACTGGATCCGGATGCCCATCCTCGACGAGCGCGGAGAGCCGAGTCACGAGCGCGGCGCGGTGTCAGACGTGCCCGGCCTGTATTTCGTGGGCCTGCACTTTCTCACGTCGATGTCGTCGGCGATGGTGCACGGAGTGGGCCGCGATGCTGAGCGCATCGCCGGCCTCGTGAAGGTCGGTGCCCTCGATCATGCTCTCGGTCACGCGGCCGCAGACACGGACGGACCCCTCACAGAGGAATCCGGAGGGGTCCGCCGCGGCCGGCTGAAGGCTAGCGCTTGAATGCGTCCTTCACGTTTTCGCCGGCCTTCTTGACGTCGGCGGCAGACTGGTTGGCCTTGCCTTCGACGACCTTATCCTGGTCATTCGTGACGTGTCCCACAGCCTCTTCGGCCTTGCCTTTCAGGTCCTGTGTCTCGTTCTTGACCTTGTCAGACGCGCTCATGTGAGCTCCCTTCGTCCCTTCGAGCCAACGCCGGATCGGATGGGTGGGCAAGGGGGTAGAAAGCCTGTGGGTTCGAGCGTATGCTCGAACGCCCGCCGGTCAGCCGATCAGCGACACTGCACGGGCGATGACGAGGGCCAGCAGCACGAAGCCGGCGAACGATTCGAGCGCCATCAGCATTTTTGCCCGATGCGACAACGGCATCGTGTCGGTCGGGCTGAACGCCATCGAGTTCGACAGCGAGAAGTACAGGTAGTCGACGAAGTTCGGCACCCAGCCGCTCTTCGCCGCCGACCCGGCCGCGACCTCTGCGATCGCGTCGTGGTCCTCATCCTGCGGAAAACGAAAGTCCGCCGGCGGCAACTTCGGCCTCGGCACGGTCACCCGCGAGACCGCGCCGCCCCGGTCCAGCCCCCAGTAGAGAAGCGCGAACGCGATCACGTTCGTTATCCAGACCTGTGCCGAAGCGAGGAGGAGGGTCCCCCCGTTCTGCGACTTATGGAGCAGCAGCACGATCACCTGGGCGAATGCGAGCAGGTTCGCAACGAGCAGCAGAGTGGCGATCCCGAGCTCCAGGCGGCGCGACCACTTCGACTCGCGGGTGAAGTGGTGCGGGTTGTAGATGATGAGAGGGATCAGCAGTGCCACGCACACCGCGACGACGGTGTAGCGCACCGCGACGGTGACCGAGCTCGGCAGCAGGGCATAGAGGGCGAGCGCGATGAGCGTTGCGACCACGGTATGCCAGCGATGCTCGGGTGCGACACCGCGGGCGCGGGAGGCGGCGTCGCCCGAGGGACTCGGGGTCTTCGTTCGATCGGTCATGGTCCATCCTCACCGGCTGACGGGAACGGTACGCCGACGCGACGGCGTGTCAATAACTTGTCGGCCCATTCCCTGCTGGAACGACTACCTTTGATGCGAGCGGAGGTGGCCCATGTCCGACGATTTCGACGCGGCAGCACGTGAGCTCTCCAGCGCGTTCGTCGCACGCCGCAGCTACTGCGCGCCCTTCCTCGCGCTGATCCCGGTGACGGGGGCCGCGATCTCGACGATCGGCGAGCTCGCCGCTCCAGAAACGATCTGTGCCACGGATGCGGCAGCCGCCCGGCTCGACGAGGTGCAGTTCGATCTCGGCGAAGGCCCGTGCTGGGAGGCGCTCGCAACCGGGCGCCCTGTGCTCGAGCCGGATATCCGCACCAGCACCCGCGGCGCGTGGCCGTCGTTCATCGACGCCGTTCGCAGCCTGCCTGTACGTGGCGTTTATGCGTTCCCGCTCACCATCGGCCGCCTCAACGTCGGCATCATCGACCTCTACAGCGACCGCCCGGCAGACCTGCAGGATCGCCACCAGCGCGAAGCGGAAGCGCTGGCCGGAATCGCGGCGCGGCAGATCCTGCGCGAACTCGTGATGCGTTCGGCCGACGAAGAAGAAGACGACCCCGGCAGCGAGTTCTCGCGCCGCACGATCCACCAGGCGACAGGCATGGTGCTGGCGCAACTGAACGTGACCGCCGACGACGCCGGACTGATCCTGCGGGCGCACGCGTACGCATCCGATCGCTCCCTCCGCGACGTCGCAGACGACGTGCTCGCCCGCAGGCTCGACTTCGCGACCGGACTCGGCGAGACCCGGGAGGCACTGTGAACGTCAACGAACGAGAAGCGGAGATCATCCGCACATTCGCGACCCTCGCCGACAGTCTCGTTGCCGGTTTCGACGCCGTCGACCTGCTGCAGACCCTGGTGGAGCGCTCGGCTGCACTCCTCGACGCGACGGATGCGGGCATCCTGCTCGCCGACGGAACGGGACGCCTCGAAGTCGTGGCGTCGACCGACGAGCGCGCCCAGCTCGTGGAACTGATGCAGCTCGGGCACGACGGCGGGCCCTGCGTCGAATGCTTCACGAGCGGTGTCGCCATCTCCATCCCGGACATCGGAGCGTTGCACGACCGGTGGCCGCTTTTCCGCAACGCGGCGGTCTCGCAAGGGTTCCATTCGCTTCACGCTGTTCCGCTGCGGCTTCGCGACAAGACGATCGGGTCGCTCAACCTTTTCCGTGACGAGGCGGGCGAGCTCGGCGAGTTCGATATCGCCGCCGCGCAGGCGCTTGCCGACGTGGCGACCATCGGGATCCTCCAGGAGCGCGCGGTGCGCGAAAGCGACGTCATCACCCAGCAACTCCAGCGGGCGCTCGACAGCCGCGTGATCGTCGAACAGGCGAAAGGCGTGGTCGCCTACGTGAGCGAGGTGTCGGTCGATGAGGCGTTCCGGCTGATCCGTGCGTACGCCCGCGACCACCAGCGGGGCATCGTGGAGGTCGCGAGCGACGTCGTGGACCGGCGGATCACGCTCTGACGCTCACGCGGGTTCTTCTCTCCCGGCCGGGCGCCCGCCGCTACAGGTCGAAGGTGTCGAACACGGTGTAGTCGGGTGTTTCGACAGGCTGGGCGTTGATGACGCCGATGGTCTTCTTCGCCTCGTCGCGCAGGTTCTGCTCGGTCGCGGGCTCGCGCAGCTCGCTGCCGATGGCGCGGGAACTCACCGTCGCGATCTGGTTCGCCCAGCCGATCAGGAACTGCGCCCGCTCGATCACGCCCTGACCGTTCACGAAGGGGATGTCGACGAAGGCGATGCGCCGCTGGTTCCACAAGGCCGTGGCGTACTCCATGATCGCGTCGGCGATCGCCGTACCCGTCAGGAACGTTCCGGCAGCATTGGAGATCGTCTTCATAGCTCACACCCCTTCTCGTTCGGTAGGTCCGCTCAGGTTGGCTGGAAAGCCGAGTGTCGCCGGGGTCCGGGGTAACGAAAGTGACGATACGCGCGCCGCGTGCGAATGTGAACCCCGGCCCGTGCCCGGCGCTGCCCGCGCCGCGCCCGGCCCGCGCCCGGCCCGCGCCAGCCCGCGCCAGCCCGCGCCAGCCCGCGCCCGGCCCGTCGAGCACACGGAAAAACACCCCAAACGTGCGAAATGGGGTGTCTTTTCCTGTGCTCGAGGTCGGCTACGGAGACGGGGAGAGAGCGGCGAGGTCTTTTTGGGCCTGGCGGGCGTCGCGCTCGAGGGTTTTGCGGCGCTGGCGGAGGGTGCGTTCGGCCTCGCGGGAAGCGGCGAGAGCGGACTCGGCGGATGCCAACTCACGCGACAGCCGGTCGCGCTCCGTCTCGAGCTGTTCCCGGCGCTCGCCTTCCGCCGACAGTGACTCCGTCACATCCGTGAGCTCGCTGAGAGTGTGCCGGGCGCGCCTCTCGGCGTCGGCACGACGGCGCTCGCGCGCCTTCCGTTCGGCCGCAGACTCGGCCGGGATCGTCTCGGCGGGTGTCTTCGCTTTGCTTTTCGCCGGGCCGTTCCCGCTGGGCGAAGGCCGGGGTGCTGGGAGGTCGTCGACGTCGACCGGCAGCGCGACGGCATCCGACACGTCGACCGGTTCGAGCCCGCTCGACTCGAGGCCGCGAACCAGGAAGCCGCTCTGCAACGCCGCCGCGGCACCCCGGTCGATCATCGCAGCCTGGAGCGTCTCCTCCACCTCGCGCAGTGTGCTCGCGCTGAGTCCCGGGACAGCGGATGCGAGCCTCTTCTCGGCCGACGCAATCACCTGTTGGCGGCGACGCGAGAATTCGCGCACCGCGTCGCGGTCGAGGCCCTCCTGGGCGGCCCGCAGACCGTCGCCGACCGCAAGAAGGTCATCGACGACGTCGGGTTCGGCGCGCACCAGGGCGTTGACGGCGCTCGCCGCGGCCGACGGCTTGCGGAATCCGCTGATCGCCTTCGCAGACGCCTTGTCTGACTCGGCCTTCGCTGCAGCGTTGCGTGCCGCGGTGAACTCCGCCGTCGGGAGCGCGTACAGGGTTCGCGCAACCTCATCCAGTCCGCCCACGACGCCACGCTACTCCAGACAGTGTGTCGCAGACCTGCCCGGCATGCGGCTCAATGGTTGCGGAGCGCGCTGACGAGCTCAGCCTTCTTCTTCGACGAATAGCCGGTCAAGCCCAGTTCTTTGGCTCGCTTGCGCAGGTCGGCGACCGTCCAGTCGTCGTAGGAGCCCGACTCGCCGCCCTTGCGGCCGACGGTGGAGCGTCCGCTGCGGGCGGCCGCGTTCGAGATGCGCGCGGACTTCTGCTTCGAGTCGCCCTGCTTGCGTAGTTCTTCGTAGAGCCCGGGGTCTTTCAGTTCGGGCTGGCGTCCGGGTGCCATGTCGGCCTCCTTCTCTGTTCGTTGCCGGCCTCTGTTCGTTACCGGCAAATGACTGGACCCCCGGGCCGTCAGGGTGCTGACGTTCCGGGGGTCCAGTGGTTATTGCGCTAGGGCGCTACACCGAGCGCCGACCGCTGATCATGCGTACCAGCCACACGATGATTGCCAAAACAAGGAGGATGATGCCCACCCACAGCAACCAGTTCAGGGCCGACACGAAGCCACCGGTGAAGAGGAGCACGATCGCGATGATTGCGACGATGAGGAGCAGTATGTTCATTTTGTTCTGACCTGCTTTCGTTGAGGGGGCGTCCAACAGACGCCGAACGACCCACACCGACGGTAGCCCCGTATAGGGGACGCATTCGACCCCTTGACTTGCCCACGGGACCGTGCTTGGTTCGCGCGCGGGCCGGACGCGGCGGCCGCGCCAATTGGTTGCCAAAAGAGCAGCCCGCGCGTCGATGGTTCGCCAATCTATTGGCAAGCTATCGCGCGCGGCGCGCGATGAGCCGCACGAGCAGGTACACCGCCGCGGCAAGCGCGACGAGCCCTGCGGCAGCGGAGGCCACCCCTGTGAGGTGACGCCGCACGGCGGCCACCTGGGCGCGCAGGGTCAATCGTTCACGGATGTCCTCGACAGCGATTGCGAGGTCGGCCCTCGCCCGCTCGACGTCCGTCATCTCTTCGTCGGTCATCCCCACCCATGGCCGTTCCACCTCGGTGCGCCACGTCTGCACCATCGCCGATCCGCCTTCCCGCCGCAGTATCCGGGCCTCGACGCCTACCCCCGGCAGCGTGCCCTGTGCCGCACGATACTCCGTGCGGCGACGCGCGGCTACGCTCGTGGTGCACGGTCGCACGGCCGCGAGGAGGAGGAACAGCGATGACCGACACCACCACCACGACGGTCGCCAACCCGTTCGACCTGTCCGGCTCGACCGCCCTCGTGACGGGCGCGTCCCGGGGACTCGGGCGCGCGATCGCCCTCGACCTGGCACGCGCGGGTGCGGATGTGGTGCTCGGGATGCGCGACCCGGGCGACGACCACGGCCTGGTCGCCGAGATCATGGCCCTCGGTCGCACCGCGATGCCTGTCGCCATGGATGTCACGGACCTCGTCCAGAGCCGTGCCGCCATCGACAGGGCCTTCGACGAGTTCGGTTCGCTGGACATCCTGGTGAACAACGCGGGCGGCGGCATCGACGGACCGGCGCTGGAGGTGACGGAGGCCGATTTCGACGCGGTGTGGGCTCTCAACACCCGGTCGACGTTCTTCCTCTCGCAGCATGCGGCGAGTCACATGATCGAGACCGGCGGCGGAGCGATCGTGAACATCGCGTCGCAGGCCGGCCTGGTGGCGCTGCCCGGCGAGGTGTCGTACTGCACTGCGAAGGCGGCGGTCGTCCACCTCACCCGGTGCCTCGCCGTCGAGTGGGGTGAGTTCGGCATCCGGGTGAACGCGGTCGCCCCGACCTTCATCGAGACCGACGGCACGCGGGCCGCCCTGTCCGATCCCGAGTTCCGCGCCGACACCGTCGAGCGCATCGCGGGCCTCCACCGCATCGGCGTCCCGCGTGAGGTGTCCGGTGCTGTTGTGTTCCTGGCGTCGCCCGCCGCGTCGCTGGTGACAGGGCAGACCCTGGCGATCGACGGAGGCTGGACCGCCCGCTAGCCCGGCGGGGGAGGAGACCGAAGGTGACCGAACAGGCTGAGCGCGCGCCGAGGGAGCGCCTCGGGCACGGACTGGCTCGCATGTCGGGGCGCGACCCCGCGGAGCTGCACCGCGCATCCACTCCGCTCGAGCTCCTTTTCGACCTCGCGTTCGTGGTCGCTTTCGGCCAGGCGGCCGACCAGCTCGCTCACCTGCTGGGCGAAGGCCACGTCGCGGTGGGCCTCGGAGCGTTCGCGTTCGCGATGGTCGCCGCATGCTGGGCGTGGATCAACTTCTCGTGGTTCGCGTCGGCCTACGACACCGACGACTGGTTCTACCGCACGACGACGATGGTGCAGATGATCGGCGTGATCGTGTTCGCGCTCGGCATCCCGGCGTTCTTCGCCTCTGTGGACGGCGGCCACGGCGTCAACAACGGCGTCATGGTCGCCGGCTATGTCGTGATGCGGGTGGCACTGGTCGTGCAGTGGTGCCGGGTCGCCGTGCAGGATCCGGTGCACCGCACGGCAGCACTCACATACGCGGGCTTCGTGTCGGTCGCGCAGGTGGGATGGGTGCTCGTCGCTTTCGCGGACCTCCCGCTGGGCGTCGTCATCATCGCCGCACCCGTGGTCTTCGTGATCGAACTCGCCGGCCCGGCAGTCATCGAGACGCGCCTCGGTGGGACCCCGTGGCATCCGCACCACATCGCGGAGCGGTACGGCCTGCTCACGATCATCGCGCTCGGCGAAGTGCTGTTCGGAACGGTCGCATCCGTCACTGCACTCGTGGGCGAGCAGGGCTGGAGCATGGAGGCGGTGATCGTCGTCGTCGCCGGCATCGGCCTGGTCTTCGGGCTGTGGTGGACCTATTTCATCCTTCCCGCCGGCCCCATCCTGTCCCGCCATCGCCGCCGCGCGGTGGTCTGGGGGTACAGCCACGTCTTCATCTATGCGGCGATCGCCGCTACCGGTGCCGGGCTGCACGTGTCTGCGTTCGTGATCGAGGGAACCACGGACATCGGCACGCTCGGGGCGACACTCGCCGTCGCCATCCCCGTGCTCGTGTTCTCGATCGCGCTCTTCCTCCTGTACACGTATCTGGTGCACCAGGGCGACCCGTTCCACGTGCTCCTCTTTGCGGGAACGGTGCTGCTGCTGGTGGCGGCGGTCGTCGTCGCGGCTGCCGGCGGAAGCATCGGAACCTGCCTCATTCTCGTCACGCTCTCGCCCGCTGTCGTCGTCGTCGGCTTCGAGACGGTCGGGCACCGGCACGAAGCGGTCGCGCTGGCGCGCACTCTCCGGTGACGACGGCAGCACAGGGTCTGGACAGATCGGCGCCGGGGCAACAGACTTTCGTTCATGAGCGTTACCGCTCGTGCCATCCGTACGCCTGATCAGCGCCTGCGGGTATTCGTCAGCTCGACTCTCAAGGAACTCGCTGCAGAGCGCCGGGCGGTCCGTTCTGCCATCGAACGGCTGCACCTCGCCCCGGTCATGTTCGAGCTCGGCGCACGGCCCCATCCGCCGCGCGAGCTCTACCGCGCATACCTCGAGCAGAGTGACGTCTTCGTCGGGCTGTACTGGGAGCGCTACGGCTGGGTCGCGCCCGAGGAGGAGGTGTCCGGCCTCGAAGACGAGTACAACCTTGCGCCGCCGACGCTCCCGAGACTGATGTACATCAAAGAACCGGCGGATGCGCGTGAGCCGCGTCTCGTCGAGCTGCTGGGGCGCATCCGCAACGACGACAGGGCGTCGTTCAAGTACTTTTCGACAGCGACCGAACTCGCGAAGCTGGTGGAAGCGGACCTCGCCACGCTGCTCGCCGAGCGATTCGATGAGAGCCGGGCGGCAGCCCAGGCGGCGGCGCAGGCGTCGGCCCAGGCTGTGACAGGGCAGGCTTCGGCAGCCACGGACGCGGCGACTGCATCCGCTCGCGGAGACGTTCCCGTCGCCCTGACCGAACTGATCGGCCGTGAGAGCGAAGTCGAAGAACTCTGCCGCATGCTCAGCGACGACACCATCCGCCTCGTGACCCTGACCGGACCGGGCGGGATCGGCAAGAGCCGTCTCGCCATCGAGGTCGCGAAAGCCCTCTCCGACCGGTTCGCCGGCGGCACCACATTCGTGCCGCTGTCCCCGTTGCGTGACCCCGCCCTGGTGCCCAATGCCATCGCCCAGGCGCTCGGAGTGCGGGATACCGGGGATGCACCGATCGTCGACAAGCTGGTGACGGCGCTGCGCGGGCGTCGCATCCTGCTGGTGCTCGACAACTTCGAGCAGGTGATCGACGCGGCGCCCACGATGGCCCGACTGCTGGTCGAAGCTCCGGGACTGACGTTGCTCGTCACGAGCCGGGCGCTTCTGCGCATTAGCGGTGAATGGAGTTTCGAGGTCGGACCGCTTGCGCTGCCCGACCTGTCCCGACGCCCGGCGCTCGCCGATGTACTCGCGAGCCCCGCGGTCGCGCTCTTCATCGAGCGCGCACGGGCGGTCAAGCCCGACTTCGAGGTCGGGCCGGACAACGACGAAGTGGTCGCCAGGATCTGCGAATCGCTCGACGGGGTGCCGCTCGCTCTCGAACTGGCGGCGGCGCGCATCCGCGTGCTGTCGCCGTCATCGCTGCTGGAGAGGCTCGACCGCAGGCTGGCCGTGCTCGTCGGGGGTGCGCGCGACCTTCCGGAACGGCAGCGGACCCTGCGTAACACGATCGAGTGGAGTGCCGGGCTGCTCAACGACGAACAGCGGCGGATGCTCGCCAGGCTCGGTGTCTTCCGCGGCGGTTTCTCCCTCGAAGCGGCAGAAGCGGTCGCAGTCGATTCGCCCGACATCGACGCACTGACCGTACTGGGAGAGCTGGTCGACAACAGCCTGGTCAGCCAGCAGGACCGCCGCACGTGGACACGGTTCCTCATGCTCGCCACGGTGCGCGAGTATGCGCTCGAACAGCTCACGCCGGATGAACTGGCGACCCTGCAGGAACGGCTCGCCGCGTACTTCCTCGACCTGGGTGACCGGATCGAGCTCGAACTGGAGGGACCGCGCCAGCGTGAGCTCGTGCAGCGCCTCACCGACGCGCGAGACAACCTGCGGGCTGTGCAGCGCTATCTGCTCGACCAGCATCGCTACGACGATGTCGCCCGGCTGGCCTGGGCGCTCTACGTCTACTGGTGGGTGGGCGGGCACCTCGGTGAGGTTCGCGGATGGGCGGACGAGATCCTGGATTCCGGGACGGAACTCGACGACCTCACCCGCGCGATCGCGCTCTACTTCACGACATCGATCGGGTTCTGGCAAGACCCGGACGGCATGGTCGCGCAGCGACTCACCGAGGCCGCCGACCTCTTTCACCGCACGGACAACCCGGGCGGCGAAGGACTCGCCCTGATCTCCCTCGGCGTCGCGCTGCTCGCGCGCATCAAGCCGGAACCTGAGAAGGCTTCGGAGGCGTTCGAGACGGCGGTTCGCTTGTTCCGCGAGAGCGGCGACGCCTGGGGAGAGTCGCTCGCCCTGATCACCCTGGGCCGGTTCTCGCTCGCCACCGGCCAGGCCCAGGCAGCACTGGAGCGATTCGAGGAGAGCCTGGCGCTGACCCGCGAACGGCACGACGAGCTGGGGGAGACGATCGCGATCCATCATGTGGCGTGGGCGCATCTCGCACTCGGCGCCAACGAAGCGGCTGCCGAGGAGTTCCGGGCCGGGCTGGAAGAGTCGTCCGATATCGGCCACGACGAAGGCATGGCATACGGACTCGAAGGGATGGTCGCGGTCGCCTCGATGCTCGGCGCCGTCGAACGGGCGGGGCGGATGCTGGGGGCGGCCCAGGCGCTGCGGGAACAGAGCGGCCTCACCAATTCGGCTGCCCGGATGCTGTACCAGCCTTTCGTCGACGCCGTCCTGGCCGGTGAACGCGCCGAGGAGTTCGAACGGGCCCGTGCTGCCGGCCGCGAGCTGACGCTGAGCGCGGCGGTAGACTTCGCGCTCGAACGCGCGGAGGCGGGCGATGGCCGCTGACTCGGGAACGGCCGGGCGCGCGGGTGCGACGGACCGCATCCTGCGCTACACGAAATGGGTAGCGCTCATCATCATCCCGTTCCTCGTGGTCGCCTGGGTGCTGCTCTACCTCCTCCCTGGCAACACGGAGCAGCTGTTCGCGTGGACGATCGCGCCCCCGCTGACCGCGATGTTCCTCGCCTCGGCCTACCTCGGCGGGATCGTCTTCTTCGTCAACGTGCTGCGGCCGAACAAGTGGCATCACGTGCGCTACGGCTTTCCCGCCGTCCTGGTGTTCGCGACCCTGCTGTCGATCGCGACATTCCTGCACTGGGACAGATTCCACCACGGGCATATATCGTTCATCGTCTGGGTCACGCTGTACGTCGTCACACCGTTCCTGGTGCTCGGCGTGCTCATCGTCAACCGCGGCCAGGATCCGGGCGTGCCCGACGAGCGCGACTACGCCCTCCCGCTCGTCGTCCGGATCGTGCTCGCGGCGATCGGGCTGTGCGCGTTCGTCGCCGGGCTGTTCCTCTTCTTCTCGCCGGCACAGACGATCGCGGTGTGGGGGTGGCCGCTGACCCCGCTGACCGCGCGGGTCGCCGGTGCGGTACTGACCCTGCCAGGGACGGTCAACGTGTGGATGCTCTGGGATGCGCGCTGGAGCGCGTTCCGCTGGGTGTTCCAGGCCCAGCTCGCGAGCCTCGTGTTCATCGTCGCCGCTCTCGCCATCCGCCGTGACGACATGCTGTGGGACCGGCCGTCGGCGATGCTGTTCGTGGGCGGGATGGTCTTCTCGCTCGTGGCGTACGTGGCCTTCTACCTGTGGTGCGACAGCAGGGCGCGGGCGCTCGCGGCGACGGCAGAACCGCTTTAGTCGAGCAGCGTACCGACCACGATCGTGCCGTCGAGCTCCTCCGACCGGAGGATGCTCGCCGCGAATCCGGCCTCCTCGAACGCCAGCACCGTCGCCGGAGCCTGCTGCACGCTGGTCTCGATCAGGAGGCGGCCCCGCGGGCGCAGCCAGTCGGGTGCCGCTGAGGTGATCCTCCGCTGCAGGTCGAGCCCGTCCGCGCCTCCGTCGAGGGCGACCTGCGGCTCGTGGATGCGCGCCTCGGGCGGCATGAGCGGGATCGCGTCCGTCGGGACATACGGCGCGTTTGCGACGATGATGTCGACCCGGCCGACGATGAAGACGGGCAGGGGGTCGAAGAGGTCGCCCTCGAAGACCTGGCCACGCGATCCGATGTTCGCACGCGCGCAGCGCACCGCCGCCGGTTCGATGTCACACGCGAAGACCTCGAGCCCGGGCTGGCGCTCGAGCAGGGCGGCGGCGACCGCGCCCGAACCGCAGCACATGTCGACCACCACCATGCCGGGGGTCGAGAGGGCGTCGGCCTCCTCGACGAGCAGCTGGGTACGCCGGCGAGGCACGAAGACGCCGGCCTCGACGATGATGCGGAGCCCGCAGAACGACGCCCAGCCGACGATGACCTCGAGTGGTTCACCCGCGACACGGCGATCGACCATCGATTCGAGTTCGCGGGACGATGCGGCGGCGTCGATGAGCATCCGCGCCTCCTCCTCGGCGAAGACGCAGCCGGCCGCGCGCAGCCGCGCGACGATGGACGACTCAGACGACAGGGATGGGATGGCCGCGACTCCTCGACGAGGTTGCTGCTGGACTCACCAATGGTAGTCGTGCAACCACCCGAACGCTCGCGATAGTGTCGAGCCGCCGGGGGGCGCAGTTCTCTCGGCCGAGAAGGGTGGCACGACCATGACCGACGAAAACGTTTCCCCCGCTTCAACGAGCGTCGAGCGTGCGGCGCCTGCGACTGTGCCGGCGGTCCCGCCCGCGGCGCCACCGGTCGGCACCGGACCGACGGCGGAGGCGATGGTCGGTCCGGTCAGCACCCGGCGCCCGCTGCGCTGGGGTTTCATCGTGACCCTCGGCGCCCTGGGGGCGCTGGCGGCAGGGCTCGCGGTGTACAACCTGCGCACGATCGTCTTCTCGGTCTTCCTGGCGATGTTCATCACCGTCGGCCTCGACCCGCTGGTGCGGTTCTTCCAGCGCCACGGCATGACCCGCACGTGGGCGATCGTGACGGTGATCCTCATCATCGTCGCCGTGCTCGTCGGGATCATCTGGGTCGTCGTGCCACTCATCGTGAACCAGATCCAGACGCTGATCAGCGTCATTCCACAAGAGGTGGCCAACCTCAGGGAGCAGGGCTGGTTCGACCCGTCGAACGCGGCGTCGAACGGTGTCATCGGCCAAGTCGTGAACTGGATCGCGAAGGAGGTCAGCGACCCCAAGTTCCTGACCGCCCTCGGCTCCGGCGCTGTCGGGCTCGGCTTCAGCATCATCAACGGCATCGCGTCGGGCTTCTTCATCGCTGTCCTGACGATCTACTTCGTCGGCACCTACGACGCGATCAAGCAGGGGGGATATCGGCTGGTCGCCGCCTCGCGCCGCGAGACGTTCAAGGGGTACACCGAACGCATCCTGCAGAACGTCGGCAAGTACCTGAGCGGGATGGTCATCCTGGCGTTCTTCAATGCGGTCTACAGCGTGATACTGCTGCTGATCGCGCAGGTACCCGGGGCGTTCCTCATCGGTATCCTCGCGTTCTTCATCACTCTCATCCCGCTGATCGGCACCATCCTCACGACGTGCGTGATGACGGTGCTCGCCTTCATCCACTCGCCGACCTCGGGCCTGGTGGTCCTGATCTTCATGCTCATCTACATGCAGGTCGAGGCATATATCCTCACACCGAAGGTCATGAGCAAGGCGGTCAAGATCCCGGGCTCGGTGGTGCTCATCTCGGCACTCGCGGGCGGCACGCTCTTCGGGCTGCCGGGCGCACTCGTCGCCATCCCCATCTCGGCCGGGATCAACCTCATCATCACCGAAGTCGTGATGCCGGCGAAGCAGCAGTTGTAGCCTTCTCGGCCGAGCGCGCGCCCGTTGCGGTCGAGCGCGCCCTCGTTGCGTCCGAGCGTGCCCGTTGCGGCCGAGCGTGCCCCGTGGAACGCGCACCCTCGACCGGAGGTGGCACGGTCGCTTCTGTCAGCACCACGCGCGGAGACTCGATCGGCGCGGGTGCGGGTGGGGGTGCGGGCGCGCGTCCGGCCGCGCGTCGGCGCGAACGCGTGCGCCAGACCTGTTGTCCCGGCAGCCGCCGGGCAATAGCCTCAAAAGCGTGACAACACCATCCGCGACCATCGCCGTCTCGCTCGACGGGCGCCTCTTCCGATTCGACGGCACCAGCACTGCACCGTTCGTGCCTGGCGGCTTCGTCACCATCACCGAACCGAACGGCCGCGTGCAGATCGGCCAGGTGGATGCGCTCGAATACGAACCGGGCGGAGAACTGGCCGGAGCCGGCACGCTGCTCGCAGCGATCACCGTAGAGGGACTGCTCGACCGTCGCGCCACGGCAGCGTTCACGACCGCCGAACTCGCGCCCGCCGACGCCGACACGATCGGCCTGGTGCACTCGGAAGCGGGCGCGGCGCTCGCGGTCGGCTCCCTGCAGTCGGCCGCGGACATCCCGGCGCGACTCGTGCCCAACCGCTTCAACCGGCACACCTTCTGGTGCGGCCAGAGCGGCTCAGGCAAGACCTACGCCCTCGGGGTGGTGCTCGAGCAGCTGCTCGTGCACGCCGCTCTGCCGATGGTGATCTTCGACCCCAACGCGGACTTCGTGCGGATGCGCGAACTGACCAGCGCGGGCTCGCCCGAAGAGCGGGACGCCCTGCAGGAGCGTGACATCCGCGTCCTGCGTCCCGGCCGGACGGCGGACTCGCTGTACGCACGCTTCACCTCGCTGTCCATGCGCGCCAAGGCCGCGATCCTGCGGCTCGACCCGGTCGCAGACCGCGTCGAATACAACGCCCTGCTGCGCCTCGAAGACACGGTCGGCAGCGGGGATGCGGATGCGATCATCCCGAGGCTGCGCGCGAGCGCCGACGAATCCGCGCACGCGCTCGCCCTCCGGGTCGAGAACCTGCGACTCGTCGACTGGGAGGTGTGGGCGCAGGAACACCGCGCGGTGACCGAGATCCTCGATGAACGGCCCGACGCGACCGTGCTCGACCTCGGCGGCTTCGCCTACGCCGACGAACAGCTCGTCGTGGCGATGTCGGTGCTCGACGACCTGTGGAGGAAGCGCGAGGAACGGCGGCCCATCCTCATCGTGATCGACGAAGCGCACAACCTGTGCTCTCCGGACGACGACGGCCCGCTGCACCGTGCCGTGCGGGAGCGGATCATCCAGATCGCCGCAGAGGGACGCAAGTTCGGGCTCTGGCTGCTGCTGTCGACGCAGCGGCCGTCGAAGATCCACCCGAGCATCATTTCGCAGTGCGACAACCTGGCGCTGATGAAGATGAGCTCGCCCACGGACCTCGACGAACTCGCCACGATCTTCGGCTACGCACCCCCGGCCCTGCTGGCGCGCGCGCCGCGGTTCCGTCAGGGCGAGGTGCTCTTCGCCGGCGGATTCGTTCCGGCGCCGATCCTCGCGTCGATGCGCACGAGGCTCACCGTCGAGGGCGGGGTCGACGTGCGAGTGCCCCTGCGCTGACTCAGTCGTTGGTTGCCGCGGGGAGCACGGGGAGCGAGACGCGGAACGCCGTGCGGCCGGGAACGCTCTCGACAGAGACCGTTCCGCCGTGCGCCTCGGCGACCGCGTGCACGATGGCGAGGCCGAGGCCCGTACTGCCGGCGGTGCGCGAGCGCGACACGTCGCCGCGCACGAAACGTTCGAACAGGGCCGGCTGCAGGTCTGCGGGGATGCCGGGTCCGTCATCCGTCACGACGAGCTCGACGCGGTCGCCGGCGCGGCGCAGGCTCGTGACGACGGTCGTGCCGGGCGGGGTGTGGACGCGCGCGTTGGCGAGCAGGTTGACGACGACTTGACGGAGCTGGCGGCCATCCGCGTGGAGCACCACCGGGTCTTCGGACATCTCCATGCGCCAGACGTGGTCGGGGCCCGCATGGTGGGCATCCATCACGGCTTCGGTCACCATCGCGGACAGGTCGACGTCACGCATGTCGGATTCCGGTTCGGAGTCGAGTCGCGCGAGCAGCAGCAGGTCTTCGACGAGTGACGTCATCCGCACGGCCTCCGACTCGATGCGGTCGACGTTGCGGCGGAGAGCGGGGGATGCGTCGTCGTAGCTCCGCTGCGACAGCTCGGCATACGCGCGGATGGTCGCCAGCGGTGTGCGGAGCTCGTGGCTCGCATCCGCCACGAACGTCCTCACTTTCGTCTCGGCGGCCTCCCGCACGACGAGAGCGTTCGACACGTGGCCGAGCAGTTGGTTGAGTGCCGACCCGACCTGTCCGACCTCACTGCCGGCTTCGATGTCCTTCTCGCTGACCCGCATGGTCTCAGGCACCTCGCCGCGGTCGAGCGTGAGCTCGGTGACAGCGGATGCGGTGGCCGCGACGTGCTGCAACGGACGCAGCGCACGCCGCACGCTCACCGCCGCTGCCGCGCCTGCCAGCAGCAACCCGGCGATCGCGACGATGCCGATCACCAGGGCGAGCTGGTCGATGGTTCCCTCCATGCTCTCGAGGGGAAGCCCGGTGATGAAGACGGTGCCGTCGTCTGTCGCGGTGCTCTCGACGCGATACTCGCCCAGCCCGGCGAGGGTCACCGTATGCGGTTCTCCGTCGCGGGGGACCGCCCGGAGCTGGGTCTTCACCGCGGTCGACAGCTGGTGCTGGTTGCCCTGGTTGTCGGTGAAGCCCTGGACGATGAAGGTTCCGTCGCGGAGGACGGCGACCACGGTGTTCGCGGACTGACCCGGGGCGCCGACGAATGGATGGTCGCCATCGTGATCGGCGTCGGTGTTGGTGTTGGTGCTGCCGGTGCCGGTGCTGCCGGTGCCGGGTTGCTGGTCGCTGTGCGGGGGAAGGTCGGCTTTCGCGTCAACAGCCCGCTGGGAGGCCTGGGCCAGGTTCTGGTCGACCTGCCCCAGCAGGTAGCTCTGCAGGGAGAGCACGGTGACGATGCCGATCACGAGGCTGGTGACGGCCAGCAGGCCGGCGAGGATGGCGACGAGGCGCCAGCGCAGGGTTCGGTGGCGCTTCAGGGCGGGCGGACGCGTCATGTCGCCGGCTTCAGGATGTAGCCGGCGCCGCGCACGGTGTGGATCATCGGAGTGCGGCCCGCGTCGATCTTGCGACGCAGGTACGAGACATACATTTCGACGACGTTGGATGTCGCGCCGAAGTCGAAGCCCCAGACGTCGGTCAGGATCTGCTCCTTGCTGAGCACGCGGCGCGGGTTGCGCATGAAGTAGCGCAGGAGATCGAACTCGGTCGCGGTGAGGTCGATGTTCTCGCCGCTGCGGACGGTGCGGCGGTTCTCCTCGTCGAGCTGCAGGTCGCCCACGGTCAGCACGGCGTCGACGGGATCCATCGTCACACCGGTCGAACTGCGGGCGAGGCTCCGCGCCCGCGCGATGAGCTCGGCGATGCTGAACGGCTTCGTGACGTAGTCGTCGCCGCCTGCGTGCAGGCCGGCCAGGCGGTCCTCCTGGGAGTCCATCGCGGTCAGGAAGAGCACACGCGTCTCTTCACGGTCATTGCGCACGCGCGCGAGCACGTCGAAGCCGTCGAGGTCGGGCATCATGATGTCGAGCACGATCACGTCGGGGGCGAATTCGCGCGCGGCGAACAGGACCTCGCGTCCGCGGTTCAGGGTGCGGACATCCCACCCGTCGGACTCGAACGCGAGACCGACCGCTTCGGCGAGGAGCTCCTCGTCGTCGACGACGAGCACGCGCAGCGGCGAACCGTCGATACGCCGCAGGTTCGCGGTCGACGTGATCGGCGCGGGGCCGCGCGCATTCCGGGAGCTCACGCCTCAAGTATCGCGACCCCGCGCAACGCCCGCTGTGCTTTTCCTATGCGTTTGGGAAGACTCCCGTTTCGTCGAGCACAGGAAAAAGCACCCCAAAATTCGAGATTGAGGTGCTTTTTCCTGTGCTCGAGGCCGCGCGCGGAGACCGCGTCAGGCGTCGATGTGGTCGCCGGCGGCGGTGAAGCGCTCGGGCGGGCCGTCCTGGGCGGCCGCCGGGTCCATCCAGAAGACCTCCCAGAAGTGGCCGTCCGGGTCGAGGAAACTCCTCGTGTACATGAACCCGTAGTCGTGCGTGTCACGCGCGAACCGGCCGCCCGCCGCGAGCGCCCGGTCGACGAGCTCGTCCACTCCCTCACGGGTTTCGGCGGTCAGGCCGAGCATCGTCTCGGTCGCCGTGTGCGCATCCGCCACCTCGGTGGTGATGTAGGTGGCGAAGTAGGGACGGGACAGCAGCACCACGAAGAGGGTGTCGCTGATGCGGACAGTCGCGTTCTGTTCGCCCGAGAAGTTCTCGTCGAACGTGTAGCCGAGTGCGGCATAGAAGGCCCGGGAGGCAGTGAGGTCTTCGACGGGCAGGTTGACGAACATCATGGTTGACATGGCGTTTCGGCCTTTCGTGATCAGTCCTCGACCGCTGTGGCCAGGGACTCCAGGAGTTCGATGGTGCCCTCTTTGCGCTGTTCGGTGTTGTCGAGATCGTCGAAGTAGACGCCCTGTTCGGTCAGCGTGAGTCGGGTTCCCGTCGCGGTCGGAGTGAGTTCGATCGACGCGAGCGAGACGGAGAGGCGCTGCCCGTCGACGCGCATCTCGTAGTCGTAGACGAGGCGGAGGTCGTCGACGACCTCGTGGTAGTAGGCGTCGAAGCGCGAGACCGGTCCACCCTCGCCGAACTGGCCTTCGCTGTGTTCGCGGCCTCCCTCGCGGAAGTCGAGCGACGAGCCGATGTGCCGCCACTCGTCGCTGGGTGCCTCGAACCACTTCGCCTTGATCGCGGGGTCGGAGAACGCCTTGAAGACCTTCGCGGGCGACGCCTTGTATTCGCGTTCGAGGGTGAACGTGCTGTGGGTGAGTTTGCGTTCGGTCATGGGTGTGTCCTTCCGGTTGCAGGGGTGGTGGATGGGTCGGTCAGTCGTCTTCTTCGAGCAGCGCGCCGAGGCGGTCGAGGCGTCGCTCCCAGGTGGTGCGCCGCTCGATGATCCAGTCTTCGACGGTGCGGAGTGCTTCGGGCTCGATCCTGCAGATACGCACACGGCCCTCCTTCTCGGTGTGGATGAGCCCGCTCTCTTCGAGCACACGGAGGTGCTGCAGGATGGCCGCGAGCGTCATCGCGAACGGCCGGGCGAGATCCGAGACGGATGCGGGACCCTGCGTCATCCGATCGACGAGCGCGCGACGTGTCGGGTCGGCGAGCGCCTGGAACATCAGGTCAAGCTCTGCTGGTTGCTTAAGCATGTCCTTTAGTAAAGCACCGACTTAACTATTGCGCAACCCGCGCCTGGTCCTGCGCCCGTCGAGCACAGGAAAAGACACCTCAAAATTTGCGTTTGGGATGCTTTTCCCTGTGCTCGACGGGCGGCGGTGCGTCAGGTGAGAAGGTGAGGTGCGAGCGGATGCGGCGGATCAGGCGCTCGGGATAGCGATCGAGCTCTCTCGCAGTGACGTACACGACCACCCAGCCCTCGGCCTCGAGTCGTTCCCGGCGAAGGATGTCATCGTCATACACCTCCGCGTCGGTGCGATGATGGCCACCTTGGTACTCCACGGCAACCCGCTCAGCCGGGTAGGCCAGATCGACCATGGTCCGTGAATCCGAGGCACGCAGGCGAAAATTGAGCTCGGGTTCGGGCATTCCGGCACTGAGAAGGAGCAACCGCAACCGTGTCTCCCTGGGCGAAAGCGGCCCATAGCGTACGAGTTCGAGGGCCCGTCGTGCCCGTGCCAGCCCACGGACCCCTGCGTGTCGTCGAACGGCCGCCCGGAGATCGTCGAGCGAGCAGAGGGGCGGAGCCCCCGAGTACGGTTCGTCGCCGGTGACCAGGAAGTCGCCGGCAGCGACCAGATCGGTCTCGCGGAGAGCCGGCGCAAGACGCACCCACGTGTCGGCCGGCCCGACGATCGGCAGCCCGTCGACGGCCGCGAGTGATTCGCCACGCGGCTCGAGCTCATGGGAGACGACATCGCGGAGCTGTGGTGCGCGCCGCGGTGCGAACACGGTGATGTGCACGGGCTCGTCGGCAATCCTGCGCGGCAGAGGCACCAGGAGGATCGCGGCCGCCGAAAAGTGGCTGAAGCGGGCTTCGCCATCGAGTCGGGGAAGCAGTGCCCGACACCGATCCCGATGATTCGACAGGTCCAGGCCCGTGGCACGGACCCCGTGGAACGGCCGCTGCAGATCGCGCGACGACAGTCTGCCCCTCGCGACGCCGGCCGCGCGAGCTTCCCGCACAAGAAATGGCGAGCGAGCGATCTCGTCGGGGAGTGGGCTGTTCGTCCGCATCCCCTCATACTCACCGATTCGCCCGACGCCTGTCGTTCTCTCTCCACAGCCCCGCCGGGCACAGGAAAAGACACCTCAAAACGCTGTTTTGGGGTGCTTTTCCCTGTGCTCGAGGGAGGGGTGCGAGCTCAGGCGAAGTCGGAGGCGAAGGCGAAGGCGAGGCGGCGCACGGCATCCGGTGCGGGCGTGCCGGCACGCAGCGCGATGAGGTCGCGCCAGCCGGGCCACCGGAGCAGCGCGAGCGCGTTCGCCGCGTGCGTCCGTTCGAGGATGTGCGGCGGCACGACCTGCGGGTCGGCCGACGTGAGGAGGGGGAGCAGCTCGTCGTACGCGTCCGCCAGGGTCGTCGACGTCGGGTCGAGCCCGACGACGATCAGGGTTCCGGTCGGTTCAGTGTCGACCGGGATGACGGCGAGTTCGGGTCGCAGTTCGCGCAGGATGCCCGCCACCTTGAACACATCGCCGGTCCAGTAGTCGGTGGTGCGCACCCGCGAGGCCTCCTCGTGGTTGCGCGGCAGCATGTCGTCGAAGACGACCACCGAACCGGGCCCGCACAATCGTTCGATGTTGACGAAATCGCGGAACGCGAAGTCGGCATGGTGCATCCCGTCGATGAAGGCGAGATCGAGCGGGATGCCCGCGAAGAATTCCGAGGCTTCGTCGCCGGCGAAGAACTCGTCGCTGGTGCGGCGCGCGAGCAGGAACTCGCCGCGCAGTTCGCGGGTGATGTGGTAGTCCGGATCGATCCCGATGCTCTTCGCGTGGGACAGGGAGAGGCCGTAGCCGTCATCGAGGCCGACTTCGAGATAGGTACGGGGCCGCAGCAGCTCGTGGAGCGCGGAAAGGAACTCGTGCCGTTCCATTCAGTTCTCCGCGTTGGGCGGATGGGTGATGTCAGGCCGCCGCGAACCGGCGCTGTGAACGCTCCCGCAGCTTCTGTGCTTCTTCTTCGCGGTTCTTAGGCGGTGCGGTCGTCACCAGGTCGGCGAGGAGGTGGCGGGAGATGTGGGCGATCTCTTCGACGGCACGTTCGAAGGCCTCGGCATTCGCTTTGGACGGTTTCGTCGAGCCGCTGATCTTGCGGACGAACTGCAGGGCGGCAGCGTGCACCTCGTCATCCGTGGCGGCGGGTTCGAAGTTGTAGAGAGTATGGATATTCCTGCACATGGTGACGAGAGTACTCGCGCCCACCGACGGAGTCGACGTACAGTTCCAACATGAATCGTGTCGACTATTTCGAAATTGGTTCACCTGATCCTGAGGCGTCGAAAGCGTTCTACGCCGGCCTCTTCGACTGGGAGGTGGGTCCGCCGGGGCCCGCCGCGTACAGCATGGTGAATGGCGACGCGGGCGGCCTGTGGGACACCAGCGCGATCGGCGCAGCCAGTTGGGCGATCTTCTATGTGCACGTCGACGACGTTCCCGCAGCACTCGCCCGTGCGGTGAGTCTCGGGGCCGAAGTCGCCATGCCGGTGGTCGACAACGGCCGTATCGAGTTCGCGCATCTCGTCGACCCTCTCGGCAACCGGTTCGGCATCTGGCGCCCCAAGGATGAGGCGTGAGGCCGGATGAACTGACGGCGTTCATCCGCGACCTCAACGGTGCGGAGGAGACCTACCCGTTCGGCCCGGAGGCGCGGGTGTTCAAGGTCGCAGGCAAGGTGTTCTCCATCGACAGCACGCCTGTCGGCGGCGAGTCGATCACGGTGAAGGCGCTGCCCGAGAATGTGCCACGCCTGATCGGCAGTGTCGACGGCATCGGCCCGGGCTACCACATGAACAAGAAGCACTGGGTGACCGTGCGACTCGACGGTTCTGTCGAGTTCGAGCACGTGTGCGAACTGGTTGCCGAGTCGCACGCGATCATCGTCGCCTCGCTGCCCAAACGCATCCGGATGGGCCTCGAGGGCTGACGGTCACCGCTCATGGAACCGTGACGACGAGCTTGCCGGCCACGTGCCCGTCTGCCAGCCGGCGCACGGCATCGGCCGCCCGGTCGAGCGGGAACGTCTGCTCGATGTGGGGTGTGACGGCCCCCGCCTGGGCGCGTTCGGCCAGATACTCCAGGTCGCCGGCGTTGGCGCGGGCGAGCATTCCGCCGAGCGACTGCCTCGCGAACGGGGCGACGACCCCGGCCCGCAGGTTGCGGGAGATGCCACCGAGCACCGGGCCGCCGCCTTCGCCGCCGACGAGTACGAGCGTTCCGCCCGGTGCAAGCAGGTGGCGCAGGATGCTCAGCCGGCGGTTGCCCGCCGTGTCGACGACGAGGTCGAAACGCGGTCCCTGGGTTTCAAGCCCGTCGCGGGTGTAGTCGATGACCTCGTCAGCGCCGAGGCTGGACACGAGCGGCACCTTGGCTGTGCTGCAGACGCCGGTCACGTGCGCTCCGAAGTCGACGGCGAGCTGGACGGCGAACGAGCCGACGCCTCCCCCCGCACCGATCACGAGCACGCGTTGCCCTGGCTTCACTCCGCCTCTGTCACGAAGGGCCTGCAGCGCCGTCACACCGGAGGTCGGCATCGCTGCCGCCTCGACGAAGCTGAGCCGTGCAGGCTTCCGCGCGAGCCGGTCCTGCCGTGCGATGGCGAATTCTGCGAAGGAGCCCGCGGACATGCCGAACACCTCGTCGCCGGGCGCGAAACCGGTCACGTTCGCGCCCGTGGCCTCGATCACGCCGGCGACATCCGACCCGCGCACCAGTGTTTTCGGCGCGCGCATCCCGAATCCGACCGCACGGATGAGGTACGGCTTTCCTTCCATGATGTGCCACACGCTCGGATCGACGCCGGCCGCATGGACACGGACGAGCACCTCGTCGTCAGTGGGCGCCGGACGGTCGATGTCGGCGAGCGCGAGTTCGTCGGCCGACCCGTAACGGTGCTGGACTATTGCCTTCATGATCGTGTTTGCTCTGCTGGATACTGGAATACCTCATCGAGCGGCACGCCGAAGGTGCCGGCGATCTGGAAGGCCAGCTCGAGCGTGGGCGAATAGCGCCCCTGCTCGATGGCGATCACGGTCTGCCGGGTCACCCCGATGCGCTCGGCGAGTTCGGCCTGCGTCATCTCGCCGTGGCGGAATCGGAGGGCGCGGATCGCGTTGGTGACCCGCGTCGGCTTCACCATGTCGGCATCCCCCTGCGGTAGGCGACGATCTTGACGATCGAACCGACGATCGCCGAGAGCACGAAGCCCAGGTAGAGCACGTTGGCGATCCAGAAGTATTCGGCCTGCGCCATCGCGAGGAAGAGCGCCGCGGCAGCGCCGACGATCAGGACCCAGTGCCCGGTGTATTCGCCGAACCGGCCGATCTCGCGGTCACGCGTGTCTTTCTTGCCGGTGTCGCGCGGGGTGAAGAACGACCAGAGGATGGTCAGCACGATGGAGGCCAGGATGGAACCCCCGATCGCCCAGAGCATCGCAGGCACGTAGTCGACGGTGGTCAGAGGGATACCGGATGCCTGGCTCAGCACGACGGCGGCGTAGATCACGTAGACGACAGTGGCAACGACCACCATCACCCATGAGCTTCTCTCTTCGGATGACATGTTCGCTCCAATGTAAAATAATATTGACATCTCCGAGAGTAAGCGTCATTTGACATGATGTCAAGAAAATTAGACATTTGGGCGGATGCGCGGGAGTACGCTGGCGACATGACGGACGCAGTGCAACTGGCTCGCTCCGTCGCCGCAACCGGGGGCATCCGCACCGTCGTCCTCGTCGAAGGCGTGAGCGACCAGGTGGCGATCGAGACCCTCGCGGGACGCCGAGGGCGTGACCTTGCAGGAGAGGGCGTCGCCATCGTTCCCATGGGCGGCGCGATGAGCATCGCCCGTTTCCTGGACGAATTCGGCCCCGCCGGGCTCGACCTGCAGCTCGCGGGGCTCTGCGATGTGGGCGAGGAGCGCTTCTTTCGGCACGCAGTCGAACACGCCGGCCTCGCCGACGCGGTCGATCGTGAGCGGATGGAGGCCCTCGGCTTCTTCGTCTGCGTCGCCGACCTCGAAGACGAGCTCATCCGCTCGCTGGGCGCCGGCCGCGTCGAAGAGGTGATCACCGAACAGGGCGACCTCGCCGCGCTGCGGACGTTCCAGCAGCAGCCTGCTCAGCGGGGACGCACGCGTGAGCAGCAGTTCCGGCGCTTCATGGGTGTGCGGAGTGGGCGGAAAGCCCACTACTCGCAGTCGCTGGTCGAGGGCCTCGACCTCCGGAGCGCGCCGAGGCCCCTCGACCTGCTTCTCGCCCGGCTCTGACCCGACAGGACCGGGACGAGAGGGTCAGACGACCGGGTCGTCCGTACTGGTGACCCGGCGCTCGACGCGCTCACCGGTGACCGGGTCGACGCCTGCGCGGGCGGAGGTGACAGCGCTGCGTCGACGCGCGAGCAGCACGATTCCGAGGATGACCATGATCAGGCCGGCCGCCATCAGGATGTAGCCGACAAGCACCACGTTGATCCAGGTGACTTCCACGTGCAGCGCGAACGCCAGGATCGCTCCGATCACGAAAAGCACAATTCCGGTACCCAGGCTCATGACGAGCCTCCTTCCAGTCGCCGACGCAGAGTTGCGCCGATTCGGCCGTACGGGACCGACGGTACGCCTGCATCCGGAAGACCGGACACCCCCTTGAAAGTTGCGGCTAAACGAGGTATGGCGCGAGTTCCGCCTTGATCGCGGCCGACGGCTTCGCGCCGACGAGCGTCTTGACGACTTCTCCGCCCTTGAAGACCTTCATGGTCGGAATGGAGAGGACACGGTAGCGCTCAGTGACTTCGGGGTTGTCGTCGGAGTTGATCTTCACGATGCGGAATCCCGGATGCTCTTCGGCGGCGATGTGTTCGAGCACTGGCGTGACGGCACGGCACGGCCCGCACCATTCCGCCCAGAATTCCACAAGGGTGGTGCCTTCTGACCGGAGGACCTCTTCATCGAAGGTGTCGGCCGAGACGGATGGAATGGTGGACATCAGTGTTCCTCTTTCCTGTCGGACTGGATGTCTGGGATGGTGACGGGCGCTGCACCGACTGCGGCGAACTCGCAGAGCGGCCGGGCACGGGTCGACGCATCGGCGATGACGTCGGCGAGGGCGCGACGGCGTGCTTGCAACTCGGCGATGCGTCCGTCGAGGGAGGAGATCGTGGCGCGGTAGGCGGCGACGGATTCGGCGCAGTCGTCGGCGCGTTCGTTGCCGGCGACGAGGCAGTCGAGGAACGGCCTGGTCTGCTCGGCGCCGATCCCGAGGGTTCGGAGGGACTGGATCTCACGCACCAGTTCGATATGCGATTCGTCGTAGTCGCGGTAGCCGTTCGACAGCCTTCTCACTGTGAACAGCCCGAGCGACTCGTAGTAACGCACCGTCTTCGTCGACACTCCTGCGCCGCGTGCGACCTCGCCGATCTTCACCGAGATCACCTCCTTCTCTGACGATAAACCTTGTCCACAGGGGAAAGGTCAAGTACCGCGAAATCCGCGATGATTGATGGATGAAGACCACGACGCTTCCGCACACCGACCTGAACGCTTCGAACATCATCCTCGGGCTGATGAGGATCTCGGAGCTCAGCGACGAGGAGATCCGAACGCTCGTCGGCGCCGCGCGCGACGCCGGAATCAACTATTTCGACCACGCCGACATCTACGGCACGGAGCGCCACGGGTGCGAACGCCGGTTCGGCGAAGCGGTGACGTTCACCCCCGCAGAACGCGAGGCGGTCATCATCCAGTCGAAGGTGGGCATCCGCGACGGGTATTTCGACTTCTCGAAGGAGCACATCCTCCGCAGCGTCGACGAATCCCTCGAGGCTCTGAACACCGAGTACCTCGACGTGCTCCTGCTGCACCGCCCCGACACGCTCGTCGAGCCGGCCGAGGTGGCGGAGGCGTTCGATACGCTCCACGCCGCGGGCAAGGTGCGCAACTTCGGCGTCTCGAACCAGACACCCGGTCAGGTCGAACTGCTGAAGCGCTGGGTGTCCCAGCCGCTCGCGATCAACCAGGTGCAGCTGAGCATCACCCACTCTCCGATCATCGCCTCCGGCATCGCCAGCAACATGATCGGCCTCGACCAGTCGATCGACCGCGACAACGGCATCCTCGACTACAGCAGGCTCAACGACATCACGCTGCAGGCCTGGTCGCCGTTCCAGAAAGCGTTCTTCGACGGCGTCTTCCTGGGCGATCGTGAGGCGTATCCCGAGCTCAACACCGTCATCGACGAGCTCGCGGCCGCCTACGAGGTCGCTCCGGCCGCGATCGCGGTGGCATGGATCACGCGCCACCCGGCGAACATGCAGGTCGTGCTCGGAACGACGAAGGTCCCGCACCTCCTCGACTCGGTGGACGGCTCAGATTTGCCGCTCACGCGCCAGGAATGGTATCGGCTCTTCACCGCGGCGGGGCACATCCTTCCGTAGTTGCGTTGCGTGCGGGTGCGTTTGCACGCAGGAATCGTGCGCCGCAAGCAGGATTCATGACTGAATTATGCGCGCGACCTGCGCGTATGGGAGCCTGTCGTAGCCGCACAACGGCACACGGGGCGAAAGGATGCTCATGGGACGACACGACGAAGAAGCCGCTATCGCCGGGCCCGCGGAAGCGGCACCCGGACCGAAGCGCATGCATGAGGTCTCGACAGAGACCGAGAGTCTCGTCGATCTCGTTCTCGACTACTCGCGCCGCCGCATCCTGAGCAGTGACACCCCGCTCGACCAGCCGCGCGCCGAATACGAGCTCCGGCGCCTCGCGGGCAACACGATCGTGGAAGGCGGCATCGGCGCTCGGAGGGCGCTCGAGCTTTTCGAGAACGTGCTGGCACCCGCCTGCATCACGACCGACCATCCGCAGTACCTGTCCTTCATCCCCACCGCGCCGACGAAAGCCGCGACCGCATTCGATCTCGTCGTCTCGGCCAGCGCCGTATACGGCGGGTCCTGGCTCGAAGGTTCGGGCGCTGTCTTCGCCGAAAACGAGGTGCTGTCGTGGCTGGCGGCCGAATTCGGGCTGCCCGTCGGCGCCGGCGGCGTCTTCGTCCAGGGGGGAACCCTCGGCAACCTGTCGGCGCTCGTCGCAGCGCGCGATCACGCACGCTCCCTGCGCGAAGAACGCGGGCTCGGGCGGCCAGACCGCTGGAAAGTGGTCTGCAGTGCCGAGGCGCACTCCTCGATCGCCTCGGCCGCGCGGGTCATGGACATCGAAGTCGTTCCGGTTGCGCCGGGCGCCGGCGGCGTACTCTCCGGTGACGCCGTGCGTGAAGCGCTCGCCGAACACGGCGACTCCGTCTTCGCTGTCGTCGCAACGGCCGGCTCGACGAACTTCGGGATCGTCGACGACATCGCATCCATCGCGGCGCTCAAAGACGGCTTCGACTTCTGGCTGCACGTCGACGGGGCTTACGGGCTCGCCGCAATGCTCTCGCCCCTGGCCCGCGACCGCTTCGCCGGGGTCGAGCGCGCCGACTCGGTCATCGTCGACCCGCACAAGTGGCTGTTCGCGCCGTTCGACGCCTGTGCGCTCATCTACGCCGACCCGGAGATGGGCCGCCGTGCCCACACGCAGCACGCCGAATACCTCGACACGCTCACCGAGACGACCGAGTGGAGCCCGTCGGACTACGCGGCACACCTGACGAGGCGCGCCCGCGGACTTCCGCTCTGGTTCTCGCTCGCAACCTACGGCGAGACGGCGTACCGCGACGCGATCAGCGCATCCATCCAGCTGGCACGTGACATCGCCGAGGAGATCGACCGGCGTGACGGGCTGCGTTTGGTGCGCTCCCCACAGCTGTCGGTCGTCGTGTTCGAACGGGATGGCTGGTCGCGGGCGGACTACTCCGCGTGGTCGGCGCGCCTGCTCGACGAACAGCGAGCGTTCGTCACGCCGAGTTCGCACGAGGGGCGGCCCAACACCCGCTTCGCGATCGTGAACCCGATGACGACCTTCGAGCACCTGACGGGCATCCTCGACACGATGTGACGGTGCGGCCGGGCCCGCGCTGCCCGGCCGCGCGTCGCTCGCCCGGCCCGCCTACTCTGCCGCGTCGAAGAGCTCGACGACGCGCGACTCGAGCAGTGGCACGATGCTGTCGAGCACCAGCCGCTTGAAATGCGGGGTGGTGCGATGGTCTTCGAACGCCGCGCGCGAGACGTACCGTTCGAGCAGCACCACCTGCCGCGGGTCGGCGACCAGCGCGCAGACATCGAACGCGAGGTTCCCCGGCTCCGTCCGCGCGGCTGTCGCGAGCTCGCGCAACAGCGCGAGCACGGCCTCCTCATTGCCCGGTTCGATCGTGTAACGGGCGATCACCTGAACTTCGGCCACGATGCGACCTCTCTCCGTCGAATGCGCAACCAATCTACGACCGTCGGCTGCGCTGTGGGTCTGGAGCTGCGCATCCGACCCCGCTCATTAGACTGCGGACATGCCGCTCGAGAGCCCGTACCGCTGGTTCGTGTACCTCGAGATCGCGCTCGCCGTCGTCACCTTCATCGCGCTCTGCTTCGTCGTCGCACCCTACGGCCGGCACGGTCGCGGCGGGTGGGGGCCGACCGTTCCTGCGCGCGTCGGCTGGATGATCATGGAGAGTCCGGCATCCCTGCTGTTCCTCATCTTCTACCTGTTCGGCGACCATCGGGCTGAGCTGGTGCCGCTCGTGTTCCTGGTGCTCTGGCAGGTGCACTACGTGCAGCGGGTGTTCGTATACCCGCTGCTGATTCGCAGCGGCTCACGGATGCCTCTATCGGTCATGGGGATGGCCATTGCGTTCAATGTCCTCAACACCTGGGTGAACGCTCGCTGGATCTCGGAGTACGGCTCGTACCCGACGTCGTGGCTCGCAGACCCGCGGTTCATCGTCGGGGTCGTGGTGTTCGTGGCCGGGTTCGTGCTCAACCTGGGGTCGGACCGCATCCTCCGCCGGCTCCGTGCGCCGGGCGCGGGCGGCTACCGCATCCCCTACGGTGGCGGCTATCGGTTCGTCTCCAGCCCCAACTACCTCGGCGAGATCGTCGAATGGACCGGATGGGCGATCGCGACCTGGTCGCTCGCCGGCTTCTCGTTCGCCCTCTACACGTTCGCGAACCTCGCCCCGCGCGCGATGGCGAATCACCGTTGGTACCACGAGACCTTCGACGACTATCCGCCGGAACGCAAGGCCCTGATTCCGTTCGTCATCTGACCCGACGCGGCATCCGACATCGCCAGGGCGGTTTCCATGACGTTCAGGCGTGACCACAGCTGGCCATTGACACCGTAACCATGACGGGCGACCGCGAGGCCGGCCTGCGCCAGCCGTTTGATTCCACCGGGGGCAGCGATCAATTCCGCAATGCGGTGCACGATGTCGTCGGCCGATGGCTGCACGATCAGAATGTTCCGCCCATCCATGAACAGCCTGTTCTGAGCAAGTGCATCCGTGGCCACGATCCCGGCCCCGCAGAGCGCCGCCTCGATGACGGAGCCGAGCGGGAAACCATCGAACGCATTGGGCTCGAGCACTCGTGGCCGGTTGGGCGAGAGCACGAGGTCCATCGTGCTGAACGCGCTCTTCAGGTCCCTCGTCGTGAGCTCTCCATGGAACGTCAGGCACTCGCCGAGGTCGGTTACGTCGATGTCGTCTTCCGTGAAACCGCCGATGACGTGGGCCTCCACGGGGATGCCCTCCGCGCGCAGGCCGCGCACCGCGTCGATGAAGATGTCATAGCCTTTGTCCTCGCCGCGCGGAGTGTACTTGTGAGCCGCGAAGCACAGACGCAATGTGCCGGAGCCGACGTTGGAGCCGGCGTAATAGTCATCTCGGAATCCCGCGCCCGGACCGAGGTAGGTGGGGCTGACGACCACCCCGTAGATCTCGTCGACGACGACGTGCGGAGCGATCGCGCGCACATGCTCGGTCACGAACGGCTGCGTCGTGATCACTGATTGCAGGAGTGGCGAAGCGAGCACCGCCGCGAGCTTGTCGTCGGCTTCGGGAGTGCCCAGATTGAGCCCGCCGCCGGGGTACAGGGTCACGACGAACGGCGTGTCCGTCGCTTCAAGATCGTTCAGGAAGTGCGCCGCATTGTTCAGGAAGGTCATCCACGCGAGCGAGGCACCCTGAAGGGCGTCGGGCGAATACGGTCGTACCCGATCGGCGAGCTCGGGGTACTGCGCCACATACAGCGGGAGGGTCTCCAGCAGTGGCTGTGTCGTGAGCACGTGGGAGACCGCGTCTCGTTGCATCAGCCAGTTGAACTCCGCAATGCGAAAGCCGGTCGCGAGGTTGGGGAAGATGTCGTCCAGGATGACGACACCCTGTCGCGGACTCATTTGCCGGTCGCCTGTCTCAACTGTCGTGCGACGCGGGCCGGCCAGGTGCGGATCGGGACTTCGCGCATGCGCGTCCAGACATGCTTTGCCAGTTCGCCGCTCGACGCCGTCCAGATCACGCGGCCCCAGGTCGTTCCAGCCTCGATCTGCGATAACCATTGGCGGGTGGTCTCTGACATCTCGTGTATCTCCGTGCCCGCGAGGGCGTGAAGGTTCAGATCCGTGAAACCGTACCGGGACCGCATCAGCAGCGAGGTGTTCTCGTCTCCGAGCAGAGTCCGAAGTACCCGCAACCCGTGGACGCGGTTCGGTTCAGACATCGCGCACGGCAGGTTGCACCAGAGCAGGGCGATTTCACACGCCCGCTCATCAGCGAAGGTCAAATGCGGATTGACCATCACATCGCCGAACGCCTCGATCAGCAGTTCGTCGCTGCAGCCCTCGAAGAATCGTTCATCGACCGCGATGTGCTCGTTGAAACCCCTGATCACATTGGCGCGACTGTTCGCACTCGCGTTCTGCTCGGCCTCGAGCAAACGAAACCGGACCAGGTCTTCGTCGCCGAGGACGATGATGGGCCACTGCTTGACGAGAGCGATCCATCGGTCGAAGTCCGGCAGCTGACGCATCCGGTTGTCATACAACCCGTGATTCATGTAGAACTCGCGACGGATGACCACGCTGGGGTGGCACAGCGCGTTTCCGTTCTCGAAGAAATAGCGCAGCCACTGCGCCTGGGAACGATTTCGCTGACGGAAGACATTGTGCCAGTGCGGGATGCGCTCGGGCGCCAGGAGCTCACCGTCCGCGCCGACGAACCTGGCGCTGGTGAAGACCGCACCCACCTCGGGGTGCGCTTCGAGCTCTGCGAGCTGCCGATGCAGCTTGTGGAGTTCCCACGCGTCATCCGAGTTGATGACCGCGACGAACTCAGCGCGAGCCTGCTGGATGGCGAAGTTGAGCGACGACGCGGCCCCTTGGTTGGTATCGAAGCGATAGACCCGGACTCTCGGGTCCGCGAACCGCGCGACCACCTCCATCGATCGGTCGGTCGAGGCGTCATCCACAATGATCAGCTCGAGGTCGGTCATCGTCTGGTCGAGAACGCTCGAGATCGCCTCCTCGATCCAACGCTCATGGTTGTACGAGGTCATCACGACGGAGACACGTGGCGCGGGTCCGGCGACGCGCGGGATGGACAGGGCCACCTCCGAAGGCAACGGGACGGCCGGACCATCGAGTACATCGGTGATCTGGGTCGCGCGCGCCTCGAGATCGTGCAGCAGGCGTGTCAGCTCGACCTGGACTTCCGGCGACGACAGTTCGATGTAGCGGGGAAGGAGACGACGGACGCGTTCGTCCCGCTGCTGCCGGGAGGCCGACGACCACTCGCCCGACGAATGCTGTCGGTACAGGGTGAGCACCTGGGGGATGAACCCTGCGTCACCGAATGCCAGGACGGACAGGTTGACCATCCAGTCGTACGAGGTGATCTCGAACACTTCCGGCGAGAGCCTCTCGAGGGCGTCCGCGCGGTACATGCACGCGCTGAAGGTCGCGAACCAGTTGACCTCGGCCAATCGCCGCGCGTTCAGAGACGTCGACATCCGCGAAAAGCCGATCGCCGGCGCAATGCTCGCGCCGCCGTTCGACTCGTCATAGAGAAGGACCCGGCACGCAACCATCGAATGCTCGGGATGCGTGACCAGGTGATCGATCTGCAGTTGCAGTTTGTCGATCGAAATCCATTCGTCGTCACCCTCGAGCACTCCGACGAAATCGCCGCGAGCCGCGGCGAACCCGCGAGCGTAGTTGAGAGTGATGCCGAGGCGCGGGCCTTCCGGGAGCACCGTGATGTCGAGTTCGCTCGTTTCGGCCCACTCGAGCAGGCGTTCGCGAGTTCCGTCGGTGGACGCGTCGTCGGCGACGAGCACGTCGAATGAGTGGGAGGAGTCCTGCGATTCGATCGAGGCGATCGCCCGGTCGATGAAAGCGATGTGGTTGTACGTGACAAGCAGTACGGTGGCGACGGGGTCTTTCACAGGTTTTTGCCTTTCTGGTGCCAGCGCACGATATCCGCGATGCGATCGGCATCCTCCAGACCGAGACCGCCGTACAGCGGCAACGCGATCACTTCGCTCGCCGCCTTGCGGGCGACGGGCAGGTTACGCGCACTCGGAAGGGCGTTGTACGGTTCGACGTCGCTGCACAGCGGTGAGAAGTACTTTCGGCTGATGACGTTCAGTGAACGGAGCGTCTGATGCAGATCGTCCCGCGTGCTCCCGAATTCCTCCGCATCGATGCGCAGGACGAAGTACTGGACGATGCCTTCGCCCCCGGCCACGATCCGAATGCCCGGAATCGACGACAACACCTCGACATAGCGGGAGGCGATGCCGAGCCGCTGGTCGATTTCCGCGTCCATGAGGTCGAGCATCGAAAGCCCCATCGCGGCATGCACCTCGGACATCTTGCCGTTCAGGCCGAGGCCCCTCACATCATGCTCGTTGACAATCCCGAAGTTGCGGATCAATCGCAGGCGGTGGTCCAGATCTTCGCTGGCGGTGATCAGGGCGCCGCCTTCGACCGAGTGGAACAGCTTCGTCGCGTGGAAGCTGAGCATCGTGATGTCGCCGAGGACGTGCGGCTGCTTCTCCATGACAGGAGCCCGCCGGCCGAAGATGTGTGCCCCGTCGTAGATCACGCGAAGATCGTGCTTGCGTGCGATGACGTCGATCGCCTTTGTGTCGCAGAAACGTCCGTAGACGTGGGTGCCGACGATCGCTCCGACCTCGGGGTCCAGCACCTCTTCGATCCTGGTCGGGTCGAGGGTGAGCGATTCGTCGTCGATGTCGACGAAGACGGGTTCGAGGCCGAGAAGCGCGATGGCGTGAACGGTTGCAGGAAATGTGAACGGAGTGACGATAACCTTGCGGCGCTCCAGGCGGAGTGCGCTGACGGCCGCGACGAGCGCCGTCATGCCGTTGTTCCACAGCGATGTGCGCCCGACACCGACGCGTTCACCGACGGAGAGCTCGAGCATTTCATGCATCGGCCCCATATTGGTGAGGATGTTGGTGGCCCAAATCGTCTCGAGCCGTCGCACATAGTCCGTCAGCGGGGGGAGTGCCGGGCGGCTCACATACACCGGACGCTCGAACGGCAGCGGTGTTTTCACGAGCGGGCTCCTTCGGCAAACCGTGCATGGTTGGCGAGCACGCCTTCGCGATCGCGATCGCGCAAACGCCTGTTGCCGAGGTAGACACCCCACGGTTCGAGGTCACGGGTCACAACGGTCCCCGCGCCGACGGTCGCTCCTTCGCCGATGGTCACGCCGGGCAGGACGACTGCGTTGGCGCCGATCACGCAGAAGCGGCCTACCGAGACGGGCGCGCGCTTCGTGTTGCGGAATTTCTCGTCGAGCGTCGAGTTGCCGAAGCCCCATCCGGTGAAATCGTCGGTGCCCGTCAGAATTCGTGCGCCCTGGGAGAGCGCGACGAAGTCTCCGAGCGTGACTTCCTGACCACCGGTTATCGAGGAGAAGCACGCCAGGTGCACGTAGTTGCCCAACGTGATCGGCTCGCGCGCGACGACGAGCACAAAGTCATCGATGAGAACCGGGTCGCCGAATCGAATGTGCTCTCGTCCAACGATTCGTGCACTCTCATAGATTGTTTGCATGTGTTCCCGCCTAAGATCTCGAAGAAGCATAGTAGACAGGTGAGTATCCCTTTATGCCGGGGCGAACCCCAGGTGAACGTCCAACCGGGGATCCCAGTGAACGCTTGATATCCCGAGGTCGACTGTCCCCCAAATTGGGGTGAAATGTCGCCTTCATCAGATACCGGCCGGAAGCGAATCCAGGTATGCCTGGATCGTGCTGTCCGCCGGACCGACCGCGAGCAGGTCGCCGTGATTGAGCCACGCGGCCTGGTCGCACATTTCGCTGACGAGGTCCATCGAGTGACTGACGAGGATCACTGTCTTGCCCGCTGCGCTGAAATCGGCGAACTTCTGACGGCACTTCTCCTGGAATTCGGCGTCGCCCACGGCCAGCACCTCATCGACGACCAGGATTTCGGGGTCGACGTGGATGGCGATGGAGAAGCCGAGCCTGACGTACATCCCGGTCGAATAGTTCTTCACCGGTTGGTCGATGAATTCTTCGACGCCGGAGAACGCGACGATCTCATCGAATTTCCTGGTGACCTCTTTCTTGGACATCCCGAGGATCGATCCGTTCAGGAACACGTTCTCACGGCCCGAGAGCTCCTGGTGGAAGCCGCTTCCGACTTCGAGCAGGGCCGCCGTGCGCCCGTTCGCCGAAATGCTGCCCTTCTCGGGGTAGTAGATCTTGGCCAGGCATTTCAGGAGGGTGGATTTTCCCGAACCGTTGCTGCCGATCAGGCCGAACGTGGAGCCGACCGGAACGGTGAAAGAGATGTCCTTCAGGGCCCAGAAATCCTGGTGCACAGACACGCGGCCGCGCATGATCGCGGACTTCAGCGATTGGTTTCGCTCGTGGTAGAGCCGAAAACGCTTGCTGACGTTCTCGACGTTGACAGCGATGTCACTCACAGTGCTTCAGCCAGCCCTTTCTCGTTGTGACGGAAGACCCAGAGTCCGATGGCCAGTGCGACCAGTGCCGCCACGGCACAGTAGAGAACGTCATCCACCCGGGGCCAGCGGTTGTCGTAGAGGAGGTTGCGGAACACCTCCACGAATCGCTCCATCGGATTGAGCCGGTAGATGTCGTAGACCGTGACCGACGTCCCCAGCAGGCCACCGATGCGATCGGACTCTGTCTGGATCAGGGAGACGGGGTAGATGATCGGCGTGAGGTACATCCACATCTGCAACAGGATGCCCATGAAGTACTGAGTGTCGCGGAAGTGCGCATTCGCTATCGAGAGCATCAGGGCGAGACCGGCCGCGAAGACCGCGAGGATGATCATCATCAGGATGACGAACGGGAGCCAGGGAAGAACCCAGGCTCCGCAGATCATCAGGACGACGACGAGCACGCCCATCTCGAAGAGCCAGTTGAAGCCGACAGACCCCACGGTCGACAAAGGCAGGACGATCCGGGAGAAGTACACCTTCTGGATCAGGCCGGCGTTGGCGATGAGGCTGCCCATACCCGTCTGGACGACCGTCGCGAAGAACGTCCACGGAAGCAGGCCGCACAGCAGCCACACCGGGAACACGTCCAGGCCGCTCGGGTTTCCCGGCGCAGGCGTCACGCGAAGGATGAACGCGAAGACGATCGTGTAGACGAGCATCGTCGCGAGCGGATTGACAAGCGACCAGAGCTGCCCGAAGATCGTGCGTTTGTACTGTCCCCGGATCTCGCGCAGGGTGAGGTTGTAGAGGAGTTCGCGCGAGGAGAGGACTTCTTGTAAATATGACATGAGGCCCCAGTTAAGCGATTCGGCCAGACGGCCAGCGCACAAGGGTAGCCTAGCTACCCCACAGCCGCTCTCAGGTTCGCTCTAAGAGTCCAGGGCACGCAGGGCGCGGTCGAGCGAGCCGCCGAGCGACCACTGTGCGCCGAGGTCGTCGGCCGCGGTGCGGCGCGCCTCGTCGAGGGGGCGGATGCGCGCATCGAACGGCTCGAAGGCCAGGTCGCGTGCGACTTCGACAACGCGCGGCGCGACCGCGAGGTAATCGGATGCTGCGCGGAGCCGCGTGCGCACCGCCGGCGACAGAGGCGTTTCGGCATCGTTCGCCGCGTCGATGATCCCGTCGAGGTCGCCGAATTCGCGCAGCAGGCCCGCTGCCGTCTTCTCCCCGACGCCGGCCACACCGGGCAGCCCGTCGGACGGGTCGCCGCGCATCACGGCGAAGTCCGCGTACTGGCGTGGCGTGATGCCGTATTTCGTCTCGACGACGGTGTCTGTCACGACTTCGAGGTTGCTCATGCCTTTGGCGGTCGAGATGACCCGCACGTCGGTCGCGTCGTCGATGAGCTGCAACAGGTCGCGGTCGCTGGTGACGATGTCGACGGGAACGGTCGCCTGCGTCGCGAGGCTGCCGATGACGTCATCCGCTTCGTACCCGGGGGCGCCGACGATCGCGATGCCGAGGGTTTCGAGCAGGTGGCGGATGATCGGCACCTGGGTGACCAGGAGTTCGGGAACCTCTTCGACATCCACCCCTCCCGGAACGGCCTGCGCGACGCGATGCGCCTTGTAGCTTGGGATCAGGTCGACCCGCCACGCGGGGCGCCAGTCGTCGTCCCAGCAGGCGACGAGCTGCTCCGGCCGGTAGTCGGTGACGAGTCTCGCGATGATGTCGAGCAGCCCGCGCACCGCGTTGACGGGTGTGCCGTCGGGCGCACGAACGGTGTCGGGCACCCCGTAGAACCCGCGGAAGTACAGCGCTGCCGTATCGAGGAGCATCAGTCGCCCGGTCACATCTCCGATCTTGGCACGCACCCGGCCGAACCATCCGATGCTCAGCAAACTGTTCAGGTGGCTGAAGAGTTTGCTAGAGTCGAACACATGGCTACAGGTGCACGCAGAGCAGACCAGACCGACACCGCAACGGCGGTTGTGACGGATGCGCTGGCCGGCGACCTCCGGGTCGCGCTCGGTGCCCTGATGCGGCGCCTCCGCCAGGAAGGCACGATCGGCGATTTCACGCGCTCGCAGCTCGCCGCGCTCGGCCGCATCGAGCGCGAAGGGCCAACGACCCTCAGCGAGCTCGCCCGTGCAGAAGGAGTGCGACCGCAGTCGATGGCCGCGACTGTGGCAGTGCTCGAATCCTCAGGCCTCGTCTCGCGCACGCCCGACGAGCGCGATGGCCGCAAGTCCCTCCTGCACCTCACGGATGAGGCACGCGACCAGTTCGCAACGGGCCGCCTCGCCCGCGAAGACTGGCTGTTCCGCGCCATCCGCACCACCCTCACCGAGGCCGAACAGACCGAGCTCGCCGTGAGCGTCGACCTCCTCCGACGTCTCGCCGACGCATCATGACGGCAGGCAACACGACCGAACCCGGAACGACGATGAGCGACGACAAGCCGTTCCGCTGGACCTTCACGGCCCCGTTGCTGCTCGGGTCGACCCTCAACCCGATCAACAGCTCGATGATCGCGACGGGTCTCGTCGGAATCGGAGTCGACTTCCACTCCGGCCCGGGCACGACCGCCTCGCTCATCTCGGTGCTCTACCTGTGCAGCGCCGTGATGCAGCCGACCATGGGCAAGCTGTCGACCATCTTCGGTCCGCGCCGGGTGTTCCTCGCGGGCATCCTGATCCTGCTGGCCGGTGGAGTGATCGGCACGCTCGCGCCTGCGTTCGGCTTCCTGCTTCTGTCGCGCGCCCTCATCGGTGTCGGCACCTCAGCCGCATACCCGACCGCCATGGCGCTCGTGCGCCGGCGGGCAGACAGCGTCGGTATGGGCGTCCCGTCGCGCGTGCTCGGCAATTTCTCGATAGCGTCGCAGGTCACGGCCGTCTTCGGGCTGCCGCTCGGCGGCGTGCTCGCCGGCGCGTTCGGATGGCGTGCCCTGTTCGCCGTGAACATCCCGCTCGCGCTCATCACCCTCGTCGCCACCCTGCTCGGTGTCGCGAAGGATGCGCCGATCCTCCGCCGGGATCGCGGCGGCCTGGTGCGGTCGCTCGACATCCCGGGAATCGTGCTGTTCGCGGGCACGATCGTGTCGTTGCTGCTCTTCCTCTCGAGTCTCGCCGCGCCGGTCTGGTGGCTGCTCGCTGTCGTCGTCGCGCTCGGGGCCGCGTTGGTGTTCTGGGAGCGGCGCGCATCGCGCCCGCTCATCGATGTGCGGATGCTCGCCCGCAACCGCCCCCTGCAGCGCACCTACCTGCGCCAGACCCTCGTCGCCCTCGGCATCTATGCCACCCTGTACGGCACGAGCCAGTGGATGGAGCAGAGCGCCGGCCTGTCCGCGTCGGCCGTCGGTCTCATCCTCCTTCCGCTGTTCGGCATCAGCATCGTGATCGCGCGGGTGGTGTCGGGCCGCGGCTGGGTGCGCTGGCCGCTGATCCTCGCGGCGGTCGCGATGGTCCTGAGCTCCGCAGTCATGCTGGTGATCACGAGCGGGTCGAGCGTGTATGTCCTCATCGGCATGTCACTGCTGCTCGGTTTCACCAACGGCTTCAGCGGATTCGCGAACCAGGCGACCCTGTACGTCCAGACCCCGGCCGACGAGATCGCGGTCGCATCCGGTCTCTATCGCACCTTCGCGTACATCGGTGCCATCTTCTCGTCGAGCCTCATCGGCATCTCGTTCGGACCGGCAGCGACAGACGCCGGCCTGCACGCGCTCGCGTGGGTGCTGGGCGGGCTCGGTGTCGCCGTGCTGGTGCTCACGGTGCTCGACCGCAGCATCCCGATCGTCGCTGAAAAGTAGGCGATCGGTTCAGCGATCGACCCCGCTGTCCCCACTTCGCGGGACGTATGCGCGGCACCGTATGTCTTTGCTTTCGCTGGGCGAGACCGATCAATAAGCTGTGCGTCATGGTTCTGCTCCCGGTGCTCGTACTGCTGATCATGGTCGGTGCGCTGATCGACATCATCCTTCGGTCGGAATTCCAGGTGAAGCACCTGCCCAAATTCGGCTGGATCCTGCTGGTGATCTTCCTGCCGTTCATCGGCAGCGTGCTGTGGTTCACGCTCGGGCGTGAGTACCCGGCGCCCGGACCCCGCACCCACACCGGCGGCGGGCGGTACCACTCGCAGGCGCACGCGCCCGCCAGCTTCGAGCGCCCGAAGTCGACCGAGGAGCAGCTCGCGGAGCTGGAGCAGGAGATCGAGTTCTACCGCCAGCAGCAACGCCTGAAGGAGCGCGGCACCGAACTCGACGGGAACCCCAGCGCCTGACGCCGGGTGCGCCGCGCTGACCGCACCCCCGCGAACGGAATCGGATACGCGGAATTCACTTTCGTTCGGACCCGCTCGGTGGGACAGTGAAGTCATGGCGAAGACAACGATCGAAAAGGCAGTCGGGTTCAACCCGATCTCAACCCTCCACGACATGGGATTCCGCAGCGATCAGGCCTATGCGGCCGGGTTCGCGTCGATCATCCTGTCGGTACTGGCGTGGCTCGTCTCGCGCGGCAAGAAGGACGAACGCGCGCAGTCCGACCGGTGGGGCATCTTCATCGGGCACTGGGCTCCCACATTCTTCGCGATCGGGATCGCGCTCAAGCACGAGGAGTGAGCGCTCCCGAGCGTGCTCGTTCGGGACGAGAGTGACAGGTCCGCCGGTCACGCTCGTCCGGAACTGTCACGCTCGGCCCCGAAACGGGCGGCGCGAGCGTACCCTGAAGCCAGGAGTGCGCGATGGCTGAACATGCGCCGGGCCCGATGGCCGGCAAGACAGTCCTGGTGACAGGTGGAACGGGCGGGATCGGCCGTGCGACCGCGCTCGGCCTCGCCTCCCTCGGCGCCCGCGTCGGCATCACGGGAAGGGATGCCGTACGCACCGCGACGGCCGCCGCCGCCATCGCCGGTGAGGCTGGCAACGCATCCGTCGATCCGTTCCCGGCCGACATGTCGTCGCAGGCCGAAGTGCGCAGGCTCGCGACCGCGGTACTCGACGCCTACCCGCGGCTGGATGTGCTGGTCAACAACGTGGGCGGCTTCTGGGCCACCCGTCACGCCACCGCCGACGGCCTCGAGCACACATACGCGGTCAACGTGCTCGCGCCGTTCCTCCTGACCGGCCTGCTGCTCGACAGGCTGACGGCGAGCGCCCCCGCACGCATCGTGACCGTGTCGTCGGGAGCACAGCGGATGGGCCGCATCGATTTCGACGACCTGCAGGGCGAGCGCGACTACTCCGGGCAGCGCGCGTACAACCAGTCGAAGCTGGCGGACATCCTGTTCACCTTCGAGCTCGCTCGGCGTCTCAGAGGCACCGGAGTGACAGCGAACACGCTCCATCCCGGGCTGGTGCGCACCTCGTTCGCCGCCGAAGACTCGTCGGCCGCCTGGAAGGTCATGATCCCGCTGCTGAAGCCGTTCATGAAGTCGCCCGCCCGTGGTGCCGAGACGTCGATCTACCTGGCCTCGTCGCCCGAGGTCGAAGGAGTCTCGGGTGTCTACTTCGCGGGCCGCAAGCCTGCGACCGTGAACCCGATCGCGAACGACACCTCCGCCGCGGCGCGCCTGTGGAAGGCGAACGCAGCGCTGGTCGGCGCAACAGCTCGCTGACGCCTCCGGACGGACCTCTGGACATCCTTAAGTTTTCCTAAGGAAACGTGCAGGCAGCACCCGGGTCGACACAGAATCCTGAAAGCTACCGGCTGGGATGATCGGCGACAGCACCTTGGAGGAACGGCGGATGGGAGCACGAACGTGAGCGTCATCGCGACTCCGCGCCGCGTGAGCGTTCGCGGGCCGGGCCCAGGCGCGCAGCGCCGCCATTCGCGGGTCGTGCGGATCGTCATCGTCGCCGGCGGACTCATCGTGCTCTGGATGTGGTGGGCCGGTGTGCCGTCGACAGCCGCAGCCACGCCCTCCGCGCTTGTCATGACGTTCGGCGAGCTGAGCGGCATGGTCGCCGCCTACCTTGTGTGCGCGCAGGTGCTCCTGATCGCCCGAATCCCCTGGTTCGAGCGGGCTGTCGGCCTCGACAAGCTCGTGCTCTGGCACCGCACGCTCGGGACGACGGTCGTGCTGCTCGTCGTCACCCACGTCGTGGCCATGATCGTCGGCAGCGAACTGCTCGACCACTCGATGCCGTGGTCGGAACTCCTCTCGATCCTCAACAACTACCCGGACATGCTGGCGGCCCTGCTCGGCACCGCCGCGTTCATCGCCGTCGGCCTCAGCAGTGCGCGCCTCCTTCGGGCGCGGCTCTCCTACGAGGTCTGGTATTGGCTCCACCTGACGACCTATGTCGCAATCTTCCTCACCTTCCTCCACCAGCTGAGCGCAGGCACGCATTTCATCTCCAGCCCCGTGAACCGCGTGGTCTGGCTCCTCCTCTACCTGGGCACTGCATCCGCCGTACTGACCTGGCGTTTCATCCTGCCCACGATGGACGCGTGGCGGCACCGGATGCGCGTCGAATCCGTCGTGCGCGAGAATGCGGGCACCACGAGTGTCTGGTTCGCGGGCCCCCACCTCGACGAACTCGGCGTGCGCGCAGGAAACTTCCTGCTCTTCCGGTTCCTCTCGTGGGGACACCTGCTCACGGCGCACCCGTACTCGGTGTCGCGCGTGCCACACGACGGGCGGCTGCGCATCACCGTCGGTGCGCTCGGCAACCATTCGGCGCTGGTGCGCGAACTCAAGCCGGGCACGCTCGTCTTCGTCGAGGGGCCATTCGGGCACTTCACGGCGGACCGGGCGAGCCGGGAACGCATCCTCCTCGTCGCCGGCGGTGCGGGGATCGGTCCGGTCAGGGCGCTCGCCGAAGAGCTCACCGCCAGAGGACTGACGCCGGTGCTCATCTACCGCGCGCACTCCGCAGGGAACCTCGCCCTGCTCGACGAACTCCAGGCGATGCCCGGACTGACGGTGATCCCGGTCGTCGGACGGCGCAGCGAACTGGGCTGGGACCCGCTCTCGCCTGCCGGGCTGGCGTCGGTCATCCGGGATCTCCACAACTGGGAGGTCTTCATGTGCGGCCCAGAAGGCATGATGCTGACCGTCGAAGCGTCGCTTCGCGAACTGCAGGTGCCGAAACGCTTCATCCACCGAGAAGAACTGAGCATGTCATGAGGCGCAAGAAGTGGAGAGGCACGATCCTCTTCGTGGTCATCCTCACCGTCATGGGACTCACGGTCGGACTGCGGCTGTACGGCGCCGGACAAGCGACGACGGCCTCGACCCATGCGGTGTCGCTCGCGCCGACCACGAGTGCGCCGCCCACGCCGTCGCCGAGCACCAGCGCCCCGGCGGCGGCCGCGCCGAGTGCGTCGGCGTCTGCGCCCGCCGCGGCTGCGCCGAGAACCGTGGATGGGGCTGTCGAGCAGACGCCGTACGGACCGATCCAGGTGCAGCTGACCTACACCGGCACGAAGATCACGGCGGTCACCGAACTCCAGTCGCCGAGCGACCGGGGCCGCAGCGTCGAGATCAACCAGCAGGCCGGCCCGATCCTGGAGCAAGAGGTGCTCTCGTCGCAGTCCGCGAAGATCGACACGGTGTCCGGCGCGACGTACACATCGGACGGCTACGCGCAGTCGGTGCAGTCGGCGATCGACAAGTCGTGAGGTTCCTCGAGACGGTGATGGGCATCCCGATGTCCATCGACATCAGGAACGCGGGCGCAGGCGCGGATGCGGATGCGGGCGCGGATGCCTGCACGGACGCGGCGGCCTCGGCGTTCGCGGCCATGGCCGATGCCGACCGGCGCTTCAGCACCTATCGCGACGACAGCGAGGTCTCCCGGGTCGATCGCGGGCTCGTCGACGAAAGCGCGTACAGCGATGATCTTCGCGAGGTCCTCACGATCGGGGACCGCTTCGCCACCGCTTCCGGTGGGGCGTTCCGGGTGCGCCTGCCGGGTGGTGGCCTCGACACCGACGGTGTCGTCAAAGGGTGGGCGGCGTCACGGGCCGCCGACGTGCTGCGGTCGCGCGGCGTCACCGACTTCTGCCTCAACGCCGGCGGAGACGTCGTCGTCAGTGGATCCCCTGGCGCGGGCGCGGGCTGGAACGTCGGCATCCGGTCGCCTTCGGACCCCGCGCGGATGTGGGCGGTGCTCTCGGTCACCGACTGCGCGGTCGCGACCTCGGGCGCCTATGAGCGCGGCAGGCACATCGTCGACGGACGGAGCGGACTGCCGGCACAGGGCCTGACGAGCGTGACCGTGATCGCCGACGACCTGACGACCGCCGATGTGCTCGCGACGGCCGTCTTCGCGCTGGGCCCCGACGGTGTGCCCTGGGCGCTCGGCCACGGGGCTACCGGTGTGCTCGCCCTCACCGAACCGGGCGCCCCGCTCGCCGCAGGCCGCGTTCCCTTCGCGGCCCCGTAACCCGCAAACCGCTCCGCCTTCCGACCGAAGGTGTCCGATAGCGGCTGCAATGCCCCTGCGAATTTCCAGAGATATGCGTTCGCATGGGCATTTCGATGTGACATCCGGGTAACGAACCCATAACATCGGATGGGTGTCCCGACGATCGGTTGGTTTTCGTCGGGTCGCTGAGCCGACGCGATCACGACCGATCCGCGTCATTGCGAAAGGTACTGTGTGACACGCTCGAGCATGTTCGGGGGGGACCCGCAACTGACGGCACCCCGCGCACCTGCCGAGCCGGACCCCAATCCGTCCACCGACCAGATCTTCACGTCGAGGCGCGCACGCCGCGAATTCGAGCGGGCGACCACCGGGCCAGTCGAGACGGCCGCGCTCACCGGGTCGATCGCTCCTGCGCAGCTGATCGCACCCGAGCAGTCGCTCGCGCCCACCCAGCCCGTTGTTCCTGCCCAGCCGACGTTCGCGCCCGCCCAGCCGCTTGCACCTGCCCAGGCGTTCGCGCCCACCCCGCCCGTCGTGCCTGCGCAGACGTTCGCGCCCACCCCGCCATCCGTCGATCCGATCGCGACCGTCGTGCCTGTCGAGCATCCGCACGCGCCGACCGTGAGTGCGGATGCGGCCGAGGCCGTCGCCCGCCGCACGCGCCCGGTGAGGCGCCCGCCTCTCGCGCCCACGAAGAACCTCCACGCTCATAAGGCTCGTCTTGCGGAGCTGTCGGCGCGTTCGCGCGTTCGACGCACCCGGGTGAAGATCGGTGTCGTCCTGGCGGCGAGCGGCCTTCTCGGCACCGCGGCACTGCCGGCCTATGCGGCTCCCTCCGACACGTCGGGCAATGGTGTGAGAAGCGCGGCCGTCCAGACCCTCGCCGGCGGAGGCGCCGCCGCGCCCGCAGCGACACGTGACGGCTACAGCGTGATGGAGAACCCGCTGCTGCTCGACTCCACGGTCGGCGTCACTGTGTCGCCGACCGTACAGGCGCTGGCACAGAAGCTGATGACCGCAGTGTCGCAGGGGCGCCTGACCGGCTCCGTGCCCGATCACATTCCCGAGATCGAATACCTCGCCGAGGGGCGGGTCGTGCCGAACTGCGGCATCGACTATCGCGTCCTGCAGACCATCGATGTGGCCTTGAAGACCTTCAGGACCGTCGGCGTCAGCGACATCAACCGCCGTTGCACGGGTCAGATCGAAGGCGCGGGGAGCGCGTCGAGCCACTACGCGAACGGCGGCGGCCACGCCGTCGACTTCTTCCTGCTCGACGGCCAGGCGCTGAGTGGCGGCGACGCCCAGTCGGTGAAGCTGATCCAGGCGCTCGATCCGCTCGTGCCGCCCCTGACGAACGTCGGTCAGTCGGAGTGCCGTTCCTCGATGAGCCTCACCAACCTGGTGGCGTTCGACGACACCTGCAATCACCTGCACATCGACTACGGCACCGCGCAGGGCACGACCCTCAAAGACTGAGCCCGAGTCTTGCTCGCCGGCACTCAGGGCGCGGGCGGCGCTTTCGGCGGCGTCTTGTTGACCTTGCCGTCGGTCGGGGCCGGCAGTGCGCTCCCGTCGAGGGTCACAAGCGGCGGCAGCGGCGTGTTGAGCACGCCGGGCCACGGTTGCGGCTCGACCGGCACCGGCGTGGGCTTCGGTGGTGCCGGCTGCACGATGGTGGTTCCCGCGGCGGGAGGCACCGGTCGGCTCAGCGTGGCATCCACATGATGGGCGAGCGATGGCGCGCTGTCGACCCGCTCGACCCCCATCGGTCCGAGGCCCAGCAAGTCGATGATCGTCTTCGGGATGGACGCATGGGAGTGCCATTCCGCGTCGATCGCCTGCTCGACGGCCCCACCGAACATGATGAGCGGGATGCGCGAGCCGCCGATGATCTGGAAGCCGTCGGGGTGGAGCGCATCCGGAACCGTCTCGATCGAGGGCGTCGGCACAGAATCGGTGTAGCCGCCCCAGTCGTCCCAGGTGAGGATGAAGGTCGTCTCGTCCCAGCCGCCCCCGTCGATCACGGCCTGGACGCGTTGCCAGACCAGGTCGTGGCCTTTGGTGATGTAGTCGGGCGCGCTCACGGCGGGCGGATGCTCGTCGTATCCGGACGGTGACCACACGTAGCAGACCTGCGGGAGCGTGCCGCCTTTGGCCATCGGGATGAACTGGGTCGGCGGGTGCACGTTGGCGTTGCCCGGCGCCTCCGACAGCGTCGTGTAGAACTTGACCGGGTAGCCGCTCTGGTCGGGAAAGGCTCCCCACGTGACGCCGGCGGCTTCCGCGACCGAGAAGATCGACGGGAGCGGCCAGACCGGGTGCGTGCCGACGAACGGCGGGTTCTTCAGCGTGGGCATCTGCCCGCCGACCGCAAGCATGTGGCCGGGCGTGGAATTCGACCCAGGCCCGAAATGGTGGTCGGCGAAGACGAACTGCTTGGCCAGCCAGCTGTAGAAGGGAATCAGCTGGTCGTTGTCGATCTGCAGCGGTTCTGCCGGATAGTCGCCCATCGCATAGTGAACCCAGGAGCTGCGGTCGTGAGGTTGGTCGAAGTTCGGAGCTGCCGTCAGGAGCTTCCCGTGGTTCGCCACCGCCGCACCCCACGCGGCCATCTTCGGAAAGTAGAAGTCGGTGGTCTTGTTCTCCTGGATGAAGACGATCACGCGTTTCGTCACTGCCATCTCACGATGCAAGCACTCGGTACCGACAAAAGACAGGGGCCGAGGGTGAACAATCGATGTGAGATGCGATGAGGAGGGGCGGATGGCGAGGGGCGACGACGGGACAAGGCCGGTATCGCGCGACGAACTGCGGCGGCGCGCCCACGACCTGTTCGCAGGCCTTCGCGGGCGGGTTCTGGAGGTCGGCGCGGGCGACGGAGAGAACCTCGATGCCTTCGGCGCCAGCGTGTCCTGGACCGGCATCGAACCGGACGCCGTTTCGCGGCGGCACCTGCAGGTCGAAGCTCGCCGGCACGATTTCGTCGACCAGGTGCTCGACGCCCGTTGCGAGAATCTCCCGTTCGCTGCCGACTCATTCGATGCCGTGGTCGCGACCCTGGTGTTCTGTTCCGTCACCGACCTGGACGGTTCGCTCGCCGAGGTGATGCGGGTGTTGAAGCCCGGCGGGACCCTCGCGTGCGTCGAACACGTCCACGCACCGAAGGGGGCCCGGCGCGTCATCCAGAGCCTCGCGACCCCGCTCTCTGCGCGCTGGGACGGCAACTGCCACTGGAACCGGGACCCGGTCGGCGCAGCGCGCAGGGCCGGCTTTCTCGGCGAGCGGCTCGAGACGTTCGAACTCGACACGGGCGTCCCTTTCCTGCCGGCACCCTGCGTCGTCTACGTCGGCGTGAAGCCCAGCGCGTAGCGCCGAAGGGTGCGAGAAGTGGATTCTGGCTCGTCTGAAGGCCCCAATCCGCACTCTTCGCGGCTGCGACGGCGCCGGGCGGGGAGCGTAGGCTCGTGCCGGGAGCGTGCACATGAGCTCAGCGGACCGGGACTTCGAAGCAGCAGCACCGACATCGTTCGATGAACGCTGGCAACGCGAGGTTGCGCGTCTCGGCCACCTGTTGCGTGAGATCTACCGCGACGACGACCGGCTGGATGCGCAGTTCGGCGGCCTTCTCGCCGACCTCACTGCGTCGTGGGCTTCGCGTTCACCCGAGCTGAAAGAGCTCGACCGGCGGCACCTGGCCGATCCGGACTGGTTCGAATCGAACCGGATGCTCGGGGGCGTCTGCTACGTCGACCGGTACGCCGGCACGCTGCAGGGCTTGCGCTCCCGCATCCCGTACTTCCGGGAACTCGGCCTGACCTACCTGCACCTCATGCCCCTGTTCCTGGCGCCGGAGGAGAACTCCGACGGCGGCTACGCGGTGTCGAGCTACCGGCAGGTGGCGCCCGGGCTCGGGACGATGGCCGACCTGAGGCAGGTCGCCGACGAGCTGCGGTCGAACGGGATCTCGCTCGCCGTGGACTTCGTGTTCAACCACACGTCCGACGAGCACGCGTGGGCGCGGCAGGCGCTGGCCGGTGTGCCGGAGTTCGAGGACTACTACTGGATCTTCCCCGACCGTACGATGCCGGATGCCTTCGAGCGCACGACGCGCGAGATCTTCCCCGACGACCACCCCGGATCGTTCGTACAGCTCGACGACGGCCGCTGGGTGTGGACGACTTTCCACACCTTCCAGTGGGACCTCAACTATTCGAACCCTGCCGTGTTCCGGGCGATGGCGAACGAAATGCTGTTCCTCGCCAACCAGGGCGTGAGCGTTCTGCGCATGGACGCTGTCGCGTTCATCTGGAAGCAGCTCGGCACATCCTGCGAGAACCTGCCGCAGGCGCACCTGCTGCTGCAGGCGTTCAACGCGGTGTGCCGCATCGCCGCGCCCTCAGTATTGTTCCTGTCCGAGGCGATCGTGCACCCCGACCAGGTCGTCGAGTACATGAGCCCGGGCGAATGCCAGCTGAGTTACAACCCGCTGCAGATGGCGCTGATCTGGAACACGCTCGCGACCCGCGATGTGCGGATGCTCTCCCAGGCCCTCGAGCGCCGCCACACCACGCCTGCGGGAACCTCCTGGGTCAACTATGTGCGCAGTCACGACGACATCGGCTGGACTTTCGCCGATGAGGACGCATCCGAACTGGGGATCCATGGGTTCGATCACCGCCGATTCCTCAACATGTTCTACGTGAACCGCTTTCCCGGGAGCTTCGCTCGCGGTGTGCCGTTCCAGGAGAACCCGAAGACGGGGGATGCGCGGGTCTCCGGGTCCACGGCGTCGCTGGCCGGGCTCGAAGCCGGCGATCCGCTCGCGGTGAGGCGCATCCTGCTGGCGCATTCGATCATCCTGAGCACTGGCGGCCTGCCGCAGCTCTATCTCGGTGACGAAGTCGGCCAGCTCAACGACTACACATACGTCGACGACCCGGCCCATCGCGATGACAGCAGGTGGGTGGGGCGTCCGCGGTATCCGGCAGCGCTCTATGACGAGCGCCGCTCCTATGCCACGCATGCAGGAGCGATCTACCTGAGCCTTCGGCGCCTGATCGAGATCCGCTCGGCCACCCTGGAATTCGCGGGCACCAGACTGGTCGGGTTCGTCACGCACAACGACAGGGTGCTCGGGTACCAGCGGCCCGGCGAGTGGTCCACGGTAGTGGTGCTCGCCAACTTCGGCGACGGCCGCGAGAAGGTCGACGCCCTCACGTTGTCGGGGATCGCGCCCGGATCGTTCGACCTCGTCACCGGGGCGCAGCTCGACCTGAGCGACGGTCTCGACCTGGCGCCGGGTCAGTTCGTGTGGCTGCGAAGCGCCACGCCAGAGGGCTGACCGGCGGCCGCCATCAGCAAAGGCTATGAGGTTATCCTTTGGTAAGAATGAACCTTACCAAAGGCTACAGGCTTAGCCTTTGGTAAGCTGAGGGAATGGTCAAGGATGAACGCGCCACATCGGCGTGGCCGCAGGTCGCGTTCGAACCTCGCGCCTGGACGGCGACAGGCGACGAAGTGGCATCCCGCCGCGCACTGCGCGCAGCCCGTGGCAACTATCAGGCTGCAGTGCCGCCGATGATCTCAGACCTGCCCGTCGTCCTGTCCCCGGACATCCTGGCCCTGGCCGATGACGCGAGCCGCGAACTCACCAGGTTCGACGCGGAAGCGGGACCGGTTGCCGCTCCGTTTGCGTCGATCCTCCTCAGAACCGAGAGCGCGTCGAGCTCCGAGGTCGAGAACCTGACCTCGAGCGCGAAACAAGTCGCTCTCGCCGAGATCGGTGCGTCGCGGTCGGGAAACGCCCGACTCGTGGTGGCGAACGTGCGCGCGATGAAAGCGGCGATCATCCTGTCGGACCGGCTCGACGAGTCGGCGATCATCGAAATGCATGAGGCGCTGCTGTCCGACTCGGCACCCGCGGTGGTCGGCCGCTGGCGCGATGAACAGGTGTGGATAGGTGGCGGTTCTGTCTCGCCGCATTCGGCGTCCTTTGTGCCGCCGCACCATGATCGGGTTGAAGCCTTGATGGCAGACCTCATCGGCTTCACTCGTCGGACCGATGTTCCGGTGCTCGCTCACGCTGCGATCGCCCACGCTCAATTCGAGACGATCCACCCGTTCCCAGACGGAAACGGTCGCCCGGGTCGGGCAATCATCCAGGCGATGCTCCGAGCGGGCCGGGTCACGCAGAACACGACGATTCCCGTGTCTGCCGGCCTCCTCCACGATCCGGACGCATACTTCGGCGCTCTCGACGCGTACCGCTCGGGCGCGCCTGACGAGATCGTCGGAGCTGTCGCCGAGGCTGCATTCGCCGCGATCAACAACGGCCGCAAGCTGGTCGCCGACATCCGCGCGGCGGCCGACCGCTGGAACGCCGTGGTTGTCGCGCGCTCCGACTCGTCGGTCCACCGCCTGAAGGAGTACCTGCTGAGCCAGCCGGTCGTCAACGTGAAGACTGTCGCCGGCGATCTGGCCGTGAGCGAGATCGCCGCGGCCGGTTCGATCGCGCGGCTGGAGGAATCGGGAGTCCTGATGAGGACATCCGGCGACTCACGCAACCGGCTCTGGCAGGCGAGCGAGATTCTCGACGCGCTCGACGCTTTCGCTGCCAGGGCGCGCCGAGCGCACGCCTGACGGCCCCGTTCGCGGGGCCGAGCGTGACACCTGCGGTCGAGTGTGCTTCGAAGAACGGTCACGCTCGGCCGCGACGTGCACGCTCGACTGCAATCCCCAGTGGTTGCCCAGTGATCGGTCAGGCTCACGGCAGGGTTCGGTCAGGTCGATGGTGTTGGCTTGTTGACCGCGCCTGAATGCATTCTCATAGCTGAGTCGTCTCGTGCGCACATCCGCCCTCTTGCGTTGTTTCGCTGCCTACTGTATACAGAATACAGACCAAGGAGTGACCCGAACCGGGGGCCTCCATTTTGCAGAGAGACTCTTCAAGGAATGAGGTAGGCATGTCTCGCGTCGACTCGAAGGTGAGAAGACTGGTGGCTGTGGGAGCGGCCGTCGCGGTAGCACTCAGCATGGCCGCGTGTTCGGGAACGGGATCATCGGGCGGGGGCGGTACCAAGACCGTCGTCTGGTCGACCTGGGGAACCCCCGAAGAAATCGCACGTTACAAGGACTTCGACACGCAGTTCATGAAGGAGCACCCTGACGTCAAGGTTGTCCTCCAGCCTGTTGCGGACTACGGCGACTACCACACGAAACTGCTCGCCCAGCTCGCTTCGGGCACCGCGCCGGACGTGTTCTACATCGGCGACGACAAGATCGGCCAGTTCGTCAGCTCGAGCGCGCTGCTGCCGCTGACGTCGCTCATGAACTCCAGCGCCAGCAAGACGAAGCCCGAAGACTTCGCTCAGGGCCTGTTCGGAGTGACGAAGAAGGGCAACGAGATCTACGCCGCCCCGAACGACTCCAACCCCGACGCGATGTGGTACGACAAGGTCGCACTCAAGAAGGCGGGCATCAGCGATGACCCCGCCACGCTCGCCGCGGAAGGCAAGTGGACGACCGAGGCCTACCTCGACATGAACAAGAAGCTCAAGAAGGCGGGCCTCACCGGCTCGATGTTCTGGAACTACTGGTCGACCCACTACGGCTGGATCTCCTCGCAGGGTGGACAGGCGTTCGACACCTCCGGGAAGTTCGTCGCCAACACCGACCCGACCAGCGTCGCTGCGATGGACGTGCTCGCGAAGAACTTCCAGAACCACACCTTCGTGGTCGCAGACACCCTCCCCGCCGGCGCCGGCGCCGACAGCGTCTTCGTCAGCCACAAGGCGGGCTTCTTCGTTCAGGGCCGTTACACGATCGGCACCGTCAAGTCCGCAGGCGACCCTCAGAACTACGACGTCGCACCGTGGCCGACCCCGGACGGCAAGGCAGCGCCCACCGGCACGGCCGTGAGCTACCTGGCCATCAACGCCAAGACCAAGAACAAGGACGCAGCGTTCGAGTTCTGGACCAACTTCCTCTCGGCGGAGGGCCAGACCACCCGCCTGCAGGGTGGCGGGAACGCCGTGCCATCGATCAAGGGCGCTGACAAGGTCGTGCTCGACGGCTACCCGGCCCACGCGCAGACTCTGCTCGACATGCGCGACATCGGCTTCGAGGACCCGGCCACCGAGGCTGCCGTTCCCGGCCTCTCCAGCGACATCAGCGACAAGATGCTCGCGCTCTACCAGGGCAAGTCATCCACGCAGGCCACGCTCGACGAGGTCGCCAAGATGATCTCCGACAAGACGGGCAAGTAGGGATCGACACGTGAGTGTAATCCAGGGACCGCTGTCCGAGGCTCTCGTCGAAAGCGAGACGTCGACAACGCCCGAACGCACCCGGCCGGGCGGGCTCCGAGGGGAGCCCGCCTGGCGGCGGCGCGACAGGCGCTGGGGCTACATCTTCGTCGGCCCGCAGCTGCTCGGCATGGCGCTCTTCGTGCTCGTGCCGTTCGCCGCGAGCGTCGTCCTGGCCTTCGCCAAGTGGGACGGCCTCAACGCGCTGAGCTGGGTCGGTCTCGACAACTTCGCGACCGAGCTCACCGACCCGCTGTTCGGGCGATCGGTCCTCAATACTCTGCTCATCGCACTCATCACGGTGCCGGTCGGCCTCGGCCTCGCCGTGGTGATCGCGGTGGCCCTGGAGCGGCTGAAGACCAAGACGCTCTATCTCATCCTGTTCTTCGCCCCGGTGGTGACCTCGTCGGTCGCTGTCGCGATGATCTGGCAGCAGCTCTTCCGCAAAGACGGTGTGATCAGCGGCTTCATCTCAAGTGTCTTCCACGTTCCGCCGCCGGACTGGCTCGGCGACCCGCACCTCGCGCTCATCGCGGTCTGCATCGTGTCGATCTGGTCGTCGCTCGGCCTCAACATCATCATCTTCCTGGCGGGGCTGCAGAACATCTCGCCGTCGGTGGTCGAGGCTGCGCGCATCGACGGGGCGGGCGCCATCACGATGTTCTTCCGCATCCGTCTTCCGCTGCTCTCGCCGATCATCTTCTTCTCCACGGTGATCGCGTTCATCAGCTCGCTGCAGACGTTCGACACGGTGTTCATCCTCACCGCCAACGCGGGCCCCGACAACGCCACGCGCACGATCGTGTACCACATCTACGATCTCGGCTTCGGCAAGTTCCAGTTCGGGCCGGCGAGCGCCGCATCCGTGATCCTGCTGATCATCACGCTGGTCATCACGGGCATCCAGTTCACCGCGCAGAAGAAGTTCGTCCACTACGAGGATGGTGCAGCATGACCACCACCGTCAGAACCGTCGCCCCCACGGCCCCCGCCCGTCGGCAGGGCAAGGCGGCCAGCCGCACGCGCAAGACCGTACTGCACGTCGTGCTCGCGGTCGCGGGCATCGCGATGGTCTTCCCGTTCGTCTGGATGCTCCTCACGTCGTTCAAGACGCTGCCCCAGCTTCTCAACGACCCGCTGAGCTTCCTGCCGAAGCCGTTCACCCTGCAGAACTACGTGGATGCGTGGAACGACGCCCCGTTCGCGCAGGCCTACTGGAACAGCATCTACATCGCGGTGCTCGTCGTCATCGGCACGCTGGTCACGGCGGCCATGGCGGGCTACGGCTTCGCCCGCATCAAGTTCCGCGGCAGCCGTCTGCTGTTCGTCGTGTTCCTGGCGACGCAGATGATCCCGATGCAGGTCACCCTCATCCCGTTCTACTTCCTGATGGCGAAGCTGGGCTGGGTCGACTCGCACCTCTCGCTGATCATTCCGGCAGCGCTGGCAAACCCGTTCGCGGTGTTCCTGATGCGCCAGTTCGTGCTCTCGCTGCCGATCGAGCTCGAGGAGGCGGCGCTCGTCGACGGCGCAGGTCGCTGGCGGATCTTCTGGAGCATCATCCTCCCGAACCTCCGCCCCGGTCTCGGCGCCCTCGCGATCATCGTCGCGCTCGGCACCTGGAACAACTTCCTGCTGCCCCTCGTCCTGATGAACAGCCAGGAGAACTTCACGGTGCCGCTGCTCCTCCAGAGCTTCCGCGGACAGTTCGGCTCCATCAATTACGGACTGGTGATGGCCGCCTCGGCCGTGGCGACCATCCCGATGCTGGTCGCGTTCGTGATCGGCCAGCGCCGCATCCTCAACAGCATGGCGGCCTCGGGGCTCGGCGGCCGGTGACGGTGGAGACAGGCGCGGAGCCGAGCGCGGCAGACCGGGCGGCGCGGTTCCTCGATCTCGAGAACGCGCCGTTCACGCTGCCGGGTTCGCGCATTTTGGTGCAGCGCGCCGACGGTGGCGTCACCGTTCGTCTCGCGGAGTACGAAAGGCGCCTCGACGAATGCGTCGTCGTGCGCACCCTGCGGGTGTTCGGCGCGGATGGCCGGCTCGCCGAACTGCGCGACGTACGCCCCGAACGCCTCGAGTTCTCGGGTGGGGTGACTCTCACCTTCGACGGCCCGGAGGCGATCAGCGTCGGCGGCGCTGGGCGGTTCACCGTCGAACTGGCCGTGCCCGGCGCTCTCGACTCGAGCGCCGCCGCCTTCGGAACGTGGTCGCCCGGACTCCCGTCGGCTGCCACCGCGGTGTGGAATGCGGACGGCGTCGAAGACGTGCAGGTGACGGAGGCCGGCTCCGACACTGTCGTGCGGCTGACCGTCGCCGGTGCCGCGGGCCAGGTGCGCATCGGCCTCGGCGAGCCCGTCGACACGGGCATGCTGACACATTCGGCCGCTCTCGCCGCAACCGACGACATCTGGGCCGAGTGGTTCGCACGGTGCCCCGGCGTCCGCCCCGACCTCGCCGACCTCACCGCCTTCTGCTGGTGGGTGCTCGGCGCGAACATCGTCACCCTGCCGGGACGCGGCAACGCGCGCGCCGTCGTTCCGTCGAAGATCGGGTACGTCGGGCTCTGGCAGTGGGACGCCTACTTCATCGCCGCCGGCCTGCGCCACGGCGACCCCAATCTCGCCCGGGAGCAACTCTCACTCGCGTTCGGTTTCCCCACGGCCGACGGCCAGCTTCCCGACGTCGTCCACGACGAGGGGGTGCTCGCCTCGAGCGACGACCTCCCGCCCGGCGACCGGGAGAACCTGCGCAGGGCCGGTTCGGCCATCGCGGACCCGACTGCGGCCATCCCGCTCACCAAGCCCCCGCTCGCCGCCTGGGCACTACGCTCACTCGAAGGGCTCATCGACGACCCGGCATGGTTCGACGACGCGTGGGCCACAGTCGCGCGCAGCCAGGAATGGTGGTTCGCGCATTCGGACCTCGACGGTGACGGGATGCCCGAATACGGCCATCCGTACTCGTCGGGACTCGACGACAGCCCGGTCTTCGACGGCGACCTGCCGGTGGCGTCGCCGGACCTCGCGGCATACCTGATCGTGCAGGACGACCTGCTCGCGGCGCACGCACGCTCTGTCGGCGACACGGATGCGGCTGACCGCTACGCCCGTCGCGCCGACAACACGCTCGCGCTGCTCGAAGAGATGTGGGATGACGCGGCCAGCTTCTTCCGGTCACGGGGGGCCGGGCATCCGCTCGCTGCCGAGACCGCGGTCAGCCTGCTGCCGCTGCTGACCGGGCGCCTGCCCGGCCGGATCGTCTCCCGGATGCTCGAAGCACTCGACGACCCCGACCGGTTCGCAACGCCGTGGGCCGTACCGACGGTTGCCACGCGGGATGCCGACTTCTCGGCCGAACGGATGTGGCGCGGGCCGGTCTGGGTGAACATCAACGCGCTGCTCGTCGAGGGGCTCGCCGTGTCGGGCCAGCCGGTGCGGTCACGTCGGCTGCTGGAGAGCACCCTGCGGCTGGTGGCGCACGGGGGCGGGCCGCACGAATACTTCAATCCGCTCACGGGCGAGAAAGCGGCGAGTGCGACGACGTCGTTCGGATGGTCGGCAGCGCTCTACGTGGACCTCGCGGTGCGCGCGTCCCGCTGAGCGCTCGCGGCCGCCGGCTGCTCGGCCGACCGCTGCGCGCCCGACCTCGGGTGCCGAGTGTGACACCTGCGGTCGAACGTGCTTCGCGCGCCGGGCACGCTCGACCGGAACTGGCCCGCTGGGGCGCGGTCACTGCTTGTCGAGCGTGCCGATCTTCTCGCCGCCGTTCTTGTAGACGACGAGGGTGCTGCCGTCGACCTTGGCGGTGTGTGCGAGGTTGAGCCAGGGGTTGACGCCCGCGCAGTGCACCAGTGTGGTCGCGAACGGGCCGAACGTGAAGGTGTCGCCGGAGACGGTGCCCTTACCGCTCATCTGGTTGCAGCCGTCGGTTCCCTTGAACGAGCCGTCGTCCTTGATGGTGAGGTTGGGCTGGCCGGAGGCGCTCGAACCCCAGGTGCCGGTGAAGGATGATGCGGAGGACGCGCATCCGGAGAGGGCAGCGACCGCGATGACGGCGGCGACGACGAGGGCGGGGCGGACGAACCTGGCGGTCTTCATGGCTACAACCTAGCGGCGGCTGTCGGTCGAACGGAATGCTTGTAATTCGGTTCGCGAGGCGTCAGGCCAGGCGCTCCCATTTGATGCCGGCGTCGGCGAGGAGGCGGCGCATCCCGTTGGTCCAGTTGGCGGCGAGTGCGGCCTTTGCGGCGGCGAGGTCGCCGTCGATGAGGTGGCGAGCGATGTCGGCGTGCTCGATCGCGCTGCGTTCGACCATGACGTCGTCAGAGACGAGGAGGGACTCGTAGCGGTGGATGGCGCGACGCACGCCTGCGATCTCGACGAGGAGGCGCTTGTTGGGGCACGCGCTCAGCATGAGGTTGTGCCATTCGTCGTCGCGACGGTTCACCAGGGCGTGCTGGGCGACATCGTCGTTGAATTCGGCGGCGAGGGCTGCGAGCTGCCCACCGAGCTGCGCCAGTTCGTCGTGCGGGCTGAGGTCGAGTGCCAGGCTTTCGAGGGTGACGATGATCGGGCACAGCTCTTCGAACTCGCGCGCGCTGAGCGGCACGAACCGGAAGCCTTTGCCGTTCTCGCTCTCGATCTGGCCTTCGCTCTCGAGCGCGATGAGCGCTTCACGCAGAGGGGTCCGGCTGACACCGAGTTCGGCGGCGAGCTGCACCTCATTGATGCTCTCTCCGGGGCGCACCTCGCCGGAGCGCATCCGTGCGATGAGTTCTTCTCGCACCTGGGATCGCAGGTTCTTGCGCTCGATCAAGGGGACCTCCTGGCCTGTGGGCGGCGACCTCGCGGCCACCGGCGACGCCAGCTTAGGGGTTGACCCCTCGCCGGAATCGCTTTAGCGTTACTGTATACAGAATACAGTCGACGGTTGCTTGATGTAAAGCATTCGCCGAGAACATCCGTACCACCCGTGCATCCGTACCACCCGTACATCCGAACCCGCGCAGCATCGAAGGAGAGCAGTGACGACCACCTCGCCGCGGAGCATCCGCCTCGACGCCCTCGCCTACGGCGGCGACTACAACCCCGACCAGTGGCCGGAGAGCGTCTGGGCTGAGGATGCCCGCCTCATGGTCGAAGCGGGAGTCAACCTGGTGACACTGCCCGTCTTCTCCTGGCCGCTGCTCGAGCCGCGCCCCGGCGAATACGACTTCGCAGGGCTCGACCGTGTCATCGACCTGCTCTGGGAGCACGGCATCCGCATCGACCTGGCCACTGCGACCGCGACTCCGCCGGCGTGGCTGGTGCGCGAGCATCCCGAGGTCCTTCCCTGGAATGTCGACGGCGTTCGCCTCGAGTTCGGCTCGCGGCAGTCGTACTGCCCGAGCTCCCCGGTCTTCCGTGAGGCGGCCCTGCGGCTGACGCGCGCCATCGCCGAGCGCTATGGAGAGCATCCGGCACTCGCCCTCTGGCATGTCTCGAACGAGTACGGCGACCACGTCTCGCGCTGCTGGTGCCCCGAGTCCGCCCGGCATTTCCGCCGCTGGCTGCGCGACCGGTACGAGACCATCGACGGCCTCAACGAAGCCTGGGGCACGAGCTGCTGGGGCCAGCACTATCTCGACTTCGAGCAGATCGAACCCCCGCGCACGGCGACCGGCCCGATCAACCCGGCCGAGCTGGTCGACTTCGAGCGGTTCTCATCGGATGCCCTGCTCGAGCTCTTCCAGTCCGAGATCGACGTGCTGCGCGAGGTCACCCCCGAGGTCGCCGTCACCACCAACTTCATGAGCCTCTTCCGTGAGCTCGACTACTGGGACTTCGCCGACGCCGAAGACCTCGTCACCGACGACGCATACCCCGACCCCGCCGACCCGGAAGCACACATCGGCGCGGCGCTCAACTACGGCCTGATGCGCTCGCTCAAAGACGGCAGGCCCTGGCTCCTGCTCGAGCAGGCGCCGAGCGCGGTCAGCTGGCGCGAGGTCAACGTTCCCAAGGCGCCCGGCCAGATGCGCCTGGGCAGCATGCAGGCGATCGCCCACGGGTCGGACGGCGTCATGTTCTTCCAGTGGCGGCAGGCGAAGTTCGGGCCGGAGAAGTTCCATTCCGCGATGCTCGGCCACCGGGGCGAACGCAGCCGCACGTTCCAGGAGACGAAGGCCCTCGGTGCCGAACTGAAGGCGCTCGCGCCGGTCAGAGGAACCCGGGTGCGTGCATCCGTCGCCCTCGTCGCCGACTGGGATTCGTGGTGGGGCGTGACTGCGCCCGACTCGCTGCCGTCGGTGCGACTCGACTGGCTGCGCGAGGCGCGCGCCTGGCATGCCGCCGCCTACGCTCTCGGCCAGCCGGTGGATGTCGCGCGCGCCGCAGGCCCGTACGGCGAGCACCGCGTGCTGCTGGTGCCCAACCTGTATGCGGCCACTGCCGAGCAGGCGGATGCGCTGGCCGGTTTCGTCGCCGCGGGCGGCCAGCTCGTCGTCGGTCCGTTCTCGGGCGTCGTCGACCACCGCGAGCAGGTCCATGACGGAGGGGCCCCCGGCCCGCTGCGGGACCTGCTCGGTGTCGAGGTCGACGAATGGTGGCCGCTCGGCGATGGGGAGACCCGCACAGTCGCGCTCGCCGGCGAACGCCACGGCGTGCGCGTCTGGAGCGAATGGCTGGATGCGGCACCGGGCACCGAGGTGCTCGCCACCTATGCCGACGGCGACCTCGCCGGGCGCCCAGCGCTCACCCGCCGCAGCCATGGCGCGGGTTCGGCCTGGTACCTCAGCGCCGGCCTGGACGCAGAAGGGATGCGCGCTCTGCTCGCGCAGGTCTTCACGGCCGCCGGCGTGGCTTCCGCTCTTGCTGGTCCGGCCGTCGAAGTGGTGACCCGCACCGACGGCACCACCGACTTCACGTTCGTGCTCAACCACAGCCGGGCGCAGGTCACGGCACCGCGCATCCCGGGCGGCCGCGACCTGCTCACCGGTGCCGATGCGGCGGCCGGACTGGCGCTCGGCGCGTTCGGTGTCGCGGTGGTCGAGCATCCGGCGACCCCATCCGATCCTTCCCTTCCATCCGTCCCACCCAGTTAGCGACCGCGAGGCCACAATGACCCACCCCTTCGTCCACCCGTATGTGCCGAACACGGCACCCGAGTCCCGGCAGGCCATGCTCGACGCCGTCGGCGCCGCGAGCGTCGACGAGTTCTACGCCGACGTTCCGGCCGAGCTGCGTCTCGCCCGCGCGCTCGACCTGCCGGAGCCGTTCCTCGCCGAGCAGGATCTGGTGCGCCACGTCGGCGGCCTGCTTCGCCGCAACCGTTCGGTCGAGCCCGGGCGGCTCTTCCTCGGCGCGGGCACCTACCAGCACGCGGTTCCCGCGATCGTCGACGAGGTCATCAACCGCAGCGAGTTCCTCACCGCGTATGCGGGCGAGCCGTACGAAGACCACGGCCGCTTCCAGGCGCTGTTCCAGTACCAGTCGCTGATGGGCGAACTCCTCAACCAGGATGTCGTCAACGTTCCCACCTATGACGGATACCAGGCTGCGGCGACCTCGCTGGCGATGGCCGGCCGCATCACCGGGCGCCGTACCGTCCTGCTCGTCAGCGACGCGCATCCCGACAAGCTGTCGAAGGTGCGCGACTACATTGCACCCACCATCGACCTCGTTCTGGTGCCGACCGTCGACGCCGTCGCAGACGTGCAGACCGTGAAGCGGATGCTCGGCGAGACCACGGCCGCGATCTGGGTCGAGACCCCCAGCTACACCGGCGCACTCGAGACCGCGCTCGCCGAACTCTCCGAGGCGGCGCACGCCGTCGGCGCCGTCGTCATCGTCGGAACCGACCCGATCAGCCTGGGCATCCTCACCCCGCCGGCCGACCTGGGCGCCGATATCGTGCACGGAGACATCCAGTCGCTCGGACTGCACTCCTGGTTCGGCGGAGCCCACGCCGGCTTCATCGCCGTGCACGACGACACCCGGTTCGTCATGGAGATGCCGTCGCGCCTCTTCGGCCTGGCGTCCACCGACGTGCCCGGCGAATACGGCTTCGGTGACGTCGCCTACGACCGCACTTCCTTCGCGCTGCGCGAAGAAGGAAAGGAATGGGTCGGCACCGCTGCGGCCCTGTGGGGCATCGCCGCCGGCGTCTACCTCGCGCTGATGGGCCCGCAGGGCATGGCCGAGGTCGGTGAGACGGTGCTCGCGCGCACCACCTATGCCGCCCGCGCGCTCACCGCGTTGGCCGGCGTCGGGCTCGCCGACGGCGCGGTGCACTTCCGCGAATTCGTCCTCGATGTGACGGATGCGGCGCTCACCGCACCGGAACTCGTCGCCGCGGGCCGCGCATCCGGTTTCGAACCCGGCCACGCCCTCGACGACAGCCACCTGCTCGTGTGCGTCACCGAGCAGAACACCCAGACCGACATCGACGAGCTCGCCGCCGTGCTCGGCGAAGCACTCGCACAGAAGGAACAGAACGCATGAGCCTCCCCATCGCACCCAAGCCCGCCCTGCGGCGGTTCCACCAGGCGCGCTGGGACGAGCCGATCGTGTTCGAGCTGCACACTCCGGGCGAACGGGGTGTGCTCGTCAGCCGCCCCGAGGCCGGGGTGCGCGAAACCGTCGGCGATGTCGTCGCCGCGCTCCCGGCATCCCTTCGCCGCAGCGCGCCGCCCGCGCTGCCCGAGATCGGCCAGATGCGCGTGCTCAAGCACTTCCTGCGGCTCAGCCAGGAGAACCTCGGCGCCGACCTCAACGTCGACGTCGGACAGGGCACCTGCACCATGAAGTACGCGCCCAAGGTGAACGAGGCGATCATCCGCACCCCCGATCTCACCGAACTGCACCCGCTGCAGGACCCGGCGACCGTGCAGGGCGTGCTCGAGATCATCTGGAAGACCGAACGGATGCTCGCCGAGATCTCAGGCATGAGCCGCGTCTCGCTGCAGACCAGTGGCGGATCCGAGGCGATCTGGGCGAACATTTCGATGATCCGCGCCTACCACGAGTCGCGGGGCGAAGGCGAGCAGCGCAACGAGGTCATCACCACGATCTTCTCGCACCCGTCCAACGCTGCCGCGGCGAAGGCCGCCGGCTACACGGTGATCACCATCTACCCAGACGCCGACGGCTATCCCGACCTCGACGCCCTGCGCGCCGCGCTGTCGCCGCGCACCGCCGCGATCATGGTCACCAACCCCGAAGACACGGGCATCTACAACCCGCGCATCGGCGAATGGGTGCGGCTGGCGCACGAGGTCGGCGCGCTCGCCTCCTACGACCAGGCGAACGCCAACGGCATCCTCGGGATCACCCGCGCCCGCGACGCGGGGTTCGATGTCTGCCACTTCAATCTGCACAAGACGTTCGGCACCCCGCACGGCTGTGGAGGCCCGGGCTCCGGCGCCAATGCGGTGTCGGACGACCTTGCGCCGTTCCTTCCCGGGCCGGTCGTGGAGCGTGACGGCGACCGGTACTACCTCGACGGCGACCGCCCCCGGTCCATCGGCTCGGTCGCGCCGTTCTACGGCGTCATCCCCAATATCGTGCGCACCTACGCGTGGATCAGCGCGCTCGGCGCCGAGGGCCTGCGCGCGGTCGCCGAGACCGCGGTGCTCAACAACAACTACCTCATGAAGCGCATCCTGGAGATCCCGGGAGCCAGCGCACCGTATGCGACGGGCCGCCGCCGCATCGAGCAGGTGCGCTACTCCTGGCAGGACCTGTACGAGGAGACCGGCATCAGCTCGGAGGAGATCGGCGTGCGCGCCGCCGACTTCGGGATGCACTACTGGACGAGCCACCACCCGTACGTCGTTCCCCAGCCGTTCACCCTGGAGCCGACCGAGTCGTATTCGATGGCCGAACTGGACGAATACGCAGGCGTGCTGGCCGAGGTCGCCCGCGAAGCGCGGGAGACGCCGGAGGTGGTGCGCACCGCACCGCACAACCAGACGGTGCACCACACCCACCACGACGACCTGGACGACCCGGAACGCTGGGCGGTGACATGGCGTGCATACCAGCGCAAGTACTTCGGTGCGGATGCTGCCGGTGCCGTCGCCTCGCAGGTCGCGTCGGACGACACCGCTGCCTCCGCCGCTGCCTCCGCCGAGGAAGCCGCAGCCTAGATGCCTGCGGCCCGCCAGCACCGCCCGACGATCGGGGTGGTCGTGAACCCTGTCGCCGGTGTCGGCGGGCCCGCCGGGCTCGTCGGCAGTGACGGGGAGGCCGTGCAGCGCGAGGCGTTCGCGCGGGGCGCGCGGCCTCGTGCGGCAGCGCGGGCTGCTGAGGCGCTGACCGTGCTGGCGGCCGCGCATCCGGGACTCGAGGTTCTGACCGCAGGAGGTGCGCTCGGCGAAGACGTGGTGCGTGCATCCGGTCTCCGTGCCCGTGTGGTCTACCGGGCGGATGAGTCCGGGCCGACCACGGCGGGCGACACGGCGCGCGCGGTCGCTGCCTTCGTCGCTGCGGGCGCCGGCCTTGTGCTGTTCGCCGGCGGCGACGGCACGGCACGGGATGCCGCCGGCGGCGCAGGCGCAGCACAGGATGCTGCCGGCGGCGCTGGCGCGGACGTCGCGATCCTCGGCATTCCGGCGGGGGTCAAGATGTACTCCGGCTGTTTCGCCGTCGCACCGGCCGCGGCCGGCGCGATTGCCGCCGATTGGAGCACCGCCGGAACGCTGCCGACGCGGGAAGCCGAAGTGCTCGACCTCGACGAGGACGCGCTGCGTGGCGGCCGGCCCGATCCCCACCTCTTCGCCCTCGTCCGTGTGCCGGTCGCGGGTGGGCGCACCCAGGCCCGCAAAGCCCCGACGCCCACCAGTGACGCCGACGCCGTGCGCAGGGCGGCTGCCGGAGTCGTCGCGCGGATGCAGCCGGGCGTGCGCTACCTGCTCGGCCCCGGCGGAACGCTCGCCGCGGTGTCTCGCGAGCTCGGCATCCCGGGAACTCCCCTGGGCGTGGACGTCGTACAGGACGGGCGGCTGATCGCCCGCAACGTGTCGTCGGACGAAGCGCTCGACGCGATCGCGGGGCGCCCCGCGCAGGCCGTCGTCACCGTGATCGGCGGCCAGGGCTTCCTTCTCGGCCGCGGCAACCAGCAGCTCTCGCCCGCTGTGATCGCAGCCCTCGGACCCGATCCGCTGCTCGTGGTCGCCACGGAGCAGAAACTCATCGACCTGTCGGGTCGGCCCCTGCTGGTCGACACCGGCGACCCCGGCCTCGACGCCCGGCTGGCCGGGCACGTTCGCGTGACCACCGGACCCGCGTCGTCGAGCATCTACCCTGTCAGTGCCGCCAGTGCGGCCACCACCGAAGGAGCACCATCATGCGTCTAGCCGGAAAATCCGCCATCGTCACCGGAGGAGCGGGCGGCATCGGCCGCGCCACCTCGCTCGCCTTCGCCGCCGAGGGCGCCCGTGTGGCCGTCGTCGATGTGGCGCCGGGAGCAGCCGAGGCCGTCGCGGAGGAGATCCGTGCGGCAGGCGGGACCGCGATCGCGCTCACCGCAGACGTGTCCAGCGAACCCGACATCGAGCGCGTCGTCGCCGACACCGTCTCCGAGTTCGGTGGGGTGGATGTCATCTTCAACAATGCCGGGATCATTCGCCGCACCACGGCCGTCGAGACGACCGCCGAAGAATGGGACCGCGTCTTCGGAGTCAACGTCAAAGGCATCTTCCTCATGTGCAAGCATGCTGTGCCTGTCATGGCGGCGAACGGCGGCGGCTCCATCATCAACACCGGGTCGGGCTGGGGGCTCAAAGGCGGCGGCCAGGCGATCTCCTATTGCGCGTCCAAAGGTGCGGTCGTCAACATGACCCGCGCGCTGGCGATCGACCACGGCCCGCAGGGCATCCGCGTCAACTCGGTGAACCCGGGCGACGTGAACACCGGGATGCTCCGCGATGAGGCGCGCCAGCTCGGCCAGGAGACCGGGTCGTTCCTCGCCGAAGCCGCCGACCGTCCGCTCCAGCGGATGGGCGAGCCCTCTGAGATCGCGGCCGCCGTGGTCTGGCTCGCGAGCGACGAGTCCTCCTACGTGACGGGCTCCGCCCTGGTCGTCGACGGAGGCGGAATCGCCTGAGCAGTCCTCGAGCGTGACAGGTGCGGTCGAGCGTGCGTGGCAGAACAAGCACGCTCGACCGGAACGGCCACACTCGGCGGCAATCCTGTCCCGGAGGGGGTTGCGGGGTGCAGAATGGCGATTACACCGTCTCGTTCGAACAGAGGAGCCCGTATGTCTGCATCCGCCGCGTCTGCAGCGAGTCCTGCCGAGAGTCTGCGTCGTCGCTCCCGGGAGGCGCTCTCCGCGCTCGCAGTGATGTTCCTGCTCGGCATGGCCATGAACCTGATCGGCGAGCCGAAGGGCACGTTCGTCATCGTCGTGGACACGATCTTCACCATCCTGCACATCCTGATCGCGATCGGGCTGATCGTGGTCGCCGTGCGTGCACTCCTCGCCGCCCGCAAGGCAGGGCTCGGCCAGCGACTGGCGCTCTGGGGTCTCATCGTCATCATCATCGCGTTCCTCGCGGGCGTCGGAACGATCATCAGCGGAAACGAATGGGCGTCGTACGTGATGGCCGTAGGCTTCCTCGTTGCCGCTGCGATCTATGGCGGAACCTTCTTCGCGTCCTATCGCGCAGGAGTCGCCAGCGCGACCCCGGCCGCCTGACCCCACTCACCGCCCCCAGTTCGACGTCCCTACTGGCCGATGCTCAGCCAGCCGTCGGGGCCCTTGGGGGCGTTGGGCGAGGCTGCTCCCGCGGCCGAATCCTTCATCGCTTTCAGCTGGCGCTCGATGTCGCCGCGCGAAGCTCCGGACGACAGCTGCCAGTCCAGGTCTTCGTCGGGCGCGGCCGTGAGGTCCCGCAAGGCTCCGCTGCTGAGCAGTTCGTCGGTGGCGGCTGCCCGCGCCTGCATCTGCGCGACCTTGTCCCTCGCGCGGTCGAGGCTTGCGCCCGCATCGTTCATCTGCGTGCCGAGTCCCGCCACCGCCTCGTTGACCCGCACCTGGGCCTGGGAAGCCGTGTAGGTCGCCTTGATCGTCTCCTTCTCGATACGGAACGCGGCGATCCGTTCGGTGATGCGACGCTCGTTGTCCTGCAGTTGCGCCTGCTGCTTCTGCAGGGATGCGTACTGGTCGCGGAGTGCGGCGACCTGCTGTTCGAGCACTGAACGCCGTTGCAGGGCCGAACGAGCCAGGTCTTCCTGGCCCTGGTCGAGGGCCTGCTGCGCCTGCTCCGCAAGCCGCTGGTAGCGCGCGCCCATCTCCTGGCCCTGCAGCTCGATGCGCTTCTTCGCCGTCGCGACCTCTGCCAGGCCTTGCCGGAGGCCCTGGAGCATCTTGACCTGCTGCTCGTAGCTGTCGTCGAGCATCTCGCGGGGGTCTTCCATCCGGTCGAGTGCGCGGGACGTCTTGGTACGGAAGATCGTGCGCATCCGTGCGGTGTTGTCGCTCATGATTGGTTCCTCGTGTTCAGGCGAGCCGCGGACGGCTGCGGTTGGGGTTCGTACGACTGGTCGTTCGAGCTGAGGGAGTGGAGTTCCTGCATTCCGGCTCGGAGGGCGTCGACTTCGCGGTCGACATCCGCACGCAGCATGACGAGGTTCTCGTCGCTGAGGCCGCTGAGACCGGATGCGACGGCCGAGCGCAGCCTGCGCACGATCGCTGCGACCTGGTCGACGCGGCTCTGCAGCACCGGGAGCCACTCCGCGAGGGCGGCGGGGTCTGTCTCGCTCTCCATGAACCGCAATTCGGCGTCGACGGTCGATGCTGCGGACTGGATGCGGCGGAAGAGTCGCGGCAGCTCGCCGCGCGGGCCTTCGCTGAGCGCGGCCAGGTCGATGGCGGCCTTGCCGCTGTCGAGGGTTTCATTGAGCCGGATGCGCAGCCGGAGCACGTCGTGCTGCGCACCCCAGCTCAGCGTTGCGCGCGTCCGCAGCACGGCGGCGTTCAGCATGCGACTCCGCCGTACCCGTTTGTACAGGGCGCGGGCGACGAGTATCACGGTGACGATCGAGGTGAGGACGATGAGCGCGAAGGCGCCCATGATCCAGGCCAGCGCCATCATTTCTGCCACCCGCGGCATCCGCTGATGGGTGGGAACTGCACACGAATCCGGTCCATTGGTCCGCCTCACCGAGGATTTCTTGTCATGACCCAATCGAGTCACAACGCGATATATCGCTAAGGTACGCCGGTCGGGCGGTTAATGCACCCACCCGATGGATTGTTCATCCGTTCACCGGGTGGTAGACCTGCGCTGAGGGAGGATCTCGTGGTGGTGTGCGCGCGACGCCGCGGCTCCGGTCCCCCGCTGAAACCTGACACTAATCCTTGCCACGTACGCGCGCGAGATGGGCGGACGAAATGCACATGCAGGATACGGGCGAGCTGCACGGGTTGCGCGGGATGCGCGACATGCGCGGGATGGGCGACACGCGCAGGGTGCGCAACATGCGGGCGATGCACGACATCCAGGCGATTCGCGAGGGGATGCGCGGGATGCGCGACCTCCAGGACATGCGCAGAACCCGCGGGATGGGCGAGATGCATGGGAAGCGTGACCTGTATGGGAAGCGTGACATGCACGGGATGCGTGGGATGGGCGATACGCACGGCGAGCACGGACGGAGGATGCCGGCCGGAATGATCGTGCTCATCGTGTGGTCGCTGGCCTGGAAGGCGGCATCGCTGTGGCGGGCCGCCAAAGACGACAGCAAACCGTGGTTCGCAACCTTGTTCGTCGCCAACACGGGCGGGATCCTCGACGCGCTGTACATCTTCAAGCTCAGCCCGAATGCGAAGAAGTCGCCGTTCGAGATCATCGACGACGAGTACCCGGAGCAGACGCACACCCAGGAGACGTGAGCCGCTTCGCGGGCGTCAGCTCCTCAGCAGGTCGCGCAGTGTCTGGATCGTGTCGGCCTCCGCTGCCGGCTTGTCGTCGCGGTACCGCTTGACGCGTGCGAACCGCAGTGCGATTCCGCCCGGGTACCGACTCGAACGCTGAACACCGTCGATGGCGATCTCGACGACCGTCGTCGGCGCGAGCCACACCGTGTGGGCAGAGCGCGACACTTCGATCTGCGGAAAGTACTGGGTCTGCCACCGCAGGATCTCATCCGTGAGTCCTTTGAACGTCTTACCGACCATGACGAACGCGCCCGGCTCACCGAATTCGCCGGACGGATCGCGGGCGCCCAGGTGCAGGTTGGAGAGCAACCCGGTTCGCCGGCCCGACCCCCACTCGCAGGCGAGCACCACCAGGTCGTAGGTGTGCACGGGTTTCACCTTGATCCAGCTCGAGCCGCGGCGTCCTGCCGCGTACGGTGAGCCGATCGCCTTGACGACGACGCCTTCCTGGCCGGCCGCGAGCGCGTCACGGGACACGCGTTCGGCGACGGCCGGGTCGGCGGTGACCTCGCCCGGGATGCGGTGCTCACCGGCGATGCGCTCGAGCTCAGCGAGGCGGGTTGCCAGCGGTTCGTCGAGCAGGTCGCGCCCGTCGACGTGGAGCACGTCGAAGAACCAGGGATGCAGCAGTGTCTCGCGCGCCGCATCCGCACCGAACCGGGACATCGTCTCCTGGAAGGGGCGAGGCGCGCCGTCTTCGTCGAGTGAGAGCGTCTCGCCGTCCAGGATCACGTCACGCACGGGCAGCCTCCTCACGACCTCGACCACTTCGGGCACGCGATGGGTGATGTCGGCGAGGTTGCGGGTGAAGACGCGGATGCTGTCGCCCGAGCGGTGCACCTGGATGCGCGCGCCGTCGAGCTTGTATTCGACGGAGGCCTCGCCGGTCGTCTCGAGCGCGGCCGACGCGCTCGGCGCCGAGGCGGCGAGCATCGGCTGTACCGGTCTCCCGACGACGAGCCCGACCGCGTCGAGTTCGTCGGCCGTGCCGGTGAGGGCGAGCAGAGCGGTCTCGCCGAGGTCGCCGGAGAGCATGGCGGCACGGCGAACGGCGTCACCCGGGCGGTCGGATGCGCGGGCGATCGCATCGGTCAGAACACCCTCGAGCGCCCCCGTTCGCATCTCGCCGAGCAGCACCCGGCTGATGAAACCCTGTTCCCGTTCGGTGGCGCGTGCGGTCAGTTCACGGAGCTCGCGACTGCGGTCGCCGGCCGATCCGGCTCCGGATGCCGCAGCCAGCCGGTCGAGCAGCTCGTCCAAGTCGGCGACGGTGAGGCTCGGCGCATCCGCCGGTTCTCCCATCGCGGACGCGACGCCGCGCCAGCCGACGCCGACGCGACCCTGCCGGGGCCTGCCGACCAGGAATCCCACGGCCGGAGCGATCTCCTCAGGCTCCAGCTGTGCGAGGAGGGCGGCAAGCGCATCGACCTTCGCCAGCCGCGACCGCGTGGACGCGACCGCATCGGCGGTGGTCACGAGGGCGTCGAGGAGCACCCCACCAGTCTGGCACCGGGGTCCGACACCGGAGCGGTCGCGGGCGCGCATGCTTCTGACAGAATGGGCTGATCGCCTCGTGACGCCCGATTTGGGGGACAATCGAATGTCCCCCAAACAACCCACAGAACGTTCTTTCTGGCTAGGCTCTCGGTAAGCACACACCCGAGTTACAGCCTTCGCTCCGATTGAACCGTGACGACAGATCGTCCGCGTTCTGAGGGCGCCGCATTTGAACGGAAGGACGTATCGTGAACACCCCCTACGGAATCTCAGTGGACCCCGACATGGCTGCTCAGCGAGCGAATGCACTTCTCGAAACCGAAATCCAGGCGCGCATCGGCGCCGTGCGCGAACTCGCCCAGCGCATGAACGCCCTGGACGCCGCAATCCTCGAATACGAGGTCGCGTGGCAGGCTGCGAAGCAGGCCGGATGGTCGGACGACCGCCTGCGTGAGATCGGCCTGCACTCGCCCGACGAGTCGTCGCCCGTCACCGGTCGCCGTGCCGCCGCCGCCTCCTCCGCCCCCGCCCCGGCTGTCACCCCGGCCCCGGTTTCTGCGGCCCCGCAGCAGAACGTCGCGCCCGTCGTGCAGTTGCCGACGCCGGTTTCCGCACCGGTCACTCCCGCCACTTTCGGCGGCTGATCACCCGGTCATCCTGACGGCCGGCGCGCGTCTGCAGACGTCGCGCCTCTTCGCCGCGCCCCCACCGTTGGGCGCGGCGTTCGTCGTTTCCCGTTCATCGTTTCGCGTTCCCCGTCCACCTTCCGCCGGCCCGCCCGCGGCCCGCACCGCATGAGAGCGCTGGTATCGTTACCAAACTGAGACCGGAAGGTCTTGACGGTCCACCCCCCTGATGTGGTTTGGTAACGTTACCAAACAAAAGGAGCGGCGGAATGCGTGCACCGGACGAGTCGAGCGCAGCATTGCCTGTGACTGACGCGTCGTGGGGGGACCACCGGCCCTCGACCTACGACAAGCAGCCGTCCGTCCGGCTGCCGGAGGGCAGTTCCATCTGGATGGCCGCTGCAGCGTGGTCGGAACTCGATCGCGAGGCGCGCAGCCGGTTCGGCGCATCGCCCGTCATTGCGATCGACTGCTACCCCGGCGTCGATGTCGCGTCGCTGGTGGACGAACTCCGCCTCACCCTCCCGGACTACACCGTCATCGACATGGAGTGCGCGGCGAAATCGCCGGCCGAGATCCTCGCGATGATCGGGCGCAACCTGACGGACGACCGCGTGTTCGGCGTCATGGGTCATTTCGCGATCGACGAGTTCTACCGGCCGTCTGCCCTGGCGTCGCTCGCCGACGAGGTCGAGGAGTCACAGGCGCCGACGGTGCTCGTCGGATGGGGCGCTTCGCTGGTTCCCGTCGACGAACGCCTCTGCGTTCTCGCCGACCTCGCGCGCTGGGAGATCCAGAAGCGGCAGCGCGCGGGCGCGCCGAACTGGCATGCCGGGAACGGCGACGAGGATGTGCTCCGCAAGTACAAGCGCGGCTTCTTCGTCGAGTGGCGCACCGCTGACCGCCACAAGCGCGACATCTTCGACACGGTCGACTACCTGCTGGACACGAACGCCGGTGTGCAGCAGGCAGGACTGATCACCGGCACGGCATTCCGTGGCGCGCTGGATCGTGCGGTCAGTGGCCCGTTCCGCGTCGTTCCGTTCTTCGACCCCGGCGTCTGGGGCGGCCAGTGGATGAAGAACAAGCTCGAGCTCGATCCGGCGCAGCCGAACTACGCGTGGTGCTTCGACTGCGTGCCGGAAGAGAACTCGCTTCTCCTCGAGGCCGATGGCCGCGTCGTCGAGGTGCCGGCCATGGACCTCGTCCTCAGCAGGCCACGTGAGCTGCTCGGCGAGAAGAATTTCGCGCGCTTCGGGGCCGAGTTCCCCATCCGCTTCGACTTCCTGGACACGATGGATGGCGGCAACCTGTCCCTGCAGGTCCACCCGCTGACCGACTACGCGCTCGAGACCTTCGGCATGCACTATACGCAGGATGAGAGCTACTACCTCCTCGATGCCGAGCCGGATGCCGCCGTCTACCTGGGCGTCAGGCGCGGCGTCGACCGCGACGAGATGCTGACCGCGCTCCGGGACGCCGCAGATCCTGCACGACCGTTCCAGGCCGAGAAGTTCGTGAACCGGTTCCCGGCGCGCAAACACGATCATTTCTCCATCCCGGCCGGCACCGTGCACGCTTCGGGCGCGAACTCGATGGTGCTGGAGATCTCGGCGACCCCGTTCATCTTCACCTTCAAGCTCTGGGACTGGGGCCGGCTGGGGCTGGATGGTGTTCCCCGCCCCATCCACCTCGAGCACGGCGCGAACAACATCCAGTGGCATCGCGACACCGAATGGGTGCATGACAACCTGCTCGACCAGGTCGAGGTGCTCTCCGATGACGGGCAGGTGCGCGAAGAGCGCACCGGCCTCCACTCACTCGAATTCATCGAGGTGCGGCGCCACTGGTTCATGCACGAGGCCCGTCACGACACCTGCGGCACCGTCAACGTGCTGAACCTGGTCGAGGGCGACGCCGTCGACGTGGTCAGCCCCGACGGCTCCTTCGAGCCGTTCCGCGTGCACTATGCGGAAACCTTCATCGTTCCCGCCGCTGTCGGACCGTATGTCGTCCGGCGCGCAGCGGGGTCGGCCTGCACCGGGTTCGCAACGGTGAAGGCATACGTCCGTGGCACCTGCCGCGACGCGAATTGACTGGATCCTTGGATACTTGTATGCAAGAATAACTGCAATGTAGAGCCGCAAGCTCCGCACCTGCATAACTCACAGAGAGGTGAAGTAATGGAACGGAAACTCCTCAAGCCGAGGCGCGTGAGCCGAGCGCTCCTCGCCATCACGGCGGCCGCGCTGATCGGCACCGCGTTCACAGGGTGCAGCGCGGCGAGCAACTCGACAGCGAAGGGCGGCACGCAGCCGCTCACGATGTACAACGACAACCCGCAATGGAAAGACGGCTTTGTCAAGGCCGGCGACGAGATCGCCAAGACCACAGGCTACTCGCTCAACCCGATCTCGCTGCCGTCGACGGCCAACTACACGCAGACCGTGCTCGCGTCGCTCCCGACGAACAAATCGGGCGACATCATCAAGTGGTGGAGCGGCAAGATGCTCCAGGGGCTCGCCGCCACCGGTCAGCTGCAGGACCTCACCAAGCAATGGAATGACGCGGTCTCCGCAGGCGAGATCAGCAACGACCTGCGCCCGTACTACTCCTACAAGGGCAAGGTCTTCGCGGTTCCGTTCGTGCAGTCCTACTGGGTGACCTTCTACAGCAAGACGGCCTTCCAGAAGGCCGGCATCTCAGCCGCTCCCACGACCTGGACCGACCTCGAATCCGACCTCGGCAAACTCAAGGGCGCGGGCTACGCGCCCTTCTGCACCGGGCAGAGCGAAGGCTGGCCGTCGTTCGTTCCGTTCCAGATGTTCGTCGGAGCTGTCTCTCCCGATCTTTACACCCAGCTCACCGAGAACAAGGCGAAATTCGACGACCCGGGCGTCAAGCAGGCCCTGACCACGTGGCAGAAGTGGATCAAGAACGGCTGGACGACCTCGGCCGACACCAAGACCTTCGACTGCCCGGCAGCCATGAAGGCCGGCAAGGTCGCGATGGTCCCCTTCGGCACGTGGGCGAACGGCATGTTCAAGTCGGCCGGTCTCACCGACGCCGACTACGGCGCGTTCCTCACCCCGTCGATGACGGATGGCCAGGCTCCCGGCGTCTTCCTCGAGGGTGGCGCGATCGCGGTTCCTAAGAATGCTCCGCACAAGGCCGGCGCACTCAAGGCGATCGCCGCCTGGCTCACCGCACCCGTGCAGACGATCTGGAGCGGCTACATCGGTGACTCGTCGCCGAACCCGAAGGTCGTCGCGACCGACCCCGTGATCAAGAGCGTCGCCGCGCAGGTCGCGTCGGAGAAGCCGACCATCCTGAACCGCTACTACGAGTCGCTTCCGCCGAAGCTCGTCCAGTCCACCATCAGCACCCTCGGGGGCTTCATGGTCGACCCGAGCAACCCTGGCAAGACGATGTCCGACCTTTCGAACCAGGCCAAGACCGAATGGGCCGCCTGGAACAAGAACCCGAGCATCGGCTGATCGCCCGGGGGCGGGCCCGGATGGTCGGGCCCGCCCCCGCAGCACCACATCTTCACGACGTAAGAGGAGCGTTCGCATGACGACACTCAAAGATCCGCCCCGAACCGTGGTCGGGCCACCGCCTCCGTCCCGGGTCCGGCGCCGCCAGACCGGCAAGCCGCACTACGCGTTCCGCGACCGGCTGTCCGCCGCTCCGTTCTTCGGTGCCGCCGCCCTCTTCGTCGGCATCGTGCTCCTGGTCCCGCTCGTCTACACCATCGTCCGGTCCTTCATCGGCGACGGCGACGCAGGGTTCGTCTGGTTCGACAACTACGTCTCGATGTTCCAGGACCCGAACATCCAGCTGTCCCTGCTGAACACGTTCATCTGGGCGATCGGCGCACTGATCCTGCCGGTGCTGTTCGGCCTCGGCATCGCGGTGATGACCAGCGGCATGAAGCTCGGGGCCATCGCGCGCGCTGCGGTCATCCTGCCCTACGCGCTCGCCGGGACGATCGTCGCCATCATCGGCAACATCATCTTCACGAGTCAGGGCTCACTCAACCAGGCGCTCACCGCGTTCGGCATGATGTCACCCGGTTCTCCCCTCCAGTGGCTGCTGCACTGGCCCCTCAACGTCATCGCCGCCATCCTCATCGCGTCGTGGCAGTCGACCGGAGTGAACGTCGTGCTCTTCATGGTCGGGCTGCAGACCATCCCGCGCGAGACGACGGAGGCGGCCGCGCTCGACGGCGCCGACGGCTGGATCCGGTTCAAGGACGTGATCTTTCCGCAGCTTCGCCCGACCACCATCGTGGTCATCGGCCTGACCATCACGAATGCGCTCCGTGCGTTCGACGTGATCTGGGTGCTGACGCAGGGCGGCCCCAACCGCACGTCGGAGACGCTCGCGCTCTCGATGTACCGGCAGTCGTTCCTGCTGCTCGACCCCGCGGTGGGAAGCGCGATCGCCGTGGTCCTCACGATCATCGTCGTCGCCTGCTCCTGGATCTACCTCCGCCGCCAGATTGGACACGAACTATGAAGACCTCGCTCCGGCCCGGCGTCCTGCTCAGGAACGTCGTGGTCATCGTGCTCACGGTCATCTGGATCATCCCGACGTACCTGGTCGTCGTCAACGCGATGACGCCCGTGCACTCCTACACCGGCAGCCCGGTCTGGTGGCCGGCCGGTTTCGCCTTCTTCGACAACGTCGCACAGGGATGGGTGGCGGGACAGTTCTTCTGGCCGTTCGTCAACAGCCTGATCTACGCGCTCGTCGGCGCAGGGGCCGCCGTGCTCCTCGCGTCGCTGGCCGCGTTCGGACTGGTCGTCATGCCGGTGAAACGCACGAAGCTGTGGTTCTGGCTGATCTACGCGGGCACGCTGCTGCCGTTGCAGGTCTTCGCGCTTCCGCTGTACCAGGCGAGTGTGCAGCTCGGAATCTATGACACGAGGACCATCCTCATCATCATCTACATCGCCCTGTGCATCCCGTTCGCGTTCTTCGTGACGCGCAACTTCCTGATCACGATTCCGTCGGAGATCGGGCAGGCGGCGAAACTCGACGGCGCAGGATGGTGGCGGATGTTCGTGAGCGTCTTCTTCCCCCTGCTGCGGCCGGCGATCGTCGCGGCCTTCGTGTTCCAGTTCATCTACATCTGGAACGAACTGTTCTTCGGCATCTCGCTGACGATCAGCCCCGAGAACCAGCCGGTGATGGCCGCTCTCGCATCGTTGCAGACCCAGACGAGTGCGCTGTCGCAACCGGCGATCCTCGCGACGGCGGTCGTCGTCTCGCTGCCGGCCATCCTCGTCTTCCTGGTGTTCCAGCGGTTCTTCGTCACCGGGCTCACCAGCAACCTCTGAATCTTCCCTTCACAACATCCAAGGAGCACCGATGGCGGATCAGCCTGCCCTTCGTCGTACCTTCCCGTTCGACCACGACCGCGCGATCGGGGGACTGCGCAACCGTGCGTTCCGTCCGTTCGAGATCGCGGGCGGCCGCGTCGAGCTGGCGGCCGAGCCTCTTCTGCGCCGGGGAGCATCCGGCTCCGAGCAGCCGATCCGCGTGCGGTCGGCAGTGACGCTGTCGCGGGCCGTGCTCGTCGCGCCTGACGGCACGACGGTCGAGGCGTCCGCAGAGGACGCGCCCGGCGGCTGGCGGTTCTTCCTGCCCGCGGTGGATGAGGCCACCGCGATCCGGGTCGTGTTCCCGGAGCTCGGTGAGGATGCGGTGGAGTTCGAGGTGCGCCCGGTGCGTCCGTGGAACGTCTCCCTCGTTCACCATTCGCACTTCGACATCGGCTACACCGACCTGCAGGGCCGGGTCATCACCGAGCAGCTCGCCTACCTGGACGACGCGCTCCGGCTGGCCGAGGCCGACGGCGGTGACGGGCCGAGCGCGTTCCGCTGGAGTGTCGAGTCGATCTGGGTGCTCCGCGAGTGGATTGCGCGCCGCCGCCCCGCGACGGTGGATCGCTTCATGGCCCAGGTGCGGGCCGGCACGATCGAGCTCGCAGCCCTGCCGTTCAACATGCACACCGAGACGGCCTCCACCGAAGAGCTGTACGGGCTCCTGCGCTACGCGTGCGAGATCTCGACCCGCTACGGCCTGAACCTGCCGGTCGCGTACCAGACGGACGTTCCGGGGTGCGTTGCGGGAACGGTGGATGCGCTGGCCGACGCGGGCGTGAAATACCTCGCGGTCGCGCACAACTGGGCGGGCCGGTCGGTCCCCTACCTCGACCCCGCCGGCGAGAAGCTGCCGCGCCTGTTCCGCTGGGCGTCACCTGCGGGCAACAGTGTGCTGGTCTGGATGACGACGACCGCCGAAGGGATGGCGTACCAGGAGGCCGCGAACCTCGGTTTCGCCGACTCCGTCGACCACGTGGAAGACCTGCTACCGCTCTACCTGCTGAACGAGGAGACCCTCCCGTTCCCGTATGACGAGAACGTGTTCGGCTTCGCGCTCGGCGACCAGGACTTCGATCGCGACCCGTACCCGTGGAACGAGATCCACCTGCGCGTGATGGGCCGGGTCGGCGACAACTGCCCGCCGAACCGCCGCCTGCCGGAGATCGTCGAGGCGTGGAACGAGCGATGGGAGTACCCGAAGCTCGAAGTCACCCGCACGCAGGACTTCTTCGAACAGGTCGAAGCTGCGCATGCGGATGAGATCGAGACGTTCACCGGCGACTGGAACGACTGGTGGGCCGATGGCATCGGCTCGGCGGCACGACACCTGCAGATGAACCGTGGCGCACAGGCCGCGCTGTCGCAGGCCGGTTCGGTCAACGCGATGCTCGGCGACGACAGCGTCCCCGGGTTCACGGAGCGGATCGACGCGGCGTGGGAGAGCGTGGAACTGTTCGATGAGCACACCTGGGGTGCGGGGAACCCGTGGACCCACAGCGACATCGCCTTCTCGACCGGCATCGACCAGTGGCACTGGAAAGCCGAGAAGGCCATCCGCGCCGAGCAGGACTCCTGGCTGCTCACCCAGGAGGTGCTCCGCGCCTACGCCGAGCGCAACGGCGGCGCCGGTGACGCATCCATCTGGGTCGTGAACACGGCTGGCCACGAGCGCGGCGGAGTCGTCGCCGCCTTCCTGCCGGAGAGTCTCGTGCACTCCACCGCATCCGTCCGCCTGGTCGACTCGGTCACCGGGCTCGACCTGCCGTTCACCGAACGCAACCAGACCAACCCTGTGCACCGGGATGCGGGGCGTTTCATCGACGTCGCCGTCGACGCGGTGCCCGCCTTCGGGTCGCGGCGCGTGGATGTGGTCATCGACGCTCCGCACGGCCGGAATGCGTCGCCCGAAGGCACGATCGGCTTCGACAGTGCGGCCGAACCCGTGTGGAAACTCGACAACGGGATCCTCCGGGTGACGGTCGACGCGCGCACCGGGGCGATCGGATCCATCCGTGACCTGGCCTCCGGCGCCGAACTCGTCAACAGCGGCTCCGCATTCGGGTTCAACGCCTACGTGCACGACCGTCTCGCTCCGCGCGGCGAGTTCAACCACCTGTCCGGCTTCGTCGCCGACAGCGGGCCCGACCTCGTCCTGCTCGCCGACCGGGCCACTCCGACGCATGTCGCGTTCGAGGACGCCGGCAGCGATGCGCTCGGCTCCTGGCTGCGCTACCGGACCTTCGGCGTCGGGATCGACTCGATCGTGACCACGCTGCGTCTCGCATCCGGGACCGACTACGTCGACATCAGCAACCGGGTCGCCAAGTCGTACACGGCCGAAAAGGAGTCGGGCTTTTTCGCGTTCCCGTTCGCGCTCGAGCAGCCGACCATCCGTTACGAGGTGTCCGGCTCGGTCACCGGAACGGACATCCCGGTGGTGCCCGGCGGTGCCGACTACATGCACGCAGTGCGTGACTGGGTGACGCTGCACGCGGACGGTCGCGCGGCGACGCTCGTCACGCAGGATGCTCCGCTCATCCAGCTCGGCGACATCGCGCTGCCGTTCGCCCCGTTCCCGGGAACGCTGAAGGCGCGCGAAGAGGCGACCGTCTTCTCCTGGATCCACAACAACATCTGGGACACCAACTTCCCGTCGGGGCAGGCGTTCGACACGGTCTTCCGGTATCGGGTCGGCGGCTTCGGGGCAGCGGATGCGGAGACGGCCGGTGTGGTCAGCGCCGACCTCGCGCTCGACCTCGTGCGTCCGCTCCTCGCCGTTGCCGCCGATCCGTCGGGCGACCCTGTCGAGACCGTGTCGCTCCTCGCCGTCGACGACCGGCGCATCCGCCTGATCGGTGTCACGCGAACGGCGCGAGGCACGCTCCTGGCGCGGCTGCAGTCGCTCGCCGAGACGGAGGTCGACGTCAGGATCGCGGTGGGTGGCGCGGTCGCCGAAGCCTGGCATGCCAGCGTGATCGGTGTGAGGCGGGGGCCGGTCGACGTCGTCGACGGGCGTCAGGTGTCGCTTCAGGTGCCGCGGTTCGGGACCGCTGCCGTCGAGCTGAAACTCGCCTGACTGCGAACAGGGTGCGCCGCCTTCGGCCGCGGCGCGCCCTGCTCAGTGGGAGGTGCGGAGGCGAGGGCTCCGACCGGGAGCCCGTGCTGTTGCCGCGTGGATGCGAAAACCGTTGACTCGGTCGCCTCCGGCTCGAGCAGGCGGTTCCATTTCGCACCCCGCTCCGAAATGAGAATGATGCTTGACGCCCGCCTACCGGGCTGGCAGCTCTTCTCGAGGATGGATATTTGAGCGTTAGTTTTGCGTGCATTTTTGGGGGGATTTCTTAGTGCGCTCCACGAGGACTGCGTGTACGCTGAGCGCATGGTAAAGCTCTCAACGGTCTCGGATCAGCGGCCCGGTCTGCGTGCGCACGAGGAATCGATCGGACTGCCTTTCGACGATCTGGTGACCCGGTTGCGTGACATTCTTGGTGTGCGCTTGGTCGCGTACATTGGCGGGGTCAAGTCAGCGCGTTCGGTGTCGAGCTGGGCTGAGGGTACCGGCGAGCCTGGCGAGGTCGACCGGGAGCGGCTGCGGCACGCGTTTCACGCGGCCGCGCTGCTGCGTGAGCGTTACGACGCAACAACAGTTCAGTCGTGGTTCAAGGGGATGAATCCATCGCTCGGCGACCGGGCCCCGGCGCAGCTGCTGCGGGAGGGTGAACCGATGGTGGTGGCAAAGGATGTCATCGCCGCGGCGAAATCGTTTGCCTACATCGGATGAGTTCGCTTGACTTTGCCGTCACGGAGAATCCGGGGCGAGTCTGGCGAGTCGGTTTCGAGCCCGACATGTGGGCGTGGACTCCGTGGCAATACGCGCCGGATTCCGGCTTGTTTGATGGCCGGTGGGACGACCAGCTGGGGCAGTTCCGGACTCTGTATACCGCGGATAGTCTGCTTGGGTGCTTTCTGGAGCTTCTGGCGAAGTTGCAGCCAGTGAGTGCGCTCGAGGCGCACCTGGCACTTATCGAGGACGATGACGGAAGTATAAGCCGTCATCATGAAGGAGCCAGCGGGGCTGTCGGGTACTCGTGGCTGGACGGGCGACGCTGTGGCGACGCCGAACAAGACGGCCGATACTGCTTCATCACCCACTCGAGCACCGTGGCGGTTCTGAAATCGGCGTATCCGTTTGACCGACATGGCATTGCGCTCGCCGATGTCGACACCGCGATGCTCAAGGATGCTCGCGATCGCGAGCTTACGCGCTCGATCGCGCACTGGATCTATGACTTACTGAACGACGATCGCTCCGAGCTTGTCGACGGCATGGAGTTCCGATCAAGGCACGGCGACGAGATCCGCATGTGGGCGGTGTTCGAACGCTCCGAGGACAGCTCGCGGAGCGGGCATCTGAAGCCGCTGACTGAACCGGCGCGAGTCACTCCTGAGACACCTGAACTCGTGGAGGCATTTCACCGCCACGGCCTCCAATGGGCCGGCGAGTAGGACCGAACGTGATTTGAGGTAGTCGGCGATGGGCGGCACTCGCCCACGGGAGAACGCGGGTGCGGGATGGGCGGGGCTCTGCCGGACCCGTGGTCTCCGAACCCGCAGGCATGTGGCCGGGGCCGCCGATGCGGGCCAGATGCATAGCTTCTCCCGAGTTCGTGGGGGCGGTCGCTATGAAGGGTGGTCAGTGGGAGGGTGCGGAGGCGAGAGAGCCGACCGGAAGCCCGTGCTGTTGCCGCGTGGATGCGAAGACCGTTGACTCGGTCGCCTCCAGCTCGAGCAGGCGGTTCCATTTCGCTCCCCGCTCCGAGCGGTGCGTCGAGCCGACCTTGATCTGCCCGGCGCGCCATCCGACCGCGAAGTCGGCGAGCCAGGACTGTTCCGTTTCGCCGGACCGCGCGGAGACGACCGTGGAGTACCCGGCTGAGCGAGCCTCCTCGAGCACCGCGTGCGACCGGGACACCAGCCCGTTCTGGTTCACCTTGATCAGGATCGAGTTGGCCGATCCGAGGGCGACGCCCGTCGCGAGGCGCACCCCGTTAGTGACGAAGTGGTCGTCTCCGATGAGCTGGATGCGCGAACCGAGGAGCCGCGTCGCGATCACCCAGTCGCGCCATTCGTCTTCGGCCAGCGCATCCTCGATCGACACCACGGGGTAGGCGTCGACCCACTGGCTCAGCTCGTCGATGAGTTCCGAGGCGGTCAGCGTGCGATTCTCGGAGGCGAACCGGTACTGCCCGTCTTCGAAGAACTGGGTCGCCGCGACGTCGACTGCGAGAGACAGGTCCTGCCCGGGCTGGTGCCCGCTGCGCTCGATGGCGTCGACGACGAAACGGAGGGCATCCGCGTTGCTGCCGAACGGAACACTGACGCCGCCCTCATCGGCGACGAGCGAAGCGCCGGGTACGCCGCGTTCGACGGCCATTGCGGATGCCGCATCGCGCACATCCGCGCACCATTCGATGGCCTGGGCGAACGAGGTCGCACCGTGCGGGACCACCAGGACGTCCTGGATGTCGATCGATCTGCCGGCGTGCGCGCCGCCCGAGACGATGTTCACCATGGGCATCGGCAGCAGCAGGTCGCCTTCCGGCTGGAGCCGCCGTGCGACGGACACACGCTCGGATGCGGCGACGGCGAGCGTGGCGGCGAGCGAGACGGCGAGCGTGGCGTTCGCTCCGAGGCTCGAGTAGTCGTCGGTGCCGTCGAGGTCGGCGAGAGCGTCGTCGATTGTGCGCGGGTCGTCGAAGCGCATCCCCTGGATCGCCGGCGCGATGCGCGAGCGAACGTTGTCGACAGCGTTCAGTACTCCGAGGCCTCCCCGTCGCGTTCCGCCGTCGCGGAGCTCCTTCGCCTCGTGCGAACCGGCAGACGCGCCCGACGGGGCGTGCGCGGTCGCTGCCGACCCGTCGACCAGTTCCAGGCGTGCGGCGACGGTCGGGCGGCCGCGCGAGTCCAGCGCCTCCCAGGCGGTGACGTGGGCGATGCGTGCTGTCATGGGGCTTACTCCTGTTCCGTGCTCCCGGTGAGTTGCGCGAACGCGCCCTCCGGGTCGGCGCTGGCGAGCACGTCGATCGCGAGACTTCGCACGGTGTCGCGTTCGTCGGCGGTGAGGTACGACGCCGGCGATTTTCCGTCGACGCGGGCGAGCAGCAGGCACGCCGTGTGGCGGCCCAGCGACGCCGTTGCCGCAGTGCGCAGAACGCCGTCGACGTCGGCTTCGTAGCGGGTGAGGAAGGCGGCCCGCGTCCCGTCTATCTCGCGGCGCCGGGCCGGCAGGTGGATGGACTTCATGATCAGGTGGGAGCTGAGGAAGGCGACGTCGAAGACCGGATGGCCGACGTGCACGACCTCGAAGTCGATCACCCAGGGCTCCTGGCCGGCAGCCGGCGGCACGAGCACGTTCTTCGGTGAGAAGTCCCCGTGCACCAGTGTCAGCGCGACCTGTTCGAGTTCGTCGATGCTCTCGTCGATCGCCGCGGCCAGGTTCGGGTGCACGCGCCGGATCGCCCGGTGGAACGGGTCGACCCGAAGGGCCTCGAAGAGCGACTTGTCGGCGAACGGCACTTGGAGCGCCGGGTGATGCAGGGTGGTGCGCTGCCACACCGCGAGCGCTGTCGCCAGCGATCGGGCGATGGCCACGTGGTCGATCCCAAGGGATGTGTCGGGCGCGAGCAGCCGGTGTTTCCAGGTCAGCCAGTCGGCCGGTGCGGCCTCCATCGTGATGGTGTTGGTCTCGACGTCGGCGTCGAAGAGCTCTGGCACGTTCTGCGGGGTCAGCGCGTGGAGGGCCTGGATCGCATGCGCCTCGTGGATCGCACGCGCAGGGTCGGCGTGCCAGTCGTCGGCGACATTCAGCTGTTCGAGCGCCCGCTTGACGACGAACTCGCGCCCTTCACTCGTGGCGACGCGGTAGACGGTGCCGGACACGCCGCCCTCGAGGAGCTGCACGTGCGCAACCGACTCGCCTGCACGGAGCAGGCTCCGAGCATCCAGAAAGCGCGGGATCTCCTCCGCCTCGAGCGGACGGCTCTCGACGATCACTGTTCGAAGTACTCCGGATAACGCAACCGCAGGGAGTCGCTGTCGGCGAGGATGCGGTTGGCATGCTTCCGGATGACGGCAAGGCCCGCCTTCTCATCCCGTGCCTCGACGGCTTCGACGATGGCGGTGTGCTCGGCGATGAGATCGGGGTTGGCGACCGCATCGGGAAGGTGCAGGCGGCGAAGCCGGTCCAGGTGCAGCTTGATGCCGCGGATCACGTCCCAGACGTGAGGCACACCCGCGAGCGCGAAGACGGCCTGGTGCAGCTGCTCGTCGGTCGTGAAGAACGCTTCGGCATCCTGGGCCTCCGCTGCGGCGATGTTGAGTTCGAGGGCGTGGCGCAGGGCGCTGGTGTCGAGGTCGGGTGTGTTGATCGCCTTCTGGAAGGCCCCGCACTCGAGTGCCGACCGGATGAAGCAGGCCTCTTCGACCTCATCCATCAGTATCGGAGCGACGCGCGTCCCCACTTGCGGGATCACGCTGATCAGGCGCTGGTCGGCGAGGCGGGTCAGCGCCTCGCGGATCGGTGCGCGGCTCACGTTGAGGTGCGCTGCGAGGCTGGGCTCACTCAGTGGTGCGCCCGGCGCGAGTTCGACCGTGCGGATCGCTTCGCAGAGCTGGTCGTAGACCCAGTCGGAGATGCGATGCGGTTGCACTTTGGGGCGCGGGTGGGATGCGGAGTCGGCCCGGTCTTTCGGCCCACGTGATGCGTTTCGTCCGTATGAGGCAAAGTCCGCCGTCGTCATCTCGTCGTCTCCATCGTCCCAAGCACTTGCCGACTAGTATACAGGGGGAGGGCGACGCAACCACAAGGCGTCACGCCCACCTCTTTGGTAACGTTACCGACACGCGTCCACCGCCGCCCGCACAAGGAGACTCCATGCCACACGACTCATTCGCGTTCTCGACGCGCCTCCGCCCGGGGCTGGGGCACGCGTACGAGCAGTTCCATCGGGCGATTCCGTCGGAGGTCGCGGAGACGCTGAAAGCGGCCGGCGTCATCGAATGGCGGATCTACCGCAACAAGACGACCCTCACGCACGAGGTCGTGGCGACCGACCGCAAGCGGATGGACGCATTCCTCGACGCCGATCCGGTCAACGAGCGCTGGCAGCGCCAGGTCGCGCCGTACCTGTCGTCGGAGCCCGCGCCCGAGCTGACCGCCGCCGACCGCGGAACGCTCATCTGGGACTTCTCCTGGCCCACCCGCTGAGCCGCTGACGTCCTCAGACCGGGCGGTGACGCTTGCTCGGCGGGCGGCGACGTTCCCACGCGTCCAGGATGTGTGAGCGCATGGCCGCCTCCGCCGCATCCGGATCCCCGGCTTCGATGGCCTCGAACACCCGGATGTGTTCGTCCATCGTGATCTCGAGGACACTCTTCCGGCTATAGCGTGCGCTCACCCTCGCTTGGTGGAAGAGCGTCCGCACAATGTTGTCGGCAAGTCGGTTGTCGGTCATCCGACCGACCACCGAGTGGAAGACGACGTCGGCTTCGTTGAATTCGTGTTCGTCACCGATCGTGTCGCGCATCAGCTGCAGCGCGTCGCTCAGTTCGGCGAGCTGCTCGTCAGAGCGAACGCGAGCGGCGTCGCGCGCGATCAGCCCCTCGAGATTCGCGCGTACGGCACTCAGGTCGTCGAGGACGCCGAGCGTCGCATCATTGGCCACCATCGCCGACAGCACGGTCTCGTCGAGCATGTTCCAGGCGTCGGCGGGCTGCACGATCGTTCCACGCCCCTGCGCGACGGTGACGAGGCCCTTCTCTTCGAGTCGCTTGACGGACTCCCGGATCACTGTGCGGCTGACGGCGAACTGCTCGCAGAGCACCGCCTCGGGCGGCAACGACGAGCCGGGATGGATGTCCCCCCGGACGATCGCGTCGACCAGGTCGAAGACGACGGAGACTCCGAGCCTGGGTGTGCGCTCGCGTGAGGCGATCGACGGCACGAATGCGGCAGCGTTGCCGGATGCCGGTCGTGATGCTGGGGACATGCGCACAGCCTATCTAGGAATGAGGTCATACCTATCCGGCGAATTCCGAAGAAAATGCTTGTAGATAGGTGAGACGTATGATGTAATCACTTTACCCCGCACGGGTGCAATGTCGTCATTGACGCCGACCAGAACAGGATTCGATATGTCACAGCAGTCGTCCTCACGAGCCAATCTGAAAAGGCTCATGTCCGTTGCGGCCATAACCGCCGCCGGCCTCCTCGTGCTCAGCGGATGCAGCCCGAGCTCAAGCACCTCAAGCGACAGCAAATACGGGTTCACCGAAGCCAAGCAGGTCAAAAACAGCGAGATCACGGTCTGGGTGGACGCATCGCGCGAACCCGCCGTCACCGCGTTCGAGAAGGCCTACCCGAACATCAAGATCAAGTACGAGACCTACGACGGTTCCGCCGGCGGGAGCGGCTCGTTCCAGAGCAAGATCCAGCTGGACGACCAGGCCGGTCAGGGCTGGCCGGACGTCGTCTTCTCCACACAGCAGAACGACGCGATCTGGGCATCCAAGAAGACCGCGAACGGCGACCAGGGATTCGCGGCCCCGCTGAACAAGGGCCTCTTCGACCAGAAGTTCCTCGACGGGTTCGCGAAGGGTTCGCTCGACTACGCGACCATCGGCGGCACGACGTATGCCCTGCGCAATGACCTCGCCCAGACGGTCTTCTTCTACAACAAGACGCTCCTCGACAAGTTCGGCTACTCGGTGCCGACCACCTGGGAGGAGTACGGCGCCCTCGGCGACAAGCTCGCCGCCGAGCACCCGGGGTACATCCTGGGAAGCATGGGCGACTCGTTCATGACCTATATCTACTACGGCGGGTCGAAGTCTCCGGTCTTCCAGTCGCCGAAGCCGTCCGTCTTCCACTCAGACACCTCGGATAAGAACCCCCAGAACGTCACCAAGATCATCGACAAGATGCTCGCCAACGGCACACTCGTGAAGGACAGCTTCTTCAGCGCCGACTTCGCGGCCAAGTACGCGAACAAGCTCGTCGGCGTCCCCGGTCCTGTCTGGTACACCGGGGCGATCTTCCAGGGTGGGCTGAAGACGCCGGCCGGCCAGATGGGTGTCGCTCCCGCACTGAAGTGGGAGGGTGGTGACGTGGCTGCAGGCAACGTCGGTGGTGGTGAGTGGTACGCATCGAGCCACTCGCAGAACCTCGACGCCGTGAAGAAGTTCCTCACGTTCGTCACCAGTGCCGACGAGTTCCAGGTGGATGCATCCAGCGGCTACCCGGCATACACCTCTGCCGCATCGAAGTGGCTGGACAAGCAGGCCAAGGACAACTACTTCGTCAACAGCGACTTCAAGCAGATCATGACCGACGCGGCCACCCAGGTGTGGACCGGCTGGAACGTGACGAGCTGGAGTCCTGAGACAGCATGGGCGAAGGTCGTCATCCCGGGGATCTCCGCAGGGAAGACCGTCGAGTCCCTCCTGCCCGCCTGGGAGACAGAGCTCAAGAACGAGGCGACGGTCAACGGATACACGGTGAAGTAAGGTGACCGTCACTGCTCCACCCGTCCCGGCCGGTGTCGTCCCCTCTGGGCGACGCCGGCCGGCGGGCCGCCGGCCCCGCAGGGCCAACGGCGGCCAGGCCCGATACGGATACTTCTTCGTAGGCGGGTACACGATCCTGCTTCTCGCCTTCGGACTCCTGCCCACGCTGTATGCGATCTACCTCGCTTTCACGCGCAACGGGTCGTTCGCGGGGTTCGACAATTTCGTCCGCGTCTTCAACGACTACCGGTTCCTTCCCGCGGTCGAGCACGTCGCCATCTATGTCGTGCTCTGGTTGATCAGCCTGATCGTCTTCGTCGTGCTGCTCGCCCTCATCGTCCACGCCATCCGTGTGCGCTGGCTCGGGAATAGTGCACGGTTCCTCTTCTACATCCCGGGCGCGATCGCGGGGGCATCCAGCGTTCTGCTCTGGCTGTTTCTGCTCGACCCGACGGTGAGCCCCGCATCCGGCCTGCTCAAGGCGATGGGGTTCTCGTCCCTCGTCAACGTGGTCGCGGTGGGGAACCTCCCCGTCGTGTTCACCGTGATCGCATTCTGGGCCGGTGCAGGCGGGTGGATCGTGATCATGTACGGAGCGCTCAACAACATCAGCACCGATGTGATGGAGGCGGCCAGGATCGACGGCGCCGGTCCGGTGCAGACCGCGCTGCACATCCAGCTGCCGATGCTCACCAAATGGATCAGCTACATGGGCATCATGTCGCTGGCGGCGGGCACGCAGCTCTTCGTCGAACCGAAGATCCTCTCCGAGGCGACGAAGAACGTCGTCCCCGAGGACTATTCACTCAACCAGCTCTCCTATCTGTACGCGTTCCGGCAGAACGACTTCTCGGGTTCAGCTGCGATCTCCCTGGTGCTCCTGGTGGTCGCACTCGGCCTCTCCACCATCTTCATCTTCCGCGGAAGGCTGTTCGACCGTGACTGATCTCGCAACGCGCCGCCGCCACCGCACGCTGACCCCCGGCCAGTGGATCGGTCGTGCCCTCGTGGCCGTCGTGCTCATCGTCTTCGCCGTGTTCTTCGTGCTGCCGATCGTGTGGCTTCTCCTCGCCCCGACGAAAACCAACAACCAGCTCCTCCTCGACAACCCGCTGAGCTTCGGGTCGTTCCAGCAGCTGGCGGCCAACTGGCACGAGCTGTTCAACTTCGGCAGCGGCGTCTTCACGACGTGGCTGGGCAATTCGGCCTACTATTCGTTCGCCGCACTGGTCCTGACGCTCATCGTGAGCATCCCGGCCGGCTACGCCCTCGCCCTCGTCGAGTTCAAGGGCCGCCGCATCCTCCTCGTGACGACACTGATCGTCATGCTCATCCCGAACACCGCACTCGTTCTGCCGATCTTCCTCGAGTTGAGCGCGTTCCGGCTCATCGGGAGTCCGCTCGCGGTCATCCTGCCGTTCTCGTTCTTCCCCTTCGGCGTGTACCTGACCTACATCTATTTCTCGACGGCGGTGTCTCGCGATCTGCTGAATGCTGCACGCATCGACGGGGCAGGAGAGCTCCGCGTCTTCGCCCAGGTGGCGATGCCGCTGGCCACGCCGGTCATCGCCCTGGTCGGCTTCTTCAACTTCGTCGGCAACTGGAACAACTACTTCCTGCCGTTCCTGGTCGTGGGAGGAGACAAGATCCCCGTCCAGGTCGGGCTGTCGAACCTGCTCGCCAACGTGCCCGCCTTCAACCCGACGACGGCGACAAGCATCGTCATCCAATTGCCGACCCTGGCGCTCGCGACGCTCCTCTCCGTGGCGCCGATCCTGCTGATCTTTCTGTTCGCGCAACGATTCCTGGTCGAGGGCATGACCGCAGGCGGAACGAAGGAATGAGCTGGGCAACCGTGCACGCGAAGATTTCTGGGGAGATGAGGACCAGGTGAAGATCACCGGATACCGAACGCTGACGGCGCGCCACCAATGGAACCGGGCTGTCGGCGACATCAACGGCCACATCGTCGATGCCGTCACCGACGTCCCGATCCTTCTCGTGGACACGGATGCGGGGATAACGGGCGTCGGCATGGGGTCTCACGCAGACATCGCGCGCCTCTTCCCGGCGATCGACGGTGAGGACCCCCGCTCGGTCTCCGCCCTGTTCGACCGGATGCTCGCCCACGTCTTCAAGTCGGGGCACGCGGGAGCCACCTACGGCGGAATAGCGACGATCGACGCAGCCCTCTGGGACATCAAGGCGAAGGCCGCTGGAGAGCCGCTCTGGCGCCTCCTCGGAGGACGCGACAAGTTCATCCCGGCGTACGCGTCCGGTCTGGACATCGCTCTCGATGACGATCAGCTCGCAGCGTTCTATACCGAATTCGCTGATCGAGGCTATGTCGCCGGCAAGCTGAAAGGCGGCTTCGATCCAGACGCCGACCTTCGGCGACTGCGGATCATCGACGAGGTCTTCCGTGGCAACACCTCCCGGCCCGGGCTCATGCTCGACGCCAACGAGTCCTGGCAGGTCAAACAGGCCGTACGGTACATCGGAACGATCGAGGAGGAACTCGACCTGCTCTGGGTCGAGGAGCCGCTGCGCCGCTGGGATGCCATCGGGCATGCCCGCCTGAGCAATGCAGTGCGCGCGGCGATCGCCACCGGCGAGAACCTCACGGGCATCGACCAGTTCCGTCCGCTTTTCGATGCGGGGGCGCCGGACATCGTGCAGGCCGGTGCGGTCTGGGGCGTGACGCACATCCTGCGCCTGTCCACCGTCGCCGCGGCGCGGGACCTGCCGGTAAGCGTCGTCGGCTACAACGCCAATCCGGCAGTGGCGTGCGCAATGACCGCAGTGCCGAATCATTTGACGACCGAGGTGCAGGGACTGGAGTTCGCCCCCGGCGTCTCTGTCGACCACGAGTTCATCGACGGCGGGATCGTGCTGGGCGATCGTCCCGGCGCCGGTATCGAGGTCGACGTCGATGCGATCGCCGAACTGGCGACCACGGCCGACTGGTCGAACCCGGCCGGGCCCCATGTGCGACCAGAGCGGGCGGGGTTGCGCCTGGTACTGGACGGCGTGGAGCGCTGAGCATGGAGCTACGCCACGGGGTGCACCGCATCGTCGCCCCACTCGGTGACCGGTTCGTCGCTTTGCACCTCCTGGTCGGCTCCGCGGGTGCGCTGCTGGTCGACACCGGTATCCGCGACTCGATAACGGAGACGTTCCTGCCGTACCTCGACGCAAACGGCATCGACCGCGGGTCCGTGCGCTGGGCGATCAACACGCACTGCGACTACGACCACACCGGCGGCAACGGGGCGCTCAAGGCGGCGATCCCCGGCATCGAGTTGCTCGTGCACGCGCTCGACCGCGATTTTACTGAGGACGTTCAGGCGCTCATCGACGGCCGCTACGGCGAGTTCCGTGCGGTGGACGGCTTCGATGATCCACCCGAGACGACCGCATACCTTCGTTCGGTGGCCGATCTCGTGCCTGTCGACCGCGTCGTCACCGGCGGCGAGTGGATCGATCTCGGCGACCGGCGTGTCCAGGTGCTTCATGTGCCCGGTCACAGCCCCGGGCACATCGCCGTGCACGACCCGGACAACGCGACGCTCGTCATCGGCGACGCGACACTGGGAACGACGGTCCCGTTCGCGGACGGGCGACCCGCCTTCCCGCCGACCTACCGCGACGTCGATCCGTATCTCGCGAGCATCCGGATGTTCCGCTCGCTCGGAGCGACCCTCTTACTGACGGCGCACTACCCGGTCTATTCGGACGAATCCGTCGAGGACTTCCTTGCGGACAGCGAGGCATACACCGATCTGGTCGACGAGGCCATCACCGCACAGCTGTCTGCGTTCGGCAGCCCGGCCACGACACTCGAGCTGATCCGCGGAGCTGGTTCGCGGCTCGGGCCGTGGGCACCTGCCGCACTCGACTACTCCATCTTCCCGGTCACAGGCGCTCTCGAACGGATGGCGCGTGAAGGCACAGTCCGGCCGGTCATGATCGACGGTATCCGTCACTGGTCGAGCGAGGAGGCGCGATGAGCCGGGTGCGGGTGGGCGCGGTCGGCGCGGGCTGGTGGGCCACGAGCAACCATTTTCCGATCTTCGCTGCGCGTGACGACGTCGAACTCGTCGGGGTGTGCGGTATCGGCCCGGAGCTCGCGTCGGTGCGTGACCAGTTCGGGTTCGGATTCGCCACCCCGGACTACGATGAGCTCCTCGCCGCAGATCTCGACGCGATGGTGATCGCGACCCCGCACGATCTGCACTACGGGCAGGCCGTCGCAGCGATCGATCGCGGACTGCACGTCCTCGTCGAGAAGCCGGTCACGCTGGTTGCCGCGGAGGGCTGGGACCTCGCCGAGCGGGTGGAAGCGGCCGGGGTCCACTTCCTCGCGCCATACGGCTGGAACTACAAGCCGTTCACCGTCGAGGCCCGGCGTCTCGTTGCAGCGGGGTACCTGGGCGAGATCCAGCACGTGCTCTGCCACATGGCATCGCCGACACGTGGACTCTTCGCCGGCGACACCGACGACATCCGCAGCTTGTGGGATTCGAAGACCAGCGGGCCTGCACCGTCGACGTGGCAGTCTCCCGAGCACGGCGGCGGCTACGCCCACGGACAGGTGACGCACTCGTCGGCACTGCTCTTCTGGCTGACCGGGCTGCGCAGCGTATCCGTCATGGCGAAAGTCTCCACAGGCGGCGCGCGGGTCGACCTGTTCGACGCGGCCGTGATCTCGTTCGACGGGGGAGCGATCGGGGCGCTCTCGGGGGCTGCGACGGTTCCGGATGGCGACCCGTATCAGGTCGACCTGCGCGTGTTCGGCACGGAGGGGATGCTCCTGGTCGACACGGAGCGCGAGCGGGTGTCGCTGCACCGCTACGACGGAAAGAAGTGGGACCTCGACATCGAGGCGGGGGCCGGCGCTTACGAGTGCATCGTGCCGCCGAACCGCTTCATCGACCTGATCGTGGGGGCGAGCACCGAGAACAACTCCGACGCGGGCGTTGCGGCACGCTCGGTCGAACTGATCGACGCGATGATCCGGTCCTCCGTGGCCGGGGGAGCGGAAACATCGGTGCACGACCGGAAAGGGGCCTTATGACGGAACAGACGGGGGTGCTCGCCGGCTACCGCGTGATCGACTGCTCGATCGCTATGGCGGGGCCGTTCGCAGCACAGCGCCTGGGCGACCTCGGCGCCGATGTGATCAAGGTCGAACCGACCACCGGCGAGTGGCAGCGGCATGCCGCGGCGGGCGGCGCTGCCGGCAATGAGATCAATGTCTCGTTCCTCTCACTTAACCGCAACAAGCGGTCGGTCGCGCTCGACCTGAAATCGGCCGACGGCAAAGCCGCGCTGCAGGAGCTTGTCCGCGGCGCCGACGTCTTCCTGCAGAACTACCGCCCAGGGGTGGCCGCACGACTCGGTGTCGACTACGAGTCGCTGCGTGCGATCAACCCGGCCATCGTCTACGTCTCCATCTCGGGGTATGGAGAGGACGGTCCGTATCGCGACCGACCCGGCCAGGACCTCCTGATCCAGGCGATGTCAGGCGCGATGCTCTCGGCCGGTCGACACGGCGACGAGCCGAGTCCGGCCGGCCAGTATCTTGCCGATGCCGTCACCGCTTCGACGGCTTTCGAGGGGGTGCTCGCAGCGCTCCTCCACCGCGAGCGGACCGGCGAGGGACAGTTGGTCACCGTCAACATGCTCGACGCCCTGACAACCCTGCAGATGCAGGAACTCAGTGTGTTCACGGTCGGTCGCAAGACCCAGGAGCGTTCTTCCGAGCCTCACGCGCACGTCTACATCCGGGCGCCGTACGGTATCTTCGCGACGAGTGACGGCTTCGTGGCGCTCGCCTTCGCCGACCTCCACGACCTGGGGCGCCTCATCGGCGAACCGGCGTTCGAGAGATGGGACAGCGAGGTCGAAGGGTGGACGCGCCGCGACGAGATCCATGCGCGCACGGCCGCCAAGCTGCGCGAAAAGCCCGCGGGCTACTGGATCGAGACGCTCGGCTCCGCCGGCATCTGGATCGGGCCGGTGCTCGGATACCAGGAGCTGGTCGACGACCCGCAGATCGTCCACAACGGCACGTTCATCGAGTACGACCATCCGACCGAGGGCCACGTCAAGACGCCCGGGTTCCCGTACCGTTTCTCGAGAACGCCGCCGCAGCTCTATCGCGGTGCGCCGCTCGTCGGCGAGCACACGCGGGAAGTGCTCTCCGAGGCGGGACTGAGCTCCGACCGTATCCAGTGGCTCCTCGCCAGCGGAGCGGCGAAAGAGACGACCGGCGCTGTCGAACCCGTCGTCACATGACCGCCACCTTCCGTGGACTGACCTGGGACCACCCGCGCGGCCGTTCTGCACTTGAAGCGGCCGCACGCGCTGCGTACGCCGACGATGGGCACCCGCTGATCGAGTGGGACGCGCAACCCCTCGAAGGCTTCGAATCGACCCCGATCCGCGAGCTCGCCGAACGCTACGACGTCATCGTGCTCGATCACCCTCACCTTGGCGATGCGTTGGCCGCGGAGGTGCTCCGGCCTCTCGACGACTGGTTCGATCCTGCACTGCTGAGCGGCCTCTCCTCGGCCTGCGTAGGTCCGAGCTATCGCTCGTATGTCGTCGACGGCCGGCCGTGGGCGCTTCCTCTGGACGCCGCGACCCAGGTCTCGGCGAGCATCCCTGAAGCAATTCGGTCGCTTCCCGCGACCTGGCCGGACGTGTCGGACCTCGCGGCGCGGGCGCCGGTCGCGCTCAGCCTCGCCGGCCCGCACGCATTCCTGACCTTCGCGTCGGTGTGCGTCGCGCTGGGGGCAGAACCGGCCACCGATCCTGGCGCCGGATTCGTCGCTGCGGCCGTCGGCGAGGAGGCCATCGACGTTCTCGCGCGGATCGCCGCGTATGCACCCGCCGGAACGGATGCTTTGAATCCCATCGCGCTGCTCGAGCGGATGCGCGCGAGCAGGGAGATCGCGTACATCCCCCTCGTCTACGGCTACGTGACGTACGCCAGCGGGCCGGACGCCCTGCGATTCGGCGACGCGCCGTCGATGTCTCCCGGCGGGCGGCGCGGTTCGACGATCGGTGGAACGGGAATCGCCATCACGACCCGGTCGGAACCGGATGCCGCCCTGATCGGCCACCTCGCCGGCCTGCTCGCACCGGGCACCCAGGCCGGCTTCATTCCCGACAACGCCGGGCAGCCGAGCCTGCGCAGCGCCTGGGACGACCAGCGCGTGAACTCCGGAGCCGGCGACTTCTACGTGCGAACACGGGCGACCATCGAGGATGCGTGGGTGCGCCCGAGGGTTCCCGGTTTCGTGCCGTTCCAGGCGCAGGCTTCCGCGTTGATCCGCGATGCCGTCATGAACTGCGCCGGCGCGACGGCGACAGTGAAGCGGGTCGACTCGCTGTTCGACGAGCTCGTGGCAGCCCCTTATGAAAGGACGGCGGGATGACGATCACACCTGCGACCAGGAACATCCAGCTCGACCTTTCGGGCCCCGTCGCGACCATCACCCTCGCGCGCCCGGAGAAGCTGAATGCCGTGACTTCCGAGATGTCGGCCGCCCTGGTCGCGGTGATCGAGTGGGCGGACGAAACGGATGAGGTGCGCGCGGTCGTCCTCACCGGTGCAGGCGAGCGGGCCTTCAGTGCGGGGTCGGACATCCGCACGCTCGACGCCTATGCCACACCGTGGGATTTCCGCAACCGCACGGACTATTGCGATGCGATCCGGGCGGCCCGTAAGCCCGTGATCGCGGCCGTCAACGGCTACGCGTTCGGTGGCGGCCTCGAGACGGCGCTGAGCTGCGACATCCGGCTGGCTTCGACGACGGCGAGCTTCGCTGCACCGGAGATCAAGCTGGGCTGGATCGGGGGCGGGGGGATGTCGACTTTCCTGGCGCATTCGATCGGCCCGTCGAACGCTGCGGTCATGCTGCTCACCGGCGACGCCATCGACTCCGACACGGCGCTGCGCTGGGGTCTGGTCAGTGAACTCGTGGAGCCGGGGATGCTCGTCGCACGTGCGCAGCAGCTCGCGGCGGTGATCGCCGAGCGGCCGCCGATCGCGGCCGAGACCGCCAAAGCCAACCTGCGCGCTGCCTTCAACATGACGCAGGCTGAGTCCATCCGATACGAGCGCGACCTGCAGGCCGTGACTTTCGCGACCGAGGATGCCGCCGAGGGGCGCGCGGCGTTCGCTGAGAAGCGCGCGGGCGTCTTCCACCGCCGCTGACCGATCCTCCGAGGAGAACCATGAGCATCCCCTGGCCGCCGAGCGCGGCAGAGACCCTTCCGGCCGACGGTTTCGACGGAACGCTTGCGGGACGGGTCTGGCTGCCCGATGTGGGCGGCCCGGCCGTCGTCGCAGTGCGGGAGGACGGCCTCGTCGACGTCACCGCGACGTTCGCCACGATGCGTTCCCTCGCCGAGACGGATGACCCGGCGGGGGCTCTTCGGTCCTGTACCGGCCCGGTCGTCGGCACGGTTGAGGGCCTTCTCGCGAACACCCCGCCGGAGACGCGCGACCCGTCGAAACCCTGGCTTCTCTCGCCGATCGACCTCCAGGTCGTCAAAGCCGCCGGCGTGACCTTCCCCCTCTCGATGCTCGAGCGGGTGATCGAGGAACGCGCCCGCGGCGACCTGGGCCTGGCCGCCGGGATCCGTGCGGAGATCACTGCCACGATCGGGGGGTCGCTGGACACGCTTCGCCCGGGGTCGATGCAGGCGGCGGCGCTCAAAGAGATGCTCATCGAGCGCGAATGGTGGAGCCAGTACCTGGAGGTCGGAATCGGTCCTGACGCCGAGGTCTTCACGAAGGCGCCGGTTCTCTCGACCGTGGGCACCGCCGTCGACGTCGGCGTCTACCGGGGCTCGCACTGGAACAACCCGGAGCCCGAGATCGTGCTGGTGGTAGCTTCGGACGGCCGGATCGTCGGTGCGTGCCTGGGCAATGACGTCAACCTCCGCGACATCGAGGGGCGCAGTGCACTCCTGCTCGGAAAGGCGAAGGACAACAATGCCTCGGCCGCGGTCGGCCCCTTCATCCGACTGTTCGATTCCGGTTTCGGCCTCGACGAGCTGCGCACGTCGGTCGTCAGTCTCACCATCGACGGCGAAGACGACTACCACCTCGAGGGGACGAGCGAGCTCGCGCAGATCAGCCGCGATCCTGTCGACATCGTCGGCCAGGTGATCGGCGCCCACCACCAGTACCCCGACGGATTCGTGCTGTACCTGGGCACGATGTTCGCGCCGGTCGACGATCGTGACGAACGGGGGCGCGGCTTCACGCACAAGAGCGGCGACGTCGTACGGATCTCGGAAGCGCGCCTGGGCAGCCTGGTCAACCGGGTCCGGTCCGCCGACGAAGCGGAGCCGTGGACCTTCGGTGTCGACGCCCTGTACCGCAACCTCGCCGCTCGCGGCCTGCTCGACTGATCCGATCGGAGACTTCACTGTGCTGACTTCTGCAGACCCGCGCACCGGCCGTGCCTGGCCGACCGGTATCGAAGCAACGGATGCGGTCACCGTCGCGACCACGGCCGCGGCTGCGAGCAAGGCCTTCGCGGTGACACGCTGGAGCACCCGGGCATGGAGGGCGGGCCTGCTCGACGCGATCGCGGTCGCTCTCGAGTCGCACCGTGAGGAACTCACGGGTGTGGCCGACCGCGAAACCGGCCTGGGCGCAGCACGGCTCGCCGGAGAAGTCGGTCGCAGCGCCTTCCAGTTCCGGCTCTTCGCCGACGCGTTGCGTGAGGGCAGCTACGTGGAGGCGACGATCGACCACGCCGAGACCACGGAGCTCGGTCCGCAGCCGGAGATCAGGCGGATGCTCGTTCCGATCGGACCGGTGGCCGTGTTCGGGTCGAGCAACTTTCCTTTCGCCTTCTCGGTGGCCGGCGGCGACACCGCATCGGCGCTCGCTGGAGGCAACACCGTGGTGCTGAAGGCGCACGGCTCCCACCTGGAGACGTCAGCCCGCAGCTTCGAGGTCATCTCGGATGCTGTGGCCGGCTACGGCGGCCCGGCCGGCACGATCGGAATCGTGTACGGGACGGAGGCCGGCCGCGTGCTCGTATCCGACCCGCACATCCGCGCGGTCGGGTTCACCGGTTCACTGACAGCCGGCCGGGCACTGATCGACATCATCAACCAGCGCGAGGAGCCGATCCCGTTCTACGGCGAACTCTCCAGCCTCAATCCGCTGGTCATCACGCCCGCCGCTGCCGCTGCGCGCGCGGACGCGATCGCGGACGGCCTGTTCGGCTCCTACACCCTGGGAGCCGGCCAGTTCTGTACAAAGCCGGGCGTCGCGTTCATCCCGGTCGGGGCGGACGGGGACAGGATTGTCGCGGGACTCGTCGAACGCACGACTGCGGCGAACGCGCAGGTGCTGCTCAACGAGAGGATCGTCACGTCGTTCGGCGAGATCAGGGACCGGTTGATCGCGGCCGGTGCTGCGAGCATCGCCGTGGCCGGGGCCGTCGATTCGTCGGGATTCGCTGCTTCGCCTACCGTGCTCGCCATCGACGCCGACGCGATCTCGCCTGCGGTCGCGGAGGAGGCGTTCGGTCCGCTCGTCGTGGTGGCGCGGTACGACGACCTCGAAGAGATCTACGCGGCGCTCGATGCTGTTCCGGATTCTCTCACTGCGACGATCCACCACGAGCCCGGCGAGCCGATTGACGCCCTGGTCCGGGAGCTCGCGCCGCATGCCGGGCGTATCGTCTTCAACGGCTATCCGACGGGAGTGCGGGTGTCCTGGGGACAGCACCACGGTGGAACGTGGCCGTCGACGAACTCCCAGCACACCTCGGTCGGCGTGAGCGCGATCCGCCGGTTCCTGCGGCCGATCGCCTTCCAGGGAGCACCGGAGTCAGTGCTCCCCAGCGAGCTGCGCGAAGAGAACGTCGACGGCGTCCCGCGTCGTGTGGACGGCAGGCTCAGGATCGGCTGAGGCCTGAACGGCGAGGAGGGCGCTCACCGCCTGACCGGATCGTCTCCGTCGACGTCGAGCTGCGAGCGGAAGAGGAAGCCTTCCCAGTCTCCCGGGTGCGTGCACGCGGCCGCGCCCGTCCGTACCGCGAGGTCGAGGCGTTGGTCGATCCCGCCCCCGAGCAGCCATTCGGCGAGGTAGCCCGCGACGAACGCATCGCCGGCGCCGACCGTGTCCACCACCGGGACCGGGAGCGCATCGCGCCAGGTCGCCTTCTCGCCGCATACGGCGACGGCGCCATCGGCACCCAGGGTGATCACGACCTCCTCCGGGCCCAGCTTTGCGATTTCAGCGGCGAGCCCGAGCGGGGCCGTGACCGGATCGCTCGCGAGGATCGCAGCCTCGTCGGCTCCTGCGAAGACAAGGCGTGACGCTGAAGCGAACTCCCGGTAGAGCGGCGCGGGATCTTCGTCGGGCCAGAGGGTCGACCGATGGTTGACGTCGAACGAAATGGGCACGCCGGCGGCCTGCGCGCGGGCCACCGCGACGCGAACGGTCGCTCGGGCGCTCGGGGAGAGCGCGGGGGTGATGCCGGTCAGGTGGAGCAGCGAGAAAGAGCCGATGTCGACGGGGTCGAGGTCGCTGGGGCGCAACCGACTGCCTGCACTGCCCGCACGATGGTAGGTCACGAAGGTACGGCCGGGGCTCGGATGCTCTTTGATGAGGAGCCCGGTCGGTGCTGTTGTATCGATGGGGGCGACGACCTGTACGCCCTCCGCCCGGAGCTCGCGCGTGACCCGCCTGCCGAGCCCGTCGTCGCCGACGCGTCCGAGCCAGGTGACGGATATCCCGAGGCGCGCGAGCCCGATGGCCACGTTGGATTCCGCCCCTCCTGTGCCGACGAGGAGGTCGGGCAGTTGCGCAAGCGATCCGATCCCGCTCGTGCGCAGGACGCCGAGCCCCTCGCCGAGCGTCAGTACGGATGGCCCGGTCACGACGACAGTTTCTCGACGGATTCGCGGCTGCGTCGCTCGATCTCGGTGAACGCGCCATCGGCGATGAGGGCGCGCGTCGCCATCCAGCTGCCGCTGACCGCGAAGACGGCAGGAACGGCGAGGTAGTCGGAGGCGTTCTCGGCCGTCACGCCGCCACTGGGCAGGAAGGTCGCGTCTGGAAACGGTCCGCTGAGTGCTGCGATCGCTGCAGGTCCGCCCAGCTGTGCGGCCGGGAAGAACTTGACGCGGGAGATCCCGATCCGTGCGGCGCGCATGACCTCGGTCGCGGTCGCCACGCCCGGAAGGACTTCCAGGCCCCGCTCGAGCGAGCGTTCCACCACGTCCTGGGCGAAGCCGGGACTCACGACGAAACGAGCTCCTGCGTCGGCTGCACGGTCGACGTCGTCGGTCGTGAGAACTGTCCCGGCCCCGACGGTGAAGCCTGCGATGCTCGAGGTCGCCCGGATCGCGTCGACGGCGGCGGTCGTGCGAAACGTGATCTCAGCGCAGGCGATCCCGCCCCCGAGAAGTGCGCCGACAAGGTCGACCGCCTGTGCGGCATCGTCGATGACGATGACGGGCACGATGATCTGGCCGTCGAGGGTCATCGTCCCAGCCACCCGCCGTCGACGGGCAGCACCACCCCGGACACGTAGTCGGACGCCGACGACGAAAGGAACACGGTGGCACCGGCCAGGTCGTCGGGGTTGCCCCACCGTCCCGCCGGGATGCGATCGACGATGGCACGGGAGCGACCGGGATCTGATCGTAGCGCTGCCGTGTTGTCGGTGGCGATGTATCCGGGTGCGATCGCATTGACGTTCACGCCGCGCTCCGTCCACTCATTTGCGAGAGCTTTCACGAGCCCTGCGATGCCGGACTTGGCCGCAGCATATCCCGGAACGTTGATGCCGCCCTGGAAGCTCAGCAGGCTGGCAGTGAAGACGATCTTCCCCCGGCCGCGTTCGAGCATCCCGTGGGCGAGCGCCTGGGTGAGGACGAACTGGCTGGACAGGTTGACAGCGATCACGCGATCCCAGAGCTCGAGGGCGTGCTGTTCCGCCGGCTGGCGCTCGATGGTCCCGGCGTTGTTGATGAGGATGTCGACCCCCCGGTCCCGGAGGTCGTCGCCGAGGGCGATGACCGCGTCCCGATCGGCGAAGTCCACTGCACGGGCTTCGAAGGACCGGCCGTGTGAAGCGACCGTGTCGGCGATGGCGCTGCCTTGCGGCGGGATGCCCGAACTCACCCCGATGATGTCGGCGCCCGCAGCCGCAAGGGCGGTGGCCATGGCGAAGCCGATGCCCCTGCTCGCACCGGTAACCACCGCAAGGGAGCCCGTGAGATCGAACAGCCCGCTCATCGGTCCTCGTCCTGCCCGGCCTGGACATCGACCAGCACCTTCATCGCCCGCCCGCTCTCGAGATCGTCGAAGGCGGCCCGAGTCTCGGAGAGAGGCACGATCGCAGTGATGAGCACGTCGCTGGGGATCGTTCCGTCCGCAACGAGTTCGACGGCCCGCTCGAAATCGGTGCGCTGGTAGACGCGCGCGCCGAGGATGCGCAGCTCACGCCAGAAGAGGCGTTGCAGGTCGATTTCGCGGGGTGTGGGGTGGATGGCCACCACCACGAGCGTGCCGCGGACCTTGGCAAGAGACGTGGCCCCGAGAACAGCGGCTGCGGAGCCCGAAACTTCGAAGACCACGTCGGCTCCGACGCCGCTCGTCCACGCGTCCACCCACGCCACCTGGTCGGTTTCCCGGGGATCGAGCGTTTCGAACCCGAGCGCCGCGATCTGGGCCCGTCTCCGAGGGTCGAGCTCTATCACGGCGACGTCGGCGCCGAACGCCTGGGCGACGGTGGCGATCAGGACGCCGATCGGCCCTCCGCCGATCACGACCGCCTTGTCACCGGCCACCAGCTCGGATCGCCGCACGTCGTGCACGGCGACGGCGACCGGTTCGACCAGTGCGGCGGCATCCAGAGCGATCCCGGCGGGAAGCGCTACGAGCGTCGCAGCGGGCACATTCCAGAGCGGCTGGAGCGCACCGGGCGAGTCGATGCCGATGAAGTCGAGGTTCTGGCAGATGTGCTGGTTGCCGGCGAGGCAGGCCGGGCAGGTGCCGTCCCAGTCGAGGGGCATGACCGTGACGGCCTGGCCGACGGTCCAGCCGGTCACACCGGCACCGACCGCGGCGACGATACCGCTCATCTCGTGGCCGAACACGAGCGGCAGATGCACGCGAGCATCCATGTTGCCGTGGAGGATGTGCAGGTCGGTCCCGCACAGGCCGACGTAGGCGACCCGGAGCTGGACCTGGCCGGGGCCGGGTGGGGCCGGCTCGGCTTCCGCGATCGCGATCGTCGAGTTGCCGGTGTAGGCGGCGGTCAGCATTGAGCCTCCATTTTCGAGCTTTGGTCAAACCAATTTCGTCGTAATGCCTCAATCATCGCAGGTTAATGGTAAATCGGCGAGGGTTGGTCTAACCTTTAGGAAGTCTTGTTCCAATGGAGGTTCCCTCGATGCTCAGCCGCACCCTACGATCGACCCTGTCGCTGACCGAACTCGGGATGGGCGCCGCCCAGCTCGGCAACCTGTTTCGTGAGACCTCCGACGAGGAGGCCTCGGCGGCTGTCGACGCGGCGTGGGATGCGGGCATCCGCTACTTCGATACGGCCCCGCACTACGGTGTCGGCCTCTCTGAGCGCCGCCTCGGGGCCGCGCTCTCGACGCGGCCGCGCGACGAGTTCGTGCTCTCCACCAAGGTCGGCCGGCTGCTGGTGCCGAGCGGGTACCCGGAGGGGACCATGGACGAGGAAGGCTTCATCGTCCCGGCCACACTGCGCCGCGAGTGGGATCTCAGTCGTGACGGCATCCGCCGCTCCCTCTTCGAAAGCCTCGAACGTCTCGGGCTCGATCGCATCGACATCGCGTACCTGCACGATCCCGACGAGCGCGGCGACCAGGCGAACGCCGAGGCCATCCCCGCTCTGATCGAACTGCGCGACGAGGGCGTGCTCCGCGCAGTCGGCGCCGGCATGAACCAGTCGGCGATGCCCGCGGAATTCGTGCGCCGCCACGACGTCGACGTCATCATGCTGGCCGGGCGCTACACCCTGCTCGAGCAGGGTGCACTCGACGACCTCCTCCCGGTCGCCGAAGCACGAGGGGTCGGCATCGTGGCTGCCGCCGTCTACAACTCCGGGCTCCTGGCCACGCCGCGACCACCCGCCGACGCTCACTACGACTATGCGCAGGCGCCCGCTGACCTCCTCGCGCATGCGAACGCTCTCGCGGATGTCTGCGAGGAGTTCGGCATCACCCTGCCCGAGGCCGCCATCGCGTTCCCCCTCCGCCACCCGGCCGTCGTGTCGGTCGTCGTCGGGCTGAGGACGGCCGCCCAGGTGGCCGGAACGGTGGCGCGCTACGAAGCGGTCATCCCCGAGGAGTTCTGGAACGCCCTCACCGAACGCGGCCTGGTCCGCCGTGCCTGACCTGTCAGTCCTGGGTGGTCTCGGCCGCCGCGCCGCCGAGACCCTCCAGGTTCGCCGCCGTGAACTCTTCGACCCCGAGCACATGGACGCTCATCCGGATGCGCGCCCGGTCGGGGTCGCGCGCCGCCAGCGCATCGAGGATCGCGCGGTGCTCCCGCTGCGTCTCCTGCACCGCACCCTGCTGGTGGATGGCCCGCCACAGCCGCGCGCGCGCCGTGCGCCCCACGAGCGCTTCGATGATCGCCGCGAACGCCGGGTTGCCGCTGGCCCGCGCGATCAGCCGGTGGAAGTCGGTGTCCACGTCGATCGTGGCCTCGATGTCGATGTCCGTTCCGCCATCGAGAAGCGACTGCCCGGCGTCCAGGATGCGCTCCGCCTCGGCGATGTCCGCATCCGTCATGCGCACCGCGGCGTGCGCCGCCGCCTCCGGCTCCAGCACACGTCGAACGCCGAGCAGGTGCACACTGTCTTCCGGGCTCTGCAGTTCGGTGAGCATCCCGAGCGGCGCGGACAGTTGCCCGGGGCCGAGGGAGGTCACGTAGGTTCCGTCACCCTGCCGCGTTTCGAGCACGCCCAGGATCACGAGCGCGCGGACTCCTTCGCGCAGCGGCCCGCGGGAGACGCCGAGCAGTCCGCTCAGTTCCCGTTCGGCGGGCAGTTTGGAACCGGCGCCGAGCCGACCACTGGTGATCATGTCGCGGATGCCGTCGATCACGACATTCGAGCGGGAGCGGGGCGGAATGTCCTCGGGTGCGTTCGTTGCCATGCGCACAGCTTAGGAGTCATCAGACCAATCGACCGTCGCGAGGGGAGAACCGCATGACCGGGATCATCGACGCCCATCAGCACGTCTGGACTCTCGACCGGGCCGAATACGCCTGGCTGGGACCGGAGGCCGGCGTGCTGTACCGCTCCTTCGACATGTCCGACGTGCTGCCGGAGTTCGACGCCGCCGGCGTGACGGGCACCGTGCTCGTGCAGTCCGCCGACAACGACGCCGACACCGATTTCATGTTCGAGGTCGCCCGGCGCAACCCCGTGGTGGCCGGCGTGGTCGGATGGGTCCCGCTCGACGATCCCGACCGCGCAGCCGTGCGGCTGGCCGAGTTGCAGCGCGAGCCGCTGTTCTGCGGCGTCCGCGCGCTCATCCACGATCAGGCCGACCCGCACTTCCTCGCGCGCCCCGACGTCGACGACACGCTCGGCCTGCTCGAAGACGCGGGCGTTCCGTTCGACGTCGTCGGTGTGCTGCCCGAGCACCTGCGGGCCGTGCTCGCGATCTCGGAACGGCATCCGCGCCTGGCGATGGTGCTCGACCACCTGAACAAGCCCCCGATCGGCCTCGACGACCCGGAGCCCTGGTCGTCCCTGATCGGCGAAGTGGCCGGGAATCCTCTGGTCCGCGGCAAGGTCTCCGGGCTGTACTCGGCTGCGGGCCAGCCCGGAGACTGGACCGTCGAATCGGTGCGCCCCGTCTTCGATCGCGCGCTCGAGGTCTTCGGCGCCGATCGCCTCATGTACGGCGGCGACTGGCCGGTCTCGCTGATCGCCGGCGGATACGCACGGGTCTGGCAGGGCATCTCCGAGCTGCTCACCGGGCTGGGCGCCGACGACCGGCGCGCCATTCTCGCGGGCACCGCCCGCTCGTTCTACCGACTGGACAACACGAAAGGCAACGCATGACCGAAACGTTCACCCTCGCCCGCCTCGGCGCACCCGGCGAGGAGATCCCCGTGGTGCGCCACGCTGGGCGCACCCTCGATGCGCGCTCCGTCACGCCCGACTTCGACGGAGCCTTCTTCGGCGCCGGCGGCCTGGAGCGTGTGGCGGACGCGCTGGCCACGCTCCCCGAATTCGACCCAGGAACGCTCCGCGTCGGCGCCCCGATCGCCCGCCCCGGCAAGATCGTCTGCATCGGCCTCAACTACAGCGACCACGCCGAGGAGACGGGGCAGGCGCTCCCGGCCGAGCCCGTCGTCTTCATGAAGGACCCGACCACGATGGTCGGACCATTCGACGATGTGCTCATTCCGCGCGCATCCACGAAAACCGACTGGGAGGTCGAGCTCGGCGTCGTCATCGGGTCGACCGCCCGGTACCTGGATTCGCCCGCCGACGCGCTCGCTCATGTCGCCGGCTATGCCGTGTCGAACGACGTCTCCGAGCGCGAGTTCCAGCTCGAACGCGGCGGCCAGTGGGACAAAGGCAAGAGCTGCGAGACGTTCAACCCGTTCGGGCCCGACCTGGTTCCGGCCTCCCAGGTGGCCGATCCCCAGCAACTCGGCCTGCGCCTGCGGGTCAACGGCGAGGTGCGGCAAGCCGGCACGACCGCGAACATGCTCTTCTCGGTCGCCCACGTCGTCTGGTACCTGAGCCAGTTCATGGTGCTGCACCCCGGCGACGTCATCAACACCGGCACCCCCGCCGGTGTCGCGCTCGGCATCCCCGGCACCCCGTACCTGCGGGCCGGCGACGTCGTCGAACTCGAGATCGACGGGCTCGGACAGGCCCGGCAGAGGATGGTGCAGGCGTGAACGACTTCGAGAACCTCGTCGCTGTGGTCACCGGCGGGGCATCGGGCATCGGGCTCGCGACGGCACAGACCCTGGCGGCTCGCGGAGCCCGGGTCGCGGTGCTGGACCGGGCGACTGAGGCGGTGCGGCATCCGCTCGTCGCCTTCGAAGCCGACGTGACCGACCGTGCGAGCGTGCAGCGGGCCATCGCATCCGTCGCCAAGGCGTTCGGGCGCATCGACATCGTCGTCAACAACGCCGGGATCAGCGCGGTCGGGACCGTCGAGGAGAATGACGACGCCGAATGGGCGCGCGTTCTCGACGTGAACGTCACCGGGATGGCGCGGGTGACGGCGGCAGCGCTGCCGTGGCTGCGGCTTTCCCCGTCTGCGTCGGTCGTGAACCTGTGTTCCATCGCCGCCCTGAACGGCCTGCCGCAGCGCGCACTCTACGCGGCGTCGAAAGGTGCCGTGCTCGCGCTCACCTACGCAATGGCGACCGATCACATCGCCGAGGGCATCCGCGTGAACTGCGTGAGCCCTGCGACCGTCGCCACTCCGTTCGTCGACCGGATGCTCGAGGGCTTCGCCGACCCCGTCGCGGAGCGTGCCGCCCTCGACGCGCGCCAGGCGACCGGGCGCATGGTGCAGCCGTCGGAGGTCGCGGATGCGGTCGCCTTCCTCGCGAGCCCGATGTCCGGTTCTGTCACGGGCACAGCCCTCGAGGTCGACGGCGGAATGACGCACCTGCGCGTGCGTCCGGCAGGGGGACGCAAATGACACGGATCACCGCGGTCGACGTCTACGACCTGCGCTTTCCCACGTCGCTGAGCGCTGACGGCTCCGATGCGATGAACAAGGACGCCGACTATTCTGCGGCCTATGTGGTGCTGCGCACCGATGCGCCGGATGTCGAGGGCTTCGGCTTCACCTTCACCATCGGCCGTGGCAACGACATCTGCGTGCTCGCAGCACAGCAGCGCGCCGAACCGCTGATCGGCCGCAGCGTCGAGGAGCTCGTCGGAGACCTCGGCGGCATCTACCGCGAGCTGAAGTCGGACTCCCAGCTGCGCTGGCTCGGCCCGGAGAAGGGGGTCGAGCACCTCGCGCTCGCCGCGGTCATGAACGCCCTGTGGGATCTCGCTGCCCGCCAGGCCGGCAAGCCGCTGTGGCGACTGCTCGCCGACATGTCGCCCGAGCAGCTCGTCGACGTGGCCGACCTGCAATACCTCTCCGATGTGCTGACGCGCGACGAGGCGATCGCGATCCTGGCCGAGCTGGAACCGACGCGGGCCGCACGGATCGCCGAGCTCGACGCATCCGGTTACCCCTGCTACACGACGAGCGCCGGCTGGCTCGGCTACTCGGACGACAAGCTGCGGCGGCTGTGCCAGGAAGCGATGGATGCGGGCTATCGCCATGTGAAGCTGAAGGTCGGCGCATCGCTGGAGGACGACATCCGTCGCTGCCGGATCGCCCGCGAGGTGATCGGCTGGGACGCGAACCTGATGATCGACGCCAACCAGGTGTGGGATGTGCCGGAGGCGATCGAGTGGGTACAGGCGCTCGCCGGGTTCAAGCCGCTCTGGATCGAAGAGCCGACCAGCCCCGACGACGTGCTTGGGCACGCGGCCATCCGGCGGGCGGTCGCGCCGATCGGCGTCGCGACCGGTGAACACGGCATGAACCGCGTGCTGTTCAAGCAGCTGTTCCAGGCCGGGGCGATCGACTTCTGCCAGCTCGACTCCGCCCGGCTCGCGAGCATCAACGAAATTCTCGCGGTGTACCTGATGGCGAAGAAGTTCGACGTTCCGGTGTGCCCGCACGCCGGCGGCGTCGGACTCTGCGAGCTGGTGCAGCACTTGTCGGTGTTCGACTATGTCGCGGTGTCCGGTTCGCTCGAAAACCGCGTGACGGAGTACGTCGACCACCTGCACGAGCATTTCGTCGACCCGTGCATCGTCGAGAACGGCGCCTACGTGCTGCCGTCGCAGCCCGGCTACAGCGCCGAGATCTACGAGACGACGCTCGCCGAGTACGCGTTCCCCGACGGCACCTACTGGCGGCAGGCGCGCCAGGAGAACCCCGTTGTCACGACGCAGCGAACTTCTGGATGAACTCCGTCTGGGCGACCAGCATGCGCTCGATCTCGGCAGGGTCGACCGACTCGTCGGAGGCGTGGATGCGTGACTTCTCGGTGTCCTCGACGCCCCACAGCACGATCGCAGCGCCGGGAGCGACCTTCTGCAGCGACGCGACGAGGGGGATGGACGCCCCGCTGCCGATCGACTCGACCGGCGCCCCGTAGGCATCCGTCAGCGCCTCTTTCGCCGCGACGATCGCCGGGTGGGACTCGTCCACCGCGAACGGGTGACCCGTCTTGATCTTCTCGACGACGACCTCGCAGTTCCAGGGCCGTTGCGCGCGCAGGTGCGCCATCAGCGCCTCGAGCTGCGCATCCGCATCCGAGCCGGGGATGATGCGCATCGACAGTTTCGCGACCACCTCCGGCAGGAGCACATTGGATGCTTCTGCCGTGTTCGGCAGGTCCATGCCGAGTACCGTGACCGACGGCTTCATCCAGATGCGGTCGGACAGCGACCCGGTTCCGAGGAACTCGACACCCGGCAGGATGGCGGAGCCGTCGCGGTACACCGCTTCGTCCATCGCCGCGCCGGTCCACCGGCCGCTGTCGACCCCCGGGATGACCGTGTCGCCGTTCTCGTCGTGCAGGGTGTCGAGGATGCGGATCATGGCGGTCATCGCATCCGGGGCCGCGCCGCCGAACATACCGGAGTGCACCGGGTTCGCGAGGGTGCGCACCGTGAGCGTGCAGGCGACGTCGCCGCGCAGTGCGGTGGTGAGGCCGGGGCGGCCGACCGCCTGCGGGCCGATGTCGGCGATCACCGCGACATCGCATCCGAACAGGTCGGGGTTCGCTTCGACGAACTCCTCCAGGTGCGAGATCGTCTCCTCTTCGCCTTCGACGAGGATCTTGACATGGCACGGCCGATCGGGGCCGAGGAGCTTGAGCGTGCCGTAGTGGATGACGAGCCCGGACTTGTCGTCCGCCGCCCCGCGGCCGTAGATGCGGCCGTCGTCCTTGGTCACCGGCTCGAACGGCTCGCTCTTCCAGCCCTGGCTGGCCGGCGCCGGCTGCACGTCGTAGTGGGCGTAGAGCATGACGGTCGGCGAACCCTCGGGGCCCGGCAGGTCCGCGTAGACGCACGGATAGCCGCCGGGCACGTCGAGCAGGTGCACGCCGGCCGCGCCGGCCGCCTCGAACAGTTCCACCACCGCATCGCCCATGCGGTGGACGGGTTCGGGGTCGAACCCGGGGAAGGCGACCGAGGGGATGCGCACCAGCGTCTCCAGCCGCGCGAGCACGTCGGGCATCAGCGCCGATGCGCCGGCTTTCGTTGAGTCGGACATTGTTCCTCCGTTGCGTTTCGAGGGAGATCAGTGGACGAACAGCTGGATGATCAGGCCCGACGCCACCACCGCGACCCACGAGACGAGCATGGGTATCGTGAACGAGTGCCACACCGGTACCTGGGTGAGGTGCGTCGAGCCTGTCCTGTCGGTCTCGACCGAGGCGATCTGACCGCCGTTCGCCGGGAACAGCCACACGCCGATCAGTGAAGGCCACATCGCCGTGATGATCCCGGGAGCGAGGCCCGCGGTGATCGCGATCGGGATCAGCGTGTTCGTCGTCGCGGACTGGCTGGTGGTGAGGCCACAGACGATGAAGAGGGCGACAGCCAGCCAGAGGGGCTGGGCCTTGATGAGCTCGCCGAGCGGCTTGATGATCGTCTCCTCGTTCGCCGAGATGAACGTGTCGGCCATCCAGGCGATCCCGAAAAGTGCCACTGCAGCGACGTAGCCCGCCTTGAGCAGCGGCTGCTCGACGACCAGTGACGGCTTCACGCGGCGCACGAGGATGATGACCAGGGCGGCGGTGAACATCACCATCTCGATCACCGTCGTCATCGAGAGCGGGACGAGGTTTCCCTCGGCGTCGGGGAATGCGGGCCGCAGCCCGGAGAACAGGCCGAGCAGGACGATGAGGAACGTGCCCGACATGAAGATCCACGCGGCGGTCTTTCCGCCCGGGGGCACCGTGTGCTCGATGGGCAGCGGCGCCGGCTTCGAGCCCTTCGGCGCACCTTCTTTGACCGCGACGACAGGTCCGGATCCTTCACCGCCGACCGCGGCATACTGGCTCGTGAGCGCGGCGGGAACCTCGACGGTGCCCTCTTCGACGCGCTTCTGGAACTTCGGATCGTCGACCAGCTCCTTGCCGATGCGCTGCTGCACGACCGAGGTCGCGATGCAGGCGATGATCGCCGAGGGGATGGTGATGAGCAACACCTGTGGGAGCGAGAACCCTTCCTTCTCGATGAGCACCAGGTAGGCCGCCATCGCCGCCGAGACCGGGCTGGCCGTGATGCCGAGGCCGGAGGTGACGGTCGACGAGGCGAGCGCCTTCTCCGGCCGCTGGCCGTTGCGATAGGCGGTCTCGTAGATGACCGGGATCAGGGCGATGAAGATGTTCGACGTGCCTGAGAGCACCGTGAACACGAAGGCCACCAGCGGCGCCACGAAGGTCAGTCGCCTGGGGTTGCGCTGGATGATCTTCGAGGCGATCGACACCAGGTAGTCGATGCCGCCTGCGGCCTGCATCGCCGACGACGCTGTGATGACCGCGATGATGATGAAGAACGCGTCGACCGGGGGTGAACCCGGTGGCAGGTGGAACACGAAGACCAGGATGGCCGTGCCGAACACGCCCCAGAGTCCGAGGCCGATACCGCCGGTCCTCACCCCCATGACGATGGCCCCGATGACGACGACCGCCTGCAGGATGATCACAAAGGTCTGCATGGGTACACCCCCCTTTTCGCATAAGGATGCACCTGCGCACCTTGTTTGGAAATAGCCCGATCAGGGTGATTTCGGCGCACGATCGGGCAGCAAGGATGCACCCATGGCCATTACAGACCCAACCAAGCGGATGACCGTCATGCAGGCCACGTTCATCGGCGTCGGCTCGATGGTCGGCGCCGGGATCTTCGCACTGCTGGGCGCCGCCGGGGCGGTTGCCGGGTCGGCCGTCTGGCTCTCATTCCTCATCGCCGGGATCATCGCCGCTCTGCAGGGATACTCCTTCGCCAAACTCGGCGCGAAGTATCCCTCGGGCGGAGGCCTGCTGACCTTCCTCTCGAAAGGGTTCGGGGAGGGCCACATCGCCGGCATCGGATCGTGGCTGTTCTTCACCGCGGGCTCGATCGTCGTCGCCATGATCGCATCGTCGTTCGGCGGGTACGCCAGCTCGGTCGTCGCGCACAGCGACCCGTTCTGGGCGAAGGTGCTGGGCATCGCGCTCATCCTGGTGATGAGCGGCCTGAACGCGATCGGATCGAACGCGGTCGCACGGGTGCAGTCGATCCTCGTCACCGCGGTGCTCATCATCCTGATCCTGTTCGCTGTGGTGACGATCGCGAACTGGAACCCGGCGCTGCTCGCGCCCAGTGGCTATCCGGGCGTTCAGGAGATCATCTCGAGCGTCGCCCTCACGTTCTTCGCCTTCCTCGGCTTCGGCGTCATCACGTTCACGGCCAAAGACCTTCCGGATCCATCCCGTCAGCTGCCGGTCGCGATCTACCTGGCGCTGGCGATCGCGACCACGGTCTACGTCGCCGTCTCGCTCGGGGTCTTCGGCACGCTCACCGCCGACGAGGTCGTCACGTACGGGCCGACCGCCATCGCAGAGGCGGCGAAGCCCACACTCGGCCAGGCGGGTTATGTGCTCATCGTGATCACCGCGCTCCTGTCGACGACGGGCGCCGTGAACGCCGGGCTGTACCCGTCGATCGGCATGACACGCCACCTCGCATCGATCGGGCAGTTCCCGCCTTTCTTCGGCGGATCGGTGCGTCGCTTCCCCGTCGGTCTGCTGGTGATGGCCGCCATCGCGATCATCCTGGTCGCCGGTTTCGACCTCACGAGCATCGCCTCGATCGGAAGCGCGGTCGCCCTGCTCATCTTCTCGACGGTGACCATCGGGCACTTCCGGTTGTACAAGGAGACCGGAGCCAGCGTCATCGTGCTGGTCATCTCGCTGATCGCGACCCTCGGCACGCTGATCGTCTTCTGCTTCACGACCCTGGTCAACGAGCCGACTACGGCGCTCGCCCTCCTCGTCGTGATCGCGCTCGCGGTGGTCGTCGACCTGGCGTGGAAGCGCGTGCGCGGCCGTCGCGTCGCCGGCCCGGCGGTCTAGTCGCCGACCCGTCGGTCCAGGTCGCCGACCCGTCGGTCCAGGACGTGTGCGGGGAGATACTTATCACTGGTATAGCGTTGCGTGGATCGAGAGGAGGAACGATGGCAGACGGATCGCGACCGAACGCCCGACCGACCCTCAAAACGGTCGCGCGTGAAGCCGGTGTGTCGACGACCACGGTCTCGTTCGTCCTTTCGGGTCGCGACGCCGGGATCAGCGAGGCGACTGCGCAACGTGTTCACGAAGCAGTGAAGCGCCTCGGCTACTACCCCAACAGCTCTGCGCGGGCGGTCAGGACCGGTCGCACCGGCCTGGTGATGCTGTCGCTGAACATGCTGAGCGACCCCTGGTCGCTAGCGCTGGCGGATGCGGTCAATTCCGCCGCCAAGAAGGCCGGGATAACGTCGATGATCCTCGCCGACGGGGACTGGTTCTCCGCCCTCGAACTCCAGAGCGCCGACGTCGCCTATGTCGGGCTCGGCCCGGACCTCGACGATGACGCGCGCAAACTCGCCACGATGGTCGAGCGCGGCCAGAAGATCGTCGTCTTCGACGAGGTGGTCGAGCCGAAGGGCTTCGACGTGATCCGCTCGAATTCCCTGCCGGGCTGCCGCATCGCGATCGAGCACCTTCTCGAACACCACACGGAGATCGCCTGCCTCACCTCCCGGGTGAACGCCCGCAACAACCCCTCACGGCTGACCGTCTACCGCGACGCCATGGCCGACGCCGGCCTGAGCGTGCGCGAGGACCGGATCGGGGTCTATGAGGAGACCCAGGCGGAAGCGTACGCGGTCGCGCTCGACCTGCTCTCGTCGCCGGACCGGCCGACGGCCATCTATGCGACGACCGATTTCGCCGCCATCGCGGCGATCAACGCTGCCCATCGGCTCGGTATCCGGGTGCCGGCGGACGTCGCCGTGATCGGTGTCGGCAACACGCCGGACGCAGGCCTGACCGAGCCGTCGCTCTCGACGGTCGGCCCCGTCGACCAGTTCGCGCGGATAGCCGACATCATCGTCCAGCGTGCGCTGGATGGGCCCGGCGAGGTCGGTGAGGGGACGCTCCACGAGCTCGACTGGACGCTGATCGCCCGGGAGTCGTCCCGCAGCTGAGCCGTGCCCGTTGTGCTCAATTTCACTGATCGTTATTTGCGCTCACTTGCATTGCTGTGTTACTTAATCGTTTTAGTAATTCTGCAGTCACACGCAAAACGATCAAAGGAGATTCAATGCAGCGACGCACCATCCGGGCCGTCGGGGCAGGAGTGGCCATCGCGGCCCTCGGGCTCATGGGGCTCACCGCCTGCTCGAGCGCAGCAGGCTCGAACGAGAAGGTCACGCTCACCTACGGCATCTGGGACAAGAACCAGGAGCCGGCGATGCAGCAGATCGTCTCGGCTTTCGAGAAGCAGAACCCCAACATCACGGTCAACATCGAGCTGACCCCGAACGCCGACTACTGGACGAAGCTGCAGACCGCGGCCTCGGCGGGCACTGCTCCGGACGTGTTCTGGATGAACGGGCCGAACTTCCAGCTCTACGCATCCAACGGACAGCTGGCGCCGCTCGACAACGTCAAGACCAGCGACTACCCGAAGGCGCTGACCGACCTGTACACGTACCAGGGCAAGGTCTACGGGGCGCCCAAGGACTTCGACACCGTCGGCGTCTGGTACAACAAGAAGCTCTTCGACGCTGCAGGCGTCGCCTACCCGAAGGCCGGCTGGACCTGGGATGACTTCACGGCCGACGCGAAAGCGCTGACCGGCAAGACCCCCGGCACCTTCGGCATCGCAGCTCCGCCGTACGGCCAGGAGAACTTCTACGACACCGTGGCCCAGGCCGGCGGCTACATCATCAGCCCGGACGGCAAGAAGTCCGGCTATGACGACCCCAAGACCATCCAGGGCGTGAAGTTCTGGGTCGACCTCGTGAAGGCGAAGGAGTCCCCGACGCTCCAGCAGATGACGGACACCTACTCGGCCGACCTCTTCACTTCGGGCAAGGTCGCGATGTACTGGGCCGGTTCGTGGAACCCCGGTGCCTTCGCCAAGTCGTCGATCGCGAGCAACATCGACGTCGCCCCCCTGCCGCAGGGTCCGGTCAGCAACCAGTCGATCATCCACGGCCTGGCGAACGTCGCCTCCGCCAAGAGCGCACACCTCGACGATGCGAAGAAGTTCGCCGCATTCGCGAGCGGAAAGATCGCAGCGGATGACATGGCCAAGTCTGGCGCGGTCATCCCGGCCTTCAACGGCAGCCAGGATGAGTGGGTCAAGTCCCTGCCGAACTTCAACCTGCAGGCGTACATGGACGAGGTCAAGACCGCGGTTCCCTACCCCGTGTCCAAGAACACCGCAGCGTGGAACACCGACGAGACGGCAGAGATGACGAAGATCTGGACTGGATCGGTCGACGTCGAGACGGGTCTGAAAGACCTCGCGGCGAAGATGAACGCAGACCTCGCCAAGGAATAACGACGTGTCACAGTCATCGACGATGACGCGGACGCAGGTGCCGGGCGAAACCCCGGCACCTGCGGCCCGGCGTCGCAAGCCGCTGCGGGATTCCGCCTGGTGGGCGCTCCTCTTCGTGGGGCCGACGGCCCTCGGACTGATCGCTTTCTACTTCTGGCCGATTCTTCGTACGGGCTACATGTCGCTCACCACCACCGGCGCCTTCGGCGGCGAGACCTGGGTGGGCATCTCGAACTTCGTGCAGCTCTTCACCACGCCCGACCTGCTCGGCGCCACCTGGAACTCCGCTCTGTTCACCCTGGTGGCGCTTCTCGGGATCCCGCTGGCGATCGTGATCGCCAGCCTGCTGAACACTCCGGGCCTGAAGGGCCGGAGCCTCTACCGTGTGCTCTACTTCGTGCCCGTGGTCACCATGCCCGCGGCGATCGCCCTGGTCTGGGCGTTCATCTACAACGGTGACTACGGTGTGCTGAACCAGGTGCTCCACGTGGTCGGAATCCAGGGGACGAGCTGGCTCGCCAACCCGTCGACGGCGCTCCTCGCCGTTGCGGTTGTCAGCATCTGGTCCACGATCGGCACGAACATCGTCATCTTCGTCGCCGGATTGCAGGGCATCCCGACGTCGCTCTATGAGGCAGCGAGCCTGGACGGCGCAGGTCCGACCCGTCGGTTCTTCTCCGTCACCCTCCCGCTGCTGAGCCCGAGCGTCTTCTTCGTCAGTGTCATCACGGTGATCGGAGCGCTCCAGGTCTTCGACCTGCTCTACGTCATGATCCCCACCGGGAGCCCGGCCAAGCAGGCGACCATGACGATCGTCTCCCTCTTCTACGAGGTGGGCTTCATCCGTAACCAGCGCGGGGTCGCGGCGGCGATCGCCATCGTGCTGATGGTGATCATCCTGATCCTCACGGCCATCCAGTTCCGGCTCCAGCGCAGGTGGGTTCACTATGAGTACTGACACGACCATGACGCGCACTGCGACCAGGGTCGAAACACCGGCAACTGTCGCAGTTTCAGCCCGCAAGCGCCGCCGCTCCCATCAGCCGTGGCTCGTGCACGCCCTCCTCATCGCCGGCGCGGTCATCATGATCTTCCCGTTCGTGTGGGAGGCGCTGACCGCGTTCAAGACCTTCGACGGGGCGCATGCGGTTCCGCCGCAGATCATCCCGAGCCCGTGGGACTTCGGCAACTTCGCGAAGGTGTTCGCCTCGATTCCGTTCCTCTCGATGCTGACGAACTCGGTTCTCCTCACGCTCGGCCGGGTCGCCGGCCAGGTCGTGCTGTGCACCATGGCGGGCTACGCTTTCGCACGGCTCCGGTTCCCCGGGCGCAACGTGATCTTCATCGCGTTCCTGTCCGTGCTCATGGTTCCGTCCCAGCTCTTCCTGCTCCCGCAGTTCGAAATCGTCGTGCGCCTCGGCTGGACGAACAGCCTCGCCGCACTGATCGTCCCGGGCATCTTCAGTGCATTCGGGTGCTTTCTGATGCGGCAGTTCTTCATGGCGCTCCCCAACGAGCTCGAGGAGGCGGCCCGCGTCGACGGCGCGAACCCGTGGCAGGTGTTCTACAAGGTGATGCTTCCACTCGCGAAACCGGGCATCATCGCGCTCGCGGTCTTCACCGCGCTGTGGTCGTGGAACGACCTGCTGTGGCCACTCGTCGTGACCTCGGATCCCACCAAGGAGCCGCTCACCGTCGGAATGGCCCAGCTCATCGGCCTCCACTTCACCGACTACCCGGTGCTGATGGCGGCGGCACTGCTCGCCTGCCTCCCCATGCTCATCGCATTTGCCTTCCTTCAGCGCCAGTTCATTCAGGGCATCGCGCTGACGGGAACGAAAGGATAGAACGAATTGTCACTACGAATCGGAATCGTCGGCTTCGGGGCCCGCGCCTCACTCTGGCGTGAGGTCGTGGCGCCGGGCAACGATGCGGTGATCGCCGCCGTCTGGGATCCGGCCGAGCGCGCGCAGCGCAGCGTCGCCGAGGAACTCCCCGACGCGAAGATCGCCAGCTCGCTCGGCGACCTGCTGCACTCGGACATCGACGCGGTGATGGTGCTCTCGCCGGACTTCACACACGCCGAGGTGGCCATCGCAGCGTTGCGGGCGGGCGTTCCCGTGTTCTGCGAGAAGCCGCTGGCGATCACCGCTGCGGATGCCGACCGCATCCTGGAGACGGCCCGCGAGACCGGAACGCGACTGTACGTCGGCCACAACATGCGGCACCTTCCTCTGGTGCGCACGATGCGCGACATCATCCGCTCCGGCAGGATCGGCGAGGTCAAAGCGATCTGGTGCCGCCACTTCGTCGGCAACGGAGGCGACTTCTACTTCAAGGACTGGCACGCCGACCGCACCAAGTCGACCGGCCTGTTGCTGCAGAAGGGCGCACACGACCTGGATGTGATCCACTGGCTGGCCGACTCGCGCACGGAGACGGTCGTCGGGATGGGCGGACTGACCGTCTATGGCGACATCACCGATCGCCGCGACCGCTCTGAGGAGCGCATGGGCGAGTGGATCAGCCACGACAACTGGCCGCCGAGCACGCTCACGGGACTGAACCCCGTCGTTGATGTCGAAGACGTCTCGATGATGCTCATGCAGCTGGAGAACGGCGTCTACGCCAGCTACCAGCAATGCCACTTCACCCCGGACTACTGGCGCAACTACACCGTCATCGGTACCGAGGGCCGCATCGAGAACTTCGGCGACGGCGACGGCGGAGTGATCAAGGTCTGGACGACGCGCGGCGACTACACCGAACCGGATGAGGTCGTCCCGATCCCCGCGGCCGAGGGCGGACACGGGGGAGCGGACAGTGCGCTCGTCGCCGAATTCCTCCGATTCGTTCGCGAGGGTGGCGCAACCGAGACATCGCCGGTCGCGGCACGGGATGCGGTGGCGGCAGGTGAGGCGGCGACGATCTCGCTGCGCACCGAAAGCCGGTTCATCCGCATCCCCGCCGTGTCGGCCGACATCGAGCAGTACTTCGAGCTGCAGTCATGAGCGAGGCGGCCGGCGACACGATCGTCGACGTCCGGGTCGTGCTGGAGCGCATCCCGGCCGCGTCGCCGCCGTTCGTGTGGCGCAACGGCCTGCCCGGTTCCGGTCCTGCGACGACCGGCGGATGGCTTGTCATCACGACGGAGTCGGGGGTGCGCGGTTACGCCCAGTGCGCGCGGGGCATCATCCTGCAGGACCTGGTGGAGCGCCGGCTCCGCGATGAGCTCATCGGTGCGGACGCGCTCGCCCGCGAATGGCTCTGGCACCGCATGTGGGAGCTCGACCGCATCGAGGAGTTCCCGATCTACATCCTCGGACTCGTCGACATCGCCCTCTGGGACATCGCGTCGAAGCAGGCCGGGCTCCCCCTTCACCGGCTGCTCGGTTCGTATCGGGATGCGCTGCCCGCGTATGCGTCGACGACCACGTTCAGGGACATCCCGGAATACCTCGACGTCGCCGACCAATGCCTGGAGCTCGGGTATCACGCGATCAAGCTGCACGCCTGGGGCGACGTGAAGCGCGACGCCGGCCTGTCCCAGGCGCTGCGCGACCACGTCGGCCCCGACATCGACCTGATGTATGACGGGTCCGCTGGATTCGACCTGCACGACTCCGTCTACCTCGGCAGGGCGCTCGCCGAAGCGGGCTACCGCTGGTACGAGGAGCCGATGCGTGAGTTCAGCATCACGGCGTACAAGCGCCTGGCCGAGCAGGTGGACATTCCCCTCCTCGTCGCCGAGACGAGCGATGGTGTCCACATGAACACCGCCGATTTCATCGCATCGGGATGCGCGGGCGCGGTGCGCACGGGAGCCACGCTGAAGGGTGGTGTGACCGGTGCCCTGCGTATCGCGCACCTCGCCGAGGCGTTCAACCTGCGTGCCGAGATCCACGCGGGCGGCCCGGTGAATGTCCAGCTCGCGATGAGCATCCCGAACACGACCTATTTCGAGTCCCTCATGACCCGGAACCCGGTGGTGCGGGAGGCGGCGGTCCATGCGGACGGGTACGTTCGTGCCGGCGACGCGGTCGGCGTGGGCTGGGAGGCGACGTGGGGCGACGCGGGCGCGCCGGAGACCAGGGGCTGACAGGTGACCGACCTGACGGCCGGCGACAAGAGGGCCCTCGCGATCGCGATGTGGGACTTCTCCTGGCTCGAGCGGCGCTGGCCCGGTGGCGGCTACGAGGACTGGGAGCACGCGCTCGACGGACTGGTCGAACGCGGCTACGACGTCGTCAGGATCGACGCGTATCCCCACCTCGTCGCCGCGGATCCGACCGCGGGTTTCACGCTCATCCCGGCCTGGGTCATGCACCACTGGGGCAGCCCGGTCGAGGTGACCGTGTCGCCCATGCCCGCGCTGGTCGACTTCATCCGGCTGGCGGATGCCCGTGGCCTGAAGGTCGCATTGTCGACCTGGTTCCGCCAGGACGTCGCCGACACACGCATGGAGATCGACGGGCCCGATGCGCTCGCCGCCGTCTGGATCGCAACGCTCGACCACATCCGCGACGCCGACCTGCTCGACGCGATCTGGTACGTGGACCTCTGCAACGAATGGCCGCAGCTGTTCTGGGCGCCCTTCACCGTTCCGGGAGGCGAAGAAGGAACGGATGACATGCTCCGCACCTCGCCGGAGGGCCGGATCTGGACGAATCATTCACTCGCCCGGGTTCGCAGGGCGTATCCGGACATCCCGTTGTGCTTCTCGATCTCCGCACAGTTCGACACGGTCCTCGCCGAGGACGTCTCTCAGTACGATCTGCTCGAACCGCACGTCTGGATGGTGCTCGCGGGTCCCCGACGCTTCTACGACGAGCTCGGCTACGACGGTCGCGACCCCGGGCAGTATGCGCTGCTCGCCGATTCGGCCGAGAAGCTCTACCGGTCCAGTCCGGCCCAGTGGCGCACGCAACTCTCGAACCTGATCACCGACATGGCGGACTGGTCGCGCTGGCGCAACCTGCCGCTCGTGACCAGCGAGGCGTGGGCGATCGTGCGCTGGAAGGACGGCCCGGGCCTCGACTGGGGCTGGGTGAAGGAACTCTGCGAATTCGGCGTCGACGAGGCCATCAGGCATGACCGCTGGCGGGGGATCGCGACGAGCAACTTCTGTGGCCCGCAATTTAAAGGGATGTGGGATGACGTCGCGTGGCACCGCGCACTGACCGCGCGCATCCACGGCCAGGAACCGCTCGAGCCCGCTTCACGCGGAGACCACCGTGGACATCCCGCCGTCATCGATGCTTGACTGTGCAGGTGGCCTCCCTTACGCCGGTCGACCCGCCGCACCTGCCGCGCAGCCCTGCTTTCGCGCAGGGGATGATCGCTCCTGCCGGCCCGATCCTCTACGTCGGCGGCCAGAACGGCACGGATGAGGCGGGCACACTTCTCGAGGGACTCGGCGCCCAGACCGAGCGGGCCCTGCGCAACCTGCTCGCCGTTCTCGCCGAGGCGGGCACCGACGCCGACCATGTCGCAAAACTGACGATCTATCTGGCGGCCGGCATTGATCCGACGGACGCCTACGCGGCGACCCGTTCGGTCTGGGGCGACCACCGCACAGCGGTCACGGTGCTCGCCGTGAGCCCGGCGCGTCCGGGCGCGCTCGTCGAGATCGACGCGGTCGCGGTGATCCCCGAAGCGCCGTGAGCGTGAGGTGCCGTCGTCCCAGTACCCGTCGTCCGCGTACTCAGACGTCCTCGGTGAGGCAGATGTAGTTGCCTTCGCTGTCCCGGAACCACGCCGCTCGGGAGTCGCCCTCCATCGCGACGCCGTTCTCGGTCTTCAGTCCGGGGAAGTCGTAGTCCTCGAACGTGACTCCGTTCGCGCGGAGCTGGGCCATGTCGGATTCGAACGAGTCGGTGATGAAACACATCTGTGTGTTCTGGGCGGTCCCTGCGTTGCCGGTCTCATAGATCTCGAAAACCGAGCCGGACGCGAGCCGGTAGCGGAGGTTGCCTCCGTCTGCCTCGGCGGGGTCGTAGCCGAGGGCGGTGTGATAGAACTCCTGCGCGCGTTTGAGATCGGATGCGGGCAGTACTGCGTGTGCCTGGGTGAGCATGGGGAACGCCTCCTTGTGGCGTGGTACAGCGGTGGGTGGGAAGCATCCGTCCGTGACGCGATCGAGGCGTCGTGCCGGGTGACGGCGACGATGTGCTTCCGCTTGTGGGAGTTCGGCCCCGGGGCGATTCGCCGGTGGGCCGCTTCTCCTCGTCCGTCCGATCCGGATGGCCCGGATGACAGGCGCTGTGGATGCCTGTCACTCTACGCCGCGTGCGCCCCGCCGCGCCGGTCGATGTGGGCGGTCGATGTGGGCCGGTCGACGCGGGCCGAGCGTGACCCCTGCGGTCGAGCGTGCCTCGCGCGACGGGCACGCTCGACCTGAACAGGCCGGCTCGGGCGGCTACCCGCTCAGCTGTAGTCGGCCGTGACAGTGCGCGTGCGGCCGTCGAGCCGCATCCGACCGCCGTACGGCAGGATCCACTGCGGGCGCGTGTGACCGAACGGCACCCCGACACAGACGACCGCATCCGGGTTGTAGCGGGCGATCTCGCTGGTGACCGCATCCCGTTGGGCCGCACGAAGGCGTGCGCGTTCGTCCGGCGGCGGCACGGAGACGGGTGTGCTGACGGGCGGCCGCGCGACGATGACGCCGTCGACGGCGGAGAGGATGCCCCGCTCGCCGAGCGCGCGGACCCACCGCTTCACCCAGTCGGCCGGCGGCACCTCCTCGCTCGTCTCGAGCATCAGGATGGTCCCCTGGAGATCATTGAGCGACGGCAGCCGGTCGGCCATGGCCAGCTGGTCGATGACCTCGATGCATCCGCCCCACGTCTGACCCGCGATCTCTCGCTCCGGGCCGGCCCAGGTCCAGGGCGCGGTGGGCTCCCGCTCGCCGAACTCGACGAGTGCGCGCGGCGACAGCCAGTCGGGGCCGAAGTCCTCCGATTCGCCGGGCTCCACGATCTGATGTTCCCCGCCCGTGAACAGCGCCGCCCGCAGCGACGCGAGATGGACGGGGTCGACGCCGGGCCCGGCGCCGAAGTGCACCTGGGTCGAGCCGCCGTAGTATCCGGCGATCCCGAGCGACCACAGCCGGTTCAGGAGGTTGGTGTTGTCGCTGTAGCCGAGGAAGATCGTCGGGTTCGCCGCGACGACCTCCGCGTCCAGGTGCGGGATCACCGTGATCTGGTCGTCGCCGCCGATGGTCGCGAGGACCGCGCGGATGTCCGGGTCGGCGAACGCCGCCGTGATGTCGGCAGCCCGGTCTTCGGCGCTCGCGCCGAGTCTGCGCGTCGTCGGGTACTCGACGGGAACGAGTCCCGTCAGCTCGATGAGGCGGCGCATGGCCTGCTCGTGCACGGCTGGCGCAAAGCCGGGCGCCGCGAACGCGGGAGACAGTACGGCGACGCGATCGCCGGGCGAGAGCTTGGGTGGGGATGCCGGTCTGCGGTCCGCGGTCATCCATCCATTCAACCAGCGAGGCTCCGCGAAGTCTTGACCGGAATAATGTTAGTGACTAACATCAGGTCGTGACCACGAAACGGGAACAGACACGGGAGCGGCTGCTGGCCTCCGCGCTCGAGCTCTTCAGGTCCGAAGGGTACGACGCGACGAGCGTTGCCGAGATCGCGCGCGCGGCCGGCGTCACCGAGATGACGTTCTTCCGTTACTTTCCGTCGAAGCAGAGCCTGCTCGTCGACGACCCGTACGATCCGCTGATCGGCGAGGCGATCAGCCGCCAGCCCACCCACCTGGACCCGCTCACGCGGGCCGCTCGCGGCATCCGGGATGGCTGGCGCAGCCTGCCGGAGCCGTCCGGCGACGAGGTCAGGTCGCGCCTGCGCATCGTCGCTGCAACGCCGAGCCTGCGCGCCACCCTGACGCGAGGGTCGGCGGAGACCGAAGCGGTCATCGCCGAGGCACTGACGACAGACGAGACGCCGCATCGCACAGCGCAGATCGCCGCCTCCGCCGTCATGAGCGCGCTCAGCACGGCGCTGCTCCAATGGAGCGTGACCGACAGTGAACCGCTGGGCTCCGCCATCGAAGCCGCCGCCGACCTGCTCGAGGATCGCCATGGCTGAGAGCGCGATCGAAGCGCGTGGACTCACACGCCTCTTCGACGAGACGGCAGGCGTTCGTGGGGTCGACCTCGTGGTTCGACCCGGGGAGATCCATGCGCTCGTCGGCCTGAACGGAGCGGGAAAGACCACGCTCATGCGCTTGCTGCTCGGGATGCTGCGGCCGGCATCCGGGTCCGTCACGATCGAGGGCCGCGCCCTCGCGCATGCCGAATGGGCCGCCGTCGGGCACCTGGTCGAGTATCCGCTGGCCTACGGGGAGCTCACTGTGCGGCAGAACCTCGCACTCGGCGCCCGGCTGCACGGCGTGCCGGGGCGGAGCGTCCCTGCGATGGTCGACGCGGTCCTGGCCGAGCTCAACCTCAGGCAGTACGCGGGGCGCCGTGCGCGCAAGCTGTCGCTGGGCAACCGCCAGCGACTCGGGCTGGCGTCGGCCCTCCAGCATGGCCCGCGCATCATCGTGCTCGACGAGCCGACCAACGCGCTCGACCCTGCCGGGGTCATCCTGCTGAGGGAGGCACTGCTGCAACGCGCGGCCGCCGGTGCGGGCATTCTCGTGAGCAGCCACCACCTCGATGAGGTCGCACGCATCGCCGACCGGATCTCGGTCATCAACCAGGGGCGCCTCATCGGTTTCCTCGACCCGCACGGCGTCGACATCGAGCGCTCGTTCTTCGGCCTCGTCCTGGCCGACGACAGGGGCGCGGCATGATCGCGGCCTGGGTGACCGAGTGGGCGAAATTCTGGCGCTCGACGGTGGTGCGGGCGACGACCATCCTCACGGTGCTGGCCATCTCGCTGATCTGCTCGACCCTGCTGCTGGCGGTCGGAACGACCAACAAGCAGCTGGCCGCGAAACTCGGCCCGATCGCCGACCCGGGGGGCTGGGTCGGCTATTTCGGGGCGGCGGCGCAGGTGACCGCCGCCGGCAGCATCGTCGGCTTCGGCGTCGTGCTGAGCTGGATGTTCGGTCGCGAGTTCGCGGACGGCACCATCACCGGCCTGTTCGCACTCCCCGTCTCCCGCCCGACGATCGCCGCCGCGAAGGTCGCCGTCTATGCGGTGTGGGCGGTGTTCGTGAGTGTGGTGCTCGTGCTGGCGCTCATCGTCTTCGGCCTGCTGTTCGGCCTTGGGCCGGTCACTCCGGATGCGCTTCCCGCGATGGGCAGGCAGGTCATCCTCGCGCTGACGACCGCGGCGATCGCGGCACCGGTCGGCTGGGCAGCGACCCTCGGGCGATCCGTGCTCACCGGCATCGCGACGGCGATCGGCATCCTCGTGGTCGCACAGGTGGCGGTGATCGCGGGAGCCGACGGGTGGTTCACGCTCTCGGCGCCCGGCCTCTGGGCGGTCAGTAACGGGACCCAGGTCTCGCCGCTGCAGCTGGTGCTCGTCGTACCGCTCATGCTGGTCAGCTTCGCGGTGACGCTCCTCTCGTGGAAGCGGCTGCAGCTCGACCGGTAGGCGCCGAGCGTGACACCTGCGGTCGAGCGTGCCACCTGCGGTCGAGCGTGACACCTGCGGTCGAGCGTGACACCTGCGGTCGAGCGTGACACCTGCGGTCGAGCGTGACACCTGCGGTCGAGCGTGACACCTGCGGTCGAGCGTGCTTCGCGCAACCGGCACGCTCGACCGCAACGAGCCGGGTCGACGTGAGCACCGCATCCGTCGCCGCGAGCCGCGCCGCATTCATCGAGCCGAGGCCTGAATCCGAGAAGAATCTACTGTTGGATTCGATCAATCGCGGCGCCTAGCATCGAAGAGGGGATGTCAGGATGCTCCACTCGAGAGGAACGCAATGCAGTTCAGGTATTTGGGCCGGTCCGGATTCAAGATTTCGGAGATCACGTACGGAAACTGGCTGACGCACGGCTCGCAGATCGAGAACGACACCGCGACCGCGTGTGTTCGAGCCGCACTGGATGCCGGCATCTCCACGTTCGACACCGCCGACGTCTACGCGAACACGGCCGCTGAGACCGTGCTCGGCGCCGCGCTGAAGGGCGAGCGCCGTCAGTCGCTCGAGATCTTCACCAAAGTGTTCGGCCCCACCGGCCCAAAAGGCCACAACGATGTCGGGCTGTCGCGCAAGCACATCCTCGAATCGATCGACGGATCGCTGGGCCGCCTGCAGACCGACTACGTCGACCTCTACCAGGCGCACCGCTTCGACTACGAGACGCCGCTCGAGGAGACGATGCAGGCTTTCGCCGACATCGTGCGCCAGGGCAAGGCGCTCTACATCGGGGTGAGTGAGTGGACGTCCGAGCAGCTGCGCGCCGGTGCTGCGCTCGCCAAGGAGTTGAACATCCAGCTCATCTCGAACCAGCCCGAATACTCCGCGCTGTGGCGGGTCATCGAGGGCGAGATCGTGCCGACCTCGCAGGAGCTCGGCATCTCCCAGATCGTCTGGTCGCCGGTCGCGCAGGGCGTGCTCACCGGAAAGTACCTGCCCGGCCAGCCGCATCCTGAGGGCAGTCGCGCCACCGACGAGCGCGGCGGCGCCGGCGCGGTCAAGCGCTTCCTGACGGATGACGTGCTCACCCGCGTGCAGAACCTCGCGCCGATCGCACGCGAACTCGACCTCACCCTCGCCCAGCTCGCCGTCGCCTGGGTGCTGCAGAACGACAACGTGGCGACCGCGATCATCGGGGCTTCCCGGCCGGAGCAGGTCGTGGAGAACGTGAAGGCGTCGGGCGTCACCATCCCGGACGAGCTCCTGGCTCGTATCGACGAGGTGCTCGGCGACGTGGTCGAGCGCGACACCTCCCGCACCTCGGAGCGCTCGCCGGCCACCCGCGAGGCCTGAGCCCGGCCCGCACCTCGGAGCGCTCGCCGGCGACCCGCGCAAACGCATTCCCCACGACGGCCCCGCAGGGTACAGGCTGTAGGTGTGCCGGCTCCTGCGCGCCAGGATGCGGGCCGTCGTGAGGAAGGGGCCGTCGTGAGGAAGGTTGACGCGATGCGCGACACCACCACCACCGCCACCATCACCTTCGACGGGTGCGTCCGGCGCATACGCGATGGCGACCTCACAGCGATCGAAGCGGCCGACCTCCTCATCGCCGAGCTGTCCGAGAGTGAGCTCCTCGGACTGCTCGACGGTGACACCGGAACGCTCGGGATGGTGCGGATCCCCGCAATGATCAAGTCCGGTCCGGTCGTCGGCGGAGCCGTCGCGCGGCTCGGCATCCCTGGCGTGCGTTTCAGTGACGGCCCGCGCGGCGTCGTCATCGGACCGTCGACCGCGTTCCCTGTCACGATCGCGCGCGCCGCGAGCTGGGATCCCGATCTCGAGCAGGAGATCGGCACGGCCATCGGCCTCGAGTCCCGCGCCCAGGGCGCCAACTACTCGGGCGCGGTCTGCATCAACCTCCTTCGGCACCCGGCCTGGGGCCGCGCCCAGGAATGCTACGGCGAAGACCCCGTGCTGACGGGGCGGATGGGCGTCGCGCTGACCAACGGGCTGCGCCCGAACGTCATGGCGTGCGTCAAGCATTTCGCTCTCAACTCGATGGAGAATGCGCGTTTCACGGTCGATGTGACCGTCGACGACCATGCGCTGCACGAGGTGTACCTCCCGCATTTCAAAGCGGTCGTGGATGCGGGGGTCGACTCGGTCATGAGCGCCTACAACTCGGTCAACGGCGCATTCATGGATGTGAACCCGGTTCTGCTCACCGACGTGCTTCGCGACGAGTGGGGCTTCCAGGGTTTCGTCACGAGCGATTGGATGTTCGGCACCCACGACGGTGTCGCGAGCCTCGAAGCGGGCATGGATGTCGAGATGCCTCTGCGGCTGCGGCGGGCGAGGGAACTCCCGCCTGCGCTCAAGGATGGCCGTCTGTCTCGCGAGACCGTCATCCGTTCGGCCCGCCGCATCCTGCGCACCACACTCGAACACGTCGCGACGCGAAATGCGACCGAGCCTTCGGTCGACGTGCTCGCCGGCGCATCGCACCGTGAGCTCGCACGCCGGGCCGCCGCGCGGGGGATGGTGCTGCTCAAGAACGACCCCGTCGACGGGGCGCCGGTGCTGCCGCTCGCGCCGTCCATCACGCGGCTTGCGGTGATCGGAGGGCTGGCCGACCAGGCCAACCTGGGAGACCACGGATCGTCGCTGGTGCACCCCCCGAGCACCAGCCCTCCGATCGAGGGGTTACGCGAAGCGCTTCCCGATGTCGAGCTGTTGCACGTGGACGGCTCGGACGTCGACGAGGCCGTCGCGGCAGCAGCGCAGGCGGATGCCGTGCTCGTCGTCGTCGGGATGAACTACGACGACGAGGGCGAACGTGTCGTGAACGAAGACATCGACCTCGCCGTGCTCGGGTTTCCGTTCAACTTCAGGCCGTTCACCTGGCTGATGGGCAAGTTCGCGACGATGCGAAGCCAGTTCGGGCGTGGAGGCGACCGCGAGATCCTCACCCTGCACCCCGAAGACGAGACCCTGATCGCCGCCATCGCGGCAGCGAACCCACGCACCGCGGTCGTGCTGATCGGCGGGAGTGCCATCATCGTCGAGGCCTGGCGTGCGAAGGTCCCGGCCATCCTGCACGCCTGGTATCCCGGTATGGAAGGCGGCCGCGCACTCGCCGACGTGCTCACCGGCGCAGTCGAGCCGGGTGGCCGGCTGCCGGTCGCCATCCCCACGGATGCGGCGCACCTGCCCGAATTCGAAGCGGAGGCGAGCTCAGTCGTCTACGACGCGTGGTGGGGCCAGCGCAAGCTCGACCGCGACGGCAATGCCGCGGCTTTCCCGTTCGGGTTCGGGCTCGGCTACACGACTTTCGAGCAGGAGCTCCTCGACCATGAGGCGACGGAGACCACCGGCACCGCCCGCGTGAGCGTGCACAACACAGGGGAGCGTGCGGGGTCGACCGTCGTGCAGGTCTATGCCGTCGACACCCAGGCGGCGCGGCCGGTGCCCCAGCTCGTCGGATTCCGGCGCGTCGAGCTCGACGCCGGGGCCGAGACGATCGTCGACGTCAGCCTCGACCTCACCCCTGTGCGCGAACGCGACCCCGGCACGCGAAGCTGGTCGCGTCGCCCGGGTTCGTGGGCGATCGTCGCCGCACCATGCAGCCCGGCCGGCGTCGACGGAGCGCAGGAGCTGAGCATCCGGGTGCGGTGACGTGGGCGTGGCCGCCGGTTGGGGCGCGCATGTCGAAATCAGGCCATCCCGTTCGACGTAGTGGTGAGACAGAATCGTCGTAAGGAAAGGTCGTTCGCATGCGCACACTGATCGTCACCGAATTCATCACCGTCGACGGAGTCATCGACTCGCCAGGCGGGGGAGGTCATCCGCGTGCCGGGTGGACGTTCACGGCCGTGCCGTTCGTCGCCGAGGCCTACGAGATCAAGGGCCGGGAGCAGGTCGAGGCCGGAGCCATGCTGATGGGGCGCGTCAGCTACGACGAGTTCGCGCCGATCTGGCCGACGATGGCCGAGTTCGCCGAGTACAACGCGATGCCCAAATACGTGGTCTCGAACACGCTCACCGATCCCGAATGGAACAACACCTCCGTCATCCACTCGCTGGATGACGTTGCGCGCCTCAAAGAATCCGATGGCGGCAACATCATCGTGCACGGCAGCGCCACCCTCGCGCAGGGACTGGCGGATGCCGGGCTCGTCGACCGCTATCACCTGCTGGTCTTCCCGCTCCTGCTCGGTGACGGCAAGCGGCTGTTCGGCGGCGGAGAAGCCACCACGAACCTGAAGGTCGTGGAGCAGGAGACCTATTCCAACGGTATGGTCAAGCTCGTCTACGACGTGGTCCGCTGAGCGTCGGCTTGGTGCAGTGCCCGAACCGGCGGCCTGCATCTTGTCCGCTCCGACGAGGCCGGGACTGCGAGACGGACATAGCGTGATGCCAACAGCAGCGGATCGACTTCGTGCGAAGGGACGACCCGCTGCTGTTTTTCCGGAACGTCGCGTGCTAGGAGACAGCCCGTGCGTACCGTTCGCCGAGCGCCCGCAGGTGCGCGACGAGCTCGGCCGGCTCACTGACGTGGAAGTCGCGCCCGAGCAGCCCGATGTAGAGCGCGATGGTCTCGTACATGTCGGCCCCGGTGATCAGTACTGAGGTGTCGTCGTCGACCACTTCCACGACGCCGACGGCCGGGTTGATGCGCGCGACGACGTCGTCCGCCGGAGCGAAGACGGTGATGCGGGCCGTCACTTTCCAGCCGGCCGCTGCAACGTCGCGCTGCACGAACCCGACCAGGCCGCCGTCGGGAAACGGTCGCTGTTCGAACGGCCGGTATGTCGGCGGTTTCGGCTGGATGTTGTCGACACGAAAGGTCGACCAGCGCTCGTCGTGCAGGTCCCACGCCGCCAGGTACCAGCGGCGGTTCCAGTTGACGAGCCGGTAGGGCTCCACCAGCCGTGCGCTTCCCGAGTAGTCGAAACGCAGCCAGTGGGCATCCCGAACCGCGGATGCGACAGCGGCGAGCACGGTCGCCGGCACGGGTGCTTCCGGTTCGACGCCGGCCGCGTCGCGTTGTACGGTCTCCGTCGCATCCCTCAACGCCGTCACCTGCGCACGCAGGCGCGAGGGGAGCACCTGCTCCATCTTGGTGAGAGCGCGCCTCGAACTCTCCTCGATGCCTTCGATCGATCCGGAGGAGGTGACGGTGAGTCCGACCGCGATGGCGACCGCTTCGTCGTCGTCGAAGAGGAGCGGCGGCAGGTCGGCGCCGGCTCCGAGCCGATAGCCGCCGGCCGGTCCGCGCGTCGCCTCGATGGGGTACCCGAGCTCCCGCAGCCGGTCGATGTCGTTGCGCACGGTCCGGGCGCCGACGCCGAGACGTTCGCTCAGCTCCGGGCCGCCCCAGGAGGGCCGCGATTGCAGCAGTGACAGCAGCGTGAGCAACCGGGATGACGTCTGCAGCATTTCTTCAGAATGCCACGGAATTGAGGAAAGAACCGTTCCGCATCTCCTCATAGCGTGCAGTTATGACAAACACCGACACCATCACCGCCATCCGCCCCTTCACCATCGACGTGCCGCAGGCCGACCTCGATGACCTCCAGTACCGCCTTGCACACACCCGCTACCCGCTCGAAGCTCCCGGCGACGACTGGGTGTACGGCGCACCCGTCAGCTTCGTCAAGGAGTTCGTCGACTACTGGCAGCACGAGTACGACTGGCGGGCGCAGGAGGAGCGCATCAACGGGTTCCCCCAGTTCACGACCGAGATCGACGGCCAGACGATTCATTTCATCCACGTCGTCTCGCCGGAGCCGAACGCATTGCCGCTCATCCTCACGCACGGCTGGCCGAGCTCGTTCGCCGACTACCTGGACATGATCGGTCCGCTCACCGACCCGGTCGCCTACGGCGGCAAGGCAGAGGATGCGTTCACTGTCGTCATCCCGTCGATGCCCGGCTTCGGTTTCAGTGGCCAGACCCACGAGCGCGGCTGGACGATGGCCCGCATCGCACAGACCTGGGACACGCTCATGAAGCGACTCGGCTACGACCGCTACGGCGCTCACGGCACCGACGGCGGCGCGCAGGTCGGGCGGGAACTCGGGCTTCTGAATCCGGATGGGCTGGTCGGCACCCACGTGCTGCAACTGTTCTCGTTCCCGTCGGGCGACCCCGCCGAGTTCGATAACCTCAGCGAGAAGGACCAGGCCGGGCTCGCCTTCCTCGGTACGTTCCAGGAGCGTGCGGGTTTCTCGGCGGCGATGTCGAGCCGGCCGCAATCCCTCTCGTTCGGGCTGAGCGACTCGCCTGCCGCGCAGCTGGCGTGGAGCGAGCTCCTCGTCGCGTTCGGCGACGGCAGCCTGCTCAGCAAAGACCAGATCCTCACGACGGTCTCGATCTACTGGTTCACCAACACGAGTGCGTCGGCCGCGCGTTCGTACTTTGAGGAGGCGCGCTCCGGCGCGGTGCCGGCGGTCAACCACGCCCCGACGGGCGTCGCCGTGTTCGCGGACGACTTCCGCACGATCCGTCCGTGGGCCGAACGCGACAACTCGAACATCGTCCACTGGAGCGAGTTCGACGCAGGCGGGCACTGGGCGGCTGCAGAGGTTCCCGATGTGCTCACGGGCGACCTGAGGGAATTCTTCGGCGCGCTGCGGTGAGCCATCGCTGAGCCGCGATCACCGGCCCGCACGCAGGTGTCTGCGCGCGGGCCAGTCGTGGGCAATCGTGCGTAATCCGAGGCATGCGGCGGTAGCGGTGCAGGAGGAGGCGCGAGCGCCTTTGCAGCGAGATTCGGCGACTTCTCGAGCCACCGGCCGACGGTCGACTGCGTCGTCATTGGCGTGCGGTATTGGCTGTCGCACGTCGACGAGACGCGCCGAATCAAGCGTGATCGGGGGTTTCGTCCAGTCCTCCACAGGCTGCTCATTTTGAAATCTATCCACAGGTAAATTCCTGATCAGAGGATGTTTATAACCTCGACCGATTGTCGGGGGCTCTGGTTAGGTTGGATCATGACCTTCCCCCGCACCCACGATCTTGACGCGATCATTGCCGCGCTCGAGGGGCTGCGTGCTGTCGAAGCGAACGCGAGCGCGGTGAACGCGAGTGCGGGTTCGGATGCGGGTGCGGCTGCGGCTGCGGGTGCCGTGGCGGATGCGAATGCGCTGGCCCCAGACCCGGACGCGAGAGCAGGGGCCGACGCGGATTGGGGAGTCTGCGCCGACAGCGGAGCGGGATCGCCCGCATTGACTGAAGCGCAGCAACTCGTGCAGGCACTGGCCGCTCTCGGTGCTGTTCGCGCAGCGTTCGACGCCGCAACGTTGCGGTGGATCGCGGCGCTCGACCGGGCTCGTAGTGTCGACCCGGAGACAGATCCGGTGCGGGCGGCCGGGCACAGTGACATCGGCTCGCTGCTGGCGGAGCTGTGGCGAACCAGCTTGCCGGCCGCACGGCAGCTCTGTGCGGTAGCGAGGGCGACTGCACCACGTCACAGCCTGCACGGCGAGGAGTTGCCGGCGGAGTTTCCCGATCTGGCCACAGCATTGTTGGGCCATCCGACGGGCGGCCACTCGACAGCCGACGCCAGCGCCGACGGCGATGCAGAGGGTTCTACTGCAATTGGCGCAGCAGATCCCATCGCATCGGTCGGGCCGCGGGTGTCCGTGGAGCAGGCCGCGGTGATCGTCCGGGAGCTGGCGAAGGCCGGTCCCGGCTGCACGCTCGAGCAGCGTGCGATGGGTGAGCGCGCGCTGGTGGACCACGCACCGGGGTTAACGGTGGAGCAGGTGCGCAAACTCGCGGTGCAGGTGCGGGACCGGCTGGACCAGGACGGCACCGAACCCCGCGAACAGATGCTGCGTCGGCGCCGGTCGCTGACGATCACCACCACCCGCGACGGAATGGCCCACATCAACTGGTACCTCGACCCCGAGTCCGCCGGGCACGTGGTTCCCCAGATCACCGCATACGTCAGCCAGGACTACCGCACGACCGGGGACCAGAAGCAGACGCCCAGTGCCGGGGTGTGTTTCCGGGAAAGTTCCGAACCCGAAGCTTCTGAGGGTGAGACGGCGCCCGACACCGACATTCCCGAGTCGCGCAGTCTGGCGCAGATCCGGTCGGATTGCGCCGTCGAGGTCTTCCGCCACCGGGCCGGCTGCACAACCGGTCTCACCACCCCGCCGGTGACGATGATCGTGCGCGTCAGCCTGGCCGACCTGCGTGCCGGGGCCGGTGCGGCGGAGATCGACGAGATCCCGACTCCGGTATCTGCCGGAACCGCCCGCCGTCTCGCCGCCGACGCCAACCTCATCCCCCTGGTGCTGGGTCGCGGTAGTGAAGTCCTCGACCTCGGCCGCAGCAAACGCCTGTTCAGCCCCGCCCAGAAACACGCCCTCGCCGAACGCGACGGCGGCTGCGCCTGGACCGGCTGCCCGCATCCACCCGCCTACACCCAGGCGCATCACATCCGCTGGTGGGACCGCGACGTCGGCCCGACCGACCTGAACAATGGCATCCTGCTCTGCTCCAACCATCACCACCGGGTCCACGACGACGGCTGGGAAATCAACGTCCGCGACAACACCCCCTGGTTCACCCCACCGGCACACCACGACCCCACCCGCACACCCCGCCGGGGCGGACGCGTCCGCATCCCCGAAAGCGCACCACCATGACGGCGGCCATCGACGTCAGGTGACCCCGACGCTCGCGGATGAGGGGTTCGGCAGCGGTCACGCGGTCGACAGCGGCAGGGCACCGGCAATTTCGACTACGCGACGCGTCGCCGCCGTGCTAACGTCTAAGCGATCGTGACCCGTCGGCAGGAGGTGAGACCCATGAACGCAGTATCCGTATTGGGTGCTCCCCTGCAATCCACGATCGCGCGACTGAGCTAGTCGCCGCCGGGAGCGCCCCACAGGCAATTCGCGAAAGGCGACTCCCATGAACACAACACCTTCTACACCTTCTACACATCCCACACCCCCGCACTCCACCTCGACGACGGGCGCCGACCTGCCGGGGTCCGGTCAGGATCCGCAGATCGACCCCCCAAGCCGGGTTCGCGCTGCGGGCGAGCGAGCACTGGTCCTGGGCGGCGGCGGATCAACAGGCAACGCGTGGCTGATCGGCGTCGTCGCCGGCCTCTACGATGCGGGGCTGGACGTGACAACGGCCGACCTGACCATCGGGACATCCGCCGGATCGACGGCTGCAGCCCAGCTCGGCGGCGCAACCCCGACCGAACTGTATGCCGCCATCGTCGACACGGTTCCCCCACAACGGACCGGCCCGATCGGATCCGACCGGGGACGTTCTCCGAACAGGCCCGTGGTGAACCACCTGGAGAGGTTGAGCACGATCATCGCCTCCGCTGACGATGCGGCAGACATGCGCCGGAGACTGGGCGCGTCGGCCCTCGAAATGGATGCGGCATCCGACGGCTCCTGGTCTCCACAGTGGCGCACCACCGTCGCAGCGCGGCTGCCCAGTCAGCAATGGCCGCAACGAACAATACTCATCACGGCCGTCGATGCCCGAACCGGTGACGCGGTCGTGTTCGACCGACACAGCGGAGTCGACCTTGCCGACGCCATCGCCGCCAGCTGTGCCAGCGGGCTGCCCTACCGGATCGGGGACAACCGCTACCTCGACGGTGGCTACCTGCGCAACGAGAACGCCGATCTGGCAGCAGGGTACGAGCGAGTGTTGGTGCTGTCACCGTTCAGCGGCAAGACATTGCACCCGCTGGAGTGGGGCATGCAGCTCGCGGCGCAGGTCGACGAGCTGCGGGCAGCCGGCAGCAGGGTAGAGACGATCTTCCCTGACGGCAGCTCCGAGCACATGTTCGGTGCCAACGCGATGGATCTGTCGCTGCGGCCAGCCGCGGCCCGGGCCGGCTACGACCAGGGCACCGCCCTTGCCGGTCCGCTCACCGAATTCTGGCGCTGACGTCCGCAACCGATCGGGCTTCTGTGCCTGACATCTGTTCATGCCGCAGAGGCCGATCGGTTGGTCTGGCCTGACTGGCCACACGCGCGGCCCCGGTCAACCCGGTGTGGCGCGCAGCGGTCGGGCCGCGCGGGCCCGGCGTCGGTCGGCGGTGGTGTTGTGCGTGATCGTCCGGCCGCCCGTGATGCCGCGCGCGGCGGTCGGGCCGCGCGAGCCCGGCGTCGCTCAGCCGCCGGTGCCGCGCGAGCCCGGCGTCGGTCAGCCGCCGGTGCCGCGCGAGCCCGGCGTCGGTCAGCCGCCGGTGCCGCGCGTGCTCGTCCGGCCGCCGAAGCCTGCACCACCGCCGAAGCCTGCACCTCCGCCGCCGGCCCCCGTGCCACCACCTGCGAAGCGTGCGGCCCCACCGGCACCCCCACCGAAGCCGGTTGTCGTCGTGCTGGGCAGCGGCGCGGACAGATCGGCGAGTTCGACGAGGTCACCCCGCGCGAGACCGGACGTGACCTGAGTGAAGTCCTGACCCATGGTCCCCACGGTGACCCGTGTCGGTACCAATGAGCCGCCCGAAACCTTGTACACCACGGCCGTCGACCCGTTCTGGTGGATCGCAGACGTGGGAACGGCGAGCACATCGGTCGCGGTGGCCACAGCCACGGAGGCCTGTGCGGGCGCCCCGTTCAGCAGGTGGGCGGACGCATCCTGGAGGTTCACGCTCACCGCATAGGCCGGTGTTGTCGCGTCGGTGGAGACGTTGGTGATGCCGATCGCCGAAACCGCACCGCTGAGCGGCGCGGAAGCCCCGGCGACGGTGACCGTTGCGCGCTGCCCGACCTTCAGTGCGCCGATATGGGTGACAGGAACGGTGGCGCTCATCGACCATCCGCTCGCACCGATCACGGTGATGACATCGGAGGTCGACCCGGCCGGAACGGCTGTGCCGGAGGCCATCGAGACCGCAGCGACGATCCCGTCGACCGGGCTGGTGAGAGTGCCGAGCGCGATGTTCCTTTGCGCGGCCTGAACAGCCGCATTCGCTGCGGTGACGGATGCCTGGTCAGCGAGGATGGTGGCGGCCGTCGCAGGCCCTGCCGTCGACTGGCCGACCGAGCCGCCGGATCCGCCCGAGCCGCCGGATCCGACCGAGGCGACCGATGCGACCGAAGAAACGTATGCAACGACAAGGCTGGAGCTGGACAGCGATGCGGTGCGGATGGTCGGTCCGGTTCCCGAGGTCGAGGTTGTCGCGAGGGAGCGCGCGGCGGATGTTCCCGAACCGGATGTCGACGATCCCGCCGAGGTGCGACCGGCGGCGGATGCGCCGAGGTCGGTCTGCAGTTGGGCGACCGCCGTGTTGAGGTTCGTCGCGGACTGCTGGACGAGTGCCTGCGCGCTCGCGACCGCCTGCTGGTCTGTCTGCAGTGCACTGGTCGCCGCCTGGCAGGTCGCCAGGTCGGCCTGGGCCGGTGCCAGCGGGTCACTAGAAGGAGCGGGAGACGGTGAGGGGCTGGGGCTGGGGCTCGAACCCGGGGCCGGCGACGGCGCGGGAGACGGGGCCGGTGCCGGGGATGCTGCAACCGAGTCGTGGAGGAACGCCGAGCAGGCCGTAGCGGCGGCGGTCTGAGCGGACTGCGCCGTCGACAGGTCTGCGGATGCCTTCTGGGCCGCGTCGAGAAGCGCTGTCTGGGCCGCCTTCACTCGGGCGATGTCGGCGGTCACGGCGGGACTCGTCGAGGACCCGGAGCCACCCGACGAGCCGGACCCGGACCCACCCGACGAGCCGGACCCGGACCCACCCGACGAGCCGGAGCCGGAACCCGACCCCGAACCGGCTCCGGAGCCGGAACCCGATCCGGAACCAGACCCAGATCCCGACCCGGAACCAGACCCAGATCCCGACCCGGACCGGGAGTCGGAACCGGAACCGGAACCGGATCCCGAGCCTGTCCCGAAGCCCGAGCCCGAGCCAGAACCCGAGCCAGAACCCGAGCCAGAACCCGAGCCAGACCCGGACCCAGACCCAGACCCGGTCGTAACGCCCGCCGTCTGCGATGCCAGGTCATCCGCAAGCGTCTGCGACGCCGTCGCAGCGTTCTGCTGCGCGGACTGGAGGGCGCTCTGCAGGCTCGCAGGATCGAGGGTGGCGAGAGTCTGGCCGGCCTTCACATGCTCTCCGGGCTGTGCAGACACGGTCGCGACCGTGCCGGCCACACCGAACGCGAGGTCGTGGCGGGTCGCCGAGGCGATCGTTCCCGACAGCGCCACTGCCTGGCTCACCGTCTCCGGCTGGGCCACCGCGGTGCGGTATGAACCGGCCGGCGCGCTCGCCGCAGCGATGGCCATTCCGCCGCCGACGAGGCAGACGGCGATACCCAGGGCGGTTCCGCCCACGATCAGTCGACGTTTGTTAGGCATTCCCACCACTTGCTCCCGGGGATGACGGGGTGCCGCCGAGGCCGCCGCCGCGACCGAACGGGGTCGTGCATCCGTTCGCACCGGGGTCGGAGACCGTCACCGAGGTTGCTTTCACGGTTCCTGCCGAGTCCGCGGGGCCACGGACCGCCGCGCATTTGCCGACGGTGAGGGCCGCCGACGTGGCCTTGGCGGTGATCGTGAAAGCGGTCGACGGACCGGTTTGCACCGTCTTCGATGACGTCGCGCCGCTCGCATCCTTCACCGAGACTGTGATCGACGATCCGGAGACCGCGGTCACGGCACCGGAGACCGGCGGCGTGAAGGCGCGATTGCGGGGGGCGGATGGCCGCGCCGTCGCCCCGGGGCGAGCCGAGGGCCGTGTGCCCGCGCCTGCGCCTCCGCGGAATCCACCGGTGCAGGCACCGTTGACGGCAGGGGTGATCGCGACGCTGGTGACGGCGCCTCCGGTCGAGGGCGCCGGGGTCGAACCGGCCGTGGTCCCCCCGAAGCTCGACGCGACGACACACCTGCCGACGGTGACATCGGCGATCGAACCCTTGCTCGTCTGCAGCACCGTCGTCGTCGAAGCGACGGTGACCGCCGTCTGTGCCGACTGGCTCTGCACCTGCAACGTGGTTCCGGTCACGGCCGCGATCTGGCCGAAGATGCCGCCGAACCCACCGGCTCCCTGGCCGCCGCCGGCACCCTGCGCGCCGCCCTGCCCGCCGAACTGCCGCGCCTGGGTCGCGGCCGGGGCTGCGGGCGCCGCCGCCGCAGAACAGCCGGCGAGGAGGAGGGCGACACCGACGACGGCCGCACCCAGTGCGAGGCGTCGGGACTTCGTGATCGTGGTTGGCATGGGGTGTTCCGATCTGTGAGCGTGCATCATTCGGTGCGAAGAGCGTCGATGGGAGCGAGCCGGGCGGCCCGCGAGGCCGGGTAGACGCCGAAACCGACGCCGATGCTGAGGGCGACCACCAGCGAGATGAGGATCGCTGTGGGTGAGATGACGACCGAGCTTCCGATGAGGCCCGGAAGGATGAGCGCCGTGACACTTCCGAGGACGGCGCCGAGCACTCCTCCGGCGAGACCGAGGATGCCCGCCTCGACGAGGAACTGCCGCCGGATGGCGCGCTGCGGCGCACCGAGCGCCTTACGGAGCCCGATCTCCCGCGTCCGCTCCGTCACCGACACGAGCATTATGTTCATGACGCCGATTCCGCCGACGAGCAGGGACAACGCTGCGATGCCGGTGAGCAGGATTGTCAAGGTGCGGTAGATGCTCGTCGCCGTCGTGACCAGCGCATCCTGGCTGTTGATGGTGAAGTCCGCTGCGGTGGCCGTGGTGATCCCGTGGTCGTTCAGCAGGATCTGGTCGGCCTCCTGGTAAGCGCCCGAAAGGGTGGACGGCGACGCCGCCTCGAGATAGATGGTGGAGACGCTCGCCGCGTTCGTCTGGCCGGCCAGGTCGGCCTGGGCGGTCGACAGCGGTACCACCGCGGTGTCGTCGAGGTTGCTCGACGAGTTCGACCCGGCAGAGGTGAGCACTCCGATGATGGTGAAGTTCTGGGAGCCGATGTCGACCGACTGGCCGACGACGTTGGTGTAGCCGAACAGCTCGGTCGCGGTAGTGGGTCCGAGCACGACGACCGGCGCACTGTTCGCCTCATCCGCCGCGGTGAAGAATCGCCCGTATGCGACGCTCCGTGCCCGCACCCCCAGCCAGTCCGGGGTCGTGCCTGAGACGGTCGTTGTCCAGTTCGTGCTGCCCGCGGTGAGTTCTTCCGACAGCGTCTTCACCGGTGCGACGCTGGCGATGTCCGGTGCGGACATCTTCGACTCGAGGGCACTCGCGTCGTTCTGCGTCAGGGTCGAACTCGTGCCGAAGCCGCCGCGCACCCCGGCCGTCGTCGTGCTGCTGCCGGGGGAGACGATGAGGAGGTTGCTGCCGAGCGCACTGATCTGGGCGCTCACATCCTTCTGCGTACCGAGGCCGAGGCCCACGGTCAGGATCACGGCGGCGATACCGATCAGGATGCCGAGTACGGTCAGCGAGGAGCGGAGCGAGTGGGCGCGGATGGCAGCCCAGCCCGAGTTGAAGGTTTCAGCCCAGTTCACGACCGCACCGCCTCATCCGCCTGGATTCGGCCGTCGTAGACGTGGACGATCCTGTCGGCGTTCGCAGCCACATCCGACTCGTGCGTGATCAGCACGATCGTGCGCCCCTGGGAGTGCAGTTCGCTGAACAGCGAAAGCACGTCGCGCGTCGCCGTGGAGTCGAGGTTGCCGGTCGGTTCGTCTGCGAGGAGGAGCGTCGGCTCGCCGACGAGGGCGCGGGCGACCGCCACGCGCTGCTGCTGGCCGCCGGACAGCTCGCCCGGTTTGTTGGCTGTGCGGTCGCCGAGACCCACCTGTTCGAGAGCCCGGATGGCGCGCTCGCGCCGCTCGTCGCGGTGCACACCCGCATAGACGAGGGGCAGCTCGACGTTGCGCAGGGCCGTGAGCGATGACAGCAGGTTGAACTGCTGGAAGACGAAACCGATACGGCGGTTGCGGATCACGGCGAGCTCGTCGTCGCCCAGTTTCGAGACGTCCTGGCCTGCGATCCGGTAGGAGCCCGCCGTCAGGTCGTCGAGGCAGCCGAGCACGTTCATGAGGGTCGACTTGCCCGAGCCCGACGGCCCCATGATCGCGACATATTCGCCGTCCTCGATCGTGAGGTCGATGCCGCGCAGCGCTTCGTACGAGATGGACCCCGTGTGGTAGACCTTGCCCGCCTCACGCAGTGCGATGACCGGGCTCGGCTGCAGCAGGTCGACCAGGTCGAGCTCAGCCTTTGCCATTGGTGCCTCCCAGGACTGCGCCGCCGCCGCCGAAGCCGCCGCCGCCGAATCCTGCGCCGCCGAACCCGCCGCCGCCCCCGAATCCGCCGGTTCCGCGGGTGCCGGTTCCCGTTCCTGTCCCGCCGCGGAGTGCCCCGATGTTGATCGTCACGGCGACCTGGTCGCCCGAGCTGAGGCCCTTGGTGATCTGGGTGACCTGGCCCACCGTCTGCCCGACGACCACGGGAGTCGTCACATCCTTGCCGCCGACGACCTTGGTCACCGTCGTCTGCGTGCCCGTCCGGTGGATCGCCGAAGCCGGCACGGTGAGAGCGGTCGGAAGCTGCTTGTAGACGATGGATGCGGTGGCAGTCACGCCGTCGTACAGGTTCGCGGGGCTGCCGGTGACGGCGACGACGACGGGGTAGGTCGCGGCACCGGTCGTGGAGGAGGGGAGCAGCCCGATCGACGAGACCGTTCCGAAGAACGAGGGGTTCTCGGTGGTCGAGAGCGTGACTTCGTTGCCGACGGCGATCTCGCCGACACTGGATGCGGGAACGTCGACGCTCACCTGCCAGGAGCCGGTGCTGACGACCGTGAAGTCGGCGGACGATGAAGACGACGACGCCGACGAGTTGCCCGACCCCGAGCCACCCGACCCCGAGCCACCCGAACCGGAGGACCCGAGCCCGCCCGAGCCGGATCCGCTCGACCCGGATCCGCTCGACCCGGACCCGCTCGACCCGCTGGACGACGATGCCGAGACCACGTCGCCCACAGCGACGTTGACGGCGGTGACCATGCCGGCGATCGGCGACTTCAGTGTCGTGGCGGCCGCTTCGGCCTGCGCGCTCTGCACGTTCGACTGGTCGAGCGTCACCGTCGAATCGTCTGCAGCGATCTGCGCCGCCGTGGCCGAACCGGACGCCTCGGCGGTGGACAGCTTCGCCTGGGCCTGGGCCAGGTTCGCCTGGGCATTGAGGAGGGCTGCGTTCGCTTCGGTCGTGTCGACCGTGCCGAGGACCTGCCCGGCGGTGACTTTGCTCCCGGCCTGCACGGCGACGGTCATCACCTGACCCGGGGCGCCGAAGTCGACGGCGTCGTTGACCGTCGGGGTCAGCGTCCCGGTGCCTGTAATGGTCTCTTTCAGCGCCTGGTCGCTGACCGCGACCGTACGCGAGATCGATGCTGCGACGGGTGTGGCCGTCAGTCTGCCGACGCCCCACCATGCCGCCGACGTGACGGCCGCGACGATCACAGCCGTTCCGGTGACGAGAACCCATGGCGGTATGGCTCTGAGGCGGCGAACGCGCATAGCGGGGTCCTTTCAACGACTGCAGAAGGACGTTACGGCGCTCGGATTCGCGGGATGTATGCGCGGGCTATGCATCGGCTTTGAACCGGATGGCTTTCTGCGAAGACTTCAAGGATCGGGTCCGTTCGGCGTTCGAGCTTTCAACTCACGCACCGGCCTGCTCGAGGGGCTCCCTCGGCTCGGTCGGTGCCCTGCGGAGCAGACCGTCCCCCGAGCGCGTGCCCGCCGGTCTCCCCACGCGATCCGTTGCGATCACGACGATCGACCGTTATCTTCGACTACGCCGAGAATCCACGCGAGGGTCGGCCCGAGGAGGAGCAATGTTCCAGGTTCGCGGGCGAGCGGTCGGCATCATCGGACTTGTCGGTGCGCTGTTTTTCGGGTTCTACTTCTTCGTACCGACCCTCTTCCCGAGGATGGAGGCGGTCGTCTACGCAGCGCGGCCAACGACGACGGAGATCGTCGCCGTCGGAGCCCAGTATCAGCAGCTGGTCACCTTCGGCACCTGGCTGCAGGCCACCGGCTCTGCCCTGTGCATCATCTTCTTCATCGGAGTCCTGTTCCTCACCGCCGCAAACGGAACGGCCCCCGGATACGTGGTCCTCTTCGGATCAAGTGTCCTCGTCGCACTAGTGCTTCTGGAGGGGGTGTTCACCCTGACCTGGGTGAGCGCCTCCACAGCGGGCGTCGCCACCAGCGCCCGGGTCGGCTTCGACCTCATGTCCCGGTTCATCCAGGTGTTCCCGCTTGTCCCGGCACCAGCGATCTACCTGCCGCTGGGCTACATCCTGCTGCGCACCGGCTTGTTGCCGCGGTGGCTCGCCTGGGTGGCGGCCGGTCTCGGCGCAGCATTCCTGCTGGTGGGCCTGCTCGAAGTGTTCGTGCCCTTCGCCCAGGCTTTTGCCGCCGGACTTGCCGGCCTCCAGGCGTTCTGGATCATCATCGCGGCCATCGTGCTCATCGCGCGCGGAGAGGCCCGCTCACTTCAGCCCTCAGCCGCCTCAGCGTAGCCCCGGAAGACCACCGAGGGAGCTGGGATAAAGCCCCCGGCTGACGCGCCAGTAACGGCAGCCGGTTGCCTCAGAGCCCAGGGCAGGTCCACAGGATGACCCGACGGTGCCATTGATCGAATCGGCTGCTGAATCCTAGAAGAACTCACTGTTGGATTCGATGAATCGCGCTGCCTAGCATCGAATTACACCCGGAACCCCGCCCCAGAAGCGAAGGCGACTCACGAGCAAGCAAACTTACAAACAATTTGTAAATTAGATTGATCAGAGTTAGAGTGGGCCAACGTCGTCCCCTGGGGTGGCGGAACCCAGCACTCTCAAACCCTCAAGGAGAGAAACGATGCCGTTTCATTCGTGGTCGCGCCGCTCGGTGCGACTGATTGCCACCGTGGCGACAGCGGGTCTCCTCGCTGTCGGACTGGCCGCCTGCTCCGCATCGAGCGGCGCACAGGGCTCACCGACCAAAGCGAATCTCACCTGGTGGGGCTGGACCCCCGACCAGGCTGTTGCGCAGAACGCGATCACCGAGTTCAACAAGCAGTACCCGAACATCCACATCACGTTCAAGAAGATCCAGGATGCGGACTATGCCGCCGCGCTTCGGCCGGCCCTGGCATCCTCGAGCGGTCCGGATGTGTTCAACCTCCTCGTGGGCGGTACGGGAGCCGCAGTGAAGACGTACGGCGTCGACGCTGTCGATCTGACCCCCGCAATGCAGAAGCTGCGTGGATCGGATTGGAAGACCGGCCTGTTCGAGGCCGGCGTCAAGGACTTCACGGTCGGCGGCCAGCTCAAGGCCGCACCCATCGGCAAAGTCGCGTCCGGCATGATGTGGGTCAACCTCGACCTCTTCAACAAGTACGGACTCAAGCCGCCGACGACCCTCCAGGAATGGGAGAGCGTCTGCAAGGTGTTCCGTTCCCACAACCTCGGCTGCTTCCGCGAAGGTGTCGACCCCGCGGGCTTCGAGCAGGACACCCTCCACACGATCGCCAACAGCGTCAAGCCCGGCTTCTATGAGGATGCCGTCGCTGGGAAGGCCAAGTGGACGGACCCCGCGATGGTTCAGACGCTCACGATCTGGAAGAACCTCCAGGGTCAGGGGATCCTCGACCCGGGTGCGCTGGGAATCCAGCAGTACCCCGACGTGAACAACGCGTTCCTCTCCGGTCAGGTGCCGATGGTGCAGATGGGCACCTGGTACCGCCAGTACACGCGCACGGACACGTTGAAGGCGGCCCTTCAGGGCGCTGGGGTCTCCGCGTCGACCAAACTCCTCACGATGGCGCCGGTTCCATTCCCGGATGTCGCAGGCAACGGCAACACGATCGCCGCGTTCAGCGACCCGGACTACGCACTCGCAGTGAACAAGAAGTCGCAGCACATCGCTGCGGCCGAGACGTTCGCAACCTGGCTGGGGGGAACGAAGGAGGGCCAGCAGGTCATCGCGAACAACCTCGATGAAGACCCGGTGCTCGCCGGCGTCACGCCCGACTACAAGAGCGTTCCGCTGGTGAACGCCGCGCTGCAGACACCCGGACTCGACTGGCTGTCGAAGTACACGTCGAACGTGACCGAAGCGCGACTGGCGAACATCTCGGGTCCGCTCGACCAGGCACTGCTCGACGCTGCGAGCACGGTGCTCGCAGGCAAAGCGACGCCCCAGCAGGCTGCGGCAACGCTGCAGTCGCAGGCGGCGTCAGGACAGTAATCAGGCGGTCGCGGGCCCCGGGTCACCCGGGGTCCGCGACCGGCTCAAGGAACGGAGAAATTCGACAATGGCGACGGTCACCACCCTTCCTCGCACCACTACCCTCAGTAAGCAACGATCCGGAGCCCTCCACGGCAATCGCGCAGCGAACTTCCTCTGGCTGCTTCCCGCACTCGCGGTGTCGGTTGCCCTCATCTACTTCTGCATCGGGTACACGGTCTACATCTCCTTGCTGAACTGGGATGGCGTGAGCCCCGACTCCGTGTTCGTCGGCCTCCACAACTACGCCAGGATGCTCGCGGATCCCGTCTTCTGGGGGAGCCTGCAGCACACCGTCCTCTTCTTCTTCGTCACGTTCTTCGGCCAGGCGCTGCTGGGCTTCGTCTTCGCAGTCCTCCTGCACTCGAAGCTCCGATTCGGCGTCCTGTACAAGATCATCGTCTTCGTCCCCGTCGTGATCGCCCCCGCTGCCATGGCGCCGATCTTCAGGGTCATGTTCACCCCGACCGGTCAGGTCAACCAGTTGCTGGAGGCGATCGGGCTCGGTGCTTTCCGGCAGCCGTGGCTCGGCCAGGAGAGCACGGCGCTTCCGATCATCATGTCGATCGCGATCTGGAGCGGAACGGGAATCTCGTTCATCCTCTACTTCGCGGCGATCGGCCAGATCTCCCCGGAGATCATCGAAGCCGCCCGGCTCGACGGGGCGGGTAACGCACGCATCGTTCGAAGCATCGTCTGGCCGAACCTGCGCGGGACGACCGTGGCGATCGCCATGCTCACGGCGATCGGAACGCTCAAGCTCTTCGACATCCCCCAGCTGGTGACCGCTGGCGGCCCCAACTATTCGACCGAATTCCTCGGCACGCTCATCTATCGCCAGGCGGTGCCCCTGAATGCCGTCGGCTACGCATCAGCCATCTCGGTCACGCTGCTCGTGCTCGCAGTCGCTGCTGCAATTCTCTTGAGACTCACCGGACGTGAAAGGGGTGCGCGTCGTGCTTGAAGCCCGTCGCTGGCCGGCCAAGCTGGTCCTTCAGATCGTGGCGACCCTCCTGGTCCTGCCCTTCTTGTTCCCGCTCGTGGCCATGGTGCAGGAATCACTGGCGGGCACCGGCTGGAACAACTACGCCACCGTTCTCGCCATCCCGGAACTTCCCGTGTTCTTCCGCAACAGCGTGATCATCGCTGTCGTGGTCATCGCCATCGTCTACGTCTGCACCATGACGGCCGCGTTCGCGTTCTCGAAGCTGCAGATCAGAGCGAAGGAGTTCTTCTTCTGGCTACTCCTCGCGGCACTCACTCTGCCCGAGGTCGTCATTCTCGCGCCCTTGTTCGCGACGGCCACGTCGCTCGGCGTCTACAACACGTTCATCGCGGTGATCCTCCCACTCGCGGCGCTGCAGATTCCGTTCACTGTGCTTCTCGCACGCAACTTCGTCGACGGGGTGCCGAACGAGCTGCTCGACGCATCCAGGGTGGATGGTGCGTCGACCTGGCAGGGCTTCCGTTACGTCGTCTGGCCACTCACTACGCCGATCGGCGCTGCGATCGTCGTGCTGACGCTCATCGGCACCTGGAACGACTACCTGCTTCCCCTCGTGTTCCTGCAGGACCCGGCGCTGCAGACGGTGACCCTCGTGCCGTCGTTCTTCGTCGGCGAGTTCAACAACGACCAGACGAAGGTCGTCGCGGCAGCCGTCGTCACCGCCATCCCCGAGATCCTCGCCTACCTGCTGCTTCAGCGGCTGTTCGAGCGTGGACTCTCGGCGGGTGCGCTGAAGTAGTCCCCGTAGATCCTTCACAAACGAAGCGGCGGGCCTCCCGAAGGAGGCCCGCCGCTTCGTCGTCTGACCGGGATGCGCCGGATCAGAGGTAGGCGTAGCTCACGAATGCCAGCCGCGAGCTGTCCGGCGACCAGGACGGAACGTTCATCGTCCCCTGCCCACCGAAGAGCTCCGCGAGCACACGCGTGGTTCCGTCGGAGAGGTCCATCACCTGCAGTGCGACGTCGTGGTCGCGGGGATGACCGTCGACGTCCCCGTCGTAGGCGATGAAGGCCATCCACCGCCCATCCGGTGAAACATGGGGGAACCAGTCCGCCGTCCCGGTTTCGAGCACGCGCTCGGGCTCGCCGCCGCCTGCCGGGATGCGCCAGATCTGCATGCGCCCGCTCCGGTCCGAGTTGAAGTAGATCCACTTGCCATCCGGCGAGTAGTCCGGGCCGTCGTCGAGATGCCGTGCGGTCGTGAGCCGCGTCTCCTCACCGCCGTCAGCGGGGATGACGAAGATGCCGTATGCGCCGTCACGCTCAGCGCAGTACGCCAGCGTCGAACCATCGGGAGACCAACCGTGCCAGTAGGACGGCGCATGGGCGGTGATGCGCTTCGGCTCGCCACCGTCCAGGGGCACCGTGTAGATCACGGATGCGCCGTCATCCTGAGACTGGTCGCTGATCGCGACCCGGGTGCCGTCTGGTGAGAGCCCGTGGTCGTTGTTGCACTTCGTGGCGAAACCGGTGTCGATGTGCTTCTCTTCGCCGCCGGTGGCCGGCATCGAGTAGAGAAGGCCTTCGCTGTTGTAGACGAGCCTGTCGTCGGCCGTCCAGTTCGGCGCTTCGATCCAGCGGTCGAAGACGTGGACGGCGCGGCGGTCGGCCGAGGCGACATCCACCGTCTCCAGGGTGCTGTACAACGTCGTAGCCGACGTTGTGCTGTACAACGTCGGCTCCGACGTCTCAGGGCTGCTGATCCGCACGTCGGAGAAGATCGCCGTCTCGACGACGTCGACATCGTGTGAGCACACGGCAAGGCCGACATAGTAGGCGCCGCTCATCGGCAGCAGAACGGAGCCGCCCGACGGCCTGCCGTCGACGAGAGCGGTCACCCGGTCGCCGCGGCGGACGATGCCGATACGCGTCGACGAACGTGTCGCCTGGATCTCGCGTGTGATCGCGCCGGGCTCCGCGCGGTACTGGAGGCTCGTGAGCCCGTCGCCATGGAGCGCGAAGTCGGCGTAGGCGGCGTCGGGTTCGAGGGCCTGGCGGATGACCAGGCACGCTTTCCGATGCGGATCGACGCCCGCGGCGGCGAACTCCACGGCCGCTTCGAGGGCGATGTCCCCCTCGACCCGTTTCCACAGGAAATGGAACTCGTCGCGGTCGAACCACATGTTGTATCCGGAACCCGTGACCGTGTAACGCTCTCCGTCGAAAGAGGCGTCGCCGGCAACCCGGACCGGCCCGATGTCCTGGTGGTCTTCGAATGCTCCGATAGTCGTAAGTAGTGTCATTGTGTAAGAATACAGGTAACTTACTTAGTGCGTGTAATAGAGATGCGATGTACAGAGGCAACATGACAATCGAGGCCGACCGGACGATTGAACGGTATGGTGTTCCAATGACCGGTGTCGGCCTAGTCCTCGTCCGCGAAGCGCTGGATGACAGGCTCACCGGCGCGATACTGCAGGAACTCGGTGACTCGCTGGCAGATGCCGACGTTCGCCTGGTGATGCGCGTCGTCGACAACCTCGAGGAAGAGCTGCGGGTCTACCAGACATGGAAGTCTACGGGCTCGGTGGACGCCGTCGCGCTGTTCGGACTCGCAACGGATGACAGCCGCATACCCCTTCTCCAGAGTCTCGACCTGCCGTTCGCGGCTCTCGCCGACGCGCAACAGGTCGACGGCTATTCCGCTGTCGTCTTCGACACGGCTGCCTCCGTCGAACTCCTGCGTCACCATCTCGCAGACGCCCCGCGCGGAAGAGTCATCTACGTCGCGGGTCCGGAGGGTGCGGTCATCCCCGACGGCCGCGTGGCGGCGCTCGAGCGGGCGGGCGCATCGCCGGCGATCGAGGTCATACGCTCTCGCCCCGGCACGATCGTCCAGGACGCTCTCGATGCCGTCGGGACCGAACGGACAGAGCTCATCGTCGACGGTGACGTCGCCGCCGTCGCCCTCGTCGCTGCTCTCGCCGCGAAGGGCAAGAGGGTGCCAGAGGATGTCGCAGTCCTCTGCTGGACCGACTCGGTGCTGTGCCAGAGCGCGCAGCCGATGATCACCGCAGTCAACCAGAGGGCGAGCGAGCTCGGCGCGCTCCTGGGCGACTGCCTCGTGCGTGCAGCAGCGAGCGAAGCCCCTGTGATCATCCGCGCGCCTGAGCCGTTCCTCGTGGTGCGGGAGAGTGCCTGATGACCGAACCCCTGGGGAGCCGCCGGATCGGCCCGTCGTCGGAGAACACGCGCAGCGCGATTCTGGACATGATTCGTTCCGGTGAGGTGGTCAGCCGCATCCAGCTCGCAGAGATGTCAGGCCTGACCGGCGCATCCATCACTCGCATCGTGAAGTCGCTCATCGCTGACGGGCTCGTGCTCGAGACCGGCTATGGCGACTCGACGGGCGGCAAGCGTCCCACCCTTCTCGAGCTGAATCGTCACGCGCGGTACGCCGTCGGGCTGTCGCTCGACGACACGCGGCTGACGTACGTCGTGACGGATCTCGCCGGCGCGACGGTCGGCAGGCTCGTCTCGCACGGAATCGAGCGGACGCCCCCGCACGACGTGATCGATCGGGTCGTACTGGAACTCGACGACCTCCTCGGCGAACTCGAGATCGATCGATCGGATGTGGTCGGCATCGGTGTCGCAGGAGCAGGCCTCGACATCCACAACCGGGCCGAGCGCGCATCCTTCAACGCCGCGGAGTGGGAGGCGTTCCCCGTGCGCGAAAGCCTCGAGGCCGCGACCGGAATGCCCGTCGTGCGTGAGAACGACGCCGCGTGCGCAGCGCTCGGCCAGTTCTGGGCCGGTCGAATCGCAGCGACCCAGGACTTCGCCACGGTATACATGGCGACAGGCTTCGGCTGCGGAATCATGGTGCAGGGCGCGCTGGCGCGTGGTGCTTCGTCCAATGTCGGGGAGATCGGGCACATGGTCCTCCAGTCCGACGGCCCGCCGTGCTGGTGCGGGTCACGAGGGTGTCTCGAGATGCTCGCCGCGCCCCGCAGCATCGTGCAGCGGGCGTTCGCGACGTCCGGCCTCGGCGCCGACCTCGGGCTGTCCGGCATCGATGACCGCGTCCGACAGGACTTCGCTGTGATCGCCCGTGCAGCGGTCAACGGGGATGCCCGGTGCGTCGCGCTCATCGAGGAATCCGCGAACTATCTCGCCCTGGCCCTTCTCTCGCTGGTCAACGTGCTCGACCTGGACCGGATCTATCTGGCGGGTCCGGGTTTCAGCGATGCCGGAGCGATCTACCTCCGCATCGTCCGCGACGTCGTCACCCGGCTGGCCCGCACACGGCATGTCCATGGCATCGAAGTGCTGCTGTCCGACCCTGTGCTGGATCCAGCGGCAGTCGGTGCAGCGACGCTTGCGCTGCAGCAGGCCCTGACGCCCCACGTGCGACCGAACCGGACGACCGTCAGCGCGTAGTCCCGCGTCCGCTTCACGAATGCGTCCGTCGTGGTGGTGTTCAGGCATTGCTTACCCTAAACTAACTAACACAACCTAAGAAAGTGTCCCAAGGAAGGGTACCCATCGTGACCATCCGGTCGATTCATCTCAACGTTGCGAACATCGAGCGATCCGTGGAGTTCTACACCGAGTTCCTCGGCGCGATTCCTGTGGGGGAGGCGACCACCGAGAGCGCCGAGCTCGACATGGTGACAGCGACGATCAAGTTCCACCGTGTCGACACCGGCAGCTCCGAGTGGGAACCCGACGACCTGCAGACGGGCTTCCGCCACGTGGGGTTCAAAGTCAGTGACCTGGACCTGTTGGTCGAGAATCTCCGTGCGGCCGGAACGCCTTTCCACCTCGATCCGCTCGACGCGGAAGGCGGGGTGAGGATCACCTTCTTCTACGACCCCGACGGCGTGCTCCTCGAACTCGTTGAGGGTCCGCTGCAGTACCACGAGGTCCTCGATGCAGAGGCGGTCGACCGCGACTGGGCCCTGGGCGATCCATCGCGCCCGCGATTCGACCATGTCGCCGAGACGGTCGCCGACCTGGCCGCGACAGAAGCCTTCTACCAGCCGCTCGGCTACGTCACCATGGCGGGACTCCACCAGCCGCACGACCCGCGCGGCTTCGAGATCGTCTTCCTTCGCTCGGGAGACAGCTCCCTTGAGGTCTTCTCGTTCAACAGTGCCGACACCCGACGGCGCACGCATGAGGGCACGGACCGGGGATTCGTCGCCGTCGAACTCGAGAAGGCGGCCCAGGGTGCTGTTGCTGCGCGCTCCCGCATGTCCGACGGGCGCCCTCTCGTGGCAGACCCGGACGGCCTGTTCCACGTGGGAGCACCTGCATGAGCAGGCTGTCGTCGCGCCCGCTCGGCATGACCGGACTCGAGGTCTGCGAAGTGACGGTCGGCGGCGCACCCCTCGGCAGCATGCCGGACAACTTCGGTTACGAAGTCGCTGAGCGCGACGCCGTCGAACTCGTGCGCTCGGTGCTCACGAGCGAACTCCGATCGATCGACACGGCCAACGGCTACTCGAACGGGCGGAGCGAGCTCCGCATCGGGCGGGCGCTGGCCGAGAACGGCGGGCTGCCCGACGACTTCCTCCTCACGACGAAGGTCGATGCGGCCGGACGCGACTACTCGGGTGACCGCGTCCGTGCATCCCTGCGGGAGAGCAGGGAACGACTCGGTGTACCGCTGAGGGTCGTGCACCTGCACGACCCGGAGTTCTTCCACTTTTCTGAGCTGACGGCGCGAGACGGCGCGGTGGCCGCGCTCGTCGATGCCCGCGACCGCGGTGAGGTCGAGCACATCGGGCTGGCGGGCGGTGATGTCCACGAGATGCGCCGGTATCTTGATCTCGGCGTGTTCGAAGTGCTGTTGGTGCACAACCGCTGGACCCTCGTCGACCGGAGCGCAGGCGAGCTGATCGAGGCGGCCCTGGAGCGTGGAATCGGCGTCGTCAACGCGGCGGTGCTGGGCGGCGGCATCCTCGCCGATCCGTCAGGCAGATCGACCCGCTACGGCTACCGCGACGCCCCGGAGGAGTTGCTTCGGGCGATCAGCGGGATGCGTCGGGTCTGCGAACTCTACGGCACCGATCTCGCGACAGCCGCCATCCGGTTCTCGGTTCGCGACCCTCGGCTGGCGACGACGATCGTCGGCATCAGCCGGCCGGAACGAATCGACGCGACGGTCACGGCAGCGACCGCAGACCTGCCTGAGGATCTCTGGGCCGAGCTCGAGGCGTTGCTGCCCGACCGGACCAGCTGGCTCGACTTCCGCGCCGCGTGAAGCGAATCCACGACCTGACGAACACCATCCCGAACGGAGCATTGAAATGGACAGGACTGATTTTCCCGACGACTTCGTCTGGGGCACCGCGACTGCCGCCTACCAGGTCGAAGGCGCGACACGTGTCGACGGCCGGGGTGCCAGCATCTGGGACACCTTCACCCGGCGACCCGGGGCCATCGTCGGCGGCGACACCGGCGACATCGCCGATGACCACTACCACCTCTTCCGCGACGATGTCGCCCTCATCCGTGACCTGGGTCTCGACGCGTACCGGTTCTCGATCGCGTGGCCGCGCATCCAGCCGGATGGCCGCGGAGCTTCGAACCAGGCCGGAATCGACTTCTACCGTCGCCTCGCCGAGAACCTGCTCGAGAACGGCATCACGCCCTGGGCGACCCTGTACCACTGGGATCTCCCGCAGACGCTCGAGGACGCCGATGGCTGGATGAACCGCGAGACCGCGTACCGGTTCGCCGACTATGCAGGGCTCGTCGCCGAACAGCTCGGCGACGTGATCGGCAACTGGATCACGCTGAACGAGCCATGGTGCTCCTCGTTCCTGAGCTACGCGGGCGGGGACCACGCACCCGGCCGCCACGAGGGGACCGCTGCGGCACGGGCGGCGCACCATCTGCTCCTGGGGCACGGTCTCGGGCTGTCTGCCATCCGCGCCGCGCGACCGGAGGCGACGGCGGGCATCACGCTCAACCTCTACTCGGTGGTTCCGGCGAGTCCCTCCGACGCCGACGTCGACGCAGCACGGCGCATCGACGGGCTCGCCAACCGCTTCTTCCTCGACCCGGTGCTGCGTGGCAGCTATCCGGAAGACGTGCTCGACGACCTCGGCCAGACCGACTGGTTCGCCGAGCATGCGCCCTCCGACGATCTCGCCCTCATCTCGGCGCCGATCGACTTCCTGGGCATCAACTACTACAGCCGGCACACCACCCGGGCCGGCGCGCCGTCTTCGCGACCGAGCGCGAACCCCGGCAGTGAGTTCGTCGAGATGGTCGACACGGGTGCCGAGCGCACCCAGATGGGCTGGGAGATCCATCCCGACGGAATGATCGACGTGCTGGCGATGGCGCACGAAATCGCCCCGGAACTCCCGTTGTACATCACCGAGAACGGTGCCGCCTATGCGGACGTCGTACTCCCCGACGGTTCCATCGACGACACCGAGCGCCTTGCCTATATTCATGACCACATCGCTGCGGGCGCCGAAGCGATCCGGCAGGGCATCCCGTTGCAGGGATACTTCGTCTGGTCGTTGATGGACAACTTCGAGTGGGCGTGGGGCTATTCGCGCCGGTTCGGAATCGTCCACGTCGACTATGAGACGCAGAAGCGCACTCCGAAGGCGAGCGCCTACTGGCTCGCCGGGATGCTGGATGGCGCACTCAGCGCCGAGGTCATGGTGTGAGCGTGACGACACCGCTGCGCACGCGACAGCTTCACGATGCATGGATCGTCACGCCGGAATACGGCCCGATTCCCGACCGTGTCGTTGCGGCGGGCGGGATACCGGCCCAGGTGCCCGGCGTGGTGCACACCGACCTGCTCGCGGCGGGCCTCATCGAAGACCCGTACGTCGGCCTGAACGAGCGCGCGCAGGAGTGGATCGGCAGCACGTCGTGGATCTACCGCACCGAGTTCGTGTGGGGCGACGACGAGCGCGACGAACGTACCGACCTCCACTTTCACGGGTTGGACACGGTCGCCACGGTGCTGCTCAACGGTGAAGCCGTGTTGTTCGCACAGAACCAGCATCGCGGGTACCGGGTGCCCGTCGCCGACCGGCTCCGTACCGGCGTCAACCGGCTCGAGGTGCGTTTCGGCGCCCCCGTTCCCGAGGCGGATCGCCGAAGCCTCGAGCTCGGCTATCGACCCCACGTCAACCATCATCCGTACAACGCACTGCGCAAGATGGCCTGCAGCTACGGCTGGGACTGGGGCCTCGACACGGCCACCTCGGGCATCTGGCGACCGGTCGCTCTCGAGACCTGGAGAACCGCGCGATTCGATTCGGTTTCCGTCTCCTCCCTGGTGGAAGGAACCGACGGCGTGGTGACGGTGAAGGTCCGTCTCGACCGCACGGGTGCCGAGACGGTGAAGGTGCGTGTGAGTGCGGCCGGAGCATCCGTGGATGCCGACGTCACCGGACGGGAGGCCGAGCTGACCCTCCGCATCGGCGATGTCCCGCTGTGGTGGCCGCACGGTTACGGCGACCAGCCCCTTGTCGACCTCACCGTCGAGCTCCGGTACGGCGATGGCCTTCTGGATGTGGACGAGCGCCGAATCGGTTTCCGCACCGTTCGGCTCGACACGGAGCCGGACGATGCGGGCACCCCGTTCCGGATCGTCGTCAACGATCGGGCCATCGCCGTCAAGGGCGTCAACTGGATACCCGACGACGCCTTTCCGAGCCGCGTCACCAAGGACCGGGTGGGCAAGCGGTTGCAGCAGGCCGTCGACGCCAACGTGAACCTCGTCCGCGTGTGGGGCGGAGGGATTTTCGAGAGCGACGACTTCTACGAGACGGCAGACGAACTCGGCCTGCTGGTCTGGCAGGACTTCCTGCTCGCGTGCGCCGCATACTCCGAGGAGGATCCCCTCCGGTCCGAGATCGAGGCGGAAGCACGGGAGAATGTCGCGCGTCTCAGCTCGCACGCGGCGCTGGTCGTGCTCAACGGCAACAACGAGAACACCTGGGGTTACGAGGACTGGGGATGGAAGCCACGGCTGGAGGGCAAGACGTGGGGTGCTTACTACTACGACACCCTGTTCCCTTCCATCGTGAACGAGTTGGCGCCCCACGTCGGATACACCCCGGGCAGCCCGTTCTCTCCGGACACGTCACGGGCGCCCAACGATCCTGAGCACGGGACCGTGCACATCTGGGATCTCTGGAACCAGAAGGACTACCCCCATTACCGCGACTACCGGCCGCGCTTCGTCGCGGAATTCGGATGGCAGGGCCCACCCACGTGGTCGACGCTCACGCGTGCGATCACCGATCAGCCGATCACCCCGGAATCGCCGGCCATGCTCGTGCACCAGAAGGCCGCCGAGGGAAACGTCAAACTCACCGACGGGCTCGTGCATCACCTCCCGCTCCCCAACACGATGCCGGAGTGGCACTGGGCGATGAGCCTGAACCAGGCCGTCGCGATCCGCACGGCGATCGGCTGGTTCCGGTCGTTGCAGCCGCGGTGCATGGGCACGATCCTCTGGCAGCTGAACGATTGCTGGCCTGCCGTCTCGTGGGCGGCGATCGACGGCGACGGGCGTCGCAAGCCGCTCTGGTACGCGATGCGCGATGCGTACAGTCCGCGTCTGGTCACCGTCCAGCCCGAGGGGGATCGTCTCGAAGTCGCTGTGGTCAATGACACGGCCGATCGGTGGGACGCAACGGTGACGATTTCGCGACGCGCGCTGCGCGGGGAGGTGATCTGCGAGTCCGAAGCCACCATCACGGTCGAGCCGTGGGGCGCTGTCCGCGTGCCCATCGACAACGCGGTGGCTGCGCCGGGTGAGCCGGCGGGAGAGTTCCTGGTCGCCGCGGTCGACGGGCGGCGTGGGTTCTGGTGGTTCGTCGAACCACGCGATCTCAAGCGCCTCACGCCGTCGTTCGCTGCCCGGGCCTGGCGCATCCACGGAGGCGTTCAGATCAGCGTCGTCGCGCACACGCTCGTGCGCGAGGTCTCCGTGCTGGCCGACATCGTCTCCCCCGAGGCGGAGGCCGATCGGATGCTCGTCGATCTGCTTCCCGGGGAGGTGGGGGTGTTCACCGTGCGCTGCGCTGCCGAGATCGAGCCGGAGCTCTTCCTCGACGCTCGCGTTCTTCGCCATCTGGGACAGCTGGTGAGCGACGACGGGGACGACGCCGAATCACCGTCGATCGGGCACCCGGTTCTCCGCGATGCTGTTGCCGCCGTCGACTGAGATCACCTGCCCGGTGACGTAGGAGGAACCGGGCGAGGCCAGCCACGCGACCGCCGAGGCGACCTCCGCCGCAGTTCCGCTCCGCCGCAGCGGAACCAGCTGACCTTCGGCGGCCTCGGAGGGGAGCTGGGACCCGGTCGCGATCCATCCCGGGGCGACGGCGTTGGCGGTGACCCCGTACTTCGCTTCGTCGACGGCGAGCGCCCTGGTCAGCCCCGCCACGCCGGCCTTCGCGGCAGCGTACGCGACATCGGCCCGCGCTGCCATCACCGCACCCGTGATGCTGGACACGTTGACGATGCGGCCCCAGCGGGCAGCGCGCATCCCTGGAATCACCAGGCGAGTGAGCAGAAAGGTGCTCGTCAGGTTGATGTCGAGGCTTTTCGCCCAGTCCGCGAATCCGCTGGTGATATCGCCCGAGGGCATGTCGTCATCGGTCACGCTGATCATTCCTGCGTTGTTCACGAGGATCGCGGGTTCGAGAGACGCCGCGGCGAGGTCGTCGCCGAGCCGTCCCGCGGCGTCCTCGGTGTCGAGGCGAGCGACGAAAGACGTCGCATCGATGCCGTCGCGCCGCAGCTCTGCGGCCCTCTCATGGATGCGCTCCGTGGTCGACGTGATCGCGATGCGCGCGCCCAGGCTCCCCAATGCGCGGGCAGCGGCCATCCCGATGCCTGTCGCGCTGCCGGCTCCGCTGATGAGCGCAAGCCGTCCCCGGAGGTCGAAGGCTGAGGGAAGCGGGTTGCCCGCGGCGTTGGTCATACCGTCACGCTAGCTTCCACGACGGCGATCTCGCGGAGGCCGGGCATGCAGGCGCGGAGGGGTCTGCCTCAGGATCCGCTGGACGTCACCACGCGCGGAGGGGTCTGCCTCAGGATCCGCCGGACGTCACCACAGGCGGCTGGGCGCCGCCGGGGGCCGGCGCGGGTGCGGGAGCCGGCGCGCGAGCGGCAGGTGCGGGAGCCGGTGCGGCGGTCGGCGACGGGGCAGGAGGCGCCGTCGTCACAGCGGGAGTCGGGACGGGAGCCGGTGCTGGGGTCGGAGCGGGCGTCAGCCGGACGGTCGCGCGTCGTGCGGCCGCGGCGGCCGAAGCATTTTCGGAATCCTTCCACAGGACGCCGGATGTGATGATCGCCGCGGCCACGCTCGTGACGCCGATGGCAGCGGTGACCGTCGACGCAATGCGATGGCCTTTGGTCCGTGTGCTCACTGATCTGCCCCTCTCGTGCCGGTCCGGGTGCTGAGCTGTCACTTCAGCATTACATAGACGGCCTGCGAGAGTCGCGCGGTGTGTGCCATGACGCGGCGATTCCGATGGGTCCCTGAAAGAACTGCAATGATTCTGATGCTGCTCACGGGAACCGTGGGCCGAACCGAACCGAACCGAACCGGGAGACAGAGCATCTGATGGACGCGTATTTCGAACGACTCGATGGTGACCGGTACCGGCCCACCCTGCACGCCGGCGGAGCGTGGAACGATGCCGAAATCCATTTCAGCCCGCTCGGCGGCCTCATCGTGCACGCGATCGACCTTCACCGCGCCGCGAAGTCGCCGGACAGCAAGCAACTCGCCCGCATCAGCTTCGACATCCTCGGCTTTCTGGCTGCCGACGACTGCACGGTCAGGGTCGAGACGATCCGGCCGGGACGCACCATCGAACTCGTCGAGGCGAGTGTCTCGATCGGCGGCCGTACCGCCGTCCTGGCACGGGCGTGGTTCATCGACGTCGTCGACACGACTTCGGTGATCGGCGGGGCACCCGAGGCGCTCCCTGGGCCGGACGACCTGAGCCGGTGGCCGATGGACGACACGTGGCCGGGAGGGTACATCGATTCGCTCGAGGTGCGACCGCTAGGCCCGCCCTCGCCGGGCCGCACCACGGCATGGCTCGGAACCGACACCCGGCTCGTCGACGGTGAGGACGCATCCCCGCACGCGTCGTTCATCGCCCTGGTCGACACGGCCAACGGCATCGCGGTGCGACAGCCGCCCACGGCGTGGGTGTACCCCAACCTCGACCTGACCATCCACCTGTACCGTCAACCGGAGGGCTCCTGGGTCGGCCTCGACACCACGGTCACGTTCGGCCCCGCGGGCCACGGCCTGACCAGCAGCGTGTTGCACGACACGACGGGACCCGTCGGTCGCGCGGAGCAGATCCTGACCATCCGTCCCGCGACCCAGGAGGATCCGGCCTGAGCTCTGCCCGGGCTGTTTCATGGAACATCTGGCGATGCTCGAAAGCGCCGACGACCCGGGCAGCACGACGGACTGGAAAGAGCACGTCACCGACGAGGAGTATGCGGGCGCGCATCCGGGATGATGTCTTCATGAGACTGAGCGACATCACCGCCCCGGAGACCGCGGCCACCCGCGCCGCGCTCGAGGTCGCGACCGAGTACCACACGCCCTCACTCCTGAACCACGTGCAGCGCACCTGGTTGTGGGCGGTCGCCTTCGCGCAGGTCCGGGGACTCGAGCCTGACCATGAGCTGCTCTACGTCGCTGCGATTCTTCACGATCTCGGCATCGTTCCCGAGTTCGACAACCACACGCTCGCTTACGAGGATGCCGGCGGCCACGTCGCGATCGCACTCACCGCCGGCGCCGGCTGGGCCGCCGAACGCCGCGTGCGCGTCCACGACGTGATCGTGCGGCACAACTGGCCCGAGGTCGATCCGGCGTTCGACGTCGAGGGGCACCTGCTCGAGATCGCCACCGCGCTCGACATCTCCGGCGCGCGCTCCGACGACCTTCCGCTCGACCTGCGGCGTGAGGTGCTCGCCCGGTACCCGCGCGGGCAACTGGCCGCCGAGTTCACGGCGTGCGTGACCGACCAGGCCGCCCGAAAGCCGGACACCGCCGCACGCCGCCTGGTCGACGGAGGGGTGGCGCGCAAGCTCCGGGAGAATCCGCTCGAACGCTTGTGAGGCTGACCCACCGGCGCCACCCGGCGGCGATTTGCATCCACTAGCCATTTTTGAGCAATAGATCGCTGCAGCTCAGCCCTTCGGCGACAGCACGATCTCCTCCGCCTCGATGCCGTCGTCGGCCGAGAGCTCCAGGTCGCGGTCGAACACCCGCCGCACCGAGTTGCCGGCCAGGTCCTCGAGCCGCGCGTCCACGCGAAGCCTCCGGTCGGTGCCGCGCGCCGAAGGCGTGAAGACCCACACACGCGCATCCTGATCGAGTGACGCCTCTCCGGCCACCGGATGGCCGTTCCCGTCGACCACGCGCAGGTGCCGCTCCACCAGTGTCCGGTCCAGTGGCCGGTCGAAACGCACGACCAGGGGGCCCATCGGATCCTCCGGCCAGCGCACCTCCCACTGGGTCGGGTCGATGCGCGAGCGAACCGGTGCCCCGACGCGATAGGTGCGACGCGCGGCTCCGACGAGCTGTGCTCCCTCGGCATCGCGGAGACCGGCATCGACGAAGAGGGTGATCGTGCTGCCCTCGCGGAGCGGCGCTCCCGCCTGCACATTCGGCTGGAGCCCCCGCTTGATGCGACCGGGTTCCAGCAGGACGGTGAGCCGGCGACGCCGCCGGTCCCAGAGTTCCGGCGGCATCTCCAGGAGCGTTCCCGGCATGACGGCTCCGGTCTCATCGAGCACGTGAACGTGTCCGGCGGCGGACCCCTCGTCCATGACTGACGAGAAGGTCACCGAGAACCGCAGCAGGTTCTCCGGCACCCATTCGGTCGGCGGATCGATCGTTTCGACGACGGTGCGGGGTGTGAGATCGGCGGCAGGGATGCTGACCCGCGCCAGTTCGCGCCACGCCTCCCCCGCATCCGCTCGCCCGACGACCACATACGTGGTTCCCGGCACCGCGGCGAAACGCGGCGTGAACTCCGCGTCATCCCCGGATCGCTCCCAGGTGCCGGCTGTCGTGACGAGACCGGGCCCGAGGCTGAGCGCGCCGGCCGGAACGAGCGCCAGCGCATCCGCAAGCCCGGGACCGCGGACGACGACGGTTCCGTTATGCCATTCCGCCCGGATGCCGGTCAGAGTTCGTCCGCGCGGAACGTGCGGAGGTCGGTGTCGTCACCGTGATGCTGAACGACGACGACGCTCTCCCGGTCGAGGTTCGCCATCCACGTGACCCCGGGGTGCGGGAGACTCTCACGCGGAACCCCGAGAGACGCATCCGGCTCAGACGCGGGCACAGCGAGTGGACCCTGGGCGGCGACTGCCGCCGCCGGAATCTTCAGCAGCGGATGCCGTGTGTTGGAGACCAGCAGGAATTCCTCGCCGTCGCGGTCGTAGGTGACCAGGCTGAACGGCTGGTTCATCGGGCCCAGTTCGGCGACCGTGCGCCCGCGCACGACTCCCTCTCCACGCAACTGGTCGAGCGAGAAATGCACCACCGGGGTGCAGGTGTAGGAGGCGAGGATGCTCGACCCTCCGTCGAACGCGGTGAGGGCGCGAATCGGCGACTGCGTCTCATATTTGCCATGATCGACATGGAAGATCTCGACCGACGTCCCGGTCGCCGAGCCGTCGAACGGATACGCGACCCGGCGCAGGCGTGAGCTGAACTCCTCGTTGCTGAGGCCCGCCACGAACAGCGATCCGCCGACCCACGCGAGGTCGGTGATCGTCGAACGCTGGGCAGGAACCATTGCGATGTTCAGCGTCACGCCGTGGATCTCCCGTGGCTGTGACGTCGATTCATTGCCGTCGAGCCAGTAGTCCATGCGCTCATCCTCAGCGGCGGGGGCGTCGTCGAGCTCGAACGAGGTGACCGGCAGGTCTTCGAGTTCGACGACGCTCAGCTCACCGTCCGTTCCGGCGCGCACCAGCACCGGGGCCGCCTCCGGCCCGCGACCGCGAGCCACCGACAGGTAGACCGCGTGCGAGGTGGGATGGACGGTCATTCCCCGGATAACCGCATCCTCCCGTTCGACTCCGAGCAGCGAGGCGATCTTCGTTCCGAGCTTCTCGACAGTGACCTCGGTCCCGGCCGCCGGCGCTTCGGCCGGAAGCTCGAAGGCCAGGATGGTCGCCCGCGCGACGTCGGCGACGAAAAGCACCGCAGTGCCGTCGGATGAGGCGACTGGGGCGAAGAGAACGGGCCCCGCAGAGAGCAGGGTGGACGTGGCAGTGGTAGGCATGTTTTCAGAATACGCAGCCTGCTTCGAACAACCTGAACGCAGCTGCGCTCACTCAGAGCCAACCGGGCTCACACTCCGGCAGGGGTACTCACTTCCAGGCGGCGCGCTCACGTTCGTGGGGCGCGTAGACGAGCTGGGATGCGGGCGCGTCGAAGGTCTGCACCGGCCGCCGCGAACTCCACTTCTCCCATCCGGGGTCGCCGCTTTTCACGAACCGGACCCAGGCGCCGTGCATGTCGTCCGCGAGCTGTTGCGGTGCTTCGACGCCGGCCATCGCAACGACGTCGGGGGAGTCCAGCCGATCGAACACGAACCCGAGCTCCATCGCGTGTGCCGCGCCCAGAGCTTGCACCGTGCTCGACCAGCTGAACTCGTAGACGTAGGTTTCCGCCATGCGGGTGAGGCGCGCATCCGCGATTCTGTTCAGCGGCAGCCGCAGGATGATGTCGGTCGCGAGCACCCCGAACAGCTCGCCTCGCGATGCCCCGGGGTGCGCCGCCTTGTACGCGTCGAGGATGCGCCGCGAAATGCGGAACCTGACGCGCGCAGCCGCGAACAGGGGCGCGGTGATCTTCGACATGAGGCCGGTCGGCACGAACCACAGCCGGTATTCCTCAGTGTTCGAGCCGATGAGCAGAGGGATGCGGTCCCCGGCTCCGGCCAGCACGGCGCGAAGCGGGTCGGTCGGCACCAGGTCGTCGCCGATCGCGATCGAGAACGATACGCCACCGGTGATCGGCGTCGACCCCGCGGTCACCGCCTGCTGGGTGGCGACGAGTTCGGATGCGTCCCGCGCAGCGAAGGTGGCGCGTGACGCCGGGATTCCCAGCCGTTTCGCCATCAGCCCGGAGATCTTCGCCGCCTTCGCCCGGGGTAAGGCGGCAGGCAGGCCGCTCTGCAGGATCATCCGTGCGAACAGTCCGCTGACCTTCCGGTTCGCCAGAAGCGTGCCGAGCAGGATCGCGCCGGCCGACTCGCCGGCGACGGTCACGCGGGAGGGATCGCCGCCGAACACTCCGATCTCGGCCTGCACCCAGCGCAGGGCGGCGACGACATCCTGCAGTCCGAGGTTGAGCGGGGCTTCGCCGATGACCGAGAACCCTTCGGCGCCCAGCCGGTAGTTGATGGACACGAAGACGACTCCGTCACGGGCGAACGCGGTGCCGTCGTAGATGTCGAGCGCGTTGGCTCCGTGCACGAGCGAACCGCCGTGCACCCAGACCATCACCGGCAGGTCGCTGCCGCCGCTCGGTGCCCACACGTTCAGGTTGAGGTATTCGTCGCCCGGGATCTCGACGCTCGGCAGCAGTGTGCGGAGCGCGCCGCTGTATGGCGCCTGCGGTGCGGTCGGGCCGAAGGAGGTCGCGTCGCGGACCTCCGTCCATCCCGGATGCGGGGTCGGGCCGGCGAACCGCCGGGCACCGACCGGGGCGGCCGCGTACGGGATGCCCAGGTAGCGGTCGACACCGTCGGACGACGTGCCCTCGATGGGGCCGGAGGAGATCGTGATCGCCATGTCCGGAGCCTAGCCGCCGCCCCCGCTGCGGCTACGCGTTGCGGGGGAAGCCGAGGTTGATGCCGCCGTGGCTGGGGTCGAGCCAGCGGGAGGTGATCGCCTTCTCGCGGGTGAAGAAGTCGACCCCGCGCGTGCCGTACGCCTTGGCATCGCCGAACAGGGAGTCCTTCCAGCCGCCGAACGAGTGGTAGGCGACCGGCACCGGGATGGGCACGTTGATGCCGATCATTCCGACCTGCACCTCGCGCTGGAACCGGCGGGCGGCGCCGCCGTCGTTGGTGAAGATCGCGGTGCCGTTGCCGTAACGGCTGGCGTTGATGATGCCGAGACCCTCGTCGTAGCCGGAGACCCGCACGACCGAGAGCACCGGCCCGAAGATCTCGTCGATGTAGACCCGGGAGCCGGTCGACACATTGTCGATGAGTGTCGGGCCGAGCCAGAAGCCTTCGGCCGCTCCGTCGGGCACGACATCGCGTCCGTCGACGACGACCGTCGCGCCGTCCGCGACGGCGATATCGATGTAGCCCGCCACCTTGTCGCGATGCGCCTCGGTGATCAAGGGCCCCATGTCGCAGGCGCGGCGCCCGTCACCGGTCGTGAGCCCGGCCATCCGCGTCGTGATCTTCGAAACCAGTTCGTCCGCGATCGTGTCGACGGCCAGCACGACACTGATGGCCATGCACCGTTCGCCGGCCGAACCGAAGCCGGCGTTCACGGCCGAGTCCGCGACCAGGTCGAGGTCGGCATCCGGAAGCACCAGCATGTGGTTCTTCGCCCCCCCGAGCGCCTGCACCCGCTTGCCGGCCGCGGTCCCGGTCTCGTACACGTAGCGTGCGATCGGGGTCGACCCGACGAACGAGATCGACTGCACGTCCGGATGGACGAGCAGTGCGTCGACGGCCTCCTTGTCGCCGTGCACGACGTTGAGCACCCCGTCGGGGAGACCTGCCTCCTGCATCAGCTTCGCCAGCCAGATCGATGCAGACGGGTCTTTCTCACTCGGCTTCAGCACGACCGTGTTGCCGGCCGCGATCGCGATCGGGAAGAACCACATCGGCACCATCGCCGGAAAGTTGAACGGGCTGATGATTCCGACGACCCCGAGCGGCTGGCGCAGCGAGTAGACGTCGACCCCGGTCGACACGTTCTCCGAATACTCGCCCTTCGCCAGGTGTGCGATCCCCGCCGCGAAGTCGACGACTTCGAGCCCGCGCGCGATCTCGCCCAGCGCATCCGACAGGACCTTCCCGTGTTCGGCGGTGAGGATCTGTGCGAGCTCCTCCTTGCGGGCGTTCAGCAGCTCGCGGAAGGCGAAGATCACAGTCTGCCGCTTCGCCCACGACGAGCCGCCCCACTCGCCGAAGGCCGCGAGAGCGGACGCGACTGCCGTGTCGACATCGGCCGCGCTGCCGAGCCGCACATCCTTCGTCGATGTGCCGAGCGCCGGGTCGTAGACCGGCTGCGTGCGGGCGGAGACGCCGGCGGCTTCACGGCCGTCGATCCAGTGGTTGATGATGTCGGTCATGGTCAGACCCTTTCGATTGACGTGAGCACCTCGTCGTATGCGGCCATCGCTTGCGCGACCTCGTCGGCGGTGACGACGCACGGCGGCACGACATGGATGCGGTTGTCCTGGATGAACGGAATGACGCCGCGTTCGAGCAGCCCGGCTTTGATGCGCCCCATCGTCGCCGCCGGCACGGGTTCGCGCGCCTCGCGATCGGCGACGAGCTCGATCGCCCAGAAGACTCCCTCACCGCGCACTTCACCGACGAGCGGATGTGCGGACGCGAGGTTCGCGAGCGCCGGCCCGATCGCATCCGAGCCGATCTGCGCCGCGTGGGCGACGATCCCCTCGCTTTCCATCGCATCGAGCGCAGCGACGATCGAGGCCATCGCAAGCGGATGCCCGCTGTAGGTGAGGCCGCCCGGAAAGACCCGCTCGTCGAAGTCGCTCGCGATCGCATCGGGGATGATCACACCACCGACCGGCACGTAACCGGAGTTCACACCCTTGGCGAACGTGATCAGGTCTGGACGGATGTCGTACCCGTCGAAAGCGAACCACCGGCCTGTGCGACCGAAACCGGCCATGACTTCGTCGAGGATGACGAGGATGCCGTGCTGGTCGGCGAGCGCCCGCACCCCCGCGAGATAGCCGGGCGGTGGCACCAGGATGCCCGCCGTGCCCGGAACCGTCTCGAGGACGATGGCGGCGATCGTCGCCGGCCCTTCGCTCTCGATCACCCGGCGCAGGTGGGTCAGTGCACGCTCGGATTCCTGCTCGGGGGTCTGCGCCCAGAACTCGCTGCGGTAGAGGTAAGGCCCGAAGAAGTGCACATGACCGCGCGCGAACTCGTTCGGCACACGACGCCAGTCGCCGGTGGCGACGATGGCCGCGCCGGTGTTGCCGTGGTACGAGCGATAGGTCGAGAGCACCTTGTCACGCCCGGTGTGGAGGCGGGCCATGCGGATCGCGTTCTCGTTCGCATCCGCCCCGCCGTTGGTGAAGAACACCTTGTTGAAGCCGTCGGGTGCGTGCGAGACGATACGTCTCGCCGCCTGTCCGCGGGTCAGATTCACCGTGGCCGGCGCGATGGTGGTCAGGATCCCGGCCTGCTCGCGGATCGCGGCTACGACCGCCGGATGCTGGTGGCCGATGTTCAGATTGACCAGCTGGCTGGCGAAATCCAGGTATCGGCGTCCGTCGAAATCCCAGACCGTGGTGCCGCTTCCACCGGCGATCGCGAGCCCGGTGAACGGCCCTTGCGCCGACCAGGAGTGGAAGACGTGGGCGCGGTCGAGCTGCTGGGCGAGGTCGCCGTCTGCGTGGTCGAGAGGCGTGGGGTCGAGGGGTGCGTTCATTGTCAGCCTTTCGCGGTGACGTGCTCGGAGAGCGCCGGGATGACCGTCTCGCCGTACACGCGGAGGGTCTCCTCTTTGTTGTCGTGCTGCAGGTAGCCGGCGAATTGGTCGACGCCGAGTTCGGCGAGCTGTTTCAGTTTCGCGATGTGGTCATCCGCCGTTCCGAGCACGCAGAACCGGTCGACGATCTCGTCGGGCACGAATGCAGTGTGGGTGTTGCCGGCCCGGCCGTGTTCGTTGTAGTCGTAGCCTTCGCGTCCTGCGATGTAGTCGGTCAGTGCTTTCGGCACCGCCCCGCCGGTTCCGTATTTGGCGACGATGTCGGCGACATGGTTGCCGACCATCCCGCCGAACCAGCGGCACTGCTCGCGCATGTGCTCCCAGTCGTCGCCGATGTACATCGGGGCCGCGACGCAGAACCTGATGGACATCGGGTCGCGCCCGGCGCGTTCGGCCGCCTGCCGAACGGTGCCGATCATCCATTCGGCGATGTCGACGTCGGCGAGCTGCAGGATGAAGCCGTCGCCGACCTCGCCGGTCAGCTTCAGGGCGAGGGGCCCGTATGCTGCGACCCAGACCTCCAGTTCGGATCCTTTGCTCCACGGGAACTGCAGCGTCGACCCCTTGTAGTCGACGGGCCGGCTGTTGCCGAGTTCCCGGATGACGTGGATCGCCTCACGCAGTTCGGCCAGCGTCGTCGGGGCTCCGTTGATCACGCGCACCGCCGAATCGCCGCGCCCGATGCCGACGATCGTGCGGTTGCCGTACATCTCGTTCAGGGTCGCGAACACGGATGCGGTCACGGTCCAGTCCCGGGTCGCCGGGTTGGTCACCATGGGTCCGACCATGATGCGCCTGGTTTCGGCGAGGATCTGGCTGTAGATCACATACGGTTCCTGCCAGAGCAGGTGCGAATCGAAGGTCCACACGTGACTGAACCCGTACTGCTCGGCGAGTCTGGCCAGGTGGATGGTGCGTGAGGCGGGCGGATTGGTCTGGAGAACTGCGCCGAAGTCCATCGTGCGCTCCTAGACCAGGTATTGCGACAGGCCGCGCTTGAGGAATCGCCCGTCGCCTTTCGTTCCGAGGTACTGGTTGTCGTCGACGACGACCTTGCCGCGGCTCAGCACCGTGTCGACGTGTCCGTCGATCTCGAACCCTTCCCACGCCGAATAGTCCATGTTCATGTGGTGGGTCCTGCCTGCGCCGATGCCGATGCTCGTGTGGCCGTCGGGGTCGTAGAGCACGATGTCGGCGTCGGCCCCGGGCTGGATGACGCCCTTCTGGCCGTAGAGCCCGAACATGCGGGCCGGGGTCGTGCTCGTGAGCTCCACCCAGCGTTCGAGTGTCAGCTCACCGGTGACCACGCCCTGGTACATCAGGTCCATGCGGTGTTCGAGCGATCCGATGCCGTTCGGGATCTTGCGGAAGTCGCCGCGGCCGAGTTCCTTCTGGTCTTTCATGCAGAAGGGGCAGTGGTCGGTCGACACCATCTGCAGGTCGTTGGTGCGCAACGCCTGCCACATCGAGTCCTGGTGTCCTTCGGCCCGGGAGCGAAGCGGCGTCGAGCAGACCCATTTCGCGCCCTCGAAGTGGCCCCACTCCGGACTCGAGGCACCGAGCTGGTCTTCGAGCGACAGGTACAGGTACTGCGGACACGTCTCGCCGTAGACGTTCTGGCCTTTGTCACGGGCCCAGGCGAGCTGTTCGACCGCCTGCTTCGCGCTGACGTGCACGATGTAGAGCGGGGCGCCGGTGAGGTTGGCGAGCATGATCGCGCGGTGGGTCGCTTCCTCCTCCATCTGCCAGGCACGCGCGATGCCGTGGTAGTAGGGGTCGGTCTTGCCCTGCTCGACGAGCTGGGCGGCGAGCACGTCGATGGCCGGGCCGTTCTCTGCGTGCATCATGGTGAGCATCCCGGTGTCGCGGGACACCTGCATGGCCTTCAGGATCTGCGCGTCATCCGAGTAGAAGACGCCGGGGTAGGCCATGAACAACTTGAAACTGGTGATGCCCTCATCGGGCAGGGCCCGGAGGGCTGCGAGCGAGTCCTCGGTCACGTCGCCGACGATCTGGTGGAACCCGTAGTCGATCGCGCAGTTGCCGGCCGCCTTGTCGTGCCACCTGGCGAGGCCGTCCTGGATGCGGGTGCCGTACGTCTGCACCGCGAAGTCGATGACCGACGTGGTGCCTCCCCACGCGGCGGCCCTGGTGCCGGACTCGAAGGTGTCGCTCGCCTCCGTGCCCCCGAACGGCAGTTCGAAGTGGGTGTGGGCGTCGATGCCGCCCGGGATGACGTACCGGCCTGTTGCGTCGATCACCCGGTCGACGGATGCCGCGAGATCCGTTCCGAGCAGCACGGAACCCGGCTGCAGCACGGCGGCGATGGTCTCGCCGTCGATGAGCACGTCGGCGAGGCCGCGGCCGGTGGCCGAGACCACGGTGCCGCCGGTGATGAGGGTGGTGGTCATGGAGCGCTCCTGTCAGGGCTTCGGGATGGACGTGTAGGAGTCGGGGCGACGGTCCCGGTAGAACTGCCAGGCGTTGCGCACCTCGCGCACCATGTCGAGGTCGAGGTCGCGGATGACGACCTCCTCGTGTTCGCCGCTGCCGTATCCGCCGATCACGTTTCCCTGCGGGTCGACGAACTGGCTCATGCCGTAGAACGTGACGGCGAGGTCGCCGTACTCGTTGTCCTCCCTGCCCACACGGTTCGGGGCGGCGACGAAGTAGCCGTTGGCGGCGGCGGCAGCAGGCTGCTCGAGTTCCCAGAGCCGGTTCGACAGGCCGGGCTTCGTCGCGTTCGGGTTGAAGACGATCTCGGCGCCGTTCAGCCCCAACTCGCGCCAGCCTTCGGGGAAGTGCCGGTCGTAGCAGATGTAGACGCCGATGGGGCCGACGGCGGTCCTGAACACCGGGTAGCCGAGGTTGCCCGGGCGAAAGTAAAACTTCTCCCAGAACTTGTCGAGGTTCGGCAGGTGATGTTTGCGGTACTTGCCGAGGATCGTCCCGTCGGCGTCGACCACGACGGCGGTGTTGTAGTACACCCCCGGCATGTCCTCTTCGTAGATGGGAAGGATCATGACGAGGTTCAGCTCGTGTGCGAGCGCCGCGAACCGCTGGACGATCGGTCCGTCGGCCGGTTCTGCGTAGTCGTAATACTTCGCATCCTCTGTGATGCCGAAGTACGGCCCGTAGAACAGTTCCTGGAAGCAGATCACCTGTGCGCCGTCCGCCGCGGCATCCCGTGCGAACTTCTCATGCTTGGCGAGCATGGACTCTTTGTCGCCCGTCCACGTCGTCTGGGTGATTGCTGCTCGAACGATTGCCATGTGCTGCCTCCGGGAGGGTAAGAACACTTCGCTGATGTCCTCTATGACTACTGCCACAGCCCGTCGAGCGCAATGCGCAGATGTGCAGGACCTGCCCCGCCCCGCGATCGGACGACTTTTGCCGCCTTCGTGCCTCCAATGCGAACGAAGTTGTCCGAACGTCAGGGTGGGCGAGGTACCCTGACGCAATGGATCGCGGGCAGCTCGCAGGGGATCTCCAGACCGCGCTCGACCGCGCGCTCGGCGGCGAGCGACTCACGGTCGACGAGGCCGAGACCCTGGTGCGCGCGACCGGTGCGGATCTCGAACGCCTGCTCGACGCATCCGCCCGCCTTCGTGACGAGGGGCTGGCCCGCGCGGGCCGCCCCGGCGTGATCACCTTTTCGAAGAAGGTGTTCCTGCCGATCACGACACTGTGCCGCGATCGCTGCCATTACTGCATCTTCGTCGACACCCCGGGGAAGCTCGCGCTCAAGGGCAAGCCACCATACATGTCGCCCGGGCAGATTCTCGATGTCGCCCGGCTCGGCGCCTCGATGGGCTGCAAAGAAGCGTTGTTCACGCTCGGCGACCGGCCGGAGGACCGCTGGCCTGTCGCGCGGGCCTGGCTCGATGAGCACGGCTACGAGTCGACGCTGCACTACGTGCGGGAGATGGCGCAGCTCGTTCTCGACGAGACCGGGCTGCTGCCGCACCTGAACCCGGGCGTGATGACCGCCGAGGAGCTGGCCTGGCTTCGCCCGGTGGCCCCGTCGATGGGGATGATGCTCGAGACGACCTCGCACCGGCTCTGGGCGGAGAAGGGCGAGGTGCATTTCGGATCGCCTGACAAGGACCCGGCGGTGCGGCTCCAGGTGCTCGAAGACGCCGGGCGGGCGCGCGTGCCGCTGACCACGGGCCTTCTGGTCGGGATCGGCGAGACTGTACGCGAACGCGCGGAATCGCTGGTGGCCCTTCGCGACATCCAGGACCGCTTCGGTCACCTCCAGGAAGTGATCGTGCAGAACTTCCGCTCGAAGCCGGCGACCGCCATGCAGAACGACGACGATCTCGGCGTGCGCGAGTACGCGGCGACCGTGGCGGCCGCGCGTCTCGTCATGGGGGCGGATGCTCGCATCCAGGTGCCACCGAACCTCTCGGATGCGAGCGAGCTCGGCCTCCTCCTGCGTGCCGGGGCCGACGACTGGGGAGGCGTCAGCCCCCTGACCGCCGACCACGTGAACCCGGAACGTCCGTGGCCGCAGATCGTCGAGCTGGCCGAGCTCACCCGGCGTGAGGGCTTCCGGCTGACCGAGCGGCTGACCGTGCATCCGCCCTACATCCGGGATGCCGGCCAGTGGATCGACGCCGCGGTGCGTCCGCACGTCGATGCCCTCGCCGATCCGTCGAGCCTGCTCGCCGACGAGGGTGCCCGCGCGATGCCGGGGCCTGCGCGCGATGAGTGGTCGGCGCGGACGCGGTCGGTCGCCATCCACACTTCGCCGGTGCGGTCGGCGCTCTCCCGCGCTGCGTCCACTCCCGCTGGGCTCACCGATCGCGAGTACGCGGAGTTGATGTCGGCCGAAGGCGACGACCTCGACACCCTCGCCGGGCTCGCCAACGACCTCCGCCGCTACACGGTCGGCGAGGCGATCAGCTTCGTCGTCAACCGCAACGTGACGTCGACCCACCTCACCAACTCTCCGGCTCGAACCGCTCTCACTTTCGAAACCCTGGCCGAACTCGTCGACGACGCGTGGGCGCTCGGCGCGACCGAGCTCTGCGTTCAGGGCCTGATCCCGGATGCGCTGCCCGCCGACTCGTACCTCGAACTTGCTCGCGTTGTGAAAGCCACCCGCCCTGACCTGCATCTGCATGCGTTCCGGCCGGCCGACATCGCCGACGGCGCCGTCCGGCTCGGCCTCGACGACAGCGACTACCTCGTGGCCCTCCGCGAAGCGGGTGTCGACACCGTGCCGGGCACGGGCGTCAAGATCCTCGACGATGCCGTGCGCCTCCGCGTCGCGCCCGGCGACCTGCCCGTCGACCGCTGGATCTCCATCGTCACGGCCGCCCACCGGGCAGGCTTCCGATCGACGTCGGTCATGGTCTACGGCAACGGCGAGTCTGCCGCCGACCGGGTCGGGCACCTGCGCCGGCTGATCGAGCTCCAGAGTTCGACGGGCGGCTTCACAGAGTTCGTACCCATGCCGGCGGCCGGCCGGCAGTCCGGTGCGGCCGGGCGGGAGTCAGACGAGCACCGCCGGGTCCACGCGGTTGCGCGCCTCATGCTGCACGGGCACATCGACCACATCCAGGCGCCGTGGACGCGCCTCGGGTTCGCCGAGGCCGCGCTGATGCTGCAGAGCGGAGCCGACGACCTGGGCGGCACCCTCCTCGATGGTCGCGTGCTGCCCGAAGCCGGGGTCGAGTACGGCCACGAGCTGCTTCCGGCCGACGTCGACAGGATCGCCCGCTCGCTCTCCCGGCCCGTGCGCCAGCGCACGACGACCTACGGCGACCCGACGGATGAGCGCAAGCGGGTGGCGCGCGCATGACCGAAGTCGATGTCGCGATCGTCGGCGCGGGTTTCGCGGGGCTCGGCCTCGGCATCCGTCTGAAGCGGAGTGGCGCGAGCTCGTTCCTGATCTTCGAGCGTGCGAACGATGTCGGCGGCACGTGGCGTGACAACACCTACCCCGGGGTCGCCTGCGACGTGCCCTCGCACCTGTACTCCTGGTCGTTCCGGCCGAACCCGCGTTGGTCGTCGTTCTTCTCGGGGGGCGCGGAGATCCACGACTACCTCGTCACGGGTGCGAACGAGGAGGGGCTCGGCGATCACCTGCGGCTCGGCACGGATGTCGACGCCATGACCTGGGACGGGTCGCGTTCGCGCTGGGCGCTCCACACCAGCCGCGGCGAGTTCACGGCCAGGACACTCGTTCTCGCCTGCGGCAGGCTGACGGAACCGCGCATCCCCGACGTTCCAGGGCTCGACACCTTCCGGGGGCCGTTGTTCCATTCGGCCCGCTGGGATCATGACGCAGACCTGCGCGGCAAGCGCGTCGCGGTGGTCGGGTCGGGTGCCTCGGCCATCCAGATCGTGCCGCACGTCGCAGAGATCGCCCGCGAGCTGGTGGTGCTGCAGCGGAGCGCGCCGTACGTCATCCCGCGCGAAGAGCATCACTACACCGAAGCCGAGCAGGCGGTGTTCGAACGCGACCCCGAAGAGCTGGAGCGTCTCCGGTCGACGCTGTTCTGGACCGCCGAGGAAGCGTATGCGCAGCGAGCGGGCGTGCCGGCAGCCGTCGAAGCCGCGCGGCGAAGAGCGCTCGACCACCTCGCGGCGCAGGTGCCCGACCCGGAGCTGCGCGCGAAACTCACCCCGCACTACGAGATCGGCTGCAAGCGGGTGCTCATCTCGAACGAGTACTACCCGGCTCTGACGCGCCCCACGGTTGCGGTCGAACCGTCGGCGCTCGCCGCGGTGAACGGCAACACTCTCATCACCGCCAACGGCGCGCGGCACGAAGTCGACGCCGTGATCTTCGCGACAGGCTTCCACGCGGCCCAGCAGCCGTATGCCCGGATCGTCCGGGGTGTCGACGGAGAGGTGCTGGCGCGGCACTGGGCCGGCGGCATGACCGCATACGCGTCGACGGTGGTCAGCGGCTTCCCGAACCTGTTCGTCGTCAACGGCCCCAACGCGGGGCTCGGCCACAACTCGGCCATCTACATGATCGAGACGCAGCTCGACTACGTTCTCGGCGCACTCGATCACCTCGAGGCCGACCCCGACCTGGTGCTCGACGTCAGTCGTGAGGCCGAAGATGAGTACACGGCGCTGATCGACGAGCTGAGTGCATCGACGGTATGGATGACCGGCGGATGCGAAAGCTGGTACCGCGACGGACGTACCGGCAGGCTCACCCTGCTCTGGCCGGGCTACGCACACGCGTTCCGTGAACGCAACGGCACGTTTTCACTGAACCCCTTCTCGCTGAGTCCGTATACGCCGCGTCCGTACACGCCGAGTCCCGTCTCGCCGACCCCATCGATCACCAACTGAGGAGAACCACCGTGCCCATTCCCCTGCGCCTCGGCTACAAGGCCTCCGCCGAACAGTTCGGCCCGGGCGATCTGCTGAGCTATGGAGTGCTGGCCGAGAAGGCAGGTTTCGACTCGGTGTTCGTCTCCGACCATTTCCAGCCGTTCGTGCACGACGGTGGGCATGCGCCGGCCGCGATCCCGTGGCTCGGCGCCCTCGGGGCGAGCACGGAGCGCATCCTGATCGGCACCTCCGTGCTGACGCCGTCGTTCCGTTACCACCCGGCCGTCGTCGCCCAGGCTTTCGCGACGCTCGGCTCGCTGTTTCCGGGTCGCGTCATCCTCGGGGTCGGAACCGGCGAGGCGCTCAACGAGGTCGTCCTCGGCATCGAATGGCCCGAGGTCAAGGAACGCTTCGCCCGGCTCAAAGAAGCGGTCACGCTGATCGAGAAGCTGTGGACCGAAGATGGCGTCACCTTTGCTGGCGAGTTCTACCGCACGGAGAACGCGACCATCTACGACAAGCCCGACGCCGCCGTGCCGATCTACATCGGAGCATCCGGGCCCGCGGCGACCCGCCTCGCCGGCCGGATCGCCGCCGGCTACATCACGACGTCGGGCAAGGAGCGAACGCTCTACACCGAGACCCTCCTGCCCGCGCTCGTGGAAGGCATCGAGAAGGCCGGCCGCACACAGGACGACGTCGACACGCTCATCGAGATGAAGGTCTCGTTCGACCGCGACCCCGAACGTGCGCTGCAGGACACCCGCCACTGGGCCCCCCTCGCGCTCACACCCGAGGAGAAGATGGGCGTCGACGACCCCCGCGAGATGCAGCGACTGGCCGACGCCCTGCCGATCGAGCGGGTGGCCTCGCGCTGGATCGTCGGTGTCGACCCCGACGAGCACGTCGAACGCATCGGGGAGTACATCGATCTCGGCTTCCGGCATCTCGTGTTCCACGGTCCCGGAACCGACCAGGAACGGTTCATCGAGCTGTACGGTGCGGAGATCCTGCCGCGCCTGCGCGAGCGGTACGGCTCGGCGCTCGCCCGATGACGGGGATCACCGTACTGGCCGGCGGCGTCGGCGGCGCCCGCTTCACGCGGGGGCTGCTCGCACACCTCGCCGCGGAGTACCCGGCGGAGGGCGGCGACGGCCGGACCGTGCCGGGCGCTACGGTGCCGGTGACTTCGGTGCAGGGGTCTTCGGTGCCGGTCACCGTGATCGTCAACACCGGCGACGACATGTGGCTGACCGGCCTGCGCATCTGCCCCGACCTCGACACGGTGATGTACACGCTCGGCGGCGGAATCGCCGAAGATCAGGGATGGGGCCGAGCAGACGAGACGCGCCGCACGTCTGGCGAGATCGCGGCCTACGGGGCCGGCTGGGACTGGTTCACCCTCGGCGACCTCGACCTTGGCACCCACATCGTGCGCAGCGACCTGCTGCGCTCCGGCCGGACGCTGAGCGAGGCGACGCAGATCCTCGCGCGCCGGTGGCGACCCGGAGCCCGACTGCTCCCGATGAGCGACGACCCCGTCGAGACGCACGTTCGGCTCGCAGCCGATGTCGACGAGCACCGGGCCGGCGACCTCATCCACTTCGAGGAGTGGTGGGTGCGCTACCGTGCCGCAGCCCCGGCGAGCGCGTTCGTGCAGGTCGGACTGGAGCAGGCGAAGGCCGCTCCCGGCGTGCTGGAGGCGATCCGCGAGGCCGACATCGTCATCATCCCGCCATCGAACCCCGTCGTCTCCATCGGAACGATCCTCGCCATCCCGGGCGTGCACGAAGCGCTGCGCGATACCCGCGCACCGGTGGTCGGGGTGTCGCCGATCATCGGCGGCAGCGTCGTGCGCGGCATGGCCGACCGGTGCCTCGACATCGTCGGGGTGGACTCGACGGCCCTCGGCGTCGGCCTCTTCTACGGCTCGCGGGCCGACGGTGGCATCCTCGACGCCTGGCTCGTCGACGAGACGGATGCCGGACTCGTCGAAGACCTGGAAGCCGCGGGCATCCGCGCGTCAGCCCATCCGCTCTGGATGCACGACGTGCCGGCGACCGCGACGATCGCCGCCCACGCGCTCGCCGCCGCCCACGCACGTCATGCCGCCCAGACGGGCGCACTCGACCGACCGACCGCCAACGATTTCGGAGGAATCCTATGAACGACCGCCCCGTCCGCATCGGTGTGCAGCTCGCACCCCAGCACGCGACGTATGCGCAGCTCCGCGACACCGTCGCCGCCATCGAAGACCTCGGTGCCGACATCGCCTTCAACTGGGACCACTTCTACCCGTTGTCAGGCGATCCGGATGGCTTGCATTTCGAATGCTGGACGATGCTGGCCGCCTGGGCCGAGCAGACCAGCCGCATCCAGCTCGGTGCCCTCGTCACCTGCAACTCGTACCGCAACCCCGACCTGCTGGCCGACATGGCCCGGACGGTCGACCACATCAGCGCGCGCGGCGGCGACGCCGGGCGGCTCATCCTCGGAATCGGCGCCGGCTGGAAGGAGCTGGACTATGTGGAATACGGCTACCCGTTCGGTACGCCCGGCACGCGCCTCGACGCGCTCGCCGAAGCCCTTCCGCGCATCGAGTCGCGCTGGGCCGCGCTGAACCCGGCCCCGACGCGCTCGATCCCGGTGCTCATCGGCGGCGGAGGCGAGAGGAAGACGCTGAGGATCGTCGCCCGGCACGCCGACATCTGGCACAGCTTCTCGGATGTCGAGACCCTCGAGCGCAAGCTCGGCGTGCTCCAGGGGTGGTGCGACAGCGTCGGCCGTGACATGTCCGAGATCGAGATCTCGACCGGCGACGGCACCCTCGGTTCGCTCGAGCCCATCGAGGCGCAGCACGCGCTCGGCGCACGCCTTTTCACGCTGGGGATCAGTGGGCTCGACCGCGACCTCCGCCAGGCGCGGGAGCTGGTGGCGTGGAGGGATCGGATGAACGCGGCGTGACCCGCCGCGCCAGCACGGCGCGCGAGGCCTCGCCGAGACCGAGCGCTCGCGCCAGCTCGAGGTCGTCGGCATCGTCGATGTCGAGCCGCAGCGACGACTCGGCCGGCACGTCCAGCGGCGAGTAGCCTGCGGTCGCATGGGCGGCAGACGACCCGATCCCGAAATGCGTCGGGGCGTCGGCGCCCGGCGCGAACGAGACCATCGTGGTTCCGGAACCCTCCCGGTCGGGAACGAACGTACGTCGCCCGTGCACGGGTTCTGAACGACTGCCCGCGCTGCAACCTGTGCGCTCGTTCAGAACCTGTGCGCTCGTGGCCGCCGCCTCGGCGAGTGCGAAAGCCTGCGCAAGGTCGGCCGGACGCAGGGCGGCGAGGTCGCCGGTGATGGCTGCCGCGAAGGTGTCGGGAGCGGCGGCCCGTGCGTGCGCGAGGCCGGCGGCGACCGCCGTGTTGATGCCGCCCCCCGGATCGGCGATCACGTGGGTCTCCGCGTCGGCGCGGCCGGGATCCTGACCGAGCACGGCCCCGAGGGTCCCGGCAAGCCCCGGCTGGTTCGAGACCACGATCACGCTCGACACGGCGGCCACGCGGGCCACGGCGCTGACGGTGTCGACAAGGAATGCAAGCGCGATGGCGGCCCTCTCGTCGTCGCCCAGCGAGCCGGAAAGGCGACTCTTCGCATCCGCCGCGCCTTTGAACGGCACGACCACCGTCCAGCGGATCACTCGGATGCCCGCCCCGCCTCGAAACCGCGCGCGTAGCCTTCGGCGAGCGCCTCATCCGTGCCCAGACGGAACATGTCGGTCGGGCCGGTACGCACCAGCGTTCGCGCACCGGGAGCGTCGAGCCCTGTGACGTAGCGACCGAGCCCCCGCACTACGGCGACCGGAAGTCCGTTCGCCTTGCCCTTGACGAGATCGGTCAGCGCGGCGATCTCGTCGGCGACGACGGGCTGGGTCACGCCGAGAGGCCGGCCATGCGCATCCGTCGACCCCCGCAGGTCGTCGGTGACGAGCACGCCTGCTGCACCGATCGCGACATCGGTCTGGCCGAGGCGCCACGCGCGTCCGAGGGTGTCGGACACGATCACTCCGAGGTCGACACCGAACCGCTCCCGCAGGGCCGCGCAGAGTGCGGCGGCCGAGGCATCCGGATCCAGCGGCAGCAGCAGCACCGTGCCTTCGGGCGTATTGCTGGCGTCGACCCCGGCTGCGGCGCCCACGATGCCGAGGCGGTTCTCGACGATGCGGGTGACGTGGTCGCCGGTGACACGGGTCGCCACGACGCGCACCGTCTCATCCATGATCGCCTGCTCACGGTCATCCGCCCGCACGAAACGGCCCTCGGCCTTCGAGACGATCTTGCTGGTCACGACAACGATGTCGCCGGCCCGCGGCCGGTCGTCGGGTGCGGATGCGGCGAGTGCGTCGCCGATGAGCCCGGTCAGGTCGTCGCCGGGGGCGACCTCCGGGATGCCCGCCACCGCCCACGCCGAAAGTCGCGCCGTCATCATGGCCCAACTGTAGAACGTCGCGGCGGGTTCACCTCAACGGAGCAGTCGCTCGCTTCTGGGGTGTTGCGTAAGGCCGGTTACCGGAAGGCGACGTTGTCGGACCCGCATCCGAGATCAGACGGAAGGGAAGCGCCTTGCGCCCACTTCGGCGGAGCGGGCACGACGTTCCTGCAGATCCCGGTGCCCAGGAACACGTGTGCGTATGCGTCGTAGAAGCAGGGCGACCACCGGACAAGGTGTCAGAGACGTCTGAAACCGCAGTAGACCGTAATGTATGCTCAGGCCCTTCAGGGCAGATCGACGGGGAAGGGTGGGCTGGTGGCGGGGAACCAGGGTCATCTCAGGCAGCTGGTCCATGCGGCGATCTGCGTTGTGGCGCTGGGAGCGCTCGCCGGATGTGCGACGATCGCAGCCGCCCAACCACATGCCGAACGGACATCGACGCCCACGCCGACCGCGCTTGCGGTGACCGTGCCGATGCCCGATCTCGGGCCGTCGCCGGCTCCGGCGCCACAGACCGCCGCGGAGACCGAGCAACGTCGCCTTTCGAACGCCGACCAGGCGTGGAAGCAGCTGTCGCAGCAGTATCCCTCTGCAGTTCGACCGGCCGTGACCTTCGGCGGGTACATTACCGATTCCACCGAAGTCGCCGTCATGTCACAGTGCTACACCGAGCAGGGCGTGCCGATCGCGAACGCCTACCCTCCCGGTGCGAAGAAAGGCGACCCGCCCTCCAGTGTCGGTGCGGATGCCAGCGACCAGAAGGAGGCGGTCGGCGCGTGGGTCTGCAGCGTCGAGCATCCGTACCAGCCCAGCCCGCCTCCCACACCCCAGCAGCTCGGGTATCTGTACGACTACCTCACGGAGTTCCTGGTGCCCTGTTACGAGGCCAACGGCATTTCAGAAGTGCCTGCACCGTCCCGTGCGGAGTTCATCGCGAAGTGGCCGAACCAGAACTGGTTCCCCAGCGACGGGGCTGGAATGGATGGCGCCAAAGCGGCGGCGATCAGCAAGGCGTGCCCGCCGGCGAAATGAGGTCGTTCGCGATTGCCGACGCTCTACTCTTTGTTGCGCATCCAGTGCTCGCGCATGAACATGCGGCCGAACCAGGCACTGAGGCCGTTGCCCTGGAACTCGCTCGGGTCGGCGTCGAGCACTTCGGTGCCCTGCGGTTTCGGCAGGGCGGCTGTGTCGGCATCCGTGAGGTTGGTGTGCACGGCGGCAGTCGTGATGGTCCCGACGACGTTGGCGCTCACAAAGCGGAGACCGGCATGCGTCTTGACCGCGATGCCGTCGAACAGGTCGATCGAGCTGTCCTGAAGCACGTGCTCGACTGTTCCGATCTCTGTGCCGTCCGCGGCCAGGACAGGAACGCCCTTGTCGAGCGCGGTGTAGGCGATGGGTGTCTCATTGGTCATGAGGGTCACTGTAACCTTCGTCCCGTTCGAGTCGGAGGAACGGGCCGTATTCACAAGAAATTGATACAGGGAGGTGCCTGATGAAGGCGATCGTGGTGAGAGATCAAGCCGAGGGAACGGCCGGGATGACGCTGGAGGACCGTCCGCAACCCCGACCCGCGATCAACGACGTCCTGGTTGAGGTGCGGGCGTCCGGGTACGTTCCTACCGAGGTGGAGTGGTCGTCGACCTGGAGCGATCGCGCCGGCCGCGACCGGGCGCCGTCGATCCTCGGGCATGAGCTGGCCGGAGTGGTCACGGCTCTCGGCTATGGCACAACGGGGCTGTCCGCGGGACAGCGGGTGTTCGGCATCTCGGATTGGCATCGTGACGGGACCCTTGCGGAGTATGTGGCGGTTGAGGCGCGTAACCTCGCACCACTCCCGGGCGATGTCGACTTCACGGTGGGCGCGAGCCTGCCCATCTCGGGCCTCACCGCATGGCAAGGGCTGTTCCAGCACGGCCACCTGCAGGCTGGGCAGGCCGTCCTCGCGCACGGTGCGGCCGGCGCTGTGGGCACGATGGTGACGCAGCTCGCACGAGAGGCCGGCGCCTGGGTCATCGGCACCGGGCGCGCCGCCGATCGCGAGAAAGTGCTCGACTTCGGTGCGCACGAGTTCGTCGATCTCGACGATGACGCCCTCGAAGACGTCGGCGAAGTCGACCTGGTCTTCGATGTCATCGGGGGTGCCATCCAGGAGCGGTCCGCGCGCCTGATCCGGGCCGGAGGAACGCTGGTCACCATCACCGGGCTTGAAGAGGTACGACCCAGGGAGGGTCTGGCGGTCGACTTCGTCGTCGAGTCCGTTCCGGCGCAGCTGGTCGAGATCGTCCAGCGGGTGCGTGATGGTCGGCTTCGCACGAACATCGGCACCGTCGCGAGTCTTGACGATGCCATCGCCGCGCTCAACCCGACCGAGCGGCGCAAGGGGAAGACGATCATCACGGTGTGAGGTCACAGCGCGAAGTGGATTCCTGGGTCAACACTGTCGATTGGCCGGTCGCCCGATCGTTTAAGGGTGAGAGGACCTGGAGTCGGTCCTGAAAAGGAGATCATCATGAGCAGCATCGGCGTCTTTCAGAGCATCACCCTCGACGGCGTGATGCAGGGCCCCGGCAGGACCGACGAGGACACCCGCGACGGCTTCGTCCACGGCGGCTGGGGCAACGGCTACCAGGACGACGTGTCCATGGGATTCGCCGCGGAAGGCATGTCGCAACAGGGGGCGTTGCTTTTCGGGCGCCGAACCTACGAAGACCTGCTCGGGTATTGGACGAGCCTGGACGCGCCGAACCCTTTCGCCGATGTCCTGGTGCGCTCCCCCAAGTATGTTGTCTCCCGCTCAGCTCGAACCGAGTTGGCGTATCCCAATTCGGAACTGCTGGCCGGCGACGCCATCCAGACGGTGGGCGCGTTGCGCGAACGCTTGGATGTTCCGCCGTTGACGATCATGGGAAGCGGTGAGCTCATCCGCACACTGCACCGGGCGGGTCTCATCGATAGCTACAGTCTGCTGATCTTTCCCATCGTTCTCGGCTCAGGCACACGCCTGTTCGGTGACGCCGACCGCACCGACCTCACTCTGGACCGCACGATTCCGACCACGACGGGCGTTGTCATCGCGCAGTACACGGTGCGGCATTAGCACCGGGCCGATCCTCCGGTTGAATTCGGCCCTCGCTGCACGGATACCGGGGGCTACGCTTCCAGCATGAATCGTGTGCGCGTCCGCGCGTGGGTGGGTACGATCGTGTTCCTCGTGCTCGCACCCGGGATCGTGGCAGGGCTGATCCCGTGGCTGATCACCGGATGGCACATTCCGTGGCCGAGCGGCTGGATCTGGCCGATCGCGATCGTGGCGGCCGTCCTCATCCTGAGCGGTGTCGTGGTGCTGCTCGACGCGTTCATCCGTTTCGCCCGCGCCGACGGCACGCCTGCGCCACCGGTTCCGACCGCCCACCTGGTCGTCGTCGGGCCGTACCGGTTTGTGCGGAACCCGATGTATGTCGCGGTGCTGGCGATCATCCTCGGGCAGGCGCTGCTGTTCGCGAGCTGGGCGACGGTGCTCTACGCGGGCATTGCCCTGCTTGCTGTACTTCTGTTCGTGCGGTTCTACGAGGAGCCGACGCTGGAACGGGCTTATGGCGACGAATACCGGGAGTACCGGCGCACTGTGCGGGGATGGATACCGCGGTTGCGGCCGTGGAACGGAACCGAGTAGAGCGTCGTCCAACTCGTCGCTCAGGACCGATATCACGAAGAACGCATCCGGGCAAGCCCCTCGGCCGGTTGCTCCGCTGAATGCACAATCTAAGTGCTCTTGTCAGCAGTCAAGTGCTCAGTCGAACCAAAGGAGACAATCTATGCTCGCTCTCATCATCGTTCTGCTCATCATCTGGGCTGTCCTCGCACTTCTCGGATTCGCCATCAAAGGTCTGATCTGGCTCGCCATCCTCGGCCTCGTGTTCTTCGTCATCACCCTCATCGTCGGGTTCCTGCGCCGCAAACGCAGCGTGTGAGCCCGGTGAACGCGATGAAGTCATTGTGGGCGAGCGTGCAGGGGGACCCGGTCTTCATGCGTCGCGTCAACGGGTGGTTGGCCGTCTTCTGGGTGGCGATGATTCCGGTCTCGATCGCCACCCACTGGGTGAACAGCGTGGTGTACGTGTCGGCGCTCTCGCTGTGGGCTCTCGTGTCAGGTCACTGGTCGGCATGGCAGGCGGCACGTGTGGAGGTCAAGCAGGAGGAGGATGCGGCGAAGCTGGCTGACGAAGATGTTGCAGCCGACGTCGTGGATGCATTGATCGAGCGCACCGGAATCGAGCCCGCGTCGCCCGCCTCCCCATGATCGCGGACCAGGTCGAGGACGTCGCGAACGCGTTCGTTCGCAGCCGTGTCCTGCGTGTCCTCGCGCGCACGGGGTTCGTCACCAGCGGCCTCGTGCAGATCCTTCTCGGCTACACCGTGATCCGGGTTGCCCTCCGCGAGGTGGCCGAGTCGGATCAGACAGGCGCTCTGGCGTACATTTCAAAGCTTCCCGGTGGGGTCGCGATCCTCTGGGTGTCGGTGATCGGGATGGGCGCCCTTGCGGTGTGGTTGAGCATCCAGGCCGGGCTGAACGTCCGCTTCTCGAGGCGCGGGGTCCAATTGAGGAACCTGAGCACGTTCGGCAAAGCGCTCGTGTATGTGGTGCTGGCGTGGTCCGCGTTCGTGTTCGCCATCGGCCATCCGTACAGGTCGACCGTCTCTACCGAGGTCACCAGCGCCGAAGTCATGTCCATTCCCGGTGGGATGTTCGTGCTCATCCTGGGCGGACTGGGCGCAGGCTCAATCGGCGTATACCTCGTCCTCAAGGGCATCCGGCGTCGCTTCCACAAAGATCTCGTCGTCCCGCCGGGACGACGACGGTACGCGATCGATGTGCTTGGAGTTGGCGGATACGTCTCCAAGGGCATCGCTATCCTGCTCGTCGGAGTCGTCTTCAGCATCGCTGCACTCGAGAACGACCCGGGCCACGCCACTGGGCTGGACGCCGCCTTCCGGGTGCTCGCCGGCCTCCCGTTCGGGCAGGCGGTGCTTGCAGTGATCGGAGTCGGCCTCATCATGGGCGGTCTCTACGGCTTTCTCCGGGCGTGGTGCGCGCGATTCTAGAAGGCTCTCATCACTTCGGATGAATTCGGCACGCGCTGACAGTGACTGGCGGCCGCCGTCCCCTACCGTGACGGTATGACGGTGTTGACGCGGCTGAGCCGCACCTGGCTGGCTCCGGCCGCGGCTGTTTGCTATTTCGTTCTGTGGGTTGTGGGCGAGTGGGCTCGATCGGGGCTGGGCGGCCCCACAACGGTGTTCGCGCTGTTGGCGCTCGCGATCGCACTCTCAACCTGGATGCCGTTGCTTTCGCTGGCGCTGATCGTCGCAGTGCCGGCGTTGCAGGCCGCCGGACTTGCCGTCGCGCCGAGCAACACGACCTGGGCGGCGTACCTGGCCGCAGCCATCGTCGCGTTCTTCGTCGGTTTCCGGGGAAGCAAGGCCGCCCGATTCCTCGCCCTCCCCGCCGGTGCCGCTGCCGCAGTCCTGATGGCGCTGGCGCTGATCGCACCCCTTTCGCCGAACCCGCTCGACCAAGGATCGGGAGCGTCCCTGCGTAGTGTGGCCGTCCTTGTCGCGCTGGCCGCGTTCGGCATCATTGCGGCGGCGTGGGGCGTCGGCATGGCGCTCCGAGAGTTCCTCAGTCGCCGCGAGGTGTCCGTCGAACTCCACGAGTCAGAGATCCGTTACGAACGGGCCGACCTCGAGCTGCGGCTCGCTCAGGATCGCGCGCGAATCGCCCGCGATGTCCACGACGCTCTCGCCCATTCCCTGGCGATCATCGTCTCGCAGGCGCAGGGCGCGGTCGCCCTCGCAGATGTTCGCCCAGGCGCGCTGACCGAGTCGGTAGAGGCGATCGCCGACGTAGGGCGTGAGGCGCTGCTGGAAGTACGGGGCCTGGTGGAGCGCATCCAGAACGATGACGAGGCGGTCGTGCCTCGCGAGACGATCGCCGACCTGGCCGCCCTCGTGAGCCACATGCGCACCGTCGGCATGGATGCAGTACTGGAGATCCAGGGGTCGGGGCAGCTCACGCCATCCCATGAGCTCGCCGTCTTCCGGATCGTGCAGGAGAGCCTGACGAACGCGCTGAAGTATGGCGGCCGGGGGGTTGCGGTGCGGGTGGAGCTGGTCTGGCAGGAGAACGACGTCCGCGTGACGGTCTCTTCGGTCAGTCGGACGCTTGCCAACCCGTCCGCGGTCGCGATGGGCGCCGGGGTCGGAATCCATGGCATGAAGGAGCGGGCCAGACTTGCAGGCGGATGGCTGACGACCGCCCAGTCGGCGGAGAACGAATTCGTCGTATCCGCGTCGATTCCCGCCCAGGTACGAACGCCGGTGACCTCGGGAGCGGGGCAGGAGGCATGAGCATCCATAAGATCCGCGTGGCCATCGTCGACGACCAGCCGCTGTTCGCCGCCGGCATGCAGATGCTCATCGAAGCCCAGACCGACCTCGAGTCGGTCGGAACCGCGACCAACGGCCACGAGGCGCTCGCACTGGTCGATCGTGTCCAGCCCGACATCGTGCTGATGGATTTGCGGATGCCCGTGCTCAACGGCATCGAAGCGACGAGGCTCATCCTCGCCGGGCGCGGCTCAGCTGAGACCCCACGGGTGATCGTGCTGACCACGATTCAGAAGGATGAGGCCGTCTACAGTGCGCTTCGGGCGGGGGCTTCTGCGTTCCTCACCAAAGACGCCACCCCCGCAGACGTGCTCACCACCATCCGCGCCACCCACAGTGGGCAGCCGACAGTGACGGACGGTGCGGCGGTCGGGCTGGTCCGCGAGTTCGGTTCGCTCAAGGCGGCCCGGTCGCCCGACGTGCTTCATGAGCGGTTGAGCCCTCGAGAGCACGAGGTCATGCTGGCTGTCGCCAACGGGCTCACCAATTCTGAGATCGCGGCTGCAGCGCATCTCAGTGAGGCCACGGTCAAGTCGCACGTGCGTGCCGTGCTCAGCAAACTCGACCTCCGAAGCCGAGTGCACATCGTCATCTACGCGTACGAGAGCGGACTCATCGCCGCCCGCTCAGAAGCAGTAAAGGGAGCCCAATGAAGAAGCGCGAACGCGGAGCCAAGATCATCACGGCCGGTGTGACCGTAATCGTGGTCGCCGGGGTCGCACTCGCGGGCCTTCCGGCCTGGGCGACCGGGCCGACGCCGGATCTGCCGCAGAAGGATGTGGATGCGTGGGTGATGCCCCTCGACCGGTATATCTCGGTCAGCGCCGTGGTATCGGAGTATGTCGAGAATCGCCAGACGATTCCGTGCATGGCCAGGGCGGGTTACACCTGGGATGTTCCCAAACGCGACATCGAAGCAGCGAGCAACAGGCTCGGTGACGTGACCGTTGACCGGCCCCTGACCGCCGAGGTCGCCCAGGAGCGCGGCTACCACAAGGCACCCACCTTCGACCCGGGCCGGTTGGCGACCCAGGAGTTGAACGCGAGGGCGATCAGCGACGCCGAGGACAAGGCCCTCATTGATTGCACCCAGGACGTCCGAAAGGCGATTCCACTCCTTTCCGGGTTGCAGAATGCGGCAAGCCAGGATGCCGTGGCACTCAGCAACGCCGCCTACACGTCCGCGCAGAACGACGCGGCGGTTGTTGCGGCTGCCCGAATTTGGCAGGAGTGCATGGGCTCATCTCAGCACCTGCAGCTTGCAGATTCTCCCGCGCTGATGCCTTCATGGTCGGTCGCGGATCATTTCGGGGCGACACTCGAGGGCTCGACCGTCAGTCAGGACGAGCGGGACCTTGCATTGAAGGATGTCGCCTGCCAGTCATCATCCGGCTATCGCAATGCGCTCTACGAAGCCGAATGGAAACGACAGGCATCCGTGCCGAAACACGACGCCGATCTCTTCAAACAGGTTGGCGACGCGAACGAGAAGTACCGGGCGACCGAGCTGGCCGCTCTCGCGAAAGTCCAGCTCGCGGGCGGCTGAGGGCACGCCCTCCGCACACCCGTGAGTGCTTCCTTGGGCCATCACTGAAGGCAGAACTCGTTTCCCTCCGGGTCCCTCATCATGATGGCGAACTCCTCGAACGGCCCCCACGGCTCGGTGAGCATCTTCTCCTCGGATGCACCGAGCGCGACGAGGCGATCGCGTTCCGCCTCCACCTCTTCGCGGGATGCGCGGCGGTCCTCGAAGGGGGTGATGTCAATGTGCATGCGATTCCGCTGACGCCGCTCGTGGCTGTACCGGGTGAAGTAGAAGCGCTGGTGGCTCGGATCCTGGTCCCACGCCTCCGCCCGCGCGGCGATGTCCTCGTCGCTCAACCCCGCCTCTCGCAGTGCGGCGACCTCTTCAGGCGGCCAGCCGGTCGGCTCGGGATAGCCCATGACGGCACTCCAGAATCGTGCGAGCTCGGTGGGATTCTCGGCATGGAAAGTGACATTTGCGATGCGCGCGGTCATAGGAAGAGCGTAGAACCCGCACGGGTCCTTCCTCCGTTCACCCGCGCGGCGTAGCCTCCCGGCCGCGAAGATCAGCGCAATCAAGCCCGTGAGGACCGACGCTCAGGCTGCTTTGGGCTGGCTGACTGCGTCGTAGTCGACGGTCAGTGGCGTTTGCTTGAAACCCTTGATGATCAACCAGATGCCCAGGGACAGTTCGAACACGGCGACGGGCAGTGCGGCGAGAACAGCGATCGGGGACACCGGGGAGTACGCGCCGAAGTAGACCGCGACATCGGAGGCAAGCAGCAGCGGTGCGCCGATGAATGCGACGATCGGGAAGATGCGGGGAACGATGGCGGACCGGTACAGCAAGTAGCCCAGGAGCAGGTCGCATGCGACGGGCATCAAGCTTTGGGAGAGCAGGAACGTCCAGGTGTAGTTTGCAAGAAGCCCGTGACCCATCGTCGTCAGCGCCGCTGGACTCGTCCCGGCAGTGCCGGCAAGGTCGTTTCGCAGTGTCATGATCGTGAGCAGGCTGACGACGCTGACGAAAATGAGGGAGGTCTCCAAGAGCCGGGCGGCCACCAACCCCAGGGCGGCGGTTTGGCTGATCCGTTTGGTCAGCGGGTACAGCACGACGGCGGTGCTGATGCCGGCCAAGCCGACAATGATTTCGGACAGAACCCCCCACTGCAATGCGGCTGTGCTTCCAGCGACCCCCAGGATGAAGGTGCGGACGTTGTCCTTGATGGGCGCGTACAGCGCCAGCGTGGGGATGGAGGCGAACGTGACCACGTAGAGTATGCCGACGGTCAGGGAGATCCGCCTTGTTGGGCGTATTCGGCGCCGCGTATCGGGAACTCTCACCGGAGGGGTGATGTCGGTGTTGGCGGCCATGGTGTGCTCCTTAGCCGACGGTTTGGAACTTCCCCGCCGGTCTTGGCAACGATATCCTGTTGTAGACGACATGGCAATGCAAACATGTCCGAAATGACAGGAGACGTGTCGCTATGGCCGAGTGGGGTTTTCTGACTAATCACTTACATGCGCTTTACTGCGTCGCGCGCCACCCCGGAATCCGGATCCGGGAGATCGCCGAAAGCGTGGGCGTTCAGGAACGGGCGGCCCACCGCATAGTGGCGGATCTGGTCGAGAGCGGATACCTGACTCGCAGTCGGGTAGGCAGTCGCAACTTCTACGAACTGCATCCGAACCAGCCAATCCGCCGGGAGGGGCTGGACGAAGTCGCCGTCGGTGAGATTCTCGACGTGCTCCTCAGGCGGACGTCAGAAGCAACCCCCACAACAGTCGGTCCGTCCGAGCTCAACCATCCGTAGGGGTTGTAACTCGTCAGCGAGCCGGAAAAGCAGTAGCCGCCAGGGCCGGGCGTCGTCACAGACTCACGATTTGCTGACACAAGCGGCGACTACCATGGCCGACATCCCGCGTCGTGAAAGGAATTCCATGCCCGCTCTAACCGACACGTTCACACTCTCCAACGGTGTCACCATTCCCCAGATCGGTTTCGGAACCTGGCAGATTCCGGATGGCTCCAAAACGTATGACTCGGTGCGCACGGCGATCGACGCAGGCTATCGACACATCGACACTGCGCGCGCTTACGGCAATGAGGCCAGCGTGGGACGCGCGGTCCGCGACAGCGGGGTGGCGCGGGAGGAGATCTTCATCACCACCAAATGCCCGGCCGAAATCAAGGACGCGGCCGGTGCCCGGCACGCGTTCGAGCGCTCCACCGCCGCGCTGGACCTCGGACCAGTCGACCTCTACTTGATCCACGCGCCGTGGCCGTGGAACTCCATCGGCAGCGACCACCGCGCCGGCAACATCGAGGTCTGGAAGGTCTTCGAAGAGCTCTACGGGGCGGGAAGCGCAAGCGCGATCGGGGTCAGCAACTTCAACGTCGCCGATCTCGATTCGCTCGCGGCCCCAACCAGCATCCTTCCGCAGGTGAACCAGATCCGCTGGTTCGTGGGTCACACGCAGCCCGAGACCACCGCGTACTGCCACGACCGGGGCATCCTGGTCGAGGGCTATTCACCTCTCGCGACGGGTCGACTATTGAAGAGTCGCGAGATCGCTGCGATCGCCGTCAAGTACGGCAAGTCGGTGGCCCAGGTGAGCATCCGGTACCTGCTTCAGAAGGACATCCTGCCGTTGCCCAAGTCCACCACCCCGAGCCGGATCAGGGAGAACGCCGACGTGGACTTCGAGCTGGCCCCGCAAGATGTGGCTGCATTTGACGCGCTCGACGCAGGGGGAATCTGACCTCGAGGTGCCCGCCGTCGTGACGGCGGACATCGACGTCGACGGCATCCATCGCCTGCTCTGGGTGCTCAACCCGAACAAGCTGGAGCGCGTTCCCGCCTGAATGTCACAATCCGACGACCTGTCCGGTCATAGCTAGTGAGGACAGGAGGTCGGACGATGCAACGAATCGAGCGCGCGTTCGTGAGCGGAGCGACGCGCGGGAGGCGAGCCTGATGCCCGTCCAGCGACGGGAACGAGCGTCTTTCACCGAGCGGGTGGCCAGGTCCGTATCCCGCTCGGTCGCGGCACGACGACTCGCAGTGCTTCGTAACGAGCTCTCCGGGCGGCGTGCGCCGTTACGCTGGTCGAACCTGTTCGGCGTAGTCGCACTCGCCTGCCTCGCAGTGCTCTTCGTCACGGGACTGCTGCTGATGTTCTGGTACGCACCGTCGAGTCGACGCGTCGACTACGGGGGCTCGTACGCGCCGTTAGTGGGAACCGATGTCTCGGCAGCCTTCTCGTCCATCCTGCGGATCTCGTTCAACATTCCCGGCGGGCTGCTGGTGCGTCAGGCGCATCACTGGGCGGCGCTGCTGCTGCCGGCGGCGATTATCCTGCAGCTGGCAGTGACCTTCTTCACCGGTGCATTCCGGCGACGCCGCGGATCCTGGCTGCTGCTGTTCGGACTACTCGTCGTCGCTCTCGCTGGCGGCTGGAGCGGGTACGCGCTGCCCGACGACATGCTTTCCGGCACCGGCCTGCGCATCGTCGAGGGCATCGTGCTCGGCATACCCGTTGTCGGCACCTGGCTGTCGTGGCTGCTCTTCGGCGGTGAGTTCCCTGGGCGGATCATCGAGAACCTGTACCCCATCCACATCGGGGTCGTCCCCGTGCTGCTCGTCGGGCTGCTCGCGTTGCAGAGCCGTGCCGTGTTCGGTCGGAAGCCGGCGAGTTATGCCGGCGAGGTCGGCATCCCGGTGTACCCGAACCTGGCTGTCCGAGCCGGCGGACTGTTCGCCATCGTCTCTGGGATCATCCTTCTCGTCGCGGCGACTGTGACGGTGAGTCCGGTGTGGCTGTACGGTCCATCGTCGCCCGGCGAAGCCTCCGCCGGCAGCCAGCCGGACTGGTACACCGGCTTCCTCGACGGCGCGCTGCGGTTGGTGCCGCCGGGTTGGGAGGTCGAGTGGCTCGGCCGAACGTGGACTCTGGCGATCCTTGTCCCTCTCGGCGTCGTGGGCGCCTTCCTGTTCGCTATCGCGCTGTACCCATACTTCGAGCGATGGGTTCGCGGCGAGCGAGACGACGACGTACTGCTTGACCGGCCCCGCAACGAGCCCACCCGCACGGGAATCGGCGCGGCCGGGATCGTCTTCTACGGCACGCTGTGGGGCGCGGGCAGTGCGGATCTGATTGCGACGCACCTCCACCTTGGGCTGGAATCCGTGGTGCACTCCTTCCAGGCACTCGTGGTGCTCGGCCCCCTCGCGGCCTTCGCCCTCACTCGCCGAATCTGCCTGGCTCTGCAGAAGAAGGACCGGTCGCTGCTGTTGCACGGGTACGAGACCGGCCGCGTCGTGCGGCTTCCCGGAGGCGAGTACGTCGAAGTCCACCGGCCCGTTCCAGAGGAGGAGCGAAGACGGCTCACCGGCCCGCGTGCGCTCCCGTTGGTGGTGGCGCACCCAGACGACGCGGGTAGGCTCCGCGTACTCGACCGGCTTCGGGCGCGGCTCTCACACGCATACTTCGAAGACAGGCTTGGCCCTCTCAGCGTCGACGACGACAAAGCGGACAATGGCCTCGCGCCAGCAGGCGCCGAGGTGGCCGGTGAGGATCGATCGGATGCGACGGGCACCCGACGAGCGGGGGCGGCGTGATCGCGAGCGGCGCCATGTCGCCGTCGACTGTCCGAGCCCGTAGATGCGGTCGGGGGACTCGATGCGGCGTGCGCTCAGGGCAGGGCGGAGCTTAGCGCCGTCAGCACCAGAACGGCTATGGACTCTTGGGCGCTCAGGCTCGGGTGCACCCCGTCGTCGAGGAACGGCTCCGCCACTGGCTCTGCATCGAATGTGTCGATGACAGGTCCGCCCAGCTTGGAAAGCTCATCGGCGAGCGCGCGAGCATCTGCGTTGGTCCAGGTGATGCCGGCGAACTGGAACCAACGGAACTGCGCGATCAGTTCCTCATCCACTGGAGTCGGCGTCAGCCACACCCACTTCGCTCCATCGGCCTGCGCCAGGTCGCGGAGCGCCCGAAGGTTGCGGACCGTCTCGGCTGTACTCACCAGCCGCGTGCCGGCGGCGCCGCCGAACCGCTGAGCATCGTTCCCGCCGAGCATGCAGAACACCCAGTCGCCGGATGCGCGACGCAGCGCGGGCAGGCCGGCGAGCGCCTGCGTCGTGGTCGAGCCCGCGACGGCGAGGTTCTCGAATTTCAGTTCGAGTTCTGGTCGCTCGACAATGAAGAGCGCAGCGATGAGTTCGAACCAGGAGAGTCGATCGGCCGTGGTGCTCTCGCCGGTCGCGACGATGGTCTGGCCCCGCTCGAACGGTGAATGCTGCAAGGCCTCCCGCACGTCAGCGCGTGAGGCGAGCCGGCGAACCGACTCAGCCCGCTGTGCGTCGATCTGCGCAACTGCGTCGCGGTACGTGTCGGTATCGGTGCTGAACAGCGCGGCCAGGGTTTCGTCGCTCAGCGCCCGGGCGTAGCCGAGGGAGCGTTCAGGATGCTGGAATCGGGCGAGCTTCTCGAGCAAGGGGTCGACCATCGTGTTCTCCCTAATTAGTTACAGACCACAATCATTACACGGTGTAATCATTAGGTCAAGCGAGGGCGCAGCGTCGGGGACGCCGAAATTGTGCACCTGGCGTGCGGGGCAGGATCTTCTTGGTGTCGATGGCGTTGACTCTGCGTAGCGCGGAGGCTTAGCCTCCCCCCATGGGCTCGCGACAGGAACTTCCCGTCAGCGCTGTCCTGGTGCACGGTCTTTGGGCTGTTCCCGAGGACTGGATGTGGGTTCGGGGCCTTCTCGAAGAGCGTGGTGTGACTGTTGTCGCTCCGGACCTCCCGTCGCACCGTTCGACTGACGACGGCCTCCTCGCTGATGTCATCGCTGTCCGGGATGCGATCGTCGCGAGTCCGCGCCCGACTGTGGTCGTGGGATGGTCGTACGGTTGCGATGTGGCCGGAGTAGCGGCGGACGGGCTTGAGGGCGTGCTCCGGCTCGTTTACGTCTCGTCTGTCCCGCAGCCACTCCACCCCGAGGCCCGTGATGACAGCTGGCTCGACAGCATCCCAAACTTGGTCTGGGATGCGCAGGGTCGTTTCGTCCTCGATGATGGATGGCAGGAGGACAATGGTCGTCCGAGATTCGCTGCCGCGATTCAGCGGCACTTAGACGAGCACCCCCGTCGGCCCGTGCCGAGAACCACAATGTCAGACCCTGTCGAGGCGGAAGCCTGGAGGTCGATACCCACGGTGGCGCTCATCGGAGAGACCGATGAGATGACCAGCACCGAGATGCGTTCGTGGGCGCGGGAGGCGATCGGGGAGGTCCGCGACATCGCAACCGACCACTTCATCCTGTTCAATCGGCCGGAGGTCGTCGTCGATGCGGTCATGGGGGTACCTGTGGCGAACGGCGAGTAGTCCTGACCTGCTCACCCAGCACGGCCCCATGCTCAACGACGACGAACGGCAGCGGGTGGAGGCCAGCGCCAAGAATCTGCTGTAGCGCGTTGAACGGCTGTAACGGTCGATCGATGGATACTTGCAGCATGAGTGCTGTCCGTTGCGTGGGGGCAAGATGAGCGCGGGTCTGGATCGCCAGGAGGCGCCAACCGAGGACAGAGCAAGCGATCGCGCGTGGATTCCTGCCGGACGCGCCTTTGCGGGGCGGAGATGGTTCGTGCCCGGTGTTTTTCTCGTTGCGGGTCTAGTACTTGGGATGGCCGCGGCCCTCGGTGTGGGCGCGCTCGTTCAAAGCGGGAGCACGCGGCGCTCACTGTCAGGTGCCGCTGCCGAGATTCCTAGCCTCGCGCAACCTCAGCATCGCGAGGACGCTCTGCCCACCAATGTTCCTGGTCTTGACACCGCACTGATCGCGGATGGTTCGTCTCGCTTGGTTGGCCAGACCGGCACGGCTTCGTATTACCTCACGCGATCCACGGCCGGCGAGGCATGTCTGCTGATTTTGCCTGCCGATCCGTCCCACCCCTGGGTCCAGGGGTGTTCAGGCCATCTTCCGTTCAGCGTTGTGGCGGTGGACTCGAGCGCACGAGTAATTCCATCGGACGGCGCGACGCCGGCGGGGACGATCCGGATGGGCTTGAACGTGGTCGTCGACCCCACCTCGAGATCGCTCATGAACTGATCCCGAGGCCGGCCGGTGGCTAGATATCTTTGAGGGTCCAGCGGATGAGCGTGGGAGCTCCGAGCGTGCCCTTGATGTCGCACAACGCGACGATGCTTGCGAAGCCGTCGTGGGTTCCTGGTGGCGGCGCCATGGAAACGGTGACGCTCCAGGATCCGTCGGCGTTCTTCGTGGGCGGCTGTTTTGGGTCGTAGGGGCGAAGCGTCGAGCCTGGTGTCTGGTTGATGTATTCGGCCTGGCCGAGAACGGCGCACGCGGCCCATGCGGTTGCCGCGTCGATCGGGTCGTCGGGTGACGGCGTGGACGGAGCGGGGGTCGCCGTCATCGTGACAGTCACAGTCGGCGTCGGCGCGGATGCAGGTGGGTCCCCGGCGGCTGCAGCCGAGCATCCGGAGAGCGCTGCGGCGAGGAGGAGCGCCCCAGCGCCCAGCAACGCGAATCCGGTGTTGTACTTGCGTCGTTCCATGTGATCCCCCGAAGTCGAGTCTTGAGCCGGACACCGTTGTTCGATTGCCCACATCCACTAATGTCCGCAGCTCGCAAAAGGGTTCCATCGGAAGGATTTTAGGGGGCACGGGGATGGCCGAACTGCTTCCGGTACGGCGCCGGCACACCCGAATCCTTGGAATATCTGTGTCGATGCGATCGTTGCCCTCAATACGGCGTTAGTTATAGGCTGAGAGCACTCTAGCCGCAAAGTAAGGAGGTTTCGCGTGACTCGACGCACTATCGCGCTCGTAGACCAGGCTTCTGACGCTGCGCGCATCTTGGGTGTCCAGGTCCGGGTAGCTCGGCATGCTCAGGGCTGGACAGCTGAGCAGCTCGGTGAGCGGTCCGGCGTATCCGAGCGCACTGTTCTTCAAGTCGAGAACGGGAGCCCTAGTGTCTCGATCGGCAACGCTCTGAACGTCGCCGCGGTCGCCGGAGTCCCCCTCTTCGACATCACAGACCCACGCACATTGTCGCGCGTTCGCGCGTCAATGGAGCAAGCCCTCACGCTGATCCCGTCGAACGTGCGGAACCGGAAGGAGCATGGTGTCTCCACGGACTTCTGAACCGAACCGCGCCTTCGTTTGGGTGTTTCTGCCACACTCGGTGGATCCCGTAGTCGCGGGTGTCGTCGCGCAATCACGGGACAGCCGTGGTCTCACCTTCCAGTACGGGGACTCCTACCTCGCCCGGCCCGACGCTATCGCCATCGGGCCCGACCTCGATCTTGGCGGCGAGGTTCACCCTCCGCGCCCGACCTGGGGCATGCCGCTGACGGTCCGTGACGCCATGCCTGACTCGTGGGGCCAGAGGGTCATCCAGCACACCCTTGGCTTTGACTCCGAGACCCGCGTTCCGGATCTTCGCGTGATGCTCTCGTCCGGGTCGGACCGTGTCGGCGCGCTCGACTTTCAACCTGCCTCCGGCCGTTATGCTCCCCGCACCGGGGATGCCAGCTTGGAAATCTTGGCGGACGGTGCAGCCCGGGTCCAAGATGACGGCGACCTCACTGGCGAGCTACGCCAGGCGGTTCGCAACAGCATGACCACCCCCGGTGGCGCCCAGCCCAAAGCATTCGTCGAATCCGATGGACGAAGGTGGCTCGCGAAGTTCACTGTCCGGACCGACACGGAGCCGCTGATCAAGGCGGAAGCGGCGGCGATCACCCTCGCCAGACGGGCAGGCATTTCAGTTCCCGAACACCGACTGGTCACGATGGGCGCTCACGGTGACATCCTCCTCACCGAGCGGTTCGACCGAACCCCAGGCGGCGCCCGCCGCCAGGTCGTATCCGGATACACGGTGGCCGACTCTTTGACAAGGGTCGGCTCGTACCCGGCGCTGGTCGAACGGATGCGTGGCCGGGCCACGGATCCCAAATCGGTCGGACCGGAGATGTTCCGACGGCTCGCGTTCGTGATGGCTGTCCGCGCCGATGACGACCACCTCAGAAACACGTCCGCCTTCTGGGACGGGACGTCGCTCGAGTTCACCCCCGCCTACGACCTTTCCCCGTTCATGGGCTCCGGGTCATCGCAAACGCAGACCTGGATCGGCAGCGACGGCGACCGACGGTTCAACCTTGCAGCGCTGTTGAGCCACCGTGCCTCGTACGACCTGTCGGAACGGGAAGCGCGCGAGATCCTGGACCAGGTCGTATCCGCCGTCAACGACGGCCAGCATGACGCCGCCGACGAAGCCCGGATGACCAGCAGGGAGCGTCGACTGTTTCTTGGCGCGATGCTCAGACCAGAGATCACCGACGGCCTCCCGAGCAGCTTCTCGCCGGGAAGCCCGTCGCCCGCCAATGTGGGTCGTCGCGCCCTGCAGCTTCACATGCCCGCCACCGACTTGGCGGGCCGGTGCGGGAAGCAGCGCTCTGGCGCCGCGGGGCGTTGCCGTAGGCGAGTCGGAGACAACGGCTGTCCGTACCACGGCTGATCAAACGACCCTGCCTCCACCGCATCGACCCGGCCTCGTGGAGTCCCGGCGGTAGCCGCATTCCCTCCCGGCCCGTCAAAGGGTCGGTGGGCGCGGCCGGAACCCGCCGCCGCAACCTTCGTAGGAGCGTCCCGACCATGAGCCGCTCGCTACGGCCGCTCCAAGCTACCTGAGGTCGGCTGAGGTGTTGGCCCACTCCGGGTACCATTCGGCGACGTCATCGGTCGTCGTCACGTAGTTGACGTGTGAGCCGTCCGCTCGTGCAGTGAGGATGTCGGCCGCGCGGGGTCCAGCGCCGTGGCTGAGCGAAAAGACGATGCTGCGGCCGTCGGGGGACGGTGACGGGACGGAAGCAAAATAGGGCTCTGGTACGTCGAGCCGGATTTGGCTAATTCCGTAACTGTGAGCATTGATGCGAACGAGGTGCCCATCCGTCGTCGATGACAGGAGAGACCTGCCGTCAGGTGACCAGGCGGCCGATTGGATCACATCCGGCATCAGGACTCCGTAGGGAGTGACCTGGGTCGGGTGGGAGCCGTCACGCCGTGCGATAAAGAGTGCCACTGCGGTGGTGTCGGGAACATTCGTAGGTTTCGTGCGAAGGAACGCGAACCTGTTGCCGTCAGGTGAGTATCCGACCGGGGTGTCGGGGTTGGCGAACGGGTTGGTGGTCAGCCGGAGCGGGTCTCCGCCGTCGGTTGCACGGAAAGTGAAGATTCCTGGTGTGTCCCCGCCTACCGCGCAGACGAATCGAGAATCGTCGGGAGTCCACGCGCTGCAGTACATGTCTGGCGGTTGGGCTGGCAGTGCGAAGAGCCTGAAGTGGCGCCCGTCAGGGGAGACTGTCGCTGGACGGAACGGGAGCAGGTTGCCTGTGCTGTCGGCGCGGAGAATGTTGCTGAGAAGGAGTTTGCTTGCGTCGTGTGACCAAACCGGTCGACCGAAATCCTCGAGAACCTGCGGCAGCTGCAGCTGGACCGTGCCGGTCCCGTCAGGGTTGGCTACGACGACGTGGGCTCCGCCGCCCGGGATCGACGTTGTGTATGCGATCCGGTCACGCGATTGGTGATGTTCTCCGGTCGCGTTAGCTGGTTCGGCAATCGCAGTCACGACGAGCACTGCCGCGATTGTCGACAGTGCGAGAATGCGAAGTGGGTTCCTCATGGTTGCGAGGTTCCCGCGACACAGGTTTGCTGTCAATACGCAGTATGCGTACTTCGCCGCTCCGGACCGTAACTCACCGAGGAGCTTCGTTCTTATTGTTCGGCCAGCGGTCCGCGGCGTGCTGGGCGGCTCCAAGAAGCTCGCACGCTTCGACGGCATCGCGCCGGTTATGGACCCCGAGCTTCTGGTAGATGTGTTCTGCGTGTTTCTGCGCGGTGCGGGGCGACATTCCGAGCCGGGCACCGATCCCTCGAGCTCCGACACCTTCGGCTTGAAGTTTGAGTACGAGGGTCTCGCGTTGGGTGAGCAGATCCCAACCGGACTGCATGTCGAGCCGGTTCAACGCCGTCCTGTGTCTGGCGAACGCGGTCAGAACGGGTGCGATCGCATCACATACTTCCCGATCCGCCGCAGACAAGCGTGCGCTGCTTCGGCCGAACACCCACGCGTCCACTTCCCCGTCAGGGGCGACGCCGGGCGGGACGGGGATCGCGAAGTGGTACTGGCGGCCCCAGAATGGGCGCATCGTTCGTGCCATCTCGCATTCCAGCCACGTCCGTTCGGTGACAAGGTCGGTCACGCTGAACGGGTCGTCGGGTTCGTCCGCGACGAGGTGACGAATGCCCGGATGTCCTGCTGCCGCTTGGCGCGTTGGTAGCCGCTCGAACGGCAAAAGCTGCCATGCGGATCCTGGTGTGATGTATACCGGTGCCGTCCAACCATGCCGTTCGTGGACGTAGAAACCGGCGATGTCGGCACCGACTACCTCCTGCGCGACAGCGAGGACCAACGGTATGCCGTCGGTTCCGAACGGGGCGGAGAACGCCGCGTAAGCGACTTCGGTCACCGCTTCCGTCGCTCTCGTAGCCCGAATCATGGTTACGTCCCCTCCACGAATGACCCGACAAGCCTCCTCGGCTCTCTCGGCAAGCGCAACACCTTCGGTGGGCGGCCGAGGGTGAGTCCTTCTCTGGTTCGCAGGCCGGCCGCTTTTGCTGATGCTTCTGAACCGGATGCCGTGAGCCGGACCCGCATACGCATATTGCGTATCGACCGGAACCCGCGCCAGGAATAGCGTCGCGTCGAACGGCGACTGTGATGTGATGGTCGCGGAATGGAGAACAGCGGTGTACGGAGTAGCGCGCACTCATCCTCGGACCTCAGCTATGTTCTTGGCGGCCTTCGTTGTAAGCGTGGGATTGTTTGCCGCCGCCCCCGCGCAGGCCGCGCCGACGGCGGTCACCTGCGGTCAGACCGTCGTTCACAACGTCATCCTCCAGAGCGACCTGGTCTGCCCGGCGTGGGGCCTTGTCATCGGTGCAGACAGGCTCGACGTCAACTTGAACGGGCACACCATCACCGGCCCCATCACCGATCCGAGCGTCGGCGTCGACATCGGGAACCATACCGGCACGACGATCCGCAATGGGACGGTCCGCGGATTCGGGACCGGTACCTCCGGTAACGGCGCGCATTACACCGTCGTCAGCGGCATGACCTTCGTCAACACGGTCGTCACCGGCGTGCTCCTTGTCGACTCCCAGCGCAACACCGTTCGTATGACTCACGTGACCCACGACGCGGGCGACCCGAACTACGCAGCCATCCTGCTCTACCACTCCGGCTACAACGTAATCGCCCTCAACGTTTTGACCTTCAATGGCGACGGGATTCTCCTCGACGGAGCAAGCCATAACACCATTGCTGGAAACACCTCATCCGACAGCGGCGCCGGCGTAGATCTCGTCAACAGCTCCGACGACAACACGATTACCGCCAACAGGACAGACCTCAACGGAGACTCAGGGGTCCTTCTTGATCAGCAGTCCAACGGGAACCGCATCACGCTCAACACCGCTGCTGGGAACGGTTTCGGCGGCGTCGTCGTCGGAGCGTCGGATCACAACACGGTCCTCTACAACATCACGAACAACAATGCAGGCTCCGGAGTGGTCGTCACTGATAACGCCGTCGGCACGCTTGTTCAAGGCAACCGGGCCAGCGGCAACGGGGCGAACCCGCCTGGATGCACACCGTTCTGCCCGCTCCTCGACGACGGCATCCACGTCGACGCTGCGACCACCCTCCTTCGAGCGAACACCGCGGACAATAACGCCGACCTCGGCATCGACGCAGTCGCTGGTGTCGTGGATGGCGGCGGGAATGAAGCGCACGGCAATGGGAACCCAGCCCAGTGTGCGGTCGTACTGTGCCGGCCGTGAGCGAACCCCACCCGAATGCGCTGCGCGATTGCACTCATGACGTGCTCGGGCATGCGCGAGGCGTCTGTTGGGTTGGCTCGTTCGCGTGTTCTGTTCTGGTTACGGGCGGGGCGTGTCTGGCAATCGGACGAGGGCCCAGTCGATGACGATGCATTCGATCTCGACTGATTCAGGCTCGCGCACGACCGGTCCTGGTTGACGGATGTCGCTGGTGTCTGTCATCGGATTCACCTCCTTGATGAAGGGTCCGACATTGACGCGGTGCGCTGCCATTAGCAGTTCCGCGTAGGAGAAGCGGACGTCAGCTGGTGATGAGGCCGAGCCGTCGTGCTGTTGTGACGGCGAGTAGCCGGTCGCCTACTCCGAGTTTCCGGTACGCGTTTTCGAGGTGTTTGCGAACCGTGGCTTCGGAGATCCGAAGGTAGTCGGCGATCGCGTGGGCGGTGCAGCCTTGCGCGACGAGTTCGAGGACTTCGACTTCGCGGGTGGTGAGACCGTATCGGAGCGTTGCGTCAGTCTCCGCGCTGCCGGTGTTCCGGTATGTGAGCGTGTGCTCGAACACCGTCAGGACGGTTTGGAGTCGGGTGGCGAGTTCGACTTCGTTGTCGGTGTAGTCGTGTCGGGTGCGATCGAATACCCAGCAGGAGCCCTTCATTCCGGTGACGCCGCGGACAGGTCCAGGGCGGTTCGGATCGTCATCTGCCATTCGGAGCCGTGCGGGTGGAGCAGGTCAGCGTAGACCCGGGTCTTCTTCAAGTCGCGCCGGCTTATGAGGTCGGAGGTCCTTCGGGGCAGACCATGGACTTGGTCGATTCCGGGGAACATCGACATGATGATCGGGTGGCCCCGGTACGTGGCGGCCAGCTGCCGCCCGATCTCATCAGCCGTCCCCCAGTCCTTGGTCGGCCCAGCGTATGCGATGGTGTCTGGTCGGGTGTCCAGTCGGGACCAGCTGACCCGGTCGGACCTGAGCACGGAATCGAGCATCATCGCCATACCCGCGAAGAGTTCGGCTCGTTCAGTTACCCCGGATATCTGCCAGGTGAGGTCCGCGACCCGATGGTCGGTGTCCGGCGCGTGAACAGTGATCGTCACGGTGCGCTCCTGTCGACATGGTCAGTGTCGACGCCCGGTCATCATAACGATCGAGCGCCCTGAGGGAAGGATAGACCGCCCGGGTGTCGCTGTCACCAGCCTGCTGCTGGCGGCACGGGGGAGCTGGCAGACCTCGTCACCGCACGCGCAGTAACCACAACCGTGCACCGACACTCTCGAACGGGTCTACAGGCAGCCGCGGGCAGCGAATGTGAAGGTCCTCCCATGCTGGGGCGATTGCAAAGCACAACGGCGGCGCGGGCGTCACCAACGCCGGCGGCGTCGACATGAAGGTCGGGGCGGGGGTCGACAGCGGCTCCGGATAGAGACAGAAACACGTTGTGACGATCGTGATCGTAGCTTTGAGAAGCATGGTCCGGCACCTCCACGCGACATGCTGCGCTCAGCTGGCCCCCGCCTGGTATCAGCGGAACTGCTAATACCGGGGGCGTCTGCTATGGAGGCACACTCAGAGCGGAGGTGCCACCATGTGCGAACCTGAAGCGATCGACCTCGACCACGTCGCAGACCGAACGCTCATTGCGTTTCCGGTTACTAGCGCCCTAACGCCCGACCATCTCCACGACGGCCGCGACCCGGGAACGCGCGGTCGCGCTCGGGCCTTGGGTGCCGCGCCGGCCAGGGGGCCGGGTGCGCGGTAGCGCGAACCGTGGTGGGACGATCGGGTCGGCTTAAGAGTTTGACGTTGGCCCGCCTAGCCATTACCGCAACTGCTGAGGTGCCAGAAGTTCGGGTCGATGGGGAAAGCGAAGAGCAGTACTAGGACTGTGGCGACCGCCGCCAATACGAGAATCGCGACTGCCACGAGTAAGAGCCGGTGCCCCATGTTGAGGAGCGCGGCGATCAGGCCGAAGGCCAGTGTGACCCCTCCGAGGGCGAGTGGCGCGAAGATTGCCAGGCTTTTCAGGTTCTCTACGAGCAGCGACACTTGCTCTTGAGCGGCGGTGAGTGATGGTCCTTCGCACGCAGAAATGGTTGTCGCTTTCCCAATCGGCCAGTAGAGGGCGGCCGCGATACCAACAATTGCGAGCGCGAGTGCGGCGGTAGTGATCGACAGAATCAGCGTGATTATCCCGAGAACCTTGGACCGGGAAGCGGGCGCAGCCGCGGTGCTCTCGGTCTCGGTTGAACTCACTGGAGGATCCTACCTGTCGCCGACGCTTGAGTCTTGGACGGTTTCGGCGCTTGAAAAGTGAGAGGCAGCAAGCAGCGAGACTGCTCTCAACTATGTACTGCCCAGGGTTGGTTAACCGGGTGATCGGTGGGACCGTGCCGATGGGGATGCGCCACAGGATAGCCGCTAAACGCACCACAAAAGTGTCGCTGAATGTACCACAGTAGCGCTGCGATGAGACGCTTGACGAGCTACTCCCCGAGCTTCCCGCCGTCGACGCGAACCCGGTCGGCGGCACACTTAGGCGCAAGCCGCCGACGCCCGTCTCACGCACCTGCGCACTCGAGGCGGAGACCACGAGATCGATGCCGTCGCGCGACGGCATGACGGGCGAACCGTTGCATTCGCGGTGAAACTGAAAGGCGCACCTGAAACCAAAGACGTGCGACACCTCCTCTGGTTGAAACACCTGCCGGGCGACGAACTTGCGGACATGGTTGTCGTCACCTCCGGACAGAACGCCTACCGACGCCAGGACGGCGTCGCCGTAGTACCGCTCGCACTTCTCGGCCCCTAAACGTGCGTTTCGCAGACGAATCGCCGTCACGGACATCCGCGCCTTGCCCCGATCAGTGATCGATTTCGGGCGCGGAGCCCTCAGAGATTACGCCGGGCGCGCTAGTGTGCAAAGTGCGCATCAGCCACTGCAATCAGGGCGGATTGCACTTGGATCGTGGTCTCCATTCGAATCGCCCGAGCGCAAGAGCTCCTCGGCCTCGATCTGTCGGATCCCGAGGTGTGGCTGGCCGCGAACCTTGCGTGCCGTGCGTTGAAACCGCGACTTCTGCGTGCATCCGGAGCCACCGCCGGCCGCACCCGAGCCCAAGGAAGGAGAACGCAGAATGAGGGCGATGTATTACGAGCAGTTCGGCAGGCTGGTGTCTGTTGCCGAGGTGGCGGACCCTATCGCCCCTGAGGGCGGCGTGGTGATCCGCGTCGCCGCGTCGGGGCTCTGCCGCAGCGACTGGCACGCCTGGGCCGGGCACGACGACAGTGTGCACCTGCCCCACGTTCCAGGGCACGAGTTCGTCGGCATCGTCGAGTCGCTCGGCGCCGGCGTGCAGAACTGGCGCATCGGCGACCGGGTGACGGCACCATTCGTCAACGGATGCGGTGTGTGCGAGTGGTGCCGGAGCGGCCAATCGCAGGTGTGCCCCGATCAGACTCAACCCGGATTCACCCATTGGGGCTCGCACGCCGAACGGGTGAGCATCCGGGGGGCCGACCTGAACCTCGTCGCCGTGCCCGACAGCCTCACCGACGACGCTGCTGCAAGTCTGGGCTGCCGCTTCGCTACGGCCTACCGGGCAGTCCGCGCTCGCGCTCACGTTCTGCCGGGCGAATGGGTGGTCGTCTACGGTGCCGGCGGTGTCGGGCTGAGCGCGGTGATGATCGCCACGGCGCTCGGCGCTCGCGTGATCGCGGTCGACCGCAATCCGGCCGCCCTGAAGTTCGCCCGGCGGCTCGGTGCTGAACACGGCGTCGAGGCATCGGACGTCACTCCCGCAGAGATCGCCGACGTCACCGGAGGCGGCGCCCATGTCAGCATCGACGCGGTCGGCTCGGCGACGACGAGCGCTGATGCCGTGCGCTCCCTTCGACGCCGGGGCCGGCACGTGCAGATCGGCCTGCTCTCGCCCGACCAGCTGCCGGTGCTCCCGCTCGACCGCATACTGGCGTGGGAACTCGACGTGCTCGGGAGCCATGGCATGTCGGCGGCCGACTACCCGGAGATGCTCGACCTGGTCGCCCGCGGCGCGGTGCGCCCCCAAGACCTGCTCGGCGCGGTGATCACCCTGGAGGAGGGCGCCGCACTACTTCCCCGGATGGACCACGCGACCTCGGAAGGCATCACCGTCATTCGGCCGACATCGGGATAAGGCTGACGTCACGCGACGGCACGCCCCCGAACCCGATCTGGCAGCAGTAGGACGGGCGGATGTAGCGCCGCGGGCAGAAACCCTCGGCTGCCCCGAACTGGGGGTAGACGTGCATTCTGCCTCCTGAAAACATGAGCGCGCGCCTCGAATGAGGCCGCCGAAACCCGAACACGAGCAACTCCTGAGTCAGGCAGCGCTACGGTCCTGTAACAGAAAGTGCTGACTGTGCTGAAAAGACATCGTGCGCGGATGATCGGCGGCGTTGCCGTCCTGGCGACGCTTGCCGCACTGGCATCGGGTGCTGTCTTCGCCTCACCGACCATGGCCGCCACCCCCACCTTCACCCTCAGCGGAACGATCACTGTGGACCAGCCGACGGGGCCGGCAGCTCCGATCGGCTACGCCCAGATCTGGCTGTTCTCCCTCTCTGCGAACGGAGGTTCGGGATCTCCGGTCGACTCGCCGCAGAATGATCCCGAGGTTGCACAAACGCTCCCGCTCACATCCGCCGACAACGGCAACTACTCCTTCTCCGGCGTCGCGCCGGGGCGCTACCGCATCTATATCGAGCCATACGGCGGGGCCCCATCGAGCTGGCTCGGCTCAGCGTATAAAGAGGAAAGCACCCTGATCACGGTCACGGACAGCGATATCAGCGGTCTGAACGACGACCTCCCCATCCCCGGGTCCATCAGCGGCACCATCGCGACCACCCCGGCGTCATGGCTGGCTTCGGCATACCCGAACGGTCTGATCCAGGCGGTCGCCTATCCGTACGACCCGACGACCGGCCTCTTCGACCCGGTGAATCGTTCGTTGTCGCAGAACGTCTCCAGCACGGGTTCGTACACGCTCGACGGCCTCATGCCCGGCGACTACCTGGTGCGGGTGTCGTGGCCGAATCGCGACGGAACCCCTCGACTGACCACGCAGTACAGTCCGAGCTCAGGTCTCGTGCATGTTTCGTCGGGCGCCACCACTGCCGGCGCCGACGTCACCTTGCCGTACGACGGCAACTACTGGGTGAACCGTTTTTCGGGTGCTGATCGCTTCGGAACTTCGGTCGCCGTCTCCAACGCTTTCTTCCCCTCCACCGGGCCGAAAGCGAAAGTCGTGTTCATCGCAGATGGTCTCAACTACCCTGATGCGCTGAGCGCATCCGCCGCAGCCGCGCGCCTCGGTGGTCCCTTGCTGCTCGTTTCGCCCACCGGCATCCCGGCGTCTGTAGCGACAGAGCTCCGCCGCCTGGCTGCGCCCGATATCGTCGTCGTCGGCGGCGAGGGCGCTGTCGGTGCCGCCGTGTACTCGCAACTCACCAGCTACGTGGCGTCGCCCGCCAACATCACTCGCATCAGTGGGGCGGACAGGTACGCCACATCTCGTGCGATCGCGACCTTCGCGTTCCAGGGCGCGAACGTGCAGTCGCACCTGGACGCGGTGTTTATCGCCACCGGTGCCAACTACCCCGACGCCCTCGTCGCGGGCGGTGCCGCCGGCTACGAGCAATCGCCCGTGATCCTCGTCAACGGCTCAGCGCCGACGCTCGACGATTCGACTATGGCCCTCTTGACCAGCCTGAACGCCGGCGACATCTACGTGGTCGGAGGCACGGGTGCCGTCTCTTCGGGTATCCAGGCCCAACTCGGCACACTTCCGAGCCCGGAGGTGATTCGCCTGGCGGGTGCCTCCCGGTATGACACCGCAGTCGCGGTCAACACCGAGATCTTCCCCTTTGCCGACTATGGTGTCCTCGCAACAGGAGCTGGATTCGCGGATGCCCTCTCCATCTCAGCAGTGTCCGGCGTCTACGGCATGCCGATGTACCTTTCAACGAAGGCATGCATTCCGCAGGTGTCCTGGTCGGCGGCATTCACGCTCGGCGTGGTCACCTATTACTCCGTCGGCGGTCCAGGCGCTCTGAGCGATGACGTGGCAAAGGGGCTCACGACGTGCAACGCCGGCCCTACCGCCGCGCCACTTCACGCGTCGGATGCTACTCGGACTGCACAGGCGCCAGCGCTGAGGCCGCTTGTGAATACGCTTACGGGCATCCCTCCCCGGCGCTGAACTCGGCTGCCGAAGCCGGTGGCGGGCGAGCTGGAAGTCCCGTGACTCCGGTGGCCCGGCATGACTATGGACACGGCGCTGAAGGTCCATGAACGTCCTCGATGCGCACGAAGGAAGATTAGGAGATCGTCGGGAAACCGCTCGGAATCAAGCCCCAACCACGCCGCGTAACCCTCCAGATCGCGGATGCTTCGGTTCCGGGTATTTCGACCTCACTGTCGCTGACGACGCGCACCGCTCGATCTACGCCAAGTACACCGCGATCTTCCAGTACTTTGACGCCCCGCTCGTCGGCCTCACCGTCACGTCGAAGGACGAGGTCGACCACAACAGTGACGACCCGATGAGGTGTCACGGCGTGACGAGGTCGGATCCCCACCAGGTCCACCATGACCCGATCAGCCAGAGGGCCTGCGCCGCCACGAAGACGGTCACGATCGTGATCCGGTAGATGCGTGATCGGGGTTGGGCGAGGGCGCCGAAGAGCGGAAACATCGGTGTGAGGATTCGCAGCGTGCTCGTCTGCGGAAAGAAAACGGCGAGCACATAGAGTGCGTAGCTGGCGATCCACAGGCGAAGGTCCGTCCCGAGCCTTCGCACCGGTCGACTGAAGAACGCTGCGATGGCCCCACCGATGGTGAGCGCCAGTAGTAGCAACCCCCACGGCGGTGCGAAGAAGAAGTTTGCGCTCTCGATCCATGGCGCGAACGGCAAAAGGGAGGTCGCGCCCAGATCGCGGGCACGCCACGCCAGCTCGGTCGCGGTGTAGGCCGACAATGATCCGGTCGCGATCCAGGCAATGGCCGGCCAGAGCAAACCGAATCCCGTGGCGAGAAGGGTAGCCACGATCGAGAGTGGTCGCTGGCCCGGCAGCCAGGGATCTCGCCGTCGGTTTCGCCACCGCAATGCCACATGGGCCGCGAGCGTCAAGGCAAAAGCGATCTCGCCCGGTCTTGTCAGCGACATGATGGCGAGCGCGGGTATCAGCCAGCCGTATCGGCGGCGGAGAAGCAGGTAGAGGGCCAACGCGACGAAGAAGAGGTTCATCGATTCGGCGTAGGCGACCTGGAGGATCGGCGAGAGCGGCGAGACGCAGAGTAGGACCACTGCGAATCGTGCGGTGTTCGAAGGTAGTACGAGGTGCATCAGGCGGTCGAACACGAGCACGAACGCGAGCGAGAACGCGACCGACACTGCCACGGACGCGAAGTTCCAGGACAGCCCCGTAGTTGCCATGAGTGCGCGGACCAAGAACGGGTATCCGGGCAGGAACGCCCAGGTGTTTGCGACCACGGCACCCGACGCGTTGTGGGGAAGGACGGACGGATAGCCGTGGAGTGCGACCTTGTGATACCACCCGGCATCCCAGAGCTGTGAAAGGGCCGCATACCTGAGCGGGCTGTCCGAGGTCGGACGCGAACCGACCTGTGTCGCCGTCGCGACCATGATCGCGGTCGTCAGAACCCGTGAAGCCAACCAGGTCAGGCCTACACGGACCCACCACGGAAGAGAGCGCCCACGCACCGGCGACCCAGAACGGTCGGACGTGTCGAGTAGCTCGGCCTTTGGCGTGGATGTCATGGCACCGACTTATGGTGTCGCTGCGCCGGAGATCGGTTCCAGAGCCGCAGTGTCATGGTCGTATCCACCGTGTCGGGGGCTGGTCTCTGGTCGCAATCGGGGTACTGGGAGTAAAGTCACATTACACAGCCTGTATCGCATCCGGTTTGATTCCTATGGGCCGGGGTTGTCAGTTCTCTCAGATTGTGAGGGGCTTGCTTCGAGCGGGGATTGTTGCCGTGTCGGTGTTGCTGCGCGACAGGGCGACATGCCAGATCACTGGGAGTTCAAACGTTGAGAGCCGGGCCTGTCCCCGCGCCGTATCAAGAGCGGCTGCGTGACCGTGATCCTCGTCGGGGGCACAACTCATGCTGGCAACTGAGAAGTGAGGCACGCCACAACGGATCGAGGCCGCCCGCGAACCTCCAGGCGGATTCAAGCTCGTAATCGCAAGTCGCAAGATCAAAGCCCTGAGGCCCCTGAGTTTCCACTCGGGGGCCTCAGGGCATTTGGGGACACAGCGATCCGCTCACCGGCTTCTCGACGACATTCAGAGGCCGGGACGGCGGACCAGCCCGATGGCAATGAGGGCGAACCCGACCAGCCCTATCACGGCGGCGATCTCTTCTGGCAGGCCGACCAGGTCGAGCACGAAGAAGAGCGCGACGAGGGCGAACGGCAGCCAGCCGACGATCCTGGCGCGCCACGCCGCGCCGGCGAGCAGCACGAGGGCGACCGGCATGGCGAACAGGAAAACCGCGGTGAACGGCGGGGCCGACATGTGGAACTGGTCGATCACGTCGGCCGAAGCCCCGGAACGGGCGACCGCGAGCAACATGACGTGGCCTACCGGGATGAGCGTCTGCCCCAGGATGCCAAACGCCCCGACCACCGCGGCGATGTTCGCCAAGACCATGCCCCGACCGCCCACGGCGCCGACGATCGCGAACACCGCGCCGATTGCGCACAGCGCGATGAGGAATTCGAGTGCGATCGTCGACTGTAGGGCAGCGGAGTGGGCTTTCGCCTGTGCGAGCTGCGCCTTCGATGAGGCATTGGAGTCGACGGGATCGATGGCGGAGGTAACAGCGATGAGGACGAACAATGCGACCATTGCAACGGCTCCCGTCCAGGTGCGTAGCTGTCGGCCGATCGGAACCGCCGGAGCGGCATCCGTTTCGCGTTGCGGCCAGATGACTGTGGTCATGAGCTCTCTTCCTTATCTCGTGTAGGTCGATCGACGTGAACCGTGCTGGTTCGGATGCGCTCAATGCTGCGACGGCGCGCCCGTCGCGTCGTCCGCCGGGTGGCGATTGCTGCCATCCGACGGGTGTCCACCGGGTCATCCGTGGCGATGACGCACGTCGTCCCCGGCGACGACCGAAGGCGACCTGACCGGCAGTATTGTCAACTCATGAAGTGGCTAACGCGCTGGCGCGGTCACGGTCGACCGGTAGGCCTGGTCGACGTCGTCGCCGCGCTTGCGGTGACGACCATCGCGCTCATCGAATGGTGGGCGACCATCCTGAGCGGGCCCGCGTGGGCGATCATCGGCAGCGCCGTGGCATTCGGGCTCTGCGTACTCTTTCGACGTCGCGCACCGATGTGGGCAACCCTCGCTGTCGCGACGCTCTTTCCGATCGGCGTGCTCCTGCACGTACCGGTCGACAACAACCTCGGTGGGGTGCTGGCACCGCTCCTCGTGATCTATTCGCTCGCCGCATCCTCGCCCCTCTGGCGCGCGATCATCGGCGGGGTCGTGCTCTTCGTGTGCCTCGCCTTCACGGTGTTGATGGGCGTTGCCGGTGCCCTGTGGGCGACGGTGCTCATCGCCGCCCCAATCGCGGCTGGCCAGGCGATCCAATCGCGCCGCACACTCATCGACGAACTGCGCCAGACGCAGCGTGACCTGCAGTCGAGCCGGGACGAGCAGGCGCGAATCGCCGTCGAAAGCGAGCGCATCCGCATCGCGCGCGAACTGCACGACGTCGTGGCGCATGCTGTGAGCATCATGGTCGTCCAGGCGACCGCTGCCGAGACCGCGGTGGCAGCGGAACCCGCCAAAGCGATGGCGGCGATGTCGGCAGTGCAGCGCTCGGGGCGACAGGCGCTCGAAGAACTGAGACGGATGCTCGGCATGCTGCGTCCCGAGGCTGGGGTGACTCCGGACCTCGCGCCGCAGCCCGGGCTGGCCTCGCTCGATTCGCTCGCACGCGAACTGGGTGAGGCGGGGGTCGCGGTGAGAATCGAATCCGACGGCGCCATCCCAGCGCTCGCTCCCGGCCTCGACCTCGCAAGCTATCGAATCGCCCAGGAGGCACTCACGAATGTGCTGAGGCACGCGCCGGGCGCGGGCGTTACGGTCGGACTCGCCGCCGAGCACGGAACCATGCGCATGAGGATCGTTAACGGGCGCTCGACCGGCGACCCCGTGCAATACGAGGGGTCGGGCAACGGGCTCGCGGGCATGCGGGAGCGGGCGGAGCTCTACGGTGGGCACCTCGAGGCGCGGCCCACTGCATCCGGGGGATTCGAAGTGCTCGTGACGCTGCCCATCGAGGAGCCTGCGTGAGCATCCGGGTGCTGATCGCCGACGATCACGAACTCGTGCGAAGCGGATTCGCGATGATCCTGAACGCCGAGGACGACTTCGAGGTCGTCGGCGAGGCGGCCGATGGGTCCGCCGCGGTCGAACTGAGCCGGGCGCACGAACCCGACGTGGTGCTCATGGATGTGCGAATGCCCGTGATGGACGGCGTCGACGCCACTGCCGCCATCACCGCGACAACACGTGCCCGGGTGCTCATGCTGACGACATTCGACCTCGACGAGTACGTGTACCGCTCGATCAAGGCGGGCGCCAGCGGATTCCTGCTCAAGGATGCGCCGCGCGACCAGCTCACGCAGGCTGTGCGCATCGTGGCCGGCGGCGACGCCCTCCTTGCACCCGCGGTGACCCGGCGACTGCTCGAAGACTTCGTCCGGCGTCCGGAACCCGGTGCCCGTCCAGAGTCGGTCGCCGGATTGACCGTGCGAGAACTCGAGGTGCTGCGGCTGCTCGCCAAAGGCAAGACGAACGCCGAGATCGGGGCGACGCTCTACGTCGCAGAGACCACGGTCAAAACCCATGTCGCCCGGCTTCAGACCAAACTGGGCCTGCGCGACCGCGTCCAGGCCGTTGTCTTCGCCTACGAATCGGGGCTGGTGAGCCCAGGCGAATGACCGCATTTCCCACTTCAGGCAGTCCGGCGCGCGAACGCAGCCAGCGCGGTTCACACGGGTTGACTCGGCCGGAAGGAAAAATAAACTCAACTCCCGGGCGCAGTGTCTCAACTCGGGTGAGAAAAGTCTCGGGTGCCGTGAGAAACGACACAAGCAGCTTGAGCCGTGACACGTGGTGTCACGTGACTCTGACCCGCGAGTTCACCCTCGACTCTCACAGACAAGTGTCAGCAGCGAAACGGCTGCTTCGTCCCGATGCACACGCCGGGCCCGATTGCTCTCGTCCAAGCGGGCTTATACCGCGGGCGCGACCGCGTAGAAGGCTGCGGCCTCGGTTCGGTTGGTAGCGCCGAGCTTTGCGAGGATCGCGGAGACGTGCACGGATACCGTTTTCGGTGAGATGTAGAGGCGGCTGGCGATCTGCCGGTTGGTGAGTCCCTCTGCCACGAGCGCGAGTATTTGCCGTTCGCGCCGAGTGAGCGGTGAGACACCGGCAGCGTCGGGGCGCGGTTGTGGCGATACGTCTGGCACGTTCAGGCGGGCGCGAGTGACGAGCTCGCGTGCCCACCGGGTGATGAGGGATGCCCCTTTGATGGGCGCTTCAGCGATCACCTGCTCGAGGAGGGTGGCCGCTTCTTCGCGTTGGCGGCTCGCGAGAAGAGCCTCGGCCAACCGGACACGCGCGAGGTGAACGTACCGGTTCGGGATACGCCCCTCCTCAGCCTGAGCGAGCGCATCACGCCACGCTGAGACCGTGTCGTCTGAAAACGCACCCGCGAGGGCCCCGAAGGCGGAGGATTGCGAACCCGTGGACGGGAGCGCCCGAGCGCGTTGAATCGCGGGCAACAGCCTGGCACGCAGTGCTGGCTCGCGCATCGCGAGCCAACCCACCATGGGGAGCAGATGCTGTGTGAGCCCCGGGCGCTCCCAGTCGAGAACGGTCAGGATCCGTTCCGCGAGTGCGTTCGAACCCTCGACAGGACGGTACGGTGCAGCCTCCGTCAGCGCGGCATATCCGTCGAGCAGCAGCCGACCGACGATGTTCTCGTCGTTGCCTTTGTCTGCGACCACCTCCTTCTCGCGTTCCCGGAGAGCGCGCGAACGATCGCCTTTGTCGTCCCAGAGGGCCGCCATCGCTAGAACGAGGAGAATGCTGTTCTGGAAGTACGGCGTGGTGGGGAGGAACGGGAGTGCCCTTTCACCGCAGACGACGCCGAACTCGACGTCGCCCAGGTCGATCGCCGTCTCGGCGAGGTTGAGACTGAGGAACGCGCCAAGCCCGCGTTCTTGACCGGCGGCGACCGCCTCGTCATATGCTCGTCGCCCGACCTCGATGCCTTCCTGATACTCACCGATCATGAGTAGGTGACCGGTCAGATTGACCATGGCGGAAAGATGGGTTCCGACGTCTGAAGCCACCGCCGCAGCCCGGCGCAGGTCGACACCACCGCCATCGAAATCCCCCCAATCGTCAAGCCACCCCGCCCGCGCGAGGAGAGCGTATGTGAGAGAGGCAGGGTCTCCGGCAGTCTCGGCGAGTGCCACGGCACTGTCCGTCACTTCACGGGCTGTCGAGGAGAGGAGTTGGTCGGTGATCGCCCGGGTCGCATCGATCCACGCCAGTAGCGCGCGTTCTTCAGGCTCGCCGTCGCCATCCAGAAGCCTTCGCGCCGCGAGAAAGAACTCCGATGCCTTGCCGCGACGTCCCGCGCTGCGGTGCCGGCTGCCGATTTCGAACAGCAGCCGCGCACGCAGCAGCGTCTCGCCGGGTTCGGCTAGTCGCAGTCCGACCTCGGCGGCCTTGAACGCTTGTTCGCGTTCGCCGGCGTCCTCATATGCGCGCGCGACCTCCAGCGCGACAGCAGCGCGCGAAAGTCCCGCTCGCAATTGTGCATCGGGTACCAGTGACCAGAGTTCGAGCAGGCGTTCGCCGAGCGAGGCGGCGGAGATCGGCGCGAGCGTGTCGTTCGCATGATCGCGCGCCACGAGGATGGCATCGAACGCATCCGGGATGCGACGGGCTCTGAGCCAGTGTTCGGCCAATTCGGCCGCGTACTCCCGGTGACCGTCCGACACGCGACGTTGGAGGGAGGAGGCGTATCGGGCATGCAGATCCACGCGTTCCCCGGGCAGGAGAACATCGTGCACGGCCTCCTGGATGAGCGCGTGCCGAAACCGGTACCCATCGCGTTCGGTGACCAGCACACTCGCATCGACCGCTTCGCGCAAACCGACACGGAGCGAGTCAGGGCTGCCATCGTAGACCTCGGCAACCAGGTCGTCGTCGACATACACGCCACCCCCAGCCACCGTCACGACCACACCGGCTGCCAGGGGGCTCAAACGCTCATAGCGGGCCAGCACGACGTCGCGGAGCGTGACGGGTAAAGGGGTGCCGATGTCCGCCGCGGCGAGCTCCTCGATGAAGAACGGCACGCCCTCGCTGCGGGCCGCGATCGCCGCGGCTTGGTCGTGCCCGAGGCCTCCGCTGACCGCCCGGGCGATGTGCTCGGCGTCCGCTACGTCAAGCCGCATGAGAGGCAGAGTGGTGACCGTGCGATGACGATCCAACTCGGCCAGAAGTGCGTGGAGCGGATGAGAACGGCCGACGTCATCGGATCGGTACGTCATCACGGTCGTCACATGCGCAGAACGCGGCGTGATGCTCAGCGCCGTCATCAGGGCGAGAGTTGCCGGGTCCGCCCAGTGCACATCTTCGAACACAAGGACCAGGTGGCGAGCCAGGCCCAACCCTGTGACCACTCGCTCCACGGCCTCACCGATGAACTCCGGAGGGACATCTGGCTTGATGTCGGAGTCCGGCGCGAGTTCAGGCACCAGAGCAGAAAGGGTCCTTACGGCAAGCGCCGCGCCCGCGGCGTCCCGGAACTCCCGATCGCCGACCAGGGCATACAACTCGCGAAGCATCCGACGGATTGGAGTGAACGGGGCACCGAAATCACCGAGGTCCACGCACTGTCCAGTCGCGACCACGACAGGCGGACTTTGTGGCGCGGCCTCGACCTCGTGGAGAAATTCATCGATGAGGCGCGTCTTGCCGATGCCGGCTTCACCAGACACGAGCGCGATGTGCGCAACGCCCGCCGAACCCGCAGCGAACACCTCGCGCATCACCGCCAGCTCGGCCGCACGGCCGACCATGACGGGGCTCGTCCTCGTGGAGGCCATAGAACATGGTCCCACGCGCCATACGCCCCGAGAAAGAGCCCGCTGATCGACGAAAACGAAGCATAAGAGTCACGTGAGAAACGCAACGTCCAACTTGGTTGAGAAGAGCCCACATTTCGTGAGACGTCACAGTGTGCGGCGGTGTTGTTGCTCCGGCACCGGTGCCAGACACCTGCGCCGAAGCTGCCGTGCATAGATGTCAGGTGAGCGACAAACGTGCCGCACGCATCCCCTTCATCGCCCCACGGAATCCCTTTCGTGTGAGCTTCGACCTTGACACCCACCGAGGGCGTCCGACCCTTTAAGAATAACCCCATGGACTTCGACATGAACGACACCGTCGGCGGCTACGCTGTGCCGGTTGACCCGATGGACCTGCTGCAGTGCGACAGCTGCCAGTAGGCGTTTCTAAGACTGGGTGAAGCCTCCGCTTGTCGGGGGCTTCCGTCGTTTGTGAGTGAGTCGTCTCGTCGACATGCCTGCTCAAGCATATGCACGAATCCGTGACCCCTGAACTGGGGTAGTACATTGGGCGTCAGATGATTGACTGATCTGTCTACCCCTGTCATCCTCCCGCTACACACATTCTGTGCGTACGCAGGTTGGAATATTAAGAGGATGCACGTTGAAGAAATTCATAGCAACAGCTCTTGCCGTTTCTGCATTACTTCTAGGCGGGGTTGCTGCCGCCGCACCAGCACAAGCGTCGCCGGCCGTCTCCAAGGCAGCCGACGTCGGCGTCAACCCGCTTGGAGCCTGTTCCGCCGGCTACTACTACCGATCGACGGGACGAGGAGCTGACACCTTCGGAGCGGTCGGGACACAGCAGTCTGATTACAACGGAACCGCAACGCCAGCGATCGTGACGTTCACGTCGAAGACGTCCGGCACGGTCAGCGCCACGTACAGCGGCAGCACCAATGTTGCGCTCTCTGTCGAGATTGCCAGCATCTCGAGCACCTACGGAATCTCCGCATCCGTGAGTAAGACCGTCACGCTCGGCAACTCCATCCAGTTCACCGTGCCTGCGCACAAGACAGGGAACGGCACCTATGGTGCCTACAAGGCCTACGTCACTGGGGTCGAGGAATGGTGGACGAACACCTGCGTCGTCACGAGCAGCTACTCGAAGACCATCTACAGCCCTTACAAGGTCGGATGGAACATTTGGATCAGCTAAGACGACTCCGGTCTGTTGTGGGGGCGGCGCTCCTCGTCGCCTCCATGGCAGGTTGCACATACACGCCGCCGACCCCACCGGCGCCGATCCCCGTTGAAAGCCAGGCATCGAGTCCATCGGCGACTCCCACACCAACCGTCGCCGTCGCGGTACTGCCAATCGGCGAGAAGGTCCTGGGACAGCTTTCGTCCCAGCGAGGCAGCGCGCAGATCGGACCGTTCCCTCGAACAACCGACCGACTGGCCGTCTACGTCGTCTGCAAAGGCGCCGGAGAGATGAACGTCGCGATCCCAGGCGTCGGCAGTTTCCCCCTCGAATGCGACCCGTCCGGGTCAGACGAAGGTATCAAGAACGTCTTCGACGTGCGGTACGTCAGCACACTCACGATCAGCGGACAGGGCGACGGATCCGTCGTCTGGGGTCTCACGGCCACCGCGATCTCCTGAACCGTCACCGGGCCGGTCGCACCCTGAACGGCCGGTCCGCTGACGCTGCAATGCCCAGAGCATCGCGCCACATCCGATCGCGCGCCGAGCTCCCGGCGACGACGAGGACGTCGCCCGCCACGCGCGGACGACCGCGGGCGACATGTCGGCAAGCGGGTAGGCGCCGAGCTCGACGCCCCGGCCGTTCTCGCCCTCGATCCGGGGCAGAATCCACCGGGTGAGCGAATGCTCGTATTGGTCGCGGGTCCGCGGTGCGAGCACGGGGCGGGATTGCAGCCACGTCGCCGCGTAGTCGGCAAGGGTGTCGCGTCCGACCCGCGGGTCGAGGTAGGTTCCGCGGCGGCGGTCGGAGCGCTCCCCGGCGAGCCACGCGAGAGCGTCGGCGCGGGTCTCGAAAGTTCGCGGGGCGTTGAAGAGTTCGCCGTTGAAACGGTAGTAGGCGCGGTATCGGCCGGAGCGTTCCAGTCGGACGGTGCCGAGGTCGCTGGGGGCGCGTCGCAGAGTTGAGCGGGGCATTCGGGGACATCCTTTAGTGAGCCGGGAGTGCGCATGAGTGCGCACGGGCTGCGAAAGGGTCTTAACTCAACATCCGCGAGCGAGGCGAAAAACCTCGATTAATTGTTAATTCTTGAGCAACTCCAGACTTTGTCTCATGAGTGAGACCACGGAACTACTGGAGAGTCGGTCCGACACCTATCACTGGGCATCTCAAATAACTTGAGACTTGCGTGGGAAGGCACAGGAAAGGGCGCCTGACCAATGGGCGAGCGGGCTTTTCGCCCTTGCCGCTAGGCGGTCGCACTCAGCGCAGCCCATCGCTCGAATCGTGATCATCGATGGGACTTCACAGGCAGGCGTCCCAGTGACCTATGAACCGTCCTGATGGCGCGTCGTCGCGTCGAGGAACGCTTGCTCGAGGCGGGCGCTGCGCTCGGCGACTCTATTCCAGAACTGAGGGTGCGTTATCGCGAACAGGTCGTCGCGTTCGATGGCCCGACAGACGATTGCGCCCACGTCACGCGGACTGAGCACATCGGTGGACGCGGCGCGGTTGACGAAAGTCTCGAGGCCGGATTCCGAGACGGGATTTCGGTAACGCTGGCTATCACCGATGTTCGTCGCCACGGGCCCTGGCGCAAGCACGGTGGCGCGGACGCGGGAGCCCGATTCGATCAACTCGCGTGCAAGCACTTCGGTGAGCGCGGTCACACCGGCTTTGGTGACCGCGTACCCGCCAAGGCCCGGCATGGGAGCGAAGCCCGACATCGACGACGTATTGACGATGTGGCCGCCGTGCGCGTTCGATTCGAGAAGTGGCAGGAAGGCCTGGATTCCGTTGATCACACCGAAGAGGTTGACGTCGATGAGCCAGTGCCAGTCATCGAGTGTCATCCGGCTGATCGCGCCGCTGGGACCGACTCCGGCATTGTTCACGATGATGTCCACTGTGCCGAACTCATGAGCAGTATCGGAGGCGAGCCTTGCGACGCTTGCAGTATTCGCGACGTCGACATAGAACGGCTTCGCCCCGATGATGCGAGCCGCGCTCGCCGCAGTCTCCAGCGAAATGTCGGCGATCGCGACGTGTGCACCCGCCGCCGCTAGTTCCTGCGCGATGCCGAGCCCGATGCCGGATGCGCCTCCCGTGACGACGGCAACACGGCCCGCGATCTCGGTCATCGTGTCGCCTCGTTCGCTCGATGCTCAAGCCATCGCACGATCTCCGTGTGGTCCGAGCCGGTTGGGAGGCCATCTACCGCCTGCGACCAGACGCTGGCGACCTGGTCGCCGACTGAGCTCGGCAGGCCGACTGAGCGCGCGAACTCAGTGGCGATCCGGGTGTCCTTGACCATCAGGCGCCCCTCGAATCCGGAATCGAAGCGACCGTTGAGGATGAACTTCGGCCATTTTGCTTCGCTGGATCCGCTCCGGGCACTCGATCCGTTGAATACGGCCAGGGCCGCCTCGCGGCGTATTCCGGCGCGCTCGGCGATCACGATCGCCTCGCTCGTCATCCAAAGATGTGTGGCCGAGATCAGGTTGTTCAGTGCTTTGATAGCATCTCCTGCGCCGACGGGCCCGACGTGGTGGACCGAGCCCACTGCATCAAGGACTGGCCGGGCGCGACCTACCGCCGCGGCCTCGCCTCCGACCATCACCGTGAGAGATCCTGAGGCGGCGCCGCCTACGCCACCCGATACGGGGGCGTCGATGAATTCGATTCCGAGTGGCTTCAGCGTCGCAGCATGCGACTGAGACTCCTTCGGCTCGGAGGAACTCATGTCGATCACGATTCGGACGTTCCGAAGAGAGTCAGAAAAGATCAGCTCGTCGAGAACGGATGCGACGACGCGGGAGTCGGGAAGCATCAGTACCAGGGCATCAGCTTCGCGCGCCACTTCGATCGCGGACTCGCACGCGATGCCTCCGACGCGAGCCAGGCGCTCGCGCGCCTCTGCAGAGAGATCGAACCCGCGAACAGGCAAGCCGGCGGCGATCCATCGTGCGCTCATAGGCGTGCCCATGTTGCCGAGGCCGATGAGTCCGATCGTTTCAATCGAGGGATTATTCATGGCAAGTGCCTTTCTGGGGAGCCCCGATCACGGAAACGTGATCGTGCAATGGCCCATTGATCCGGGAGAAGCGGTCAAGGAGGTCGGGCTCGTGCCCCGCGACGACCACCGCGCTCGAGACCGTTTCGATGTCCTCGATGAGCTGGTAGGTCTGTCCCGCGGCCCGAAGGTCGGTCATGTGCGCGAACGGAGATCGGTCGCGGAGTTCCTCGTCGAAATGCACCGCGTCTGAGACCAGGACGACGACGCCGTCAGGGGTGTTCACCTGGACGATGAGCTGCCCTGGCGTGTGGCCGGGCGCGGGAATGAGCGTCAAACCGGGATGCAGCTCGACCGCATGGTCGATTGCGCGCACACGCCCGTTGGTTTCGGCAATCCAGAGCGCTTCCAGGTCGCCGGGTTCGGTCAGCCCCACATCTGTGGCTGACTCGTCGCGGCGGTAGTCCAGTTCCGCCTCGCTGAGGACGAAAGTCGCTCGATGAAGTTTCGCCAGCTGCCCAGTGTGGTCCCAGTGGGCGTGGGTGATCACGACCTCGCCGTCCCAGTCGGGCGTGACTCCGAACCAGGCCAGCACCCGCGCCGGATCGACCGTCGCGGTGCGACCGCGTCGTGAGGCCGCTGCGGTACTAAATCCGGTGTCGATGACCACCGTGCGAGTGGCCGACGAGACTATCCAGAAGTAGTAGTCGACGCGACGGGGTTCGTCCTCTCGGCCATCCCCCGGGTACCGATGCATTTCAGCGCGTGTGGAAAGGAGCGTCCCGTGGCGGACGATCGCCACCTGCCAGAGGGCCTCCGCTGCCATGATCACCACCTTCGTCGGTTCGATGACTGAGATCCTACAGCATTTATGAGTGTCACTCTCAATAATCGTGTATTGTGCTCGAGAGAAGGAGAACACACATGACGACGAAGTCTGGATTCGATGAGGATCGACTCGCAAACCTCCGCGCCATCGTCGAAGCCGACGTGTCCCGGGGCCGCTACTTCGGGACCTCGATCAAAGTCGCCCGGGCAGGCGAGCTGGTACTCGACCTCGCTGTCGGTCACGCCGATTCCGGCGGTAACCAACCGATCGCGACCGACACCGTCTTTTCGATCCTTTCGGTCACCAAAGCGTTCATCAACGTCCTGATCCTCCGTGCGATCGAACTCGGCCGGATCGCTCTGACGACCCGGATGGCCGAGATCATCCCCGAGTACTCCGGTGCACCGCGCGACCGAGCGACGATCTTCCACTTCCTCACTCACACAACGGGAGTCCCGGCGATGTGGGAGATGCGCCCGGGAATGTACTTCGACGACCTCGACGAGATCGTCGCCGCGGTCTGCCAGGTGGCGCTCGGTTCGAGCGAGCCCGGGAGCCGGTGCGACTACTCCCCGATGGCCAACCACGTTCTGCTGGCCGAAGTGCTTCGACGGATCGATCCGGATAAGCGGCCGATCGGCGAAATTCTGCAGGGGGACCTCTTCGGGCCCCTTCGGATGGTCGACACCGGTCTCGGCATCCGTGCGCACATGCGCGAGCGTCATGCCGTCCCCGACATGCGCGGCACCATCCCCGTCAAGGCGCTGTCGCGGCTTGTCCCGGGCGACAACGGTCTTTACGAAGCCGACCGCAATGAGGCCACCTGGATGGGCGCGGCATCGACCACCGGCGACTTGTTCCGATTCGCCCGGATGCTCCGAAACGGCGGCGAGCTCGACGGCGCCAGAATCCTCTCGCCGCGAACCATTGAACTCGCCCGTCGAAACTGGACCGGCGAGCTTCCCAACGAGCTCTACAAGGCAGTGGCACTCCGGAACGGTTATGCCGTTCCCCCCGCCTATCTCGGATTCGGATTCAGCGTGCGCGGCGAGGCACTGGTGCGCCACCAGTTCGGCACCCTCACCAGCTCGACGACGTTCGGGAACTACGGCGCCGGCAGCTCCATGTACTGGATCGACCCGGAACTCGACATCACCTTCGTCGGATTGTCTGCCGGGCTGCTTCCTCAGGCAGAGAACATCGAACGATTCCAACAGCTGTCCGACGCCGTGGTCGGCGCGGCCATCTGAAAGGCACTGAAGTGACTGACACCACTGTTGTCGACCCCGCACTGACCCTCTCCGAGTCACTGATCGCACAGTTGACAGAGCTCCTCGGCCCAGATGGCATCGAAGTCGACCGGCCCAAAGTCGACGAGTTCAAGGACCCGTATTGGGTGCCGGACGACGATACATATGCCGCCTCCGCCGTTGTGCAGCCGACCAGCACGGAACAGGTCCAGGAGATCATGCGACTGGCGAACGAATTCCTCGTCCCGGTCTGGCCGCACTCGCAAGGCCGAAACAACGGCTACGGCGGTCCTTCGCCCCGTGTGCGTGGTTCCATCCAAATCGGCTTCCGGCGGATGAACAAAGTGCTCGAGATCAACGAGGAGCTCGCCTATGCGGTCGTCGAGCCGGGAGTGCGGTGGTTCGATCTTCACGCGGCGCTCGAAGAGCAGGCGCCAGGGCTCACCCACTCCGTCCCGGACATCGGATGGGGAAGCCTGATCGGAAACTCGATGGACTCCGGCATCACATACATGCCCTACGGAGCCGACTACATGCTCCCGTGCGGAATGGAAGTCGTCCTCCCGAGTGGAGAGCTCCTGCGAACCGGCCACGGAGCGATCCCCGGTGGCAAATCCTGGCATGTCTACAAGCGCAACCTCGGGCCGACCCTCGAACCGCTGTTCATTCAATCGAACCTCGGAATCGTCACGAAAATGGGTGTCTGGCTGAAGCGCAAACCCGAGGCATACGCCCCACTCATACTGTCCATCGGCGAAGACGCCGACCTCGCTCTGGCGATCGACACCATTCGCGAACTGCGGCTCGCGGGGCACCTCGAGGGAGTCCCCTCCCTGTATCCGACACTGCGCGCCGCGGTCATGCTCACAGATGACCCGGTTGTCACTGCCCGGCGTCAGCTCACACCGGAGGAGTACCGCGAAATCGGGATCCGAACCGGTGTCGGTGCCTGGGCGGCCCGTGCCGCCGTCTGGGGCGATCGCGACATCGCTGAACTCAAGATCGCCAAGATCAAAGCGGCGTGGGAGAAGATCCCGAGTGGGCGTTTCGTTCTCAACCGCATCTATTCGCCTGAAGAATATGGCGAGATCACACTCGCGCACGAGAAGATCCAGGCCGGCATCCCGACCCTGAAAGCGGTCGAGCTCACGCCCGACCATGTCGGCCACGTCGGATTCTCGCCCGTGGTGCCGATGTCCGGAGAACAGGTGCGCTTCGTTGTCGACGAACTCCGTACCCGCATCCTCGCGCACGGCCTCAACTTCTCCGGTGGCATCCTCATCACCGGCGAACGGTCCTGCGTGATCGTCTGCGGAATGCAGTTCGACCATACCGATGGGGACAGCGTTCGGAACGCGATGAGCCTGGCCAAACTCCTTGTCAAAGAGCTCGGCGAACTCGGCTACGGCGAGTACCGAGCGCACCTCGATTTCATGGACCTCGCCTCGGACCAGTACTCGTTCAACGACCACGCCTATCGACGCTTCGTCGAATCGATCAAGGACGCCGTCGACCCGAACGGCATCCTCTCCCCGGGTCGCCACGGCATCTGGCCCCACAACCGACGCAACGAAAGGAGCGCGTAATGCCCACGACTCACGCGGTGGCCGCGCCGACCGACCTCACGGCCAGCCCGACCGAACCCGACCCGACCACCATTGGCCGGCTGCTTGTCCACTGCAGGGACCAGGCTGGCATCGTCGCGGCGATCAGCTCATTCCTCGCTGAACGCGGCGCGAATATCGTCGAGCTCACCCAGTACTCCACCAGCAGTGACAGCGGTGAGTTCTTTCAACGCACGGTCTTCCACCTCCCCGATCTGCAGGAGACCAAAGAGGATTTCGCCGTCCAGTTCGGCGAGCGGATCGCGAGCCGCTTCGACATGGACTGGACTCTGAATGACGCTGCCACACGCAAACGGGTCGCCATCTTCGTGTCGAAATACGACCACTGCCTGATGGACCTGCTGTGGCGAAGCCGGCGAGGAGACCTCGACATCGACATCGCGATGGTCGTGTCAAATCACCGCGACCACGGCGCCGCGGTCCGATCGTTCGGCATCCCCTTCTTCTACACGCCCCTCGACAAACAAGGGAAGGAGGCGATGGAGACGCAACAGCTCGACCTTGTGACAGGAAACGTCGACCTTGTGGTTCTTGCCCGGTACATGCAGATCCTCTCGACCGACTTCCTCGAGAAGGTCGGCGTACCGGTCATCAACATCCATCACTCCTTCCTGCCTGCTTTCATGGGAGCAAATCCGTATGCCCGCGCCAAGGATCGCGGCGTCAAGCTGATCGGCGCGACCGCGCACTACGCGACTCCGGACCTCGACGAAGGCCCGATCATCGAGCAGGACGTGGTCCGCGTCACCCACAGCGAGACCGCCGCGGAACTGCAACGCCGGGGCGCCGATGTCGAGCGGAGCGTGCTCGCACGCGCTGTCCGATGGCACAGCGAGGACCGCGTCGTCATCTCCGGCCGCTCCACAGTGGTCCTCACCTAGTTACGTCATCGTCGACAGAGAGCATCCATCATGACCGAGTCCCCCATCCGCCACGTCCCCACTGTTCCGTTCGACCCCTTCATCCCCAGGTACTCGGCGTTCGGCGGCTTCTATGAACCGTTCGAGTACACGGGCTGGGTCGATGAGAGCATATCGTGGAAGGAGACCTGCTACATCGGGGACTGGTCGCCGATGACGAAGATGCGACTCTCGGGCCCCGACGCCATCCGGTTCTTCTCGGACCACACCATCAACAGCTACGCGAAATTCGACATCGGTCAGGCGAAGCACGCGGTCTTCTGCAACCACAACGGAAAGATCATGGGCGAAGGCATCCTCATGCGAATCTCCGAGGACGTGTTGCACTTCACCAGCGGCTTCGCCGTCCCCTGGGCCATGTATCGCCTTCAGGCAGGCGACTACGACGTCGTCGCCGAGGACGTGACCGAGCAATACACGATCCAACAGGTTCAAGGGCCGGAGTCCCTTGCGCTGCTTGAGGAGGCGACCGGCGAGGATCTGCGCGACATCCGCTTCATGCGGTTCCGAACGGTCACGATCGATGGGATGAAAGTCGAGCTCCTTCGGCAGGGCATGGCCGGCGAAGTCGGATACGAGCTCCACGGTGTCTGGGATGAGGGCGCGGCCGTGTACGAGCGAATCTGGCAGTTGGGCCAGAAGCGCGGCATCCGGCGCCTCGGCGGCAGGACCAAAATGGTGAATCACATCGAGGCATGCTTCCCGACTCCCACCGTCGACTTCGTCCCCGCGTGGTTCGACGAGGGACTCGACGACTTCCGCGCCTGGGTACAGGACAAGTCCTATCGACCGATCGAGTTCTTCCGAAACCACAGCGGAAGCGTCGCCACCCCGGACGCCAGCGCCCTCTTCCGAACCCCGGTCGAACTGGGCTGGGGGAAGAGCGTGAACTTCGATCACGCGTTCCTCGGAGATGAAGCGCTCCGCGGCGAAGTCGCGGACCCGAAACGCATCATTCGAACGTTGGTCTGGGATAACGACGATGTCCTGGACATCGTGGCGTCGCTTTTCGACAAGGATGAGGTGCCGTTCAAACCGTTTGAATGGCCGCGGTCCTTCCTCGGCAACGTTGTGGCAGACCAGGTGCTCGTCGACGGCAGACAGGTCGGGAGTACCACCTCACGCTGCTACAGCTATTTCTTCCGCGAGATGATCTCGCTCGCGGTGCTCGATGTCGAGCATGCGGAACCGGGAACTCGGGTCGAGGTCGTGTGGGGTGATCCCGGAAGCAGGCAACGACGCGTCGGAGCAACGGTTGCGCCGGCGCCGTACAAAGAAGACCGCCGCCGCGTCGACGTTGCCGCTCTGTGACGGAATCGGGGCCATCCCGAACTGTGTCAACTAGAGTGTCGAGCGTGGATCGGGTGGTGCAGAAGCGGGGACGCGGGCGTCCGCGCGCCACTGACAACGCACGGATCAGTGAGGTCGCGTTCGAGCTGTTCGATCGCTCCGGATACGCAGAAACGACCATGACCGACATCGCGGCTGCGGCCGGGATCAGCGCGCCGACTCTGTTCCGATACTTCCCGACCAAGGCTTCGATCCTGTGGGACAGCTACGGTGACAGCGTCGATCGTTTCAAAGCGTTGCTCGATGCGCAGCCAGCCGATGGCCGGCTTCTCGACGTCGTCTTCTCTGCCTACCAACACATGTTGACCGACGAGCGCCCGAGTCTTCCGATCATCAAATCGCGCATCGCGCTGATCTCGAAAGAATCAGGGGATGTCGCCGCCGCTTGGGACAGCTACGAACAGTGGGCCGCCATCGTCACCCGCTTCGTCGCGGGGCGCCGCGGTCTCGCCGCCGACTCGCTCGAAGCCGAGGTCCTGGGCGGGACCATTTGGGCCGGACTGTGGTCGGCCATCGTCCATTGGTCGCACGGTCCGGATGACGACCCGACGGCCACACTCGCCAAAGCGCGGCAGTACCTCGTCATCGACTGAGCGGGTCGGCCTAGCCTGGAAGACCGGGCGGGTACTTCGCGAAGGCTGCTTCGGTCGCCGACTCGTGCTCCGCGACCATCGGCCACCACTCCGGGTGCGTGATCGCAAGAAAGTCGTTGTTCCGGATCGCGCGCGTGACGATGCGACCCGCCTCGCGTGGATCGATCCACCGCAATCCACTCGCCGCCTCTGAAGCTTCCAGATCGACGTCCGCAAGATTGCCCACCTGTCCGGCAGGTCGATGCTTCAGGCTCTCGCGGATGTTCGTCCGAACGGGTCCAGGCGCGAGGACCGTCACCTCGACCTGTGAACCCTCCGAGGCCAGCTCCATCGCCAGCACCTCGGACATCCCGAGCACACCGAGCTTGGAGGCGACATAGGGACCGAGGCCCTCCAGCGGCAGAAAGACGGCCATCGACGCCGTGTTCACGATATGGCCGCCGTGAGGGTTGGATCGCAGCGCAGGGAGAAAGGCGTGGATGCCGTTGACAACGCCGAAGAAGTTGACGTCCATGATCCACCGCCAATCGTCCAGGGTGAGGTCGGCGATGCGACCATCCGGTCCGACACCCGCGTTGTTGACGACGATGTCGATCTTTCCATGGATCGCGACGACGCTGTCGGCGAGGGCTTGGACGTGGCTCGCATTCGTCACATCCAGCGCGACCCCGGTCGCCCCGATTTCGGCGGCAACAGTGTGGGCTCGGTCGCCGTCGATGTCAGCGATCGTTACTGTCGCACCTTCGGCGATCAGCTGCTCGGCGATGCCTCGTCCGATACCTGACGCACCTCCGGTGACGATGGCGATTGTGCCGGCGATCTCAGTCATATCGTTGTTCTCCTCGAGGTGAACGGCCGGGGGCCGGTTCTGGCCCACCGCCTAGGATTGGAAGATGAGTCCGCGCCGCCCGCCCACGCTCCGCCAGGAACAGCAGGCCGCGACTCGCCAGCGGTTGCTGGATGCGGCCAGGGAATCGTTTGTGAAGACCGGCTTCATTTCGACGACGGTGGACGAGATCGCTGAGGCTGCAGGGACCAGCCGGGCGACCTTCTACTTGCACTTCAAGAGCAAGGTCGATGCTCTTGCGCACACGTGGCAAGAAGTAGATCTCCCCGAGGTTGACGCCCTCTTCAGAGAATTCGACCGAGGGGCTGACTTCACCTGGGCGGCCACGCGCCTCTGGGTCGACAGAATGGTTACTTACTGGGAGAACCACGGTCGAATTGCCCTGACAGCGAATCAAGCGCTGAGCCTCGAACCCGAACTCGCCGAGGACTGGCTGCAGGGGATGACGCGCGTCGCCAACGACATGCCCAACCTTCAGGCCAAGCTCGGGGGCGATGACGAATCGGTCACTCGAATCCTCGTGCGGGTCATTCAGATGGAGCGCACCCTCTATTTCTGGACGAACACCGCTTTTCCCTATAGTCGGGAACACCTGGTCAGCTCCTTGACCAGCGAGTGGGCGGTCGACGACGCGCACTAGTCGCGTCCGAACGCTGCGCCGAGGATCTCGGCGATGCCGCCGCGAGTCACCGGGCGGGGATTGTCTATCGGAAGTCTCGCGGCGACAACCTCGACGGCCGCGTCGAGCTGGTCCTTACGCAGCCCGATTTCCTTGAGAGTCCGAGGTGCGCCAACTCGTGCGTAGAGTTCCCGAAGGCCGGCGATCGGGTCGAGGGTCCCCAGGGCGACGCCGATCTGTGCCGTGACGTCGGGAACGGCAGCGGCGTTGAAGTTCAGGACGTGCGGCAGGATGACGGCGTGCAGCGGTGCGTGCGGAAGGTCGAATGCACCTCCGAGCGCGTGACAGATCTTGTGATGCAAGCCCGAGCCGGCGCCGGCAAATGAAAGGCCGGCCAGGAGCGCCCCGAAAAGCAAACGCTCCTGCGGCGGCTCCTTGTCGGAGTCCAGGGTCGAGAGGCCTCGACTAAGGGCTTCGATACCTGAGGATGCGAACAGGCTCAGGATCGGGTTCGCCCGAGGCGCCCAATACGCCTCCACACAGTGCGCCATCGCATTGAGCGCTGAGGCGACTGCTATCTCTTTCGGAAGATCGGCAAGGAGTCGGGGGTCGTAGACGACGGAGGCCGGGAGAACGCGCGAATCGGTTCCGGTCTCCTTTCTGGCCGCAGTCGTCATGCCCCAGACGGGAGTTACTTCGGATCCCGCATATGTCGTCGGGACGGCGATGATCGGAAGTCCCGTCGTGAGGGCGATCGCCTTCGCCGTGCCGGTGGTCGACCCGCCGCCGACGCTCAACAGCCCGTCGACCCCCAGTTTCAGCGCATAGCTTCGGGCTGCTTCCGCACTTTCGATCGGCACATGCTGCCTCACATCGGTGAAATGTCCAACCGTCGGCGCCCCGGCTGCGACCTCGCCGGCACGACCTCGTTCCCGGAGAGATGAGATCAGCAAGACTCTCGAGAGGTTGAGCCGCGCCGCCTCGCGAGCCACGTTCTCACGCGCCTGCCCGGCTTCGAAGACGATCTGGTCGGGTATCGATCCGAAGACGAAGCGGAGCGAGGGTAGATCAGGCATGTTCTTCGAGCCAGACGAGGATCGGCTCGATCGCTTCGTCGGAATTGGCTTCGAGCATCACCCCGTGTCCGTTTCCGACCACACCGTGCTCCTCGAGTCGAAGCAGCTCCGCGCGAGCGCCGGTCGAAACGAGGAAGTCGACGACTGGCGCGGCGCCGCCCGCGAAGGGTGAGGCTGGAGCGGCCACAACCACAATAGGCAGCCCGGCAAGACCGGGGATCGTCATTGATCCACGCTGGGCGACGAGCTCCTCCGGTCCGAGGATCGGGGGTTCTGTCGGAAGCGGTACGGCAGTCACCCCCCACGTGAGTGAGCCCAGTCCCGGAATGGAAGTGAAGGGAGGACCCATCGGTTCGATCGCGACAACAGCAAGCACCGAGGCCGGATTCAGAGTAGCGGCGAGCCAGCCGCCCACAGCGCCGACCGAGTGTGTGATGAGGACCGCCGGCCCGGTCCGGTCGAGAAGTTCACTCAGACGACGACCGTCGATGTCGTTGGCGGCTGCGAAGTCGGCTGCGATGAAGCCGGCGCTGGCGGCAAGCTGAGCGATCTCGTACCCCTCAGCACTCCGCGCCCACGGCCACTGGGTGTGCGCCTCCGCCAGCACAGGGTTTGCGAACACGCCGATGGTCGATTCGAATCCTCCAGGCGCTCCCGGTTCTCCGAGAACGTCCGGATGGTGTGGTGATCGTCCGTGGCCCGGCCGATCGACGACATAGGTCGGATACCCAGCTCGCACGAACGCATCAAGCCACCCGGGGCGACCGTCTGCGGTCGTCATCCAATCGGTGCCCTGACCACCGCCCCCATGCACGAGGATCAGCGGCGGGCGATCAGTCGCATCTGCGGGCGCCTCCCAGTGCACGTACATCGGACCGCGTTGGATCGTGCCGAACGCGCTCGGCGTCGGATCGCCTTCGATCCAGAATGACCCGCGCCGAATTGTGACGGCGGCCCGCTCTGACAGGTGCGGTGCCGAATTCATGAGTGCGCTCCCGTCAGTGACGGTGACCGCACCATGTCAAGACCACTCAGAAAAGCGCGTTGGCCCTCGAGGGTTTTCGCTGCGTCTCGGAACGGTTGCACCTGAGCGTCGACCACCGCTGGGTCGGTCGTGTCATAGACGAGCGTCTTGAAGTACGTGGCGTTCGGCGACGACACGTGCGAGAAGACACGCGATCGCTCCTCGGCGTATCGGTCGAGGAGTTCGTCGCCGGCCTCACCACGAAGGACTGCAAGGAGGACTTCCTCAAGGAGCAGGACGTCGTAGAGCCCGGTCGTCAGCCCGAGGCCGCCGGTTGGATTGGTGAGATGTGCAGCGTCGCCGGCGAGTACGACATGGCCGGATCGCAACGACGAAGACAGGCGCTGGTGCATGCGATAGGGCCGGAAATCGACCAATTCGACTGATGCGTCCGCGCCCAGCAACCGATCGAAGTGTTGGGGAATGCGATCGGCAACGGTTGATTCCGGCAATTCCAGGGACTCCTGATAGGTGCAACGCCAGAGTCCATCTGGTGTGATCTGAGCGATGATGCACCCGATCTCGGGGTCGATGTACATGTTCGAGGACTTGAATCCTCTGCTCCGGAAGTCGAACCGAACGTTGGTGGCGACAAATCGTTCCCCCCACGTCGTTCCCTCCAGGGATGCGCCGATCGAGGCTCGGACGACACTGTGCCCTCCATCCGCTCCGACGACGTAGCGAGCTTCGAGCGCCTGCGAGACGCCTTTCACCTGAAGATGCACGGTTGCCGTCGCTTCCTGGTCATCGATCGTCACGACTTCCGAGTTGGAACGGACGTCGACGTTGTCCAGATCGGCGAGGAGTTCAGCCACGAGGCTGCAGTACTCACCCTGCCCCAGATGGATGTTGAAGGGGAACGGATCGATTCCGTCCAGGGCGGTATTCGGGATGCTGATCACTTCGCCGGTCGAAGCGAGGTGAAGGTTGAGTCCCTCATCATCACGGAAACCACGCTTGAGCATGCCTGCTACCAGTCCGAGCCGATCGAGATCGGGGAGCAGCGGATGTAGGTAGACCATCGCACGCGGTGAAAGGTTGATCTCTGCGTCGCGCTCTACTACGACGACGTTCACCCCTGCCCTGCCCAGCGCCAAAGCCAAGGTGAGGCCCACCGGACCGGCTCCGACGATCGCAACGTCTGTCTTTTCCATCGGCTGTGTCTCCCTTGATCACACCGGGTTCGTTGAGCAACCCGTCGTGCCAGTGTACAAGACGCACGTCTATTCGCTAGACTCGTGTCTTACGAACTGCGCAGGCATAGTTCGGGCGCACATCACGCGATTCAACGAAGAATTGATCGGAGCACGACCACATGAACACAACATTCGACTATCACGACAGGGTGGCCCTGGTCACCGGCGCGGGCTCGGGGATCGGGCGCGCAAGCGCTCAAGCGTTCGCCGACAGTGGCGCAACCGTCGTCGTTGCCGACATCAACGAGGCCGGCGGAACCGAGACGGTCGCCTTGATCGAAGCGGCCGGAGGACGTGCGGAGTTCGTCTCGGTCGACGTCGCCGACGAGACTGGCGTGAATGATCTGGTCAACGGTATCGTCGAGCGGCACGGCCGGCTCGACTTCGCACACAACAACGCCGGGATCGAGGCGACGAATGTTCCGCTCGCCGAGCTGTCATCCGACGAGTGGCGACACGTCATCGACGTCGACCTGACATCCGTCTTCTATTGCCTCAAAGCCGAGATCCCGCAGATGGTCGAAGCCGGCGGCGGGGCCATCGTCAACACGGCCTCTGTCTCCGGTCTCATCGGCGGATATACGCTCGCTTGCTACACGGCTGCCAAGCACGCGGTCGTCGGACTCACCAAGGCGGCCGCGATGGACTACGCAACGCAGAACATCCGAATCAACGCCATCTGCCCGGGACTCATCGACACCCCCTTCATAGCGGCACTCCCGCGGCCGGCAATCGATCGGCTGCTTCTCTCGACTCCGATCGGCCGGATGGGACGACCGGAAGAGATGGCACAGGCGGTTCTATGGCTCTGCTCGGACTCGGGCTCGTACATGCTCGGTCACGCACTCGCTGTAGACGGTGGCGTCGCGCTCGGGGGAACCGGGACCCGCTTCGACGACCTCTTCTGATGGGGCCAGAGACCGTGTCGAACGTCGACCCCATCGACCGGGCAGAGGCAGAGCGCGATGTGACCGCGCGGGTCATCGACAGTTTTGCCGCTACCCCCGATGAGCGGTTTCGATTCATCCTGCAATCCCTGACCGAACACCTGCACGCGTTCGTCCGCGACGTCAGGCTCACCGAGGCCGAGTGGGAGAAGGGCATCGACTTCCTCACCAGGGTGGGGCAGATCTCGGACGATCGACGACAGGAATTCATCCTTCTGTCCGACGTGCTGGGGCTCTCGATGCTGACGATCGGGATCAACCACCCGGTGGTCGCGGGGGCCACCGAGTCGACGGTGTTCGGGCCGTTCTTCCTCGAGGACGCGCCCCGGATCGCGCTCGGGGGAGACATTTCCGGTGGCGCGTCTGGAGAGCCCTGCTGGGTGTCAGGCCGCGTCACCGGCATCGACGGTGAGCCCATCGCCGGCGCCCGTATCGAGGTCTGGGAGGCCGACGACGAGGGGCACTACGACGTCCAGTACGAAGACGAGCGGGTCGCAGGTCGCGCGCATCTCTTCACCGGCGACCAGGGTGAGTATCGGTTCTGGGGACTCACCCCCACTCCGTATCCGATTCCCCACGACGGTCCGGTCGGTGAGCTGCTCGACCACGCTCATCGCACACCGATGCGTGCTTCACACCTGCATTTCATGGTTACCGCTCCCGACTACGGCCGACTGGTCACCCACATCTTCGTGGCGGGTGACCCCAGGCTCGAGACCGATGCGGTCTTCGGGGTCAAGGAGTCGTTGGTCAAGCACTTTTCACCGCACACCGCTTCCGAGCCCACCCCGGACGGGCGCGTCGTCCACACCAGCTGGAGCGATGTCGTCTTCGACATCGTCCTCAGTCCCGAGCGCTGACAATCAGCCCGCACAGAAAGTACCGACTATGACAGTCGTTCACGACACGTTCACACTCACTCCCGAGATCATCGATCGTTTGGTCGCAATCGTCGGGCGCGATGCGGTGATCACCGACGCCGCAGCGCTGCGAGAGTACCGTGACCCCTACAGCTATCGCGAGACCGACGAGTTCGACGCGGCCGCGGTGGTCAGCCCGACCACCACGGAACAGGTTCAGGACATCGTCCGTCTTGCGAATGAGGTAGGCATCCACCTCTGGACGATAAGCCAAGGTCGTAACAACACGTATGGGGGACCCGCGCCACGTCTCCGCGGGTCCGTGATCCTGAGCCTGCGCAACATGAACCGGGTGCTCGAGATCGACACCGAGCTGGCGTACGCCGTCGTCGAGCCAGGGGTCCGTTGGTTCGACCTCCACGATGCGCTCGAGGCGGACGGTGGCGGCCTGTGGTCTTCGATCCCAGACCTCGGCTGGGGGAGTGTCGTCGGCAACTCCGTCGACTACGGGATCGGGTACTCGCCCAATGGCGATCACGCATCGCAACTCTGCGGCATGGAGGTCGTCCTACCCGACGGGGAGGTCCTTCGAACGGGAATGGGGGCGATGACGGACAACCCGACATGGCACACGTACCGGCACTCGTTCGGTCCGAGCGTCGAAGGCCTGTTCAAGCAGTCGAATCTCGGAATCGTCACCAAAGTCGGAGTGTGGCTCCTGCCTCGGCCGGAACAGTACAGCCCGTGCTGGGCGCTCTTCTCGGGGCTGGACGTCCTCAGCAATGTCATCGACTCGATGAGATGCCTCATGCTCGACGGGGTCATCACCAATCTGCCCATGTTCATGCGCGGATTGGAGCTCGGAGCTGACGGGTCGATGCAACTCGTTCCTGGCGGGAACGGATGGAGTGCTCGCTTCGCTCTCTATGGGAAGCCGGCCATCGTCGACGCCAACTTCGACGTCGTCGAGGAGGCTCTCGGTTCGATCGACGGTGTGACGCTCTTGCGAAAGGACTTCGCTGGGACCGACCACGACGGACCCTCGAACCACGACGAACGTGTGCAGAGGGGGATACCCGACATGGATCTCCTCAACCCTGCGATGCTCCCGTTCGGCGCAGAAACGGCTCATCTGGACCTCTCGCCGTTGAGTACCTCGCGTGGGTCCGAGGTCCGACGTGTTCAAGAACTGATGCGAGACCTGTACGCCGAGTTCGGACTGTTCTCCGTTGGCGGCATTCTGCTGAGCCCCCGAAGCGCTCTCCATATCTCCACCACGTTCTACGACCCGCGCGAACTCGATCAGACGCAGGCGGTATTCGCGGCCTACGGCGCGATGGTGGACCGCCTCGCCGAATCCGGGTACGTCCCGTATCGCACCAACCTGCAGAACATGGATCACGTCCAGTCGAAATTCGACTTCGGCGGCGGAGCGCAACTCAGGTTCGCGGAGGCGATCAAAGACGCGCTCGACCCGAACGGCATCCTCGCACCCGGCAAATCGGGCATCTGGCCGCGCCACCTCCGGCGCGCGTGAAGACTCCGACGGCACACGTCGTCGGACCACCTCGGGCGGGGCAATCACCCGCCCGACAATCCGAACAAGAAGGAGGGGTCATGGCTGACCCAACAGGCAAATGGAACGTCGTGATGTCGTCTCCGATGGGCAAACAATCGTTCGTCGCCGACTTCCACGTCGACGGCGACGTGCTCACGGGCACCACGGACAGTCCGACAACGGGCACGGCTGAGATCAAGGACGGCAAGGTCGACGGCGACACCCTGACCTTCGGCGTGGACCTCACCAAGCCCATGTCCCTGAAAATGTCGTTCAACTTCGTCCTCGACGGAGACACCCTGACCGGCAAGGCCAAGGCCGGCCTGTTCCCTGCGGCAAAAGTCAAGGGCGAACGCATCTGACCGACGCGCGTCGAGGACGTGTCCCCCGCACGAGAATCGACGCGCGTCCCACCTCAACGAAGAGAGAAGCAACACATGTCCGACGACCTCAACGAGGCGAACCACCGTGTCTGGCCGCAGTCGGAGTACGTTCCGCACGACGAGCGCCCCGTTCAGTACCTTCTGAACCACTGGACCTTCGGTGGGCGCGCTCATGCATGGGAATACACAGGCTGGCGCGATGAAACCCAGTCCTGGAAGAAGACCGCGTACATCCACGGCCACCTCAACCCGTCTCCGACCACAAAGATCTCTGGACCCGACGCACTGAAGTTCTTGCAGGCGATCTGCGTGAACAGCTTCCAGAAATTCCAGGTCGGCGCCGCACGTCATGCAATTCTGACGGACCACTTCGGCAAGGTGGGAGCACACGGAATCCTGATGCGGATGGCCGAAGACGAGTTCATCTCGTTCTGGCTCTCTCCATACCTGGATTACCGTGCCACGCAGTTCGAGGATCTCGATTTCGAACTCGACTACCTGACCGGCGAGACGTTTCTGTTCCAGATCGGCGGCCCGAAGTCCCTCGAGATCCTGGAAGACGCCACCGAGGAGAACCTCCATGACGTCGCGTTCCTTCGACACCGTCCTACCCGTATCGCGGGAACCGAGGTGACGATTCTGCGCATCGGAATGGCGGCCACGCTGTCGTATGAGATCCACGGTCCTATCGAGGATGCTCAGAAGGTCTACCAGGCGATCTACGACGCCGGCCTCCCGCATGGAATTCGCAAGCTCGGCGTCCAGGCCTACATGTGCGAGCACACCGAGGGAGGTTTCGGTCAGGCGTTCTACCACATGCCCTTAGCGTGGGGTCCGGAGGATCCCGGCATCTTCACCTTCATGAAGATGGTCGGATTTGACTTCAGTGAGGTCGTCTTCACCGGTAGCGCTGGCCAGGACACCTCGCGCCGGTTCCTCAGTCCGTACGACCTGGGTTGGGGCCATATGGTCAATTTCAACCACGAGTTCCCGGGTCGAGCCGCACTCGAGGCGGAGGCAGCTGCCAATAGGACGACGATGGTCACTCTGGTCTGGAACGCTGAGGACGTCGCCGAAATCGTCAGCTCCGAATTGCGCGGCGGTCCGGAATACACACCGATGATCATTCCGAACGATTTCATGTACCAAGTCGGGTACCCCGCAACCACCACGGGTGTTCTGCGGGCGGACAAAGTGTTGGTCGACGGAGAAGACATCGGCACCACGTCGGGGCGGACATTCACCCTCTGGTCGCACGAAACGATCTCGCTCGCGTGGATCGATACCCGCTACGTGGACGAGGGGACCGACGTGACGGTTCTCTGGGGTGACGAAGGTTCGAATCAGAAGGAGATTCGCGCGAAAGTGGCACGGTTCCCTTACCTGATCGACCCGGTTCGCAACGAGAAGTTCGACGTCTCGGCCATCCCGAGCAAGTACCCGGTGACGGTCTGAGCGACGGGTCGCGGGTGGACATGCCTACTCGCGACCCGTATTATGAGAGTCACTATCAAAAATGGTGAGGGGTCGACGATGACAACAGACAGCAGCGCAGCGACAGCGACGGAGCGGGGCGACGCTATGCGCCGTCGCGTGCTTGGCGACGCACATGTGGACCGCTCGCGAGGAAACGCGACAGACTTCACCCGGCCTCTCCAGGACTTGGTTACGCAGTACTGCTGGGGCGAGATCTGGAATCGCCCAGGCCTGGAACCCCGTCTCCGCAGCATGCTCAACCTGGCCATGCTGACTGCGCTGGGAAAGATGGACGAATTCGCCTTACACGTCAAGGGTGCGATCCGAAACGGCGTCACTCACGACGAGATCCAGGAGATCCTGCTTCAAGCCGCGATCTACTGCGGTGTTCCTGCAGCGCTCGAGGCCACGCGCACCGCGCAGAACGTGCTCGGCGCACTGGAGAAGGAATAGCGTCGTGGCGACACGGATCATCGACGGCAAGGCAACTGCGGACGACGTCCGTGTAGAAGTCGCAACGGCAGTAGCGGCATTCACGCATTCGACGGGCACCACGCCGGGGCTGGCCACCATTCTGGTTGGGGATGATCCGGCGTCGGAGGTCTACGTCCGCAACAAGCGCCGAGCTGCGAGCGCTGCCGGGATAGCCGATCTTCACGTGCACCTTCCCGGAGACGCGGCCCAGGATGAGGTCATCCGCGTCGTTGACAAACTCGCCGCAGATCCGGCCGTCTCCGGCATCCTGGTTCAATTGCCGCTTCCAGACGGGCTCGACGCCGCGGCGATCATCGATCGAATTCCGTGGCAGAAGGACGTCGATGGGCTGACCACTACCAGTGCAGGACTCCTCGCCCGCGATCAGATCGGGCTCCGGCCGTGCACGCCGAGCGGTGTGCTAACCCTCCTTGATGCTCACGAGATTCCGCTCGCCGGCGCCGAGGTCGTCGTCGTTGGACGGTCGGAACTCGTCGGACGCCCACTCGCCCAGCTCATGCTTCATCGGCACTCAACGGTGACGACGGTGCATTCACGGACACGGAACTCCTCCGACGTTATGAGGCGCGCCGACATTCTGGTCGTCGCAGCCGGGATCCCCGGTCTGATCGGACGGGAGCACGTGAAGAAGGGCGCAACCGTGATCGATGTGGGAATCCACCGCGTCGGAGGGCGACTCCGCGGCGACGTACGATTCGATGAACTTCTCGGCCACGCATCACATCTCACTCCTGTGCCCGGGGGTGTCGGGCCGATGACGATCGCCGAGCTTCTTCGCAACACCCTTCGGGCTGCGGAAATCCAGCGTGCGTGACGCGGCGTACTTCAGGTTCCGAGATACGTGCCGAATGCCCTGCGATCATCACACGCGATGAGGCTCAGGAGTTGATCCGGTGAGGGACACGGCTGAGGACGAGCGACTCGAGCTTCTGACCTACGACATGGGCGCCGGAAGCCTTGGACTGACAATGCTCCCGATTCGGATCAGCCCGTGGCGACTCCGACCCGCTGCTGATGCCGAACGCGGTCGGGGAGGCAACGAACGCTCGCTTCCACCGCGCTGAGGTCACTGACTCAACGCGCGGAAGCCGAACCCGGTTGAGAAAAGCCCAACAAGCTTGTGAGGGCGCCTTTTGGCTTATCTTGTTTAGGTCTTCAATGGCTTGGCGAGTATCCGGTCGTCTTGGTCGCATTCGGTGCATCCGAATGACTGTCGCCGGTGCTGGACGGTCTGATGAGTGAGATGGTTGGCTGCCAGACAACGCCAGTGGAACTTGGTGTCGCTGGGGAAAACTTCTCGCGGTTCGAGAGGCCCGTTCTTGTAGGGGTGGAACTCGAGGACCATGACGGGTTCCTGGGAGGCGAGGTCGGTTACGCCGGGCACAAGGCGCCGGCGTGCGCAGACGGAACAGCCGATGCCTTTGGTCCGTCGCTCGATGCGCTGTGGGTATTCGTGCCCGAAGTCGCATATCCACCACATCGTCTCGCGTGAACCGTGGGTGAAGTGCTCGGGTCGCCTGTCGCCGTGGCGGGCCGGGTGCCAGTGCTTCGCAACGTCGGGGTGGGTGCACGTGAGGTTGTCGCCTTCCGTGGCGTTCCTCTCCTTCTGGCATTCCGGGCACATGTCGAGCTTCACCCTCGCGACCACTCGCATGGAGTAGGTGTGGCCGGCACCGCATTTCCAATGGAGCTTATATTCGCTGTTCGCGGTCAGATGGAGCGCGTCACGCGTTGAGTCGTCTAGCTCAGCAGCGACATGCGGATGGGTAGTGGTGAGGTCCGTGACACCGGGCAGCACGCGTCCGTAGCACCATGGGCATCCGGTGTGGTTGAGTACGCGGTTGTTGACGGTTGCCCAGTAGCGGTGGCCAACCGGGCACGTCCAAGCGAGTTCACGGGAACTGGCGTGACTCACGTCGATGGCCGTGCAGCGAGAGAGCACCTCGTCGATTTCGGCACCGACCGCGGGGTCGAAGCTGTGGAGGTCGTTGATGCCGGCGACTACCGTGCGTCCGCTGCAGATGGTGCACTCGGGAGTCCGGCGGAGCCGACGGTCGCTGTCGACGAGCTCGTGGACGATGGTGTGGTGACCCGCAGCGCACAGGAACGGGACGGTGGCGCGCGCGAGGGTCTCCATGCCGAGAACGCGGCTGACTTCGTTGCCGCTGCGCCGTACCGTATCGATGTCGTCCTCGGTGAACGCAAGGTAGTCGGCGAAGGGCTCCAGCAGCTTCCTCCGAGGGAGGTTCGGGTCGGCGGGCTCAGCAGCCAGCTAGGCGTCGGCGATGCGCGCCGAAACTCGGAGGTCGTGCAGGTGGAACGGCTCGTAAGGGGTTTGGGTGACCCACGCGTGTCGGAGCGCGGCGAAGGTTGGCCGAAGGTAGAGCCACACGGCGCGAACGACCGTCTTGTCGTCTCGACCCAACACGTTACGCACCATCTCGTTGACGCGCTCCCACCCCGCCCGGTAGTCGCTCGGGTGTGCGAACAGCGCTCCGAGGAAGTCCTGACGGGTGAGGTGCGCTGCGAGGCGAACAGCGTCGATGAATGCTTCGGACTCTGCGCCGGGCAGTGACAGGCCGGAGGGAACCTGCGTGAGCGCGTCGACAAGCACCAGGTAGAGGCGGGTGTCGATGCGTTTGCGTCGCCGGAGCTTCTTGAAGACGAGTGCCGCGTCAACGTACTCCTGAGCAACCCCGAACTGATGCCCGCCGCTGAGCCCGACCCAGCGGCGGTGATGGACGCAGACCACCTCCGCTTTGAATCCGCGGGTCACGAGCGACTCTCGATACCCAACTACGTTCAAGTACTGGCGTACTGTTGAGTATATAGATATAGTTACTCGCACATACCAATACCCGAGCAGTACTGCGAGAGGTGCATGTGATCTCGGAGAACGGACAGCAAACGCTCCAAGTCCTGATCGATGGATTGCGGAGCATGGCTGATGAACTCGAACTCCTTCGCAACGTTGATCCTGAGTCAGCGGGCGAGCGAAAGTTAGCTCCTATGCGCGAGGAGGGCGTTTTCGACCCTGAATTCGATTCGGCACCCGTGACCCCACTCGTGAACGGCGACCGCGAGCAGAAGGACTGGTGCGGACTCATATTGTTCGGGCAGCTCTACGCGTTGAACCGGCGACGAGGGCGCGGCGCGACGGCAACGGAACGTCTTACCATCGCCAAGGCTGCCGGCTACACAGATAATCGTGCCTGGTCGGGCTGGCCCAACACGTGGCACGACGACGAGGCAGGCGGTCGTTGGATCGACAACGACGGCCTTGGCTTTTTGCGCCACTACTACAACGAAGTGAGACGAACCGCGCCCGACGACCTTCCTCTGCTGTCCAATCAAGAAGGAAGCTAGGGCGATGCTTGCCGAAGAAATGAAAGTCGAGACGCCGCTTGCGCTGGCGGAATTGGAAGACCGCACCATCTATTCGGGCCACGAATACGAGAATCAGTGTTCCGATTGTGGGGTGACCGAAGCTGACCCGTGGTATCCGATCGAAGACATCATGCTCGTGAGGCACTGGACGAAGACCAGCGAGCCCGAAGGCGGCACATGGTGGTGGTACTGCCCCGATCATTTCGATCGGCGAGGCGACAGATGGTGGGCGAACAGCCATCTCGCGCCTGCCGAGTTGCTGCCAGAGGAGAAGCATTTCTGTGCGCGTTACATCGGCCTGAATTCGGTTTGCGGTTCGCCCGCGATCGAACCGTTTGACGGAGTCTGGGTGTGCGAGACCCATGCGGTGACCGAGCGAGTGAATCGGCGGATCGCCGAGCTACTCTCTTAGGGTTACACCTGGCGATACGCCTGCTGGGTGACGGCTGGTGCTGGTCCTCGATGACGCGCCCGTGCTAACCATCTGTGTGCCAATTCACGCGCGAGCGAACACCTAACACTTAGGATCCAAGGAATAGGCGGGCTCTGCGCAATGTCTGTGTCCACGTCCGCCGCCACGATCCGAACGCAAGAGGAGACAACGAAGATGGGCAGACGGCGAAACAACCCAGAGTTGGTCCAAGAGTTGATCGACCGGAGGTGGGACAGCACTATGGGCGAAGGCGAATACAACGAAAAGTACTCCTCGTTGAGTTCAAGCGATATGTCCGAGGTGTCGGGGGCCATCTATGGCATGGAGGCCGAGTTCCTGGGAGACGATGATGATGACGATTAGTGCTGTCCAAAATCTCACGAGGTCCTTGACTCGCTATGGCTCGACGTCGTCGTGAAGGACGACACGGCTCAACTCAATCCGGCCGCCGGGAAGCTGCCAGTAGTGTAAGCGGCGTGCGGAAGGCGCGTTAGCCTCTAGCGACGCTCTCCAGCAGGTGGCTCCATCTGAGCGGGTGACATAGGGGTCACTTCCGCCCTCGCCTTCACGCAGTCTGTGCAGCTGTCTCGCGGGTATCTCCGCGACACGACGGGTCGCCACGTCCACGATCGTGCGAAGCGCCTTCTCGAGCTGACCCGCATCGAGAGAACTCAGACTCTGCATGAATTTCGCACCGATCGCGTAGTCGCGGAGCGGGTGCAGCGACTTTTCGGAGGCGATGGTTCGATCGGCCCAGGTCGTGAATACCTCAAAGCGGAGCCATTCCTCGTCGCTTGTCCACGCGTCGCGCGCGGTTCGCGCGCTAGCGCTCTCTTCCCGCCGCGATGCGCGCGCCTCCCGCAACTCTTGCCGGAGCCCAGAGATCGTTATGTCCCGCTCCCGGCGCAGTGCGCGCTCACGGTGCAACTCAGCGGACAGCACGGTGGACTCGTCGCGTAGCCTGTCTAGCGTCTCCAGATCGGTTCCGGCGCGGAGTTCGCGTCCGAGCCGCCCGAATGCTCCTCGGAGTTCGCTGATCTCGTCGCGGAGCTCAGCCAGTGCGGTAGCGGACATGATCGGCTCGGATGCCGGCGATGCGGGCGCAGCTTGGGTCTGATCCGCCGCCACCGAGTGCGTCGACTCATGGAGAATCCCGGTCACGTGGCCATCTGACAGAGTGGGCAGGTCTTGGGCTGGCGTTGGTTCCTTCGCATGGACACCTTCGCGAAGCCATGGCAACCCACCACGCAGAAGCGGCAGCGACGGCACCAGAGTCGTTTCGGTGTCCACGTCTATCAGGGAGAGCCCAATGGCCACTCCGGATCTGGTTATGCGAGCCCGTACCGTTTGGCCGGCGCGCACGACGTCCGCGACCTGAACTTCGACGTTCTCGCCAGCATCGACGTCTGGAATCAGGTCCCGTCGGCGCAGAGTGATTTCCAATGCAGCGGGGTGAAGTGCCAGGTACGCCCGCTGCAATGTGACCTTCACCACGCGCGCGAGTGTCACGGAGCCGTCCTTGAAGCGAGCAAGGTCGACCTCATCGGCCTCGGGTGCGAGATCACGTTCGGTCAGCCACCCTTCGACCGGACCGCCTTCGACCAGTGCGTCCGCGAGTGAAAGGTGAGCGGGAAGGTTGTCCGCCACGACCATTACTCGCTCGCCGTTCTCGAGCTTCGCGACATTTCCTGACGCGCCGGATACACGCTCGACGGTCGCGCGTACCCATGCACGACGTGTTGCCGTGGCCGGCCTCGTACTAACGGTCACTTGCGCGAGCGCATCCTCAATGAGCTCGTCGGCGCTATGCCGGTCTGGGAATCGGAGGATCGATCTGCGCCAGTCAGCGTTGGCCCCAAAGTCGACCGGGTAGGAACGCGCGGCCCCGGCAAAGACGTGGGATTTTGCGGGCAGGGCGTTCTCGAGCGCGTAGGTGGCCTCGCCCGTTGCGATCGTTACGACGTCTGCGTCGTCGGCGACTTCACGGGCGATCAGCTCAAGGTCGAACTGTAGGGCTCCATCGTTGGTCGTGCTGATGAGGATAAGGGGCTTCGATCGTTCGCCGAGGATCTCTTCCGCTAAAGCTGCTGCTCCGGGTGCGGTGTCGATATGTCTCATGTGTCATATTCTGGCGCGATGGTGTGACACTACCGACGCGGACCTCACGGACGCACGGGCATCGGTGGGGACTGCACGTCGTAGTAGTGGTCTCGCAATTCGTCTCGGAACGCTCAACTCACCTGACTAGGTCTTGGCTTCACTAACGATGGATGGGGGCGCGTCGCCACCGTAACTTCTAGGGCCAGAGGAGCCTCGAAATCGCGCGTAGCGTGAAGTGGACTCGTCGCACCCTTGCCTGTCGTCATGGTCAGCCACCAGCGGACGCCGCACCGCCCACCAGGAGAGCCTCTGTCGCCACTGCGCCCTAGACTCAGCCGAGTGAGCTTCCGTGACGAGATCGATGCCTTTCGCGCCGCCAGAGACGAGGAGCGCGCCACACAGGCAGAACGCGACGCAGCGGAACGGCAGCGGTTCGAAGAACTGATCGAGGCCGCCCGCACCCGACTCCAAGAAGAGGTCGAAGACCTGTGGCATTCCACCAAGGAGTATTGGGAGGAGAATGCGGCACGGATCGCGCAACCGGCCGTACGGCACATCACGGAGGGCGACATGCCTGACCGCGAGGTCGTGAATGCGGTCATGGTTCCATTTCCTCAGCGGCCGACCACCCTTCTGCCTTCCGCTCGGCGAGACCTCGTCGCAAACGACGGAAAGTTGGCCCAAGCACGCCCGTACCTCATAGCCGGGACTCACGAGACGTCGGAGACCATAGAGGCCATCAGCATCAACGGCTGGTTTGCACTGTCCGCGCCCGGCGAGCTTCGCGCGACGTGGCCTGGAGAGGGGAACCCTCAGTACCGATACGAGATCGATCGTCGTCTCCCTGAAATGGACGAAGGCATCATCGGCTACCCCGAACCGCTGTCGTACTGCATCCTGTTCCGCGACGAGAGGACCAGGCGGGGTGTTGCTGTCCGCTGCACCGCGGAAGGACCCGTAGAGGTCTGGATGAAGGAGGAGAGTGGCTGGCATCGCCACGGATCACTCCGCGAACACGTGATCGCCGTGGTCTCGGAACTACGCCTAGACACCTGGCCGAAGCACTAGGCCCGACCGACGCGCCTCCGATTGTGGCGGGTCGGAACCAACCATCCCGCGCAAAGCTTCGCTAGGTATCCGGGACTGCCGCACGATTAGGTGAGAGGTTGATGTCACGCAGGCAGTGCGTCAGTCCCTTCACGCAGAGCCTGAGATGTATAGGAAACCACATCTTGCCTACCCCCCAGAATCTGCCACATGTGTCGGGAATCGATGCGCGTCAGGGAGTAAATCCGTTGTAAACGGCCCGAAGAACGAAGAATCCGACATCCCGCGGCACGCGGCAGCTGGTGGCCAATCTTGCTGAGAGCTCCCTTCATATGAACGGAGCGGATTGGGACCTCAAAACACCGTCAACGACTTTGTCTATCCCGCGGTGTGACGTGTTCGAGTTGCCGCTCCCGATGGCATGAATGAAGGGACCATTCGCCGTTAGGTTGAAACGCGTTGTCAGCCCCAACACGCAGGAGAAGTGAAGGGTGAACAGTAGTCACTGTCGTGGCGCTCGGAGTAGTCGTTCATGTTGGCGGTCGGTTTGCCGCAGTTCGGGCATGTCTGATTCGGACCCGCACAGGTGAGACTGTTGTGTCCGTCAAATCCACACTTTGAACAAGCCATGCCCCGATTCTAGATCAGGCGCCGGCCCTCGACCCTGCGCTCCCTGGCCGCCTACGACCACTAAGGCCCTTGGACTTACGGCACGACGATTCCGATAGGTGGGTTTGGAAGATCAGAATGCCCTTCTCGGCATGGACGAGGTGGGTAGCAGCATCTCGAGCCATCGTCGGCCACGAGCCACCAGCCAGATCAGCGACGGCGATGATCGCTTCCCACACGCGGCGGCAGAACCCGTACTCGGCCGCCGTCGCGGTCACGGTCAGCTGCTTGGACACGGACTTCAATACGGCGACACGAGCACGAGACATGTCTCCGACTGTGACCGATGTCCCGACTCACCAGGGACCTTCAACTGAGACCCATGTCCTGAACCCAGACACCTCCAGGGGCACAAGTTCGAGACCTAAGGCGCGTCTCAAACTCTCACAACTGCGGGGCATGATGCGTCACCGGGGCTGATCAAAGCCGTCTGTCCAGCGGTCTGCCCTAGACCGTTTCTGTCAGCTTGCACTGACCATGGCCACGCGTTTCGGGGCGAGACTCGGGAACCACTTCGGAAGACGCAGACCCCCACACGACTTCGAGGTGCGTCCGGGTGTTGGCGGAAACCCCAGAACTGGGGTTCCTGTACGTGCCTACAGATTCGATAGCTTCAATCTCGTCCGGAACTGAGGAGTGGGATTGGCAAAGACGCCACGGGTGCACGAAGTCGCGAGTGAGTTCGGAGTTGATTCGAAATTGGCTATGGCAGTGCTCAAAGAGCTGGCCGAATTCGTCAAGGACCGTCGGCTCAGCTCACCCCAGCGGCGGCTAAGAAACTGCGCGACCGCCTGGCATCCAGGTCCACGCCCGATGATCCTGTCGAAGCACTAGGCGCCAGGCCAGGCGGGGGGCTCGCCTCGCGAGAATGCGCGGTTTGCAGGACGCAGCACGTCCTCATGCGCAACGGGGAGATGTCGATCCACTATGAAAGCGGCGAGCGATGCGCAGGGTTGGGCGATCCGGCCGCACCGTTCGGCGGTGGGCGCGTCCGCGTGGACGAGCGGAAGACTATCGACTCGGGAGCCGCGGCACCTAGGTGCACTCGGCCATCACGTTGGTAGCGTCCGGCTGATCGGTGGTTGGCCGCCGAGTGCGGTGTGACGTCGTCGAGTGTTGTAGGTCTCAAGCCAGGGCGCAAGTGCTGCCGCTCGTTCGGCATTACTGGTGAAGGCTTGACGGTAGGCCCACTCGGTGGCGAGGGTGCGGTTGAAGCGTTCGACTTTGCCGTTCTGCCAGGGGCAGTGGGGTTTGATGAACTTCTGCTCGGCGCCGAGGGCGGCAACAGCGCTGCCGATGCTGTAACGGTATGCCCATGCGTTGTCGGTGATGACCCGTTCGATCCGGGGGATGCCGTGGTCGGCGAAGTAGGCGGCCGCCCGGGTCAGGAACCCGGCGCAAGTGGGACCCTTCTCGTCGGGGAGGATCTCCGAGTAAGCGAGCCGGGAGTGGTCGTCGACGAGCGAGTGCACGTAGTCATAGCCGACCGGTGGCTTCGCGACCCGTGATTGGTGGTTCGCGATCGTCCAACCGTGACCGCGCCACCCTCCGCCATCCGGGATCTTCCCCAGTTTCTTCACGTCCATGTGGACCAGCTCGCCGGGCTTGTCGCGTTCGTAACGGACCGTGGTCGTTTTCGATGCCCGGATCTTCGCACCGGTCATCGGATCCAGCTCAACCAGATAAGGAACGTCGTGCCGGCGCAGGATCCTCGACACTGTTCGCGCCGGGACACCCAGTTCCGCGCCGATCCAGTCCTGTCCCCGCCGCTGGCTCTGACGGAGCTCGAGAACGGCGCCTTCAATCGCAGGAGACGTCCGGCCCGGCGACCCGTGCGGACGCGAGGACCGATCCCAAAGGCCATCTTCGCCGTCAGCCTCGAACCGGTCGATCCAGGTCTTAACGCACTTTCGAGACACTCCCATCGCGGCCGCGATATGCGCCTGCTTCCAATGCGCTTGATGGCGTTGAACGATCAGCAGCCTGCCGTGAAACGTTAGCCGAGCATTACGGTGGGACACGAGAACCTCCGGCGGTTGTGGGCCATAGACAAGCCACACCCTCAACCGGAGGTTCTCCTCACGTCAAGACCCAAAACGCCACCAACCTCGTGGCCGAGTACACCTAGGTCGGCACAGGTAGTGCACAGCGCGCCCAAAGTGCCAGCGCGGCACAATCCGAAAAAGCCCCAGATCCCAGCCGCCGCCTCGAAACGACGTCAGAGTCAATCGGCGGGAGAGCCTCGTGCCCAGCGGGCAACCCAAACTCCAGCGAAGGATGTGCGGTCGGGCACGCGAAAGAGCATCGTCAAGGTCGCGCGGGGGCTACACGCTTCCCCTCAGTTGCTGGCCAGAATTGTGAACGAAAACCTGTCGAGCACCTTGGCAGCGACACCGCATCCGCCAGCGAAACAGAGTGACGATGTGAACCGCAAGGCGGCAGCCGCAAATGTCGGCAAGCGCCAACCTCAGTCGGCGAAAAAAGACGTTCCCAAGAAGGGTAAGACCGACGTGAAGGCCATGAGGATCCTCCATACGAGCATCGAGGAAGAGCGCGCCATCAGAAAAGCTCGGTACGAAGACGAGTTCGGCGGGGCAAATAGCGTGCGGACTGTCCGGGGCGGGTTGCCAGGTCTCGGGCGGCGTGCTTAGTGCGTCGCGGGCCGCAAGTGCACTATCCGGGGCTTCACTGGACTTGTGCCAATTTTGAAGCTCCCGAATGATCGACTGCAGAACGCCGGACGTGATGACTTCGGTTGTAGGCCGAGTCAGGGGATTTGAGCTAGGTAGTAGACAAGGGCGAGCACGTAGCTCGAGTGGGTTGGGCCATCACCGCGTCCCAGGAAGCGATCATCTCCGTGCTTCGGCGTCGATCCGCCACGGTCTGACGCGATCTGTCTCGCCGTCGAGTTCGCGCGTGAGGTAGGGCGCCTCGTGGTTGTCGCCGATTGGTCGGGCTAGTGGGTTGCCCTCCATGCACTGGCCACGCGTGCCGACTCGCACAGGCAGGATCCAGCGATGTCGGTGTGCGCCGATAGCATCCCCAAAAGAGCTGTCCCGAAGATGGGCGCGGCGTGGAAAAGGCAATGAGGTGGCCGACATCAGCATCGATGCCAGCGTGGATGTAGGAGACCACTCCCGTCTCTCCCTGTGGGCGCACACGCAGACGGATCAGGCCGAACAGCACCGCCGCATCATGCGACTCCTCTCCGGTGAGGTCCTTTCACGTGAAATGAGCGCCGCAGAGATCGCCACGGAACTGACCGCCGGAGGCTTCCCGATCAAAGAAGAGGAAGTCGAAGCGCGATGCGCCCAGCTGCGAGTCTGGGGCAACGTGATTCCATCGGTTCGCAGCTACCGGGTCGCGACGGTCGCCGAATGGCGGAAAGCGAAAGCCCGTTACCAGGCCTCGAAGCTCGGGGCGCGCGTCGCCGTTCAGATCGACGGGATCGTGACCGCCACTGACGGCGCCAAAGAAGTCGCCCGCGAACTCATGGGTGTCATCGCCGAGCAACTTGATCGGGTTCTGGCCGAAATCACCGGACCTGGGGCCCCCGACGCCCTCGCGTCCGCCGTCACAACAACGTTCAACGCCCATCGGGAATTCCGAGACAGCCTTCGCGACTTCAACAACTACCTCAGCGGCATCCTGTCACGGTACGACATCGTCGGTGATGAGTACCTCGCCCTAAAAGCCACCCTTATGCGCTACGTCGACATGCTCGGCACCGACGTCCGCCAGCATGCCCCAAGGATCGCCAACCTGCTCACCCAGCTGGAACCGCACTTTCTGGAGATCATCGCCACCCTCGCCACCTGGCAGACGTTGACCGCGGACGACACGGAACTTGCTCAGGGGCGCACCGAAGCGGATTGGGTGTGGCTCGCGGAATGGTACGCGGAGGGCGGCGTGACATCCGGGCCGGCAGCGTTCCGGACTGCAACCGAACTGGCGCTTGGGCAGCTTCTGGTGAACGCGAAACGAATCCTTAACGACGCCGGATCCGGGCTCTCCCGACGGGATGATCTGCTCCGCCTCGCGAAGGTGCTCTCCACGGCCTCCGATCAGGAAGGGCACCGGCTGTTCGCCAACGCGTTCGGTGTCTACTCGTGGCGGCACCTCCTGCTCGGTGACGACGAGAACATCCAGCCGTCCTCCAACACTTCCTGGTGGAACGCGCCGAACGTGGACGTCCCCGTCACGCTGCGGGAACGAGGCGACCGCTCCGCGCGGGGTCGCACCGCCGCCGTGCGTGACGCCACCATGGAAACCGAACTCGCCTACCGCGCCGCCCTCGCGAAGATGGAGGAGCGGAAGCTGGCCGCTCAGGAGCTCATCACCGCGGGCGCCCTCGACAATGGCGTCCGGCTCTCCGTCGGCGCACAGGAACTCCTGCAGGGCCAGCTGACGTTGATCGACCAGGACACCAATACCGCCGAGAACCCCGAATCCGGTTTCAGGCTGACGCGAGAGCCGATCTCCGGGACTAGCACGATCCTGTTCGAGGAGGGGAAGTTCACCGCGTACGGTTACCGGTTGGTGATCACCCAGGTCGAAGGCGCAGCACGTGAGGAAGTAGCCGGATGAATGACACCGCCACCTACGAAATGCAGGACGCCGCACGCGCCCTTGAGCGGTACACGACCCTGACAATGAAGCGGCATCCAGATGAGTTTTTGCTAGTGCGCCGCCACGCCACCGAACTGAAAAGATGGTTCGGGGAGGTGCTGGGCTACCGGCTGGTCGTGGAATCCGAGTTCGCCAGGGTCCTGAAACCGCCGTTGCCCGACACGTCACCGATCCGGGCGATGAGAGGGGCGAATGGGGCACAGGTGACCGCCCGCGTGTATCAGTACGTGTGCCTATTCGCCGCCGCGCTGCAAGCCCCTGGGGTCGGCGACCAACTGCTGATCTCCTCCTTGGTCACGCAGATGCGCGCCGATGCAGCCACCGAGGGGATCGTCACGGGGGAATCGATCACGGAACGGCGGGACATGGTGTCGGCTATGAACATCCTCACGATGTTCGGCGCGGTGGAGGAAACGGAAGGGACCGCCGCGGGGTGGGGTGCAGACCAGAGCCAGGAGGTGCTACTGACCATCGACCGGACAGCACTGTCGTACCTGGTCGCGAATCAGCTGAACGCTGAACCCCGCACGGAACGTCCCGCCCGCACCCTCGCCCGACGGCTCGTGGAAGACCCCATCCTGAACCCGGCCGATCTGACCGAGGATGAACAAAGGGTCTGGTCACGGGACCGGACGAACGTTGAGAAGCAGTTGGAGGAGGTGTTCCGGCTGCGGTTGGAGGTCCGCCGCGAAGGAGCTCTCGCCTGGGACGACTCCGATGACGCTACCGACGAACCGTTCCCTGGTCAGGGCGTACCGAAGCAGCTCGCGTTGATGTTCATCGCCGAACTGGTCGCCGCCCGGAAATCAGGCAACGGCGGGACTGTCACCGTCACCGATTGCGAAGCCGAGCGGGTCATCTTCGGGATCCTTGAGGAATACCGCGGCCACCTCCGCGCCGACTTCGAACCATCCGATCCGGCATCAACCCCTCATGCGAAAACCGCGATCACATCCATCCTCACCGCCGTCGGACTGCTCGCAGTGAACGTGGACGGCACCATGACCATGCACCCGGCTGCGGCACGATATGGGGCGACCATCACCCGCCGTGCCGCACCCACGAAGACACCCGACACGAACGTCAGTCTGTTTGATGACACAGGAGAGATCTCATGACCATCGCCCCTGTCACCGACCTCGCCGCAACCTCATCCTCGGCAGGATTCGGCGAACGGTACCGGTTGGTTCGCGCCGGAATCGTGAACGTCCACAAGTTCACTCATGTCGAGTTCGCGATCGACGGCGGCCGGGTCGTGCTCCGAGGTCCGAACGGCTCCGGCAAATCCCGGGGCATGGACATGCTGTTCCCGTTCCTGCTGACCGGCGACCGGCGCCGCATGGGGTCCGGTTCGTCTGGGGCCGTCACCGTCGACTCGCTCATGAAGGTGATGCTCGGCAAGGACAACAACCGGGTCGGTTACGTCTGGGCGGAATATGTGAACGGAGACGGCGAGTACCGCACCATCGGCGCGTACTTCAAATACTCAGCCAAATCCGGGAAGACAGCGGTGTCCTTCTTCATCACACCGCTCAGGGTCGGCATCGACTTGCCCCTGATGGACGAAGGGCGGCACCCGCTCTCCCGCACCCAACTCGGCGAGCTCGTCGGCACCCAGAATGTCATTGAGCAGGCCACCGAATACGCCAACCGTGTCGCCCAGGAATTGTTCGGGGTGACGGATAACGCAGGCAGAACCCGGCTTTCGGCCGCGTTCAGCGTCATGTACAATCTCCGCTCGCCGGACTTCGGGAACAAATACCGAGCAGCCGACGTCACCCGGGTGCTGACGAGCGCCCTGCCTTCCATGCCGGACGCTACCATCCGGGCTGCCGGACTAAAGCTGGACAACCTGAAGGACACACGCGACCAGCTGAACGACCTCGAGGAGGCTTCTCGACTCGCGTCGGAGACCCTGCAGGTCTACCGCGGCTACACCGCGTCGTTGGTCCGCCAAAAGGCCGCGACGTTGACGGATGCTGTCGCCGCGGCCGAGAACGCCGCCTCCGCAGAACTGGCGGCACGGGAGCACGAAGCGGACGCACAGGCGAAGGCGCAGCAGAAGGAGCACGAAGCCCGGGAGCTCGCCGGGCGGATCACTTTGCTTGGCGGCCGGAAGTCTGCGTTGGAGTCGTCCGCGGCGTATTCGGATGCGTTGGCGTTCGTTGACCGGCAGAAGACCGCGGATGCGCTGAAGCTGGCTGCCGCCGCCGAGCTCTCCGGTTGGTGGACCTTGTACGGGAACGTGGTGGCCGCCACATCCCGTGCGGCAAAAGCGGGGATCGCTGTAACGGAGGTCGGTAATCGACTCGGTGAGGCGATGCGCGCGTCCGTCGAACACGGAACAGCCGCCGGCCTGCCCCATTCCCTCCCCGCAGTCTCGGTCCTCGTGGAGACCAGCCCGGAACGCACGATCTCCGCGCGACACACAGTCGAGGACGAAGTCACAGACACCCCGATCCCGGGCATCCCTTCCACCCGTTCAACCCCTGCCGACCTCGACGCGGTGACCGTAAAGCTGGGACACCTGCGGGAGGCCGCCGGCACGAAACAGAACACCGCCGTCGGGCGGTTGGAAACGATCCAGCGTATCGTCGCCGACGAAACCGGGGTCGCCGCCACGGAAAAGGAAGCGGACCGTGCCTCGAAGACCGCGTACGCCCTGAAAGGTGCCGCCGTCACCGCCGCCGAAAACTCTGCCGCCGCCCGTGCAGACCTGGTGGACGCATGGGTCAAATGGGCCCGGTCATCGGACACCGAGGAACTTCTCGGGGTCGTGAACTGGGACGACACCCCGCTGGCGGACCTGATCACCGAACGCGCCCTCCCACCGCGGGCTGAACTGGACGGAGCCGCTAACCGAGTCGCCGCCGACGCGTTCGACAAGATTGCTGTCGCCATCCAGCGGATCGGTGAACGGCGCACCGCGGCATCAACCGAAGCGGACGAGCTGGCAGCGGAATGCACAGCCCTGGAATCCCATGTCATCCGCGCCCCGGAGCAACCGAGGTGGGTGACCGCCGAGCTGGGCACCCCGTTCTGGAAGACAGTCGACTTCGTATCCGAAGTCCCCACGCACATCCAAGCCGCCGTCGAAGCAGCCCTGCACTCCTCCGGGATCTTGATCGGAGCCGTCACCAGGAACGGTGTGGTTCCGGCAGGCGGAGAGCTGATCGTGTCCGCCGTCGGACCGGTCTCCTCCCACCCGATCATCGAAGTGCTGACGCCGGAACCGGGCATCCCGGAGATCGCCGCGATCTTGTCCCGGATCGGGTTCAACGACCCCGACCATCCGGTGAACATCAACGACGACGGATCCTGGCGTGTAGGAGCAATCGCCGGCCGTCCGGACCGACTTGACGATGCCCGCCACATCGGTGCAGCTGCGCAGGAACGGTCGCGGCAGGCGCGCCTGACGGAAATCGCTGCACGAGTCGACGAACTCGACGGGATCCTCGCCAAACTGGAAGTCGAAAACGCCGCCGCGCTAGCACGCAGAGGTGCTACCCGCGCACACGTGAACGCCGCACCGTCGTCCACCCGCCTCGTCCAGGCGGATACCGCGGAACGTGCCGCCCGTGAAGCAGCCGAAGTCGCTTGGCGGGAGAGCGTCTCCGCGGTCGAGACTGCGCTGACTGAGAGGTCCGTCTGGGATGAACGAAACACCGTGCACCGGCGCGTGTGCGAGCACGCGGGCCTGCCAGCCAGGGAACCGGAACTGCGTGTTGCCGTCGGGCGGCTTCGTGCGACAGTCGAGGCGTGCGAAACCGCAATCGCCTTGGCGGGATCGGTTCGACAGCAAATTCTGGCATTAGACATCGCCGTCGACGAGATCGGCACTGCGAACATGATCGCCGAAGACGCGAAACTAACCGCGGAGCAATCCGTCGATCGGTGGCGGAGCGAGGCGGCGGCCGTTCGCGAACTGGAAGCGACCATCGGCGCTACCGCCGAGCAGATGATCACCGAACTCGCCTCCGTGCAGAATGAGCTCGCGGCCGCTGTCGAATTGAAGGCAAAAGCGGACCAGCAGGCACTGGAGACCGCATCTAAGCACGGAGCCGCCGTCACGAAGGTGGACGCCGCCACCGACAAGGCAAAGGAGGAAGCCGAGAAGGCCGATCTCGCAGCCGCCCACGTCACCACGATCCTCCGTCTGCCCGGTATCGCGGAGGCGGCTTCGGCCGGATCCGCTACCGCACCGGACGACGACACCGCCCCGGCCCTGGACGACTGGGTGCGCGTTCACGTCACCAAGAAGAAAATCGTGTCCATCGACGCCGTTCACCAGGCCGTGGACACCCTTCGCGAGCATGTCACCCAGATGTTCGACGTGTACCGCCACACCATCGGAGATGTCCTGCTGGTGGAGGTGAACGACGGAGACACGATTCAACCGTTGCCGGCGGCAGCCGCTGACCTGGCTGCTCGAGCGGAGACAGGCAGGAATGCGCTGGTGGAAGCGGAATACGAGATGTTCTCCAACTTCATCATCGACGGGGTCGCCGACGATATGCGGAAAACCATCCGGTTGGCATCCGAAACAATTCATGACACGTCCGCCCGGGTGTCATCGCATCGCACCAGCAACGGTATCGGGGTGCGGCTGCGGTTCGCCCCGAAGGATGACGTCCCCGAGTCTGCGGCGCGGATCCGAGAACTGGTGGCGATCGCAGACGCGGCGCGCACCTCCGACCAGAACACCGCACTATCGAATCTGCTCCGTGAAACGGTCGAGGAGGCGTACAACCTGAACCGTGCCGAAGGGTATGGGAAGGCACTGGCCGACTCCCTCGACTACCGGAACTGGTACACCGTCCAACCGATCGTCCTGGGACCAACGCCCGGGCAGGAACGCACCCTGAAAAGCGCGAAACTCTCCGAAGGTGAACTGCGCTACGTGACCTACCTGGCGTTGATTTCCGCGCTGGACTCCCACCTGAGCGCGCTTCCCGCCATCGCACCACGACTGATGCTGCTCGATGACGCGTACGCGATGGTGGACGACCACGGCCGGCGAATCCTCACCTCCATTCTCGTGGAGCGGGACATCGACTTCATGATGACCGGGTTCGACCTCTGGTTGCACTACGCAAACGTGGACTCACTGGACGAGTACGAGATCGCTTCCACTGGGGATGACTCCCCGACCACTGCTATCCGCTTCCACTGGGACGGGCAACGGCACCGCCCTCGGATCGCCTGATGGCGATACCTGCGGCGTTAGTACGTTTCCTGGCCGACGGCTCGCTTACCGAGTTCTGGGCCGGCGTCCGACGCAAGCTCGAACGGAGTTCTCTGACGCCGACCGGAACGGTGTCCGTGACATTGAACCAGGACGGCGCGGAGCGGTTATCCGGCGTCCTCGGCAGGAACGTGCACTCTGGCCACATCAAGGTGCGACTGGGCGAGATGGATGCGGCGTTACGCCGTTCCGCTGCCCAATCCGGGTTGGCGGACGTGACCGCCGCGGTAACGGGCTCACCGCTGGTAGATCGGCGCCAATTGAGGGGGGCGGCGTTGGCTGCGTCGACGGAGCTCTACGCGTCGGTCGATGTAGCCGTGAACGGTGTCGGTCTCACCCCGGAGCAAGTTCCCGTGTTCGTCGCCGCCGTCCGCCGATCCGGGGTGCTGACCAACGCGAAGGACGCAGCACCGGCCGCTGTGTCGGGGTTTGCGGCCGGATGGCGTCTGATAGTCACCGCCGACGCATTCAACGACCCGGCCATCGTCTCGAACCCTGTATGGGGGATCGGCGAGTTGGCAACCGCCGCCACCGGCACCGCCCACGGCTTCGATACTGACCGGGTAGCGTCCACGCTGATGATGCGGGCATTGGCGATGATCTTCGACGTCCCGATCCCTACCAGCAGCGACGGGAAACGCGCGCTGTGGGCGCGGGCCGGCGTTGCCGTCGATGACGTGTCCGGGACCGCGTTGACATACGGGTTTCGCCCGCCTGGACACGACGGGTGGTCTGTGATGATGCGGGAACGCGCCAACCTGGGTGTGGTGACCCACGTGACGGTGCAGGAGCTCCGGAAAGCCGGGAATGTGTTGTTCGTCGAGCCTGGGACAACGGTGTTCGCGTGCGAAAACCCGCAGGTGCTCTCCGCCGCTGCCAGGGGCGACATCCGAGCCTCCATGTTGTGCCTGTCCGGGCAAGGATCCGCAGCCGGGTGGGAGGTCCTTCGGAAACTGATCGCCGACGGCGCCACCGTGCGTTACCACGGAGATTTCGACTGGCCGGGCATCCAGATCGCGGGTCGGGTGCACGCCGCCGGTGGTGCGATGTGGCGGATGGGGGCAGCCGACTACGTTGCGGCGCTCGATCAGGCTGGTGAGCGGATTGCGCTGGAAGGGAAAGCGTTGCCCACTCCGTGGGATCTTCGGCTCCGCTCGGCGATGACCTCCGCCGACACGGCCATCCACGAGGAGGCGATCGCGGGGCCATTGCTGGCGGACATGGCCGCCTCGTCGATGCCTTATCCCTGACGCTCTCGCAGCCGGACGCTGTCACTGACTGTGGTGTCCAATGCAAGGAGCCGCCTGACGGAGCTACCGAGGTCGAAGCAGGACGTAGGCTGCGTGGCACCGCCTAAACGGAGCCGCTAACCCCCGCCTGGTGAGTCTTTTTGACCTCATCTGAGATCTTGTTTGCAATCTGCTGGACCGTATATTCGGAGTAGTTTTTGGCGATCGTGTCTGCTTGTGACCGGATGTCTGTCGCCGCGACTGCATGAGCGGCGCCGGCAGCCAGAATAAGGGCCTTTGCCGTCGAAACGATACGGCTACTGAGATCGGACATCAAAAGACCTGCTTTCTCTCGTGTTAGTGAACTGAAGACTTTTAGTCTGCGCTGGACAAACGGAGCTCCCGTCTGCCTCCGCTGACGACGATGAATGTCGGCGCCTATTCGCGACGCGGATGCGCTCCGTAGCACTATGCTGCTGCCTGGAGGAAATCCTGTGCCGGCACGACCACTCGGTGTCCTGCCCCGCCGAGAGTGATCCATAGTCGATCATCCACATTTCCGTAGATGCTTGGCATCACTGAAAGACCGCCTTCGAGCGCGTACAGCGGCCCCCGCATGTCCGCTTCAAACTGGCTCTGGCTCGCGGGGAAGATGAACACTGCTGAGCCCATTTCCGCGTCGAGACAAATCCAGCGGTATCCCTGCCCCCGGCTCTGCGCGAAGCCGGCTTCGTCTGCAATGGAACCGGAGAGGGGTGGGACTTCGCCAAGGAGACGCGCGACGATGTGGTCGAGCTCGAAGGGTCCGAATACGATCCAGGACGTCGCGCACTCGTTCATGCTGTCGGTGAGCCTCGCTGCGAGCGATTGTTGATCGAGTGCCATGCGATGAACGCTACCTTAAGTGAGCAATTCTCGGAATATCTGAGCGTGGTCCGGCCGGATCTCGTCGAACCCGGCACGCGGCGCGACCAACCTGCCGCGGAAGGCTTCGAAACAGCCAGGCGTATACGTGTACACACTCCCGCACTACGTGCGGTGCCCCTTCGACACAGCCACTAAAAAGACGGGACTGCGGCACCTATCCCTGCGGCAGTCCCAGAACTGGGCGGACGTTTCACGAAATGGCTGCGTGTTGCGGACCACTCGCGATCGGAAGCCACGCGCGGGGAACCTCAACGCGCTTCTTGAATCATGTCGCGAGGTCGCTGGGCCTGGAAGTTATCTAGGTCAAACGAGGCTCTCGACCCGCTGGAGGACTGATCTTCCGACGGCGACTGGGTCATCACGGCCGGGGCCTTAGCCCGTCCGACCTTGCGTGTAGGGACCTCGTCACGTCAGCTCGACGATCAGCGCTGCGTGATCAGTTAGTTTGGTCGTCCGTGGCGTCTGGTCGTACCAGGATCTGGTGATTCGGCCTGCGAACTGCCGTGATGCAAACGCGAGGTCCAGCCGGTACCCGCGGCCCTTCTTGCTGTGCCAGGTGTATTCGATGTCGTTCGGATGCTCATCCCGCCACACGTCGACGTACCCGGTTTCGGCAATCCGGTCCATTCGGTCGGGGCCGACGAACTTCGTTGACGCCGGATCCCGGTCGAGGTCGTTGCGGCCGGTGTTGAAGTCGCCGATGAACAGGTCCACGTTCGACCCCGCCGCCGTGTCCGCTATGATCGCATCCCAATAGGGGAGTTTCTCCCGGAGCTGTGGCATGTAGACGCCGCAGACGGTAATCCAATCGAGATCCGCCTGCCAGAGGTGGCGCGCGTCCCCAACCTCCGGCGCGAAGCGGCAGCCGTCAACAATAGGCGACCGTGACGCAATGAGCACCGAGTTGTCTCCAGCCTCCGGATTCGAAAAGGTAACTCCATATCCTGCCTCGATGAGCCTGCTGATCAGATCGGCCCCGGTGGCGCCTGAGCGGAACTCAGTGATCACAAGCAGATCTGCGTCGTACCCAAGTAGCTTTTCCACGAGCGCCGGCACCCGTGAACCGCCGCCCTGCTGGATGTTCAGCGCGACGATTTTCCGCACACTCGCGTTGCTTGCCAAACCGTCTCCTGAATCGTCTCGCGGCACTGTCGACGCCCAAGGTACCGGACGAGCTAGGATGCGGTGCCGCATAAGTCGTGTCGTGACGAGCGAAAAGCACGGTAACGAAACCCGAGCATCCTGAACTGGCGGTCTACTTAGTAGATTCAACCGTATTGCTCGCGGGCACTAGGCTCGGCGCCCAGCAACGCACCGACGCGGGCGTGGGACTGAGGAACCTGCAACGAGCTACAGACCACCCAGCCATGCGCCGATGCGACTCTTTGTGAACGGGTCGTGCCTGGATGACAGGAACTCGCGCAGCGAAGCGAATTGAGCGGGGTGTGCGATGCGAAGGGCCACGTATGCGGGCTCAGTCATTGCCTGGCTGATCGCGGGTCCCCAAAAGGCCCATGTTGAGTTGGTGATCCGACCCAGTCGCCTCATGTCGACTTCGTCCTCGCAGAGCCGTATGTAGTTCAGGGCGATCGTGAGATCATCCGAACCCCACGAGCTCAGGTCTTTGTCGAGGGTTGCCTGGTCGCTGAACTGATCCAAAAGATCCCAATACCGGCGCACGTAAAGGTTCTCGAAGTCACGGTGCGATTGTTGCCGTGCCACTCTCAATTGGCCGACAGCGAAAACGACAGCGAGAGCGGTGACGACGCTCGCAAGGCTCGATGCGATTCCCCATCCGTCCACAAGATGCACACTATCGGTCACGTCGCTTGGCCGAGCTCCTCGACACTTGCGTTTCCAAAGTTGCGCGGACCGAGGGTGCGTAGCTGCGGCAGAAAGCGCGGTTAGTCTGAGTTGACCCGCCAGACTACGGTGGCGAGTTCCGCGATTCGCAATTGCCGGTCCACAATCGTCTCCGCGTTCCAGTTTGAGTACGAGGCCAGAAAGCTGTTAATCGACGTGACTGAAGTGTTCGCGCCCACCTCAACTGTCTCGGCGATGCTTCGTGTGAGGTAGTGCGAGCTCTTGAGATATTCGACCACCTTGAGGTCGAACGGATGATTGCTCGCGATGATGTTGAGCGGCTTCTCGAGAAGGGCAAGATTCCCGAGACGGAGCTTGAACTCGTCATAGTCAGCTTCGGGATTTTGGTTGGCCCATGCTTCTCGCCCACCTGGTTGAGGGTTCTCAGGGAGGACGTGCTCGACTTCTAAGTTTCTGTATGGGGTGAGGTCCTGAACTCCTTTGAATGAGCTGCCGGTGAATGCTCGGTCGACGTATTCCGTTAGTCGGGCGAGGAGGTACACGGTCCGGTATTGCTGCATGGACGCTGTGCTGTACCGCAGGAGTGCGTCGCTGAGTTCCCGGCGTTTCGCATCAACGCCTGTCTGGAAATGGGTCCGGATGAAGTCGTTCAACTGTCCCAGCTGATTGGTGGAATCGTGGACCTCGCAGATTTGACGAAGCTCATCTGCCCACGTCGAGAAGCTTCGTTCAAGGTCTTTCGAAGGAGACTTCGTAAAGATGAATGAGAACAGGAAGTTTTCCAACTGCTGCACGAAATGCTCGAACGCTGCTTGCGGGAGCGGCGCTGCGGCAAGGAGAAGAACGTTGTGCAGGTAGAACGCACCGCCGGTCAGCATTTGTAGTCGCTTGATCGACGGGCTGGGCTGGCCATCGTTGCCGTGCCCGCGGAGAAAACCGATGTAGAGGTCGACCGCTTTCTTGAGCCGGCCAACGAACAGGAATGGTTTCGATTCGTATCCGACGAGATGCGCATTTCGCTTCTCGGTGAGCCAGTCGTAGATCCCGTCTTCTCGGATGATCTCGTCCTTTGATCCGATCGGGTAGTTCGCCATGAGGAAGTAGCGCAAGAAGCGTAACGGTTTCTCGTGCGCTTTCTCTAAAGGTCCCGTGACGTCCTTCCAGGCATTCTTCAGTTCGGTGAACTGGGTTGGGTTGACGCTTGTGAAAAGTAGGTTCTTCAGCAAATCCATAGGCGAAAGGCCGACGCCTCGCTCGTTGATGGTCTCGAAGATTTTCAGCGCGCTGCTGACGTCTGTCGTGATTTGAATGAACACGACTCTGTTGGAGACGAACCCCCAGAACGATTGGAGGTCGGACAATGTCGGATAGTTGTCGTCAAGGAATTCGACGGTCACCTCATAAGCGGTGGCCAGGCGTGCTACAGAACCGATGAGTGGGATTCCGGAAGTCCGTAGCTGTCCGCGTAACGCCTCCGGTGATAGGTCGTTCGACGCGAGACGGGCGGTGACCTCCGCTGCGTTCTCATACCGGGGGTCGAGCCGAAGCCGTGCGACTGCTTCGCCGTCAGATCCGAAGTCGACCGACGAGAGCAAGCCTTCCATCAAGCCGTGCGACGTTGACCCGTGCTGACCGAACCGGCGCCTGATCGCGCAGAGCAACAGGAATAGGGTGGTGAGCCGTTGCTGACCATCAATGACGTCGAATGAACTAGGCGATGTGGGGGAGACGAGCACCATCCCGATGAAGTACGGAGTGTCCGAGGTTACGTCCAGCTGTTCATCAATGTCTTGCAAGAGTTGCCCAACTTCACGTTCTCGCCAGACATACTCGCGCTGGTAGTCCGGAACCGCGTAGAAGTTCTGCTTAAACGCTTCCTGAATCGTGTACTGGAAGTTCTCAATCTTCGCCAATGCCGCTCCTTCGTTGCAGACAAAAGGCTAGGGTCGCCGGCGGAAACTCACCACTCCCAATCTGGGGACTCGCGCGACTACGTTAAGTTTGTGGTGCGTTCAACATCATGTTGGACTCGTCGCCTACGCGCCCGAATCGCTGAACTGTGAAGGACGGTCGCCGCGAGCGAAGCTAAGAAGACGGAGGAGCCAATAGTCAGACGGCGTGTGGAGTCTTCTTCTGCCTGCGCTAATTCTGCTTGCAAGCTGTGGACTGCGGCGACGGGCGCTTTTGCAGTCACTTCGTCGACCATCACGTCGTCGTCAGTTCTGGATGCTTCATCGGCCGCATTTTGGTCAGCCGCGAACCTGTCGTAATACTGCAACATTGGACACGTGCGCCTCTGAATTCCTCAAGGTTGGACTTCGCCGAACTGGTTTTCTCGTCCTCTCGACCATGCCGCACTGGTCGTCGAGTACACCTGAATCAGACGGACCACCCAGATCGGGAAGCAGGAGCCCTCCAATCCGGCGTGCGGTGGGAGGGCTCCTACGTGTTTAGCCCAGGCTAGGCAGCGTCCTCCTCCTCCGGGGCTTCGAGTTCGGCGAACTTGGCCTGCATGGTCGGGTTGCTCTTGGTGAGCTTCTTGATGGTGAGCCCGGATGCCTTGTCGTTGGCGATGCGAAGATTCTTCTCGGATCCCAGCAGACCATCCTTGACCTTCTGGAGGCGATCGATGGCCAGGTCGATGTCCTTGATGGCGTCGTCGAACTTGCGCTTGGCAAGGTCGTAGTTCCGGCCGAACCCTGACTTGAACTCCTCGAGCTCGGACTCGAAGTCAGTGATATCGATGTTCTGCTTCTTGACCTGCTCCAGCTCGGCCTTGACGAGGATGGTGTCCTGCGCAGCATTACGGAGAAGCGCGATGATCGCGAGGAAGAACTGCGGGCGGATGACGAACATCTTCGGAAACACGTGCGAGACGTCCGTGATCCCGGTGTAAAGCTCGGAGTCCTCTTCGAGCATCGACACCAGTACCGCATACTCGCAGCCCTTCTCCTTGCGGTCCTTGTCCAGCTTCGCGAAGAAGTCCGAGTTCTTCTTCTTCTTCGTCGAGCCGCTGAGGTCCGCCTCATTCTTCATCTCGAACATGACTGAGATGTACTCGACGTCTTCTTCGCTGAAGTCGCGGAAGACATAGTCGCCTTTCGTGCCGGCCGAAGCGTCGTTGTCCTTGCCGAACGTGGCGTGGGGGAATGCAAGCGAACGCACGCGGTTGAACTCTGTCTCACAGTGCTGTTCGAGCGTCTCGCCGAGCAGCTTGACAGAGAGTTTCGCCTTCATGTCCTTGTAGCGTTCGATGAGCTCGTCCTTGAGATCAAGCTCCTTTGAGTGCGACTCGCGGAGTGCCGCATCCTTGACAGCCTGCTCGGCCTTCTGAAGCGTCAGCAGATTCTGGGCCTCGCTCAGCTGCTTCTCTGCGGTCGAGACAGCCTTGGTGACGGCCAGCTCCTGGAGGGTCGCCGCTTTCCCCAGCTCAGCCTTCAGGCTCTGGATCACGGCGTCCTGTTCCGCTGCGGCCTTCTGCGCCTGCTGGGTGATTTTCGCCTCTGCGAGTTCGATTTCGGCCCGCTTCGACTTCTCGGCTTCGGCCAGACGAGCGTGAAGTTCGCTCTCGAACTCTAGGGTGCGAACCTGCTGCACAATATCGGCATATTCTGCCTCGTCGATGGTGAACAGCGTCTCGCAATGCGGGCACTTGATTTCAGTTGCTGGGGATGCGTTCTTGTTCATGGCGAGCTCCAATCACTTGTAAAACAGGCACGACTTGTGCCGCCGACGCAATGATGGGGGAATTTGTCTAGGGAAAAGCAAGTTTGCCTGATAACCCCTCTTATCAGAATGTCTCATGGCGAGAACCGGATCGCGAGTAGATTTGCCTTTATGTCCAGCTGCTTTCCGCTTCTCATCGACCTGGCCGGCGTTTCCCGGCTGGCCGACGTACGGCGACCCGTGGCGTCTGTCTGGCGGTCGCGGTTCGGGTCGGCACCCGATCCCTTTCCGCACGCAGTAAGCGAGAAGAGCGGTCGAGCGCTGTTCGATGCGATGTCGGTTGCGCAGTGGCTGGCGCGCACCGGGCATGGGAACAACCCGGATTCGGTCGCCGATGTAGCCGCTTCCGCCGCACCCGCGGACTTTGATTTCGCTGACGCATCCCACGTCGCAGGGGTCGATGCGTTGCTTACCCTTCGCGCTGCATCCGGGCAAGCTGTGGGCGGCCTCACGATCGACGAACTTCGGCGGCGCGCAGTCGTCGCTGATCACGACGATTCGTTTCTTGTAACCGAAATATCGACTAGGCACGAGAGCTGGGGGGAGTGGGCGGACCTATTGGCTGACGCCGCTTACTCGCCGATCCAGGCGTCGCAGCTTCTCGAGCAGCGTCATAGGGCGATGGCGCCCTCGGCTGGTTCGGCCGGCCCGCTCGCTGCAGATTCGGAAGCTCTGCTCATAACATTGGCCCAAGCACTCACCGTTGACCGGCAGGCGGAACTCGGAGTGAGTTCAGGGATCACCGCATCGCTTGTCTACGAACTCGTCTCCCAACTCAAGGACGACGTGGAGGTCGTGGTGTCGTCGCTGCCAGAAGGGCGCGGCATCCGCCGTCGACTCCTTTGTGGCGGGCTCGCGATGCCCGCCGAGCACTCCCTTTCCGACGCACCCCGGCTTAGCATCGAGCGACTGCCCTCGGGCCGCGCGAAGACCACGTCGGAGATTCTGCACGCCGTCGACGACCTGGTGCTCGGGATGCGAGATCACGACCGGGCGATCATCCTGGCCCCAGCGGCCGCGTTGATCGAGTCCATCGCATCCGCCGACGATCTAACCCGCACAGACGTGCTGCGAACAGGCCGGGTGCGAGGGATCGTGAAGCTGCCTACTGGACTGGTTACCTCCGCCCCGCGGGAGGCACTCGCATTGTGGGTGCTGGGGCGCGAGACGGGCGATGTCCCGGTTGCCGATCGTTTCACGGCGGTCGCCGATCTGACCGACGTTGCTCTCACTCGTGCTTCCCGTGAGGACCTCACTAGCGATGTTCTGGCAGCGATGGGCGGTGCGCTCGATCTGCGTTCCCACGCCTTCCGCTTCACCCGGCTGGTGCGAACAACCTCGCTGCTCGCCTCGCGCGGCGCCCTCGACTTAGGAGAAGGTCCTCCTGTCGCCGCTCTGCGATCGAGACGCGATCTGCCGGCGCTACTCGACCAGGCACTCGCCGCCCTCGGCGATGACGCACCTCTGCAGGCGCCTGTTGCCGAGTCGGGCCCCGTCGCGGCGTCGGCACGAGTGGCCGAGCTCATCGCACAGCGACATCTTCGACTCCTCCCTGGAACCCGCCTCTCGCTTGACGAGTTCTCCGACTCGGGTCTGGTCGTGGTTGGCGTGGAAGATCTCGACGACCCACAGTCGATCGGCGATCGCCGTATCGAGCAACTGGTGTTCGCGGCGCGCCATCCGTCAGCTCGTCTTACCGCCCCGGGCGACGTGGTATTTTGCACGGCGCCCACGGCGAAAGCGTGGGTTGATCCTGACGGCTCGAAGGTCGTGGCTTATCCTGCCAGAGTGCTGCGGGTCGACGAGGCGGATCCTGGTGGACTCGTACCCGAGCTCGTCGCCGCCGACATCAATCGCTCCACTGGTGGTCCCGCGTCCTGGCGTCGCTGGAAATTGCGCCATGTCGCACCGCAAGTGACCGGAACGCTTCGCGCAGCACTGTCAGACCTCGCGGCCCGTCGTGAGGCTCTCGCGCGCCGCATCGAGGCCCTCGACTCGTATACCGAACTGCTCACCGACGGCGTTGTCGCCGGAGCAGTGACCCTGAATGGCCACGCCGCGGATGCGGCATCCGAACACTGAAGGACGCTATGCCACCCCGTACATCGAAAGTCGCCCCGCAGGCTCCGTCGACAATGAAGGAGCTGAAGGACACTCTCTGGAAGGCCGCCGATAAGCTGCGCGGCTCGATGGACGCGTCGCAGTACAAGGACGTGATCCTCGGTCTCGTGTTCCTCAAGTACATCTCGGACGCATTCGACGAGCGCCGCGCGCAGATCCGGGCCGAGCTGGCAGCCGACGGCTATGACGAGGATCAGATCTCCGAGCTCATCGACGACACCGACGAGTACACCGGCCGCGGCGTCTTCTGGGTACCCTCCAATGCCCGCTGGTCATTCCTCGCTGAGAACGCGAAGGGGATAGGACTTTCACTCGACGCCGCCGAGAAGTCGATCGGGCTCCTGATCGATGAGGCGATGGATGCTGTCATGCAGACGAATCCACAACTGGCGGGCACGCTCCCTCGCATCTTCAATCGGGACAACGTCGACCAGCGCCGACTTGGCGAGCTGCTCGACCTGCTCAACTCGGCGCGCTTCGCCGGACAGGGGCAGGCGGGGGCGTCGGGACGCCGCGCTCGCGACCTCCTCGGCGAGGTGTACGAATACTTCCTCGAAAAGTTCGCTGCGGCCGAGGGCAAGCGGGGCGGCGAGTTCTACACGCCCGCGAGCGTCGTGCGAGTGCTCGTCGAGCTTCTCCAACCCGACCATGGGCGGGTGTACGACCCGTGCTGCGGGTCGGGCGGTATGTTCGTTCAGGCCGAGAAGTTCATCGACGCCCACCACGGCGAAGGGTCGGACATCTCCGTGTACGGGCAAGAGCTCAACGAGCGTACGTGGCGGATGGCCAAGATGAACCTCGCTATCCATGGGCTGTCGGGCAACCTCGGTTCGCGGTGGGGCGACACATTCGCGCGCGATCTGCATCCTGAGGTGCAGGCGGACTTCGTCATGGCGAACCCCCCGTTCAACATCAAGGACTGGGCGCGCAGCGAGTCCGACCCTCGTTGGAAGTACGGCGTGCCGCCGGCCGGCAATGCGAACTACGCGTGGATTCAGCACATCCTTTCGAAGCTCGCGCCTGGCGGGCAGGCTGGCGTGGTGATGGCGAACGGCTCAATGTCGTCGAACTCCGGCGGTGAGGGCCAGATCCGCGCCGAGATCGTCGAAGCCGACCTCGTTTCTTGCATGGTCGCGCTGCCCACGCAGCTGTTCCGGTCGACCGGCATTCCGGTGTGCGTATGGTTCTTCGCGAAAGACAAGGGCGAGCGCGCCGGCGAAGTGCTCTTCATCGACGCTCGCAGCCTCGGGCACATGGTCGACCGCGCGGAGCGCTCTCTCTCTGACGACGACATCACTCGCATCGCCGGCACGTTCCACGCCTGGCGAGGAATCGACTCGGACGCCGCGCTCGACGAGTACTCGGACGTGCCGGGCTTCGCGTACTCGGCGACGCTAGCCGAGATCAAGGCCGCCGACTACACGCTGACCCCCGGCCGCTACGTCGGCGCTGCCGAGCTCGAGGACGACGGCGTGCCGATCGAGCAGAAGCTCGCACGGCTCGGCGTCGAGCTGGAGACGCAGTTCGTCGAGTCGGCTCGATTGGCCGAGGTCGTGCGTGAGCAGATGCGGAGGGTCTCGTGAGCAATGAGTGGCGGTCGGTAAAGCTAGGGGATGTGACCACCCGCATCACGTACGGCTTCACGAATCCGATGCCGACTACGACCGCGGGGCCTGCGATGGTGACGGCCCGCGATATTCGCGGCGGCCGCATCGACTACGCATCGGCCCGACGAACCGATGCCGATGCGTACCGAGAGCGACTGACCGACAAGAGCCGCCCAAGAGTCGGAGACGTGCTGCTCACAAAAGACGGGTCCATCGGCCGAGTCGCTGTTTGCGATCGTCCAGACGTATGCATCAATCAGTCGGTTGCCCTCCTTCAGGTGACCGAGGAAGTTCATAGCCCCTTTCTCTCCTACCTCCTTCAATCGCCCAAGTATCAGGATCTGCTCGAGCAAGGCGCCCAGGGATCCACAATCAAACACATTTACATCTCGCGAGTCGGCGATCTACCGATCAACCTTCCCCCGCTGTCCGAGCAGCGAGCGATTGCCGAGGTGCTGCGCGCGCTCGACGACAAGAGCGCCGCCAACATTGCTCTCGCAGCCACCGCCGACCAATTCCTCGCCGCGACATTCCAAGACGCTCTCGATCGCGAGAACACTTCGGCCGGGATGCTCGACGAGTTCGACGTTCAGTTCGGCGAGCCCTTCAGTGGCGATCAGTTCTGCTCCCCTGGCAGTGGGCGCCCCCTTATCCGCATTCGTGATCTTAAGACATTCGAATCGCAAATCTGGACCACAGAACAGCGGGTGCGCGAGACAGTGATTTACCCGGGCGACGTCCTCGTCGGGATGGATGCCGAGTTCCGGGCAACTGCGTGGGAGGGCCGTCCGGGCCTTCTGAACCAGCGGGTTTGCAAGTTTTCCCACAAGTCGTTCGGGAACGCGTTGATCCGCGAAGCGATCAAACGACCGTTGGCCGAGGTAGAGGCAGAGAAGTCGGCAACGACCGTTATCCATCTGAACAAGTCCGATCTTGCTCGAAAGTTTGTTGCCATCCCCACAGGTAATGCGGCACTTCAGTTCGAGACCGTCGCGGAGCCGCTGTACGCGACACGAATCGCGCTCGCCCAGGAGAACCGAACTCTGGCCGCGACTCGCGACACCCTGCTACCGCAACTGATGTCGGGCAAGCTCCGCGTCCGCGATGCCGAGGCTGCGGCATCTGCCGCCGGCGCCTAACCAACTTCAGCATAGAAGCGACAACCAACAGAAGGACGAGCGAGAGATGACAACAGCGCCAGACGAACCCGCCGACGACGCGCCCGGTCCCGATGATCAACCGTTCATCGAGGCGAACTCACGAGCGAAATCCCGGTATGGCCGCTTCAACCTCGCAATCGTTGGCGGGACGGGCGTGGGCAAGTCCTCGCTGGTCAACGCGGTGTTCGGGCGTGACCTAGCGAAGGTCGGCAAAGGGCTCCCGGTGACCCGAGGGGTTCACTACTACCACGATGAGTCTCTCGGGATCTGGGATCTCGAAGGCTTCGAAATCGGGTCGCGCGACGCCCCGGCGGACGTCCTCCGAGAACACCTGAAGACGATATCGGATCGCTCGGCCGTCGAGCAGATCTCGGTCGTCTGGTATTGCGTCCTTTCTCACGCCGACCGCCTTACCAAGCCGGACATCGACATGATCCGCGAACTTCATGCCGCCGGCCTGCCGGTCATCGTTGTTCTGACCAAGGTCGACTGGACGAAGAGCCCGATCACGGGCAAGCGCACCGCCCCGCTGGACACCGAAGAGTTTCGGCGTTGGCTGGAGAATCCCGTCGACGACAAGCACCCGATCGACGTCCCAATCCAGCGAGTGATTCTGACCTCGGTCCGGGACAGGCAGGGAAAGGGTAAGGGGCACGGCCTCGGTGAGCTCGTCACGGAAACCCTCGCCCTTTCGCCGGAGAACGAGAAGGACGCTTTTCGCATCGCTCAGCGACTTAACCTCCCCTGGAAGCGCGAGATGGCTCGTCCGGTCATCGCGGCGGCCGCATCTGCGGCAGCAGCAGCTGCCGCAGTCCCGGTTCCGGTCGCGGATGCCGCGATTTTGGCGCCGATCCAGTTGACGATGATGGGGCGGATCGCGGCTATCTACGACCTCGAGCTCAAGGCCATGCTCTCCGCAGGAGCTCTTGCGCAGATATGCGTCCAAATCACCGGGCAGGCCCTAGCGCGCAGCTTTCTCAAGCTAATTCCCGGTGCGGGAAGCGTCGTGGGCGCGGGCGTCGCGTTCGCGCTCACGGCCGCCACCGGCGAGGGGTGGCTGCGACTGTGCGAACAGGTCCACACCGGCAAGCTCGACCCGGACAAGATCAGTGATTCCTGGGGGCAGTACGCCCCGACCTTCCTCGAGGTCATCCGCAAGATGACTGAGAAACGAATCGCGAAGCCATGACCGGCATCTCCGAAGCTGACTGGGAGCAGGCGGCGCTTGAGACCCTCGCAGAGCCCCTTCTCTGGGAGCCGAAGCGTGGCGAGGAAATCGCCCCCGGAACTGGCGAGCGTCAGACGTGGGATGAGCTGCTCATCCGTCCGCGGCTGCTTGACGCAATGCGCCGTCTGAACCCAGACGTGCCGATACCTTTCCTGCAGCAGGCTGTCGCTGAAATCGCCTCGCCCAAGTCGCTCGACGCGATCACAGAGAACCAACGCATCCATGAGTACCTCGTCAGCGGCTATCCGCTCGGCTATGTCGACAGCGACGGCCTCGAGCAGAACCCGCGTCTCCGGCTGCTTGGTGCGCCGGATCAGAACGACTGGCTGGCTGTCAACCAGGTCACGATCCGGCAAGCCGATCTGCATCGCCGGTTCGACCTCGTGCTCTACGTCAACGGCATGCCCCTGAGCATCGTCGAACTCAAGAAGGCCGGCTCGGCATCCACCGGAGTCGCTCCGGCCCACGCACAGCTGCAGACGTACCTACGTGAGTTCCCCACGGCGTTTCGGTTCTGCGTCTTCACACTCGCGAGCGACGGAATCGACGCGAAATACGGCACGCCATTTACGCCGCTCAACCACTTCGCCCCGTGGAACGTCGACGATGACGGAGCTCCGCTGCAGCAGCCGCGCATCGAAGGCGCGGTCGACGTGCTTCCGCTCGATGACGCGCTCAACGGCCTCTACAACCAGGAGCGCTTCCTGCAGTTCGTCCGCAACTTCACTGCCTTCGACGAGGGCTCCGAGGGGCTTTTCAAGCGCATCGCGAAGCCGCACCAGTACTTCGCGGTCACCAAAGCCGTCGGCAGCACGATCCAAGCAGTCGAGACCAACGGAAAAGCCGGCGTCGTCTGGCACACGCAGGGCTCGGGCAAGTCGATGGAGATGGAGCTGTACACGAACCTGGTCTCGCGGCATCCGAAGGTCAAGAACCCCACCGTGATCGTCGTGACCGACCGCAACGAACTTGATGGTCAGCTCTTCCGCACCTTCGATCGCAGTCTGCTGCTCGCCGAGAAGCCCGTGCAGGTGAGGGAGCGCGCGCAGCTGCGTGACGAGCTCAGCCAGCGAGTGACCGGCGGCATCTATTTCACGACCCTGCAGAAGTTCGGGCTGACTGACTCCGAGAAGCAGTCCGGCACACCGCATCCGCTGCTGACGGATCGACGCAACGTGATCGTCATCGTCGACGAAGCCCATCGCAGTCACTACGACGACCTCGACGGCTATGCCCGCCACTTGCGCGACGCTCTGCCGAACGCGACCCTCATCGCGTTCACGGGTACTCCCATCTCGTTCGCCGAGCGCGACACGCAAGCCGTCTTCGGTGACTACATCGACATCTATGACCTGACCCGCGCCGTCGATGACGGGGCGACAGTTCCCGTCTACTTCGAGCCGAGGCTCATCAAGGTGTCCTTCGCGAAGGACACAAACGAAGAAGACATCGATCGCGCAGCCGACGAGTACACCCTCGGCCTCGACGACACCGAGCGCGCACGCATCGAGGCATCCGTCGCCGTCGTCAACGCCGTCTACGGATCGCCCGAGCGCATCCAGACGCTCGCTGGAGATCTCGTCGCGCACTGGGAAGAGCGCAGCGCCCGCATGGTCCCCTTCATCAAATCGCCCGGCAAGGCTCTCATCGTCGGCGGAACGCGCGAGATCTGCGCGCGCCTGTACTCGGCGATCGTCGCGCTGCGGCCCGAGTGGCACTCCGACGCGCTCGACGACGGAAAGATCAAAGTCGTCTACTCAGGATCGGCCACCGACCAGCCACCCGTCAGCGATCATGTACGACGAGACTCGGCGAATGCAGCGATCAAGGACCGACTGAAGGATGCTTCGGACGAACTCGAACTCGTCATCGTCAAGGACATGATGCTCACGGGTTTCGACGCACCGCCCCTGCATACCCTCTACCTCGATCGCCCTCTCAAGGGTGCTCTGCTCATGCAGACCCTCGCACGCGTGAACCGTACCTTCGAGGGAAAAGAGGACGGACTGCTCGTCGCCTATGCACCGCTCGCCGACAACCTCGCCAAGGCCCTCTCTGAGTACACAGTGGAGGATCAAGCGAATCGACCGGTCGGCCGCGATGTCGACGAAGCAGTGGCGATTGCGATCGAACTCGTCGCGCAGATTCGCGACATGCTCGCCAACTGCGACTGGCGTGCCGTCATTCGACGCGGCGGACCGCGCGCCATGCTCGCAGCGGCGACTACCGCGACGAATTTCCTTCGCGACGCTGCGAACCCGCTCAATGACCTGGAGCTTGGCGCCGAGCGGCTCGCGAATCGCTACCGCGCGGCGAGCGGAAAGCTCGCTCGTGCGTGGGCCCTGAGCTCGGGCCGAGTAGGGCTCGCAGAGCTGCACGACGAAATCGCTTTCTACGAAGAAGTGCGCGTCTGGATGGCGAAATTCGATGCAATGGAACGGCAGGCCCGAGACGAGCCAGTGTCCGAGGAGATCGAACGCCTGCTGAGCGGGCTGGTCGCCGAAGCAATGTCGACAGGCGACGTGCTCGACATATATGACGCTGCCGGCCTCCCACGACTCTCGCTCGACGATCTCGGTCCCGACTTCCTCGCTAAGGCGCAGACGGCGCCGAACGCGCATCTCGCGATCGAGGCGCTGCGCAAGTCGCTCGTCGACGCCGGGTCGGCCGCAACGCATGGGAATGTGATCCGCCAGCGCGTGTTTTCGGAGCGCATAGCCGAGATCATGAAGCGGTACACGAACCAGCAGCTCTCCGCTGCCGAGGTCATCGCAGAGCTGGTCGAACTCGCGAAAGAGGTCGCCGCGGAGGCGTCCCGTGGTGCGCGCTTCTCGCCGCCGCTCTCGAACGACGAACTCGCTTTCTATGACGCGGTTGCGCAGAACGAGTCGGCCGTCACTGTGCAGGGCGAAGACGTGTTGGCCCAGATCGCACGCGAATTGGTCACGGTGATGCGCCGCGACGTGCGTACGGACTGGACGGTGCGCGACGACGTGCGGGCGAAGCTGCGGTCATCGATCAAACGGCTTCTCGTCAAGTACAAGTACCCGCCAGACAAGCAGCCCGAGGCGATCAAGCTGGTTATGGATCAGATGGAATCGATGGCGCCGCGATACGCCGACGATCGCGGGGCGAGTGTCTGAAGACCCCAACAATTCCGCCTTGAAAGCTTGAGAAAGGCGCTCCCACCTAGCTTGAGGCGGCGTCGTGACCCCCAAAGGTCTCAAGTGAGATGAGAAAGGTCTCAAGCGTCTTGAGAAACGACAAACAGCTTGGCTGCGCGTTGATTAGGGCGCAACGAACCTGAGGCGGTCGATCTGCTTGAGTTTCGAGATTGTTGCCACGGGGCTACAGCGGGGTCAAAACCCGCGCGGCGAAAAGACAGACTGATCAGCAATTGATCGTCGCGTTAGTGCCAAGAAGTTGATGAAATGCCAACAATTTGGCAGAAGTGCCAACTAAAACGCTTCTGTACAAAAACCCCGATTCATCTGGGGTTTTCGTCTCCGAGCGAGTGACGGGAATCGAACCCGCGCTATCAGCTTGGGAAGCTGAAGTTCTGCCATTGAACTACACTCGCATGGCCCCCGATCCCAGTAAAACACTGGGAAGCAGCACTGCCGCCCAGACTACCCCGTCAATAGTTTTTGGCCAAACTCACCGTTTACTCACTGCTTTGAGATTTCAGGGCGTCGAGTCTGCGCTCGAACCTGGCATGGTTGCGATCGAGTCACTCGCTTTCGGGACCCACCCCCGCGACCAGTCTGTTTACAACGTGTCCGCCCAAAATGCCGTTCACGTCCGCCCTCTCGGTGGGTCAACGTGATTCCCCAGGGCGATGGCGCTGAGTCAAACCACGCGCTTGGTGTGGCGATTTTCTGGTATCACGCCGTTGACGCCACTCTTGCCGGACGAAGTCGGCCTGCCCTCGTGATCCTGGCTTCAGGGATGACGGCGGAATAGGCGACGGCGCAATGCGCGCGGCGCGAGCTAACAGTAAGCGCGCGTCGAGCGGAGATTCGGGATTTCTCAAGCGTTTTCTTCCGCGGGGCAGCCGCTGCATCATACTGGCGAGTTCGGTCCTATCTGAAAGTCTCTTCAGGTCACCGATTGGGGTGACGAGCGGTGACCGCTCGATCGTGAGCGCATGTTTCGACTGTTTCACTGGAGGATTCCACCCGAACGGCCGCGCTTGGCGAGAAACTGGCACACGGGTGAAACCCAGATTGAGGAGGGAGCCCGCGGAATCATCCCTCCGGATGAGGCTCGGCATCAGTTCCGAAAGTTAGCCTCAGCGCATGAATGATTCCGGATCGCCCACGATCGCCCGCGTTGAGAACCTGACCAAATCCTATGGAGACGGTTCCGGACGAGTGTTGGCGTTGGACTCGGTCGGCCTGGCCCTCAGGGACGGCGAGTTCACGGCGATCATGGGGCCGAGCGGGTCGGGAAAGTCGACCCTGATGCACATCATGGCGGGACTGGACAGTGCAACGTTCGGATCGGTTTGGTTGGGCGCGACCGACATCACCCAGCTGGGGGATGCCGAGTTGACGATACTTCGGCGACGACGCGTAGGGTTCATTTTCCAGTCGTTCAACCTCGTACCGACACTCGACGTGTTGGGCAACATTCTGCTGCCGTTCGAGTTGGATGGGCGCAAGCCGACGTCTGAGGAACGCGCGTGGATCGATCGTCTGACACTGACGCTTGGCCTGGATCCGCGGCTCAGTCATCGACCGCATGAGCTTTCGGGCGGCCAGCAGCAACGTGTGGCAATCGCGCGGGCGCTGGCAACTCGGCCTGATTTGGTCTTCGCTGACGAGCCGACCGGAAATCTTGATTCCCGTACCGGGCGCGAGGTTCTCGCGGTCCTGGCGAACGCGAGCGCGGAGCACGGACAATCTATTGCGATGGTGACCCATGACGCGGTCGCCGCGAGCTTCGCGGACCGCATCGTGTTCCTGGCGGACGGCCGCGTCGTCCACGATGCGCCCCGGTCATCGCCAGAAGAAATCTCCCGCATCATGCTCAGCATGGAGACGGCCTCATGAGTGTCGCGAGATCAGAGCACCGGTCGAGCATCCTGGTAGCGGCACTTTCATGCGCGTTCGGGACGACCCTTCTGGTAGCGACGACTGCGCTCAGCGCCGTCGTCCGCACCAGCCCGATCAGCGAACACAGCACCGCGCAGATCGCCCTGTTCGCGGTCGCGATCGTGTTCATCGTCATCGCTGTGTATGTCGGGTCCGTGGTCACCGCGAACACGTTCGCCACGATCATCGCAGGACGCACACGCACGATCGCCCTGATGCGGGTCCTCGGCTCGAGCGCCTCCTCGCAGCGTCGTGCGGTGTCCCGCGAAGGTCTTCTGGTCGGGGTCTACGGGGCGATCATCGGTGTGATTGTCGGGCTTGGGGTGGGCATCCTGGTCATTCGAGTGGCGGTCGCGTTGAAGGCGATGCCCGACCTCTCCTACAGCTACGTCAGCCCCGTGCTTCTGGCGCCGCCTCTCATCGTGGTCTTGACCACCTGGGCCGCATCGTGGGTCGGCTCAAGGCGCGTGCTCTTGGTGACCCCGATGCAGGCGCTCGGTGGGTCGGTTGAGCGCAACACGACAGAAGTCGCCGTGCACCGGGGGAAGCACAGGAGCGCGCTGGTTCTCGTGATCGTTGGCCTGCTGCTGATCGCATTCGGCATCGTCGTCGGCTTGCATAGTCCGTTCGGCGTTCTGATCAGCATGCTCGGTGGGATCGCATCCTTCAGCGGAATCGTGCTCGGCGCGGAGATGATCATCCCGCGGGCCCTGAGGTTGACGGGAAGACTGATGGGGACCACCGCGCCGGCGAAGCTCGCCGCCGCGAACGCCGTTCGGTACCCCGAGCGCAGTGCCCGGACCGCCATCGGGCTGGTGATCGGTGTCACCCTCGTGACCATGTTCATCGTCGCTTCGCAGTCGTTCCAGACCATGATCGTGAACGCCCAGGCTGCCAATCCCGACCTCTATGCCGGAGCGGGCACCGTGCTCAATGTCATCGCGGCTGTGTTCAGTGTGCTGGTCGGCTTCTCGGCGCTGATCGCCGCGATCGGTGTGGTCAACAACCTTTCGCTCAGTGGCATCCAGCGTCAACGAGAGCTCGGTCTTCTTCGCGCGCTCGGTTTCAGCCGAGTGCAGGTCCGCCAAACGATCGTCGCCGAGGCCGGACAGATCACGATCACCGCGGTTCTTCTTGGCCTCATCCTCGGCACCTTTTACGGGTGGGTGGGAGCCCAGTCACTTCTCGGTGACCTCCAGCACGGCGTGGTGTCCCCGACCATCCCGTGGGCGCTCATCGTGATTGCCGCCGCCGTTGCGGTCGCGTTGACCCTGATCGCATCCATTGCTCCAACACGACGCGCACTGAAGATCTCGCCGGTCAGCGCGCTCGCCATCGAATAGCCACCATTCAGGATGGCATCCGCGTTGACTGAACGATCAACTGTCGCAAACGGCACCGTTCCCCGAAAGATCACCCTCCTCGACCGGTTCTACTTCGTCGGTGTGGCGATCAAGGGCATCGACGGTGCCATTGAACTCATAGCGGGCCTGATTCTGCTGTTTGCGCCGAGTTTGCTCCATTCGGCCGTCGAAGCGGTAGCCGATCGCGCGTCACAGGGAGACTCCACGCTGGCCCGCTTTCTGGGCACCTACCTTGAGAACCTGGATGATTCCCTCCTGAGTAGCGGCCTGACCGTCCTCATCCTTTTCCTGATCCTTCACGGCGTCATCAAACTGGGACTCGTCTACTGCCTCCTTCGCCGGATCCGCCGCGCCTACCCACCCGCGCTCATTGTGCTGACACTTTTTCTCGTCTACCAGCTCTACCTGTTCGTCCTCACCCCAACGGTCAGCCTGGGACTGTTCGCACTTCTCGACGTCGTCATCATCGTGCTCGTCTACCGCGAGTACCGGGAGCTGCAGCGGGACGCACGATCCGTGGCGGCAACCGAAGTGTGAGTCGCCGTCGGCGCGCAGTTCGTCGTGCATGGCGTCATCACTACGCGCAAGGCACTACACCCTCGCCGAGTACACCCGGTGGGACCGTGAACGCCGTCTTCTTCGCGCCGGCATCACGCCCCGACCCATCGGAACGGAAGGGCTCGTCAAGGCGCCGGACCCGAACTGACTGCGATCAGACGGCTTGGTCAGTCGCCAGACCGCTTACTCAGGCGCCGCTGCGCCCGCTTGCCGCACGCAGCTGCTCCTGACTGATGATCGCGAGCTCCGCGGTCGTCAGCGCCACGGCGTTGGAGCCATCGATCTCGAGGCTGTCGGCGATAATGTCGGCACGGTCGATGGTCGTGCTGAGCGGGACCTCGCGGATGAAGATTACGAGGATGGTTGCGGCCAGCATCAGCGGAACGAGTGCCAGGAAGATCGGGGTGAGAGCGTCGGAGTATGAGCCGACGATGATGTCCCGGATGGCGGCGGGTAGATGCTTGACCGAGTCGGGAGTGAACTCGTTGCTCGAGCCCGCGGCCTCCGAACCGCCGGCCGGCAGCCGTTGCGTCAAGAGGTCGGCAAGACGTGAGGTGAAAACCGTGCCGACGATGGCCGCGCCGAGAGACGAACCGATCTGACGGAAGTAGTTGTTGGTCGCCGTCGCGGTGCCCACCATCGCGTTCGGGAAGGTGTTCTGCACCACGAGGATGAGGTTCTGCATGCACAACCCGAGTCCGAGACCCATGACTGCCAGGTACACGCAGGTGACCCAGACCGGCGTTGTCGGGGACATCGTCGACAGCAGGAACAGTCCGACTGCTGTCGTCAGTGTGCCCGAAATCGGTGCCCACTTGTAGCGGCCGGTCCGGCTGACGATCTGTCCGGAGGCGACCGATGAGACCAGCAGAGCGGCCATCATCGGGACCATCAGCAGCCCGGCCTGGGTGGCGTTGGCGCCGGTCACCATCTGCAGGTAGGTCGGTGTGTAGGCGATCGTGCCGAACATCGCCACGCCGATCAGCAGGCCAGCGCCCGTGCTCAGGTTGAAGTTGCGGCGACGGAACAGGAGCAGGGGCATGATCGGCTCGGCGGTCCGCCGCTCGACGAGCACGAACACGACTGCGGCGATCACGGTGCCGGCGATCAGCAGGATGATGAGGGGCGAGTCCCAGTCGTAGGTGGTGCCACCCCAGGTGCTGACCAGGATGAGCCCGGTGGACGCCAGGGCGAGGAGGCCGATCCCGTAGACGTCGAGCTTGACGCTGGCGACAGGACGCTTCGGCAGATGAAGGAAGGCCACCGCAGCGATGATCGCGAGGATGCCGAGTGGGATGTTGATCCAGAGACACCATCGCCAGCTGACAGCATCGGTGAACCACCCGCCCAAAAGTGGCCCAGCGACCGACGACACCGCGAACACGGCGCCCATGATGCCCATGTAGCGACCGCGTTCGCGGGCCGGAACCACGTCGGCGATGATCGCTTGCGAGAGGATCATCAGGCCGCCACCGCCGAGGCCCTGCACGCCGCGGCCGATGATGAGCCAGGTCATGTCAGGCGCGAAACCGCCGATGATCGAGCCGACCACGAAGATCGAGATGGCGGTGATGAAGATGGCTTTGCGTCCGATGAGGTCGCCGAGTTTGCCGTACACCGGCAGCACGATCGTCGAGGTGAGCAGGTAGATCGTGATGACCCAGCCCATCTGGTCAGCAGCATGCAGGTCACCGACGATCGTCGGCAATGCCGTGCTGAAGATGGTCTGATCGAGCGACGCCAGCAGCATCGTCAGCATCAGTCCGGCGAATACGAGAACGATGTTGGACTTGTTTGATACCGCACCGTTGGTCTGGGGGCCGCTCGAAGTATCCATGCCTGTTGCCTCCGTCGTCGACATGCTCATCGTGGCACTGTGCCGTGCGACCTACAAGAACTCCTCCGCGATCCTTGCGCGGTTCAACCCGACAGGTCAGGACGTCCAGCGCAGCTCGATGATCTCGTGCGACGAGGATCTTCTGGCAACCAATCACGCCGCGGCGGCGTAGGCGCAGCGCCCTACGCGGCGACGGCCTCGCGCCTGGGTGTTGGCCGCCTCCGGAGTGAAGGCCGCCGAGGTGCAGCGGGATCACCCACCGTGACCGGCCGGTTGTGACTTAGCCTGTGCCTGTGAACGCAAACGTGCACGAACGCTTCGATGACATCGTCACCTCGTTCGTCGGTCGGCCGGGGGTGACGCCCCCTGCGGCGGACGTCCCGCGGCGATTCGGGTCGGACGCGCTGCGGGTGAACGGTTCCGTCTTCTGCATGGTCTCGAGTGGAAGCCGTTTCGTGGTCAAGCTCCCCGCAGAACGCGTCCGGGCCCTGATCGAAGACGGGACGGGTGGGCCATTCACCGCCGGCAAGAAAAGCCCGATGCGACAATGGCTGGTCGTGACCGCCGCCGAACCGGGGCTCTGGGAATCGCTGGCCGAGGAAGCCTACGTGTTCACGGGTGCCTCGCGACCGTAAGTCTCAACTACCAGCCGCACTCAACGGCTCGCTGCGCTGAGCGCAGGTCGGGATGGGACAGGCGACGTTTTCCGAAGGCGTCGCACGAGACAAAATGCTCCGCGACGAATTCGACCGTGCCCACGAGTTGTTCGGAGCGTGAAGCAACCCAGAGATCGCGTTTGCGATGCCTCCAGATCACCGTCGTCGAGTCGTCCGCCTGGGCGGAGCCGTCCTGCTCTGCGTCAGAGATGGTCATTTGTCTTGCCACGATGCGACGCTATGCCGAAATTCTCGCGTGCACGAGGGATTGACTTGGACGGAAATCGCGGCCTACCGTCTGCGCCATGGCGGCACGGATGGCGAAATGTGGCGGTGCGGATGGCGAAATTCGAGGCAATTGTTTCAACCAGCGGCGGTGAGACCATCGTGGTTCGGGTTCATGGAGCAACCGAGGATGCTGCTGCTGCCGCGCTCGAAGGCAAACTGCCGTCTGGCACAGTGATCGCGATCATCCCGCAGGCCAAGTGACGCCGTACCGAGGGGTTGCGTCTGGGAGCCAGGCGCGTAGATGTGGGGGATGAGCGTTTCCACGGTCCTCTTCGATGTCGACGGCACGCTCGTCGACTCCAACTTCCTGCACGTCGACGCCTGGCAGCAGGCGTTCGCCGACCTGGGCGAGCAGGTGGATGCGTGGCGCATCCACCGCGCGATCGGCCAGGATTCGTCGCGACTGCTTCACGCTCTCGTGGGTGAACGCGACGACGACTGGACCGGCCGCGCCAAAGAACTCCATTCGACCTACTACCGGCAGCTCGCGCCGCGATTGCGAGCATTCGACCACGCGGCCGATCTGCTGCGGGTGCTGAGCGATCGCGGGGTGCGGGTCGTGCTGGCCACGTCAGCTCCGGACGACGAGCTCGAGATTCTGCTGCGCGCTCTGGATTGCGGCGATGCCGTGTACGCCACCACGTCCGCCACCGATGTCGACGAGGCCAAACCCGATCCGGGTATCCTGAAGGTCGCCCTGGATCGCGCGGGGACGAGGCCCGCTGAAGCCGTCATGATCGGCGATTCGACCTGGGACATCGAGGCGGCCGCCCGAGCACGCGTGCGCTCGATCGGAGTGTTGTGCGGTGGAACGGGAGCGGCTGAGCTGGCCGCGTGCGGCGCGAGCGAGGTCTTCAACGACCCGGCGGCCCTGCTGGGGCAGATCGACGAAGTGTTGTGATGACCGTGGAAAAGCTCCTTCTTATCCGTCACGGCGAGAGCACGGCCAACGTCGCCGCCACGACGGCCGAACTCACAGGCGAGGAGACGATCGCCGTCAGTTCGCGGGATGCAGACGTTCCACTGTCCCCGCTGGGCGAGCGGCAGGCGGTCTCCCTCGCGCCACGATTGGAGGCTGATTTCGGCGCGGCTGCAGGCCCTCCGCTGGTCTGGGCTTCGCCGTACCTGCGTGCGATCCGCACCGCGCAGCTCGCGTTGGGCGACATCCCTTTCGGCATCGACGAGCGGTTGCGCGATCGCGAGCTCGGCATCATCGACGCGCTGACCGCCCGCGGCGTCGAAGCGCGGCTGCCGGATGAGGCCGCGCGACGCCGGTGGCTCGGGAAGTTCTACTATCGTCCGCCGGGCGGCGAAGCGTGGACGGATGTGGCACTGCGACTGCGATCGTTCATGCGTGACGTGGAAAGCACGCCCGACCGGTCGTTGGTGCTCTTCACGCATGACGCCGTGGTGAGCCTGTTCCTGTACGTGCTGCTCGGTTGGACGGAGCAGCAGCTCGACGAGTTCCTGCTGACCAGGGTCGTCGGCAACGCATCGGTGACGACCCTTGTTCGTGACATTGCAGGGTGGCGCGTCGAGACGTTCTCCGACGATACGCATCTGGCCCAGGCGGGACTGCCCGCGACGGCGCACCCGGGAGCTGCGCGTGTCACCGAATAGGCCGGTCACCGACATCGACGCGGGGTTTCTGCGTGGGTGGCCTCTACCCGAGCCGGGCGACTCCAAGCGATCGCGAGGAGAGGTGGTCGTTGTGGGGGGAGCTGCGCGGTCGCCCGGTGCTGCGCTGCTCGCCGGTCGGGCATCCCTTCGTGTCGGCGCGGGCCGACTCACGCTCGCGCTGGGTGCCTCGGCCGCTTCGGCCGCATCCGTCGCCTTTCCCGAATCCGGCGTGGTCGCGCTCGGCGAGACGTCGTCGGGGGCGATTAGTGGCGGCTCGATCGGCGCGGTGGCGGACGATCTGGGGGCGGCGAACGCGGTCCTCGTAGGTCCGGGCCTCGACGACATCCCGGAGACGGTGCGGATGCTGCGGTCCCTCCGTCCGCTGGTCGGCGGCGCGACGACCGTGGTGCTCGACGCTTACGCGCTCGGCGCCCTCGCCAAGCTGCGAAGTTTCGGTGTCCCCGGGCTCATACTGACGCCCAACCCTGACGAGGCCGAGGTCCTTCTCGGCGACCGGCTCGGTGATCTCGACGATGCCGTGATGGCGATCGCCGACCGCTATCGGGCGGTCGTGACCTGTCAGGGATGGGTGGCGGAACCCGGCGGGCGGCTGCTCCGCGTTCGCACAGGAGGTCCCGGCCTCGGCACGTCGGGGAGTGGGGATGCCCTGGCCGGCGCGATCGCCGGCCTCGCGGCCCGAGGATGCGAACCGCTCCAGGCGACAGCATGGGGCACCTACCTGCACATGGCTGCCGGTGAGTCGCTCTCGCGCGAGATCGCGACTCTCGGCTTTCTCGCCGGTGAGATCGTCGACAGGCTCCCGCGCGAACTCGCCCGTGTCGAGGCGCCTCTCTAGGCAGCGACGACGCGGAGCGGGCCAGGGGTGGTCAGGCGATCGCTGCCTCCTCGGGGAGGAGCTGCAGTCCGCGGGCGCTGTTGGAGCTCTGGGTGAGTTGTTCCAGCCAGTTCCTGTTGACCGGTGTGCTCGGGATGCCGTCGTAGCGGAACACGAGGGGGATGCCGGGGTCGATCCAGATGGCGCAATGTCGCTCGGTGTCCGTGTCTGTTTCGTTCCAGCTGAAGAAGAATCCTTCCTGGCGCCGGAGTTTCAACCCGATCGCGATTTGAAGGTGGGACAGGGTGCGGTCGTCGAGGGTGATTTCACGGCCGGTTCCGTAGGTCAGCGTGCCCATGGGTGGTGCTCCCTTCTCTGATCCTTCTCTGATGACCCCGGTCGGCGGGGTCCGTCATCCTGAGGCTTCGTCACGGTCGGCCTTTTCATCTGTGGTGGAGTCATCTGTGGTGGAGTCGACCATCGCGCGGCGCAGCGACGCGTTCTCGACCTCGAGGTCGAGGACTTTGCCGATTCCGGCGAGGTTGACGCCGTCGTCCTGGAGGTCGGCGACGCGACGCATCCGCTCGATGTCGTCCGCGCTGTATCGCCGGGTTCCTCCCTCCGTCCGCGCGGGCCGCAGGAGCCCTTTGCGCTCGTAGAGGCGCAGCGTCGCGGGGGGCAGACCGAGCAACTCGGCGGCCACCGCCATGCTGTAAAGAGGGCGGTCGTCCGGCGTCTTTTCCATGCTTAAAGTTTGCTTAGAGCTCTTGCATGATGTCAAGGAGTCGATGTAGAAAATATGCATCAACTGATCCACGTTATGTGCAGCGCGAGCTCGCTTGGGGCGGCATGACCTGCCGGTCCGGCGGATGCCGTAGCCGGGAGGTGATGCGATATGGCGGCAGCCGAAGACGTTGATCGGGCGGACGAAATGTTCGCCGACATCGTCTGCTCCGACCCGGACTGGGTCGACCGCGAGTTCGAAGAAATCATCGCAGACTGGCTGGATGCACCGCCCCGCGTCGTCAGGCATCCGGGGCCGGCCGGGACTCGGCGGTGCCGGTGTCACAGGGCTCTGCCCCTCCCCCTGGGCCGGACCGGGACCCGCCGTGCGCGTCCGGCCATCCGTTCGCCCCCGCACTCCGGCGGTGCCGACGCAGTACATAGTGCCGACGCAGTACATGAGGTGGGCGCCGGAAGGTCGCCCGAAACGAAAGGAGAATCTCACCATGTCGATGTCATTTGATCCTTTCAGCCAGCTGGACAGGATCGCCCAGAGCGTTTTCGATACCAGCCGGCAGCCACGGATCATGCCGGTGGACCTGTTCCGCGAAGGCGCCCAGTATGTCCTGAACGCCGACCTTCCCGGCATCGACCCCGGTTCGGTCGATGTGGATGTCGACGGTCACCTGCTGACCATCCGCGCTCAACGGTCGACCGCGAACCAGGAAGGGGTGCGTTGGCTGGCTCAGGAGCGGCCCTTCGGTTCCTACATGCGCCAGTTCTCGATCGGCGACGACGTGAACCCCGAAGGGATCAGTGCCAGCTACGACAACGGAGTGCTCAGCGTGATCATCCCGATCGCCGAACGCGCCAAGCCGCGCAAGATCGCCGTCGAATCCGCCGGTGAGCGGGGCCGGAAGGCCGTCGTCGCCTGACCCGGTGCGCACGTACTCCTCTCGCCCGACGGGCCCCGGTTCTATAGCCGGGGCCCGTTAAGCGAGCCGCCTGTTCCGATCTGTCAACCGCTAGACGGTGTAAGCGACGCGGTGTTAGGAAGGAGTATGAAGCGGATCTACTACGCGGGCGCGTCCCTCCTCACCGGCGAACGAATTGCCGAGTCGGTTCTCCGGTATGCGGCTGCGCTGGCGAAGGTGGGGTCAGCAGAGGAGATCGCGGTCCCGTCGATTACTGAGGACGGGAAGCGCGAAGAAGTGATGATCCTCGTCGGACCCGCCAGCCAGCTCCTTGCCGAGGACGAGCCTTCTCACTCCGATCTCGAGGACCCTTCGTTCGTCGCCGAGTTGGACAGGAAGACTCGTGCGTTGGGTATCTCGCAGGCTCAGCCGGTCGAGCAGGAAAGCGATGAGAACGACTACGACATGCTCTGACGACCGGGCTGTTGCTTGAGGGCATCACGCAGTGCGGCCCTCGAAGTGATGCCGAGTTTGGGAAACAGTTGGTACAAATGCGCTCCGACCGTGCGCGGCGAGAGGAAAAGGCGCTCCCCGATCTGTTTGTTGCTGAGACCGGCGGCGGCGAGTTCGGCGATTTCGCGTTGCTGTGGCGTGAGGTCCGTGATCGCTCCAGGGTCGGTGCGATTCGGCGCGAGGCCACTGGCGCGAAGCTCCGCCCGCGTGCGGGTTGCCCAGGGGACGGCGCCGAGGCGTTCGAATGCGTCGAGCGCCTCGATCAGCACAGCGCGAGCCTCGGTTGTGGCTTTCGCGCGTCGCAGTCGTTCGCCGTAGGCGAGCCGGATCCGGGCCTGCGCGAACGGCCAGCGGCCTACGTCGGGCGCCGCAAGCGCACTCTCATAGGCCTCCCGGAACGCGGTGTCGGGGCTGATCAGTGCGATGGCGCCGGCCGTGATCAGCGCCAGCCGCGGCGAGATCGCCGCCACGTTCGCTGCTTCGATGTCGACCACGTGCGCTCTCGCTTCGTCGAGTCGCCCGGATCGCACAGCCGACTCGACCAGGTCGAGCAGCACCCAGAGGGCGGCCGGCTTGTATGAGGCAACAGTGCCCGGTGAGCAGATCTGCAGCGCGTGCCGGTATGCCGTCTCGTACTCGCCGTTGCCGAGCGCAGCCAGCGACTTCGCATGAGCTGCCAGCTGGACCACGAATTCGATGCGGTTGGGGGCAGCCCAGCCGATCAGGTCGCCTGCGAGACTGTTCACGAGGTCGCGGTCCCCGCGTGCGGCGGCGATCATGGCCTGGTCGTACTGCAGGAATCCGCCGAGCAACCGGTAGTTGTAGCGGGCGGTGAGGGCGATCCCCTCCTCGGCCAGCCGGAGTGTCTCGTCCCAGTCCCCGTTGTGAAGCCCATCGAAGCCGAGCAGCGCGAAGGCCTTGATCGCCGAAGCGATGGCGCCGCCGGCGCGCCCGTGCTCGACGACACGCACGAGAGCAGTGCGGCATCCCGGGATCCGGTCGACGTACATGGCGGCGATCCCCAATCGCACCGTATGCGCGTGGTCCGTCCCGTCATCGATCAGAGCGATCGCCTCGTCGAGGTGGGCGAGGGCCGGTAGAGCAAAGGCCACCGGCTCCAGAAACGTGTCGCCGAGCAGTTGAAGGATTTCGGGAAGGGGAATCCCGAGCCGCTCGACCGCGGCGTGGTAGTCGGCCACCAGGTCGACGCGCGCACCGAAGGAGCAGTTCGACTCCAGCACGTACACGATTTCGATCAGCAGTCGATCCCACGCGTCGACCGGAGCGGCGACACTGCGAAGTGCTCCGAGGAGCAACCGGTGGATCGTGTCGACATCGCCGCCACCGTTGACCATGTACGCTGCTGCCGCGACAGCGGCGGCGACCGATCGGCTCTCGCCGGGGATCGTGCCAGCGGCGACCAGCTGAGGGTCGGTCAGGTCGCCCGTGATATCGGCACCGAGGTAGGTGGCGACCATGGCCCGACGGACGTTGTCCGCTGTACCCGGGCTGAGTTCGGCCGCCCTGATCAGAAGGCCGATCGCTCCCACCGGGTCGCCCCGGTCTTTGGTGGTGAAGGCGGCGTCTTCGAGAAGCTGGGCGATCGACTCGTCCGGCCCGGTCGCCGCCTCTGCGAGGTGCCACGCACGACGCCGCGAATCATCGGCGTGGCGTTCGGCGAGCCGACCGTGGGCCCAGCGTCGCTCAGCGTCGGTCGAGAGCTCGACGACAGCAGCGCGGGTGAGCGGATGCCGGAACTGCACCTCATGTGAGACCGGATGGACGCGGATGAGCCGAGCCTTCTCGGCCGGCTCGAGATCCGTGACCGAGACCGGAGGAAAGAGCCCACTGGAACCGTCGAGTGCCGTCAGCAGCAGTTGCTCGCGCGTGTGAGGTGGGAGTGGGTCGATTCGTCGCTCGAAGTGAAGCTGGAGGCGGCGTCCGACGGGAGTGCGAGGGAGTCCCGCGTCGCCGGCGCCGGCGCCGACCTGGGTCGGAAGTTCGATCAGCGCCAGCGGGTTGCCCTGGGCATCGGCGAGCACCTGGGAGACGTCGCGGGGGACGAGCTCCGGGTACGCGTGGGTGAGCAGCGCGGTCGCAGCATCCGCGTGAAGGGGCCGAACTTCGATCTCGGGCAATCCCGCCGTTTCGAAAATGCTCCCCTCGCCTGTTCGGACGACGCCAACGAACCCGACGCGGGCACCTGCCAGCCGGCGTGCGACGAGGGCCAGAACGTTCGCACTCGCGTAATCGAGCCACTGCAGGTCGTCGACCAGCAACAGCACAGCACCCTCTCCGCCGGCGTGGACCAACAATGCGATCACGGCGTTCACCAGCGTGAGCTGGTCGGAGGGCGATCCGTCCTCGAGTCCCAGGCTGACGCCGACGGCGTGCCGCTGTGTGTCAGGCAGCGCGGACAACTCGGCTGCGAGCGGGGCGAGCAACTGGTGCAGTCCGGCGAAACTCACCTCGGCCTCGAACTCGACTCCCGCCGCGCGCAGTACCCGAACACCGACCGTCGCGGCGTAAGCGCCTGCCGACTCGAGGAGCACGCTTTTACCGATACCCGCGTCGCCGACGACAAGGATGCACCCGCCATCCGCTGCCGAATCGACCACGAATTCGCGCAGGGCGGCCAGTTCCTGTTCACGACCCACGAGCGTTGTGGTCGAACCCCATTCCGGCACGTACCCGACTCTAGTGGCGCCGTTGGCCGCGCGCGCAGGCACATTTTCCCGCCCACGCGCCGTGAACTAAGTCGTCTGACAGATTCGAAGGCATGCCGAGCATCCCTAGATTCGCTTCTAACCATTCGACTCGGAAGGAATCACCATGAAACCCACCATCGTCCTCGTCCACGGCGGATTCGTAGACGGCACCGGCTGGCGCGGCGTGCACGACGAACTGAAAGCGGACGGGTACACCGTGCGCGCGGTACAGAACGCCACCAAATCACTCGCCGACGACGCCGCCACCACGCGCGACATCCTCGACGCCGTCGATGGGCCTGTCGTGCTCGTCGGCCATTCGTACGGCGGCGCTGTCATCACCGAGGCCGGCAACCACGACAAGGTCGCTGCCCTGGTCTACATCACGGCTTTCGCACCCGATCAAGGCGAATCGGTCAACACGCTCCTCGCCACGTTCCCCGCAGACGGACCCCAGCCGCCCATCCTGCCCCCCGTCAACGGCTACCTCTTTCTCGACCGCGCCAAATTCGCGGACTCCTTCGCCGGGGACGTCTCCGCCCCTGAGGCCGCGTTCATGGCGGACTCCCAGGTCCCCTGGGGTCTCGAAGCACTCGGCGGTGTGGTCACCAAGGCCGCCTGGCGCGCGAAGCCCAGCTGGTATCTCCACGTCACAGAGGATCGGATGATCGCACCGGCAGCGCAGACCACGATGGCTGAGCGCATGGGATCCACGGTCAGCGAGACGCCGGGCAGCCACGCCATCTACGTTTCACAGCCCCGTGTCGTGGCCGACATCATCCGTACGGCCGCGGCGACCGTCGGCGCCTGACAGGACGACAGGTGGGGGTCGGACTCGAGGGAAGGTCGACCCCACCTGTACGCGTTGCTGCGCCCGCGTACACTCCCGGTATCGCTACCTCGGCGAACAGAGAGCCGACGGCGACGAGGAGGAACAATGGCCGATGACATGCCCGCAACGGACCTGCGCGAGTACATCGAGCATCTGCGCGCGACGGGGTACACCGTCCAGGGCGGACATACCGCCGACCCGGACCTGATCGACCCGGAAGGCAACCCGGTCTACACCTGGCAGGAGGGGTACCCGTACTCGGAGCGGATGACCCGGGAACAGTACGAGCTCGAGAAATACAAACTGCAGGTGGAGTTGCTGAAGTTCCAGTACTGGCTGGAGGACAACGACCGCCGCGCGGTCATCGTCTTCGAGGGTCGTGACGCGGCCGGTAAGGGCGGGACGATCAAGCGGTTCACCGAGCACCTCAATCCCCGCACCTCCCGCGTCGTCGCGCTGTCGAAGCCGGACAGCCGCGAGCGAGGCGAATGGTACTTCCAGCGCTACATTCAGCACCTCCCCACGGCGGGCGAGATCGTCATGTTCGACCGGTCCTGGTACAACCGGGCGAACGTCGAGCGCGTGATGGGATTCTGCACCGATGAGGAGTATGAGACCTTCATGGTCCAGGCGCCCGCGTTCGAGAAGATGCTTGTCGACTCGGGCATCCACCTCACCAAGTTCTGGTTCTCGGTGTCGCGAACTGAGCAGCGCACTCGATTCGCCATGCGGCAGCTGGACCCGGTGCGCCGATGGAAGCTCTCGCCGATGGACATCGCCTCCCTCGACAGGTGGGACGACTACACCGTGGCAAAGGAAGAGATGTTCCGCCGCACTGATAAACGGCACGCCCCGTGGACGATCGTGCGCTCGAACGACAAGAAGCGTGCCCGGGTCAACGCGATGCGCTATTTCCTGGGCCAGTTCGACTACGAGGGCAAGGACCCGGCGGTCGTGAAGCGCCCCGACCCGCTGATCGTGATGCGCGGAAAGCAGCTCGACGCCGACGAATAGGCACCGCCATCACGCCAGCCGCTGACCCACACGAAAAACCGCCGGATCGGTGCCCGATCTCCGACCCGGCGGACCCGCCCCCTCAGGCTGCGTCCGTCAGCGGCGGCGCCGCTTCGGGTCTCCCCGGTGCAGCAGGGGTGGCGTCGTCCTTGCCGCCACCCCCGTGCAGCTCAGTGGCCGAGTTCTCGCGGGCCAGGAAGTTCGTGAGCTCGCCGATCGTCGACATGAGCGGTGCGGGGAACACGACGAGCGTGTTCTTGTCGACGCCGATCTCGACGAGCGTTTGCAGGTTGCGGAGCTGCAGGGCGAGCGGATGCTCCATCATGGTGTCCGACGCATCCCCCAGTGCCGCCGCGGCCAGCGACTCGCCTTCGGCCGCGATGATCTTGCCCCTCTTCTCGCGTTCGGCCTCGGCCTGTTTCGCCATCGCCCGCTTCATCGACTCCGGCAGCAGGATGTCCTTGAGTTCGACGAGCGTCACCTCGACACCCCAGTCGAGGGTGAGCAGGTCGAGGATCTGGCGGATGTTCAGGTTGAGGGCATCCGTCTCGGCGAGCGTCTCGTCCAGGCTGTGCTGACCGACGACTTTACGCAGCGTTGTCTGGGCGATCTGCTCGATCGCGGCGAACACGTTTTCAATTCCGATCACCGATTTCACGGGGTCGACGACGCGGTAGTACGCGACGGCGGAGACGCCGACGCTCACGTTGTCGCGCGTGATGATGCCCTGCGACTGGATGGGCAGGGTCACGATGCGCAGGGACACTTTGTGCATCACATCGACGAACGGGATGATGAAGCACAGCCCGGGCTCCCGCACCCCCATGAGCTTTCCGAACCGCAGCACCACACCGCGCTCGTACTGCTTCACGACACGAACCGAGTTGGCCAGCAGGATGATCGCCGCGACGACGACGATCGTGAGGGCGATATAGAACACAACCATGCGACTCATCTCCACGAATATTCTCACCCCGACCAGCACCTGTTATGCCGTTCCCGGGCATCCTCACAGCGTCGCTATGTGCGCCCAGTAGGCTACGAACGTGCTTCTCTCAGATCGCGACATCAAGGCCGAGCTCGGTGCCGGGCGCATCTCCCTCGAGCCGTATGAAGAGGGGATGATCCAGCCGTCGAGCATCGACGTGCGGCTCGACCGGTTCTTCCGCCTGTTCGACAACCACAAATACCCGTTCATCGATCCGGCCGAAGACCAGCCGGACCTGACGCACCTGGTCGAGGTCGACCCGGAGCAGCCGTTCATCCTGCATCCCGGCGAGTTCGTGCTCGGTTCGACGTTCGAGCTCGTCTCGCTTCCGGATGACGTCGCAGCCCGCCTCGAAGGCAAGAGCTCACTCGGTCGCCTCGGACTTCTCACGCACTCCACGGCCGGCTTCATCGACCCCGGTTTCTCGGGCCACGTCACGCTGGAGCTGAGCAATGTCGCGACGCTTCCGATCAAGCTGTGGCCGGGCATGAAGATCGGGCAGATGTGTTTCTTCCGCCTGTCGTCCGCGGCCGAGAGGCCGTATGGGTCGAGCGAGTACAGCTCGCGGTACCAGGGCCAGCGCGGCCCGACGGCGTCGCGCTCGTTCCTGAATTTCCACCGCACCGATGTCGGATCGACTGAGGCAGGTCGACCGGGAAACTGATCCGCCGCCTGGGAGGGCAGACGAGTGACCGCAGCCAGTGACGTAAGTTTCGTGAACGCGCTCCTCGCCGCGGGTCCGCAGTCCGCGCATCCGGATCGGATGCGCTTGTTCGGCCAGCTGGTCGGCACCTGGAACGTGACGAATCGCCTGCTCGACGAGTCGACCGGCGAATGGTCCGAGGCGTCTCTCGTCTGGACGTTCGCCTATGTGCTCGACGGCCGCGCCGTCCAGGATGTTTTGGTGCGGCCCGATGCGCATGATCCGGATACACGTACCGCCCTCGGCACCACGGTGCGCGTCTACGATCCGCAACTCGGCGTGTGGCGCGTGAACTGGTTCGGCACGGCGTCGGGCGACTACTGCACCCTGGTTGCCTCGGGTCATCGCGACGGGATCCGCCAGGATGGAACACAGACGGATGGCCGGCCCATCCGCTGGAACTTCAGTGCTACCACGGCTGACTCGTTCGCCTGGGACGGCTGGGTGTCGAACGACGAGGGCGCCACCTGGTGGCTGGAGCAGCACATGGATGCCGTGCGCGCGTAGCTCCGGCCGGTGTCCCCCATATGCGGGGCACGGCATATGTCGGCATTCTTATCCACCGACGTTGTCCACAGGTGGATGGATGCCTTTCAGAGCTGGTCGGGCTCCGGCTCGCCCGAATAAAGTTGTGGCAATTGGAGCGTCAACCACGGGCTGAACGCCCACGGAGTGGCTTCTACGGCCGAAATCAGCGTGCGCGCCTCCACCCACTGCCATTCCATGACCTCGTCGGGCGACGGTGCGAGGGCGTCGGTGGTGGTCGCCGTGAAGACGGGACAGATCTCGTTCTCCACAACCCCTGCGGCATCCACAGCTCGGTACCGGAAGTCCGGAAGAGCGACCGTGAGGTTGTCCAGCGTGATGCCGAGCTCGTCGGCGGCACGGCGCGCGATCGCGTCGTCCATCCCTTCGCCGGGTGCCGGATGTCCACAGAACGAATTCGTCCACACCCCTGGCCAGGTGCGCTTACCGAGGGCGCGGCGCGTAACGAGGATGCGGCCTTCACCGTCGAACACATGGCACGAAAAGGCCAGGTGGAGGGGAGTGTCAGTGCCGTGCACCGTGGCCTTGTCGGCAACGCCGATCGCGGTGCCGTCGTCGTCGACCAGGACTACCTCTTCGATCGTGTCGGCCATCTGCCCATTCTTGCGGATGCTGAGAGGTGCGGTGCGGTGGGGTGGCGGTCCGGTCATTCTCTTTGCAGAGATAGGGCAGACAGACTTGAGGTACAGACACCCGATTCGATACAGTCTCATGTGAGATGACGTGTGATATCAGATCGTCATTCTGACTGGCGACAGGAGGTGACATGACTGAAAACAACAGCGCCGAGCTCGTTCTCGAAGAAATTACTGAGCCGGCCCCTGCTCTCATTCAGCAGGGCAACATCGTCTGCTAAGTAATTCATGGGGCCCGGATGGATTTTCTCTCCGGGCCCCGCCTCGAGAATTTGGTCTAACCTGTGCTATCCACCTCGAAATCCATACGCGTGTACTACGACGAGCGCACTGGCTGGCGAATTCGAAATCTTGAAAAGCGACAATCCTGGGCCGTCGACGCGCCCACTGCGGCAGTGGCGATCGCCTTCATGGAGCCTTCGGAGCGCACGGCGATCGAATCTGCCCTCCGGGGCCACGCCGATCACGATGCCGTCTCGTCGAGAATCTCGGCTCTGATATCCCTCGGTGTGCTCACTGAGTCAGAGGGGTCTCAGCGGGATCCACTCTCCGAGTGGGCAGCCTATGGTTGGGCCGAAGCATACGACTACCTGCTCTCTACGTGGAGCTATCCATTCGAGGACTACTCCAAGCGTGGCCAGGAGGTGGACAAGGAGCGGATGCGAGAATATGCCGTCGCTTCGCCGGACGTCGTACGCGCTCTTGCGCAGAAGGGGATCGACGCGCGACCCCTCCCGCCCATCCAGGAATCGTTGGACCGACTCTCGTCGTCGGAAGATCTCCCTCTGCTCGGCCGGCTCCTCGACATCGCCTCCGTTGCGGCATTGCCGATTGAGATGAAAAGGTCGCGGACGCCGGGCGCGGACTACATCCATCGAACGAGTCCATCAGGCGGATCGCGCCACCCATCCGAGCTATACCTTTTGGCGCTATCGGTTCCCGGCTTGTCACGCGGTGCGTATCACGTCGCGACAGGCGAACAGTCCCTGGGCTTTGTTGGTGAATTGCCCTCCGACGATCGCGAGCTTAACGACCGGCTTCCGGGAGCGTTCCGCCTTCCCGCGCCCCCACGAGCAATCTTTGTCATCACAACTCACTTCGAGCGCAATATGTACCGGTACCGGGAACCAAGAACCCTGCGAACCCTGTACTACGACGCTGGGCACTTGGGAGGACTCGTTGAGTCGTTGGGCGATTCCCATGGCCTCGTCGCACACGGGCATCACGGATTCGTGGATTCATATCTCGCCGAGCTCATCCAGAGCAAAGATTTAGCGATCGAGAGCCCCTCATATCTCGTGTCAGTTGGCTTGGCCGTTGAATCCGCATCACTAGAAAAACGCATCGGCAGATCGAGGTTGAACTCATGAACAGACTCCGTTTTCGTGCCTGGAGCCACGGCAGTGAACCGCAGGTCGAAGTACGCAGCCTCGCCGCGAATCGATCCTTTCGTGCCGACCCGATATCGCTCGCACGGTCCGTCCTCTCAGGACGCATCGCAGACTTGATCCCCGCCGGCGGCCACGACCTTGGCTCGTACGCGGCTTGGGATGAAAACGGTTGGGGTGATGCGCTTCCGTTCTATCTCGCAACTCTTGATCGGCATTGTGATGACTCGACGCCGGAGTACCGAGCCGTCCAGTTGCGCGTTCTCGACCAATACAGTCGTGCGGATCCGATCCCTGTTGAAGAAATCCCTACCCGCCTGTCGTGGAGAGTTCTCGATCGGCCGATTTCGCCGGTGGCGACCCAGGCCGAGATACTTCGCCGACGACGGACCACCCTCGTCCCGAAGAGAACAGAGCTGGCATCGAACGATCTCGGCGGTGTTCTCTGGGAAGCGACACGGAAGGTCGCAGCTTTCCGCGTACCAGGGATTGCTGCCGACCCGCGAAACGCCATGACGAACTTCGGTCCTTCGCTGGACATCTATCTGGTCGTTTACGACGTGAGTGGAATCGCTCCCGGGTTGTACCGATACGACATGCAGGCACACGCTCTTGGGCTTCTCAGAGAGGGTGACTTCCGCTCCACTATGCGCACCGTCATCGTGGGTCAGCCTGCAACAGCATCGGCCGCTGTTTCGGTTCTGTATGTGTCCGACGTCAAGCGGCACCAATGGAGGTATCGCCATGCCAGAGCCCTTCGTGGACTGTGGATCGACACGGCGAAAGTCGTCAACGAACTTCTTTGGTCCCTTGCCGCGCGCGCGATTATTCCTCACATGACACCGGCCATTGACGACGCCGTTGCAAACGATTTTCTCGAGGTTGGGGGCGGAATGGAACACGAGGTCGTGTACGTTTTGTCGTTCGGCGGCCCCGGAGCTCGAACGGATGCTTGAGGCTAACCAACTCGTTCGCTTTGCGGCACCGATGGCGCTGAGTTCCCTCGGAGGCGTCGCCGTCGGGCTCACCGACACCCTGATCATCGGCCACTTCTCGACGGATGCTCTTGCTGGCGTCGCTCTCGGTGCCACCTTGTACGAGTTGCCGATCAATGTTTTGCTCGGTGGCCTGTTGGCCTACCGGATCCTCGCCCCGAGAATCGTCGGAAAGGACAAGGATGCTCGAAACGTTGACGGACTCCGGCGAGTGGAGCGTGGCCTCGCCCCGTGGGTAGCCGGCGCCTTTATCTTGCTTGTCACCGGATCGATAGCGTTGTACCTGTATGGATCCGTGACCGCGACCGCGAGCCTTGAAGCAGCGGGTGCGTACCTTGTTGGCCGGTCGCCGAGCGTAGTCGCAGAGACCTTCTCTACTGCGCTGGTTGTCACCCTTGTCGGTTGGGGTCGGCTGAAGACACCCCTGACCGTCTTCCTGGTGAGCTCGCTGGGCAATCTCCTGTTCGACTTCGTCCTCGTTTACGGGGTTGCACCGTTCCCACGGCTCGGTGCTCTGGGTGACGGAATCGCCAGTTCAATCGGCGCGATTGCAGTACTCCCGTGGCTCTGGTTGCAAGTGAAGCGGGAGACCTCACGTGCGGATACGGTCGTTCCCAAGCAGTTCGCCGACCAAGTATTGGACGGCTGGGGACGGTTGACCATGCCAGCTGTCGGATCCGCCGCGCTCGACTACGGCGGAAACATCGTTTTCATACTGATCATGGCGCTCGGAGGAACTGCGGGCCTGGCCGGTGCTCGAGTCGCGACGAATGTACACGTGCTTGTCTTCATGTTGGTCTCTTCGCTTTCGTCGGCGGGCCTATACGTGGTCGGGCGAGAAAGTGTCCCTTTACGCATGCTCGTCGATGGGCAGGGGGATATCAGACGCATCTTTGTTCGGGTCGGCCTAGGACTCGGCGTGGTTGTCGCGATTCTCGCCTGGCCGATCGCCATGGTCACCAGCCCGGACCCCGAAGTGCAGCATGTGGCAGGCGCGCTGATTCTCTCCGTGGCAGCTTTTACTCCCCTAGCAGCCTGGGCCTACGCCAACGTGACGATTCTGCGCGTCGCAAAGCGAACCGGCTCTGATTTTGTCAGCAACGCGATCGCCGTGTGGCTTGTGCAGGTGCCAGTCGCCCTCATAGGTAGCTTGATCTTTCGGGCCCCCGGAGCATTCGCCGGCCTCGCCGCGTACTGGCTTTGCCGAGCGCTCATAAGTCATCGGCAGGTGAGGACAACGCTCGCGAGTACCCGGTCCGATGCGCAGCCCGCTCGTCGATGAGCTGACGTTCGGCGAGTGGTGGCTGCGCGCCGAGTGGCTCAACTCGGACCTGGACGCCTCAACACCCGCCGAACGCGAGTTCATCACTCGAAGTCTTGTCGCATATGTCGAGATCGACCGAACCAACGGTTATCGTTTCGCGTCAGAAATGCGTCGCTCGCTCACGGCGTGGTTGGACAAGCAGAGTCACGGCTCGGGCTCAACGATCCTTGGACGGCTCGCCGCTGGAGGTGCAGTCGCCTCGGGTCTATGGCACGTTGACGCTGACCTGCGGCCCACTCGTCGAAGTCCCGGCGCTGAGAAGGTGACACTGATGAAGCGTGAAACAGACGACCTGGTGGCTTCCATCGCAGAAGCAGCGGAGATCACAGTGCGCGATGTCAATGCATTGGGAGTTCGTTTGACCAGAAAGTGGGCGCTCGGTATCGGGAAGCTTTCGCACACGGTCTCGAAAGTATCCACAGCGCTTGGAGTTTCCGATCCGGTCTCAACCATGGACGTGCCGCGCTCGCTGAGCCGGCACGTCGACCAGGCCATGTTCGTTCCACTTCCCCGCGCATGTGGAACCGTAATGCTCGTTTCAGCTGAATACCAGGACTTGAGCGCACGTGACCCATTTGCTGCGTCTCGTCTTCTCCTTGCCGTCGCACACGAAGTCGCCGGGCACTCGAACGACTTTCGAGACCTCGTGCCAGCCAACCCCGAGCGAGTGTGGCTCGACAGGGAGCTATTGGAAGGCTGGGGAATTGTCGCCGAGAGGCGTTTGTCCGGACTAGGTGAAGACGAACACGCCCTTTATCTGCTCTACAAAGTGAAGCGACTTCTTCCACTCGCGCATCACACACTCAATGAACCCAGTTGGGCGCGTGTCCGGCACACGATCGAAACAGTGTGGCCGGGCTTCTTCACCTCGGCGACCACCTCTGTGCTCAGACGCGCAACAGGCTCCCATGCCCGAGGAGTCGTGCGAGTTCGGCGGGCGCTCGACGTTTATGGTGAGGAGGCGCGATTCGGGGTCGCCAACCCTTGGCGGTCGACCCCGAAGCGCTCTGCGCACTAGGTGTTTGTTTGCGGGTGCGGCCGTGCACAGGTTCGGGACGCGCGCACAGGTTGCAGCGCGGGCACGTGTTCAGAACCTGTGCACGTGCGGCACAACGGCTCAGGCCTCGGGCTCGGCCTCGGCGTCGGAGTCGGCCTCGTCCTCGCCGTCGGCTTCAGTGGCGTCCGTCCAGCCGACGTTGCGCGCCATCTTCTCGAGGGTTGCCAGCATGGCGGCGCGTTCCTCTTCGCTGATGCCTTCGTTAACGGATGCTCGCAGCTCCGTCACACGCGACTGCGCGTCGTCGTGAACGGTGCGACCGGCAGCTGTGAGTGTGGCAGCCCCGTCGGACAGGACGACCCAGCCGCGCTCCGTGAACGACACCAGTACCTCGGCGACGCTTCGCGGTCGGTGCTCCCGGCGCTCGCCGTGCCCATACGCGCCCGCGAACCCGTGGTGGCCCGGGTGGCCGTGGTGCTCGTGGTGCTCGTGGTTGCCAGGGTGCTCGTGGTGCTCTGCGTGTTCTGCCTGTTCTGCGTGTTCTGCGTGCTCTGCGTGCTCCGCGTGCTCTGCGTGCTCTGCGTACTCGTGGTTGCCAGGGTGCTCGTGAGGCTCGGCGTGCCCGTCGGGCTCCGCGTGCTCATGGTGCTCGGCGTGGGCTTCCGGCCCCTCCGCGAACCCGGGTGCGAACCACGGGCCGTAACCGCGGCCGCCCCAGGGACCGAAGCCCGGTCCGTACCCGCGTCCGCCCCACGGGCTGTAGCCGCGTCCGCCCCACGGGCCGAATCCCGCACCGAATCCCGGCCCGAATCCGCGCCAGGGTGCGCCGGACATCCGCCCGGCCATGCGGCGCCGCCGCTCGCCCGGCGACAGGGCCGCCTCGACCTCGTCGACGGATTTGGGCCCGTCGGCGAGCGTGTGGAGGATCCGCCATTCGCCGCGCGACAGGTCGAGGTCGTTGAAGGCTTCGCGCATTTTCTGGCGCAGCCGGTGTTCGATGACGCCGAACCAGTAGCCCAGCGGTGTAGGTGAAGTCTCGTTGGTGTTCATGATGAACAGTCCTTCCTATTGCATGTACTGTTACAAGCAAATGTATAGTTACATATATGGAAGACGGTGGTCAAGCATCCGACGAAAACTCGCAGCTTCGAGCGGAAGACGTGGTGCTCATCGAGCAGGCGCTGATCGCAATCCGCCGCGATCACGCCCGCCAGCACCTGCAGCATCGGGCGGAATGGGCCGCGCAGCATGGCGATGACGGCGCTCCCGGGGCCTGGCCCGGTGCCGGCCCGTGGCCGACGAACGGGCAGTGGCCGGGCGGTGGACCCTGGCCGATCGTCCACTACGGCGGCGGACCACGCGGACCCGGCTCCCGCTTCGGCGGCCCCGCCCACGAACACCGCGGCCGGCACGACCGGTCGCTGGGGCGTGCCGCGCGCTTCCGCATGCTCGACGCGCTCGAGGCGGCCGAACGGGACGGCCGCTCCCTCACCATCAGCATGATCGGCGAAGCGATCGGCGTCGACCAGCCGCGGGCGAGCCGGCTGGTGCAGGAAGCATCCGATGCCGGCCTGGTGCGCCGCACGGCCGACCCTGCGGATGCGCGCCGCAGCATCATCGAGCTCACCGCGGCCGGCAAAGCCCAGATCGTCGAGGTGCGGTCGGCGCGGCGCTCAGCGGTCGAGGATGCGCTGGCCGGGTTCACCGCGGAAGAGCTGCACACCTTCGCACAGCTCTTCGTCAAGTTCGTCGGAGCCTGGCCGCGCGAGTAGGGTCGCGCCCGGCCCCGCCGCCGGTGCGCGCGAGTACGATGACTCGGCATGGGCAAGCTGATCTATTCCGGGCTCACATCGCTCGACGGCTACATCGCGGACGCCACAGGTGACATCGACTGGGCGGCACCCGATGACGAGGTGCACGCTTTCGTCAACGACCTGCAGCGCTCGCTCGGCACCTACCTCTTCGGCCGCCGCATGTACGAGGTCATGAGTTGGTGGGAGACACTCGATCTCGAAGGCGCGCCCGAGGTCGCGCGCGACTTCGCGGAGGTGTGGCGGGTCGCGGACAAGGTCGTGTACTCGTCGACCCTCGCGGAGCCGGTGACGGAGCGGACGCGCATCGAGCGAACCTTCGATCCTGACACAGTGAGGCGGATGAAAGACTCGGCCGACGCTGACCTCAGCGTGGGCGGGGCGAACCTGGCCGCTTCCGCGATCCGTGCCGGGCTCGTGGACGAATTCCAGCAGTTCCTCACGCCGATCATCGTCGGCGGCGGCCTACGGTTTCTCCCCGACGACGTGCGCGTGGACCTGGAACTGCTCGACGAGCACCGCTTCACGAACGGGGTGGTGTTCGTCCGCTACGGTCTGCGCTGAGCCGGCCGCCGCCTCCGGTTCGTAAAACAGGAGTTTCGGGCGCGGGTTGGCGTGGGTCGCGCATCCGATCAGGGGTTTTGTCGTGCGCGAGGCCCTGGTGGCCTCATCCGTCACACGAACTCCTGTTTTACGAACCGTGCCGAGCTGCCCCGGCCCTAACGTGCCTCGGCGGCCCGCGCCAGCCGCGTCGGCTGCGCCTTCACCGGGATGAGCAGCCCCAGCCCGATTGCGAGCACGAGCACGATGCCGAGAATGCCCCAGAACTGCGCTCCGCCCACGGCTACGAACGTCGCGAAGAGGAGCGGCGCGAGAAAGCTGACCGCGCGACCGGTCGTCGCGTAGAGCCCGAACACCTCGCCTTCGCGGCCGGCCGGGGTCAGGCGCGCGAGGAACGTGCGGCTGCACGACTGGGCCGGTCCGACGAACAGGCAGAGGATGAGGCCCCCGATCCAGAACGCCGTCGCGCCCAGGTCGTGGGCGAAGAAGACGCCCAGGCCGGCCACGATGAGGCCGACGAGGGAGGTGACGATCACCGGTTTGGCCCCGAACCGGTCGTCGAACCGGCCGGAGACGATCGTGCTGACCCCGGCCACGATGTTGGCGGCGATCGCGAAGATGATGACCTGGCCGCTCGAGAACCCGAACGTTCCCGCCGCGAGGATGCCGCCGAACGTGAAGACGCCGACGAGGCCGTCGCGGAAGAACGCGCTCGCGATGAGGAAGAGCACAGTGTTGCGGCTCTCCTTCCACAGGCGGCCGACGTCGCGCACGAGCACGGCGTACGACTGGAAGAAGCCGACACGCACGACCCGCTTGTTCGCGGGGATCTCCGGCACAGCGAACAGCACGGGCAGCGAGAAGATCAGCGTCCATGCCGCGGCGATGAGCGCGATGATGCGAATGTTGAGGCCATCCGCCTCGCTCACGTGGAGGAGGCCGCCGGTGCCCGGCGCCGACGAGCTCTCGACGACGAGGCCGAAATAGACGATGAGCAGCAGGACGATGCCGCCCAGGTACCCGGCGCCCCATCCGAATCCGCTGACTTTGCCGACCGACTTCGGCGTCGACACCTGCACCAGCATGGCGTTGTAGTTGACGGTGGCGATCTCGTAGAACACGGTTCCGATGGCGACGAGTGCGACTCCGAAGAGGAAGTAGCCCGGCTCACCCTTCACGAAGAACATCAGCGCGGTGATGAGCACGACCGCACCGGTGTTGATCCCGAGCCAGAGTTTGCGGCGGCCGGAGCCATCCGTGCGCTGTCCGAGCACCGGGGCCAGCAGGGCGACGACGATGCCCGCGATGGCGAGACCCCAGCCGAGCCCGCTCGAGAGCGGGGCTTCGGCCGCCGTGACGGCCGCGTGCGCTGGGCCGTGGACATCCGTCTCCGCGTCGCGTGCGGTGGCGAGTGCCGGGCTCACGAACAGGCTCCCGGTCAGGTACACCGTGAAGACGAACGTGGTGATGACCGCGTTGAAGGCCGCGCCGCCCCAGTCCCAGAGGGCCCACGCGACGATGCGCCCGCGCGGGATCGTGCGATCCGTCGACGAGTCGATGAAAAGAGGGCTCGCCTTCGTGACGAGTGCGTCCGCCGTTGCTGGCACGTCGGGGACGGCGTTGTCGCCCGGCCTGGTGTCGTCGCTCATGGTCACAGATTAGTGATCGGCGGTAAACGTTTCGGGATGCCGCGGTCACCATTCGCTCGCGCCAGGCTCAGCGCCGCCGGATCGAGTACCGGTGCTCGGGGCGGCCCGTTTGGCCGTACCGCAGCTCGAGCGTGATCGCGTTGCTCTGCTCGAGCTGGGTCAGGTACCGCTGGGCGGTCGCGCGGCTGATGCCGACCGAGGTCGCGATGTCTGCTGCAGACAGCGCGACGTCGGACCCCGAGATCGCGTCGTAGACGAGTTTCAGTGTCGGCGCGAGGTGGCGGAGTTCCGCGCTGACCTGGGCGGGCGACGTCGGACGCAGCAGGTCGAAGATCTTGTTGATGTCGTCTTGCGTCGGCTCGTCCGGCCACTCGGTGATGTGGGATTGCGCGTTGCGAAAGGCCGTCAGCCGCTCTGCCAGCGCGGCGAACCCGAACGGCTTGACGATGTAGTGCACTGCGCCCAGCTGCACCGCACGTCGCACGGTCGCCATGTCGGTCGCCGCCGAGATGACCATGACGGCCGGCGGCGACGGCGAGCTGAGCATCCCCCGCACCACCTCGAGTCCGTCGCCGTCGGGCAGGTAGATGTCGAGGAGCACCAGGTCGGGGTGCAGCGTCTGGGCGAGTTCGAGCGCATCGGCAGCCGTATGCGCCTCGCCGACGACGCGGAATCCGGGGACGCCTTCGACGAAACCGACGTGCACGGAGGCGACCCGGTAGTCGTCGTCGACGACCAGCACGTCGAGGGGCTCGGCGGTCATCGGGTCGGGTCGGGGACGAGGGCGGATGCCGATGCGGGGGCGCGCGGCAGTGTCACGGTGAACGACGCGCCGGGCCCCCCGGACACGGATGCGCCCGGCCCGCCATCCGACACGGTGACCGTCCCGCCCAGTTTCGTCACCGTGTTGTTGACCAGTGAGAGCCCGAGTCCACTGTGCCGTTCGAGCGTCCCGCGTTTCGTCGTGTACCCGTTGCTGAAGATCTGCGGGATCTCGGCCGCGGCCACGCCCGGACCGTTGTCGGTGACCCGGACCGTGAGCGATTCCGGCGTCTCGACCACGCTCACCTCGACCCGCCTCGGTGCCGGGACGCCGGCGAGAGCATCGAACGCGTTGTCGATGAGGTTCCCGAGGATGGTCGTGAGCGCCTGCACGCGGTCGGGTGCTTCGCCGAGGTCAGTGTCGGGGAGGATCACGAGTTCGATGCCGCGCTCGTTCGCCTCGGCCGCCTTGCCCAGCATCAGCCCGACGATCTGCGGCGCCGCGATGTGGGTGCGGAGCGTCTGGTCGAGGTCGGCCGTCGTTCCGCGGATCTCGTTCACGTACTGCAGCGCCTCGCCCGGCCGCCCGAGCTCCAGCAGCCCGGCGATCCCGTGGATGCGGTTCGTGAACTCGTGCTGCTGCGCCCGCATCGACTCGGTGAGGCTGCGCTCCCCGGCGAGTTCGCTGGCCAGTCCCTCGACATCGGTGCGGTCGCGCAGTGTGACGACGGCTCCGTGCGCGCGCCCGCCCAGTGTCACGGGCATCCGGTTGATGACCAGGCAGTAGTCGTCGGTGACGACGATCTCGTCGGTGACCGCGGTCGTGCCCGTGAGCAGGTCGCGCAGCAGCCCGGGCGCGAGCACATCCTCGAGCCGTCGCCCGGACGCCTCCGCGGGGAGCCGCAACAACTGCTGTGCTTCATCGTTGACGACGCTGATGCGACCGGCCGGGTCGACGGCGATGACCCCTTCGCGGATGCCGTGGAGCGTCGCTTCGCGCTCCTGCAGCAGGCGGGCGATCTCGTCGAGCTCGAGCCCGAAGGTCCTGCGTTTCAGGATGCTCGCCAGCCCGAACGACGCGAGCGTCCCGATCGCGAGCACGAGTATGAACCAGGCCGCATAGGAAGGGAGCTCGTTGAGCAGCTCACCCGAGACGGAACTCTCCCGGATGCCGACGGACACCTCGCCGACCAGCGCGCCGGACGGCCCGTACAGCGGCACGCGGGCGTTCGCGTTCACGCCCGTGGCGCCCGAATCAGTGCCGGTGTGCACCTTTCCGTCGCTCGCAACGAGCGGCTCGCTGACCTTCTTGCCGATCAGGGCTGGATTCGGATGCGAATGCCTCACCCTGTTGAGGTCGATGACGACGACGTAGGCGGCTCCGGTCCTGGCCGCGGTCGACGAAGCGAGGTCCTGGATCATCACCGAGCATCCGATGCCCGGCTCTGCCATGCACTGCCTGATGGTGGGCATCCCCGCGAAGGTCTGGGCGATGCCTGCGGCGCGTGCCTGGAAGTCCGAGTCGAGGTTGTTGCGTGCGGTCTGCGCGAAAAGGGCAAAGCCCACGGCCATGGAGACAGTGAGGATCAGCACCTGAGCCAGAAGGATCTGGGTCGATAGCTTTCTGATCCGTCGTCGCACCACAGGGCAGATTCTCGCAGGGCAACCTGCGGATTGCACGCGAGCACAATGCGCAGAACACACCTCAATGCGCATAAAAGGCGGATGGAGCACAAGCGAGACAACGGATGCGCGCTTCCCGCACTATCGGTAATCACACCGAAAGACAGAGAGGTCTTGGCATTATGGGTGATCCCACTCCCCGCCGCTCGCAAGCGGCCACCGCCGGCGCAGAGGATGCGGCGCGGATCGACATCGTCGGACTGACCAAACGGTTCGTCACGCCGAAGGGCGAGACGTTCACGGCCATCCACGACGTGACGCTCACGGTCGAACCCGGCCAGTTCTGTGCGATCGTCGGCCCGACCGGCTGCGGCAAGTCGACGACACTGGCGCAGGTCTCCGGCCTCGAGCATCCCAGCGCCGGTTCCGTGCAGGTCGGCGGTCACATCGTCGACGGCGTCACCCGCGGCGTCAGCTACATGTTCCAGGCCGACTCGCTCTTCCCCTGGAAGACCGTGCTCAACAACGTGATGATCGGCCCGATCCTCCTCGGCACGCCGAAGAAGGAGGCCACCGAGCTGGCCATGGACTGGCTGCGCCGCGTCGGACTCGCCGGCTTCGAGGACCGCTACCCGCACCAGCTGTCCGGCGGCATGCGCAAACGCGTCGCCATGGCGGCAGCGCTGATCAACAGGCCGCGAATCCTGCTCATGGATGAGCCGTTCGGCGCGCTCGACGTGCAGACCAAAGCCATCATGCAGACGGAGCTGCTGCAGCTGTGGGAGGAATTGCGGCCATCCGTGCTGTTCATCACCCACGACCTGGACGAGGCCGTCGCGCTCTCCGACCGGGTGGTCATAATGACCAGCAGCCCGGGAACGGTCAAGGACGTATTCGAGATCGACCTGCCGCGACCGCGCGGCGACGTGCAGCAGATCCGCCACGAGAAGCGCTTTCTCGAAATCCAGGGACAGATCTGGGACTCCCTCAAAGACGAAGTCACGCGGGCGTACCAGCAGCAGACGGCAGGGGCAGCAGCATGACCGCGGCAGTGAACACCAAACCTGTGAACACCACCGGTGCGTACGTCGTGGCGCCGGAGAGCGAGCTGCGGGTCGCCGCACGGAGGGCACGGTCACGTCGCACGGCGTGGATCTGGGTGGGGCGCATCCTGGTCGCGGTCCTCGTGATCGGCGGCTGGCAGTCGCTCACAGCGACCGGCGTGGTCGACAAGTTCTTCTACGGCCAGCCGTCGGGCATCTGGGACAGCCTGGTGCACCTCTTCACTGCGGGCTCGGCGTTCGGGTCGATCTGGGACAACCTCTGGATCACTGTGCAGGAGGCGTTCTACGGCTTCATCCTCGGCACCATCGCCGGTGTCGTGGTCGGCATCCTTCTCGGCTCCAACCGGTACCTCGCGGCGGTCTTCGGCCCGTACATCAAGGTCGTCAACTCGATCCCCCGCATCGTGCTCGGGTCGATCTTCATCGTCGCGTTCGGACTGGGCGTGTTCCCGAAGGTGCTCCTCGCCTCGGTGCTCGTGTTCTTCGTCGTCTTCTTCAACGCCTTCCAGGGTGTGCGCGAAGTCGACCAGAACCTCGTCGCCAACGTGCGGGTCCTCGGCGCATCGCCGCTGCAGGTCGCCCGACACGTGACCATCCCGTCTGCGATGACCTGGATCATCGCCAGCCTCCACACGGCCTTCGGGTTCGCCATCATCGGCGCGCTCGTGGCAGAAGTCCTCGGAGCCCAGCAGGGCATCGGCCTGATCATCAGCCAGGCCCAGGGGAGCTTCGACCCGAACACGGTGTTCGCCTGCATGGTCATCATGGCCGTCGTCACGCTCGGCGCCGAATACCTCATCACGCTCCTTGAGCGGGTGCTGCTCAAGTGGCGTCCGCCGAACCGGTCGGAAGCCCAGGCGATCTAGTTCCCACCGGGCCAGAGCCCACCAAGAAGGACACGCCGAACCCCTCGGCGCACACGAAAGGAAACGCAATCACATGAACAAGCGCATCATCAGCGCTGTAGCCGTGGCCGGAGCATTGGCGCTCAGCCTCGCGGCCTGCAGCAGCGGGGCGGCCGGCACTGCAGCCGGCGGCACTGCAGCAGCCTCGATCCCCACCGTCAAGATGATGGTCGGCGGCATCGACAAGCAGATCTACCTGCCGTACGAGCTCGCGGCTCGACTCGGGTACTACAAGAAGTACGGCGTGAACATGGAACTGTCGACCGAGCAGAACGGTGGTGTCGGCGCGGAGGATGCGATGGCATCGGGCCAGGTCGACATGGCTGGCGCGTGGTACATCCACACGATCGACTTCAAGTCCAAAGGAAAGGACGTCGTCGACGTCGTCCAACTCTCGGGCGCTCCGGGCGAGCGTGAGATGTGCAGCACCAAGAGCGGCGTGCACTCGGCGGCCGACTTCAAGGGAAAGACGCTCGGCGTGACGGACCTGGGTTCCGGCACGGACAGCCTGACCCAGTTCCTCGCACACACTCAGGGCATCCCGAAGTCGGGCTACCACACGCTCGCCGTGGGTGCTGGGTCGACCGCGATCGCGGCGATCCAGCGCGGGTCCGCCGACTGCGTGATGACGACGCAGCCGACCGTCGGTGCGCTGACCAGCAAGAACCTCGCTACCACCGCGGTCGACCTTGCGACCGCCGAAGGCGCGACGAAGGCGCTCGGCAGCGACTGGCCGGCGGCGGGCGTGCTGGCGACGAGCGCCTGGGTGAAGTCCCACCAGGATGCCGTACAGAAGGTCGTCAACGCTCTGGTGGCGACGATGCACTGGATCAACACGCACTCCGCGTCGGACATCGCCAACAAGCTGCCACCGGAGTACGTGCAGAACGCCACGATCACCAAGCAGCAGTACATCGACGGTCTGAACACCGACAAGGGACAGTTCCTGCCTGACGGGATCATGCCCGCCGGGGGACCTAAGACCATCCTGGCGATGGAGAAGGCGATCGGCGTCGACACGTCGAACGTGACGCTCGGCGACACGTTCACCAACAAGTACGCGCAGGCCGCGAACAAGCTCGAAGGGTTCACGACCACCTCGACGCCGGCCGGCGCCGACGGCTAGTCACCTCTGATTGCAACCGCACCATCCGACCGGCCCGCCTGCTCACCCAGGCGGGCCGGTCTTCTGTGTGAGCGGCGCCCCGCCGTCCCTTTCTCCGGCGCCGGAGTCGCACATGTTCATAAAACAGGAGTCTTGCGCTCGTTCGGGTGATGGCCGCGTATCCCATCAGGGGTTCTTCGGCGTGAAGCCGTTGCGGAGCCACATCCGTCACACGATCTCCTGTTTTACGAACGGCGCCCGGCGCGAGCGGGCCGAGCTTTTCGCCTCGGACCGGGAATTCTTCGGGCTTGCTGAAAGTTGAGCCAAGTACACTCAAGTTTTGCCACTCGGACTTGACATCGCTGAGACCGGATGACAGGCTTGAGCCGTCGGGACTCAACTCTTGACCCCATGACTTTCACAGGCGTCACGCCGGCAACAAAGGAGAGAAAGAACATATGTCACGTGCAGTAGGTATCGACCTCGGAACCACGAACTCGGTGGTCTCGGTGCTCGAAGGTGGCGAGCCCACCGTCATCGCAAACGCTGAAGGATTCCGCACCACCCCATCCGTGGTGGCCTTCACCAAAGACGGCGAGGTGCTCGTCGGCGAGACCGCGAAGCGCCAGGCCGTCACCAACGTCGACCGCACCATCGCATCCGTCAAGCGCCACATGGGCACTGACTGGAAGGTCGAGATCGACGGCAAGAAGTACACGCCGCAGGAGATCTCGGCGCGCATCCTCGCGAAGCTGAAGCGTGACGCCGAGCAGTACCTGGGCGACACGGTGACGGATGCGGTCATCACCGTTCCGGCATACTTCAACGACGCCGAGCGCCAGGCCACCAAGGAGGCCGGTGAGATCGCGGGCCTCAACGTGCTCCGCATCATCAACGAGCCGACTGCAGCGGCACTCGCCTACGGCCTCGACAAGGGCAAGGAAGACGAGCTCATCCTGGTCTTCGACCTCGGTGGTGGAACATTCGACGTCTCCCTCCTGGAGGTGGGCAAGGACGACGACTTCTCGACCATCCAGGTTCGCTCGACCGCCGGCGACAACCGCCTCGGTGGCGACGACTGGGACCAGCGGATCGTCGACCACCTGATCAAGAAGTTCAAGGAGACCACCGGTGTGGATGTCTCCAAGGACAAGATCGCCCTGCAGCGCCTGAAGGAGGCTTCGGAGCAGGCGAAGAAGGAGCTGTCGAGCAGCATGTCGACCAGCATCCAGCTTCCCTACCTGTCGCTCACCGAGAACGGCCCGGCCAACCTCGACGAGACGCTCACCCGCGCCCAGTTCGAGCAGATGACCAGCGACCTCCTCGACCGCACCAAGAAGCCGTTCGCCGACGTCATCCGCGAGGCCGGCATCAAGGTGTCCGACATCGCACACGTCGTGCTCGTCGGCGGCTCGACCCGCATGCCCGCGGTCAGCGAGCTGGTGAAGCAGGAGACCGGTGGCAAGGAGCCCAACAAGGGCGTCAACCCGGATGAGGTCGTCGCCGTCGGCGCAGCCCTCCAGGCCGGTGTCCTCAAGGGTGAGCGCAAGGACGTGCTGCTCATCGACGTCACCCCGCTGAGCCTCGGAATCGAGACCAAGGGTGGAATCATGACCAAGCTCATCGAGCGCAACACGGCCATCCCCACCAAGCGCAGCGAGACCTTCACGACGGCCGACGACAACCAGCCGTCCGTCGCGATCCAGGTCTTCCAGGGCGAGCGTGAGTTCACCCGCGACAACAAGCCGCTCGGCACGTTCGAGCTGACCGGTATCGCGCCTGCGCCCCGCGGCATCCCGCAGGTCGAGGTCACCTTCGACATCGACGCCAACGGCATCGTGCACGTGTCCGCCAAGGACAAGGGCACCGGCAAGGAGCAGTCGATGACGATCACCGGCGGCTCGTCGCTGCCGAAGGACGACATCGAGCGCATGGTGCGCGAGGCCGAGGAGCACGCAGCCGAGGACAAGAAGCGCCGCGAGACCGCGGAGACCCGCAACACGGCCGAGCAGCTCGCCTACTCGATCGAGAAGCTGATCAAGGACAACGACGACAAGCTGCCCGAGGACGTCAAGAACGAGGTCCAGGGCGACGTCGATGCGCTGAAGTCCGCGCTCGCCGGAGAAGACGAAGACGCAGTGAAGACCGCGTACGACAAGCTGAACTCCAGCCAGCAGAAGCTCGGCGAGGCGATCTACGCGTCGAGCCAGGCCCAGGAATCCGCTCCGGCTGAAGAGCCTGCGGCCGAGACGCCCTCCGATGAGGATGTCGTCGACGCCGAGGTGGTCGAAGACGAGGAGACCAAGTAGTCATGCCCCAGACGCCGAAAGGTCCAGAAGGGGACCAGCCCGACGAGCACGAGGAGCCGGTCATCCGCGACAAGCGGCGCATCGACCCCGAGACCGGAAAGGTTCGGCACCCGGAGTCCGGGTCGGAGGCTGACGCCTCCGGCCCCGACCTGGCGCACGAAGAGCTCGTCGATGTCGGCCCGTCCGAAGGGGAGGGAGAACCCGACCTCGGCGTGTTCCTCAGCGACGACGACCTCGATCTGCTGAGCGGCCAGTCGACCTCCGACGAGCTGGCAGCCGAACGGCTCGCCGACCTCCAGAGGGTGACCGCCGAGTACGCGAACTACCGCAAGCGCACCGAGGCGAACCGCGAGATCGAGCGTGAGCGTGCGGTCGGCGAGACCGTCAAGGGGCTCCTGCCCGTGCTCGACGACCTCGACCGTGCCGAAAAGCACGGTGACCTCGAGGAGGGCAGCGCGTTCACGACGATCGCGGCGAAGCTGCGCACGTCGGTCGAGCGCCTCGGCCTCAAGCCCTTCGGGGCGGCGGGCGACCCGTTCGACCCGCAGATCCACGAGGCGATCTTCCAGCAGCCGAGCCCCGACGTCGAGACGGACACCGTCGCAGACGTCGTCGAGACCGGCTACCTGGTGGGCTCGACACTGGTGCGGGTGGCGAAAGTCGTCGTCTCGGTTCCGCAGCACTAGCAGCATCCGTCTGCCCCATCCGCCCGTTCTCCCTTCGCAATTCGGGAGAAGCCGGCGGGTGGGGCAGACGTGACGCGATCGATTCGCGTCGCAGAACAGACTTTCTTCGAATTGCGCACGGTTAGATAGAGGGAGAGAGGAGGCGCCATGGCAAGCCAGGACTGGTTCGACAAGGACTTCTACAAGGTCCTCGGTGTCTCCAAGGACGTCACCCCGGCAGAGCTCAAGAAGGTCTACCGCAAGCTCGCCCGCAAATACCACCCGGACTCGAACCCAGGCGACGCGGCCGCGGAAGCGAAGTTCAAGGAGATCAGCGAAGCGAACTCGGTGCTGAGCGACCCTGAGCAGCGCAAAGAGTACGACCAGATCCGCGCCATGGGTTCCGGCGCACGTTTCACCGCGCCCGGTTCGGCCGGGCAGGGCGGGTTCGACGACGTCTTCGGGGGGATGTTCGGCCAGGGCGGCCAGCGCGCCTACACCACCCAGCAGGGCGGCCAGTTCGACGACATCTTCGGCAGCATGTTCGGCGACGGTCGGTTCGGCCAGACGAACGGCGGCTTCCGTGGCTACGGCGGCCCGACGCGCGGCCGCGACGTAACCGCTACCACGACCATCGAGTTCATCACCGCGACCCGCGGCGAGACGATCACGCTCCAGTCGGCCGACGGGCGACCCATCAAGGTCAAGATCCCGGCAGGCGTGGCCGACGGCCAGAAGATCAAGCTGCGCGGCAAAGGGCAGCCCAGCCCCGACGGCGGCGAATCCGGCGACATCGTGCTCACCGTGACGGTGCGCAAACACCCCGTCTTCGAACGCGAAGGGCTGAACCTGCGCGTGACCGTGCCGGTGACATTCGCCGAGGCGGCGCTCGGGGCGACCATCGAGGTACCGACGCTCGGCGGCGACCCTGTGAAGCTGCGCGTGGCGCCGGGCACGCCGAGTGGGCGCGTGCTGCGCGTCAAGGGCCGGGGCGTGCAGACACCGAAGGGCACCGGCGACCTGCTGGCCGTCGTACAGATCGCTGTGCCGTCGCACCTCTCGGCCGACGCCGAAGAGGCCCTGCGCGGATTCGTCGAGAAGCTGCCCGACGAGAACCCGCGTGACGACCTGCTCGCGAGGTCGCGAGGCTGACATGGCCGGCATCGACGAGCACACCCAGGTCTTCGTCATCTCCGTCGCGGCCGAACTCGCCGGGATGCACCCCCAGACGCTTCGCCAGTACGACCGTCTCGGGCTCGTGAGCCCGTCGCGCACGCCCGGCAAATCCCGGCGGTATTCGATGCGCGATGTGGCGAAGCTGCAGGAGATCTCGCGACTGGGAGCCGAAGGTGTGAGCCTGGAAGGCATCCGGCGCATCCTCGAACTCGAAGACCAGGTGGGCGCGCTCACGGGGCGCATCCGCGAACTCGAGGCCGCCCTGTCGGATGAACTGCTGAACCGTCCGGGCCGCCGCGTGTTCGCTGCAGGTTCCGCCGGCGAGGTCATCTCGCTGCGCGCCGGGACCCGGGTTCGCCGCAGCAACCAGATCGTCGTCTGGCGGCCCCTCGACCGCGACTGAGCGACGCGTGGCGATTATGCAGAAATGGCTAGTGTGCTCCGCGCCCCACTAGCCATTCTTGCCAAGTCGGCCAGCGGAATGGGCCGGCGAGGCTACGACGCCTCGCCCGGCCGCCCCGGCGGGACCGCGTAACGAGGCGGCGCGCATCCGGGATGCGTCGTAGAGTGAAGCGGGCTCCACAAGAGCCCGGATGCACGACACTTCACACGACGAAGCGAGAAGGTGGCGATGAAGGCCCTTTATAAGAGCGAGGCTGCAGCAGGCCTCGAACTGATCGACGTTCCCGAACCCGAGACGGGGCCGGAGGACGTCAAGATCCGAGTGCTGCGCACCGGTATCTGCGGGACTGACCTGCACATTCTCCGCTGGGACGACTGGGCGGCATCCGCTGTCACAGCTCCGCTGATCCCCGGCCACGAATTCTTCGGCGAAGTCGTCGAGATCGGCGAATTCGTGCACGACGTTGCCGTCGGCGACCAGGTGTCGGGTGAGGGCCACATCGTCTGCGGCACATGCCGCAACTGCCGCGCTGGGCGCCGGCAGATGTGCATCCGCACCCAGGGCCTCGGCGTGCAGCGCAACGGCGCGTTCGCCGAATATCTCACGCTTCCCGCGACGAACGTCTGGGTGCACCACTCGGCGATCGAGCCCGAGGTCGGAGCATTGTTCGACCCGCTCGGCAACGCGGTGCACACCGCTCTCGCGTTCCCCATCGTCGGTGAGGATGTGCTGGTCGCCGGCTGCGGACCCATCGGCCTGATGGCGATCGCGGTCGCTCGCCACGTGGGCGCCCGATTCATCGTCGGCACCGACATCAGCCCCGACCGGCTCGCGCTGGCCGCAGGCATGGGCGCCGATTACACGGTCGACGTGCGTTCGGAGACGATCCGGCATGCGCAGACCGCGCTCGGCATGCGCGAAGGCTTCGACGTCGGGTTCGAGATGAGTGGCGCGCCGACAGCGCTCCCGCAGATGATCGAGAACATGAACCACGGCGGACGGATCGCGATGCTCGGCCTGCCGTCGACCCCGATCGCCGTCGACTGGGGCATCGTCGTCACCCACATGCTGACCCTGAAAGGCATCTACGGCCGCGAGATGTTCGAGACCTGGAACGCGATGGGCGCCATGCTGCAGACCAGTGCGACGCTGCGGAACGCGATCGCATCCATCGTCTCCGACCGGTTCCCGGCGAGCCGCTGGGAAGACGGCTTCGCCGCAGCGGCCTCGGCGCACGGAGGCAAAGTCATCCTGGATTGGACGGAACTCTGATGTACGGAACGTTTCGGGACCACGTGGCAGGCCAGCTCGCCGAGATCGACGCGGCCGGCCTCACGAAGCGGGAGCGCAGCATCCACGGGCCGCAGCAGGCGCTGATCGTCGCCGACGGCGCCGCGGTGCTCAACTTCTGCGCGAACAACTACCTCGGACTCGCCGACCATCCTGCGCTGGTCGACGCCGCGAAGACAGCGCTCGACGACTGGGGTTACGGCCTCGCGAGTGTGCGGTTCATCTGTGGAACCCAGGAGCAGCACCTGGAGCTGGAGCGCCGGGTCTCGCATTTCCTCGGCACGGAGGCGAGCATCCTGTTCTCGTCGTGTTTCGACGCCAACGGCGGCGTCTTCGAGACGCTGTTCTCTGCTGAAGACGCGATCATCAGCGACGAGCTGAACCACGCGTCGATCATCGACGGGATCCGTCTCTCCAAGGCGCAGCGGCTGCGGTACCGTAACCGAGACATGGCCGACCTGCGTGCGCAGCTCGAAGCGGCGGCGGATGCGCGGTTCCGGGTGATCGTGACCGACGGCGTGTTCTCGATGGACGGCTACATCGCGCCCCTCGCAGAGATCTGCGACCTGGCCGACGAATTCGGCGCGCTGGTGTTCGTCGACGACTCGCATGCGGTGGGGTTCGTCGGTGCCCATGGGCGGGGGACTCCCGAGTTCTGCGGGGTCGCCGACCGGGTCGACATCTACACCGGGACGTTCGGCAAGGCGCTCGGCGGGGCATCCGGCGGGTACGTGTCGTCCCGGCAGGAGATCGTGGACCTGCTGCGCCAGCGTGCGCGGCCGTACCTGTTCTCCAACACGCTCGCGCCGTCGATCGTGGCCGGGACACTCGCGGCCCTCGACCTGCTCGAACAGTCCGACGGGCTGCGGGAGACGTTGCGCTCGAACGCGGCGTTGTTCCGCTCGCTGATGACCGAGGCGGGGTTCGACCTGCTGCCGGGCGAGCATCCGATCGTTCCGGTCATGTTCGGGGATGCTGCGCTCACCGCCCGCATCGCCGACGAGATGCAGCGGCGGGGGGTGTACGTGACGGCGTTCTCGTTCCCGGTGGTGCCGCGCGGGCTGGCGCGCATCCGGGTGCAGTTGTCGGCTGCGCACACCGAGGAGGAGATCCGCCGCTGCGTCGAGGCGTTCGTCGGGGCGCGCGAGGCCGTCGCCGCGTAGGGCGCCGCGCCTACGCCGCGGCGGCAGGCGCGGTCGACTCGCGGCGGATGACCGCCAGCTCGGGCAGGCGCACCCGGTCGACCCGCGTCCCGGCCCGCATGCGCGCGAAGGCGTCGAGCAACGACTCGGCCAGCACCGCCGACGGGAACGCGACTGTCGTCACGCGCGGGATGAACTCTGCCGCGGGCGGATGGTCGTCGGCCCCGATCACGGATGCGTCTGCCGGGACCCGCACACCGGCATCCGTCAACGCACGGATCGCACCCATCGCGAGCCGGTCGTCCGACGCGATGATCCCGGTCGCCGCCGCCGGGCTGTACTGCCATCCGTGTGCCCAGTCGCGCAGGGACGACGCCGTGTCCCCTGCGTTCGCGATCGTGAGTGTCGCGCCTGCCGCGTTCACCGCATCCGCCGCCCCGCGCAGCCGTTCGCGTGCGCTCACGAGCGCCCGGTCTGCGGTCGGCAGCAGAAATGTGAGCCTGCGATGCCCGAGGGCGAGCAGGTGTTCGGCGGCGAGGCGTCCGAACGGTTCCTGCGGCACCGCCAGCGACGGTGCGTAGTCGACGGATGCGCTCCCGTACACGATCAGCGCGCGCACTCCCGCGAGCCGCAGCACTTCGGTCGCCACCTCGTCGCACCGTTCCGCCTCGGCCAGCACCGATTCCGGGCGGTATTTCGCCCACGCGTGCGCCGCGTCCACTCCGGACTGCTCACGGTCGCGGTACCAGACGGCGTCGGTGCCGTCGTCTGCCGTCTCTGTCAGCACGAGGTCGAAGGCGCGGTCGACGCTCGCACCGTAGTCGCGCGCGGGCTGGGGGATGAGGAAGCCGGAGGCGAGCTCGCCGCTTGCGAGCGACCGGGCCGCAGTGTTGGGGGTGTAGCCGAGCAGGCGGGCGGCCTCGAGCACGCGGTGCCTGGTGTGGTCGGAGATGCGCGAGTTCGGTTTGTCGTTGAGAACGAACGACACGGTGGCGCGCGACACCCCGGCGGCGAGGGCGACGTCGCTGCTCGTCGGTGCTTTGACGACCTGGGGGGTGAACATGGGTGCGAACAGTCTAGGTCGCGATTACTTTCATAGCTAACGCGCGTAAACAAAAACCGACTAATGGCTTGTATTCGATGGGCACACGGCGTATGGTTACGCGAGTTAGCAGGCGATGTGGCCTGCGCTGAAAGGACCCATCACCGTGACAACGCAGTCAACGACGCCATCCAGCGAACCCGAAATCCCGTTCATCGCGGAACCCGGCGCGGGCACCATCGCGGGCCCGAACCTGATCACGCACCCCGAAGACGGCCTGAAGCCGAAGAAGCTCCGCATCCCCGGCCTCCGCAAGCTCATGTGGTCGGCCCTGTTCGCCAACGTCGGGATCTTCCTCGTCTGGGGCTCCGTGCCCGCTGTCCTCCTCCCGCTGCAGGTCGAAAGCATCGCAGGCCAGGCCGGCAAGGCGGGTGCACTCGCCGTCATCCTGACCGTCAGTTCATTCGCCGCCATGCTCGCGCAGCCGATCGCAGGCGTCGTGTCGGACCGCACCCGCAGCCGCTTCGGCCGTCGGGCGCCCTGGATGGTCGGCGGTACGTTGATCGGTGGGTTCGCGCTCATCGGCATGGGTGCTGCGAACACGCTCGTCCAGCTCGCGATCGCGTGGATCATCGTCCAGGTCGTCTACAACTTCGCGCAGGGTCCGCTGAGTGCGATCCTTCCCGACCGCGTGCCGCACATCGCCCGTGGCGCCTTCGCCGCGTTCGCCGGTCTCGGCTCGATGCTCGGCGCCCTCGGCGGCCAGATCGTCGGCGCCCAGTTCGCCAAGACCATCCCCGCCGGCTACCTCGTCATCGGCGGCATCGCGCTCGTGCTGACCGTACTCTTCGTCGTGCTCAACCCCGACAAGTCGAACAAGAGCGAGCCGAAGCCGCCGTTCGACTTCCGCACCTTCCTGCGCACGTTCTGGGTCAGCCCGCGCAAGCACCCCGACTTCTTCTGGGGCTTCCTGGGACGCCTGCTGCTCTTCGGCGGCTACTTCATGGTCACCGGCTACCAGCTGTTCATCCTGCAGGACTACATCGGCCTGAAGGACAAGGCCGTGACGGTCGTCCCGATCCTCGGACTCGTCAGCCTCGTCGGCATCATCATCTCGACCCTGATCGCGGGCCCGCTGTCCGACCGACTCGGCCGTCGCCGCATCGTCGCCGTCGTCGCCGGTGTCATCCTCGCGTTGTCGCTCGCATTCCCTCTGGTCTTGCCGACGGTCACCGGCATGCTGCTCTTCTCGTTCGTGAGCGGACTCGGCTTCGGTGCATACATGGGTGTCGACGCAGCCCTGATGAGCGAGGTGCTCCCGTCGAAGGAAGACTTCGCCAAGGACCTCGGCGTGCTCAACATCGCCGCAACGCTGCCGCAGGTGCTCGCACCAGGTGTCGCGGGCCTCATCGTCGTTGCAGCCGGAGGATACGCCGTGCTGTTCCCGATCGGGATCGTGATCGCACTCCTCGGAGCCTTCGCGGTCATCCCGATCAAGTCGGTCAAGTAGCACCCGCACCCGAAACGCAAGGCACACCATGAACGCAGCACCCGACGCATCGGCCACCACCGCATCCGCCACCACCGCATCCGCCACCACCTCGTCGACCACCGCCAACGCGGCCGACGAGGCGGTGATCGCCTCCCTGCTCGCCGGCCTCACGCTCGAGCAGAAGGTGCGGTTGCTGACGGGCGCGACGTTCTGGACCCTGCACGACGAGCCGGCGATCGGCCTCGAGACGATCATGGTGTCGGATGGCCCGGCCGGTGTGCGCGGGGCGGCGTGGGATGAGCGCGACAGCTCGGCGAACCTTCCGTCGCCGACCTCGCTCGCGGCGTCGTGGGATGTCGAACTCGTGCACCGGCTGGGACGCCTGATCGCCGCGGAGGCACGGCGCAAGGGTGTCGGCGTTGCGCTCGGCCCGACGGTGAACATCCAGCGTTCGCCGCGCGGGGGGCGCCACTTCGAGGCGTACAGCGAGGACCCGTGGCTGTCCGGTGTCATCGGCACGGCGTTCGTGAAGGGCATCCAGTCGGGCGGGGTCGCGGCGACGCCGAAGCACTATGTCGCCAACGACAGCGAGACCGAGCGGATGACCGTCAACGTGAACGTGGACGAGCGCACCCTGCGCGAGGTCTACCTCGCCCCGTTCGAGCGGATGGTCACCGAGGGAGGGGCGTGGGTCGTCATGTCGTCGTACAACTCGGTCAATGGCGTGACGATGACCGAGAACGACCTGCTGGCCTCGCCCCTGAAGGACGAGTGGGGCTTCGACGGCGTCGTCGTCTCGGACTGGATGGGCGTGCGTGACACGGTCGCGGCCGGCAACTCGGCACAGGATCTCGCTATGCCGGGCCCCGACGGTGTCTGGGGCGAGGCCCTGGTCGAGGCGGTGCGCGCGGGCCAGGTCAGCGAGGAGGCCGTCGACGCGAAGGTGCTGCGGATCCTGCGGCTCGCCGGCCGGCTCGGCGCGCTTCAGGATGTGGATGCCGCCACCCCCGTCGCCCAGGCCTGGCCTGACGAGGAGGTCACCTCTCTCCTGCGTGCTGCGGCAGCCGACGGCATGGTGCTCGTGCGCAACGACGGGGTGCTCCCGCTCGACGCTGCGGCCGGCCAGACGATCGCGGTCGTCGGCCAGCACGCGAAGGTGGCGCGCAGCCAGGGCGGCGGATCCGCCACCGTGTTCCCCACTCACGTCGTGACGCCGCTCGCGGGATTGCAGACCGCGTTCGGCGCCGAGTCGGTGCGGTTCGCGCCCGGTGTGAAGGCATCCGAGTCGCTGCTGCCGTTCGAGCCGACCGTGGTCGCCGACCCCGTGACCGGAGAGCCGGGGGTGCATGTGCGGTTCCTCGCCGATGACGGCTCGGTCGTGCTCGACGAGCACCGCGTGGGCGGCCGTCTCGCGTGGCTCGGCGACCCGGTGCTCGCAGACACGGCCGTCGTCGAGGTGACGGCGACGTTCACGGCCCCGGAGGACGGTGAATACGCCCTCGGTTTCGCCGGCCTCGGCACGTTCCGGTTCGACGTCGATGGCGAGAACAAGAGCGACGGCCTGTTCTTCCCGGAGGGCACGGACCCGTTCATGGCGTTCCTGAACCCGCCGAAGCAGGTCTTTCCCGTGCAGCTCGCCGCCGGCCAGAAGGTGGAGCTGCGGCTGCAGCACGAGCCGATGCGCCAGGGTGGAATCCCCGCCGTCATGTTCACCCTCGGGTACGAGGAGCCGTTCGCGACAGCAGAAGAAGAGCTGGAGCGCGCGGTCGCGCTGGCCGCCGCAACCGATGTCGCCGTCGTGGTCGTCGGCACCACCCAACAGCTGGAATCCGAAGGCTTCGACCGGGTCGACCTGCGGTTGCCCGCCGGGCAGGATGAGCTGGTGCGGCGCGTGATCGCCGCCAACCCGCGCTCGATCGTGATCGTCAACTCGGGCGGCCCGGTCATCATGCCGTGGCTGGACGAAGCGCCCGCCGTGCTGCTGACGTGGTTCCCCGGGCAGGAGATGGGTGATGCGCTCGCCGACGTGGTGAGCGGTGTCCGCGAGCCGGGTGGACGCATCCCGACGACGTGGGCTGCGGCCGAAGACGACGTTCCGGTGTGGCAGGTCGAACCGGTCGACGGCCAGCTGTTCTACACCGAAGGCCTCAACGTGGGCTACCGCGAATGGGTTCGGCGTGCTGCGCTCGGCGGCCCCGCGCCGGCGATCGCGTTCGGGTCGGGACTCGGCTACACGACGTGGGAACTGGGCGCGGCGAGCGTGGCGGCAGCGGATGCGTCGTATGCGGCGGATGCACCGGATGCGGCGGCAGGCTTCGAGGTCACGGTGCCGGTCACGAACACCGGCTCGCGCCCCGGCAAGCACGTCGTGCAGGTATACCTCGCGCGGGTGTCGGATTCGGCTGTGGAGCGCCCGGCGCTCTGGCTGGCCGGGTACGCCGTGGTTCGCGCCGAAGCGGGCGAGACGGTCACCGCATCCGCCACCATCGAGCCGCGCTCGCTGCAGTACTGGTCGGCGGATGACCACGCTTGGCGCACCGAACCCGGCACGTACCGCGTGCACGTCGGCTCCTCGGTCGCCGAGCTCGCCCCCGCCGTCGACCTCGAGGTCTGACCTGGCCCCACTGATCGTCGACTACAGGCAAAAGCATCCCAGATCGCAAGGTTAAGGTGACTTTTCTTGCGCTCGACGAGGCACGGGGCCCCGAGGTGGTAGGAAAGAGGGCGTGGCCCCGCCAGAAGACTTTGCGTTCGAGCGGCTTCGGCGCAGGCCCGACGTCGAAGCGCCGAACCTGTTCGCCGTCGACGCAGCCGACCGGTTGCTCCTCGACACCGCCGCCGTCGACCTCGGCCGTGCACCTGCCGGCGCCGCCGTCGTCATCGGCGACACCTACGGCGCGCTCACGCTCGGTGCCGCCGCGCTGCACGGGGTGCGCGGCATCCGTGTGCACCAGGATCCGCTGACCGGAGAGCGGGCACTCGCGGCGAATGCGGAGCCCTCCGGGCTGTCCGATTCGTTCAGGTCGTTCGCGCTCGTCCCCGAGCTGGTCGCGGGCGCGACGGTCGTGCTGCTGCGGTTGCCGAGAAGTCTGGATGCGCTCGCCGAGATCGCGCAACTCGTCGCGACACACGCATCCCCTGCAGTGACCGTCTACGCGGGGGGCATGGTGAAACACCTGACCACTGGCATGAACGATGTGCTGCTGGGGTCGTTCGGCTCTGTGCGTGCCGGGCTCGCGCGGCAGAAGGCCCGGGTGTTGACCGTCGACGCGCCGCTCACCGGGCGCCCCGACCAGTGGCCGCGCCGCGAGTTCCACGACGACCTCGGTCTGTGGGTCTGCGCCCACGGAGCAGCGTTCGCCGGAACCTCGATCGACATCGGGACGCGGTTCCTGCTCACGGTGCTGGGGGAGGCCCGACCGGATGCGCGCACAGCCGTCGATCTCGGATGCGGCACCGGCGTGATCGCGGCCGCACTCGCCTTGGCGCGCCCGGGCATCCGCGTCGTCGCGACGGACCAGTCGTCTGCTGCCGTCGCATCCGCCGCCGAGACCATGCTCGCGAACGGGGTCGCCGACCGGGTCGAGGTGGTGCGCGACGACGCCCTCTCAGCGCAGCCTGACGGGAGCGCCGAGCTGATCGTGGTGAATCCGCCGTTCCACATCGGCGCGGCCGTCCACGCGGGCGCCGCCCTCAGGCTGTTCGACGATGCAGCGCGTGTGCTCGCGCCGGACGGCGAGCTCTGGGCCGTGTGGAACTCCCACCTCGGCTACCGCACGCCGCTCGAACGCATCGTCGGCCCCACCACCCAGGTCGCCCGCAACGCCAAGTTCACCGTAACGACGTCGCTCCGCCGCTGATCTGGCCGCTGCCGCCCCGGCCCGGCGACGAAACGTGCGAGAAGTGGACGATCCGCCCCCGCGAAACACACTTCTCGCCCCTTTCGCCGCTACTCGGCGGCGCCCGCAGGCACCGAATCGATCAGCAGGCGCGTGTATGGATGCTGGGGGTCGCGAAGGATCGCATCCGTGCCGCCGCGCTCCACGATCTCGCCGCGCCGCATGACGACCGTGCTCTCGCAGACCCTCCGCACCACCGCCAGGTCGTGGCTGATGAACAGCACCGTGAGGTGCCGTTCACGCCGGATCTCCGAGACGACGTCGAGCACCTGCGCCTGCACCGACACGTCGAGTGCGCTCGTCGCCTCGTCCATGACCAGCACTTCCGGCTCGATCGCGAGTGCCCGCGCGATGGCGACCCTCTGCCGCTGCCCGCCCGAGAGCGTGCGGGGCTGGGCCTGGGCGTGCTTCTCGCCGAGCCCGACCTGGTCGAGCAGGGTCAGTGCACGGATGCGCGCATCCCGCGCGGTCAGCGTCGAATGCAGGCGCAGCGCATCCTCGATGGCCTGGCCCGCAGTGATGCGGGGGTCGAGGGAGAGGTACGGATCCTGGAAGACCATCTGCACACTGCGTGCATGCGCGAGTCTCTCTGCGTGGCTGCGAGGGCGGGCCGTGCGCTCTGCGCCGTCGACGCGGATGTCCCCGGTGTCCGGATGCTCCAGCCCGACGATCATGCGCGCGAGTGTCGACTTGCCCGAACCCGATTCCCCGACGACGCCGAGCGCCTCGCCCGCAGGCACGGTGATCGAGGTGTCGATCACGGCCCGGACGGGTTCCTTGCCGCGCGGGTAGTACGTCTTCGAGAGCGACCGCACCTCCAGCATCGGGCCGCCCGCCGCGCCTTCAGAAGCACCCACGTCCTCCGCCCCAGCGGCACCACCGCCCAACGTCGGCGTCGCCGCGACCAGCCGCTGCGTGTACTCCGCCCGCGGGTGCAGGAACACCTGCCGGGCATCCCCTTCTTCTACGATGCGTCCGGCGCTCATGACGTAGACGCGGTCGCAGATCGAGGCCGCGAGGTTGAGGTCGTGGGTGATGAAGAGCATTCCCATGCCCCGCACCGCGCGCTGTTCTGTGAGCACGGAGATGATCTCGGCCTGCGTCGTCACATCCAGCGCCGTGGTCGGCTCGTCGCAGACGAGGAGCTGCGGAGACCCGGCAAGCGCGCCCGCGATCATGACGCGCTGCAGCATCCCGCCCGAGAATTCGTGCGGATACTGGCGCAGGTGTTCCTCGGGCCGGGGCAGCCTCACCGCGTGCAGCAGTTCGATCGCACGGGCGCGCGCATCGGATGCCGACCAGCCCTCGCCGAGGCGCAGCCCTTCGGTGAGGTGGTCGCCGAGCGTTCGCATCGGGTTGATGCCGGCGCGCGGATCCTGGAAGATCATCGCCGCGCGCGAGCGTCGCAGCTGCAGCAGCGTGCGACGCGAAGCGCCCAGGACCTCCGTGCCTTCGAGCAGCACGGAGCCCGATGTCGTCGCGTCGTCGGGGAGCAGGCCGAGCACAGCGCGGGCGGTGAGCGACTTGCCCGAACCGGATTCGCCGACGAGGCCGACCGTCTCGCCGTCGCCGACGTGGAGCGAGATCCCGTGCAGCAGGCGCGCTCCTGTCGGGAGGTCGAGGGTGAGTTTCGAGATGTCGAGGAGCGTCATGCGGCGGATCCGCCTCCGATGCGGTCTGAGAATTCTTCGCCGACGATGTTGACGGCGACGACCACGATCACGACCGCGAGCGCGGGCACGATGGCGGGAAGGAAGTGGCCGCCGACGATGCCGGCCTGCGCCTCGTTGATCATCGCGCCCCAGTCGGCGGTCGGCGCCTGCACGCCGAGCCCGAGGAACGACAGGCCTGCGAGTTCGGCCAGCACGTAGCCGAAGTTCAGGGTCGACTGGGCGCCGACGATGGGCGAGACGTTCGGCAGCACGCGTCGCAGGGCGATCCATCCGCCCGAGAAGCCCTGCACCCGGTACGCCGAGACGTACGGCCGGTTGCGCTCCGCGAGCACGAGCGACCGCGTCAGCCGGGCGACGAACGGCGCGTATGCGATGCTCATCGCGATGACCGGGGCGACGAGTCCCTTGCCGAAGAGGGCGACCGCCATGATCGCGATCAGCAGCGACGGAAAGGCGAACAAGACGTCGAACACACGCCCGAGCACGGCGTCGAACCAGCCGCCGCGCCAGGCGGCGACCAGGCCGAGCAGGATGCCCACCGCCGTCGATGCGACCACGACGATGAGCGGGCCGAGCAGGGCCGTGCGCGCGCCGAAGATCATGCGGCTGAGGGTGTCGCGGCCGAGTGCGTCCGCCCCGAGCCAGTGGGCGGGACTGGGCGACGCGTAGATCGCGGCGAAGTCGATGTGGTCGGGGTCGTACGGCGCGATCAGCGGCGCGAACACCGCTGCGAGCGTCATAACGGCCAGGATGGCCAGGCTGATCGTCCAGCTGAGCGCCGGGCGGTGGCTTCGGGATGCGCGCAGCACCTTCACGGCCATGGTGGGTGTTGTCATCGGGCACCGGCTCCTGCTGCTGATCGGGGGTCTACCACGGGTTCGAGGATGTCGACGATCGCGTTGACGACCACGAACGCAGTGACGACGAGGAGGACGATCGCCTGCACGACCGGAAAGTCGAGCCGGTCGACGGACTGCACGAGCAGCGAGCCGATCCCGGCCAGACCGAAGGCCGATTCGACGATCGTGCTGGCGACGAGCAGGCCGGCGACCAGCACGCCGCTGACCGTCAGGATCGGCCCGATCGCGTTGCGCAGCACATGGCGGCGGATGACGGTGGCCCGGGTGAGGCCGCGGCTCGTCGCGACTTCGACGTGCTCGCGGCCCAGCTGGTCGACCATCGAGGTGCGCGTCACCTTTCCGATGAGCACGATGAACACGACGGCCAGGGCGATCGACGGGAGGATCAGGTGGTAGATCGTGTCGAAGAATCCGACCCCCGAGCCGAACGAGGGGAACCATCCGAGCTGCACCGCGAAGACGGAGATGAGCACGATCGACCCGACGAAGGAGGGGATCGCCGCGAGCACCGTGAGGCCGACGAGAATGGCCCGGTCGAGCATCCGCCCCTTGTAGAGCGCAGCGACGATCCCGGCCGCGAGGCCGACGATCGTGATGATCAGCCCGGCCATGATCACCAGGCCGAACGTCACCGGGAGTCGTTCCCCGATGACCGCCGACACGTCCTGGCGGTACTGCAGCGAACGCCCGAAGTCGCCGTGGAGCATGCCGCCGACCCAGTCGATGTACTGCTGCCAGGGCGGGAGGTCGAGACCGTACTGCCTGGTCAGGTCGGCGATGGCCTGCGGGTTCGGGTGACGGCCGCGGAGCAGGAAGTCGATCGGATTCCCCGGCACCAGAAAGCGCGAGAAGAAGACGAGCAGCGACGCGAGGAACAGGGTGAGGAGGAGCGAGCCGAGCTTGCCGAGCACCCGGCGGGCGACGGTCATCGAACCGCCGCCACGCCGCTGCGCCCCCCGGAGCGCCGACGGCTCGGCACGCGCCCTCCCGCGCGCCGCCCGGTCGACGCCGGCTTCACCGAGCGCCAATGGTCGCCGCCCACGGGTAGTAGAGGAATGCGACGGACGGCTGGACGCCGGTGATGCGCTTTCCGAGATAGACCGACATCGGGGCCTCGAACAGCGGCAGCCAGGGCAGCTGGTCGTTGGCGATGCGCTGAGCCTCGGCCGACTTCTCCGAACGCGCTGCAGCATCGTCGGTCCCCGCCGCGTCGTTCACGATCGCGTCGAACTTCGGGTCGGACCAGTTGCCGTAGTTGCTGTAGTCGCCGGTGCGCAGCACCCCGTACATCTCCAGCGGGTCGGGCGACGAGAGGTACCACGAGGTGTACCAGAGGTCGGCCCCGGCACGAGCGGTCGGGTCGGTGAAGAGCGTCGTGTACGCGTTGGGTGTCACCGTGTCGATCTTCGCCTTGAGTCCGATCGACTCGGCGGCGGCCGCCGTCGCCTGGGCGACGACGCTGAAGTCGGAGCCGATCGGCGCGGTCCTGATGACGATCTGCTTGCCGGTCGCGCCCGCCTTCTCGATGAGTGCCTTCGCCGCCTTGACGTCATACGGGTACTTCTGCAGTCCGTCGAAGGCCTTGGCCAGAGCATCCTTGCTCGCTCCCGACCACACCGACCTGGTCGTCAGCGCGTTCGTCACGGTGCCGTAGCCCTTGACGGCCGCATCCACGATGCCCTGGCGGTCGAGAGCCATCATCAGCGCTTTACGCACCGTGACGTCACCGAGCGGGCCTTTCAGGTTGCCGACGATGAGGCTGTTTACCGCCGTATTGAGGCCGAAATAGAGACCGCCCGAGCTCGCACTTGTGCTCTTGAGCTGGTCAGCAGCATCCATCGGGATCATCCAGCTGCCGTCGACCTGGCCCGACTTCAGCGCGTTGGTGCGCGCGGTCGAGTCGTTCATGAAGAGGAAGGTGACCTTGCCGGCTTTCGCGCGCAGCTTCGAGTCCCAGTAGTCCGCGTACCGGGTGAGGGTGATGCTCTCACCGGACTTCCACGAGGTGAACTCGAACGGACCCGTGCAGTTGACCCCGCCGGTCGAGTTGCCGTAGTCGGCGCCCTTCGCCTTCAGCGTCGCAGCCGACTCGACGACGCCGGCAGAGCCGCCCATCGCCAGGTTGAACTGCGAGTCCGGCCTGGACTCGGTGACGGTGACCTCCATCGGCCCGGTCTGGTCGATCGACGTCACGTACTGGTACACCGAGTACCAGGACGACCCGACGGCCGGGTCGAGGTGGCGTCGCATGGAGGCCACAGCATCCGCTGCCGTCATCGGCGTTCCGTCGTGGAACGTGACCCCGTCGCGCAACTCGTAGACCCATTGCGTCGGCGTCGGATGGCTGAACGATTTCGCAAGACCCGGCGACAGCGTCCAGTCGGGATTCAGCCGCAGCAGCGACTCGCACACGTTCGCCAGCACCTGGTTGTCCGGGTAGTCGAAGGCGTGGGCGTAGTCGAGCGAGTACGGCTCGGCGTAGATCGCCCAGGTGAACGAGTCGATGTCGCCCTTCGGGGCGGCGGTCTGCGCCGTCAGCGTATAGGTCGGATGGTCGGTGCCGGTCTGCGCGGCCTGCGGCGAGCACGCGGCGAGCAGGAGCGCCACGCTCAGTGCGCCGGCGACGGCCGCTGCACGGCGCCGCCGCCGCCGCTTCGGGTGGGATGAGGTCATGGTGCGCTCCTTGCTGTGGGGGAAGGGAGGTGGATGGTTCACTCGCGCGTGTAGACGGGTTCGCCCTCTACCCAGGTCGAGACCACTTCGGATCGGTGGATGTCTTCGACAGGCCCGGCGAACGGGTTCGGGTCGAGCACGACGAGGTTCGCCAGGTAGCCGGGCGCGATCCGCCCGGTGTCGTGGTCGCGGTGGTTCACGTAGGCGGAGCCCGAGGTGTAGGCGGCGAACGCGGTCGGGAGGTTGATTCGCTGGTGGGCGCCACCGAGCGGTTCGTCGTCCCTGCCCGGCGAGACCCGGTTGACGGCGATGTGGATGGCCTCGACCGGGTTCGCGCTCGAGACCGGCCAGTCGCTGCCCGCCGCGAGTCGCGCCCCGTTACAGGCGAGGTCGCCGAACGGGTACTGGCGGTCGACGGCGCCCTCCTGCAGGAACGGCAGCGTCAGGGTGTCGAGTTGCGGTTCGTGGCAGGCCCACAGGGCCTGGAGGTTCGCGGTCGCGTCGAGCGGGGCGAAACGCGCAGCGTCGTCCACCGCAACGACCTGAAGATGGGCGAGGTGATGGCGGCCGTCGGACGGGCCGTTGGCCTGGCGCGCAGCTTCGATCGCATCCAGCGCCTCCTGCACCGCGCGGTCGCCGAGCGCATGGAAGTGCACCTGGAAGCCTTCGCGGTCCAGCGCGGTCACGTAGCCGCGCAGCAGGCCCGGGTCGATGAACGAGAGGCCGCGGTTTGCGGTGTCGTGCCCGTGCGTGTCACGGTACGGGGCCTTCATCGCGGCGGTGTGGTTCTCGGCCACCCCGTCGACCATGATCTTCACCGTGCCGAGCTCGAACCGGCTGGTGCCGATCGCGGCGATCCGGTCGCGGCGCTCGATCATCGTCGCGACCTGTTCGGCGCCATCCGACCGCGACCACCACTGGGCGCCGACGACATGGGCGATGAGCGTGCCCTCGTCGATGGCGCGGAGGTAGGCGCCCAGGTTCTCGCTGAGGCCGGCGGCCGCGCCGATCATCGCATCCTGCCAGCCGGTGATGCCGAGCTTGAGCAGTTCGTCCTGCGCCTTCAGCAGGCCGGCATAGCTGAGGTCTTCGTCGTTCAGGGGTCGCACGTCGGAGAACAGGTCGGCGGCGCCTTCGTGGAACGTGCCGGCGGGAAAGCCGTCGGACTCGCGCTCGATGCGCCCGTCCGCGGGGTCGGGCGTGGTGGCGTCGAGGCCGGCCCGTCGGATGGCGGTCGTGCTCGCCCAGATGCTGTGGTGGTCGCGGCTGCTCAGGAACACCGGGCGGTCGCCGACGACCACGTCGAGTGCCCGGCGGGTCGGGGCGCCGCCGTCGAAGTGGTCCATCGACCAGCCGCCGCCGAGGATCCAGCCGTCGGGGTTGGCTGCGGCGTACTCGCCGATCCGTCGCAGCGCGTCGTCCGCATCCTCCGCGTCGGTCAGGTTGCATTGCAGCAGTTCGATGCCGGCTCCGACGGGGTGCACGTGGGCGTCCTGGAATCCGGGGGCAAGGAGCGCTCCCTGCAGGTCGACGATCCTCGCGGCCCCGGCGAGCAGTGCACGCGCCTCCTGTTCGGGCACGACGCTGACGATGCGGCCGTCGCGAACGACCACCGCCATGCCTTCGACCGGATGCCCGGAACCGGTGAAGATCGCACCGCCGGTGAAGATCGTGTCCGCTGCTGTCACGTGAGTACCTCGTTCGTTCGTCGTCGAATCGGAATTGATGGGATGCTATCCGCGTGTCGCACCTGCTGTCAACACTGTTGACAACACTGTAACCTCGCCTAGAGTGGTCGGGATCGAGTGGACCGGCTGGCGGCCCGCAGGTCACGCTGAACGCGAGGGAACAATGACGGAAGCGCGAGCACTCGGCAGCGCGTCACGCACGCGGCTGAGCCGGGAAGTCATCATCCAGGCGGGTCTCGAACTCGGTGCCCGCGCCGACATGGCGAGCATCTCGGTGCGCAACATCGGCGCACTCCTCGGGGCCAACCCGACGGCGGTCTACCGCTACTTTCCGAGCAAGCAGGCTCTCATGGAAGCACTTCTGGACGAGGTGCTCGCGCGGGTGCTCACCCGGGTCGACTTCTCGGCCGACTGGCGCGATCGCCTGGTCGCGCTGGCGACGGGCACCCTCATCGAATTCGTCGCCTTCCCCTCGATCGCCATCGAGGCCACCGTGCTCACCACCAAGGGCCCGGCCGAGACGGACACGATCGAGTGCATCCTGTCGGCGTTCGCCGAGGCGGGACTCTCCGGGGATGCGCTCGTTCAGCACTATGCGTTCTACGCGTCATACTGCCTGTCCGAAGCCGCCGGGATCGCGCGAGGCAGGAGCGACCACGCGGACCCGCTGGCGGGCGCGAGCCCCTGGCTGGAAGGTCCGCTTCTGGTCGACCCGACCCGGCAGCCTCACCTGGCCTCCGTCGCGAGCGAGCTGCAGGCGCTGCAAGACCAGGACATCTTCCGATTCGGCGTCGAGGCGATCATCGAGTCGGCGCGGCGCGCAGCCGGTCAGCCGGCGATCAGTGATGCGACCTCGGAGTAGCCGTTGCGAACCACGGTCGACGGGTCGTCGTAGACGCGTGCCTCGCCTGCGGCTGCGGTGAAGCGCGGCCATCCAGGGTCGCCGTCGCGCACGAAGCTGACGGCGCCGGCATGCACCGCGTCGGCGAGAGCCTGCGGGGGGTGGTCGCCCGCGATTGCGTCGACCTTGTCGGCGGCGAGGCAGTCGAAGAAGAACGGCACGTCGATGCAGTGCACGGCGAATCCGAAATTCGGCGAGACCCAGGAGAAGCGGTACAACCAGGTGGGGGCTTCGCCCCGGGCGCGGATGACGCGGAGTGCGAGCGTGCGGAACATCCGGTCGGTGAGGTACCGGCCGACGAGCGCGGCAGTGCCCTTCCTGGCGACTGCGCGGTTCGCCGCCACGTATTCCGACCGGGCCTTCCCGGTGAGGCCGACCTTCCCGAGCAGGTAGCGAGCCGGGATCCAGCGGAGTCTGTTCTTCGCTTCGCTGAGGATCATGGAGAATTCGTCGTCCGTCGCTCCGAGAACGAGCGGCTTGTCCGCTCCGATCCCTGCCGCGATCGCATCGACCGTCTTCATCGGAACGAGGTCGCCGTCGATGACCGGACCGAGCGTGAGGCCGCCGTCGACGAACATCCGGAGTCCGTCCAGGGGGTTGCCGCCCTCGTCGGGCGCGGTGAGCTTCTTCTGCAGTTCGAGCACACGGTCTTCGCTGAGTGTGGAGAGCCCGGCACGGTCCGGCGTGACGCCGCCGGCTTCTGCCAGGCGCAGGCCGAACGCCTTCGCGTCGTCGACCGAGATGTCGGCGGCGGCGCCCGAGATGCAGTAGATGCCGGAGAAGAGGGGCTGCGCTGCGGGCATCCCGAGAAGAGTGAGCACCGCGCCGCCGCCGGCCGACTGGCCTGCGATGGTGACGCGCGATGGGTCGCCGCCGAATGAGCCGATATTGTCGCGCACCCATTCGAGCGCGAGCAGCCAGTCGAGCACGCCGCGGTTCAGCGGGGCATCCTCGATCCAGCCGAAGCCGTCGAAGCCGAGCCGGTACGAGATCGAGACGGTGACCACGTCGTCGCGGTTGAACGCGGCGCCGTCGTACCACGGGCTCGCGGGGGAGCCTGCGAAATACCCGCCGCCGTGGATGTACACCAGCACCGGGAGACCGGCGGCCGACCCGGGAGCCGGCGTGAAGACGTTGACGTTGAGCGTCGAGTCGCCGGGGATGCTCGGCTCGGGGATAAGGGTCACCCCGGGGTCGCCGCGCTGTGCCGTCGGGGCGTACTCGAGTGCGTCGATCACGCCCTCCCATGGGCGCTTCGGCACCGGAGCCGCAAAGCGGAGGTCGCCGACCGGGGCTTCGGCGAACGGGATGCCGAGGAAGGCTGCCGAGGCGCCCTTCTCTTCAGGGGCGCCGCGCCAGGAGCCACGCACGCTACCCGCGCGCGTCTCGACCGTGATGAGTGTTCCGGTGCTCGCCAGGGTCATGGGGCTCCTCCTCGTTGCTCGAACCGGTAGAAAACCTACCAACATTCGGTGATCATATCCATTCTGCCAGAGAAAGTTCAACCGCTGAACTAATCGGGCGGCGCTTCCCGCCGCCCTCCCTTGTTCACAAAACAGGAGTTCGTGTGACGGATGGGGCGGATGCTGCCCGTCGCTCCCGCATCCGCTCGACAGGTGTCACTCCTGTCACACGATCTCCTGTTCTATGAACGCCCGAGCCCGTGCCGGGTGCTGGCGGAAGGCCTCACCCGTTTGCTAAAGTTGAGCCACAAAGACTCAAGTTTTTACGCCCGGACATCCGGGCCACCGCCAGCAGAAAGGACCCAGATGGCGAACATGCAGGGCGCCCCTGCCTCGACCGACGAGCAGAAGACCGCACTCCAGCAGTACGGGATCAACCTCACCGAGATCGCCAAGAGCGGCAAACTCGACCCCGTGATCGGGCGTGACGCCGAGATCCGCCGCGTCAGCCAGGTGCTCACCCGCCGAACCAAGAACAACCCCGTACTCATCGGCGAGCCCGGCGTTGGTAAGACCGCCGTCGTCGAAGGGCTTGCGCAGCGCATCGTCGCCGGCGACGTCGCCGACTCGCTGAAGGGCAAGCAGCTCGTCGCGCTCGACCTTTCCGCCCTCGTCGCCGGAGCCATGTACCGCGGCCAGTTCGAGGAGCGCCTCAAGGCCGTGCTCAAAGAGATCAACGACGCCGAGGGCCAGATCATCACCTTCGTCGACGAGTTGCACATCCTGATGGGCGCGGGTGGCGGCGAAGGGTCTGTCGCCGCATCCAACATGCTGAAGCCGATGCTCGCCCGTGGCGAACTCCGCCTAATCGGCGCGACCACGCTCAACGAGTACCGCGAGTTCATCGAAAAAGATGCCGCGCTCGAGCGGCGTTTCCAGCAGGTGTACGTGGGCGAGCCGAGCGTCGAGGACACGGTCGCGATCCTGCGCGGACTCAAGGGGCGCTACGAAGCCCACCACGGTGTCACGATCGAGGATTCCGCGCTGGTCGCTGCCGCATCCCTCTCCAACCGCTACATCACAGCCCGGCAGCTTCCGGACAAGGCGATCGACCTGATCGACGAAGCGGCCAGCCGCCTCAAGATGGAGATCGACTCCGCACCTGTCGAGATCGACACCCTGCAGCGCGTCGTCGAGCGGATGAAACTCGAAGAGTTCGCGCTCGAGAAAGAGAAGGACGACGCGAGCAAGGATCGGCTCGCGCGCCTGCGGGAACGCCTGCGGGACAGCGAAGCCGAACTTGCGGAACTGCAGGAGCGCTGGCGGCTCGAGAAGGCATCCCTCAACCGGGTCGGCGAGCTCCGCTCGCACCTCGAAGACGCGAAGACGAAGCGTGACCTGGCCCTGCGCGACGGGCGCTACCAGGAGGCGTCGAAGATCGAGTACGAGACGATCCCCTCGATCGAGCGCGAACTGGCTGCCGCCGAGCAGGCGGAAGAGCATCCGGAGTACCCGCGCATGGTGAACGAGCAGGTGACCAGCGACGACATCGCCGCGGTCGTCGCCGCCTGGACGGGCATCCCCGTCGACCGGCTCACGCAGGGTGAGACCGAGAAGCTGCTGAATCTCGAGGGCGAACTCGGTCGACGGATCATCGGCCAGAAGCAGGCGGTCAAAGCGGTGGCGGATGCGGTTCGCCGCACCCGCGCAGGCATCTCCGATCCCGATCGCCCCACCGGTTCGTTCCTGTTCCTGGGGCCGACCGGTGTGGGCAAGACCGAGCTGGCCAAAGCGCTTGCGGCGTTCCTGTTCGACGACGAGAAGGCGATGGTGCGCATCGACATGAGCGAGTACGGGGAGAAGTTCTCCGTCTCGCGCCTCGTCGGAGCCCCTCCCGGCTACGTCGGCTACGAGCAGGGCGGTCAGCTGACGGAGGCCGTGCGCCGGCGCCCCTATTCGGTGATCCTCCTCGATGAGGTCGAGAAGGCGCATCCGGAAGTGTTCGATGTGCTGCTGCAGGTGCTCGACGACGGCCGGCTCACCGACGGGCAGGGTCGCACGGTCGACTTCCGCAACGCGATCCTCGTGCTCACCTCGAACCTGGGCAGCCAATTCCTGGTCGACCCGACCCTCACCGAAGCGGAGAAGCACGAGGCCGTGCTGCAGATGGTGCGGCAGTCGTTCAAACCGGAGTTCGTGAACCGCCTCGACGACATCGTGGTGTTCTCGACTCTCACGCAGGAGGAGCTCGGCGAGATCGTCGAGCTGAACATCGACCGGCTGACGCGACGGCTGCAGGACCGCCGTCTGGAGCTCGCCGTGACACCGGATGCGCGCCGCTGGCTCGCCGAACGCGGCTACGACACGATCTATGGTGCGCGTCCGCTCCGCCGGCTCATGCAGCAGGAAATCGACGACCGGCTGGCGACGGAGCTGCTGGCGGGGCAGATCCACGACGGCGACACGGTTCTCGTTGACATGGCTCCGGAGGGCGACCGGCTGACCGTCGCACCCAGCGCCCCCGTGCCCGCCGGCTTCGGCGACGAGGCCGACCTCGAAGAGGGCGTGTAGCCGCGCCCGCGCGGCGCCCGCGCCCCCTCGATCTGCCGAGAGTGCCCGTTGCGGCCGAGTGTGCCCGCTCTGCCTGACGATCTCGACCGCAACGGGCACACTCGCCCGCGCAGAGCGCGTCCGCGACGCGGCGGCCGTCGGCGCCCCAGGTGACACTATTGGCCCCCTGCCCGGGCGGGCAGGGGGCCAATCGCGTCAACTCAATTACGGCGTGGTGAGCCAGCCGTCCTTCGGCGCCTTCGGGCCGTGGCCCTTCGTCGGCACCACAGCGGTCACCGCTCCGGTTGTCGGCGACAGCAGCACCTCGCGGTTCTGCGGCCGGTCGAAGGCGAACAACCCGCCCAGCGAACCCGCCCGGGTGTCGAACGATGCGTCGCCGACCTTGCCGGTTCCCCAGTTCTTCTCGATGAAGCGCAGCACGGAGGCCTGGTCGGTCGGCGTGTGGTCCACGTGGTTCTGCGCCGCGTACGGCGAGATCACGAGCAGCGGCAGGCGCTGGCTTGGGCCACAGCGGTCGGCGAAACCGCCGGCCATCTGCGTGACGCTCGTGCACACGGTCGAGTCGACTGCAGCATCCGCTGAGCCGTTCGTGACGTGCGGCGCCACGTGGTCGTACCATCCATCGGAGTCGTCGTACGAGACGACTACCGCCGTGCTCGCCCACGACTTCGACTTCTGGATCGCGTTGATCTCGTTGACCAGGAACTTCTGCTCATCCAGCGGGTCGGAGTACGCAGCGTGGCCATCCTGTGCCTCCGGCGCCTTCAGGAACGAGACAGCCGGGAGGTTGTTGTTCGCGAGGGCGGTGTCGAACGACGTCAGGTCGTACTGGTGGTTCGCCTGGTCGGTGTGCCCGATGGCTGCGGGCGACGAAGGCGGAAGGTGGTGCGGGTTCGACGTCGACTTGTAGTACTGGAACGGCGAGTGGTGAGGCGAGTAGTCCTTCGGCGTCGATCCGCCGATGTTCGCCGTGGTGCTGTCGCACTTGGCGTAGTCGCCGGACTTGCCATCCCACGCGGTGCTCGGGGTGAAGCCGCCCTGGAACCAGCCCCAGGTCACGTGCTGAGCGTTGAGCAGGTCACCGACGTTCTTGCCCGCCATCCCGACGAGGGCCGAAGTCGACGTGTGGTCGGCGTCGGAGCAGTCGTCGTAGACCGGGTCGGGGTCACCGATCACCGTTCCGACTCCTGCAGCGTTCGGCGAGCTGACCGCGGTCGACGTCGGAAGCACGACGCCGGTCTTCGGGTCGTACGCCGTTGCGCCGTGCGTCTGGCCCGAGATGAGGTTCAGCGCGCCAGGGGTGGACGGCCCGAAGGTCGTGTCCCAGGAGTTATCGCTCATCGCGTAGTTCTGCGCATAGTTCCAGATGCCGGTAACGGTGTTGCCGTCGTAGTAGTCCATGGCGAGGCCGGGCGCAGCGTACAGTCCGGTACAGGTGTCGGTGCTCGTCTTCTGCACGAACATGTCCATCTTGCCTGCGTCCACAGCCTGCTGTTCTGCCGCGTAGCTGTGGTTCTGGTCGCAGGTGAGAGCCTGTGCCGGGCTGAGGCGTTTCGGCGGGTACAGGTTGGGGTTGGTGGTGAGCGTGCCCGAGGTCACGAGGTTGTTCACCGTTGGCGTGCCTTTCGCGGCGGTGAACGTCGTGCCGTCTGTGTTGGCGGCGCTCGGGTAGGTACCGAAGTAGTGGTCGAACGAGACGTTCTCGTCGTAGATGACGACGAGATGCTTGATCGGAGTGGCGGTCTGGCCCGATTTGTCGTGGCCTCCCGGGTACGCCATGGCGGGCGACATTGCGAGTAGTCCTGCGCCGACCAGCGCGGTCACCCCGACCGCGGCGAGACCGGCGCGGCGCAGACTGAACTGTCTGAACACGTTTACCCTCTTCTTCTCTTGTGGATATCCGGCGCGTGTGCGCCGAATCCGTGCGCTCGCCTCCGCATCGTCGCGAAATCAGGCGAGCATGCCCCTGCCGAACCAGTCGGAGGTGTCGCGCACCCCGGGGAGCGCGAAGTAGTACCCGCCGCCGAACGGCGAGATGTAGTCGACGAGCGGTTCGCCTGCGAGCCGCTTCTGCACGGTCACGAACTGCCGCTCGAGGTCCTGGTTGAAGGCCGCGAAGATGAGGCCCATGTTGAGGTTGCCGTTGCTGTCGAGGCCCGAATCATAGTTGTATGCCCGGCGGAGCATACGTTGGTTCGCCGTCGCGTCGGTGCGTGGATTGGCCAGCCGGATGTGCGCATCCATCTGGATCACGTCGCCCGTCGGGTCGTTCTCGTAATGGGGATCGTCGTGTTCGTGTGAAGCGGTCAGCGGTGCCCCGGAGTCGCGGCGGCGGCCGATGATGTTCTCCTGCTCGTGCAGGTTCACGCGGTCCCAGAATTCGACGAGCATGCGGATGACCCGCACCACGTGGTAGCTGCCGCCCGCCACCCAGGCGGGCTCGGCCCCGCCCGCGTGGGTCCAGACCAAAGCGTTCATCTGCTGCGGGTCGTCGACGAGTGGATTGGACGTGCCGTCCTTGAACCCCATCAAGTTGCGTGGTGTCCCGGATGGCCGGGGCGGCGACGTGAAACCGTCCTGCCGCCAGCGCACCTGCATTCCGCCGCGCGTGGCGCGCGTGATCTCCCGGATGGCGTGAATCACCGTGTCGCGGTCGTCGGCGCACACCTGCAACAGCAGGTCGCCGTCGCAGAGGCCGCGCTGCAGTGCGTCGTTGGGAAAGTCTTCCATCGTGCGCAGCCGGGCCGGCCTGGCGGCTGCCAGCCCGTAGCGTGCGTCGAAGAGTGTTGCGCCGACGGAGAGCGTCACGGTCAGCCCGTCGGGCACGACGACCGGTCCGAGGATGCCGGAGTCGCGGGGTGGTGCGGTGATGCCCGGATCGGCGGGAGTGCCGCCTGCGGTGAGAAAGCGCGTCGTCGCCGTGATCGTGCGCAGCAGGTCGGCGAGCTCGGCGCGGTTGGCCGCAGTGGCGTCGAGGGCGACGAATGCTGCAGCCTTCTGCGTAGGGGTGGCGATGCCCTGCTGGTGTTCACCGTGGAACGCGTACGCGGTGCGGGCGGATGCGGCGGATGCGGCCCCTGCGGCACTCGCGGACAGCGCCGGGGCCGCAGCGAGGGCTGCGGGTGCTGCTATGCCGGCGCCGAGGACGGCCCCGAGGAACCCGCGCCGCCCGAGCGCGGTGCCGCGGCCTGAGCCGTTCCCGCCGCCTGGGCCGCTCCCGCTCCCGCTCACGCCGCCTGCGCCGCTCACGCTTCCCGCCTGACGTCGCAGATCGCCGCGACCGGCGCGAGCAGTTCGGCCGTCTCACCCAGTGAGGCGTCCAGCCGTTCGCGCTGCGCCCGCGTCAGGGAGCCGACCGGCGGCCACGACCCGTCGGGCCGGCGCAGCGACTGGACGAGAGCCTGGCTCTGCGCCAGGCCGGCCTTGGTCGCCGCGAGGTTCGCGTAGCGCGGGGCGAGGATTCCGTCGAGCGGCTCGAGGGCGGCGGATGCCCCCTGCAGGTTCGCGCCGATCGTAGCGATGTTCGTGCCGGAGCCCGCATCCGTCGTCCCCTGTAGTTCGAACTGGATGGCGTTCTCGACGATCTCGTGGGCGCGAAGCCCGATGGCGCCCGGGTCGACTTCGGCGTCGGTGAAAGCAGCACCGAGGGCTGCGACCGAGTGGGCGAGGCCCGTGACGGCCTGCTGGACGCTGGCCGCCGCTGCCCCTGACCAGAGCAGCGCCTCGACCCGGTGGAACCCGGTGAGGTGGGGATCGTTCAGGGCCGTGCGGCCGGGTGCCGGCGTTCCGTTGATGGCGGTGTCGAGCCTGCCGAAAGCCCCATAGGCTGCGCCGAGCGTCTCATACGTCAGGTGGGCTGCGAGCCAGGCCGTCTTCGCCGCTGCTGGGTCGCCCTCCGCAACGTCGTCGCTGAGCGACTGGACCTGTGTGCGCAGCACGGGGATGCGCGAAGACACCCACGCTCCGTACGCTTTGGCCACCGGGATGAGGTCGTTGCGGCTGACCGGCACGATGCCGGGCGTCAGGGCGAGCGAAGCCGGGGCGGCGCCGACTGTCACGGAGGGGCCGGCGACGGGGTCGGCATCCGCCGGAAGGCACACGAAGCGGTACCGCCCGGAGCCGAGCACGACCCGCGCCGTGGCGTGCGCGCCCGCGCCGAGGCTCTCCACATCGACGTACACCTTCTTCGAGTCGACCGCCTGCAGATACACCTCGATGCCGGCGACCGTGCCGTTGGTGATGGTGAAGGTCTGCTCGCCCCCGTCGACGCGGGCGGGCGCGGTGTTGCCGGCGGGGGCATCCGTGGTGCTGCCGGTTCCCCATCCGGCACCGCAATGGTCGGGGTCCGCTGCGATGCTGAACGCGTGCGAAGCATGCGCCGCCACCGCCGGTCGCACGGCCAGCGATGTCACGACACCGATGACGACGATGACGCCCAGGGCCGCCCAAAGCAGGGTGAACCCGGAACGCTTCGACATCGTGCGGGACCTCCTCTGCGGACATGTGAGGCGGGGCATCCGGCCGCCTCTGCGATGTTATGAGCGGGGCCGAAGCGCATGCAGCGGGCTTCACCGTCTATTCACCTGCCAGCCATCGCGGAGTCCCCGAACGGGGGTGATCGACTCGTGCGCGCGTAGGCTCGGAGGATGCATGCAACGGTTATTCACGGGGAGCGGGACATCCGCTTCGAAGAGGTTCCCGATCCGGTCCTGTCCACGGGAGGCGACGCGATCGTCCGCGTCGTCGCCGCCTGCGTCTGCGGTTCCGACCTCTGGCCGTACCGCGGTGTGACGCCGACGCACGAGCCGCACCGTATCGGTCACGAGTTCGTCGGCGTCGTCGAAGAAGTCGGCCCTGACGTTACGAAGGTCGCGGTCGGCGACTTCGTGATCGCGCCCTTCTACGACTGCGACAACACCTGCATCAACTGCCGCAACGGCGTCAGCACGTCATGCCAGCACGGCGGATGGTGGGGTTCCGAAGACGAATTCGGCGCCTTCGCGGACGGCGGCCAGGGCGAGAAGGTGCGCGTTCCGCACGCCGACGGCTCGCTCGTCGCGACCCCGGAGTACCCGGCCGAGGAGCTCATCCCGAGCCTGCTTTCGCTCGCCGACGTGATGGGCACCGGACACCACGCTGCGGTTTCGGCGGGAGTGACCGCGGGCAGCAGCGTCGTGGTGGTGGGGGATGGTGCGGTCGGGCTGTGCGCTGTGCTCGCGTCGAAGCGGCTCGGCGCATCCCGCATCATCGCGATGTCGCGCCACGAGGCGCGGCAGGAGCTGGCGCTCGCCTTCGGTGCGACCGACATCGTCGAGGAGCGGGGCGACGCCGGTGTCGCCCGGGTCAAGGCGATGCTCGAGGACATCGGCGCCGACTGCGTGCTCGAATGTGTCGGAACGAAGGAGTCGATGGACCAGGCGATCCGCTCGGCGCGGCCGGGCGGCATGGTCGGCTATGTCGGTGCGCCGAACGGCGGCCCCGAGCTCCCGGTGCGCCGGCTGTTCAACACGAACGTCGGGGTAAACGGCGGCGTCGCGCCGGTGCGCGGCTACGTCGAGGAGCTTCTGGCGGATGTCCTGGCCGGCACGATCGACCCCGGTCGCGTCTTCGACGTTGAGCTTCCGCTCGCCGACGTGGCCGAGGCCTACGCGGCCATGGACGAGCGTCGTGCGATCAAGGTGCTGCTGCGCCCCTGACCCGCGCACACTGAGCGCCGAGCACAGGAAAAGTCACCCCAGTCGTGACGAATGAGGTGACTTTTCCTGTGCCCGCCCTCGAGTTCGGGCTCGCGGGCGGAGCGTCGGGTGGCTGCTAGGCGTTGACCAGGAGAAGGTCGTCGAGGTCGGTGCGGCTTCGCGGCGCGACCTCGCGCTCGCGGAGCGCCTCGGGCAGGTCGTCCGGTTCGCCGAGAACGCCGAGCGCGGTGACCGAGACGGGCGCGAAGCGCTCGTCGATGCCGAAAGCCTCGCGAAGTCCGTCAGCGACGAAGCCGCCCATCTGGTGCGCGTGCAGTCCGTCGTGGTGCGCCTGGATGCTCAGGTGAGCGATCGCCTGGCCGAGGTCGTACTTGGCCCAGGGGCGCTCGTTTCCAGACTCGTCTACCGTCTCGGCGAGTGCGACGATCAGCACGCCGGCCGATCCGGCCCAGGCCTGGTTGAAGCCCATGAGGTTGGCGGTCACCGTGTCGAATTCCGGCGTTCCGCGGCGGGCGACGATGAAGCGCCACGGCTGCGTGTTGTTCGCCGAGGGAGACCAGCGCGCGGCCTCGAGGGCGGCGGTGAGCTTCAGCTCGTCGACGGGTGCGCTCGCGTCGTAGGCGCGCGGGCTCCAGCGGTCGGCCAGGACGGCCAGAAGCGGGGCGCTGGTGTCAGCGGTGCGGGTGGGGAGTTCTGCGATGGACAATGTGCCTCCTGTGGTCTGAACGGGGATGGCGCCATTGCCTGCATCTCACAACGCATCCAGGGCCCGTTTATTCCATACACATGCATAAGATTCATCCATGCCGGAATTCTCTTCAGCGAAGACCGCCGCCCAGCTCGACGACCTCGCTGACCGGGCGTGGCCGGCACTGGAGACACGTTCCGTCGGGAGCTGGGTGGTCCGCTGGGGCGGCGGTGTGACGAAGCGCGCCAACTCGGTGCTTCCGCGCGGCGAGGTCGACAACCTGGACGATGCGATCACCGAGGTCGAGGAGGTCTACCGCGACCGGGGCCTCACCCCGACGTTCCAGCTGAGCCCTGCGTCCCGCCCCGAAGGCCTGGCCAGGCGTCTGGATGCCCGGGGGTATGTCGAGGACTCCCACACGCTCATCCAGGTCGCTGACGTCGGCCGGGTCGCGGCATCCGCATCGGTCCTCCCTGTCACGGCAGTCGACGGGACCGGTACGGTCAGCGTCTCCGTCGACGGCGCACCGGATGACGACTGGATGGCGCTCTGGTGGAGTGTCGACGGCCGCGGGGGCGACGCCGAGCGCGAGTTCGCACGCCGGATCCTGTCCGGCGCACCGGCCCGCTATGCCTCGATCCGGGATCGCCACGGCGTCGTGGCGACAGCCCGGCTGGCCTTCGTCGACGACTGGGCCGGGCTCTACGCCCTGGCAACACGACCGGATGCGCGGCGCCGCGGTCTGGCCCGTCACCTCATCGCAGCCCTGGCTCGCGAGGCCGCCGACCGGGGTGTCGACCGGATGTGGCTCCAGGTGCTCGCCGGGAACGCATCCGCGATCGCCCTCTATCGCAGTCTCGCATTCGAGACCGTGTCGGGCTACTCGTACTGGACGGCGCCAGACTTCACCGCATGATCGCGCCGAACGGGATCACCCGATCGGAGTGATTCAGGATGGCGGCGACGCGTGGCACAGTGAGTCGTCCCGTTCGATGCGCGAGAGGGTCCTCATGTCCGAATTCGATCCCGATGGACCTGACACTGCGCCGAAGAAACCGCTGTGGAAACGCGGCTGGTTCATCGCGTCCGCGATCGTGATCGCGATTCTCCTGATCGCCGGCGTCACCACCGCGGCGACGGAGATCGCGACCATCGAAGCGCAGACGGCCGCGACCACGCAGACTCCGACGCCGTCTCCGGCACTGCCTCTCGTGACCCCATCCGAGACGCCGTCGGCAACCGTCCCGGCTGAGCCGACACCGGAGCCGACGCCCGTGCCGACGACAGCACCGACAACAGTACCGACGCCCGAGTCGACCCTCACGCCGACTCCCGTGCCGACGGCCGAGCCGAGCCCGGAGTCGTCCGCCGAGCCGACGCCGCCTCCGAGCACCGCCCCGCCGGCCGTCGACCCGGCCCGCTTCAAGTCCGCCGCGGGCAAGCACCTGAACGATTTCGAGAAGGGGCTGAACGCGATGTCGACCGCGATGTCGGAGTTCAACAACCCGCTCGTCGTCGCCAACGCCGCCAGGCTCGCCCTCAATGCCAAGCAGCTGAAGGCGCTCAAGTCGCCGGAGAACATCGCTGAGGAGTGGACCGCGGCCAATGAGGCGTTGACCAGCCTGGTCGCGGAGATGAAGGTCGCCGTCAAGGCGGAGGACTACCCGACGCTGACGAACCTGGTCGAGGCGGGCCATCTGCAGGTGGCCGCCATGCGGGACATCGTCTCGCGCGCCGAGTGACCCCGGCCGTCCGGCCCCGGCGACCTCAGTTGCCGATGACGACCGTGGTGGTCTCGACCGCATTCGGCCCCTTAACCCACGATGACGGGGTGCGCGGGCCCTAGGAGGCCCTCACATCCCGTCATGCGTTCGGGGTATCGCCAAGGATTATTCGGGTTCCGTGCCGACTCTTGAAGCCTACAGAAAAAAGGACCCGTGTAGGTCAAAATGAGGACACGGTTTGTACCCCAGTACGAGTGTCACGTTGACCCTCTTCTGGGTCACGCTGCGAAATTCTCGGAGGATTCGAACCGATCCTCGCAAGAACCTACGCGTGCAGCTCGAACTTCAGTGCCGCGACGAAAGCGTCGATGTCTGCCTCGGTCGTGTCGAACGAGCACATCCACCGCACTTCGTTACGCGCGGCGTCCCAGTCGTAGAAGCGGAAGTGGCCGCGGAGCCTGTCCGCGACTCCGGCCGGGAGCGTGGCGAAGACCGCGTTGGCCTGGGTCGCCTGGCTGAAGCCGACACCGGTGATCTCCCCGCTCGCGACGCCGTCTTCGAGCGCCGTGCGAAGCCGCGCGGCCATGGCGTTCGCGTGCGAAGCGGAGCGCAGCCAGAGCTCGTCGGTCAGCAGGGCGATGAGCTGGGCCGAGATGAAGCGCATCTTCGACGCGAGCTGCATGTTCAGCTTGCGCAGATAGATGAGCCCCTCTGAAGCTTCGGGGTTCAGCACCACGACGGCCTCGCCGTAGAGCATTCCGTTCTTGGTTCCGCCGAAGCTCAGCACGTCGACGCCGGCGTCGCGGGTGAACGCCCGCAGGGGGACACCGAGGGTTGCTGCGGCGTTCGAGATGCGCGCCCCGTCCATGTGGAGCTTCATGCCCAGCCCGTGAACGTGGTCGGCGATCGCCCTGACCTCGTCGACGGAGTACGCGGTGCCCAGCTCGGTGGTCTGCGTGATCGACACGACAAGAGGCTGTGCGCGGTGTTCGTCGCCCCAGCCCCAGGCCTCGCGGTCGATGAGGTCGGGCGTCAGCTTGCCGTCGGGCGTCTCGATCGGCAGCAGCTTGATGCCGGCGACCCGCTCGGGCGCGCCGGCCTCGTCGGTGTTGATGTGTGCGGTCTTCGCGCACACGACAGCGCCCCATCGGGGGATCATCGACTGCAGCCCGACGACGTTGGCGCCGGTGCCGTTGAAGACCGGGAACACCTGGACACCTGCGCCGAAATGCTGTTCGAACACCTCGTGCAGCCGGGCCGTATAGACATCTTCGCCGTACGCGATCTGGTGGCCCTCGTTGGCGGCCGCGAGGGCGTCGAGGATCTCGGGATGCACGCCGGCGTAGTTGTCGGACGCGAATCCGCGCAGGTTCAGGTCATGGAGTTGCAGAGTCACTCGTCTATCCTTGCGTAACTTCGGGGCTCACGGAGTCACGGCATCCGGAGCTGTGAGCAGCTGCCGCACGCCGTTGATTGTGGAGGGATCGGCATCCCAGAGACCGACCACGCGCTCCGCGAGCAGGCCCTCGAGCCCGGCAAGCGCCTTCACCACGAAGATCGCGGCGGCCGCATTCGGCGCCTCCTTGCGGAAACCCTGCGCCACCGCGCGTGTCCACGCGTCTCCCGCCGCCTTGGCAGCCGCGTAGTTCGCACCACCGGCCAACGGATGCTCGACAGCGGTCGCCGAGACGATCGCCAGCCGCCCGGCCGGTGACGCGACGAGGTCGTCGTAGAACACCCGGGTCGTGTTCCGCAGCGTCGTGAATGAGCGCTCGAGGAACTCCCAGTCCTCATCCGTCTGCCCGGGGATACCGCCTCCGCCGCGCCAGCCGCCGACCAGGTGCACCAGCCCGTCGATGGGACCGAACTTCAGGTGGACACGCATCGCCAGTTCCGCCACGGCGGACCGGTCGGCGAGATCGCAGACCCGGGTGTCGACTCCCGAAACCGCCTGTTCGAGGCGCTCCAGGGCATCCGGCCGCGTGCCCACCGCGAGCACCATCGCCCCCGCGGCGACCAGCGCGGACGCGACGGCTTCGCCGCTCGCGCTGGTCGCCCCGGCGATGAGAACCGTGCGGCCACGCACTCCCTCAGCCATCGGATGCTCAGTCGTCGCCGCGGATCCCGGCCGTCGACTCGATAACGCTCAGCATCTTCTTGCTGAGCGCCTCGTAGAACATCGACAGCGGGAACTCGTCGTCCAGAACCTGGTCCGTGTAGCCCTTCGGAGGGCCGGCCAGCACCTCGTCCGGGAGCCCGCGAGCCCAGTTCGACGCCGGGTTCGGCGTGACCGTCTCGGTGAGCATTTCGTACGCTGCGAGCCAGTGCGCGACCTTCGGGCGGTCGATCGAACGCCAGTAGAGGTCGTTGATGCGGTCGCTGAGCGCGACAACGACCTCCGGAACGGCCGCCCAGTCGATCGTGAGCTGGGTGTCGGTCCAGTGCAGCACGTGGTGCTGGTGCATCCACGCGAACAGCAGCTGCCCGCCGAGGCCGTCGTAGTTGCGCACGCGGCTGCCGGTGATCGCGAACCGGAAGATGCGGTCGAAGATGATCGCGTACTGCACGAGGTGAGCGTGGTCGCGGATCTGGCGCTGCGCATCCGTCAGCACCGTATCCGGCAGTGCCGACAGCTCGTGTTCCAGTTTCACCGACTCGCGGAAGGCCGTCAGGTCGCACCGCAGCTCTTCGAGCGAGTACAGGAAGAACGGCATGCGCTGCTTGATCATGAACGGATCGAACGGAAGGTCGCCGCGCATGTGGCTGCGGTCGTGGATGAGATCCCACATCACGAAGGTCTCCTCCGTGAGCGACTGGTCGTCCAGCATCCGCGCCGCATCGGCCGGCAGCTCGAGCTTCGTGATCTCTGCTGCTGCACGCACCACGCGGCGGTAGCGCGCGGCCTCACGATCCTGGAAGATCGCGCCCCACGTGAACGTCGGGATCTCGCGCATCGCCACGGTCTCCGGGAACAGCACGGCGGAGTTCGTGTCGTAACCGGGCGTGAAGTCCACGAACCGGATGGGCACGAACAGCTTGTTGCCGTAGTCGCCCGCCTCCAGCTCGCCGATGAACTCCGGCCAGATGACTTCGATGAGAACGGCCTCGACCAGGCGGTCGGTGCTGCCGTTCTGCGTGTACATGGGAAAGACCACGAGGTGCCCCAGCCCGTCGGTGCGGTGCTGCTGGGGCTGGAACGCATTGAGCGAGTCCAGGAAGTCGGGTACTCCGAGACCTTCGTCGGACCACCGGCGGAAATCGACGACGAGCGCGTCGAGGTAGGCGCGATCGTGCGGGAAGAGAGGGGCGAGCACGACGATCGCAGCGACGATCTCTGCGACCTGCGCCTGCGCGGCGGCCTTGTCGCCCTCCTCTGCAACGGAGCCGTCCTTGACCTGCAATGCCTGCACGGCGATGGCGGCCGCCTTGAGGCGGAGCCAGGCCGGATGCGCAGCGACGTCGCGAGCGCCACGTGCGTCCTCGACGACCTCGGGCTCTCCGACAATTGCTTCCGCTTCGAACTGGGATACGGACTGTGACATGGCGAACCTCCCGTCGCGTGGTCGAGCCGCGGGCGCGGCGATGATTTCTGCGGGCGCCGTGAGGAACCCGTTTCGAGCCTAGCTGCGCAGGTCGAGCGTTTTCTTGCCGACATCTGCGAATAGTTGCGCCAGCGCGCTCCGCCGCGCACTTTTCCGCCGCCCGGGCCTCCTGCCCCGCCTCCGACCCTCCCCGGGACAGCTGGAGGCGTAAGTAGGCTCGCGGCATGAGCACAGCGGTTGAAGTGATGGATGCGCTCGCCGAGGTCTCCGACGCCGAAGATGCCGTCTTCCTGCAGCGGTACTTCAAGACAGGTCCCGGCGAGTACGGCGAAGGCGACGTCTTCATCGGAGTTCGGGTGCCTGCGACGCGCGCGGTCGCGAAGCGTTTCGCCGACCTGCCCCTCGACGAGATCGGAGCGCTGCTCGACAGCGAGGTGCACGAGCACCGGCTGGCCGGGCTCATCATCCTGAACCGGCTCTTCGACCGTGCGAGTCGCCCGAGGGCCCGCGACGACGAGCAGCGGGAGCGTCTCGCGGCGTTCTATCTGGCCGCCGTGCGCCGCGGACGGGTGAACAACTGGGACCTCGTCGACCTGTCTGCTCCGAATGTGCTCGGCGCATACCTCGTCGATCGCCCGCACGACCTGCTCTTCGCCCTCGCGGCGAGCGATGCGCTCTGGGAGCGGAGGGTGGCCGTCCTGTCGACTTTCGCGTTCATCGGGCGCGGGGACGCATCCACCTCGCTCGCGCTGGCGGAGCGCCTGCTCGGCGACCGCGAAGACCTCATGCAGAAGGCGGTCGGCTGGATGCTGCGCGAGCTCGGCAAACGCGTCGACCGTGCCGTCCTGGTCGGCTTCCTCGATGCGCATGCGGCCGCCATGCCCCGCACCATGCTCAGCTACGCCACGGAGCACCTGTCCCCGGCCGAGCGCGCCGCATATCGCGCCGCCCGCTGACCGGCACTGCCGCCGGGTCGTCACCAACTCCCTGTCCCGACGGATTTTCGGGTAGTTACTGTCGACCCGGCAAGCACTCGCCCTTCCTCGCGTCCGAGCGCCCCGTGGATCGCACGCTGCGCTTCGAGTCGGCGTTCTGGTCGATCGTGCCACCGGGCCCGTCTGAGATGAAGCCGAAGTTCACCTTCAACGCACGCGCCGACAAACTCATGGACAACGGGCTTTGGAAGACGTCGATGAAGTCGAGGCGGGGGATCATCCTCGCGAACCGCTACTACGAGTGGCAGGGGGAGAAGGGTCACAAGATCCCGCACTTCATCCACTACCCGGACGGCCAACTCATGGGCTTCGCAACCCTGTATTCGTGGTGGCGCGAGCCCGAACACCGCGGCAAGGACGACCACGAAGGATGGCACGTGACCTCGAGATCGTGACGTCCGATGCTGTACAGACTCTCGCTGAGATCCACGACCGAAATCCGGTGATCCTGCCGCAGGAGATGCAGTAGCCGCCGGCGTCGCCGAGGCATCCACACTCGAGGCGTACCAGGTCGACAAGCTGCCGTTCGGCGCAGACGGCCCCGAGCTCACCGGGCGAATCTAAGCTGCGCGAATGGAGCTTTGGTCCAGCTCACGGCGCGGCTGGACTTTGCTGAACGTCAGCTGGCCTGGCCGGGGAAGAAGATGGTTGGAAGCGTAGCGGCGGGCTTCTCAGCCCCTGGACCAGCCCGATTCCATCGCTGCCGGACATAGGTGGCCGCCAAGGACTCCGTTGGTGTCCGACCAGATCCGATCGGATCAGCCCTGAACGGCTTCGTGGCGTCGTCAAAATCGCGGCCACCGATCACGACGGGTGCGGTGTCGGGAAGGTCACGGAGAGCGAGAAACGTGTCCGCAGTTTGTGACATTTCTAGGTTTTCGCGTTATGGGGCAGACAGCGTTGTCTCTTTCCAAGTGATACGCCGGTTTGGCGTGCCCTAGAACCAGCGCGACGCACGACCCGAAGGCAGCATTGGACTGCGAGCTCTCCGGGTGGGTAACGCGGTCGGATCACAACGGAAGGCCCCAGATGAAACGTGCACGACTTTCCATTGCAGCAGCTACTGTCGCTATCGTCGCCATGTGCGGGGTCGGCGGAGTCGCCCATGCGGCAGCCCCGCGACCCTCGCTCGCCAGTAGCGCGGCCCAGGAGAAGAACAGGCTTCACGAGCGAACAGGCGAGGAGATCTTCCGAGCGCTCATCTTCGGGCAAGGCTCCCTCGCGAGAGAGCTCGGCCCGTTAGCGCCTATTCTCACTCAAACGCCCGAGGTCGCAGAGGTCGTCGACCAACTGTCTCGACACATCCGCGAAGCCGACGAATCGTTCTTCGCACGATTCGGGGGCTCGGTCATTAGCGCTGATGTCAAAAGGATCGACGGCGCGCTCCGCGAGGCCGGCGGCCGAATCGCAGACTCCTTGCAAGCTCTAGGACATATCGACGCTACGGGTGCGACCGGGGCTGCGATGTCTTCACGATTCGCGGCGATTCAGGTCGTCCTCTTCGCAGTCGCCGGGCTCGTCGTCGGAGTGGCAGCAGTTCTCGTCACCGCCGCGGTCGCGACGCAAACAGTGATGTATCCAGCGCGTACCGGCAGTAGTGGGCCAGTGGGGGTCAGCTTGAGCTACGAGCAGTGGGTGGCTGACATTGCCAGAGCGTTCAGCTGATCTCGCCCTCACTGACACTGCTCCAGTAACTTCGCCGTATCGTTCAGGCGTCGTGCTCGCTGTACTTGGGGCACTGTGGGTCGTGGGTGCCCTCGTGGTCTTTCACACCAACCAAGAGGACAACGTCTTGACATCGCAATGGCAGCGCACATTACGCCCTGCGGTTCAAACGATCTCGCCGCAACAATGGGCGTTCTTTACGAAGTCGCCACGCGAGCCTTCGTACGAACCATTTGTGTTGAACGACGCACGCTGGCGCTCGGGCGCCCTCTTCCCGCATAGCCGCTCCGACAACCTATTCGGTTGGGATCGTCAATCTCGCGCCCAGGCGATTGAACTCGGAATGCTGTACGCAGATGCCGAGAGCACGCAGTGGCACGTGTGCGCCGACAGCGGTACCGTCGTGTGCCTGACTGCAGCGCTCGCAGACTCGCGTTGGCCCACGACCACAAATATGTCTCCTGAGCCAACCCTCTGCGGAAAGATCGGCCTTGTCGAGCGAGAGGTCACACCGTGGGCGTGGGCAGGACTGACTCCAGGCGAGAATACATCGCGCGTTCTGCTGCTGGAGGTCGAGTGCTGACGTATTGGTTGGCCGCCGACCGCTGGGCGAAAACGCCGGTATGGTCGCCTAATGTCGGTTTGGCGAGAACGCTCGTCATGCTCTCCGGCTTGGGAACCCTCGCCTCGAGCAGCACGAGCACGCTTCTCAGGCCCGCCGCCGGGCTGTCATATCCTCACTGCAGTGGACCGGCCGAGCTAGCCAGTTGGTGTCTAGTCGGTCCCGAGCACTTCGAACTGATTCGTTGGGTGAGTTGCGCGATCCTTCTCGTCGCAGCCATCGGCATCTACCCGCGCTTCACCGCCATCCCGGCGTGGTGGGTATTGTTCAGCACGCAGGCTGCCGCGACAACAGTCGACGGGGGCGATCAGATCGCCGCGAACCTCGCTTTGCTGCTCATTCCCGTGTCCCTGACGGACGGTCGGCGGTGGCATTGGACAGCGAACTCGGCTCTGAGCGGCCCCACTCGTACGCTCGTCGCCAAGACGGCGCTCTTCGTGATCGCGATTCAGGTCTCCTATATATATCTGAACGCGGTTCTGTCGAAACTCAGCGTGCCCGAGTGGATCGATGGAACCGCCGTCTACTACTGGATGCACGATCCCATGTTCGGACCGAGCGAGCCATTGCGCGAAACGATCGCAGCCATGGTCCTCAACCCGTGGCTCTTGGCAGCAGCGACATGGGGCACGCTCGTCATCGAGTTCGCCCTGGGAATTTCTCTCCTGCTGCCGCGCGCTCTCCGATGGCCTTTCCTCGTCGCGGGAGTGGGGCTGCACATCTCAATCGCGACGGTCATGGGCTTGTGGAGCTTCGCGTTCACGATGGTAGGAGGGCTCATCTTGCTGCTGATTCCGGGAGGTAACGTCGTCGCACAGGTACGGCGCCGCGTGCGCGCGGGGCTGGCGCGGATACCCGTCCGGAGGCGCGAGTCGATAGGAGACAGACGTGCGTGAATCGACGCCGACCCGCCGCGTCGCGGCAGTCGCTCTCTGCTGGTTGCCAGTCGTGGCCGTCATCGCGAGCTGGCTCCTCCTGCGTGAGCGGCTTCCGGAGGAGATGGCGACACAGTGGAGTGGGAGGAAGACGTCTGGGTACACCGCATCCGTCGTCGTGGTTGCGATCATTCTCGGCGTAGCGTGCAGCGCTGCACTTTCCGCCACGTTCGTTCGCCGTAGACGCGTGGTCTTCCTCGCCGCGGGCTTTGGTGGGATGGGCGCCCTGGTCTGGTTCGTGTTGGCGCTCGCCAACGCCGTTCAACCTCCGGATGTCGGTGGCTGGGGACTCCTGACTCCCTTCGCGTTCGCGTACGGGTTCATCCCTTCCTCCGTGATCGGCCGCGATGCCGAGGTGTCGGTCGAGGATGCACACGCCACGGACGAGGAGGGCGCCGTCGTTGAAGCGGACGGGCCGAGCGAATCCGTCACAGTGGAGGACGCTGTCGTGTCGCCGGTCTCTGCGGTCGGCGCCACGGCGCTCATTGGGGGAGGGCTGTTCTGGGGCGGAGCGGCAAGCACTGTCGAATGGTCGTCGGTCGTGCTCGTCGTCTGCGGGCTGATCTTTGCGGAGTTCGCGATTCTGCGGGTGCGGCTAGACGACCGGCGATTCCGCGTCTGCGGCCTGATCCCTGGGCTTCCTCTATGCTCGATCGATCGAAGGCAGATCGACGACATCAAGTCCGCCTGGATCTCCCCGACCCACTGGTGGGGATGGGGCTACCAGGTCGGAACGACTGGTGTGGGACTGATCGCGCGGAAAGGAGCTGGCATCACGGTCCGCCACAACGGCCAGACTCTCACGGTGAACGCACAGCGCCCAGGACTCTTCATCGCTGCACAGCGATCAATGCGGTGAACTTCCGATCGCAGGCAGCCCAACCCCTGTGGCGAACAACGCACGCATCCGGCGGGTGATGAGCCACCTTGCGGGCACCTCGCCGGGCCCCACCCGCCCAGGCTCGACCTCAGTCGTCGACAACTGCGCGACCATGGACGCGCGCGGGCGGAAGCCAGTAAGAGTCTCGGCGAAGCCTCCCTCGGGAGCAGTGGCGCCGTAGAGCAAACCAGCACCGGGGACGTCGAAACGATTGCCGGCGTGTTCATTCATGGCGTCGACTGGGTTGATCCGTGAGAACCTCAGCGGCGGATCAACTCGCTCTACTCACCAAAGCGGCGAGGGTGCGGCAACCAAGACGAGTTCAGACGGCATTGACGAACGCCCGGGCGGCGGCCATGGCCAACCACCGCGAGCGTCCCGCGGACGCTGCAGAAGCGTGGTCGGCCGTCAGTTCAAGCAGCCGCGCATTCGTAGGACCAGCGGCTTCCAGATAGCTCTACAGCGTTGACAACAGGGCATCCCCGCGAGCGAGAACGTCGACGCTCCAGCCGAACACCGTGAGGACCGAGCGTCGACGTGGCGGGCCGCCTTTGATCGCTTTCGACCATCGAACATAGACAACACCAGCCGGACCGAACTCTTTGGCGTGCGGGTTGGGGCAAAGGTCTTCCAAATCCAGCATCCGTAGCTCCCGTCGGCGCAGACCATATGCGTAGGCGATTTTGAACGCTGTCGCGTCCCGCTGCGCAGGTAGCCAGCCCTTGCTTGCCCTCGAAATCCTCCCCGCCTGTGACCGGATCGCTTGGTCGGTGACGCTGTTCTGGGCGGGGAAAGCCCACACCAACCCCGTGGTGGCGTCGAGGGTCCGCCACAATGGGGAGATGACCAGAACCGTGCGGGGCGCCCGAATCCTCATCACCGGTGCGGCCTCCGGTATGGGCCGGCTGTATGCCGAGCGGGCGGTGCGCGAAGGCGCGCGCGCCGTCGTCCTCTGGGACAGGGATGCCGAAGCCCTCGACCTCGTCGCCACCGAATTGCGCGCCATCGTCATCGCCGACCGCGAGGAATCGCCGTGGGGAGCGCCCGTGCGTTCCCCCAGCTCGGCTGCGGGGCGGCCGGTCACGACCATCCACCCGTTCGTCGTCGATGTCGGCGAGCTGGGTGCGATCGCCCAGAACGCCCAGGCCGTGCGGCGCGATGTCGGCTCGATCGATGTGCTCATCAACAACGCGGGGATCGTGCGCGGCAAGTATTTCTGGGAGCACGACAACGGCGACGACACCCGCCCGACGATGCAGGTCAACGCCCTCGCCCCGATGTACATCACCCGTGAGTTCCTTTCCGGGATGATCGAGAGTATGCGCGAGGCGCGCATCGTGAACATCGCGTCGGCGGCCGGAACGGTCGCGAACCCGCGCATGAGCGTCTACGCGGCGTCGAAGTGGGCGGTGATCGGGTGGAGCGACTCGCTGCGCCTCGAACTGAAACAGCAGGGTTTCGGTCACGTCAAAGTGACGACGGTGGCGCCCAGCTACATCGCGACAGGCATGTTCGAGGGTGCCCGCGGTCCGCTGATGACCCCGGTCATGGATCCCGCCTACGTGGTCGACCGGGTCTGGCGGGCGATGCTCGTGGGCCGGCCGATGCTCCTGCTCCCGTGGACGGTGGGGCTCGCGAAGGCGGTGAAGGGAATCCTGCCGACGAAGGCATGGGATGCGGTGGCCGACCGCGTGTTCGGCATCTACACGACGATGGACGGCTTCACCGGCCGCAACTGAGGGTGCAGCGCGAAGGGGAGACGATGGCGAAGGTGCTTTTTCACGCGACGACGTCGCTCGACGGTTTCATCACCGGCCCGCGCGGTGCCATGGACTGGGTCGGGCCATTCGTCGGAACCCCGAATCCTGCCGTCGACGAGCTGATGCCGCGCATCGGAGCGCTGCTGATCGGAGCCAACACGTTCCGTGGCGGCGAGGCGACGGATGCGCATCCCGCCTCCAGGCCCGAAGGCGCACCGTATGGAGGCGCCTGGTCGGGACCCATGTTCGTGCTCACCCGCGACCCGGCCGAGCCGCCGGTCGACGGCTATACCTTCGTCGCGGGCGACCTTCGTGATGCGGTCGAGGTGGCCAAGGCGGCGGCCGATGGTGGGTATGTGGTCGTGCTGGGTGCGAAGACGGCGCGCGGATGCCTCGAGGCAGGGCTGCTCGACGAGGTGCTGCTTCACCTCGCCCCGGTGCTGCTGGGCGACGGCGTGCGGATGTTCGACCGGGCCGCGGGCGCACCGGTCCGGCTGGAGTGGATGGAGCGCTCCACGGCGGGCGACATCGAGAACCTCTGGGCGCGCGTCGCCTACTGAGCGTTGCGTTCCATCCAGCCGAGCAGCACGTCGGCGAACTCGTCCGGATGCTCGACACTCGGCAGGTGCGCCGTGTCGCTGAAGATATAGCCGTCGGCAGTCGGGATGCTGTCGAGCAGGTACGCCTGCTGCGCGAGCGCCTCGGAGAGGTCGAATTCGCCCACGGTGACCAGGGCGGGCACCTCGATGTCGACGACGCGGTCGAACGCCGGAGGCTCAAGAGGGATGGCGACCGGCGCCTCGCCCCCGTGTTCGGCGTTCGGGAGGTTCAGTTCATAGGCGAGCTCGACGAACCGGGGGTCGAGGTCGTCGTTGTTGCGGGTCGGGCCGATCGTCCACAGTTCGACGTTGAGCCGGGAGAGCAGGTGCCAGTCGGCGGCCTTGTAGGCGTCGTCGCAGCGGTCGAACAGTGCGTCCTCGGTGTCGGTGAGCTCGGTCACCGGGAACCCGCTCGGACCCGAGCCGATCGTCACCAGCCCGGTCACGCGCTCCGGGCTTTCGAGTGCGAGATCGATCGCGATGCGTCCGCCGCGCGAGCATCCGATCACGAGCGCCTGCATAACGCCGAGGTGATCGAGCAGGTCGCGCGCATCCTGCCGGTCGGAGAATTCGACGTTCTCAGTGGTCGTACGGCCGAAGCCGCGTGTGTCGAATCGCACGACGAAATGGTCGATGGCCAGCCGGTCCACCAGCGGATCCCACATGCGAAGGGTCGCGACCCCGGCATGGATGAGCAGCACCGCCGGGGACGAGATGTGACCGGCCGTCTCGTAGTACAGGGATGCGCCCGGAACGTCGAGTGTCGGCATGCTTCGAGCCTAGCGAGGGAGCCGCCGCCGGTGTCAGCCGAAGATCATCGGCCGGTCGTCGTCGTCATCGTGCGGTTCGAGATCGAGGTCGACCACGACGGGTACGTGGTCGCTGGGGGCCTGCCCCTTGCGTTCGTTGCGATGGATGCTCGCCCCGCTGACGAGGTCGGCGAACGGCTTCGAGCCCATGATGAAATCGATGCGCATGCCCTCATTGCGTGGGAAGCGGAGCTGCTTGTAATCCCAGTACGTGAAGCCCTCCGGAACGAGAGGACGGACCACGTCGCTGAGGCCGATCGTCTCGAACGTCTCGAACGCACTGCGCTCGGGCGGGGAGACATGTGTTGAGACGCCGGGGATGACGGTGGGGTCGCCATTGTCGGAATCGAGTGGTGCGATGTTCCAGTCGCCCATCAGGGCGAGCGGCTGGTCGGGCTTTTCGGCGAGCCAGCGCTGGGTGTCGGCGGCGAGCGTCGCGAGCCAGTCGAGCTTGTATTCGAAGTGTGGATCGTCGAGCGCGCGACCGTTCGGCACATAGAGGCTCCAAAGCCGGATGCCCGCCACGGTCACCCCCATCGCACGCGCCTCACGCGGCTGGTCGGGACCTTCGACGCCCTTCGCGAAACCGGGCATGTCGGGAAAGCCGATCTCGACGTCTTCCATCGGGAGGCGGCTCGCGAAAGCGACCCCGTTCCACTGGTTGTGACCTTCGATGACGAGTTCGTATCCCGCATTCTCGAAGGCCTCCACAGGGAACTGCTCGGGCTTGCATTTGATCTCCTGCAGGGCGAGGACATCGATGTGTTCCCGTACCAGCCAGTCGACTGTTCGCACGAATCGGGCACGGATCGAGTTCACATTCCAGGTAGCGACGCGCATGACCCGATGCTATCGATTACCCCCGACCTCTAGAATCGTGGACGTGACCGACGCACGACAGCAGCTCATCGACTACATTTCGGCCGACGCCGTCTTCCATGGAGACTTCACGCTCACCAGCGGCAAGAAGGCGAGCTATTACGTCGACCTGCGCAAGGTCAGCCTGGACCATCGCGTGGCCCCGCTCATCGGCCAGGTCATGATCGACCTGATCGCGGGTATCCCCGACGTCTCCGCCGTCGGCGGGATGACCATGGGCGCAGACCCGGTCGCCGCAGCAATCCTGCACCAAGGCGCCGCACGGGGACTCGCCTACGACGCGTTCGTCGTGCGCAAGGAGCCGAAGGACCACGGCCGGGGCAAGCAGGTGGAGGGGCCGGAGCTCGCGGGCAAGCGTGTGATCGTTCTCGAAGACACCTCCACGACGGGCGGTTCGCCACTCAAAGCCATCGAAGCGCTCGAGAAGGTCGGCGCGATCATCGCCGGGGTCGCCGTCGTCGTCGACCGCAACACCGGTGCACGCGAGACGATCGAATCGGCCGGCTATCCCTATTACGCAGCCATCGGGCTCGCGGACCTGGGGCTCGAATAGTGAGCGACCCGCGCGACGGCGACGGCGCCGCCGACCCGGAATCCGGCGGCACGCCTGACGGCGGCGCGCCCGACGGGGTGAGCGGGTCTGACCCCGAAACCACAGAGCCCGACTTCGGCAGCTCGGACTGGTTCTACCACCAGCTGAGTGGCGGCCGTCGCCGCGCACGCGAAACCGAGGCCGCCGCCGAGACGGGTGCGACCCCGGATGAGGCGGCGGCGTCGCCGGTTTCGGGAATTCCACCGACGCAGGCGATGCCCATCGTGCCGCCGGTGCCGGGAATGCCACCGACGGAGGCGATGCCGGTCGTGCCGCCGGTGCCGGGAATGCCACCGACGCAGGCGATGCCGGTCGTGCCGCCGGCGCCATCGTCGTTCGACCCGCCGATCGCTGAGCCCGCCGTTCCGTCCTTCGATCCGCAGTTCCCCGACGTCACGAGCCCGCTCCCAACACCGGAACCTCCGCCCGCCGCCGGTGAGTCGATCGCGCCGTGGAGCATCCTCGACGTTCCCGTCACGTCCGCCGAGCCTCCGGAGCCCGTCTCGCAGGAGCCGAAGCCGCAGACAGGGCCGATCTTCGAACCCGGCGAACCATTCGTCTGGGGGCTGAAGCCCGGGGTGGGTTCCGACCCTCTCGTCGCCGGCACGGCCGCCGTGCCGGCCGTGCCGGCCGAACCGTCGCTTCCCGTCGCGCCGGCGGAGCCGGATATGCCTGAGGCCGCACCCGCGGGGGCTGCACCCGCTGGGCCGGAGCTGCCGGAGCCCGCGAGAATCGAACCTGCACTGCCGGAGCCGATCATCCCGCCGCCTGCGGCGCCCGAATCGATCGCCTCGCCGGCCGAGCCGGCACCCGACGAGTTCACGGCCCCGACCGCGGCGTTCCAGCCGCCGGTTTTCGACGTTGCGCCGCCCGTTCCGCCCGTTCCGCCTGTTCCGTCGGCTGCATCTGCTGAGCCGGCCGCGGGCTCCGGTGGTTACGATCCTGCTGCACCCCATACGCCCGCACCGTGGTCCCCCGCGCCGCTCGTGCCGCCCCTATTCGTTACTCCGCCCGTCCAGCCGGAATCGCCGGGCGAGCCGACGCCGCCGCCGTCCCCTGCCCAGGGCGAGGATCCCGCCGCTGAGACGGGTCAGCCGGAAGGCTCCGGTTTCGATGAGAGCCACGGCCTGGCGGCCCTTCTGGGGATGTTCGAAGAGGACGAGCCAGAGACCGGCCCCTTGGACCGTCCAGTGGCCGGCACGCCCGCAGAATCGGACGCGACGCCCGAAGGCCCGACGGAGACGACTCCGTCGACGGCCCCGGCCTTCTTCGAGCCTGCGCCGCTCGTGCCGCCGACGTTCGTTCCGGCCGTTCCGCCGGTCGCGGCGCCAGTTCCGCCGGCCGAACCTTTCGTTCCGCCGGTCGCGCCGACCCCGCCGGTCGAACCTTTCGTTCCGCCGGTCGCGGCGCCTCTTCCGACGGTCGAACCTCCCGTCGCGCCCCCGGTCGCGCCGACCCCGCCGAGCGTCGAAGGCCCCCGCTTCCCGGCAGTGCCCGGCCTCGCGACGGCGGCGGTCATCGGAGCGGCCGGCGACGGCCCACCTCTCGGCCTTACTCATGAAGCCGCTGCCGCATCCGCTCCCGACGAGGATGACGACGAAGGGATCGACGACCTCGCCGGTGCTCCCTATGACGAGACGGCCGCACGTGCCGCTGCGGCGGATACCGACACCGTGCTCATGGACGCGACTGCCCTCGATGCAGCGCTCGCGGATGCGGACGAGCCGGCCGCCGAACAGGCCACACTGCTCATGGGAGCGCTGCCCTCGCCTGCCACCCAGGCGCTCGACGCGGAGACCCTCGCCGACGCATCCGAGCCGATCGGTGCGATGGCTCCCGCATCCGCCGCCGCTGCCGCAGCCGCGGCCGGACCGGACGACGTGCTCCCGACGTCGCGACGTTCCCGCGACGGATCGGCTGGCGGCACCCCGCCGGGAGGGCCGCACCGCACCAACCGCATCCTGTTCTGGGTCGCCGGCGGCATCGTCGCCCTCCTCATCCTGATCGCGCTGTTCGTCTTCGGCACCCGGCTGCCCAGCATGATCGCTGCAGATACGCCGGCACCGACCGCGACCCAGACCAAGGTCGCGACACCCACCCCGACGCCCACACCCAAACCGACGGTCATCCCCAAGCCCGCCGGCGCACAGCCGGCCGGTGTGCATGCGTGGTCGACCCTGGGCGGAGGGGAATGCCTGCAGCCGTTCACGACACCGTGGGCGGAGACGTTCACGGTGGTGGACTGCGCCACCCCGCACGCGGCGCAGATGGTCTACACCAACCTGTTCTCGGCCGATCCGGCTGCGCCCTACCCGGGAGCGCAGGCTCTCGCGAACCAGATCAACCTGCTCTGCACGAAGCCGGGCGTGGTGAACCTCCAGGCGGCGAGCGCCTACCCGGACCTCCAGCTGCAGGGCACGTACCCGGCCACCGCCCAGCAGTGGACGAGCGGCCTCCGGTCGTACTACTGCTTCGCGAGCCGGTCGAACGGCCAGCCGATCACCGGCTCGGTCGCGGGCCCCGGCCCCCAGGGCTGAGCCCGAGACGAAACGCTAGAGGTCGGATTCGACCGGCGTGGGCGCGACGAGCTCGTTCACTCCGGAGACGATCTCGTCGGGGCGGAACGGGTACCGGTCGATTTCGGCCTGGTCGCTGATCCCGGTCAGCACCAGGATCGTGTGCAGTCCGGCCTCGATGCCGGCGACGATGTCCGTGTCCATCCGGTCGCCGACCATCGCCGTGTTCTCCGAGTGCGCGCCGATGCGGTTCATCGCCGAACGGAACATCATCGGGTTCGGCTTGCCGACGACATACGGTTCACGCCCGGTCGCCTTCGTGATCAACGCAGCGACCGCGCCGGTCGCCGGGAGCGGCCCTTCGGCGCTCGGCCCGGTCGCATCGGGGTTCGTCGAGATGAACCGCGCCCCGTTTCCGATCAGGCGGATCGCTTTGGTGATCGCCTCGAACGAGTAGTTGCGTGTCTCGCCGACGACGACGTAGTCGGGGTCGACATCGGTCATGATGAACCCTGCCTCATGCAGGGCCGTCGTGATGCCGGCCTCACCGATCACGAAGGCGCTTCCGCCGGGCATCTGCGACCTGAGGAAGTCGGCGGTGGCGAGAGCGGATGTCCAGATCGACTCCTCCGGAACGTCGAGACCGGATGCGCGCAGTCGCGCTGCAAGGTCGCGCGGCGTGAAGATCGAATTGTTCGTCAGCACGAGGAAGGGAGTGCCCTGGTCCCGCCACTGCTGGATCAGCTCCTGCGCCCCGGGCAACGCTTCGTTCTCATGGACGAGAACCCCGTCCATATCTGTAAGCCAGCATTCGATCTCGTGACGTCGCGACACGCGTACCCCTTTCGACGGGACCCAATCTATCGGGCGGAGCATCCGCACTTCATTTCGGGGAGGTTCCAATGCGGTACCAGTAACCTGAACGTGTGGAATCCGAGCACGCAGCCAATCCGACCGCGGAGCTCACCACTCATGGCGTCGGTCCCTGGCAGGGCGAGCTCCCCGACGAGCCGTTCTACGACCCCGACCTGCTGGCCCACGGCGACACGCGCAACGTCATCGACCGTTACCGCTACTGGCGCATGGAGGCGATCGTCGCCGACCTGGACGAGCACCGGCATCCATTCCATGTGGCCATCGAGAACTGGCAGCACGACATGAATATCGGGTCGATCGTGCGCAGCGCCAACGCTTTCGGCGCTGACACGGTCCACATCATCGGCCGACGCCGCTGGAACAAGCGCGGCGCGATGGTCACCGACCGCTACCAGCACGTCGTGCATCACGACGATGTGGCCGATTTCGTGGCTTGGGCGCACCAATCGGCCCTGCCGATCATCGCGATCGACAACGTTCCCGGTTCGGTGATCATCGAGACGTTCGCGTTCCCGCAGGAGTGCGTGCTGCTCTTCGGCCAGGAAGGGCCGGGGCTGTCGGATGCGGCGCTCGCGGCATCCGATTCGGTGGTCGAGATCAGCCAGTTCGGCTCCACGCGTTCGATCAACGCGTCGGCCGCCGCGGCGGTCGCCATGCACAGCTGGGTGACCCAGCACGTCGTTTTCGACTGAGCTCTTCAGCGTGAGCGCAGTTCGACGCGCCACACGACTTTGAGCGCGGACCAGTCGTCGTCGACCTGTGCGACCTTGACGTCGACCAGGCCGCGTTCGAGAGCGGCATTCCGTACGACGGTGTCGCCGAGGTCGCTGACATGGCCTGCGGCCTTGCGGGGCCAGGCGATCCACAGTGTGCCGGCCGGGAAGATGCGTTCGCCCAGGCCGTCGAGTTCGGCAGCGTAGTCGGCGGCGCTCCGGTAGAAGGCGAGCACGAGGTCGAGTGCGCCCTCGTCGTCGCCTCGAACCCACTCGACGCCGTCGGGGGCATCCGGGATGCGCCATCCGGCATCAGCGTGCGCGACGAGGACCCGCGAACCTGGCTTCATGCCGAGTTTCTTCCACAGCGGTGTTCCGGAGTAACCAGCCATAACGCCACGTTACCGGCGCGGGCCCCCTGGCACCGTCCGTCGAGCACACGAAAAAGCACCTCGATTCCGACGGATGGGATGCTTTTTCCTGTGCTCGAGGGAGCAGGGGCGCTCAGCGGGGGCCGGCGGCGGAGGCGATGCGGTCGACAGCGGCGGCATCGAGGTCGTAGACGATCTCGCCGTCGTCCGGGCCCGGAGCAGTGATGAACATCACGCGCGCAGCGCGGTCGCCGACCAACTCGATGTAGGCGAAGCCCGACCCGACCGCGGCGCGCTCCGTGCCCGGAAGGGCCAGCGGATCGGCCGTGTTCGCGACAGCGGGCGCGACGATGACAGGAACGCCCGCGGCCTCGCTCGTCAACGGATGGTGGTAGTGGCCGGCCAGGATGAGCCGCACGTCCCCCGTCGCGCACACGTCGAGCAGGTCGGCAGGGTTCTGCAGTTCGAGCGCACCCAGCAAGGTCGTCTGGGCGGGCACGGGCGGATGGTGGATCACGACGATCGCGCCCCGTTCCGACGGTGCTTCCAGCGCCACACGCAGCGCGTCGAGCTGCGCCTCGTCGAGGTTGCCGTAGCCCGCGCCGGGCACGGTGCTGTCGATGGTCGCGATGCGGAAGCCCCGGATGTCGTGCACGCGGGTACGCGCCCCGAGCACCTCCTCGAAGCCGGCCCGCAGGTCGTGGTTGCCCATCGCGTAGACGACGACCGCTCCCCGTTCGGCAGCCCACGGCTCGAGCATCCCGGCCAGGATGCGGTACGACTCGGCGCTGCCGTCGTCGGAGAGATCACCGGATGCGACGACTACGTCGACGGCTTCGAGCTCGCTCGCCCGCTCCAGTGTCCGGGCGAGCGCAGCCGTCGTGTCGACGATGCCGTAGTGCAGCGTGCCGTCGCCGTAGAGGTGCGTGTCGGAGAGGTGGAGGATGCGGAGGGTGGTTTCAGCGGGCGTTCTCACCCTGCAACCCTAAGTGGCGCCGCCGACGCAGCTTCGCACGCGAGGTGCGACAAGTGGGTTTCGACGCGGGCGGAAGCCTGCTTCCGGCACCCTTCGCCGGCATCCGGGGTGCGCGCGCGCCTCCTGCCGCGATCGTGCCCGAGCCCGTTACCCGATCAGGCTGGGGCGCAGGTCGCGCAGGGTGCGGAAGTGGGTCATCCGGGTCACTCCGATCGCCGCGACGAGCAGCGCGATGAGCGCCCACAGCGCGAGGACACCGGCATCAGCCCACGCCGTCGCCGGGTTTCCCCCGTACATCAGCTGACGGATGCCGTCGACCGCATACGACATCGGCAGCACGTGATGCAGCGCCGCCAGCGGACCGGGAAGGGTCTGCCACGGGAACGTTCCACCCGCGGTGACCAGCTGGAGCACCATCAGCACCAGGCCGAGGAACTGTCCGACGCTCCCGAGCCACACGTTGAGCGCGAGGATGATCGCCGCGAACGTGAGCGACGCGGTCGCCATCATCGCGAACATCCCCACCGGATTCGCGATCGGGAACTGGAGCGCGGCCCCCACCACCGCGAATAGTCCGACCATCTGGATCGCGCCCAGCAGCCCCGGTGTCAGCCAGCCGGCGAGCGTCACTTTGATCGGCGAGTGCAGGGCGGTGATGGCCCGCCGCGAGACCGGCTTGACGATCAGGAACAGGGCGTAGATGCCGATCCACGCGGCGAGCGCGACGAAGAACGGCGCGAGTCCGGCCCCGTAGGTGCCCGCTGAGGTGATCGAGGTGTTCGCGAGCTTCACCGGATCAGCGATGGTGGCCGCCTGCTTCTTCTGCAGCTCGGCCGAGTTGTCGGGGATCTGCGCGACGCCGTCGCTCAGCCCGTCGTGGAGTTTCACGGTCCCGGTGTGCAGGGTGCCGATTCCGTCGCTCAGCGACGAAGCACCGGATGCCGTCTGCTGCGCCCCCGACGCCAGTTGCGACGCGCCCTCCGCGCTCTGGTGCGCGCCGGATGCCACGTGCGCGCTGCCTGCGGCGACCTGGTTCGCGCCTGCCGAGAGCTGGTCGACCTGCCCGACGAGGTTCTGGACCTGCGCGTTTCCCGACGTGATCTTCACGCCGAGTGGGTCGAGGGCTGCGAGAGCGGCGTCGATCTGGGCCGGCGTCGCGCCGGCCGCGGTCAGCCGGTCGATGATCGCCTGCCGCGCCTGCGGAACCGCACCGGCGACCTGGTCGGCGACCGCACCCGCCTGGTTGGCCTTCGCGGCGAGCTGGGCGTTGCCGTCCGCGACCTTCTGCGCGCCGTCCGCGACCTGGTCAGCACCGCTCGCGACCTGGGCGGTACCGCTCGACAGGGCGCTCGCGCCGGTCGAGACTTTCGCGGTCCCGTCGGCGAGCGCCTTCGCGCCGGTCTGCGCGGTCGCGGTTCCGTCGACGAGCCGGCTCGCGCCATCCGCCGCTGTCACCAGGTTCGAGCGGATGCTCGCCAGCCCCATCAGGAACTGCTGCGCCGCCTGCTCGTTGACCTTCTTCACGATCGACACGCGGATCTTCTCCGCCGCCTGCTGGCCGATCGTCGACGCGAGGTAGCTGTTCGTGTCGTTCGTGGTCAGGGTGACGGTCGCCTGTCGCGGTGAGCTGCTCGATGCAGAGGCCAGCGCCTCGGAGAAGTCGCTCGGAATGGTGATGCTGAAGTCGTACTTCGAGCTGTCGACACCCGATGCCGCCGACCCCGGGGTGACCACGTGCCAGTCGAACGTTCCGTCCTTCACCAGCTCGTCGGCGATCTCGGTGCCGTAGTGCACGGTCTTTCCGTCCACAGTCGTGCCGGTGTCGTCGACGACGATCGCGGCCGGGATCTGGTTCAGGCGCGCGTACGGGTCCTGGTTGGCCCAGAGGTAGAGGCCGCCGTAGAGGATCGGCACCGCCACCAGCGCGACCAGCGCGACGATCGACATCGGGTTCGCGGTGAGGCGGCGGAATTCCGCCGCGATCATCTGGGGGACCTTCATGCTGTCTTCTCGGTCTCTTCGGTCTCGGTCTCTTCGGTCCCGGTCTTCCGGGTCTCGCCGGAGAGCAGGGCAGCTGACGCATCTCCTGCGACGACGAGCACGGCGAGGTCTCGCTCGGCGAGCCCCTGCGCTAGGTCCCACCATTCCTTCGGGTCGCCGCCGTGGCGGTCGGGTGACGTGATCACGAGGCCCATGACGCCTTCGCGCCTGATCGCGAGCTCGGCCAGCAGCCCGATCCGCACCGTCGGCGGAACGTTCGCGATCGCGGTGCGAGCCCACTCGGTCGCGTGCAGTTCGGCAAGCGTCTTCTTGACGGCGATCGGGTTGGATGGCCGCCCGGCGAACATCAGCTCTTCGGCTACCACGCCCGCAACGGTGACGTCGGCTGCGGGTTCGCAGACCGCCGGAGCGTCGATCAGCGCGATGCGCGTGCGCAGCTCCGAATAATCGGTGACGCCGTCGATGGTCACGGTGCCCGCATCCGGGCGCATCCGCCCCGACGCGATCAGGCCGAGCACAGTGGGGCGCTGTTCCGTCTCGGCGCGCGCGAGGGTCACCTCGCCGGTGCGGAAGGTGACGGATGTCGGGGGCAGCGCGGCGTTACGGGCGCCTTTCGCGACCCCGTCGAGGGTGATCTTCACTCTTGGTTGTCCGTCCTCGGGAGCGCAGCCGCCTCGGCGCTGGCGTCGCGGTGCCGCCGTGCGGCACTTTCAGCTCCAGCGCGCAGCACCGGAGTTTTTTGAATCAGTTCGTCGGCTTCGCGCCATCCGATGCCGGCAGTGCCCAGGCCGTTCAGCATCACGAGGCGCCGGCCTTCGTCGTCGGACATCCCCGTGCGGGTCGCCTCGTCGAGCACCGCGATGGCGGCGGCCTCGATCAGGCGAGCGAGGGTGGGCGCCTCGATGTCGCCGCGCAACGTGCCGTCGGCGATTCCCCGCTCGACGGTCGCAAGGAGCTTGAGGCGGGCGGGTTCGAGCGCTTCGGCGACGCGTGCGCGATGCGGGCCCCGCACCGCGAGTTGCGCAGCGACGCGCACGTGCCCGACCTCGGCCCAGAGGGTGGCGCCGTAGAGCGCGATCTCGACCCGCGCATCCGGATCGCTCAGCGGGAGCACGGAGGACCCGATGCGCGCGGCGCCGCGGGTGAATGTCTCGACGAGCAGGTCGTCTCGGGTGGCGAAGTGGCCGTAGATCGCGCGGCGGGTGAGGCCGGCGCGCGCGGCGATGGTCTCGAGGGATGCGTCGATGTCGTCGTTGAGGGCGGCGGCCGCAGCGAGAAGGATCGCCTCGCGGTTCTCGGCGGCGTCGCGCCGGGGTGCGCGGGGCTGGGGGATGCTCATTGCACTCATCGTACTATCTTGCACAGCGATGTGCAAGATAACGGGACACGATAGGATCGAGTGCTCCATCAGCCACCCAGGAAGAGGACTGAACAGTGCCCGCGATCGTGATCATCGGCGCCCAGTGGGGCGACGAAGGCAAAGGCAAAGCGACCGACCTCCTCGGAAACCGCATCGACTACGTGGTCAAGTTCAACGGCGGCAACAACGCCGGCCACACGGTCGTCGTCGGCAACGAGAAGTACGCGCTGCACCTGCTGCCGTCCGGCATCCTGACCGAGGGTGTCACGCCGGTGATCGCCAACGGCGTCGTCGTCGACATCGAGGTGCTGTTCGAAGAACTGGATGCGCTCATCGCCCGCGGCGTCGACGTCTCGCGCCTGCGCGTCAGCTCCAACGCCCACGTCATCACCCAGTACCACCGCACCATCGACAAGGTGACAGAGCGCTTCCTGGGCAAGCGCCAGATCGGCACGACCGGGCGTGGGATCGGCCCGACGTACGCCGACAAGATCAACCGGGTCGGCATCCGCGTTCAGGACCTGTTCGACGAGAACATCCTCCGCCAGAAGGTCGAGGGCGCTCTCGACCAGAAGAACCACATGCTGGTGAAGGTCTACAACCGTCGCGCCATCACCGTCGACGAGGTCGTCACCGACCTGCTGAGCTACGCCGAACGGCTTCGTCCGATGGTTGCCGACACCGGGTTGCTGCTGCACCAGGCGCTCGACGCCGGCAAATACGTGCTGTTCGAGGGCGGGCAGGCGACCATGCTCGACGTCGACCACGGAACCTATCCGTTCGTGACCTCATCCAACTCGACCGCCGGCGGCGCCGCCACCGGTTCCGGCATCGGACCGAACCGCATCGACCGCGTGATCGCCGTCGTCAAGGCATACACGACCCGCGTCGGCGCAGGGCCCTTCCCGACGGAGCTGTTCGACGAATCCGGGGAATGGCTGCGCGAGCGAGGCTTCGAGTTCGGCACGACAACGGGCCGCCCGCGCCGCACCGGCTGGTACGACGCGCCGATCGCCCGGTATTCCGCGCGTATCAACGGCGTCACCGACTTCGTGCTCACCAAGCTCGACACGCTGACCGGCCTCGAGCGCATCCCGGTCGCGGTCGCCTACGACGTCGACGGAGTGCGCCACGACGAGGTACCGGCCTCGCAGACCGACTTCCACCACGCCGTACCCATCTACCAGGAGTTCCCGGGCTGGAAGGAAGATATTTCCAGCGTGCGGAACTTCACGGACCTGCCGCAGAACGCGCAGGACTATGTTCTCGCGCTCGAAGAGATGAGCGGCGCACGCATCTCGGCGATCGGCGTCGGACCCGGTCGCGACGAGATCGTCGTGCGCCACGACCTGGTCGACTAGCCCCGGCTCCGAGTCGCCGGGCTCAGAACCACGTGGACAGCCGCGGCGGGACGGCAGTGCGGAAGATCAGGTCGAGCGCGTCAGCGTCGCCGGACAGCTTGCCCGCGAGTGCGAGGTGACGGGCCGTGTCGTGACCGAGGTAGACGGCGCCGAGTGAACTGACCGGCAGCGTCACATCGGGTTCCGCTGTCGTGGTCTCGACGCTCGCAACGCCGCCACTGACGCGCACCCGGTACCGGCCGTCGGCGAAGCCCAGGTCATCGGCCACCTCGAGCACGAGGTCGCCGTCACGCTCGTAGCGGCGGGCGCTCAGGGCGGCAGGCAGATCGAGGATGCGCACCCAGAGGTGATCCTGCTCGCCAACGACCCGAGCACCCCGGATGTCGGACACCAGGAAGCGGATCGGCTCGTCGATGCCGCGCGTGTCGATGTGGACCTCGGCCACAAGGTCGAGCTCGAGCAGGTACCGCCAGAGCGCAGTCAGTGCCTCGTCCTTTGCGGCGGCCAGGTAGTTCACCTCGACCGTGTGGCGCACGAAGTCGTCGGAATCCTTCACGATGTAGCTCACGAAGCCTTCCGGCTCGCCCGTGGGGGAGTCATAGCGCACGAGTCTGTACTTGGACGCATCGGGGTTGCCCTTGTGCGGGCCGATCAGCCGGTCGGCGAGATGCGGCGTCATGGCGATTTCGCCGGCGCGGCCGGCCATGATCGTAGCGAGAACGGCACGGCCGGTCTCCCGGTACTCCTCCGGTTCGCTGAATGACAGGCGGCCGGTCGTCGCAGGTCCGGCCCACCGCACCCGCTTCGTATCGACGCGCCACTCGGTCGCCCACGTCGCGGGTCCGAAACCCCACCGGCCGTAGATCACCGATTCCGACACCGTAAGGATGGCGAGCGGCACGCCGAGCGCCTGCGCGGTGCGCAGCTCGGCGCCGAGAAGGGCGCTGGCGACGCCGCGGCGACGATGGGTCGGAGCCACGGTGACCGAGCTGATCGCCCAGCTGTCGACGGCAGCACCGCCGGGAACGGTGAGAGGCGCCACCCACGAATTCACGGTGCCCACCGGCGATGCCGCTGCCGGGATCGCGTCGTCGTAGACGGCTGTCGTGCGGTTGTCTCGCAGGTATTCGCGGGCCTCGGCGAGTGCGTCGGCATCGTTCCTGCCGCCGAGGAATCCACGGAAGTCGGCGAGAAGCCACTGGTCGAATGCGGCCTGGTCGGCTGTGTCGACGAGCGACAGCCGCAGGCCGGCGTCGGCCAGGACGCGAGCGGACTGTTGGTCGATGGGCTGGGTCAGGTAGGTCTCCGTCACCACTCCACCGTATCGGGCGGTCAGCGGGCTGCGAGGGTTTTCAACAGGGTCACGAGATCGAGGGGGCGGCCCATCGCCGGCGCGAAGAAGCTTTCGTCGGCGGCTTCGACGGCATCGATCGCCCGCGCCGCCACCTCGGCGCCGAGCGTCGTCACCGACAGCACCTTCGCCCGTGCATCGTCAGGGTCGGGAGTCCGCGCGACCAGTCCCTTCGCGATCAGGCGGCCGACGACTTCGGACGTCATCCGCGCATCCGATCCGGTGTAGTCGGACAGCCGCGACTGTGTCGGGCTCTCGCCGTGGCCGTTCAGCCACCACGTGGATGCGAGGATGACGAACTGCACATGGGTGAGGTCGAGCGGAGTCAGGGCTGCCGTCATCACGCGCTGCCAGCGCAGGGTGGTGTGCCACAGGAGAAAGCCGGGGCTGGTGGCAGGTCCTTCGGGAAACCGGGTCATGCGCGCAGCCGCGCCTGCTCGAACAGCGCATCCATCGACTCGGGGAAGTCGCCACTGATCTGCGGCCCGAGTTCGGGACCGACCACATCAGCGCCCTCGCCGTCGATCTCGAGGCGGTGTGTGACGCGCGTTCCGTCCGGCGTCGGTACGAGCGTGTGCCGGAACGTGAGCACGAGCGTGCCGAACTCGGTGCGGTCGGCGTAGGTCTCGTTCTCGACGAGGTCGACGATCGTAGACGGGAACGGATCCTGGCCGACGGGGGTGACGGTCAGTTCGGTGCCGACGGCGAATGGTCCGTGCAGCTCGAAGGTGTCGGCGCCGTCGTAGCGGAGTGCGCCGGTGTGGAGGTCTCTGAGGGCTGCCCAGACGGCTTCGCGATCGAGCGTTGTCTCGGCGGTGTGTTCGGTGGTCCACATGATCGATGCCTTTCTGTCGCTGATGGTGGGAGTTGCTCTATGCATAGATAATCTACGCGTAGAGTAAAATATGCACAAGCCCCGATTTCAAGACGTTAGGGTCGGTCTATGGCCCCGAACGACTCCCCCGCCGCCGACCTGGACACGACCGCCGACGCCGCCGTCTACGCACAGCTGCACAGCATCCGGGAGAGCATCGACAATATCGATGCCGCCGTCGTGCACATGCTCGCCGAGCGCTTCAAGTTCACCCAGCAGGTCGGAACGCTGAAGGCGATGCACGGCCTGCCACCGGCCGACCCCGAACGTGAGCGCGAACAGATCGAGCGGCTGCGTGCGCTCGCCGAAGAGAGCCACCTCGACCCGGCCTTCGCAGAGAAGTTCCTCAACTTCATCATCGCCGAGGTCATCCACCACCACGAGCGCATCGCGGGATCCGCCGCCGAAGACCGCGCATCGTGAGCGGGCCGGCCGGATCGGTTCCCGACCAGACCGGCAAGGTCGTCGTCGTCACCGGCGCGAACACCGGAATCGGCTACTTCACGAGTGAGCAGCTCGCCGCGGCAGGGGCTCACGTCGTTCTCGCCTGCCGCAGTCGCGAACGCGGGCACGCGGCCCTCGCCGCCATCCGGGGACGTGTCCCGGGAGCAAGCGTTGAACTGATCGACCTCGACGTCACCGAACCCGATTCGATTCGCGCCGCATCCGACGTGCTCGCCGCGCGGGGGCGCCTCGACGCGCTCGTCGAGAACGCGGGCATGGTGCATCCACCCGCGAAACGCGAGACGGATGCCCGCGGCAACGAACTCGTGCTGTCCACCAATGTGCTCGGGCATTTCGCGCTCACCGCGCTCCTCTACCCGACCCTCACGGGAACGCCGGGCGCGCGCGTGGTCACTCTCGGCAGCCTGTCGAGCCGGCTCTCGACCTTCCGTGTCGACGACCTCCAGCTGGTGCGCGGATACACCGGATGGCGTGCCTACGCGCAGTCCAAGATCGCCGTGCAGGCCTTCGGCTTCGAGCTCGACCGCCGCCTGCGCCTGGCGCGGAGCGGCGTGACGAGCCTGGTCGCGCATCCCGGATACTCGATCAGCGGGCGCACGCCACGCATCCGCGGAGTCAACGAGCCGACGCGCATGACCCGGTTCGTCGACAACCTGCAGGCCCTGGGAACACAGGGCAAGGACCACGGCGCGTGGCCGATCGTGCGGGCGGTGACCGATCCGGATGCCCGCGGCGGCGACTACTGGGGCCCGCGTTACCTGACGCGCGGCGTGCCCACCCGCCAGAGGCCCACGTCGACGAGCAGCGATCCGCGCGTCGGTGCCCGGCTGTGGTCGCGACTCGAAGAGTTCACCGGGGTGCGATTCGACGTGAGCTAGGTTCCCTGTACACCGTCTCTCTGGGGATGCCTTCAGCGCGCGCTCAGGCGAACGGTATGGGCTGGCGGTCATGGACATCGCTTACACGGCAATCGCGCACGCATCGGGTGGGGGCCGTGACGGCCACGTTCGCAGCGAAGACGACCTGCTCGACCTCGACACCCGCCCACCGCGCGAACTGGGAGGTTCGGGCGCGGGCACCAACCCGGAGCAGCTCTTCGCGGCCGGGTTCGCGGCCTGCTTCCTGAGTGCGCTCCATGCCGTGGGCCGCCGCGAGAAGGCCGACACCCGCGACGCCGGAGTGTCGGCGAGCGTCGGCATCGGCGACAACGGCGCCGGCGGCTACGGGCTCACCGTCGAACTCGACGTGTATGTGCCCAACGTCGCACGCGAGCAGGCCGAGGAGCTCGCGCAGAAGGCGCATCACGTGTGCCCGTACTCGAACGCCACCCGCGGGAACGTTCCGGTTCAGATCACGATCGTCGACTGACCGGCGGCACAGGGTGTGGGCGCTGCCTCGGGTGCGCCCAGCAGTGCGAGGGCGACTGCGTGCCGGGTCCGATTCCCGCGGGCAGATGTCGGCGGCGGCGGGTAACGTCGAACCGTGAAGGTCGCCGTCCAGTTCATCGCCATGGGTCTCATCTGGGGCGCCAGCTTCCTGTTCATGAAGGTCGGCCTCGAGGGCGTGAGCTTTGGGCAGGTGGTCTGGGCCCGTCTCGTGTTCGGGGCGATCACCCTGGGCATCATCGCCCTGGCGACGCGGAGCCGCCTGCCTCGTGAGCCGATCGTGTGGCTGCATTTCGTGGTGGTGGCGATCACCTACTGTGTCGTGCCGTACCTGCTTTTCGCATGGGCCGAACAGTACGTGTCGTCGAGCCTGGCGAGCATCTACAACGCGGTGACGCCGATCACGACGGCGATCCTGGCGACGCTCGCCTTCCGGGTGGAGCGGCTGAACCGTGACCAGGTCCTCGGCGTGCTCGTGGGGATCGTCGGTGTGGTCATCGTCGTCGGGCCGTGGCAGATCGCGGCGCTCAGCGGCAGCGTGTGGGGGCAGCTGGCGTGCCTCGGGGCGGTGACGTGCTACGGCTTCAGCTTCGGCTACATCCGGCGGTTCATCAGCCACCGCGACATGCCGGCGACGACGGTGGCCGTGATGAATATCGGGGTCGCTGCCGTGATCATGCTGGTGCTGACGCCGTTCGTGGCGCTGGGTCCAGTCGTGTTCAGCTGGCCGGTGCTGCTGAGCCTTCTCGCGCTCGGCGCGCTCGGAACGGGTGTCGTCTACATCTGGAACATGAACGTGCTGCGGGCGTGGGGTCCGACCGCGACATCGGGGGTGACCTATGTCACGCCGGTTGTCGGCGTTGCGCTGGGTATCCTCGTGCTGCAGGAATCCCTCAGCTGGAACGAGCCGGTGGGCGCCGTGGTGGTGCTGCTCGGCATCCTGCTCACGCAGCAGCGCGTGCGCGTGCTGACGCGGCGGCAGGCGGCGCTGGTGGCGCAAACGCTGGAGTCGTCACAGCCATCCGGGCCGGACACCGCGATGGCTGATCGCGACGAGCCGGCGACGCAGCGGGACTAGCTGTCGGTCTTGGCGAGGTAGCCCGCACCGGGCTTGGCGGACACCACAGGGCCGAAGTATTCGGGCAGCGTCGCCTTGTGGGTGCTGGCGAGCTCTTCGAGACCGACCGTGAAGTAGTCCTGGATCTCGAGCACCGGCTGGGTGCCCAGCTCGGCGTCGGTCACGCCGATGCGCAGCACCGGGTAGCCCCTGCCTTCGCAGAGGCCGCGGAACTTCACGTCGTCTTCCCGCGGCACCGACACGATGACGCGGCCGGTCGACTCGCTGAAAAGCGCCGTCGTGGCGTCGACGCCGTCGCGTTCCATGATCTCGGTGATCCACACGCGTGCCCCGACACCGAACCGCATGACGCTTTCGGCGAGCGCCTGGGCAAGACCGCCGTCGGAGAGATCGTGGGCGGATCCGATGAGGCTTTCGAGTGAACCCGCGCGCAGCAGCTCACCCAGTTCGCGCTCACGCGAGAGGTCGACCTCGGGCGGGAGTCCGCCGAGGTGGCCGTGGATCGTGCCTGCCCATGCAGACCCGTCGAGTTCTTCGCGCGTGACGCCGAGGAGGTAGATGTTGTCGCCTTCGTCCTGCCATCCGCTGGGGATGCGCCGGGCCACATCGTCGATGACGCCGAGCACGCCGACCACCGGCGTCGGGAAGATCGGGGTCGACCCGGTCTGGTTGTAGAACGACACGTTGCCGCCCGTCACCGGGATCTCGAGCTCGAGGCAGGCGTCGGACAATCCCTCGACCGTCTGGGAGAACTGCCACATCACTTCGGGGTTCTCTGGGCTGCCGAAGTTGAGGCAGTCTGTCACAGCTGCGGGTACGGCTCCGGATGCCGACACGTTGCGGTACGCCTCGGCGAGCGCGAGCCGGGCGCCCTGTTTCGGGTCGAGCTGGCAGTAGCGGCCGTTCGCATCCGTTGCAATGGCGAAGCCCAGGCCGCTCTCCTCGTCGACGCGGATCATGCCGGCGTCGTCAGGGAACGCGAGGGCGGTGTTGCCGCCGACGAAGTAATCGTACTGGTCGGTGATCCAGCCCTTGTCAGCGAGGTTCGCGCTGCCGAGGAGGGCGAGGAACTGCTCGCGCAGCACCTCCGGGTCGCTCGACCGCGGCAGCTTCGATGCGCTGTCGGCCTGGAGGGCATCGATCCAGCTCGGGTACGCGACCGGGCGCTCATACACCGGGCCGTCGACCGCGACGGTGCGCGGCTCGACGTTGACGATCTCTTCGCCGTGCCAGTTGATGACGAGGCGGCCCGTGTCGGTGACTTCGCCCAGCACGCTGGTCTCGACGTCCCATTTCGCCGTGACCGCCAGGAAGGCGTCGAGAAGCTCGGGCTTCACGACCGCCATCATGCGCTCCTGGCTTTCGGACATCAGGATCTCTTCGGCGGTGAGGCTCGGGTCGCGCAGCAGCACCTTGTCGAGTTCGATGAACATTCCGCCGTCACCGTTCGACGCGAGTTCGGAGGTGGCGCAGGAGATGCCGGCTGCACCGAGATCCTGGATGCCTTCGACCAGCTTGTCGCGGAACAGCTCGAGGCAGCACTCGATGAGCACCTTCTCGGCGAACGGGTCGCCGACCTGCACGGCCGGGCGCTTGGTCGGCCCTCCCGCAGAGAAGGTGTCGGAAGCGAGGATCGATGCCCCGCCGATGCCGTCGCCGCCGGTGCGGGCCCCGAACAGCACGACCTTGTTTCCGAGGCCGGACGCGTTGGCGAGGTGCAGGTCTTCGTGGCGGAGCACGCCGACCGAGAGGGCGTTGACCAGGGGGTTGCCCTGGTAGATCGGGTCGAAGTAGGTCTCGCCGCCGATGTTCGGCAGGCCGAGGCAGTTGCCGTAGAACGAGATGCCGGAGACGACACCGTGCACGACGCGTGCCGTGTCGGCTTCTTCGATGGCGCCGAAGCGCAGCTGGTCCATGACGGCGACGGGCCGGGCGCCCATGGAGATGATGTCGCGCACGATTCCGCCGACACCGGTGGCAGCACCCTGGAACGGCTCGATGTAGCTCGGGTGGTTGTGCGATTCGACCTTGAACGTGACCGCCCAGCCCTCACCGACGTCGACGACACCGGCGTTCTCGCCGATGCCGACCATGAGGTTCTTCTTCATGGCGGGGGTGACCTTCTGGCCGAACTGCCGAAGGTAGATCTTCGACGACTTGTAGGAGCAGTGCTCGCTCCACATGACCGAGTACATCGCGAGCTCGCCGCTCGTCGGGCGACGCCCGAGGATCTCCCGAATGCGCGCGTACTCGTCGTCTTTCAGGCCGAGTGCAGCGTACGGCTGCTCGCGTTCAGGGGTTTCGCCCGCGTTCGCGACGGTGTCGACGACGGATGCGGTGGAAAGGTCGGTCACGGGAGGCAGTCTCCAAGAAGTCACGGGTGCCGGGCATCCTCAGTCTACCGGCGCGGCGCGGGCCACCGGCCCGGCCCTTCGGCCGCCGGCGGCTCCACAGGCACGACTCCTACGCCTCGACGAGCGTGCTGCGGATGACCGAGGTGAAGAAGGTCAGGCCGTCGATGCCCGATCGCATCGCGGCAGAGGTGTCGGGGCCGAAGCCGGGCTCGACGGCGTGCTCTGGGTGGGGCATCAGCCCGACGACGTTGCCGCGCTCGTTGCGCACGCCGGCGATGTCGTTCAGGGAGCCGTTCGGGTTGACGCCCTGGTAGCGGAAGACGACGAGGCCTTCGCCCTCGAGGCGCGCCAGTTCGTCTGCAGACGCGATGAAGCCGCCCTCACCGTTCTTGAGCGGGATGACGATCTGCTGGCCGTGCTCGAAGCCGCTGGTCCACGGCGTGGTGGTGTTCTCGACGCGCAGGTGCTGGTCGCGGCGGATGAAGTTCCCGTGGTCGTTGCGGATCAGACCGCCGGACACGAGGTGGGCCTCGGCGAGCATCTGGAAGCCGTTGCAGATTCCGAGCACCGGAAGGCCCTTGCCTGCGGCGTCGATGACCTCGGTCATGATCGGGGAAAGGCTCGCGATCGCGCCGCAGCGCAGGTAGTCGCCATAGCTGAAGCCGCCCGGCAGAACCAGGGCGTCGACGCCCTGGAGGTCGTGATCGCCATGCCAGAGTGCGACCGGCTCGGCACCGGCGAGGCGGATGGCACGCAGGGCATCGCGGTCGTCGAGCGAGCCGGGGAAGGTGACGACGCCGATGCGCATCAGGCGTCGGCCGCCGGGTAGTGGATGCCGACGACGTCTTCGATCACCGAGTTGGAGAGGATGTCGGCAGCGATCTCTTCGACCGCCGCTTTCGTCGCATCGTCGATCGGACCATCGACGGTCAGTTCGAAGCGCTTGCCGAGACGCACACCCCTGAACTGGCCCTTGCCGATGCGGGCGAGGGCGCCTGCGACGGCCTTGCCCTGCGGGTCGAGCAGCTCAGCCTTCGGCATGACTTCTACAACGATGGTGGGCACGGGCACTCTCCGCTCGGCAGCTGGGTGGGGATGAGTCGATTCTATCGTCCACAGCCCGTCACTCGACGCGCGAACCCGAGGGCGGCATCCGCGTATCGTTCCCGGATGACCGCGAACAGTTCCCGGCTCGGGGGCCCCGGCCATCCCACGGGAAGCGCCGACGCAGGCAGGCCGGGATCGAGGTACGGGATGACGCGCCACTCGTCGAGTGCGCCCACCCACGTCGCGAACGCGGCACGATCGGCCAGGGCCCCGGCATCGGCTACGACCGGCGCATAGCGGTCGAGGAAACCCTGGTGCAGCATCCGCACCCGCTCGAGGTCCCACCACCGGCCGGCGAGTTCGGCGAGCGGGCGGTCCGCGAGGGGTCGCGCACCCGTGAAGACGGTGACCTCGCCGGTCAGCTGCAGGTCTGCGAGGATGTCGCGCACGTCATCCGCCACCCGTTCCGGACCGATCCACAGCGCGTCGCTGACCGTGCCGCACCCAATCCAGTCGAGCCGCCGCCGCAGCTGGTGGCGCCGGTCCCGGTGGCGTTCGGGGATCGAGAACGAGACCAGGCACCATCCTTCGTCGGCGGATGCGGTGGCCTGGAAGATCCGTGCGTCGCCTCGTTCGAGCATCGGCACCGCCCCTGCCCTCAGCACGTAGCCGGCGACACCGTCTCGCGGCTCGCGGGCGAGTACGCCTCGTGCGGCAAGCCGGGTGAGTGTGGAGCGGGCCGTCGAAGCGGGCACCTCAAGCGCGTCGAGCATCGTGACCGCGCCGGCGGTCGGCATCCACCCGCCGAGCTCGCGGAGGAAGCCGCCGACGATCGTGCGCAGGAGCGACATCGAGCGGCCCGGCCGCGAATCGAAGTCGTCGAGCACGGCCGCAGCCACAGCCGTGTCTGTCATCCCAGCCCCGACCGGTGCAGCAGCTCGGCACGCAGTGTGTCCCTCACCGCCGCCATCCCGCGGTAGGTCTCCTCGAAGCTCGTGCTGAGCGGGGACAGCCCGATGCGCAGTCCGCCCGGGTCGCGATAGTCGGGGAGGACATCCTGGTCCCACAGGCGCGCAGTGACTTCGCGCATCGCCGGGTGGCTGAGGGTGACGTGGCCTCCGCGCATGGCGGCGTCGCGCGGGCTGGCCACCGTCACGCCGAGCGGCGCGAGCCATTCGTCGGCCAGCGCGATCGCGAACTCGGTCAGCGCGACCGACTTGTCCCGCACCGCCTGGATGCCGCACTGTTCGATCATGGCGATCGTGTCCTGCATCGCGAGCATCCCGACGATCGCCGGCGTGCCGCTCACGAAGCGGCGGATACCGTATGCCGCCACGTAGCGCGGGCCCATCATGAAAACGTCGCGGGTCCCCATCCACCCCTGGATCGGCTGCGCCAGCGAATCCTGCAGTTCTGCCCTGACGTAGCCGAAAGCGGGCGAGCCCGGGCCGCCGTTCAGGTACTTGTACGTGCATCCGACCGCCAGGTCGACGCCCCAGGCGTCGAGTTCGACCGGTACCGACCCGGCCGAGTGGCACAGGTCCCAGAGCACCAGTGCGCCCGCCTTGTGCACAATCCTGGTGATCGCGGGAACGTCGGCGATGAACCCGGAACGGTACGCGACATGGCTGAGCAGCACGAGCGCCGTCTGGGGTCCGACCACCGCGGCCACCTGCTCGGGCGTCACGCCGCCGGCGGGGTCGGATTCGATCCAGCGCAAGGTCATGCCGCGCTCGCGCGCGATGCCTTCGAGCACATACCGGTCGGTCGGGAAGTTGTCGGTGTCGACGACGATCTCTGTGCGGAACGGGCCGTCCCCGCGCAGGTCGGCCTGGGAATCGACCGCCGCGCGGGCGAGCTTGTAGAGGGTCACCGTTGTGGAGTCGCCGATGAAGGTCTGGCCGGGCGCCGCCCCGATCGCCGCGCGACCGATCGCGTCGCCGATGGTGAACGGCAGCGCCATCCATTCTTCGTCCCAGCCGCGGATGAGGCGGCCGCCCCATGCGTCGGCGAGGAATCGCTGGATGCGCTCCAGACTGGCGCGGGTGGGGCGGCCGAGCGAGTTGCCGTCGAGGTAGGCGACCACCCCGCCCGTGTCGCCGACGCCCGCTCCGCCGTCGCCGGCATCCGAGTCTTGCGGGATGCCGTGGAACTGGCGACGGAAGTGTGCGAGTCCGTCGCTGCGATCCATCCGCCGCGCGTACCCGAGGTGTGCGTCGACGCTGCCGGAGGACGACGCGCGCGCTCCGGGGTTGTCGCGTGTGGCTTCGGTCATGGCGGGATCCTCCTGGGTGGCTGGGTGGTAGTCGGGACGTGGGTTTCAGCGTCCGAGGGAGTCCACGGTGGCGCCCCTGGCCGTGGTGAGCCAGTGTGCGGCCGCCGCCGGGTCTGCGGGCGGGCGGCCCGGCGCCCAGGCGAAGCGCGGACCGATGGTCGTGGTGAGTGTGTCGCCGGCGATCGCCGCGACGAGCCCGTCGCGGTCGAGGCCGGCGGCAGCCAGCGCCAGCAGTTCCCGTCCGTTCACGCCGACCGGGAGCGGCCCGTTGCCGAGGTCCGTTCCGTACAGGATGCGGCCCCCGGCGTCGGCGAAGCGGCGCAGGTTGTCGAGTGCCACCCTGAAGTCGCCGATCGGGGTGCCCCAGCCGTGGATATCGAGGGTGGAGATCCATTCGGTGCCTTTGTCGGCCATCCGCTCGATGAGCGCGTCGTCGAGACGTTCGGAGAACGGCGTATGCGCGAACCGGTCGGCCCCCGCCTCGAATGCGCGCCTGGCCTGACCGGCTCCCTGGGCGTGGACCACTGCGGGAAGTCCGGCCCGGTGTGCGGCGGCGACGATCGCGGCCGCGAGGTCGGCGGAGGGTGCCGGACCCGCTTCGCTGTTCATCGTGAACTTGATGGCGGATGCCCCGGCCGCGACCTGCGCGTCGACCGCCGCATCCGCTTCCGCGCCGTCGCCCACCTCAGCCGTTGCTCCATCGGGCGCCCACGCGCTGCGTGCCGGGTAGCCGCCGGCGCAGGTGATCAGCGCGCCGACGATGCTCACCTCGGGAAGATTCGACGCCGGATCCTGGCTCGCAGCACGCAGGCGGGCGGCCTCGGAAGGGATCCAGCCGAGGTCGGTGACCGAGGTGATCCCGCCGGCGATCAGCGCCGTCGGCTCGATGAGCCCGAGGTGCACGTGGTGGTCGATGAGGCGGGCAAAGAGGGTTCCCGGAAGTTCGAGGTCGGCGTTCGTCTCGCGGTCGCCGACAGCGTGGAGCCTGCCCCCGCCCGCGACGAAGACGGTGCGGTCCCGCCAGCCGCCGGACCACCATTGCTCGACGCCGAGCGTGAAACCGTCGGCAACCATGTCAGTCCGCCGCAGGAGCGGGCGCGCCGATCTCGGTGCGCACCGCGAACAACTCGGGAAAGAACGTGAGCTCGAGTGCTTTCTGCAGGAAGCTCGAGCCGGTCGACCCGCCCGTACCGGTCTTCATGCCGATCGTGCGCTGCACGGTCTTGAGATGGCGGAACCGCCAGAGCTGGAAGTTGTCTTCGAGGTCGACGAGTTCTTCGCAGGCCTCGTACTCCGCCCAGTGCTCGGTCGCGTTCTCGTAAATTTCGCGGAAGGTTTCGACGAGTTCCGGGCTGAATCGATGCGCCTGGGTGACGTCGCGGTCGAGCACCGACGTCGGGATGCTGAAGCCCGCGCGGTGCAGGTAACGCAGGAACTCGTCGTAGACGCTCGGCTGCTCGAGCAGGTCGGCGAGCAGTGCGTGGGCCGCGGGGTCGCTCTCGAAGACGCTCAGCATCCGCCGGTTCTTGTTGCCGAGCACGAACTCGACCGCACGGTACTGGTAGGACTGGAAACCGGATGAGTTGCCCAGGAAGCCACGGAACTCGGCGTATTCGGTCGGCGTGAGCGTAGCGAGCACCGACCACTGCTCGGTCAGGGTCTTCTGGATGTGCTTCACCCGCGCGATGCGTTTGAGGGCGATCTGGAGCCGGTCGGCGCGGAGCAGGTCGCGCGCGGACTGCAACTCGTGCAGCACGAGCTTCAGCCAGAGCTCGGTGGTCTGGTGCTGGATGATGAACAGCAGTTCGTCGTGATGCTCCGGCACGCTGACCGGCCGTTGCGCGCTCAGCAGCACATCGAGGTCGAGATAGGAGCCGTAGCTCATCCGCCGGCTGAAGTCGGTGACGATGTCCGGATCGAAGTCCCTGGTGTTGTCGTCGACGGTCACGCCGCTCCTCCTCGCTGAAGCATCCTGTTGCATTATCGCGCCGATCGTCACGTTAATGCAACAACGCCTCAACCAGCGACGAGCGGAGCTATCGCGTCGAGCTCCTCCGCGTGAGCGGACTGCTCGACTTCGAGGTCGTAGCGATTCTGGAGGTTCAGCCAGAAGCGTGGCGTGGTGCCGAACGCACGGGCCAGTCTGAGCGCGGTGTCAGGCGTGATCGACCTGGTTCCGTGGACGATGCTTCCGATGCGCGGGGCGGGAACGTGGATGGCTTTTGCGAGCGCGTATTGGCTCAGTCCAAGGGGCTTGAGGAAGTCCTCGAGCAGGATCTCCCCGGGGTGGATCGGAGGGTGAGCGGTCGTCATTTGTTCCTCCTTCAGTGGTAGTCGACGATAGTAACGCGTCGCGTTAGTATTGTCAAACGTTATCAAACCGCCGCAACCGCGATGTGCCACATCCGTTCACCTTGCGGTAACCATCGGTTGGCACGCGATTCTCCCTCCCTGCCTAGCGTTTCAGTACGCAAGCACCGCACCGTCGTGCAGCGCGCCGAGGCGAGAGGGGACCGGGGGGATGGCAGGCAATAGCCGGCGCCGCTACGACGTCGCCATCGTCGGCGCGGGCATCGTCGGACTCGCTCACGCGGTGGCCGCCCGCCGTCGCGGATTGTCGGTCGTCGTGCTCGACAGGGCCGCAGGGATCCTGGGTGCGTCCATCCGCAACTTCGGCCACCTGTGCCTGACCGGCCAGGACGGCCGCGCCCGCGAATACGCGGAAGAGTCCCGTGAGCGGTGGCTCGCGCTCGCCGCCGAGGCGGGTTTCTGGGTCGGCGAGACCGGCACGGTCGTCGCTGCGCAGAACCCGGAAGAGGCCGCCGTGCTCGACGAGTTCCGCGACCTGCGGGGGCCCGACGACATCGTCATCCTCGACGCCGACGGGGTGCGCGATCGCGTTCCTGTCGCTCCCGGCCGCGTGCGCTCGGGCGCGTGGCTTCCGCGCGACCTCCAGGTCGATCCGCGTGAGGCCGCCGGTGCCATCGCGCGCTGGCTGCGTGACGACGGCGTCGACTTCCACTTCACCACCAGCGCGCTCGGCGTCGACCCCGGTCGCGTCCACACCTCCCGCGGCCCCGTCATCGCCGACACCGTGATCGTCGCGGTCAACCACGACGTCGACCAGCTCTTCCCGGTGCTCGCCGAAGCCCATCGCGTGCAGCGCTGCGGCCTCGACATGCTCCTGGTGGATGCGCAACTCGACGGCCCGCTCACGTCGCCCCTGTTCACCGGCTGGTCGCTCATCCGTTACGCGGGCTTCACCCGCACCGCGTCGGCCGCAGCCCTTCGCTCGCGCCTCGTCGCCGAGCATCCCGACCTGGCCGCCCTCGACCTGAACCAGATGTACACCCAGCGGCCCGACGGCGGACTGATCGTCGGCGACACGCACTACCGCGGCGACGGCATCGACCCGTTCCAGGGCGAGCCCGCGTTCGACGCGCTCCTCTCGCTCGCCCGTGACCTCTTCGGCGTGCGGGAGTTGCGCGTGCGCGAGCGCTGGCAGGGTGTCTACGCCTCGGCCCCCGACGACTTCCTCATCGCTACGCCGCTGCCGGGTGTGCGGGTCGTGTCGGTCACGACCGGCATCGGGATGACGACCGGTCTCGGCCTCGGCGAACGCGTCATCGACGACCTCTACTCCTCGGCGACGACACAAGACCTGGGCGAGCCGACCATCTCGCTCTCCGCACGCTGAAAGCACAGAAAGGCACCACCATGACGAACGACGGGATCCTGACGTCGGAGTTCGACGACGCCGGCACGATCGACGCGGCCGTCGACGCCGCATCCGATGACGCGCTCGACGACGAGTTCGACGAGTTCGATATGACTGACATCGACGAAGCGCGTCGCGAGGACGACGACGACGCGGATGATGACGACGACGTCGACCTCGAACTGGTCGTGCTCGACATGGCCGGCACGACAGTCGTCGACGACGGCCTCGTCGAGAAGGCGTTCGTGCGGGCGGCCGAAGAAGCCGGGATCGGCGAGACGGAAGAGGAACGCGAGAGCGCACTGCAGTACGTGCGCGACACCATGGGCCAGTCGAAGATCGCGGTCTTCCGGTCGCTCACCGGCGACGAAGACCAGGCACAGCACGCGAACGCCGTCTTCGAGAACGCGTATGCGGAGTTCGTCGAGAGAGACGGCGCGACGGCGGTTCCCGGGGCAGAAGACGTGATCGGTCTCCTCCGTGACGCCGGCGTGAAGGTCGCGCTCGCGACCGGCTTCTCGCCGTCGACCACGAAGGCGATCATCGCCGCCCTCGGCTGGGAGGACCTGGTGGATGTCGTGCTCAGCCCCGCCGATGCCGGCCGCGGGCGTCCGTACCCCGACCTCCCGCTCACGGCGCTGCTGCGCACCGGAGCGACGAGTGTGGACTCCATGGTCGTCGTCGGCGACACCGCCTCTGACATGGCCAGCGGCATCGCGGCCGGCGCCGGCCTCGTCGTCGGCGTGCTCACCGGGGCACACAACGAGGCGACGCTGAGCGACGCCGGAGCGGACGCGGTCATCGGCAGTATCGCCGAACTTCCCGCGCTGCTCGGCTTTGACGACTAGGGCGGTCACCCCCCGCGTGCTGGAAGCCCCGTCACGCGCAGGCAAGGGGGTGGGAGTGTTCCCGTCGGCCACCGCGATGGTGTGGACGGGTGAAGGCCATGCGCACGAAGCGGTCGCCGTGCCGGGCGTGCGACTGAGCCCGGGGGATGTGCTGGTCGAGGTCGAACTCGCAACGGTCTGCGGATCGGACGTGCACACCGTGCTCGGCCATCGGAGCGCCCCGACGCCGCTGATCCTCGGCCATGAACAGGTCGGCCGGGTCATAGCACTCGGACAGGGCGGTGCGAAGACCACCGACGGGCACCGGGTGTCGCTCGGCGAGAGGATCGTCTGGTCGGTTTCCGTGCCGTGCGGACGCTGCGTGCGATGCCGGCGGGGACTCGGCCAGAAGTGCATCAACCTGCAGCGGTACGGTCACGAGCGGATGCGTCGGGGCTGGGAACTCTCCGGCGGGTTCGCCACCCACACCCACGTTCTCGCAGGCACCCCCATGGTGGCCGTGCCCGACGACATCCCGGCGACCGTGCTCGCGCCGGCGTCATGCGCGACAGCGACCGTTGCTGCAGCGATCGAAGCGGCGGCGGAGATCACCGCCCTCGATGGCGCGGTCGTCGTGGTGACCGGCGCAGGGATGCTGGGATTGACGGCCACGGCGATGGCGACGGAAGCCGGCGCGCACGTCGTGGTGAGCGATCCGGTCGACGAGCGCCGCGAGACGGCTTTCGCGTTCGGTGCCGAGGCTGTCACCGACCCCCGGATCGCCCCGGATGCCCCGGGCGGCCTCTCGACGGCCATCGCCCGCGCGGGCGGTCGCGGAACCTCCTGCACCGTCGGGCTCGACATGTCGGGTGCGCCTGCTGCTGTGCGAACACTGCTGTCGACAGTGGACGTCGGTGGTGTGGTTGTACTGGTGCGTTCCCTGACGCCGCACACGGACCTCCCGCTCGACCCGGACCAGCTCGTACGGCGGCTGCTCACGGTGCGGGGCGTGCACGACTACGCTCCCCGGCACCTCGAGCAGGCGGCGAAATTCCTGGTCACCGCGAGCTCCCGCTACCCGTTCGCCGAACAGGTGGCGCGCATCCTGCCGCTCGCCCAGGTGGACGAGGCGCTCGCGCTCGCCGCCTCCGGCGTCGGCCCCCGCGTCGCCGTCTCCCCCCGCATGTAGCCGCCCGCCCCGCCCCGCCCCTCGTCGAGCACAGGGAAAAGCACCCCAAACCGCGGATTTGGGGTGCTTTTCCCTGTGGCCGACAGGATGTGTTACGCGGCGGCGACGGCGCGGACGACGTTCGCCCAGGGGTCGTCGAAGCTGACGGAGCGGCCGTCGTCGCGGGCCTCGATGCCGTAGTGGCGCATCCGCTCGCTGAGTTCACCGAGATCGTCGGAGCCGGGCACCCGGATCTCGACCTGCCCGAGACCGAGTGCCAGCGTGCGAGGGCCTGCACCGCGGCTGCTCCACGTGTTCATCGCCATGTGGTGGTGGTACCCGCCGGCGCTCACGAACAGGGCCTGGCTGCCGAGACTTGCGGTCGCCTCGAACCCGAGCCGGTCGACGTAGAAGGCGCGAGCCGACGCGACGTCGCCGACGGCGAGGTGCACGTGCCCGACCGACGCGGTGCCCAGCTGTTCGACCTCCGCGCGGTCGCTCAGGTTCTCGGTGAGGAACTGGTTCGGGTCGAGGTACAGGGTTCCCATCTCGACCTGCCCGTGCACCCAGCTCCACTGCGTCCGGTCGCGGTCCCAGTACAGTTCGACGCCGTTGCCTTCGGGGTCTGTGAAGTAGAACGCCTTGCTCACCAGGTGGTCGGCGCTGCCGGTGAACGTGCCGGGCGCGAGGCGTGCCACCGAGTAGACCGCGGCGGCGAGCGCCTCCTGCGTGTCGAAAAGGATGGCCGTGTGATAGAGCCCTGCATCGTGCGGTGAGGCGTGCTTCAGCCCTGGCGTGTGCTGCAGGATCACGATCGGCGTCGAGCCGCGCCCGAGCACCGCGATGCCGCCCTCCTGGCTGAGCACGCTCAGCGTCGTTCCGTCGCGATAGTAGGCGATCATGCGGTCGAGGTCGGCGACGCGGAGCGTCACCGCTCCCATCGACGTTTCGGCTGCAAGAAGTTCGGTCACGCGGAGAACAACGCTCAAACACCTCTGCATATTTCGCTTCGCCACGCACGACCGGCACCGCCGCCCAGTAAATACCGGCATCGCGACACTGGCTTTTGTCCGGAGCCACTGAGTGGATGCTCATCGCTCCCTAACGTCGGAAAGGTCCATTCACCGAGCACTGGAGGTCCCATGACACAGACGAAGGCGACTGCCAAGACGAAGGCGACCGCCAAGACGAAGGCGACTGCCGACGCGAAGGCCGCTGACGATCCGCAGAGGAATGTCTCCGTCACCTTCTACATCCCGGCCGTCCTTCGCAACCGCACACGCGCGGCGTATCGCGCGACGGCCGACGTCGAGCGCGACACCAGCTGGTCGGACCTGGTTCGCAAGGCCCTTGTCGCAGAAATCGAACGACGCGAGCGGGTACACAACGGCTGCATCGCCTACGACGGAGACGACAGCCCGCTGCCCGCTGGTCGTCCGCAGCGCTGAACCCCACCCGCGACGGCGTCCTCCGTCTCCGGTCCCCAATACGAGAGCAGCGCCTCCTCGACGAGTTCACGCACCGACGAGCCGCTGTCGGCGGCGAGCCCGCGCACGAGATCCAGGATGCGATGGTCCATATGGGTCGACAGCCGGCGAAGCTCGGGAGCGGCCGGGCGTTCCACGATCCGCGCGGCCGTGTCCTCGACCAGGCGGTAGCGGATCAGTCGCTCATTCGCATCCTTCGGGATCGCAACGAGTCCGTCATCCCTCGTCGCGATGATGTCACCGTTCTTGATGGCATCGCGGATGAGCTCGATGGGCTCGGCAGAGAACGCGGCGAAGTCCCGGGCTGTGATGACCTCCGGGAGGTCGTCGAACCGTTCCTGCAGGATCGCGTCCTGGAGGTTCTGCCAGGCGATGGCGTTGTTCGGTTTGTGATCCGTCGCTGTGTTGGACACTGCTTCTCCTGTTTGCACGGGCGGTTACCGTGTCCAAGGCTAGAAAGCGCCGGGGCGGTTCAGCGTTGTCGCCGAGGATCACAGCGTGCGCGGTCGCACAATTCAGTAGTCGGCGCCTATTCGCCTGCGAGACGCTCCAGGAGCTCCCGGTACCGCGCCGCAGTGCGCTCGACGATCGTGTCAGGAAGCTCGGGGGGCGTACCCGACCTGTCCCAGTTCGCGGACAGCCAGTCGCGCACGATCTGCTTGTCGAAGCTTGCCATGCGCTCTGCGGGTGTCGTGCCTGTGGCCCATGCGACAGCATCCCAGTAGCGGCTCGAGTCGCTGGTCAGTACTTCGTCAGCGAGTGTGACGGTGCCGGTGGCCCGGTCGCGGCCGAACTCGAACTTCGTGTCGGCGATGATCACGCCGCGGCCCTCCGCGAGAGCGGCGGCTTCGGTGTAGATGGACAGTGAGAGGTCGCGCAGCCGCGCGGCCGCATCCTCGCCGACCAGTTCGACTGTGCGCTCGAAGGTGATGTTCTCGTCGTGCTGCCCGAGCGGGGCCTTCCACGCCGGCGTGTAGATGGGCTCGGGAAGCCGGTCGCCGTTGGCGAGGCCGGCCGGAAGAACGATCCCGCACACGCTCTGAGTCGCCTGGTATTCGGTCCAGCCGCTGCCGGTGAGGTATCCGCGCACGACGCACTCGATCGGGTACATGTCGAGCGGCTTGACGAGCATGGCGCGGCCGGCCACGGCATCGGGGATGTCGTCGACCACGCGCTCGCCGTCGAGTCGGTGATCGGCGAGGAGGTGGTTCGGCACATCGGAGAGCTGGTCGAACCACCAGAGGCTCAGGGTCGTGAGCAGTTCGCCTTTGCCCGGGATGCCCGGCTCGAGCACGTGATCGAAAGCGCTCACGCGGTCGCTCGCGACGACGAGCACGGCGGTCGCGTCATCCAGGCCGTGCGCCTGCTCAGGCACGTACAGGTCGCGCACCTTGCCGGAGTAGACGTGCGACCAGCCGGGCAGGACGGAGGATGTCGGATTCACGCGACAATGCTATTCGCTCGAAGGGCCGCCGGGCGCGCCCGCTCAGTTGATGCAGGCGCCCTGGGCGTAGGTCTTCGTGGGCGCTGTCGAGCTGGGCGCGGGTGCCGGCGCTGAGGATGAAGCGGATGCGCCACCCGAGGATGCGCTCGACGCGCTCGCCTGCACGCCGTCGGTCCCGAGGACCAGCGTCACCCCGCTCACCGACCCGGTCGCGCTCACGGTCGCGCCCGGTACGTGGGCAGCCAGAGCCTTGGCCGCGGCCTCCATGCCCGACGGGTACTCGACGGTCGTGGTCGCAGTGGTCGTGGTCGTGCCCGGTGTTCCCGTCTTGAAGCCGAGGGCCGCCAGCGTCGCCGTGTTGCTCGCGGCGAGGCCATCCGTCCCACTCCCGTTCAGCACGGTGACGGTGACCGATGACGGTGCGGCCGCCTGGGCGTTGTCGTACGCGCTCGGGTTGCCGATCACACTGTGGATGAACGCCGGCATCGCTGCCGTGTCGACCTGCACGATCGAGACATCGTTCCCGTCGACCGTGATCGTCGGGGTGCCGCTGACCGGGATCGTCGCCGTGCCCAGGTTGTCGGCACTGAGTCCGTGCAGCTGGGTGGCGAGCGCGATCAGGTTGAGGTCGGGGTCGGTCTGGATGGACGAACTGACGGCGTCGAGCACGTTCTGAAGTTTCACCGGGTTGAGCAGGGTGCCAACCGAGAGGATCTGCCGCGCTTCGACGGAGAGGAAGTACTGCTGCCGCACGATGCGGTCGAGGTCGCCGTTCGGCAGTCCGTGCCGCTGGCGCACGAAGGCGAGCGCCTGCTGCGCGTTCAGCGTCGAGACGCCTTTCGGCAGGTTCACGGTGGAGTACGGGTCGTTGACGGCGTTGTTCAGGCACACGTTCACCGGGCCGAGTGCGTTGACCACGTTGTAGAAGCCGAGCATCGAGATGCGGACATAGTGGTCGATGGTGAGGCCGGTGAGGTTCTGGATGGTGCTGATCAGCAGGCGCGCACCGCCGGCATCCCCGCCACCGTTCTCGCTGCCGAACGCGAATGCCGCATTCAGCTTGTTCATGCCGAACCCGGGGATGTTCACCCACGAGTCGCGCGGGAACGAGATGAGCGTGGCCTTCCGGCCGTCGGCCGGCACGTGCAGAACCATCATCGTGTCGGTGTTGGTGCCGCCGCCATCGGCGGTCGTTCCGAGTTGGGCGAGCTGCTGAGCGGTCGCACCTGCGGGCCGGTGGTCGTCGCCGACGAGCAGGATGTTCTGGTCGGTGCCGTCGAGGTCCTTGGCGGGCGCATTCGAGTGGCTGATCGCGTCGACGTGGGTGATCCCGGAGACGAAATGCTGGTAGTTGTACCAGACGTAGCCGCCGGTCGCCACGAGGATGACGACGACCGCCACGACGATCCATCGGAAAATGCGCACACCGAACCGTACGCAGCCTGCCCGAATATCCGCTTGGAAATGCGTGTCCGTTCAGGGGATCATCAGGATGCTCCCGGCCGCGTCGAACCCGGGCCGGAGGTTGTGCGGATGCCGCCGAGCACGTCAGGTGCGGTCGAGCGTGCCCGATCGAACCGGAGCGGGCGCCGCGCCGCGGGTCAGGCGCGCTTGCCGCCGTCGACGGGCAGCACGAGCCCTGTCGTGTAGCTGGATGCGTCGGTCGCCAGCCACAGCACGGCGGCCGCGACCTCGTCGGCCCGGCCCATGCGCCCGAGCGGCACGTATTTTCCGATTCCTGCTCTCACCTCCGGCGGCTGGCTCATCACCGGTCCCGACTCGATCGGCCCAGGTGCGACGGCGTTGGCTCGTATGCCGCGCGCGGCATAGTCGATGGCGGCCGTGCGGGTGAGCCCGACGACCGCGTGTTTCGCAGCCGAATACGCCGACATTCCCGGGGCCCCTCCCGTTCCGGCGCTGGACACGACGTTGACGAGTGCGCCGCCGTCGGGCAGCTCGCGCAGTTCGTTGCGCATCGCGACGGCGACCGCCCGGAAGTTCACCGCGACGATCTCGTCGAACTCGCGAGGGTCGATCTCGGTGAGCGGGGCGGGCCGGTGGCCCCGTCCGACGTTGTTGACGGCGATGTCGATTCCGTAAGCGGATGCGGTGCGTGCGATGGCGGCGGACAGAGCGGCGTCGTCGGTCGCGTCGACGGTCTCGGTCGTGGGGCAGTCGAAGCCGGCTTCGAGCATCCGGTCGCGCAGTTCAGTGAGCGCAGCGCTGTCGCGCGCCGCTGGGACCACGCGGATGCCCGCCTCGCCGAGCGCGAGGCAGATCGCGTTGCCGATCAGCCCGTTCGCACCGAGGACGAAAGCTGTCGTCGTCATGACAGGTCCGCCTCTGTGCGCTGTGCCACTGTGTCGGCGGCCGCGTCGTCATCGTGCGTGGCGCTCTCGCGCCTGACCTCGCGCCGGTCGTTCGGAAGCAGGAAGCCGACCGCGACCAGCCAGAGCAACCCGCCGAAACGGCCGATCGGAAGAAGGAACTGCAGCGGCTCGATCGCCATCGAGAGGAACGAGAGCTCCGACAGCGCCGCGATGACGAGTCCGGTCCAGGCGAGCCACCGCGGCACGAAGCCGAGGATCAGCGAGGGGACCGCGATCCCGGCGATGAGGAGGCCCATTCCGGTCACGAACCCGACGCCGCCGGTGATGAACGTGAAAAAGGTGAGGGCGAGGGCGATGGTCGGGTCGCTGCTCACATCCGGGCGGCTGAGCACGTAGGAGCCGAGCGCCGAGATCATGAGCATGACGGATGCGGTGATGCCGCCGAAGAAGCCGATTCCGGGACCGGGGACGCGCACTCCGAGCCGCAGCAGGCGCGCATACGCGGTCGCCGCGTAGATGCCGAGCGGAACGGCGGACCCGAACTGGATCATCGAGACCACGCGGATGCTCAGCCAGTGTTGCTGCGCGTAGGCGGCCACAGCATCCGCACCCGAGAACGGCGAGATGAACGCCTGGCCGCCGGCGAGGGCGAACCCCACGATGAGTCCGAGCAGGGTGAGTGCTGCCGAGACGATGGCGAGGGCGCCGAGGTGGGGACCGCCGGAACGGGATCGCCGGGGCGGGGTGGTGGGTGCGGTGTCCATGATTCCTCCGAATTAGTTAGACGTAGTAATGGTTACACAGTGTAATTGTTTCGGCAAGGCTGTATTCTGTTCACGTGACCGATCGACCCGCCGCGCCCGCGCAACCGCGAACCGCGCCGCCGCGCACCGCATTCCTGCTCGCGCAGCTCGGGGCGGATGCGGCCGACCGCTTCGCAGAGCGTGTCGCAGCCCTCGGCCTCACCCCGCGCGACGCCGGGGCCATCCGGGTGCTCGGCCGATCACCGGGCATCAGCCAGCGCGAACTCGCGACCAGGCTGGGCACCACCCCGAGCCGGATCGTGCCGCTGCTCGACTCGCTCGAACAGCGGGGGCTCGTCGGGCGCACGCGATCCGAACGCGACCGCCGCAACTACGAGCTCGCGCTGACCTCGACGGGTCAGGCGCTGCTCGCACCGCTGCGTACCATTGCCGAAGCGCACCAGCGCGCGGTGCTCGGGGCGCTCACCGCCGAGGAGCAGGTGCAGCTCGCGGCGCTCCTGTCGAAGCTGTCCGCGGGTGGCGGCCTGCTTCCGGATGCGCACCCCGGGTACGCACGGCAGCCCGGCGACAGCTCGCCGGCGCCTGCGCCTGCCACGACGCCGACCTCCTGAACGTGTTTCGGCCAGCAGACGAGCCCGCCGCGCAGAACGCGTGCGGGAGCGCCCTTCCGCCGCGATGTGCGCGTTCACATTCGCGAATGACAGACTGGGACGCACGACGACGGCGCAGCGGGAGGACCAGAACCACGATGGGTGAGCTCAACTGGGCGGGGAACTACGAATACCGGGCGGCGCGCATCGCCGAACCGAAGTCCCTCGACGAACTGCGTGACGCGGTGAAAGGCGCGAAGGCCGTGCGCGCCCTCGGCAGCCGGCACTCCTTCAATTCGCTGGCCGACTCGGCCGACCTGCTCGTCAGCACTGCAGCACTGCCCCCGGTCATTCGCATCGACGAGGAGAGCCGGACCGTCACGGTCGGCGGCGGCATGCGGTACGGCGACGTCGCGCAGCACCTTCAGGAAGCGGGCTGGGCGCTCCACAACCTTGCGTCCCTTCCCCACATCTCGGTCGCTGGTGCGATCGCCACGGCAACGCACGGCTCGGGCGACCGCAACGGCAACCTCGCCACGGCTGTGCGGGCTCTGCGCATCCTCCGTGCCGACGGCGAACTCGTCGAGCTGCATCGCGGGGAACCCGGCTTCGACGGCGCGGTCGTGTCGCTCGGCGCACTCGGGGTCGTCGTCGAGGTGACGCTCGCTATCGAGCCCAGCTTCGACGCATCCCAGCGCCTGTTCGCCGGTCTCCCGTGGGAGGCGGTCGCGACACAGTTCGACGCGATCACCTCCGCCGCATACTCGGTCAGCCTGTTCACCACGTGGGACGAGCCCACCGTCGCCCTGGCATGGGTGAAAGAGCGGGCGGATGCTCCGAGCGGCCTCGAGGACGACTTCTTCGGTGCGCGCGCGCTCACCGAACCCCGCCACATGATCGAGACCATGGATGTGCGCAACACCACCGAGCAGCTCGGGGTCGCCGGCACGTGGAACGAGCGACTGCCGCATTTCCGGTTCGAGTTCACGCCGAGCAACGGCGAAGAAATCCAGTCCGAATACCTCGTGCCCCGGGCGCGGATCAGCGAAGCCATCGACGCCGTGCGGGGGATCGCAAGTGTCGTGGCCCCGCTGCTGCTGGTCAGCGAGATCCGCACCGTCGCATCCGATGAGCTCTGGCTCAGCTCGTCCTATGCGACCGACGTGGTCGGCCTGCACTTCACCTGGGTGCGCGACCAGCCCGGCGTCGAAGCCGTGCTTCCTGCGCTCGAGCAGGCACTTCTTCCGCTCGGGGCGCGCCCGCACTGGGGCAAGCTGTACCTCGACCGCGACGGGGTCGTGCCGAGCCTGTATCCGCGCCTCGATGACTTCCGTGCGCTCGCGCGCAGCTTCGACCCCGACGGCGTCTTCACGAACGCCTTCCTCGCGCGCTACCTCTAACCGGCGGGTCCGTGGCTGTCAACTCACGGCCTGTGACCGGGGGCTAAGCGACGCGGGCGGCGATGTCGGTGCGGTACTGGCCGCCCTCGAGCTCGATCAGGGAGAGGGCTTCGTAGGCCCGGGCCCGCGCCTCGGCGAACGTCGTGCCGCGCGCGACGACGCTGAGCACCCGGCCGCCCGTCGCGATGAATGACCCCGTCGTCGCGTCATAGGCCGTTGCGGCGTGCGCGATCGTGACCTCGGGAACCGCAGCCGCAGCATCCAGCCCGTGGATGACGCGCCCCGTGATCGGCGTCTCGGGGTAGTTCTCGCTGGCGAGCACGACGGTGACGGCCACATCGAGCGCGAATTCGGGATGCGCGACACCGGCGAGAGCGCCTGTCGCGGCACCGAACAGCAGCTCTGACAGCGGCGTCACGAGTCGCGGCAGCACGACCTGTGTCTCTGGGTCACCGAAGCGGGCGTTGAACTCGATCACCCGAACGCCGCGGTCCGTGACGATGAGGCCGCAGTAGAGCAGCCCGATGAACGGCGTCTGCTCCTTCGCCAGCTGGCGAACGGTCGGCACCGCAATCGTGCGGATCACCTCGTCGACGAACGTCTCCGGGAGCCACGGCAGGGGTGAGTACGCGCCCATTCCGCCCGTGTTCGGGCCCGCGTCGCCGTCGAGCAGGCGCTTGTAGTCCTGGGCCGGCGAAAGCGGGAGCACGTTGTGCCCGTCGCTGATCAGGAACAGCGAGACCTCCTGGCCGGCGAGGAACTCCTCGACCAGTACCGAACCGTGCTCCAGCCAGTAGGACGCGTGGCCGATGGCCGCCTCGCGGTCCTCGCTGACGAGCACGCCCTTGCCGGCGGCGAGACCGTCTGCCTTCACGACGTACGGGGGTCCGAACGCGTCGAGGGCTTCCTCCACTTCGAGCAGGGTCGCGGCACGCACCGCGCGGCCGGTGGGCACGCCGGCCTCGTCCATGATGCGTTTGGCGAAGGTCTTGGAACCCTCGAGCTGTGCCGCCGCCTTGCCCGGGCCGAAGACCGGGATGCCGCGGGTGCGCAGTCCGTCTGCGACGCCGGCGACCAGCGGTGCCTCCGGACCGATCACGACCAGTTCGATGTTCTCCTCGATGGCGAAGTTGGCGACGACCTGCGCATCCAGCTGATCGAGCGCGATGACTGTCACATCCCGTGCGATCCCGGCGTTGCCGGGCGCCGCGATGATCTCGTGCCCGGCGTCTTCGCTGAGGAGAGCGGTGATGATGGCGTGCTCGCGAGCACCGGATCCGAGAACGAGAATTTTCACGGCACCAGACTATGTCCCGCCCGGCGGCCGCAGGAAAGCGTGACGCGATCGCGGGGCCACAGATTTGGGAGGATGGTGTCATGGCACGCGCGCGGATCGGTGACGACGTCGGGTCGGCGGCGGTGATCGCCGCGCTGGCCGACGCATCTGACACCCGGTCGCTGGCGACGGCGGTACGCTACCTGCTGCAGCTGCTCGCCGAGCGGGCGCCCGGGAACACGGTCGAGGTGCGGGTGCCGCCGTACGGTGCCGTCCAGTGCATCCCGGGACCGCGGCACACGCGCGGGACACCGCCGAACGTCGTCGAAATGGATGCTGCCACCTGGCTCGCGCTCGCCACCGGGCGAAGCACCTGGGATGAGGCCGTGGCCGGTGGTGCGGTCCACGCATCCGGGCAGCGTGCGGACCTCGCCGCCCTCGTCCCGCTGCGCGTCGCAGGCGTGGCGTAGCACCGGCGCCCCGTCCGCTCTGCTCCCAGCTTTCATGAGGGAGAATGGACTCATGAGCGAGACCCCCGACGAGCAGACGACGGTCACAGAAGACGTGACAATCAAGCGCTCGCCGCGGTATTTCCGCTTCATGTTCGCCGGCGCGGTCGTGTTCGCACTGATCGCGCTCGGGCTCACGTTCGCTTTTCCTGAGAACCCGACATACAGCCGGGCCCAGGTTTTCGGCTTCCTGCTGATCGCCGCGCTCGCCCTGGGCGTCGGCGTCGGCTCGCTCGTCGCACTCGCGATCGACCGAGCTGCGAACAAGCGGGTGAAGACGGTTCAGGCCGATAGACTCGACGTGCGCGTAACGAGCGACGACACCCACAATCCCATCGAGAGTTAAGGGGTATCCGGTTTGACCGGAGGCGACGGTCTTCTCAGTCACGATCTACTGCCAGGCGAGAAGGGCCCGCAGGATGCCTGCGGCGTATTCGGTGTCTGGGCTCCGGGCGAAGAAGTCGCCAAACTCAGCTATTTCGGTCTCTATGCGCTGCAGCACCGCGGCCAGGAGTCGGCGGGCATCGCGACCAGCGACGGTAAGAAGATCCTCATCTACAAAGACATGGGTCTCGTCTCACAGGTGTTCAACGAGAACTCGCTCAACACCCTCACCGGCCATATCGCCGTCGGTCACACGCGTTACTCCACGACCGGGGCATCCAGCTGGCAGAACGCGCAGCCGACCCTGGGGCGCACGGCCGGCGGCACCGTCGCGCTCGGCCACAACGGCAACCTGACCAACACGGCCGAGCTCCTCCAGCTCGTGCACGAGCGCTACCCGCAGACCGACGGCGAGCTCTCCCGCGGCAACACCACCGACACCGCCGTCGTCACAGCGCTGCTCACCGGCGATCTCGATCACACGCTCGAATCGACCGCCATGGAGGTGCTTCCGCGCCTGCGCGGCGCGTACTGCCTGGTCTTCATGGACGAGACGACCCTCTACGCGGCCCGCGACCCGCAGGGCGTGCGCCCGCTGGTGCTCGGCCGGCTCGAACGCGGATGGGTCGTGGCGTCCGAGACGGCGGCCCTCGACATCGTCGGCGCGAGTTTCGTGCGCGAGATCGAGCCGGGCGAACTGATCTCGGTCGACGAGAACGGGCTGCGCAGCCAGCGTTTCGCCGAAGAGAAGCGCGCAGGGTGCGTCTTCGAGTACGTGTACCTGGCCCGCCCCGACACGACCATCGCCGGGCGCGGCGTGCATGAGGCGCGTGTCGAGATGGGTCGCCGCCTGGCGCGAGAGCACCCGATCGAAGCCGACCTGGTCATCCCGACGCCCGAATCGGGCACGCCCGCCGCGATCGGATACGCCCAGGCGAGCGGAATCCCGTTCGGTCAGGGTCTCGTGAAGAACTCCTACGTTGGCCGCACGTTCATCCAGCCGTCGCAGACCATCCGGCAGCGCGGAATCAAGCTGAAACTCAACCCGCTCAAAGAGGTCATCAAGGGCAAACGCCTCGTCGTGGTCGACGACTCGATCGTGCGCGGCAACACCCAGCGCGCACTCGTGTCGATGCTGCGCGAGGCCGGCGCGGCCGAGGTGCACGTACGCATCTCGAGCCCGCCCATCACGTGGCCGTGCTTCTACGGCATCGACTTCGCGTCGCGTGCCGAACTCATCGCGACCGGTCTCGGCGTCGACGAGGTTCGGCAGTCGATCGGCGCAGACTCGCTCGGGTACCTGTCCGAAGACGGGATGATCGCCGCGACCGAGCAGCCGCGGGACCGCCTGTGCACAGCATGCTTCACCGGCAAGTACCCGATTCCGCTGCCCGACGCACACCACCTCGGCAAGAACCTCCTCGAGCGCACGCCGGTCGACCCCGAGACGGTCGCCGCCGGCGGTTGCGACCCCGGGCCCGATTCGGAATTCGACGTCGTGCTCGACACGTCCGAGCTGCGGGAGCGGGCGCTCGCCCAGTCCGGCCAGCTGCCGTTCGGCGACCCCGGCCGCCAGGAGTAGCCGCGCGGCCGTGCCGCGCTCCGCTTTGCGGCGCCTTTGGCGTCGCCGCTTTTCGGCGCCTTTCGCGTCGCGGCCGCTGCGCGGGGAAGCCGCCTGTGCACAGGTTCTGAACACCTGCACGTGCTGCATCCTGTGCACACGTTCAGAAGGTGTGCACGGGCAACCCGCGGGGCCGGCCGCAGTGATCCGGCCCGGTACTCTTGAAGCGTGACCGAACAGCCCGCATCCGCCACGTCCTCCTACGCCGAAGCCGGCGTTGACACTGCGGCGGGTGACCTCGCCGTCGAGCTGATGAAGTCAGCGGTTTCGCGCACCCACGGCCCCGAGGTGCTCGGAGGCGTAGGCGGGTTCGCCGGGCTCTTCGACGTGTCCGTGCTCAAGGCCTTCACCCACCCGCTGCTCGCGACCTCAACCGACGGGGTCGGCACGAAGGTCGCCATCGCCCAGGCCCTCGACAAACACGACACCATCGGGCAGGACCTCGTCGGCATGGTCGTCGACGACATCGTCGTCGTCGGGGCGAAACCCCTGTTCATGACCGACTACATCGCCTGCGGAAAGGTCGTGCCTTCGCGCATCGCCGACATCGTCGCCGGAATCGCCCGCGCCTGCGCCGAGACCGGCACCGCCCTGGTCGGCGGCGAGACCGCAGAGCACCCGGGACTCCTCGGCCCCGACGACTACGACGTGGCCGGCGCAGCCGTGGGCGCTGTCGAAGCGGATGCTGTGCTCGGCGCCGACCGCGTGCGTGACGGTGACGTCGTGGTCGCCCTCGCCTCCTCAGGTCTCCACTCGAACGGCTTCTCGCTGGTGCGTCACATCCTGTCGAAGCGGGGAATCGGCTTCACCGATCGTTCCGACGAGTTCGAAGGGGTCGTCGGCGAAGTGCTCCTCGAGCCGACCCGCCTGTACACGAGCCCGTTGTTGCGCATCCTCGGCGACCCTGCGCTGGCGGGCGCCGTCCATTCACTGAGCCATGTCACGGGGGGCGGCATCGCCGCCAACCTCGCCCGCGTGCTCCCGCGCGGTTCCTGGGTCGAAGTCGACCGCTCCACCTGGTCGCCGCTGCCGGTGTTCCGCGTACTGAGCGACCTCGCCGGCTCGACTCTCGAGTCCAGCGAGGGAACCTGGAACCTCGGCATCGGCATGTTCGCCGTCGTCGAGGCCGCGTCGGCGGATGCGGTGGCCGCCGCGCTCACGGCCGACGGCATCCCGTCATGGCCGGTTGGGACCATCCACACGTCGGCCCGCGATCTGGCCGGCTTCGAGCAGGGCGCGAAGGGTGTCGACGGCGGGGCCGTGCGCCTCGTCGGCGCGTACGCTGCCTGACTCCCCGCGGGCACCCCGCGCCCCGCCCGTCGAGCACAGGAAGAAGCACGCCAAATCGCCGATTTGGGGTGCTTTTCCCTGTGCTCGACGCCCCCACGCACACGAGCGCGTGACATACGTCACGGGGAGAACCTGACGGATGGGGTGCGCACGACTCCGCGCGCCGCACGATGCTGAAAAGGTGAACACACCAGCCATCCAGCTCACCGACCTGAAGAAGTCGTTCGGACACATCCAGGCGGTCAATGGAGTCAGCCTCACCATCGAACCGGGCGAAGTCGTCGCCCTTCTCGGGCCGAACGGCGCCGGCAAGTCGACGACCATCGACCTGGCACTCGGGCTCGCCCATCCGACAAGCGGAGCCGCCGAGCTCTTCGGCGCGAACCCGCGGTCCGCGATCGAGAGCGGTCGCGTCGGCGCCATGCTGCAGGGCGGCGCACTGCTGCCGACCCTCACCGTCGCGCAGAGCGTCGCACTCGTCGCCAGCGTGCACCGGCATCCGCTGCCCGTCGACGAGGCGCTCGCCCGCGCGCGGTGCACCGAGATCGCGAAGCAGAAAGTCAGCAAGCTGTCCGGCGGCCAGATGCAGCGCGCACGGTTCGCCGTCGCTGTCGTCTCGAACCCCGACCTGCTGTTCCTCGACGAGCCGACCGCGGCAATGGATGTCGAAGCGCGGCGTACGTTCTGGCAGTCCATGCGCGAGTTCACCGACGAGGGCCGCACCGTCGTCTTCGCCACCCACTACCTGGACGAGGCCGACTCGTACGCCGACCGCATCGTCATGCTGAGCGCCGGCCGCGTCGTCGCCGACGGCACCCCCACCGAAGTGAAGGCCGTCGTGTCGGGTCGCCGCATCAGGGCGAACGCCGACTTCGCCTGGAACCCGGACATCGAGCAGGAGTTCACCGGGCTGCCCGGGGTGCGCAGCTTCGAGCATCGAGGCAGCCAGTTCACGCTCGTGAGCGACGACTCGGATGCGACGCTGCGGAGCCTCCTGAGCGCGTACCAGGACATCCACGACATCGAGGTGACGTCGCACACCATGGACGACGCGTTCCTCGCACTCACCGAGGGCCGATCCGAGTTCACCGAGGGTGGACCGGCCGCCGCACACCTGGAAGAGGTCGCATCATGAGCATCGCCTACGTCGGGCTCGAGTCGTTCCGGCAGATCAAGAATGCGCGCTCGATGATCTTCACCCTGGCCGTTCCGCTGGTGATGCTCGTCGCGTTCGGCGGCACCTTCGGTGGGGCAGGCCAGGTGGATGCCGTCACCAAGCTTCCGTGGATCGTCGTGACGACCGTCCAGGTCGCCGGCTACGGCGGAATGATGGCTGCGCTCTCGCAGGCGTTCAACATCGTGACCGAACGATCCATCGGCTGGAACCGTCAGCTGCGCATCACGCCGCTCAGCGGAACCGGCTACCTGGTCTCGAAGATGATCACGGCGATGCTGATGGGCCTCGTCTCGATCATCGTGATCTTCACCGTCTCGGTGCTGCTCTACCACTCGTCCCTGCCGCCGATGAACTGGATGACCGCGGGCCTGGGTCTCTGGATCGGCATCCTCCCGTTCTCGCTCCTCGGCATCCTGATCGGGCAGTTCGCGAAGCCCGAGTACGCGCAGCCGCTCTTCATGGCGGTGTTCATGGGGATGGCCGTGCTGGGTGGGCTGTGGATTCCGCTGCAGATATTCCCGGCCTGGGTCGCGAACGTCGCGCAGGCGGTCCCGTCGTACTGGTTGAATCGCATCGGGCAGATGGGGGCGCACCAGTCGGGCGACATCCTGACGCCTGCTCTGGTGCTCCTCGCCTGGACCCTCGCGCTGGCCGGGTTCATCATCTGGCGGTACCGCCGGGATGCCGCGCGCAGCTGACGCCGGTGCGTACGAGGCCAGGTCGGCCCGGTCTACAGTGATCGGTATGGATCTGGCCTCCCGCACCTCGGCGGAGCGTCCTGCCAGCTGGGACGAATGGTGGGGCAACGCCCGACAGTCCATGACCGACCGGGCGACCCGCGGGTGGTACATCGGAGCCTGCTTCGGCCTGCTCTACCAGGCTCTCACTGTCGTCGCCGTCTGGCTGTCGCCCGGCACCGTTCCGGAGAAGGTCGCAGCGACCGTCCTGCTCGTCGTGTACTGCGGGATCTTCGTCTTCCTCGCACCGATGGTCTGGTGGGCGCCCCTGCGCGACCGCATCATCGCGGTCGCTGCATACTGGGCTCTGTCGTTCGTATTCTTCCCGCTGCTCGGAGGCACGGCATTCTGGCTCTGGGTACTGGTCGCCGTCGTCTCCGCGGCCGTCTTCGAAGAGTTCGTGATCGTCGCGATCTTCACGGCGGTGCTCATCCTGATTCCCCTGATCTACGGCGTGCTCACCGGGTTCACGGACAGTGCTGCGTGGTCGGGCATCATCACCTTCTCGGTGACGTCGATGATGTTCGGGCTGAACCGCCAGATGCGAACCGTGCGTGAGCTGCGCCAGGCGCAGAGCGAGGTTGCGCGCCTCGCCGTGGTCGAGGAGCGCGCGCGGTTCTCCCGCGACATGCACGACGTGCTCGGCCACACCCTGACCGTCGTGACAGTGAAATCGGAGCTCGCGCGCCGGCTCGTCACCCTCGACCCCGAGCGTGCGGAAGCCGAGATCGCCGACATCGAACGGCTCTCGCGCGCCGCGCTGACCGACCTGCGCGCGGCCGTCGCGGGCTACCGCGAGATGAGCCTGTCCACCGAGCTCGCCGCGGCTCACACGGCGCTCGCCGCCGCCGACATCGACGCGCACCTGCCGCGCAACGGTGAGCTCGTGCAGCCGCAGCTGCGCGAGCTGTTCGGCTGGGTGCTGCGCGAAGGGGTGACCAACGTCATCCGTCATTCGGGTGCGTCGAACTGCTGGGTCGAGCTGACCGACGACTCGCTCGTCGTCTCCGACGACGGACGCGGGGCCGGGATGGTCGGCGTCGTCGGTGCGGACGGCGCCCCGATCGCCCAGCGCGCCGGCAACGGTCTGGATGGCCTGGTCGCGCGGGCGAAGGCGGCCGGGGCGCGCGTGATGGCCGGCCCCAGCATCCACGGCGGCTTTCAGCTCAGCGTGCGAAAGGCGGCCGAGTGACCGAACCGATCCGGCTCCTGCTCGCCGACGACCAGGCTCTCGTTCGCGGCGCCCTCGCGGCGCTGCTCGACCTCGAACCCGATCTCACCGTCGTGGTGCAGGTCGGCCGGGGGGACGACGTCGTCGAGGCGGCGCGGCGCTCTGCGGCGGATGTCGCGCTGCTCGACGTGGAGATGCCCGGCCTCGACGGCATCGCCGCTGCTGCCGAGCTCGCGCGCGAGCTTCCGCGGTGCCGGTCGCTCATCGTGACGACCTTCGGGCGTCCCGGCTACCTGCGGCGCGCGATGGAAGCCGGCGCGTCCGGCTTCGTAGTGAAAGACACCCCGTCGGGTCAGCTGGCGGATGCGGTCAGGCGCGTCGCGGCCGGCCTGCGTGTCGTCGACCCGGCCCTCGCCGCCGAGTCCCTGGCATCCGGCAACTCACCGCTCACCCCACGTGAGACCGAAGTGCTGGTGGTGGCGCGTAAAGGCGGGTCGATCGCCGACCTCGCGGGGGAGCTGCACCTGTCGGAAGGGACCGTGCGCAATCACCTGTCGAGCGCCATCGGCAAGACGGGCGCGCGCAACCGCTCGGAGGCCGTCGGGATCGCCGCCGAGAAGGGATGGCTTTGACCGAGTCGGCGTAGCTGCCTCGGAGCTGGCGTCGCGGGATCGCGATGCGATCCTTTCAGCTCCAGCGCTCAGGCCCGCTTGGGCTGGTCTTCTTCTTCGTATGTGTCGGTGCTGCTGTTCCCGTAGCCTTCTGGCTCGTAGTCAGCCCACGCGGCATACTGGTCGTCGTTGTGCGAGTGCCCGGTAAGCTCACGCTCGAGCGCGTCGTAGTTCACGTCAGGGCTGAACGACTTCAGCTCGCGCGCGATCTTGGTGTGCTTTGCTTTTTGACGGCCGCGCCCCATGCGTGACCCCCTTACGATGCCAGGCCGAGTGGGCAATGAGCCACTCGGGCTACCGAACAGGAACAGTGAAAACTAGCGGCTAGTTTAGCATGCAGGGCCCTGTGCGCCCTTGTGTGCCGCACAGGGAATCATGATGGGATGAGGCGTGACCACGAGCAGTAACGAAACCCAGGTGGTGATCGTTGGCGCAGGCCAGGCCGGGCTCGCGGTCGCGTACTACCTGAAGCGTTTCGAGCTTACTCCCGGTGTCGATTTCATCCTCTTCGACCGCGGCCCCGGCACCGGTGGAGCGTGGCAGTTCCGGTGGGATGCGCTGAAGCTCGGCAGTGCACACAAGGTCAACGATCTGCCCGGAATGGCCGAGCTGGGCATCAGCTTCGAGACAGCCGACCGCTCGCTTCCGGCGAAGGACATCGTGGCCGGCTACTACCGCCGCTACGAAGAATTCTTCGAGCTGAACGTGCAGCGCCCGGTCACCGTCACAAGTGTGTTCAACCGCGGCGCCGACCTGGTCGTCGAGCATTCGCTCGGCGAGACCACGACGCGGATGCTCGTCAACGCCACCGGCACGTGGGGCGCGCCCTTTGTGCCCTACTACCCGGGTGTGACGACGTTCAGCGGGCGTCACGTGCACACGAGTTCGTATCTCGCCGCCGACGAGTTCGCCGGCAAACGGGTGGTCGTGGTCGGCGGGGGAACGTCGGCGATCGGCTTTCTGCTCGAACTCGAGACCGTTGCTGCCGAACTGTTCTGGGCGACGCGCCGCCCGGTCGAATTCCGCGACGAATCCGAGCTGACCATCGAGGGTGGGGTTGCCGCCGTTGCGGCACAGGATGCGGCGGCTCGCGCCGGCGAGGCGCTCCCCAGCATCGTCAGCGGAACGGGCGTGCCGCGCACGCGGCGCGTCGCTGCCGGGATCGCGCGGGGGGTGCTGGTGGAACGCCCGATGTTCAGCGCGATCGAGGAGCACGGAGTGCGCTGGCCCGACGGCACCTTCAGCGAAGTGGATGCGATCATTTGGGCGACCGGGTTCCGCCCCGAGTTGCGGCATCTCGCGCCCCTGAGACTCCGCGAGAAGAAGGGCGGCCTGACCGTCGCATCCGGAGCCTCCTGGCAGGATCCGCGCATATTCCTCGCGGGGTATGGACCGCAGGCGAGCACGATCGGCGCCAACCGCGCTGGCCGTGTCATCGCCCGGCAGATCATGGCGCAGCTGTAGGTTCTGCGCGTGCGGAGCCCGTCGCCCGTGCCCACGTTCTGAACGAGCGCCCATGTCGCAGCGCGTGCGCTCGTTCAGAAAGTGTGCAGGAGACGGCTACGAGCGCGTGACGCGACCGTCGGCATCGACGGCGACCGCAAACGTGCGGCCGGCGAAGCGCAGCCCGCTAGCCTCGATGGTCCCGGATGCCGTGAGCGGCGACACGCGCACCTCGCCGGCCTGCGCATCCGCTTCGAGCCCGAGCAGCGTGCCGAGCACAGCGATGGCCGCTGCCGCCGACCAGGCCTGCGGGCGGCAGGCCGCCGGGTAGGGGATGGGTGACGACGTCGTCGCGGTCGAGTCGCCGGAGTGGAGTTCCGGCATGCGGTAGTCGAAGCCGTCGGCCGCACGCAGGAGACCTTCGATCAGCGACTGCGCCTCGGCGGTGAACCCTTCGCGGCCGAGACCGGCGATCGCGATCGCGGTGTCGTGGGTCCACACCGACCCGGCGTGGTAGCTGAGTGGCCAGAACCCGACCGAGTCGGAGGACATCGTGCGCAGGCCGAACCCGGAGTCCAGTTCGGGCGACGCGAGTCGTCGAGCGATGAGGGCGGCCTGGCCGGGCTCGAGGATGCCGGTGCCGAGCAGATGACCGATGTTGCTGGTGACCGTGTCCACGCGTCGCTTCTGCGCGTCGAGGGCGACGGCCGGGTAGGCGCCATCGGGGGAGTCGATCCAGAAGGCTTCGGCGAACCGGGCCTTCAGCGCCGCAGCCCACTCACGCCAGACGTCGCCCGGACGCCCGAAATGTTCGAGGACCGCCGCACCGCCGACCGCGGCCTCGTATGCGTACGCCTGCACCTCGCAGAGCGCGATCGGTCCCTCGGCGAGCGTCCCGTCACGCCACTGGATCGCGTCGCCGGAATCCTTCCAGCCCTGGTTCGCGAGCCCGTGGCCGGTGGTGTCGACGTATTCGAGAAAGCCGTCGCCGTCGCTGTCGCCGTAGTCGCGCATCCACGCCAGCGCAGCCTCGAGGTTCGGCAGCAGTGCCTCGACCTCGGAGTCGGCCATCCCCCATTTCCATGCGTCGTGCACGAGGGTGATCCAGAGGGCCGTCGCGTCGACGGTGCCGTAGTAGAGCGGGGGAAGTGTGATGTTGAGGCCGGGGATGGCCAGGACACCGGGCCGAAGCTCGTGCATGATCTTGCCGGGCTGCTCGGCGGTCTCGGCCACCACACGGGTGCCCTGAAGGTCTGCCAGGACGCGCAATGTCGATGCGGCGAGTTCGGTGCCGAGCGGGAGCAGCATGCGCGCCGCCCAGATGGAATCGCGACCGAACAGGGTGAAGAACCAGGGGGCGCCGGCCGCGAGGAACACGTCGTCGGGGCGGGCGCGCGTGACCATGCGTAGAGCCTGCAGGTCGCCGATCGCCGAGCGCACCCACGACGACAGGCGCGAGTCGCCCGCGTGGACGGTGACGGCATCCCAGTCCGCCGAGCTCTCGGCGCCGGCGACGACCGTCGTCGGATCGGACACTACGAGACGCCACGAGACGGTCGTGCTGCTGCGGGCTGCGACATCGACCGGCCACTCGAGGCGGACGACGACGTCGCCGCGTGGAGCTTCACCCGGGACATCTCCCGACGCACCACCACCGTCGCGGTAGGTGAGCGTCACCCGGGCATCCGGTGCTTCGAGTCGCGCTCCGACCTCGCCCGAACCGAACCGGACGACGGCGCCGTCCTGTTCCGCCGTGGCCGCGAACTCGCTGCCACGGCGACCGGACTTGACGACCTGCATCGGGGTGAAATCGGCCCGCAGCACGACCGCGATGGTCGTCTGGACAGGATGGGCAAGAGCGTTCACGAGGGTGATCGACTCATCGAGCGAGTCGGTTCCGACAGTGCGGCGACGCTCGACGCGAATGCGAGGGTCGGCTGTCTCGTCGTCGACGCCGCGGGGGAGTGCGGTGAAGACCGTGGTGGTTGCATCCACCGTCGACGTCGCGATGTGTTCGGGAGCGGCGCCGGCGACCGTGAGGCGGAGTTCGTCGAGCACCCGCAGGTCGGAATGGTAAAAGCCCTGGATGCCGTGCGCGCGAATGTCTCCGTTCGGTTCCGACCAGGCCTGGCTCGGTGTGGCCAGCAGTACGACGCTGTCGTGCAGGAGCGGTTGGTGGGGCTGGGTCATGGTGGTGGTCACGCCTCCTCGGCGATGGTGGCGGTCATTCCTTCACCGCGCCGTCACTGGTATCCATGATCGCCCCGCCGCACCTGAGCGGACGAATCTCGCCCGTGCACACTTTCTGAACTCGTGCACAGGTTGCAGCGTGTGCACGAGTTCAGAACCTGTGCAGGCACCGGGCCGCCCGGTCAGCGTTTCGCGCGCGCCGGCCGCTTCGGTTTCTGCTGAGTGGCCGGCGACTTGGCTGCCGTGCCTGACGACTTCGCGGCAGTGCCCGACGACTTCGCGGCCTCCGCACTCTTCTTCGCTGCCGTCTTGGCCGCGGCAGCACTGCTTTTCGCCGCAGCGTTCGCGGCAGCCTTCGCCGCCGCGGATTCCGCCGCTGCCGACGTGATACCGCGCGCGGGTCCACCGGTCGACGCCGGTTCGAGGGGCCGCCGGGCGATCGGGCGAACCGGCTCGCCGCGGCGATCCTGGCCGGGCAGTGGCCGCGAACGGCGCCCGTAGATCAGCGACGACGAGTCGAGCAGCCACGGCACGAGCGCCACCGTGACGCCGTGGCACAGCATCAGTTGCTGGCGGATGCGGCGGGCACGGTGGTTGTGGAGCATGTTCTCCCACCAGTGGCCGACGATGTACTGCGGAAGGTAGACCGTCACGACTTCGGAGCCGTGCTCCTCGCGCCGGTGCTTGAGGTATTTGATGAGCGGCACGCCGAAATCGCGGTACGGCGACTCGATGATCGTCAGCGGCACATGGATGTTCTGCTCGATCCACTGCTGCTGCAGTTTTGCTGTGGCGTCGTCGTCGATCGACACGTGCACCGCCTCGATCGAGTCGTGGCGGGCGGCGATCGCGTAGTCGAGGGCTTTCAGGCCCGGCTTCTGCATCTTGCCGATGAGCACGATGGCGTGGTCGCCGTTGCTTCCGAACGTCGTGACCGGGTCGACCTCGACCTCTTTCTCGACGTCACGGTAATAGCGGTTCACCCCGAGCATGAGCGTGAACAGGATCGGCATGAAGATGAACACCAGGTACGCGCCGTGTGTGAACTTCGTGATCGTGACGACGATGAGCACCACGGCGGTGAGCAGTGCGCCGAAAGCGTTGATCGAGAGGCTCCGGATGACGCTGCCGCGCTCCGTGGTCCCGTTGCGCAGCAGGGTGATCCAGTGCTTCACCATGCCGGTCTGGCCGAGGGTGAACGAGACGAATACGCCGATGATGTACAGCTGGATGAGCTGCGTCAGGTTCGCCTGGTAGACGACCAGCAGAACGGTGGCTGCGAGGGCCAGCAGGATCATGCCGTTCGAGTAGACGAGGCGGTCGCCGCGGGTGTTGAGCGACTTGGGAGCGTAGGAGTCCTTCGCAAGAACCGATCCCAGCAGCGGGAAGCCGTTGAACGCCGTGTTCGCCGCCAGAAGCAGGACGACCGCGGTCGCCGCCTGCACGACGAAGAACAGCAGGGAGTTGTTGCCGAAGGTGGCGGATGCGATCTGTGCGATCAGGGACCGTTGCGGCTCGGTCGCGCACTGGGCCCAGCCTTGCAGGTCGCAGGGGTTCTCGGCGTAGTGCACCCCGCTGATGAGCGCGACCGCGGTGAGCCCGGCGAAAAGCACGATGGCGATCCCGCCCATGAGGCCGAGCGTGCGGCGGGCGTTCCTGATCTTGGGGGTGCGGAAAGCCGGGACGCCGTTGGCGACGGCTTCGACTCCGGTGAGGGCACTACATCCGCTCGAGAATGCGCGCAGCAGCAGCAGGATGGTCGCGGCCTGCGTGAGGCTGGCCGCTTTGACGCCGTAGGCTGCCGATTCGGCGACCGGCGGATGACCGAGGAACGTCTGGATGAGCCCGGTCACGATCATGAGGAAGATGCTTGCGATGAAGACGTAGGTCGGGATCGCGAAGGCCTTGCTGGACTCCCGCACGCCCCGCAGGTTGACCGCGGCGATGACGACGACGAACGCGACCGCGATCTCGACGCGGAATTCGCTGAGGAACGGCAGCGCGGAGATGATGTTGTCCACGCCGCTGGCCACCGACACCGCGACGGTGAGCACGTAGTCGACGAGCAGGGCGGATGCGACGACCAGGCCCGCCTTCTCGCCCAGGTTCTTGTGGGCGACCTCGTAGTCACCACCGCCCGACGGGTACGCCTTGACGAGCTGACGGTACGAAGCGACGACTGTGATGAGGAGCACGACGACGGCGAGTGCGACCCACGGCGCGAAGCTCAGGAACGCGAGCCCGCCGAGCAGCAGGATCATCAGGAGTTCCTGCGGAGCGTACGCCACGGACGAGAGTGCGTCGCTGGCGAAGATGGGTAGGGCGAGGTGCTTCGGGAGTAGCTGTCCTTCGAGTTTTTCACTCGGAAGCGGGTCGCCGATCAACCACCGCTTCGGGGATTTCCCCTCAATTGTCACGAGGGTCGAGAATACTCGCTGCTAATCCACTGTCAAGTCGGCGCGTCGCCGCCCCCTATTGTTGCGCTGCTGCAATGACTTGATTCAGCGAGCCGCGTAGGCGTTCCAGCTCATCCAGCTGCATACCCAGTCTCTCGACGATGCGGGGTGGGATGGTCTCGGCGCGGGTGCGCAACGCCACCCCGGCATCCGTCAGCGTGGTCTCGAGGACGCGCTCGTCCGCGTCGCTTCGACGCCGCTTCACATACCCGATCGCCTCGAGCCGCTTGAGCAGGGGCGAGAGTGTCGCCGGCTCCAGTTGCAGTGCGGCTCCCAGGTCTTTGACCGATCGCGGGCTGCGGTCCCACAGCGCGAGCATCACGAGGTATTGCGGATGCGTGAGCCCGAGCGGCTCGAGCAGCGGCCGGTACACCGCGTTCACGCTGCGAGACGCGACCGCGAGGGCGAAGCACACCTGGTTTTCGAGTTTGAGCAGGTTCACCGGTTCGGTCTGGACGGGCATGGGCCCAGTCTATCCATTTAATTAGTACACTAATGATTGTGACACGAAATGATTTCGGAGAACGGCGCCCACACGAAGGCTTCTTCAACAAGCTCAACCGCGTGCTCTTCCCCTGGCTCGGGCCGCCGCCGCTCGGTCCGTACGACGAGCCGGCCGTCGAGGCCGCGCCGCCGCGGTGCCCGCTGTGCGGCAAGCCGATGGCCGACCACGAGATCGACCGCTCAGGCATCAAGACGCAGCTGTACTGCCCCTGACGCGCTCGGCCTGACGCGGGATTCACAGCGAGATCGGAGAGCACGCGCGTACCGTCGAGATATGGCAAGCACCACCGGCCATACCGGAAGACAGCAGTTCGCGGCCCGCGCCGCGGAGTGGCTGGACGGCAAGCTGGTCCCCGTTCTGGGACCCCCACCGCTCGGCCCCTACGGCGCGGACGACCCGCAGCCCGCAGCGCACACGATGTGCCCCATCTGCGGTGAGTCGCTGGCCCAGCACCGGCTCGAGCGCGACGGAGAGCACTCGTACCTGCACTGCCCACACTCGGCGACTGTGTTCGAAACCGGCAGGGCGGCGTAGGCCACCGCCCACAGCCACGACCGACGTGTCTCGAGCCGGCCGCGCTGCCTGACTTGCGCCCAAGTCGACGTCGAGCACAGGAAAAAGCACCTCAAATCGCGATTTGGAGGTGCTTTTTCAAGTGCTCGCGGCCGCGGCCGCGGACCGCGCGGGTCAGCTGGGGGTCAGCCTCTCGAGGATGCTCGCGCGCACGCGGGCGAGCTCGAGGCGCAGCTGGGGGATGACCGACTCCGGCAAGCCTCCGCGCGCAGCCCGTGAGCGCAGGTCGGTCCTCAGCTGCTGCCGGAACTCGTTCAGGATGGCCTCGGCCTCGCGGACAGCCGCGTTCGCGGCCTGACGGGCATCGAACTGCACGTCGACGGGTCGCTTGCTGCGCTTCGCATCGCGTGCGGCCGACGCCAGGTCGGCACGCAGGCTCCGCATGGCTTCGTTCACGCCGGCGCGCACTTCGTCGGCGAGGCGCCGCACAGAGTCGGTCACCTCATCCTCGATCGCATCCAGCTCGCCTTCGCGGGCCTCGAGTTCGGCGCGGCCGGCATCCGTGATCGAGTAGACCGTCTTGCGGCCTTCCGTGGTCTTGGTCACCAGGCCTTCTTCTTCGAGTTTCGCCAGGCGGGGGTAGATGGTGCCGGCGCTCGGGCTGTACGTGCCGCCGAAGCGTTCGCTGAGCGCCTGGATGAGGTCGTAGCCGTGCTTCGGGGACTCGGCGAGCAGGCTGAGCAGGTAGAGGCGCAGGCTGCCGTGGGCGAAGACCGGAGTCATGCGCTCGCTCCGCTCGTTCCTGCCGTCCGCGGAGCATCCTCGTCGGTTTCGCTCCGGAAGACCGAGACGTCGCCGGAGACCGAGTTGACTGTGATGTCGACCCAGGTTCCGTCGAGGGTGCCGGTCGTTCCCGAGAACCCTTTGCCGGCGGGGCCGTGCAGCACGGCGCTGTCGAGCTGCATGCGGCCGGACACGGTGTTGATGCGGTAGCGCGCGCCGACCGCCTGCGGGATGCGCACGGTCAGGTCGCCGGAGACGGTGTTGGCGTTGATCTCGTCGGGGGTTCCGGTGATGTCGAGGAGCACGTTGCCCGAGACGCCGTCGGAGCTGAACTTCGAGATGGCCCCGGTGGCCGTGACGTCGCCCGAGACGGTGTGCGCGGAGATCTTGCCGGTGTGGTTGCGCACGGAGAGTTCGCCGTTGACCCCGTTGAGTTCAAGGTCGCCGGTGAGGCCGTCGACGACGAGGTCGCCGGAGACGGTGCTCAGCCGGGCATCGGTGACGAGCCCGGAGACGAGCGCGTTGGCCGAGACGATGCCGAATTTGAGCGCGACGTCGCGGGGGACCAGCACACTTACGTCAGCCTTGGCGTTGCTGCGGAGCGACTTGAAGACCTCGATGAAGTTGTCCCAGCGCAATTGCGGGTGGTCGATTTCGAGGCGGTCGCCTTCGACGCTGATCTTGAGGTCGCGGCCCGAGATGGAGTGCACCTCGACGCGCGCGCCCGGCTCGTCGTGGCCGATGATGTCGATCTGCCCTCCGACGAAGCTGACTTTGAGGCTTCGCACCAGGTCGATGTCGATGACCTTGGTCTCGCCCGGCTGGATGAGCCACTTGTCCATTGCCATGTGTTCTGCTCCCTGCTTCTTGCTTCTGTTCGGCGCCCGATGCGCTGCATTTCTCGGTGAGTCACGATATATCGCGTTGTTGACGAGATTCACGATATATCGCGTCGGCGAGGATCGCAACCCCTGGTCGCAGAATTCAGGGGATACGCGGCTGAACCGTGCGCATCCGGCGCGTTCCCTGAAGCCACGGGTGCAGCCTCCGCGTGACGAAAGGCAGCAGCAGGTACGTCATGATCGGCGTCAGGATGAGCGTCGTCATCAGCACCGTCGCCAGCGGCCAGAGCTGGTGCCAGCCCGGAACCAACGTGGTGACCAGGTAGGTGAACGCGAGGTTCAGCGGAAAGAACCCGAGCCAGATCGCCACCGCCTGCTTCCAGCGCGGCGGGGCCGCGGCGACGCCGGGCTGCGGCTGGTCGAACCATCCCTCGATGCCCGTGCGCTTCTCGACCCGCGCGACCTCGACCAGTTCGCGGCCCTCGAAGAGCCAGTCGGCGCGGTCGTCGGATGCTTCCCACGCCTCGAGCGTGCGCGCATCCGCGAACCGGTACAGCATGTGCCATTCGTCGGAATCGCCGGAGGCGCGAACCCAGCCGGAGCCGAGGAAGCCTTCGCACGAGTTGGCGAGATTGACGCCGGCCTGCACCCAGTGGGTGACCTCGCCGATGCGGCCGGGGTCGACGCGGCGGGTGATGGCGACGGTGACGGGGATGAGGCGCTGCGCTCGTGGCGCGTCGGGGCGGGGCTCTTGTGGAGTCATGCATCCAGTGTGACCTGCCCGAATTACGCGCACATTTCGGCACCGGCTTGACCTTGACGTAGCGTCAACGTCTACCGTGGATTCTGCGCAACAATCCAGCGAATGAAAGGAGAGGCGGATGAACGCGGCAGTCCACGAGGCGACCCGCGACTGGTCCATCCAGGACATCGCACGCCTCGCTGGAACGACGAGCAGGACACTGCGTCACTACGACGACATCGGGCTGCTCGAACCGAGCCGCATCGGGGCGAACGGGTACCGCTACTACGACCAGCTCGCGCTCGTGCGGTTGCAGCGCATCCTGTTGCTCCGCGACCTCGGCCTCGGGCTCCCTGCGATAGCGGAGGTGCTCGGCAACCAGTCGGATGCCGCACACGCGCTCGCGGGTCACCTCGAGTGGCTTCGCGAGGAACAGAAGCGCCTGGCGCGGCAGATCGCGTCAGTCGAGACGACCATCGAGGCAATGAAAGGAGGTGAACAGATCATGGCAGAAGAGATGCTCGACGGGTTCGACCACACCCAGTACAAAGAGGAGGTCGAGCAACGCTGGGGCACAGACGCGTACGCGAAGAGCGACGCCTGGTGGCGCGGGATGTCATCGAGTGAACGTGCGGAGTGGCAGCAGCGTCAGAAACGGCTCGCAGCCGACTGGATCGCGGCCGAAGAGGCCGGCGAGTCCCCAGGTGGCGACGTGGCACAGACGCTCGCTCAACGCCACTTCGACTGGCTGCGGGACATCCCGGGCACGCCGGGCGGCGGCGGCGAAGGGCCGAGCAAGGCGTACTTCACCGGGCTCGGTGAGATGTATGTGGCCGACCCGCGCTTCGGCGCGAACTACGGCGGCCAGGCCGGCGCGGAGTTCGTGCGCGACGCGATGAAGGCGTACGCCGACCGCAACCTGTAGGTGGCCGGAGGGGCTGCAGACCCTCCGGTTCCCGGTTGGCGGTTGTCCGTTGGCGGTTGTCCGTTGGCGGTTGGCGGTTGCCGGTACCGGTGCCGGTGGCGGCTAGATCTAGTGCTCGGTCGCGTGGCTCGCGCGAGCAGCACGTGCGGAGTGAGCCGTACCTGCCTGGTTGGTTGCGCGTGCCGCACGCGCCGGTCCGAACAGCCGGTCGTCGAGCCAATACGCGGCGATCGTGCGGGCGTCGGCGCGTGGAGACGGCTTCGCGCGATCCGCGCCGTGTGCACCGATCGCCGAACTCGTCGCCCTGCGCGCTGCCCTGGCGCGTGAGCCGGAATCCGATTCGAGGAGGATGCCCTCACGCAGGTCGTACTGCACCGCCTGCTCGGCGGTGCCTTCGAGTTCGCGCTCGCCGGCATCCGCCCTCGCTGCCTCGGGCAGCCGGATCGCGAAGAGCGGGAGCGTCAGGCTGCAGAGCGGCCCGATCAGCAGGGCGAAGGCGAGCGTGCCGACGCCGACGTTGCCGCCGAGGATCCACCCGATGATCAGGACGGTGACCTCGATGCCGGTGCGGACCGACCAGATCGGCCAGCCCGTGCGCGCGTGCACGCCGGTCATCAGGCCGTCGCGCGGACCGGGGCCCATGCGGGGGCCGATGTACAGGCCGGTTGCGACGGCCAGAAGCAGAAGGCCGGCGGTGAAGAGGGCGACCTGGATCCACAGTTCGGTCTGTTGCGGGATGAGCCACAGGCCGAGCTGGGCAGCGGGCCCGATGAGCAGCACGTTCAGAACGGTGCCGACGCCGGGTCGCTGGCGGAGCGGGATCCAGAAGAGCAGCACAACCAGGCCGACGATGTTCGTGATGAGACCGAACGGGATGCCCGTCTTGAGGGAGAGGCCCTGGGCCAGCACGTCCCAGGGGGAGACCCCGATGCCGGCGCGGACCATCATGCTGATGGCGATTCCGTACAGGAAGAGACCGATGAGCAGCTGGACGATGCGTCGCGTCAGGAGGAGTCGGGAATTCACTCTTCCATCCAATTTCAGAATTGGACTTTGATCAAGTAGCCAATTCGTTTAAGGTGGCCTTATGCCGGATGCCCAACTCAGCGCTCGCGCCCTCGAAACCCTGCTCGGCGAATGGCGTGGGGCAGGCGCGCACTACCAAGCGCTCGCGGACCGCATCCGCCTGCTCGTCCTCGACGGGCGCATCCCCATCGACACGCGGCTTCCCGCGGAACGCGACCTCGCCGCCCGCCTGGGACTCAGCAGGACCACGGTCACCGCCACCTACCGTGCACTGCGTGAAGCGGGGTTCGTCGCAAGCCTCCGCGGGTCGGGAACACTGACGAGGCTGCCCGGGCCGGTGCTCGTCCCCGCGCCCGCCCAGGCCGACGGGCTCCTCGACTTCAGCAAGGCGGCGCTGCCTGCAGCAACGACGCTGGCCGCGGCGGCGCGGGCGGCGGCCGAAGAACTGCCCCACTTTCTGGCCGACTCCGGGTACGACCCGGTCGGGCTCCCGCACCTGCGCGAAACCATCGCCGAGCGCTACCGGTCGCGCGGTCTGCCCACCGAGCCCGGGCAGATCCTCGTCACAGTCGGAGCGCAGCAGGCGATCGCTCTCATCGCCCGCACCTTCGTCAGCCGCGGCGACCGGGCGCTCATCGAGATGCCGACCTACCCCCACGCTTACGAGGCGCTGCGGTCAGCGGGTGCGCGGCTGGTGCCCGTGACCGTCGTGCCGGTCGACGGGGCGGCGCGGGCCGTGCGGTCGGCGGATGCCGGTGCGCGGCGGGCGGGCGCGGCGGGGGATCGCGCCTCGGGGTCGGCGCGGTCGGCGGATGCCAACAGCGCCGCGGGCGCGACGGTGGATCGCGCCTCGGGGTCGGCGCTGTCTGTCGCCGGTGCGAGCCGTGGCGATGCACACGCCAGTGGCGATGACGGCTGGGACTCCGACGCCATCGAGCAGGCCATCGCGCGGGCGAATCCGACGCTCGCCTACGTGATCCCCGATTTCCACAACCCGACCGGCGCATCCATGTCGGTCACCACGCGCAGGCGGCTCCTTGCCGCCGCCGCAGGCCACGGGATGATCGTGGTCGCCGACGAAACCACCGCCGACCTCGACATCGACCGCGCGGAGACGTTCGGCCCGCTCGGAACCTACGGACAGGGCCGTGCGGGAGACGCGCCGGTCATCCACATCGGATCGGCGAGCAAGAGTCTGTGGGGCGGGCTGCGCATCGGCTGGATCCGGGCGGAGCGACCCATCATCCGCCGGCTGATCGCGGCGAAGCCCGCCAATGACCTGGGCACGCCCATCATCGAGCAGCTCGTCGTCGCGCGGATGCTGCCCGACATGGCCTCGATCGTCGAGGAACGGCGGGTGCAGCTGCGTGCAGGCCGCGAACAGGTGCGGATGCTCGTCGCCGAGCGGTTCACGGAGTGGACGATGCCCGCACTCGACGGCGGCCTGGCGGCATGGGTCGGGATCGGCGCCCCGATCAGCTCGCAGCTCGCGCTCGGCGCACGCAACAACGGGTTGTCCATCACGGCCGGGCCGCGGTTCGGTCTCGACGGTGCCTTCGAGCGTTTTCTGCGCATCCCGATCACGTATTCGTCGGCTGAGACGACCCGTGCGTTCGATGCCCTTGCTGCCGCGTGGTCCACGGTTCTGCGCCATCCGGTCCCCGACACCGGCTATCTAGCCGACGTCGTCTGACCCCTCGCCCCTCCCCCCGCCCGTGGCCGGACGACAACTACTGTCAAGTCAGGAAGGTGACTCCTGGGGGAGTACGGAAGGGTGCGGGGGATAAGACCAGGGTCTGATGTTTTTGCACAGGCTGCAATGAGATACTGGCCACCGAGCGCCACAGCAGCTGCTCGCAGCCGCGCCACGCGGCACCCATAATCACATTCCGCCAAGGGAACCCCTGTGCACTTTCTCGCCGTCCTCAGCATGAAGAACCGCGCGCTCATTGCGCTCGTCACGGTCGTCATCGCGATCTTCGGAGGGCTCGCGCTGACGAGCCTGAAGCAGGAGCTCGCGCCGTCCATCGAGTTCCCGCAGCTCGCCATCGTCACCAGCTACCCGGGTGCGTCGCCCGAGGTCGTCAACCACGACGTCAGCACGCCGATCGAGACAGCCATCCAGGGCGTCCCAGACCTCGACAGCACGTCTGCGGTCAGCAGCACCAACAATTCGCTGATCACGGCCAAGTTCACCTACGGCACCAACCTCGCGACCGCCGAGCAGAAGCTCGACCAGGCCATCAACCGCATCAAGGCGACGCTCCCCGACGGCGTCAACCCCCAGGTCCTCTCCGGCAGCATCTCCGACCTCCCGGTCATCCAGCTCGCCGTCACCAGCAACGAAGACCAGAAGACCCTCGGCGCGAACATCACCAAGCTCGCGATCCCCGACATCAAAGCTGTCACGGGCGTCAACGACGCTCAGCTGATCGGCGAGGTCGGGCAGCGGATCACGATAACGCCCAACAGCGCGAAGCTCGCCGAGGCCGGACTCACGTCGCAGGCGATCAAGGACGCGCTGCAGCAGAACGGCGTGCTGGTCCCCGCAGGCGCCATCACCGAGAACGGCAAGACGCTGTCGGTGCAGACCGGCACGCAGCTCGGCTCGGTGAACGACATCGCCTCGCTGCCGCTCATCCAGTCGCGCGTCGCGACGGGAGCGAGCGGCCAGGCCGGAGCAGCCCGAGCCGGAGCCGGAGCCGCAGGCGCCGCAGCGGCAGCGGCCGCCGCGCAGCAGGCCGCCACGCCGCCGGCACCCAAGACCATCGGCGACGTCTCGACGGTCGCCATCACGGATGACCCGACGACCTCGATCTCGCGGGTCGACGGCAAGCCGGCGCTCACCATCGCCGTCACCAAACTTCCGTCGGCGAACACCGTCGAGGTGTCGAAGGGCGTCAACGCGATCGTCTCCGACCTCGAGGCGAAACTGGGCTCGAACGCGAAGATCACCGTCGTGTTCGACCAGGCGCCGTTCATCGAGCAGTCGATCGCCTCGCTGACAGAGGAAGGCCTGCTCGGCCTCGTCTTCGCCGTGCTCGTGATCCTGCTGTTCCTGTTCTCCGTGCGGGCGACGCTCGTCACCGCGATCTCGATCCCCACCAGCGTGCTGATCACGTTCATCGGTTTGCAGGCTTCCGGCTACACCCTCAACATCATCACCCTCGGTGCACTGACCATCGCCATCGGTCGTGTCGTCGACGACTCGATCGTCGTCATCGAGAACATCAAGCGGCAGATGGTGCACGGTGTGGATCGAGCGGTCACCATCGTGCGCGCCGTGCGTGAAGTCGCCGGGGCGATCACCGCATCCACCATCACGACGGTCGCGGTCTTCCTGCCGATCGCGTTCGTCGGCGACGTGACCGGTGAGCTCTTCCGACCGTTCGCGCTCACGGTGACCATCGCACTGTTGTCGTCGTTGCTGGTCGCACTGACGATCGTGCCGGTTCTGGCGTACTGGTTCCTGCGTCCGCCGAAGGGCAGCAAGCACGAGGTCGTCGTGCTGTCGGAGGATGAGGGTGGCGCTCCCGGCGAGGACGAGCTGGAGCATCCGTCGCGCCTGCAGCGGGGGTACCTTCCGATCATCCGCTGGACGCTCAAATACTCGAAGACGACTATTGCGCTCGCACTGATCGTCCTCATCGGCACCATTGCGCTCACGCCGCTGATGAAGACGAACTTCCTCGGCTCGACCGGCCAGAACACGCTCTCCATCTCGCAGACCCTGCCGCCAGGCACCAGCCTTCAGGCGCAGGATGATGCAGCGAAGGTCGTCGAACAGAAACTGCTCGACACCAAGGGCATCAAGACGGTGCAGCTGTCGATCGGCTCGACCGGCAGCTCCCTGCGCGACGCCTTCACGGGCGGAGGCGGAAGCATCACCTTCTCGGTGACCACCGACCCGAATGTCGACCAGGCGGCACTGCAGAACACCGTCGAGTCGGAGATGGCGAAGATCACCGACCAGGGGGACATCACTGTCGCAACATCGAGCGGATTCGGCGCATCCAGTGACATCGTGATCGACATCACCGCTTCCACGAACGCGGACCTGCAGAAATCGACGGATGCGATCGTCGCCTCCCTCAAGAAGCAGCCCTCGATCAAGCAGACCACCGACAACCTCAGCGCGTCGCTTCCGTATGTCGCCGTGAAGGTGGACCGCGCGAAGGCAGCGCAGGCCGGACTCAGCGAGGTGGCCGTCGGCACCATCGTGTCGCAGTCGATGCAGCCCACAACAGTCGGATCGGTCGCAATCGACAACGCGACATTGAAGCTCTACATCCAGAGCGACAACCCGCCGACGACGGTCGCGGCCCTTTCGGCGCTGAAGATCCCCACCGCGGCCGGTCCCGTCGCCCTGGACACGGTTGCCACGGTAGCGCAGACGAACGGTCCGGCCACGGTCACGACCGAGCGTGGCCTCCGGAGTGCGACCGTCACGGCGACACCCGCGACCGACAACCTGTCGACGGCGAACGCCGACGTGCAGAAGGCGCTCACGACCACCGACCTGCCGGCCGGTGCGACGGCGAAGGTCGGCGGCGTCACCGCGAGCCAGGGAGATGCGTTCTCGCAGCTCGGCATCGCGCTGCTCGCGGCGATCCTGATCGTCTACATCGTCATGGTCGCGACGTTCCGATCACTGCGTCAGCCGCTGCTGCTCCTGGTCTCGATCCCGTTTGCGGCGACAGGCGCGATCATCCTGCAGATCGTCTCGGGCATCCCGCTCGGTGTCGCATCGCTGATCGGTGTGCTGATGCTCATCGGCATCGTCGTGACGAACGCGATCGTGCTCGTCGACCTGGTCAACCAGTACCGGCGTCGCGGCAGACTGGTTCCTGACGCGGTCATGCATGGCGCCTCGCGTCGTCTGCGCCCCATCCTCATGACGGCGCTTGCGACCATCTTCGCCCTGCTCCCGATGGCGATCGGCCTCACCGGCGGGGGTGGTTTCATCTCGCAGCCGCTCGCGATCGTCGTGATCGGCGGCCTCGTATCGTCGACGATCCTCACGCTGGTCGTGCTCCCGACCCTGTACAACCTCGTCGAGGGCGCGCGCGAGCGTCGCATCGCGCGGCGGGCAGCGAAGGCGGAGGCGGGGGAGGCCCCGATCATCGAACCGCGCAACGCCGGCCGACCAGGTGACGAGGAGGACGAGGTGGAGGAGCCTGCGCCTGCGCAGCCGTAGCCTCTGCAGCAGCTGAGGGCCGCCCCGCCGCACTGGCGCGGGCGGCCTTTCCGCTGAATACTGGGGTCACCTCAGCGGAAGGTGGATCATCGTGGAGATCATCCAGGTCGCACAGCACGCCGACGACCTCGATCGCGCTGCGGCGTTCTATGAGCGCCTGCTGGGCGGCCCGCCAGCCGCGCGATTCGATCCGCCTGGCCTGCTCTTCTTCAACGTCGGGATCGGCCGGCTGCTCCTCGAGCAGGCCGCGCCGTCGGCGCTCGTCTACCTGCAGGTCGACGACGTGCGCGCCACGACGGAGGAACTGCGGGCGGATGGCGTCGAGGTCACCGGCGAACCGCACGTGATCTTCACGCACACCGACGACACGCTGGGGCCGGCCGGAACAGACGAGTGGATGTCCTTCATCCGCGACAGCGAAGGCAACACGGTCGGGCTGGTCAGCCACGAGCCCCGGCACGATCCCTGAGGTATATATGTCCGACGTCACGCCAGCTCATTGCCGGCGGCTCGGTCGCGCTTGCGGGTGCGCTGATGTGTTCACTCGTCGCTCTGAGCTTTGACGGCGGTTTCGTCATCTGGTCCCTGTGTGCGTTCTTTCTCGTCGGCGCGGGCGTCTACGCCTGGCTGTTCGTGAGGGAGCGGCCCGCGTAGCTCTTGTCTGGATCAGGTCGGCGTCCGTCATCCCAGACAGTTCGGATGCGGCTACCGTTCCCGAGAAGACCCGCCCTTGCTAGCGTCAAGACCGTGACCCCACGCCCGCTCTCCGTCGACCCGCTCTGGCCCCGAACCGGCGACTGGCCGGCCCCCGGCGACTTTCCGGCCGATGCCCACTTCGACCTGACCGTGCTCGGCATCCCGACGTGGCGTACGTCCCTATCGCAGACCGGAGCAGGCGAGACCCCTGCCGCAGTGCGCGCCGCCCTGCGCTTCTACAGCGCGTTCGTCACGCCCGATCGCGGCGTGGCGCCCGCAGCCCGAACCCTGGCCGGCCTGACCATCGTCGACGCGGGCGACGTCGACGAACCCGATGGCCCCGAGGGCGAGACTCGCGCGATCGCAGGGATGGCGGATGCCGCCGCACGCTCGACCGCGGTGCTCGCGCTCGGCGGCGACAACGCGCTCACGGTTCCCGCAGCGCTCGGCGCGTGGGGCGCCGAACTCCCAACCGCCGGCCTCGTCACTCTCGACGCGCACCACGACCTGCGCGACGGTGTCAGCAACGGGTCCCCCGTTCGGCGGCTGATCGAGGCGGGGCTCGATGGACGCCGGGTCGTGCAGGTCGGCATCGCGGATTTCGCGAACTCAGCCGAGTATTCGGCGCGCGCCCGCGATCTGGGCATCACGGTCATCCATCGCGACGAACTGCACCGGCGGCCGATCGAAGACGTGATGGCGGAGGCATTCGAGATCGCGGGGGGAGCGGGCGGCCCGGTCCACGTCGACCTGGATGTGGACGTCTGCGACCGCTCGGTCGCTCCGGGATGCCCGGCCTCTGTGCCAGGCGGAATCTCGGCTTACGAGCTGCGCAAGGTGGCGCGGGCGGCGGGGCAGCATCCATCCGTGCGGTCTCTCGACCTCGCCGAGGTCGACGCGACGGCGGATGCTCCGGACGGCCGCACCGTGCGCCTCACCGCGCTCGCCGTGCTCGAGTTCGCCGCCGGTCTCGCCGCCCGCTGATCGCATGGCGCGAGACCGACCGTTCCGGTCGAGACGGCCCGGCAGAACGGTCACGCTCGACCGGAAGGGTCACACTCGGCACGACCGCCGCCGTCAGGCGATGCGCGCGCCGTCTTTCCACGTCGCGGAGACGAGCGGCACGCCAGGCCGGTAGGCGAGGTGCACATACGACGGAGCATCCAGTACGGCCAGGTCGGCCCGCGCTCCGACGGCGACGCGTCCGATGTCCAAACGCCGCAGCGCCGCCGCCCCGCCCGCGGTTGCCGACCACAGCGCCTCGGCGGGGGTCATCCCCATGTCGCGCACGGCGACCGCGATGCAGAACGGCATCGACGACGTGAAGGACGAGCCGGGATTGCAGTCGCACGCGATCGCCACGGTGACGCCGGCGTCGATCAGGCGCCGGGCATCCGGGTAGGGCTGCCGGGTCGAGAATTCGACCCCCGGCAGCAGCGTGGCGACAGTGGATGAGCCGGCCAGCGCGACAACGTCCGCGTCGGTCAGGTAGGTGCAGTGGTCCACGCTCGCAGCGTCGAGCGAGACGGCGAGCTGCACGCCTTCGCCGGGGCCGAGCTGGCTGGCGTGCACGCGCACACCCAGCCCGCGCGCCGCACCAGCTGTGAGCACGCGACGCGACTGCTCGACCGTGAACGCTCCGGTCTCGCAGAAGACATCGATCCACCGGGCGTGTGGCGCGCAGGCGTCCAGCATGGGGCCGGTGACGAGGTCGACGTAGGCGTCGGGGTCGTCGGCGTATTCGGCCGGAACGACGTGGGCGCCGAGGAAGGTGACCTCGTCGGTGACGGACGCGGCGATCGCGACGAGCCGCGCCTCGTCGTCGACGCTCAGCCCGTAGCCGCTCTTGATCTCGACGGTCGTCGTGCCTTGCCGGTGGAACTCGCGGATGAACCCATGCACCCTCGCGCGCAACTCCGCATCCCCGGCGGCGCGCGTCGCCGCCACCGTGCTGCGGATCCCGCCGGCAGAATACGGCAGGCCCGACATGCGCGCCTCGAACTCCGCCGAACGGTCCCCGGCGAACACCAGGTGACTGTGCGAGTCCACGAACCCGGGAATGACGGTCGCCCCGCCGAGGTCGGTGACGACGTCGGCGGCGAGGTCGGCCACGGCGGCGGATGCCGGCCCCACCCACGCAACGCGGCCGTCCTCGATCAGCACCGCGGCATCCGCCACCAGACCGAGCCGGTCGACGCCTGTCGCGCCGGGATCGGCCGGGTCGTTGGTGACGAGCTGGCCGATGCCGGTGAGGAGTTCGCGGGTCACGCCGCTCAGTCTTCCATCATGGGTACGCGCAGGCCGCGCTCCCGCGCCACTTCAGCCGCACGCTCGTAGCCGGCGTCGACATGGCGCATGACGCCGGTGCCAGGGTCGTTGGTCAGCACGCGCTCGATCTTCTCGGCTGCGAGGGGTGTTCCGTCGGCGACGACCACCTGGCCGGCATGGATGGACCGGCCGATGCCGACACCGCCACCGTGGTGGATCGACACCCACGTCGCCCCCGACGCCGTGTTGAGCAGAGCGTTGAGCAGCGGCCAGTCCGCGATCGCGTCAGAGCCGTCGGCCATGGCCTCGGTCTCGCGGTAGGGCGAAGCGACCGATCCCGAGTCGAGGTGGTCGCGTCCGATGACGACCGGGGCGCTGAGCTCGCCGCTCGCGACCATCTCATTGAATTTCAGTCCGGCGAGGTGCCGCTCCTTGTAGCCGAGCCAGCAGATACGCGCGGGCAGTCCCTCGAAGTGCACCTTCTCGCCGGCCTGGGTGATCCAGCGGCGCAGGTGCTCGTCGTCGGGGAACAGTTCCAGGATGGCGCGGTCGGTCGCGGCGATGTCAGCGGGGTCGCCCGAGAGCGCGGCCCACCGGAACGGCCCCTTGCCTTCGGCGAAAAGCGGGCGGATGTACGCGGGAACGAACCCGGGGAACTCGAAAGCCCGCTCGTACCCGCCGAGCTGCGCTTCGGCACGGATCGAGTTGCCGTAGTCGAAGACTTCGGCGCCGGCGTCCTGGAACCCGACCATGGCCTTGACCTGCTTCGCCATCGAAGCCCGGGCGCGCAGCGTGAACCCTTCGGGGTCGGCCGCGGCCGCCTCGTGCCATTCGGCGACCGAGATGCCCTCGGGCAGGTAGCTCAGCGGGTCGTGCGCGCTGGTCTGGTCGGTGACGATGTCGATCGCGACACCGCGGGCGAGCAGTTCGGGAAAGACGGTCGCCGCGTTGCCGACGAGACCGACGGACAGTGGTCGGCGCTCAGACTTCGCGGCGAGCACGCGCGCGATCGCATCGTCGATGTCGTCGGCGAGTTCGTCGAGGTAGCCGTGGTCGACCCGGCGCTGCAGGCGGGTGACGTCGACGTCGACGATGAGCACCACGCCTTCGTTCATCGTGACCGCGAGCGGCTGGGCGCCGCCCATCCCGCCCGCGCCGCCGGTCAGCGTGAGGGTCCCGGCGAGCGTGCCACCACCCTGCTGGTCGGCCCCGCTCCGGCGGGCGGCGAATTTCGCGGCGATCGCGGCGAACGTCTCGTACGTTCCCTGCAGGATGCCCTGCGTGCCGATGTAGATCCAGGAACCGGCGGTCATCTGCCCATACATCGTGAGGCCGAGCGCCTCGAGCCGGCGGAATTCCGGCCAGGTCGCCCAGTCGCCGACCAGGTTCGAGTTGGCGATGAGCACGCGAGGCGCCCACTCGTGTGTGCGGAACACGCCGACCGGCTTGCCCGACTGCACGAGCAGCGTCTCGTCGGCCTCGAGGGTTGTGAGCGTGCGCACGATCGCGTCGTATGCATCCCAGTTGCGCGCCGCCTTGCCGGTGCCGCCGTAGACGACGAGGTCGTCCGGCCGCTCGGCGACGTCGGGGTCGAGGTTGTTCATCAGCATGCGGAGGGGACCCTCCGTCTGCCACGACTTGGCGGTCAGGGTGGTGCCGCGCGCGGCGCGGACCTCACGAGGTCCCGACATGGTGTGCTCCTTCGAACGGATGGTGTGGCTGGGCGGGCTAATTCAATGTTCCGGTGACGGCTTCGGCGGCATCGAGGATGCGCCGCTCCTGCACCAGCGCGACGACGGCTTCGATCTCGGGCGAGAGGTAGCGGTCGGGGCCGGGGCCGGCGGCGACCTCGCGCACGGCCGCGAGGACAGCGCCGGTCGCGGGACCGGGAACCAGCGGCGCGCGCAGCTCGGCGCCACGGGCCGCAGTCATGATCTCGATGGCGAGGACGCGACCGAGCCCGTCGAGGCTGCGGCGCAGTTTGCGGGCGGCCGACCATCCCATCGAGACGTGGTCTTCCTGCATGGCAGACGACGGGATCGAGTCCACCGAGGCGGGGGCGGCGAGCCGCTTCAACTCGGAGACGATGCCGGCGGCCGTGTACTGGGCGATCATCAGCCCGGAGTCCACGCCGACTTCGTGGGCGAGGAACGGGGTGAGGCCCTGGTTGCGCGCGGGGTCGAGGAACCGGTCGGTGCGGCGTTCCGACATGCTGGCGACATCCGCGATCACGATCGCGAGGAAGTCGAGCACATAGGCGACAGGTGCGCCGTGGAAGTTGCCGTTCGACTCGACGCGGCCGTCGAGCGTCAGCACGGGGTTGTCGACCGCCGAGGCGAGCTCGCGCCCGGCGACGAGCTCCGCATGGGCGAGAGTGTCGCGCGCGGCACCGTGCACCTGGGGCGCGCAGCGCAGCGAATAGGCGTCCTGCACGCGGGTGCACTCGGGTCCCTTATGGCTGGCGACGATCGGGGAGCCCGCGAGTACAGCACGCAGGTTGGCGGCGGAGAGAGCCTGGCCCTGCTGGGGACGCAGCCGCTGCAGGTCGTCGGCGAACACGGCATCCGTGCCCATGAGCGCTTCGACGCTCATGCCGGCGGCGATGTCGGCGGTGGTCAGCAGCGCGGCGAGATCGTAGGTGGCGAGGGCGAGCATCCCGAGCATCCCATCGGTGCCGTTGATGAGGGCGAGGCCCTCCTTCTCGGCCAGGCGCCGCGGGCGGATGCCGGCGGCAGCGAGTGCGTCGGATGCGTCCACGAGTTCGCCGGCCACCCGCACCTGGCCTTCGCCCATCGCGGCGAGGGCGCAGTGAGCGAGGGGTGCGAGGTCGCCGGAGCACCCGAGGGAGCCGTACTCGCGCACGACCGGGGTGATGTCGGCGTTGAGGAGAGCGGCGTAGGTCTCGACCGTGGTGCGGCGTGCGCCGGTGCGGCCCGTCATCAGGGTGGAGAGGCGCAGCAGCATGAGGGCGCGCACGACCTCGCGTTCGACCTCGGGGCCGGAGCCGGCGGCGTGCGAACGCACGAGGCTCGCCTGCAGCTGGGCGCGGCGATCGGACGGGATGAACGTGGTGGCGAGCGCGCCGAAGCCGGTCGAGATGCCGTAGTGCGGCTCGGTGTCGTCGGCGAGGGCTTCGATAATGGCGCGGGACGCCTCGACCGCGTCGAGGGCGGCGGGGTCGAGTTCGACGGCTGCGTCGTGGCGGGCGACGGCGACGACATCCGCGATGGTGAGGGGGCCGGCGCCGACGGAGACGCCGGCGACGGACGTGATGGTGGTCATGCTCTCGATCACACACCAGCGCGGCGGCGCTCACAATGCAGTTACACTGCTCGGTGTCTTGAATGCCAGACGGGAGGTGCGCGTTGGCCGGGAGCTCGAAGGTCCCTGCGGCGGAGAACACGCTGCAGGTGCTCAGTTTTCTCGCGACGCAGCGCGGGCCCGTGCCGGCAGCGACGATCGCGTCCTCCCTCGACCTGCCCCGCTCGACCGTCTACCACCTGCTCGCGGTGCTCGTCGAACACGGCTTCGTGCTGCACCTGCCCGAAGCGCGCCGGTACGGGCTCGGGGTGCGGTCGTACGAACTCAGCTCCGCGTTCTCGCGGCAGGAACCGCTCAGCAGGCTGGGGCGTCCGATCCTGGCAGGGCTGGTCGACCGCATCGGCGAATCCGGTCACCTCGCGGTGCTCCACGGACGGGACGTCGTCTACATCGTCGAGGAGCGCGCTCCGCGGCGCCCCCGGCTGGTGACGGATGTGGGGGTGCGGCTGCCGAGCCACCTCACGGCGAGCGGGCGGGCGCTCCTCGCGAGCCTGCCGGCCGGCCAGGTGCGGGCGTTGTACCCGGACGCGGCGGCCTTCGTCGACCGGGTCGGCGGCGAGCCGCATACGTATGGGGCGCTGAAGCGCATCCTCGAGCGGGTGCGTGCCGACGGGTACGCGACCGAGGACGGCGAGGTGACGCCGGGGTTCGCATCCGTCGCCGTGTCGGTGCGCGACCACGCCGGGTGGCCTGCGGCAGGGATCGCGATCACGTTTCCGCGGGAGAACATCCCGCACGAGCAGTGGGCGGGGCTCGCGGCGCAGATCACGGAAGCGGCCGCGGAACTGTCGCGGCGCATCCGCGGGCTGCCGGTTTAGTCTGGTATTCCGGACGATGGTGCTTGGTGCGCGGAGTGCGCGGCAGCGATCGGCTTGGCGTAGCAGACGCTGAACTCGTCGCCGACGTACGGACCGAAATTGGGGATGCGCGTGTAGCCGCGCTTCTCGTACAGTGCGATGGCCGAGTACTGCAGCGGACCGGTCTCCAGCTGGAGCGCCGGGACGCCGGCGCCGGCAGCGGTGGCCTCGAGCTGATCCATCAGGGCGGATGCGAGACCCTTGCCGCGCGCATCCTCGTGCACGAACATCCGCTTCAGTTCTGCCGTGCCGTCTGACCTCACGACCAGTGCGGCCATGCCGAGCGCACGGCCAGCAGAGTCCCGTCCGACGAAGACGGTCACGCCGGGCTGCTCGAGTTCGCTCACATCGAGCAGGTAGCAGCTCTCGGCCGGGTAGAGGGACAACGTGAACTCGTCGCCGAGCCGCAGCAGTTCCGCGATCCCGGGGGTGCGTGGCGGTTCGATCGCGATGCTCAAAGTCACCTGACCACGATAACAACGTCGCGACTACGCTCACTGCATGGCCCAACGCCTTGCACGCGCCACCGAACGGGTGTCGTCGGTGGAACTGCTCTTCGACCTCGTGTTCGTCTTCACGATCACGCAGGTCACCGAGATCGTTGTCGAGCATCCGACGTGGGCCGGAGTGGGCCAGGCCGCGCTCACGATGGCGGTGGTCTGGTGGATGTACGATGCGTTCGCCTGGCTGACCAACCAGGCCGGTGAGGGCCCAGGACTCCGCATCGGACTGGTCGCCGGGATGGTCGCGTTCCTGCTGCTGGCCGTAGCGATCCCGGATGCGTTCGGAGCGTCCGGGATTCTGTTCGGGTTCGCGTACCTCGCGATCGTCCTCATCCACTTCACCGTCTTCGCGAAGTTCGGGGCTCCCGGATCCGGCCGTTCGATGCTCCGAGTGGTCCCGTTCAACCTCGCCGGAGCATCCCTGGTGGTGTGGGCGGGCTTCGTCACCGGCCCGGCGGATTGGATCCTCTTCTCGCTCACCCTCGTCGTGATGATCCTCTCGTCATTCACGGGCGGGCCGGCAGGCTTCGACATCGGTGCAACCCATTTCGTCGAGCGGCACGGCCTGCTGATGATCATCGCCTTCGGGGAATCGATCGTCTCCGTCGGTGTCGGCGCCGGCAGCCACGAATTCGACCTCGGGGTCCTGGTCGGAATCGTGCTCTGTGTGGGGATCGTCGCGGCGCTCTGGTGGTGCTATTTCACCGGAGACGACGAGCGTGCCGGTCGCAGCATGACCGGTGCGTCGAGCCGCCGGCGGGCGTACCTCGCCATCACCGCCTTCGGCCTGGACCACTTCGTGATGATCTTCGGGCTGATCCTGCTCGCGGCCGGAGTGAAGCTGACGATCGGGAATGTCTTCGCGGTGGCCGAGCCTGTCGCCGCGATCCTCCTCGGCGCAAGCGTCGCGCTCTACCTGATCGGGGATGCACGCTACCGCCAGGAGCTCGAACTCGGCCCGGCCTCGCTGAGGTACACGGGCGCTGCGCTCGCCGGGGCGAGCATCGTCCTCGGTCTCGTGGCCCCCGTAGCGTGGCAACTGTCAGCCCTGCTCGTCATCGTTATCGCGGTCATCGCGATCGAATGGAAGCGCGGTTCACGCAAGTCACCGTGACTTCACAGGCGGTATCCGGTAATGTAGCTAAGTCGGCTCTTGACACCGCGGTTGTACGCGGATGGGTTTGTAAGTCAGGTGGGCCGGTTTCACCGCCAATCGGCGAGTGAATGATCACTGTATGTGAACGGTCCCGGCCAAAGGCTTGCCCGGGTTTCTTATGACCACGACGAAACGTCGTGCGTTCAGTCATGCACTCAAGACAACCCAGGAATAGCTCTATGGCCAACTTCAAGAAACCGCAGAACAAGACCTTCGTACCGCGCGACGGCGCCCGCAAGGGCGCCCCCAAGTCGGGTAGCCGCAGCCCCGGACACCGTGGGTACCGCCCCGCCGAAGAAGGCGTCGCGCCCAAGAAGCAGCGCTGGAACGCCGACGAGCGTGCCGCGCGCGCTGAGGGCCGACCCTCCGCCGGTCGCAGCGAGCGTCCCAACTGGGAGCCGCGCGCCAAGGGGTCCAACTGGGAGCCGCGTGGTGCGCGCACCGAGCGCCCTGCTTACGGCGACCGCCCGCAGCGTGGTGAGCGTCCTGCGTATGGTGACCGGCCGCAGCGCACCGAGCGCCCTGCTTACGGTGACCGCCCGGCTCGCACGGAGCGCCCCGCTTACGGTGACCGCCCGCAGCGTACCGAGCGTCCTGCGTATGGTGACCGCCCGGCTCGCACGGAACGTCCCGCTTATGGTGACCGGCCGCAGCGTGCTGAGCGTCCTGCGTATGGTGACCGCCCGGCTCGCACGGAGCGCCCTGCTTACGGTGACCGCCCGCAGCGTGCTGAGCGCCCTGCTTACGGTGACCGCCCGCAGCGCAGCTTCGACAACGACCGTCCGCGTCGTTCCTTCGATGGCGACCGCGCCCCGCGCACGGAACGTCCCGCTTACGGTGACCGGCCGCAGCGTACCGAGCGTCCCGCATATGGCGACCGCCCGGCCCGCACGGAGCGTCCCGCCTACGGCGACCGCCCGGCCCGCAGCTTCGACGACCGCCCGCGTCGCTCGTTCGACAACGACCGTCCGCGCCGCGATTTCGACAACGACCGTCCGCGCCGCGAGTCCAGCGACTCGAAGTTCTACCCCAGCCGCGAGGAAAAGGGCCACTTCACGCCGACTGACGACGTCGTGCTCGAGCGCCTCGAGGCCGACGCGATTCAGGCTGTCGACGTCGAAGGCGTGACCTTCGCCGATCTGGGCCTCGGCGGCAACATCGTCAACGCGCTCATCGAGCTCGGAGCTTCGTCGCCGTTCCCGATTCAGGCTGCGACCATCCCCGATGTCATCGCCGGCAAGGACGTGCTCGGCCGAGGCCGCACGGGTTCCGGCAAGACCATCGCCTTCGGTGCGCCTCTCGTCGAGAAGCTCATGGAGAACGGTGGAGGCAAGAAGCGTCAGATGGGTCGCAAGCCCCGCGCGCTCATCCTCGCCCCGACGCGCGAGCTCGCCTTGCAGATCGACCGCACCGTGCAGCCGATCGCCCGCAGCGTCGGTCTCTTCACCACGCAGATCTACGGTGGTGTTCCGCAGGGCCGCCAGGTCGGCGCGCTGCAGCGCGGGGTCGACATCGTCATCGGCACGCCGGGACGCATCGAGGACCTCATCGAGCAGGGACGCCTCGACCTCAGCGAAGTCACCATCACGGTGCTCGACGAGGCCGACCACATGTGCGACCTCGGTTTCCTCGAGCCGGTCCAGCGCATCCTTCGCGAAACCGCCGACGGCGGCCAGAAGCTGCTCTTCTCGGCCACGCTCGACAAGGGCGTCGCCCAGCTCGTCAACGAGTTCCTGCCGGAGCCGTCCGTTCACGAGGTCGCCGGTGAAGACCAGGCCTCCTCGACGATCGACCACCGCGTGCTCGTCATCGAACACCGCGACAAGGGCGCCATCATCGAGCAGCTCGCCGACCGCGAGGGCAAGACCCTCGTCTTCGCACGCACCCGTGCGTTCGCGGAGCAGCTCGCCGACCAGCTCGACGATGCCGGCATCCCGGCCGTCAGCCTGCACGGCGACCTGAACCAGTCACGGCGCACGCGTAACCTTGCGCAGCTCACGAGCGGCCGGGTCAACGTGCTGGTGGCGACGGATGTCGCAGCCCGCGGCATCCACGTCGACGACATCGACCTCGTCATCCAGGCCGATGCCCCTGACGAGTACAAGACGTACCTGCACCGCTCGGGCCGCACGGGCCGCGCGGGCAAGCAGGGCACCGTCGTCACGCTCATCCCGAAGCAGCGTCGTCGCCGCATGGACGAACTGCTCGGCCGCGCCGAGATCGAGGCGGAGTTCGCTTCGGTGATCCCCGGCGACCAGGCGATCACCGACCTGACGGCGAACCTGTAGCCACTGCCCGTCGAAAGGCCCCTTCCCAGCTCATTTCGGGAAGGGGCCTTTCGCGTGTGTGAACCGGGTCAGCGGTGGTCGATCACCCACTGCACGTACGCTGCCGTGTGTGCCGCAACGTGGCCGTCGTTCGCCCCGCCCCCGACATACTCGATCCAGTCGCCGTCGACCAGGACGTCGACGGCGTACAGGTTGTAGTAGCCGCCGATCTTGTGGCCCATTCCGGACAACTGCTGCGAGCCGGATGTCAAAGGGACCAGATCGGTGACGATGTTCGCCGAGGCGAGCGTGTCAGACAACTGATCGAAGAGCGCACTGGAGTTCGGGAGCACCGACAAGACTCCGAGATCGCCGCCCGTGCCGTCCGTTGGCTGGTACTGGCAGAGCGTCATGCCGTGTGAGGGTTCGACATTGCTGAACAGAGCTCCGGCTTCGAGGCGGAACTGTTCCTCGACTCCCCTCGACTCTGCCCCCGGGATGCCGAAGCTCGCCGCGAGGGCAGAGGTATAGGCGTCTGAAACACAGTCGAGAGGAGCCGAGGTGACCGGCGTGCGATCCGCAGCCCCATGCGCGTCGAAGGCTTCGACCCTGGGAATCAGACCTTGAACGAACGCGTGGAACGAGCTCTGCGAGGCGGGCGACATCCCTTGGCCGACCGCGGTGACCGCCAGCCAGGTGGAACCGACCAGAACATTCGTCTTGCACTGATCCCTGACGCAGTCTCCGCCGCGGGACTCGTACGGTCCGTAGGGTGCACCGATGTCCGACTCGTTCCGGTAGGCGTAGGTCTTTGCGGTCTGGTTCCACACGGCTGCGGCATCAGGGAGTACCTGAATAGTCAGGGTGGAATGAGAACCGTCCGTCGGGTTATCGGCACCCGGGGTTCCCCACTCGCAGGTCGAACCTCCCGCGAATTCGAGCGAGAAGGGCGATCGGCCCGACGTTCCCCCTTGGATGACATCGGCGAGATAGGGGTCGAGGGCCACGGCATCGGTCTCGATGAGGGCGCCGACCCGTGTGGGAGTCGACAGCTCGTCGCACGGTATCCCGATCGGTGCGACGGGCCTGACGGTCTGCGTCGGTTTCGGAGTCGGCGTTGGCGTGGGCGTCGGTGTCTGCGTCGGAGTCTCGGTGACCGGCGCGGGAGCGGGTGCCGAGAACGGCGGCAACCCGGTGATCGCCCAAGCGGCGCCACCACCTGCGAGAAGGAGAGCGCCCGCGGTGAGTACCGTGATCAACGCGACGCGTTTCGCTCGTGGGGGCGTCGTGTTCTCCGCGGCGACCTTCATCAGCATGGTCTTCATCGCTGCGCTGCGTGCAGCATCGAATGTCGGCTGGCCGTCCATCATGCACCTCCCAGCGCGTTCCCGGAGGCCGCGGCCTCCGGCATGTTTTCGGCGAGTCTTCGTTTCGCCCTGGACAACCGCGACTTCACCGTGCCGGCCGGTACGCCCAGCACGACGGCCGCCTGCGCGTTGGTCAGTCCCTCGATCACGCACAGGGTCACGACCGCCTGGTCGCTCGCATTGAGCCGGGCGAACCCCGCGCGCGCGGCCGTCTCCTGTTCGGAGCGATCCAGGCGATCGTCGACGTCGGGGGCGAAGTCGGGTTCCGGCGATGGCGCCGGAATCGACGCCATCGCCAGGTGGTGGCGCCGCATTGCGCGTGCCGCGTTCCTGGCCACATAGTTCGTGGTGACCAGGAGCCACGGGAGGATCGAACCGTCTACCTCGTGCACAGACTCCCTGCGTCGCCATGCTTCCAGGAAGACCAGCGCCGTGACGTCTTCTGCGTCGTGCCGCGACCGCATGAGCCGTAGAGCCTGACCGAAGACCCGGTCACGGTGTGTTTCGAAGAGCGCGCCGAACGCCGCCGTGTCGCCGCCGATGGCTCTGTGCCATAGCGACGCCCCCTCATCTATCGCGATCCCCATGTCCACTTATGTCCGCAGCCCCCGAAACGGTTCCATCGCCGAGCATCGTCGGCGGGCGACGTGCTGCGGCTCAGCGGTCGGTCGGGTCGATGGCGGCCGCGGCTTCGAGTGCCTCGAGGGCGGCGCGGATGCTCTCCTGCTCCGCCGGGGTGCGTTCGGCGAGCAGCGCCACGACCGTTCGCGCCCGGTCCGACCTGGCACGCAGGAGAAGCTCGACCCCCTCATCCGTCGCCGCGACGAACACCGAGCGCCGGTCATCCGTGTCGGGTTGCCGTTCGACGAGGCCGCGAGCCTCGAGGTCGGCGACGACGCGGGTGATGGTCGGGGCCGCGACGACCTCGATGGCCGCGAGCTCGCTCGGCCGCAGAGGTCCTTTGCGCACGATGCTCGACAGGGCCGAGAGCTGGCCGTGGCTGAGGCCGCCCGTGGAGGAGCGCATGCGGCGGTTGAGGCGCCCGATGGCGAGCGCGAGGCGTCCGGCGAAGTCGTCGTCGCCCTCGGCCGCAAGGTTCGCTAGCGGCCGCGCCACGGATGGCGCCTCCGCGTCAGCGTGCTGAACGTTCCTGCCGTCCGTCATCGCGACCGTCTCCCTGCACTACTACGCCCTGCTCGCACTCGGTTCTTCGACTCTCTGCTCGACGACCTTCTCCTCATGAACATACTTGGCCCCGCCGAGGAACGACGCGATCGCCGCGATGACGGACATCGCTGCCGCCGCGACGAACACGACGACGAGGCCGTCGTGGAAGGGGCCGGAGATGAGCTGGGGGAAGAACTCGTGGCCGGTGAGCGCCTGCACGTTCGCGGGTGAGAGCTTGTCGAGCACACCGGTCGGCTGGAGGATGCTCTGGATCGGGTTGTAGCCGAGGAACGCGGCGAACAGGCTCCCGACGGGCGGGGTCTGACCGACGGCTGTCGCCACCGGGCCAGGAACTCCGTGTGCCGTGAGGCCGTTCGTGAGGGCGGAGGGCAGCGACGCCGCGAGACCGGCGATCATGAGCGAGAAGAAGATGCCGATCGACAGCGAGCTTCCGGCGTTCAGTGCGGCGCCGGCCATCCCGGACGCGGAGCCGCGCTCGGATGCGGGGACGCTGTTCATGATCGATGTGCGGTTCGGTGCGCTGAACAGGCCTGACCCGATGCCGTTCAGGCCGGTGATGAGCGCGAACTGCCAGTATTCGAAGTTCACCGGGATGAGCAGCAGCATGATGAAGGTCGCCGCGACCAGCAGCAGGCCGACGGTCGCGAACACGCGGGCACCGAACCGGTCGGAGAGTGCGCCGGAGACCGGGCCTGCGATCAGGAACCCGATCGTGATCGGCAGCAGGTAGATGCCAGCCCAGAGCGGGGTGTCCTGGTAGGAGAAACCGTGCAGGGGCAGCCAGATGCCCTGAAGCCAGATGATCAGCATGAACTGCAGGCCGCCTCGGCCGATCGCGGCGAGAAGACCGGCGAAGATTCCGCTGGAGAATGTCCGGATGCGGAACAGCCGCATGTTGAACATCGGCGAGGGCACGCGCAGCTCGAGATAGACGAAGAAGACGAGCAGGATGATGCCGCCGATGATCGATCCGAGCACCCACGGGTTGCCCCAGCCGGTGGAGCTGTCGCCGTATGGCTGGATGCCGTAGGTGATGCCCGTGAGGAGTGCGACGAGCCCGATGCCGAAGGTGGCGTTGCCCAGCCAGTCGATGCGGCCGGGGTTGCGGGTGCCGACCTCGTGCAGCGACTTGTACGACCAGATCGTGCCGATGATGCCGATGGGCACACTCACGAAGAACACGGCCTGCCAGTCCCAGGCGGCGAGGAGGCCGCCGACGATGAGGCCGATGAAGCTTCCGGCGATCGCGGCGACCTGGTTGAGGCCCAGGGCGAAGCCGCGCTTGTTGGCCGGGAACGCATCCGTCAGGATCGCTGTCGAGTTCGCGAACAGCATCGCGCCGCCGACGCCCTGCACGAAGCGCCAGACGATCAACCACAGGGCACCCGGTCCCCCGCTGAACGGCACGAGCCAGAGCGCGATGGCCGCGACCGTGAAGATCGCGAAGCCGAGGTTGTAGATGCGCACACGACCGTACTGGTCGCCGAGACGCCCGAACGTGACGACGAGCACCGCGGTGACGAGCATGTAGCCCATGAGCATCCACAGCAGGTAGCTCACATTGCCCGGCTGGAGCGGGTTGAGGCCGATCCCCTTGAAGATCGCGGGAAGCGAGATCAGCACGATCGATGCGTTCACCGTCGCCATCAGCATTCCGAGGGTGGTGTTGCTGAGGGCGACCCAGCGGTAGTGGGGATGGTCTTTGTTGAAAATGCCGGTACGGGCTGCCACGAAAATGCTCCGAGTTCACACGAGTCACGAATGTAGTTGCTGTATGTGAACTAACTATATTCGCACGAGCGGATTCTGCGCTCGCGAATTCGCCCTGGCCCGTCGACCAGAATGGGAATGTGGATGAAGTGCAGATCTATCAATCGGCCGACGGGGCCGTCACGCTCGACGTGAAGGCACATCGCGAACGCTGAACGCGAGGAACTGGACGGCACCCGAACTCGTGCAAAATTTGCACAAGCTCAAACCGAGGGTGGTCGCTCCGTCGAACGCTAGCTGAGACGACGGGTCTCGTGCGGCCGACGGGTCGCGGATGCCCCGTCAGGCCGCTGCGAGCATCCCTGTCGCCGCCAGGGCCAGGACGAGCCCGATCCACTGGATCGGTGCGATCCGTTCTTTCAACACGATCGCCGCGAGGATGATCGTGCCGGCAGGATACAGCGCGGTGAGAACGGACATCACGCTGAGGTTGCCGATCCGCAGGCCGACGAGCAGAAGGATGTTGGCGCAGGCGTCGACGGCACCGCCTGCGATCGCGAGGGGGAGACCAGGACGCCATCCGGCGGCTCGTGGCGCTCCGGTCGCATCCGCCAGCCGTCGGCGGCGTCGCGAGGCGAGCCAGATCACACCCACCGTCGCGAACATGATCGTCGCGTTCACCGCACGGTTCAGCACGAGCGGGGCGAGGCCCGAGTCGTCGGGGGTCTGATCGAGAAGGATGAGGAAGACGCCGATGAAAGCGCCGGCACCGACACCCATCACGAGCCCCCGCGGCCGGGGCCGCACCGCGCCCCGCTCCGGGATGAATCCGACGAGCACGACCGCGACGAGCGCCAGACCGAGGCCGACCCAGCCGAGCGGCGCAAATCGTTCGCCGTGCAGCACGCCCCAGGTGAGCGGGACGACCGCCGAGACGACCGCTGTGAGCGGCGAGAGGATGCTCATGGGCCCGATGGCGAGGGATGCGTAGAGCAGGGAGAGAGCGACGGCGCCGGCCACGCCCGAGAGAGCTCCCCAGAGAACAGCGGATGGGCTCCAGTGCGCGCCGAAGACGGCAAGCAGCACAAGCAGAACGACGAGACCAGAGAGTGCGGAGAGCCCGGCCGCCCGCACGGCACTGATGCGCTTGGCCGCGAGCCCACCGAGGAAGTCGGCTGAGCCGTAGACCAGCGCTCCGAGGAGACCGAGAACGGGGGTGAGCATCGCGGCGAGCTTATCGTGGACCTCCGACGATGGGCGGCCGCGCCGGTCATCCACAGATCGCCGGATCGGTCTGCGGGCGTCGGATGCTCCGGTTACGATCGAGCAATGAGCTGGAACGCCGAACTGCCGTGGCAACCCGACGACAGGGACGCCCCGCCGGAGTTCGAGCCGCCCTTCGATCCGACGTACGAGCCCGACTTCGACCCGGGCTACGAGCCGGCCTCCGAACCGCCGTCGGGGCCGGGTGGCAGCTTCACGGGAACCCCTGCGCGGGTCACACCGCCGCGGGCACGGGCGACGCCTCCCCAGTACGCCACGGCGGGTGAGGCGCTTCACACGGTCTTCGGCTACGAGACCTTCCGCGGGCAGCAGGCGGAGATCATCGGGCAGCTGATCGGCGGCGGCGACGCCGTCGTGCTGATGCCGACCGGCGGCGGCAAGAGCCTCTGCTACCAGATTCCCTCGCTGGTGCGCGAAGGCACCGGAGTCGTCGTCTCCCCCCTGATCGCGCTCATGCAAGACCAGGTCGACGCGCTCCTCGCCAACGGTGTACGCGCGGCGTTCCTCAACTCGACCCAGGATGCGACCGAGCGCTCGCGAGTGGAGCGCGCCTACATCGCCGGCGAACTCGACATCCTCTACGTCGCGCCGGAACGGCTGTCGTCCGAGTCGACCAAGCGCTTCCTCGACCGGGGAACGATCGCGCTCTTCGCCATCGACGAAGCGCACTGCGTATCGCAATGGGGTCACGACTTCCGCCCCGACTACCTTGCGCTCTCCGAACTCGCCGAGCGGTGGCCGGACGTTCCACGCATCGCCCTGACCGCGACGGCGACCGAGGCGACCCACCGCGAGATCACCTCTCGGCTGGGCCTCGAGAATGCAGCCCAGTTCGTCGCCGACTTCGACCGGCCGAACATCCAGTACCGCATCGTGCCGAAGGCTGAAGTGCGCAATCAGCTCCTCGACTTCATCACGACCGAATACCCGAACGATGCGGGAATCGTCTACGGGCTCTCGCGCAACACGGTCGAGCGCACCGCAGAGTTCCTGGCCGCCCGCGGCCTCAAGGCGCTGCCCTACCACGCGGGGCTCGACGCGGCGACGAGGGCGGCGACGCAGTCGCGCTTCCTTCGCGAAGACGGCGTGATCGTCGTCGCGACCATCGCCTTCGGCATGGGCATCGACAAGCCCGATGTGCGTTTCGTCGCGCATATTGACCTGCCCAAGTCCGTCGAGGGCTACTACCAGGAGACGGGCCGCGCCGGTCGCGACGGCCTGCCGTCGACCGCCTGGCTCGCCTACGGCCTGAACGACGTCGTGCAGCAGCGTCGCATGATCGACGACTCGCCCGGCGACCTTGCGCACCGTCGCAAGCTCACCGCACACCTCGACGCGATGCTCGGCCTCTGCGAGACCGTGCAGTGCCGCCGGGTCAACCTGCTCGGCTACTTCGGGCAGCGCTCCGAGCCGTGCGGCAACTGCGACACCTGTCTTACGCCGCCCGAGAGCTGGGACGGAACGGTTGCAGCGCAGAAACTGCTCTCAACGGTCGTGCGCCTGCAGCGTGAGCGCAACCAGCGGTACGGCGCCGGCCACCTCATCGACATCGTTCGCGGCAAGCAGACCCCGCGTGTGACGCAGTTCTCCCACGACACCCTGGCGACCTGGGGCATCGGTGCCGACCTGAGCGAAAGCCAGTGGCGTGGCGTCGCGCGCCAGCTCCTCGCGCAGGAACTGCTCCAGACGCAAGGCGAGTACGGCACGCTGGCGCTCACCCAGGGTGGGGCCGAAGTGCTGAGCGGCGAGCGAACCGTGATCCTCCGACTCGAACCCGAGCGGCCGGAACGCGCATCCCGAAGCGTGCGCAAAGCGACGTCGTCCGCCGAACTCGCCGCGAACGACGTCGACCTGTTCGAAGCACTGCGGGCGTGGCGCGCCGAGCAGGCCCGCACCCAGTCGGTTCCCGCCTACATCGTCTTCGGCGACGCCACCCTGCGCGCGGTCGCAACCGAGAAGCCGTCGACCCTCGACGACCTCGATGGCATCACCGGCATCGGCGCGAAGAAACGCGAAGCCTACGGCGAGGCACTCCTCGAAGTCGTCGCGGGTCGGTCCTGACGCGAAACCACCCGGCAGGCGTCTTCAGGACACGATGACCTGACTGAGATGCCCGCTCAGCTGCTCGGCGACATCCACCGCGGCGGGGTCGTAAAGCCACTGCAGCTGCAGGCCGTCCCAGAGGGCCAGGAGCCACGTGGCCTCGAACGCGGGGTCCGCGCCCGGCCGCAGCCGGCCATCCGCCGCAAGCGCAGCGAACATCGCGGTGAAATACAGACGGCCCACGCGAAACCGCTCAGCGAAGAACGCGTGACCGGGATGCTCAGGGCTGGCCGACTCGGAGGCCAGAACGGAATACAGCTCGACCAGGCCGGGCTCCCGCGAATTCTGGCGGGCGCCGTCGGCCAGCCCGGTCGCGAGATCGAGGGGAGCGACGCCGGGAGAAGGAACACCGGCCGGCGCCCGTTCGTCGCGACGACGGAGCACCGCGATGAGCAGGCTGTCCTTCGACCCGAAATGATGCAGCAACGTCGCCTTCGAAATGCCCACGCCACCGGCGATCTCCTGCAGGCTGGTGCCACGGAAGCCGCCGGCGGCGAAAAGCTTGATGGCCTCGTCGACGATCTCGTCGCGTCGCGCACGCCCGACCGCGTACCCGCGGGTCGCATCGCCGTCGCCTCCATGGCCCGGGTCCGCCGCGCCGCCCGCAGCGCTCGCGTGCGCCAGACCATCGAAGACGGGTGACGACGCGCCGGTGAGCCACGCCAGGTGGCCACGGAGCAGGCCGGGGACATCGATGACCGGGTCGTACAGCGACTGCAGCTGCAGCCCATCCCATGCGGCCGCGAGGCGAACGGCCTCGTCGTGCGGCGCGATCCGCGCAGTGACGAGCCCGGCATCCACCGCGCGCCGGAACTGTTCCGCCGTCAGCGCCCGCAACATCTCGTACCGGCGCGCGAAGCGTTCGTGGGCCGGATGCGTCGGGCTGGTCGCCTCGCCGGCGAGCGTGGTGAAGAGCTCGACATATCCGGGGACCGTCGCGTTGTGCTCCGCCAACTCAACGAAGGCGAGGGTGCCCCGATCGCCGACGATGCCCGATTCGGCGACCCACGCGTTGTTCGCACTCTCGTGCCGCTCGAGCAGCGCGAGCAGCACCTCGTCGGTGGACGCGAAGTGCCGGAGAAGCCCCGGATGCGACATGCCGGCACGATCGGCGAGCTCGCGGAGCGAGACCCCGGCGAATCCCGTCTCGATGGCGAGCTCATTCGCGGCGTCGAGGATCGCCTCGCGACGCGCGACCCCGTTGGCGTAGCGGCGCGGCGACGGCACAGCAGCTTGCCGTGAGTCCACTGTGACTCCTCTCCACGTTATTGATCAAATGTTACCACTCGGTTGGTTTGTGGCGTAGGCTACCGGCGGGCCGACGCAGGCTCCTCGGGAAAGGAACCCTCTTCATGACAGAGTCGTCACTCACGATCACCACCGACGATGCAGCCGCGGCAAACCCGCCCGCCGTCGACCCCACCTTCCGCGACGCGTCCCTTCCGGTCGAGCAGCGCGTCGAGAACCTCCTCGGCCAGATGACGCTCGAAGAGAAGGCCGGCTTGTTCTTCCAGACGATGATCACCATCGGCGAAGACGGTGCACTGTCCGAAGGTGACGCCACGTTCGGCATCGCGCCGACCAGCGACATGGTCGAGGGCCGCCACATGACCCACTTCAACGTCTTCGGCGCCGCAACCAGCGCAACCCAGATGGCGGAATGGCACAACCGCCTGCAGGAGCTCGCCGCCGCGACGCGCCTCGGCATCCCCGTCACCCTCTCCACCGACCCGCGCCACTCGTTCAGCGAGAACCCGGGCGCCGCGATGCTCGCCGGTCCCTTCTCGCAGTGGCCGGAGACGCTCGGCCTCGGCGCGATCGGCGACGAGCAGCTCGTCGAGCGCTTCGGTGACATCGCGCGGCAGGAGTACACCGCCGTCGGCCTTCGCGTCGCGCTCCACCCACAGATCGACCTCGCCACCGAGTCGCGCTGGGCGCGCCAGGTGGCGACATTCGGTGAGGATGCTGAACTCACCTCGAAGCTCGGCGCCGCCTACATCCGCGGTTTCCAGGGTTCCGAGCTCGGGCCCGACTCCGTCGCAACCATGTCGAAGCACTTTCCCGGCGGCGGCCCGCAGAAGGACGGCGAGGACCCGCACTTCGCCTATGGGCGTGAGCAGGTCTACCCCGGCGACAATTTCGAGTATCACCTGAAGCCGTTCGAGGCGGCGTTCGCGGCCGGCGGCAGCCAGATCATGCCGTACTACGGCATGCCGGTCGGCACCGAGTACGAAGAGGTCGGGTTCGGCTTCAACAAGTCGGTGATCACCGGGCTCCTGCGCGAGCGCTACCGGTTCGACGGCATCGTTTGCACCGACTGGGGCCTCCTCAGCGACGCCGACCTCATGGGCCAGTCGTTCCCCGCTCGCGCCTGGGGCGTGGAGCACCTGTCTGTCCGCGAGCGCATGCTGAAGGTCCTCGAGGCCGGTGCCGACCAGTTCGGCGGCGAGGCAATCCCCGATCTGCTCGTGGACCTGGTGCGCAGCGGCGAGGTCAGCGAAGAGCGCATCGACGAGTCGGCGCGGCGCCTGCTGCGTGAGAAGTTCGTGCTCGGACTCTTCGAACAGCCCTTCGTCGACGTCGAGCGTGCCGAGGCGATCGTCGGCAACGCCGAGTTCCGCGCGGCGGGCGAGGCGGCGCAGCGCGCAGCCATCACCCTGCTCACCAACAAGGTGCTCGCCGACTCCGAGGCTCCCGTGCTCCCGCTGTCGCGCGGCATCAAGGTCTACCTCGAGGGTGTCGATGCGGAGATCGCCGGCGCGTATGCGACCGTGGTCGCCACTCCCGACGAAGCCGACATCGCCATCGTGCGCATCGGGGCGCCGTTCGAGCAGCGCGCGACGTTCTTCGAGAACTTCTTCCACGCGGGTTCGCTCGACTTCACGCAGGAGAAGGTGCACGAGCTGCGTGCGCTCGCGGCGACCGTTCCGACGATCGTGGATGTCTTCCTCGACCGGCCGGCCATCCTGACGCCGCTCGTGAACGACGTCGCCGCAATCGTCGGAGACTTCGGCGCCAGCTCGGCGGCCGTGCTCGACGTGCTCTTCGGCGAGGCGTCGCCGCAGGGCTCGCTGCCGATGGAACTCCCGTCGTCGATGGATGCTGTGCGCGCCAGCCGCGAGGACGTTCCGTTCGACACGGCCGACCCGCTGTTCCCGTTCGGTCACGGCCTGCGCTACTGAGGGCCGTCGCCACCGGATGATGAATTCGAGTGGTGAGTTGTGCATCCACACGCCCGGCGTGTCGGGTGCCCGGCTCACCACTCCTTTCTATTTCGGAGGCTGCGGGTAGATCGTCTCGTGGCGGGCGAGCATCCCGACGAACTTCTCGATATTGCGGGCGCGTGTCTCGGGTCGCTTCGCGTTCATGGTGCGAAAGAGGATCGAGTAGCGGTTCTGGCTGTTCAGCGTGGTGAAGAACGCCGCCGCCTCGGGGTTCGCCGCGAGCGCGGCGGCGAGGTCGTCGGGGATGTCGGCCGTCGACTGGGGTGCGTACGCCGACTGCCAGCGCCCGTCGGCTTTCGCCCGCTCGACCTCCGCCAGCCCGGCCGGCTTCATCGCCCCTGCCGCGCTGAGTCGCGCGATATGGTCGCGATTGCGCTCGGACCAGATGCTCGTCTTCGTGCGCGGGGTGAACAGCTGGAGGAAGCGGCTGTCGTCGAGCGAGTTGCGGCGGCCGTCGATCCAGCCGTAACAGAGCGCGACATCCAGGTATTCGCCGTATGCCGCGGTGCCGCCCGCGCTTTTCTTCACGATGGCGAGACGAACGCCGTCGGTGTCGTCGTGGTGCGCGTCGAGCCAGTCCGCCCACTCGGCGACGGTGTCCACGTACAGGATCTCGCGCCCGTCGATGCTGCCCGATTCCATGCCGCCCCCTTGTGCCCGGTCTGGTCTGCGTGTACTCAGTGTGTCTTCATCCGAGTATTCCAGCGACCTCCGACGTGGCCGCGCGACGCCTCAGCCCGGAGCGGCCGGACCGTTGCCGGATCAGGGAATCTTTTGGTGTCAACGGGTGTTTATCCAATGATCGTGAATTGACTCGAACTCGAAGGAGGACGCGATGGCGAGAATGATCGAAGAGCTCGAGGACGAGACCGGTGCAATCATCAAGTACAAGAGGCACGCGAACGGCAGGGGACTGGTATCGCCTTCCGCGCGTGTGGCGGAGTCGGCGTTCATCGACGCCACCGCTTACGTTGAGGCTCACGCGCGCGTCGGGCTCGACAGCTGGGTCGGCGCGGGTAGCTGGATCGATAAGGGCGCAACCGTCGGCGACCGCACATTCGTCGGATCGAATGTGCACATCGGCGAAGGCTGCGTCGTCGGCAGCGCCGTACGCATCGGCAGCAACACCAAGCTCGGCTCGGATGTGATGGTCGGCAACGGTGTGCGGATCGACCGGGACCAGCAGGTCGCGGCCGGAACCGTGATCGAGCCGAAGGGCGGCGCGAAGAGCCGCGCCGCGCTAGCCGCGATGTCGCGTCCGTTGACGCAGCGCTCACAGCAGTCGCGCAGGGCGGCTTAGCCCCGCAGCGCGCTCGCAGGGGCGCACCCACTCGAAAGGTGCGAGAAGTGGTCTCCGGAACACCGGAAAGCCACTCCTCGCACCTTTCGTCGCATCCGGGTGCGACAGCTGCGGGAGACGCCGGTGTTGTGGAGTCAAGCCGACTTTCATGCGCTCGATCTGTGGCTTTCCACAGTGCCGCTCGGGAGCATCCACCCCGCTTTTGTAGGCCGTGCACCGACGACTTCGCGTTCGACGGAGCCCGACATACGGTGGATCGACGACTGCTCGAAACCGAAGAGGAACTCATGGTTGATACCGCCACGCGCACCAACGCCACGCCCGACGCCGGGATCGAACCCGCCGCGAGCACGACACCCGAACAGATCGGATCGGCCGCCCCGCGCATCGACGTCGAGAAACTCGGACGCCAGCTGCTCGGCACCTGGGCCGACGCGCGCCTCTCCTCGCGGGCGCTCTCGAGCCGGCCCGAGATGCAGAAGGTCGAAGGGCTCAGCCTCGAAGACCAGCGCGCCCGCGTGTTCGAGCAGCTGAAGCTCCTCGTCGAGAACGGTCAGGTGCACAAGGCGTTCCCGAAGAGCGTCGGCGGCCAGGAAGACAACGGCGGCAACATCGCGGGCTTCGAAGAGCTCGTCGCGGCAGACCCGTCGCTGCAGATCAAGTCGGGCGTGCAGTGGGGCCTGTTCGGGTCTGCGGTCATGCAGCTCGGCACGGAGTACCACCACAAGAAGTACCTCCCCGGCATCATGAGCCTCGAGGTGCCCGGCGCGTTCGCGATGACCGAGACCGGTCACGGGTCGGATGTGGCCAGTGTCGGCACGACCGCGACCTACGATCCGGAGACGCACGAGTTCGTCATCGACACTCCGTTCCGCGCCGCATGGAAGGACTACCTCGGCAACGCGGCGAAGGACGGCACGGCCGCCGTGGTGTTCGCCCAGCTGATCACCAAGGGGATGAGGCACGGCGTGCACGCGTTCTATGTGCCCATCCGTGACGCCGACGGCGCGTTCCTGCCCGGCATCGGCGGCGAAGACGACGGCCTCAAGGGCGGGCTCAACGGCATCGACAACGGCCGTCTCCACTTCACCGGGGTGCGCATCCCCCGCACCGACCTGCTCAACAAGTACGGCGATGTCGCAGAAGACGGCACGTACACCTCGCCGATCGACAGCCCAGGGCGCCGCTTCTTCACCATGCTCGGCACCCTCGTGCAGGGCCGCGTCTCCCTCGACGGGTCCGCGGTCGCCGCATCGAAGATCGGCCTCAAGATCGCGGTCACCTACGGCAGCCAGCGCCGCCAGTTCACGGCGGGCAGCGACACCGACGAAGAGGTCATCCTCGACTACCAGCGGCACCAGCGGCGGCTCTTTCCGCTGCTCGCGACGACCTATGCAGCGAGCTTCGCGCACGAGGTGTTCCTGCAGAAGTTCGACGACGTCTTCAGCGGACGCACCGACACGGATGCCGACCGCCAGGACCTCGAGACCATCGCGGCCGCGCTGAAACCGCTCTCCACCTGGCACGCACTCGACACGCTGCAGGAGTGTCGCGAGGCGTGCGGCGGCGCTGGCTTCCTGGTCGAGAACCGGCTGACGTCGCTGCGCGCCGACCTCGACGTCTACGTGACCTTCGAGGGCGACAACAACGTTCTGCTCCAGCTGGTGGCCAAGCGCCTCCTCACCGACTTCAGCCGCAAGTTCGCCAAGGCGGACGCGGGCGCACTCGCCCGCTACGTCGTCACGCAGGCGGCCGGCAAGGCGTACCACGGCACCGGCCTGCGCAGCGTGGCCCAGACCGTGAAAGACTTCGGTTCGACCGCGCGCTCGGTGAACTGGCTGCAGGAGCCGAGCACCCAGCGCGAGTTGCTCACCGACCGCGTGGCGACGATGGTCGCCGAGACCGCAGGCAGGCTCCGCAACGCGGACAAGCTGTCGAAGAAGGCCGCGGCCGACCTCTTCAATGGGCAGCAGAACGAGCTGATCGAAGCGGCTCGCGCGCACGCCGAACTCCTCCAGTGGGAGGCGTTCACGGATGCGCTCGAGAAGGCTCCCGACTCCGGAACGCGACAGGTGCTCACCTGGCTGCGCGACCTGTTCGGGTTCGGGCTCATCGAGAAGCACCTGGCCTGGTACGTCATCCACGGACGCCTGTCACCGCAGCGCGCCCAGGCAGTGACGGCGTACATCGACCGGCTGATCGCGCGCATCCGCCCGCACGCCGTCGACCTCGTCGACGCTTTCGGCTACGGACCTGAGCTGGTGCGCGCGAAGATCGCGACCGGCGTCGAAGCCGAGCGCCAGGACGAGGCCCGCGCGTACTACGCCGACCTGCGTGCCTCGGGCGACGCCCCCGTCGAGGAGAAGTCGCTCAAGACGAAGAAGCGGTAGGCAGCGGGGCGGTGCTGGTCAAACGAGGCCGAGCGCGCGCACCGCGTCGCGTTCCTCGATGAGTTCGGCGACGGATGCGTCGATGCGGGCACGCGAGAACGCGTCTATCCCGAGGTCGGGCACGATCTGCCACTCCCTGCCCGCCGACCGCACCGGGTACGACGAGATCAGCCCTTCGGGCACCCCGTACGATCCGTCGGAGACGACCCCGGCGGATGTCCACCGCTCGCCCGTCCCGTTGACCCAGTCGTGAACGTGGTCGAGTGCCGCGCTCGCCGCAGAGGCCGCGCTCGACGACCCGCGCACCTCGATGATCTCGGCGCCGCGCCTGGCGACCCGCGGAATGAACTCGTTTGCGAGCCATGCCTCATCGACGAGGTCGGTGGCGCGCCGCCCGTTCACCGTCGCGTGCGTGATGTCGGGGTACTGGCTGGCCGAATGGTTGCCCCACACGATCACGCCGTCGATCGCCGCGACCGGCACCGCGAGTTTCGCCGCCAGTTGCGCGACCGCCCGGTTGTGGTCGAGGCGGGTCATCGCGGTGAAGCGCGTGGCAGGAACGTCGGGGGCGTGGGCGCTCGCGATGAGCGCGTTGGTGTTGGCCGGGTTGCCGACGACCAGAACGCGCACGTCGGATGCCGCCCCTGCGTTGATCGCCTCGCCCTGCGGTCCGAAGATGCGGCCGTTCGCCTCCAGCAGGTCGGCCCGCTCCATACCGGGACCGCGTGGGCGCGCGCCGACGAGCAGGGCGATATTGACCCCGTCGAAGGCGATTCCGGCGTCTTCGGTCACGGTCAGCTCGGTCAGGAGCGGGAAGGCCGCATCCTGCAGTTCGAGCGCGGTGCCTTCGGCCGCCGCCCGGCCTTGCGGGATCTCGAGCAGCCGCAGGTTGACGGGCGTATCCGGCCCGAGGAGGTGGCCGGATGCTGCGCGGAACAGCAGGGCGTATCCGATCTGCCCGCCCGCTCCGGTGACCGTCACGTTCACTGGTGTGGTGCTCATCCTTTCAGCCTATGACCGTCGCGCGGCGCCGTCTCGGGCAGGAACGCCCTGATATCGACACCATGTCGACACGGAAAGGCAACCCCGGCCGCGCAGGCAGTGGCCCTATGCTCTGGCCATGCGAACCTTCTATCCCGAGATCGAGCCGTACGATTCCGGCCTTCTCGACGTCGGTGACGGACAGCAGGTGTACTGGGAGACCAGCGGCAACCCGGACGGCAAGCCGGTCGTGTTCCTGCACGGGGGCCCCGGCGGCGGAACCAGCCCGAACCAGCGGCGGCTGTTCGACCCGGAGAAGTACCGCATCGTGCTCTTCGACCAGCGCGGCTGTGGCAAGAGCCTGCCGCACGCCAGTGACCCCGAGGCGGACCTCAGCGCCAACACGACGTGGCATCTCGTCGCCGACATCGAACAGCTGCGCGAGATGCTCGAAGTGGAGAAGTGGCAGGTGTTCGGCGGCTCGTGGGGGAGTTCACTGGCCCTCGCCTACGCCGAGACGCATCCCGAGCGCGTGTCGGAGCTCATCCTGCGCGGCATCTTCACGCTGCGCGCTGTCGAACTGGAATGGTTCTACGAGGGCGGGGCTGCGGCGCTCTTCCCCGACCTGTGGGAGGGTTTCATCGAACCGGTGCCGGTGGTCGATCGTGGCCACATGATCCGCGCATACAGCCGCCTGCTGAACGACCCCGACCCTGCGGTGCACGGCCCCGCTGCGGTGGCCTGGTCGCGCTGGGAGTCGTCGACGATCACCCTGCGGCCCCGCCCGGAGCTCGTCGCCGACTTCACCGAAGAGAAGTACGCGGTGGCGTTCGCTCGCATCGAGAACCACTACTTCATGAACGGCGGCTGGTTCGAGGAAGGCCAGCTGATCCGCAACGCCGGGCTGCTCGAGGGCATCCCCGGCGTGATCGTGCAGGGGCGCTACGACGTGTGTACGCCGCCGATGACGGCGTGGGACCTGCACAAGGCGTGGCCGCAGGTCGACTTCAGGATGATCGATGACGCGGGGCACGCATTCGATGAGCCGGGCATCGTTCACGCACTGATCAAGGCGACGGACCGCTTCGCCGACCGGTAGGGCATCCCCGTACCATTTCCTTTAAGGGGCGCCGGTTCACGGGGCAGCAGCAGTCCCTTCAACGGGAGGTGGCGGATGCCCGAAATCGTGCTCAGGAACGTGCGGCCGTGGGGTGGGCCCGCTGTCGACCTGCGGATGTACGGCGGCCGCATCACCTCGCTGTTCCCGCACGACGACGGGGATCCTCGTTCGCTCACCGGCGCCCCCGACACCGAATTCATCGACGGGCGCGGACTCCTCGCCCTTCCCGGGTTCGTGAACGCGCATGCCCACCTGGACAAGAGCTGGCTGGGGTTGCTGTGGGTGTCGTACGGCGGTGAGGCGACGACCGAGGGGCGCATCCGGCATGAGCGCGAGCATCGTGACGGCCTGGGCATCCCGAGCGTCGCCACGACGACGACTCTGCTGACGAAGATGATCGCGCACGGCACGACGGCGTTCCGGTCTCATGTCGATGTCGACCTCGGGGTCGGGCTGGACGGCATCCGCTCTGTTCGCGAAGCGGTCGCCGGTATCGGCGCGCCCGTCGGTCTCGAGATCGTGGCGTTCCCGCAGGACGGCGTGCTGCGGCGCCCGGGCGTGCTCGACCTGCTCGATCGTGCCGCCGCCGAAGGCGCCGATCACATCGGTGGGCTCGACCCGGCGTCCATCGACCGCGACCCGGTCGGCCAGCTCGATGCCCTCTTCGGGATCGCGGACCGGCGACGGGTGGGAGTCGACATCCACCTGCACGACGGTGGGGAGCTCGGAGCGTTCCAGTACGAGCTGATCATCGAGCGGACCAGGGCGCTCGGCATGGCCGGCCGCGTCAACGTCGCGCACGGGTTTGCGATCGGTGACGTTGCGCCTGCCCGGCAGCGCGCGCTGATCGAGGCGGTGGTGGATGCCGGCATCACGATCACGACGGTCGCGCCGGTGAACGCGCCACGGCTGCTGCTCACCGAGCTGCGTTCGGCGGGCGTCGTGGTCGGGCTCGGCACCGACGGCGTCCGCGATCTCTGGGGTCCGTATGGCGACGGTGACATGCTGCGCATGGCGACCCGGATGGCCCAGCTCGCGGGGTGGAGGTCGGATGCGGACCTCGAGGCTGCCGTGCGGATCGCGACGAGCGAGGCGGCTGGATTCGTCGGGCGTTCTGAGCACGACCTGGCGGTCGGTGCGGCCGCGGATGTGGTGCTGGTGGATGCCGGGAATGTGCAGGAGGCGCTCGTCGAGGCTCCGGCTCGGAGGCTCGTGATCGCGGGCGGCGTGATCGTCGCGGATTGTCTGTCGAGCGGGGCGGTTCCGGGGGAGTAACAACTCTGTCTCATCCCCCTTTGGGGGGTATGCGAGTAACCCTCATTTGTGGGATTGTCGAGATGTGAGGAAAACTCAGAACCCGAATCTGCGTGCCTGGCCTCAAGGATATTGGTCTACACCTGTCGTCGCCACTGCCGCGGCGATGGTCGTGCTGCTCATCACCTGGCTGCTCATGGCGTTTGGCGCATCGTCCGCGAGTGCGACGGGTGGCTGTGGGACTGCGCCCAACCCGATCGTGTGCGAGAACGCGCTGCCGGGAACGGACCCGTCCGTCTGGGACATCCAGGGTGCCGGCGACAGCGACATCCAGGGCTTTTCGACCGACATCAGCGTGAACGTCGGCGGGACCATCAGCTTCAAGATCGACACGAATGCCAAGGCGTACACGATCCAAATCTTCCGCACCGGCTACTACCAGGGCCTCGGCGCACGCAAGATCGCGGACGTGACACCGTCGGCCACGCTTCCCCAGATCCAACCCCCGTGCGTCACCGACGCCACGACACAGCTCTACGACTGCGGCAACTGGGGCGTTTCGGCGTCGTGGGCGGTCCCGAGCGACGCCGTCTCCGGTGTGTACATCGCACATCTGACCCGCACGGACAACGGCGACGACAGCCAGATCACCTTCATCGTGCGCAACGACGCCAGCCACTCGACCGTGCTCTTCCAGACCTCGGACCCGACCTGGGAGGCCTACAACACGTACGGCGGGGCGGACTTCTACCAGGGCGCAGGCCCCGGGCGCGCCTACAAGGTCAGCTACAACCGTCCCGTGACCACTCGCGATCAAAACAGCGGGCGCGACTTCTACTTCGCGAACGAATATCCCGAGGTGAGGTTCCTCGAGAAGAACGGGTACGACGTCTCATACTTCAGTGGCGTCGACACCGACCGCAATGGTGCCGAGCTCACGAACCACAAGGTGTTCCTTTCGGTGGGTCACGACGAGTACTGGTCTGCGGCGCAACGTGCCAATGTGCAGGCGGCGATCAACGCAGGGGTGAACGCGCAGTTCCTCTCCGGCAACGAGATGTACTGGCACACGCGCTACGAACCGTCGGTCGCTGGCACGCCGACGAACTATCGCACACTCGTTTCATACAAAGAGACCTGGAGCAATGCGAAGATCGACCCGACTGCCGAGTGGACGGGCACGTGGCGTGACCCGCGATTCGCGTCACAGGCGAACGGTGCCGGCTTGCCGGAGAACGCGGTCAGCGGAACGATGTACATGTCGACCATCAGTGATCTGCCGATAACCGTGACCGCGGCCGAGGGCAAGACGAGACTGTGGCGTAATACCGGCCTGTCTTCGCTCGCCGCGGGGACCACAGCTGCACTGGCGGCGCACACGGTCGGCTACGAGTCCGACGAAGATCTCGACAACGGGTTCCGGCCTGCCGGTCTGGTCGACCTCTCGACGACTACGGGAGCGGTTCCGCAAGAAATGCTGGACTTCGGGAACACGGTGGGCCCCGGAACGACAACGCACCACGTCACGCTCTACCGTGCGCCGAGCGGAGCCCTTGTCTTCTCAGCAGGAACCATCCAGTGGTCGTGGGGCCTCGACCAGGAGCACGACGGGGCGGGAGCACCCGCTGATGTGAGGATGCAGCAGGCCCAGGTCAACATCCTCGCGGACATGGGCGCCCAACCGTCCACTCTGATGTCTGGGCTGGTGGGCGTGACGGCGAGCACCGACCACACCGCCCCGACGACGACCATCACGACACCGGCCTCCGGAGCGAGCATCGCGAACGGCGCCTCGGTCACCGTGACGGGGACCGCAGCGGACGTCGGCGGCGTGGTCGCCGGCGTCGAGGTCTCCGCCGACGGTGGCAGCACCTGGCACCCGGCAAGCGGAACGACCAGCTGGACGTACACGTACATCCAGCACGGTGTCGGCACCCAGACGATCCAGGCGCGAGCGACAGACGACAGCGGCAACATCTCATCGACCCCGACGAGCAGGCCGGTGACGACCACGGCCCCGTATACAGTCTTCGGCACAGAGGCGCCGACGGTCGCCGACGCCGGGGACGCGTCGCCCGTCGAGGTCGGGCTGAAGTTCACGCCCACCCAGGCCGGTTTCATCTCAGGCGTGCGCTTCTATAAGGCGGCCGCGAACACGGGTAGCCACACCGGCTCCCTCTGGGATTCCAGCGGTACCCGGCTCGCCACGGTGGCCTTCACGAACGAGACCGCGTCGGGCTGGCAGTCGGCCACCTTCCCGTCGTACGTGTCCGTGACCGCAGGCACCACCTATACGATCTCGTACAGCGCGCCCAACGGCCACTACTCGGCAACGTCCTCCTACTGGTCGTCTCGCGGGCGCTCGAGCGCGCCGATGGCGGTGGCCGGCGGATTCGGCAGTGTGCCGGCCGGCGTGTACAGCACGACCCTCGGACAATACCCGACGAGTTCCTACAACCAGGCGAATTACTTCGTCGACGCGACCTTTGTCACCACAGACAACTCGCCGCTCGCCGCGACCGGACAGTGGCCGCTGCCCGGCTCGTCCAGCGTTCCGCAGTCGACGACGATCGGCGCCGCGTTCTCCAAGCCGGTCACGCCTGCATCCATCGTGTTCACTGTGAAGGACTCACTCGGCAATGCGGTTGCGGGAACGACCTCATATACGGCAACGACGCGCACGGCGACCTTCACACCCACCAGCGCCCTGAACGGCTTCGTGGTCTACTCCGTCGCGCTGACGGCGACGGACACGACCGGCCTGGTGCTGTCATCCGGCAAGACCTGGAGCTTCACGACCGTCAAACCGGCGCCGCCGGTGGGAACCTGCCCCTGCGGCCTGTTCACCGACGCGACGGTCCCGACCACCCTTGAGGTTGCGGACAACCCCGTAACACTCGGCTTGCGCTTCGCAAGTACGGCGTCCGGAACCGTCACAGGCATGCGGTTCTACAAGAACGCTGCGAACACTGGGACCCACGTGGGAACGCTGTGGAGCGCCGGTGGCACGAAGCTCGCGAGCGCGACCTTCACCGGTGAGTCGACCTCGGGCTGGCAGACGGTGACGTTCAGCACGCCAGTGGCAATCGCCGCCAACACCGACTACCTCGTCTCCTACCGCAGCACGACGGGGAACTATTCGGTCACTCCCGGGGACTTCGGCGGCAGCGGCATCACGCGGGGTACGTTGATCGCTGGCTACAACACCGGCGCCTACAACTACACTGACGCGTTCCCCAACTCGCAGTCGACCAGCAACTACCTGGTCGATGTCGTGTTCAACAAGACGGCGTCGCCCGAAGCCGTGGTCAGCCAGTCGCCTGCCAGTGCTGCAGTGGACATCCCTGTCACGTCGCCCATCTCGATCGCCTTCTCCGTTCCGCTAGCAGCCGGGTACAGCGTCGCCGTCACCAGCGGTGGATCCTCGATCGCCGGCACGACCGCTCTCTCGACGGATGGTGCGACGCTCACCTTCACGCCGTCCCAGCCACTTCCCGCCGGAGCCGACATCTCGGTGAGCGTGTCAGGGATCGTCTCGGTCGAGGGGGCGACCCTCGGCACGCAGACATGGTCCTTCTCCACGAAAGCGACCACGCAGACGAGTTTCACGCTGTTCGGAAGCGAGCTGCCCGCATCCACCGCGACGAACGACGCGTCTGCCGTCGAACTGGGCGTGACCTTCAGCCCGAGCCAGGACGGCACCGTGAGTGCGATCCGGTTCTTCAAGTCGGCGACGAACACCGGAACTCACACAGGCTCGCTGTGGTCTGCCGCCGGAACTCGGCTGGCGACCGTCACGTTCACGAATGAGACCGCTTCCGGCTGGCAAACTGCAACGCTGAGTTCACCGGTGGCGCTGTCTGCGGGCCAGACCTACACGGTGTCGTACTTCGCGCCGACCGGCAACTACTCGTACACGCAGAACTACTTCAGTTCGGCGAAGACGAGCGGTCCGCTGACGGCAGGGACAAGCACGAACGGGCGATACCTCTACGGCGCCACAGGAGGCTTCCCGACCTACTCGTACAACGCGACGAACTACTTCGTCGACGTGGTATTCACTCCGACGGCCTCATCCGGTGGCGGCGGTGGTGGCGGGTCGACGCCCACGCCAACGCCAACGCCGACACCGACACCGACGCCGACGCCGACACCCACACCGTCGCCCTCGCCGAACCCGGCTGCCGGAGCCTCGATCTTCCCTGACGCCAGTGTGCCGGCCAACACGGCCTGGCCTGACGGCAACCCCGTTCAGCTCGGTGTGAGGTTCACCACCTCGCACGCCGGCTCGGTCACAGGCATCCGCTTCTACAAGGGGTCCGGTGATACGGGAACGCACACCGCGTCGCTCTGGTCGGCGACCGGAACACTGCTCGCGACCGCCAATTACACGGCGGAGACCGCGAGCGGCTGGCAAGACGTGTACTTCACCACGCCTGTGGTGATCCAGCCGGGCGTCGAGTACCGGGCCAGCTACCACACGACCTGGTCCGCCTATGCGGTGGATCCGGGAGCACTGACGAATCCTGTGACGAACGGGGCGCTCTCCACACTCGCAAATGGTGGAGCGTACTCGTACTCGACGGGATTCCCCGATCAAGCGGTCTCACACAACTACTGGGTCGATATCCACTTCGTCGCCTCGCCGTGACGTAGGGAATGCATGACGGGGCCGCTGCCCGAGCGGCTTCGAACACGAAAGGTGTCTGGGGGCACAAAGTGACAGAACAATTGCGTATCGCTGTGGTCGGCGCCGGCTACTGGGGCCCGAACCTCGCCCGGAACTTCAGGAGCAGTCCCGAATGGGACCTCGTCGCGATCTGCGACCTCGACGGTGAACGCGCCCAGCGGCTCGCCGACCAGGTGGGCGGCGTGCGCGTCGTCACCGACCTCGACGAGCTCCTGCTCAGCGATGACATCGATGCGATCGCGGTCGCGACGCCGGCGCGAACCCACCATGGGATCGCGCTCGCTGCTCTTGCCGCGGGCAAACACGTCATGGTGGAGAAGCCGCTCGCCGACACCGGCGAACGCGGCCGGGCGATGGTGGAGATGGCGGCGGCGAGCGGTCTCGTGCTCATGGCCGACCACACCTACTGCTATACACCGGCCGTGCTCAAGATCCGCGAGCTCGTCGAGGAGGGCGCGCTCGGCGACATCCTGTTCATCGACTCCGTGCGCATCAACCTCGGCCTCATCCAGCCGGACGTCGACGTGTTCTGGGACCTCGCACCTCACGACCTCTCGATCATCGACTTCATCCTCCCTGGTGGCCTCCACCCGACGACGGTCTCTGCCCACGGGGCGGATCCGCTCGGCGCCGGCAAAGCGTGTGTCGGCTACCTCGTGCTTCCCCTCGCGAACGGTGCGATCGCCCACGTTCACGTGAACTGGCTCAGCCCCACCAAGATCCGCCAGATGGTGATCGGCGGAACGAAACGGACGCTCGTGTGGGACGACCTCAACCCGCAGCAGAGGCTGAGCGTCTACGACCGCGGAGTCGACCTCGGGCTCCAGGCACTCGACGGAGCGGAGCGGAAGGCCGCGACAGTCTCCTACCGCCTCGGCGACACCTGGTCGCCGGCGCTCCCCGAGAAGGAGGCGCTCGGAAGCATGGCGAGCGAGTTCGCCGCCAGCATCCGGGAGAGGCGGGCTCCGCGCACCGACGGCCAGGCCGGCCTCAGAGTGCTCTCCGTGCTCGAAGCGGCCACGCGCAGCCTCGGTGGATCCGGTGCGGTCACCCCGGTCGAAGCAGACCGCGTGCTGATCGGAGAGACGCGATGACCGCGCTCGCCGGTGCCGACGTCCTGGTGACGGGCGGCGCTGGAACGATCGGTTCCGAGATCGTCGACCAGCTGCTCGATGCGGGCGTCGCCCATGTGGATGTGCTCGACAACCTGGTGCGCGGCCGCCTGGCCAATCTCGACGATGCGCTCGCCTCCGGGCGCGTGACGTTCGTCGAAGGCGACCTGCGCGACCGCGACCTCGTGCACGATGTGACGCGCGGCAAGGATCTCGTCTTCCACGAGGCGGCCATCCGCATCACGCAGTGCGCCGAGGAGCCGCGCCTGGCGCTCGAAGTGCTGGTCGACGGAAGCTTCAACGTGTACGAAGCGGCGGTCGAGCACGGTGTCGGCAAGCTGGTCAGCGCATCCAGCGCATCCGTCTACGGCCTCGCTGAAGCGTTCCCGACGTCGGAGCGGCACCACCATCACAACAACGACACGTTCTACGGTGCCGCCAAGTCGTTCAATGAGGGGATGCTGCGCAGCTTCCGCGCGATGAACGGGCTCGATTACGTTGTCCTGCGGTACTTCAACGTGTACGGTCCACGCATGGATGTGCATGGCCTCTACACCGAGGTGCTCGTGCGGTGGATGGAACGCATCGCCGACGGCAAGCCCCCACTGATCTTCGGCGACGGACTGCAGACGATGGACTTCGTGTTCACCCGCGACATCGCCCGAGCGAACCTGCTCGCCGCCTCCAGCGACCTGACCGAGGGCGTCTACAACATCGCCAGCGGCACCGAGACGAGCCTGCTGGGGCTCGCAGAAGCGCTGCTCGAGGCCATGGACTCCGACCTCAGCGTCGAACACGGACCTGAACGCGCGGTCAACGGGGTCACGCGGCGGCTGGCGGATGTCTCGGCGGCCCGCGACGACCTCGGCTTCGTCGCCGAGGTCCCGCTCTCGGACGGCCTGCGGGAGCTCGTTGCATGGTGGCGTCCCCTGCGGGACGAGATCGCGGCCGGCCGGTCGCTGGTGACCTCATGAGCCGCATCAACGTCATGAAGCCGTGGCTCGGCGAAGAGGAGATCGCCGCGGTCACCGAGGTGATCGGGTCCGGCTGGGTGGCCCAGGGGCCCCGCGTCGCGCGGTTCGAGGACGAGTTCTCGGGTGCGATGGATGCGCAGAACGCGGTGGCGACGTCGAATTGCACGACGGCCCTCCACCTAGCGCTCGTGGTGGCGGGGGTCGGCCCCGGCGACGACGTCGTCGTGCCGTCGTTCTCGTTCATCGCGACGGCGAACGCGCCGACCTATGTCGGTGCGCGGCCCGTGTTCGCCGACGTCGACGAGACCACGGGGAACCTCACCGCGGAGACGGTCGAGGCCGCGCTCACCGATCGCACGCGCGCCGTCATCGCCGTCGACCAGGGCGGCGTCCCGGTCGACCTCGATTCGATCCGCGCCCTGTGCGATCCGCTCGGAATCGTCGTCGTTGAAGACGCAGCATGTGGTGCCGGTTCCACTTACAAGGGGCGTTCGGTCGGCGCAGGCGCCGACGTCGCGGCGTGGTCGTTCCACCCGCGCAAACTGCTCACGACCGGTGAGGGCGGGATGCTCACCACAGCGAACGCGGAGTGGGCCGCCCGCGCGCGGCGGCTGCGCGAACACGCCATGAGCATCTCGGCGAAGGATCGCCAGGCGAGTGTGCTCGCTCCGGCGGAGGAGTACCTCGAAGTCGGCTTCAACTACCGCATGACCGACCTGCAGGCTGCCGTCGGAATCGTGCAGCTGGGCAAACTTCCCGCGATCGTCGCGCGCAGGCGTGAGATCGCCGCCGCCTATGCAAGCGAACTGGCGTCCATCGACGGGCTGCGACCGGTCGCGGACCCGTCGTGGGGCACGGCCAACTTCCAGTCCTATTGGGTCGAGGTCGAACCGTCGTTCGGCACCGACCGCGACGGAGTGCTCGAAGCGCTCGCGCAGGCCGACGTGTCGGCCAGGCGTGGAATCATGGCGTCGCACCTCCAGCCGGCGTATCGCGATCGCGATACGGGAGGAGGGCCGTTGCCGGTGACCGAGCGGCTGACCACCAACACGCTCATCCTTCCGGTCTTCCACCAGATGACCGATGAGGAGCAGAATCGGGTGATCGACGCTCTTCGCGGCGCGGCAGCACTGCGGGGTGCAGCGTGAGGGACCTTATTCTCGTCGGAGCGAGCGGCCTCGCGCGCGAAGTGATGGCCATGCAGCAGTCGGCCTACCGGGTGATCGGCGTGCTCGACGACGACGCCGGCCTCCACGGTCACCCCATCGGGGGCGTCGACGTGCTCGGCGGAATCGACATGGCCGCCGAGCTTCCCGGCTCGATCGTCGTGTGCGTCGGTTCCGGAGCGGCACGCCGGTCGATCGTCGGCCGGCTCGCGTCGCTCGGCGCCGGCTGTGAGCGCTACGCCAGCCTGGTCGACGATTCGGCGCGGCTCTCGGCGAACAGCCTTGTGGGCCCCGGGACCATCATCCTCGCAGGCTCCGTGCTCACGGCGGACGTCGTGATGGGCCGTCACGTGGTGGTCATGCCGAACTGCACCCTCACGCACGATGACATCGTCGACGACTACGTCACCTTCGCAGCGGGCGTCGCTGTCGGAGGGGTCGCCCGTATCGGCGAGGCGGCATACCTGGGAATGAATGCGTCGGTCCGCCAGAAGGTCTCCATCGGGGCGGGCGCGACGATCGGAATGGGGGCGGTGGTTCTCACCGACGTCCCGGAAGGACAGACGTGGGCCGGAGTGCCGGCACGAGAGTTGGGGGTACGGCTGTGAGAGTTCCACTGGTTGACCTGATCGCCCAGAACACCGAGACCGCGGCCGACATCAGGATCGCCGTCGACAGTGTCTTCGAGACCGCCTCGTATATCGGCGGCAGTGACGTCGGCGCGTTCGAGGAGGAGTACGCGGAGGCCACCGGCGCGAGGTTCTGCATCGGCGTCGGCAACGGCACAGACGCACTGGAGCTGGCCCTCCGTGCCGCAGGCGTGACCGCCGGCGCGGAGGTCGTCCTCCCGGTCAACACGTTCATCGCCACAGCCGAAGCGGTCTCGCGTATCGGGGCGGTCCCGGTGTTCGCGGATGTCGACGACGAGCATCTCCTGCTGGACCCGGATGCAGTCGCCTCAGCGGTCACCTCACGCACCCAGGCCGTCGTGCCCGTCCACCTGTTCGGCCAGGTCGCACCGGTCGGCGCGATCCGTGCTGCACTCGGCTCGAGCGGCATCCCGATCGTGGAGGACGGCGCTCAATCACAGGGCGCGGAGAGCCAGGACGGCCGGGCCGGGAGCATAGGACTGGTCTCCTCCACGTCGTTCTACCCCGGTAAGAACCTGGGTGCTGCGGGAGACGCTGGGGCGGTGACGACGGACGACGCCGAGATCGCCCGCACCGTGCGTCTCATCGCTTCCCACGGCAGCGAGAAGAAGTACGTGCACGAGGTTGTCGGCTTCAATTCGCGGATGGACTCGGTGCAGGCGGCCGTGCTGCGCGTGAAGCTGCGACACCTCGCGGACTGGAACCGACGTCGGCGGGTCGCCGCAGCCCGGTATGAAGCTCTCCTTGACGGGGTCGACGGTGTGCGGTTGCCGCAGAGCATGCCGGGGAACCTCGACGTCTGGCACTTGTACGTGGTGCGAGTGGCCGAGCGCGACCGCGTGATGGCGCACCTCAACGCGGCCGGCATCGGCGCGTCCATTCACTACCCGACGCCCCTGCACCTGACCGCGGCGTATGGTGGCGACGGTCCCGGCGCGGGCCCGTTCCCGGTTGCGGAGGCCGCCGCAGGGCGCATCCTCTCGCTTCCGATCTACCCGCACATCACGGCGGATCAGCAGGAGTTCGTGGCCGAGGAGCTGGCGGAAGCGCTGCGCGAGTCGAGATGAACACGCGCACCGCGAATCGACGCCCCGGTGTCATCAGCCCGTCGGCTCTTGCCTACCGCCCCTCCAACGAGGGGTTGGCGACTCGCTCCGGCCTATGGCACTCTTCAAAGGTGAGATTCACTCAGTCGGGGGAGACGACGTGAAACAAAAGCACAGTCGTCGGCTGATCAGGATTTTCAAGCCGCAGCCGCTACGACACCGTCCGGCGGTCACCGTTGTCATTCCGCACTACAACTATGGCCAGTACTTACCGGTGGCGGTCTCCTCCGCGCTCGACCAGACCGGCGTCGACATCGAGATCATCATCGTCGACGACTCGTCGACGGACGGCAGTATCGAGGTCGCCCGCCGTCTCGCAGCGCAGGATGACCGCATCACGCTGGTCGAGCATCCGGAGAACATGCGACACATCCGCACATACAACGACGGTCTCTCGCGGGCGACTGGCGACTACGTTGTACTCCTGTCGGCGGACGACGCGCTGACAAGCAATTCCCTGACCAGGGCGGTCGCCTTGATGGAGGCGCACCCAGAGGTCGGACTCGTTTACGGTGCCGTCGAGTGGTTCCGGGGCGACCTGCCGCCGGTCAAGGCCGGCCCGGTCTGGTGGAAGATCTGGCCAGGCGAAGAATGGCTGCGGCGCAGCGTGCGCTGCGGAAGGAACAGCATCGCCAATCCGGAGGTTGTGATGCGCCGCTCCGTCTACGAGAAGACGGGAGGCTACGACCCCGACTTTCCGCACGCTGCCGATATGTACATGTGGCTTCAGGCCGCCTCTTTCGCCGACGTCGGCTTCGTCGGAGGCTCGCGTCAGGCGTACTACCGCGACCACGGGCAGAACATGCACTCCACCGAGTTCGCCGGTGCTACCGACGACATGACTCAGGTGCGGGATGTGTACGAGCGCTTCTTTGCGCGGGATGGGGCCCGCTTGCCGTCAGCGTCTCGCTGGCTCGAGAGGTCGAAACGCTCGGTCGCACGCGAAGCGCTCCTGCGTGCTGCACTGCTCGAGTCCACAGGATCGTCGCACGCGTCCGCCGTTGCGCTCCGCGAGTTCGCCCAGGAGACATGCCCTCAGGTCGTTGGATCGGGTGCCTGGAGATGGACAGGGCTGGCTTCCCGCGACACTGGCCTATTCGGCTCTCGGCGACTCGTTCGACTCGTGGAGGGCGTCCGATGGAAGATTCGGTCGCGCCGACAGGCGGCGATGGGGCTATGACGACGAAGAGGGACCCGGATGGCGCTCGGCGCGCGCGCAGCGGGGTGACCACATGACCGGGGACACCGGCGGTCGCGACACCGCTCTCCCCGCCCGCGAGGCCGATGCGTCCGATGGCGCCGACGGCACCGTCGGACGCTCACTGCTCTCCCGCGCCGCGCACGGCGCCGCCTGGAGCGGCGTCAGCACGGTGGTGCTGCGCCTGGGTGGCCTTGTCGTCGGGATCGTCCTCGCTCGCCTGCTTGCTCCCGAGCAGTTCGGCGTCTATGCGGTCGCGCTGACGGTCCAGGGGATTCTGATGACCGTCGCCGACCTGGGGCTGTCGGCGGATCTCATCCGCTCGGACGAACCTGACCGGATCGCTCCTACGGTGGCGACACTCGGGCTCACGGCGGGCACGGTCACGATGCTGGCGACCGCGGCCTCGAGCACAGGGCTCGCCTCTCTGCTGGACAGTCCGCAGGCGGGGCCGGCGATCGCCGTGCTCTCCCTCACGCTCCTGCTGGCCGGAGGCACTGTCGTCCCATTCGCCATGCTCCAGCGGCGCTTCCAGCAGCGCGAGCTGTTCTTCGTCGGGGTGGCCGACTTCGTGGTCTCCACCACGGTGACCCTTCTGCTCGTGGCGCTCGGCTTCGGAGTGATGGGACTCGCCATCGGGCGCGTCGCCGCGCAGTGCGTATCGTCGACGATGCAGTTCCTGCTCGCGCGGGTCGTTCCGCGGTTCTCGATCGACCGGACCGTTGTCAAGGGCGTGCTCGCGTTCGGTCTACCGATCGCTGCCGCAAACCTTCTGTCGTGGGCGCTCCTCAACGTCGACAACATCGTGCTCGCGAGGGTCGCCGGTGCGACGGCGCTCGGCTACTACGTGCTCGCCTTCAACGTCTCGAGTTGGCCGATGAGCGCGCTGTCTCAGGTCGTGCGGTCGATCTCCCTCCCGTTCTTCTCGCGGTCGCAGGGCGGAAGCCATGCATTCGCCGTCGTCGCCGCCGTCGCCTGGGCGGGAGCTCTGCCCGCTGGAACCGTGCTCGCCGCCCTGAGCTTTCCGCTGATCGAGGTGCTGTACGGGGCGAGGTGGTTGCCGGGCGCTCCCGTCCTCGCAGCCCTCGGCCTGTACGGGAGTTTGAGGGTCGCGTTCGACATCTCCGCCGGGTATTTGTACTCGCAGGGCAGATCGCGCCCCGTGCTGTGGATCCAGATCGTGTGGCTCGTCGCCCTGGTCGGCGCGATGGTGGCCGCGACCCAGGCCTTCGGGATCAGGGGGGCGGGGTGGGCGCACGTGATCGTCGCGGTCGCGGTCATCCTGCCGGCGTACCTGATCGCTCTGAAGCTCAGCGGCGTCCGGATCGGCGAGCTGGCCCGGTTCGCCTGGATACCGACGGTTGCGACGATCCCCGCGGTGGCGGCTGCTGTCGCTGCGACGTTGCTCATCCGCGACCCGCTGCCGGCCCTGATGGCCGGTGGCGCCGCGGCCCTCGCCATCTATGCAGCGCTCATCTGGCCATGGCTCAGGAGAATGCTCCGGCTGCTGCGCGGCTCGGCCGCCCCGTCGGTGACGGGGGGATGACGATGTCGCAGGGATCACAGTCGTCCGGACGCCGACGACGTCGGGGTCGCGTCGCAGCGCGGGCGGAGGCCGCGTTCTTCGGGGCGGTGGTCACCGCGACGGACCTGCTGCCTCCCCGCATCCGGTACGGCTATGTCCATCCATTGACCGCGTGGATGTTCCGGCGTCCGCTGCGAATCCTCGCGGCGACGGCGGTTCGTTCGGGCGCCTCGGCCGCACCCCCTGCGACGTCGTCGCTCCCCGGGACACTCTGCTGCGCCCTGCTCACCGGATCGATGGAGGTGGGCGGCATCGGCTCCGTTGTCGAGGTGCTCGCCACGGGGCTCCCGATGGCCGGCGTCCGTGCCGTCGTGATCTGCACGGCGGAGGGTGCCCGCGTTGCTCGATTGAGGTCGCGTGGAGTGGATGTCGTCGTCGTGGCGAACGAGGCTGAAGCGGAGCAGGCGCTGCGCGAGCTGAACCCGGACGTGATCCAGTCTCACGCCGCCCCCGAGCCGCTGGAGGACGCGGCCACCGCCTCGGGAATCCCGGTCGTGCCGGTGCTTCACAACATGGAAATCCACTTCTCGAGAGCGCGCTGGCGTCGCTTTGCCCGACTGCTCGGGAGTTCTGCGGCGGCGATCGGGGTCAGCGAATCGGTGCGCGAGTTCCACGCACGGCATGTCGGAGCTGCGCTGGCGGAACGGATCCGGGTCGTCGCAAACGCTGTGCCGTCCGAGGGCGCCCCCGAGGCCGACGAGCGCAGGGCCGCCCGCGCGGCGCTCGGGCGCACGCTGGGGACGGACCTCGCGGGCGACTTCGTCCTCGTGAGCCTCGCCCGCTACGACGCGCAGAAGAACGTGGCCGGCCTCGTCTCCTCGTTCCTCGCAACCGTGACCGCTGACCAGGTGCGCCTCATCGTTGCTGGAGAGCCCTCGGACTGGGCCGAGCTGCGCCGGGCGGACGCCCTCCGACGGTCTAGTGAGCGCGCCGATCGTGTGGCGCTTCTGGGCAGCTCCGATGCCCGCGCACTGCTCGCGGCGGCGGACGCCTTCATCCTCGACTCGTTCTTCGAGGGCTGGCCGGTCGCTGCGACGGAGGCCGCAGCGACCGGTCTGGGGCTCGTGCTCGGCGACTTCGGCGGAGCACGTGAACTCGTCGATCGGGACCGGGGCGGCTCCCTCCTCATTCCGAACGCCTGCGGCCCCGCGGAGCGCGTGTCCGACGCCGCAGTGGCGCGAGCACGGCGGCGGTGCAGCCGTCAGCCGAATGCGCACGAGCTCGGAGCCGCCGTCGACGCGCTCGTACTGCGTGTACGGGACGCCTCGCAGGCGCCGTTGCGGTCATGGGCGCCCGGGGAGCAGCTGGCAGCGATGGTCGAAGGCCACGCCGACGTGCTCCGGCGCGCCGTCGCTCGCGGCCCTGTCGAAGCACGCGTCGGTCGAGTCGAAGGGAGCAGCTGGTGAGCCGAGCGGAGGTCTTCGGTGTCTGAGGGGGAAAGGCGAACGATGAGCTGGCTCACGAATCTCGCGTCGAAAGTGCGCCGGGCACGCCGGGTCGGCTTGCGCGGAATCGCGCAGCGACTGGCCCAGCGGGCTTACCAGGCAACCGGAGCGGCCGAACTGCGCTTCAATCTCGATTTCGACGACATCCTGGCCAGCCTCCCAGCAGAGCTTCCGCTGCCAGTTGAGCCCCTTCCGCGAAGCCGCCCGGCGACGATCGGCTGGGTGATGACTCCCCCCGCCCCTGGCTCGGGCGGTCACACCACTCTGTTCCGGATGATCGAGGCGCTCGAAGTGGCCGGTCACCGCTGCGTTGTGTTCATTTATGACAAGCACGGTGTCGACGTCGACCGCCTCACCGCATCCGCCGCAGCACACTGGCCCAGGGTCCACCCGGAGTTCCGGGACGCCCGTGCCGGCATCAGCGGGGTCGACGCCGTCATCGCGACATCGTGGGAGTCGACTCACGTCATCGTGAAATATGGACGGGCGCCGATGCATCGCCTGTATTTCATCCAGGACTACGAACCCTATTTCTATGGCCGAGGCGCCGAGTACGAGTTCGCAGCCATGACGTACCGCCTGCCCTTCCGCCGTATCGCGCTGGGCGAGATGCTCGACGCGATGATCGCCGACGAAACCGGTCTGCGCAACGACGTCATCCCGTTCGGATGCGACTCCGAGGTCTACCGTCTGCCCGAGCACGACGCGCCACGAAGTGGCATCGTCTTCTACTGTCGGCCGGACTTCCCACGCCGCGGCTACGAGCTGGCCTGCGTGGCGCTCACGCAGTTCCATCGGGCGCACCCGGACCAGGAGATCCACGTGTACGGCGCGCAGCCGCGCGGACTCGACATCCCCGTGTCGTTCCACGGCCGGATGACGACGAGTGAGTTGAACGACCTCTACGGCAGAACGATCGCCGGTCTCGCGATGTCGTTCACGAACATCACCCTGGTCGCAGAGGAGATGCTCGCTGCCGGCAACATCCCTGTCGTCAACGACATGGAGCTCGCTCATCTCGTGCTGCGGAACGAGCATGTGCGGTGGGCGGCGCCGACCGGGGCCGCGCTCGCCGCGGCGCTCAGCGCTGCCGTCACCGCGACGGATATCCCGGCGAGGGCAGCTGCCGCCGCGGCTTCCGTTGTCGGTCGTTCGTGGCAGCCGACGTGCGACGCTCTCGTCGACATCGTGGAGGACGAGGTGTACGGGTCAGCGCCGCCGTCTTCCGCCCGCACCGAGCTGGCCGGCCAGGGGGAGCACGGATGACGGATACGACAACCAGACGATCACAGGCGCCGCACGTGCTGATCATCGTGCAGAACCTGCCGGTCCCCCTCGACCGCCGGGTGTGGCTGGAGTGTCAGGCGCTCGTCGCCCGTGGTTACCACGTCAGCGTCATCTGCCCGAAGGGTCCGGGCGACCCAGCGCGCCAGCATCTCGACGGCGTCGACATCTACAAGTACGCACCCGCCCCCGAGGCCGACGGGTTCCTCGGGTTCGCCTGGGAGTTCGCGTTCAGCTGGGTGCGTACCGCGTCGCTTTCACTGAAGGCGTGGCGCCACCGTCGGTTCGACATCATCCAGGCGTGCAACCCGCCGGACACCTACTGGCTGCTCGCCCTGCTGTGGCGCGCACGCGGAGTACGCTTCGTCTTCGACCACCACGACCTGAATCCCGAGCTCTTCATCTCGCGCTTCGGACGGCCGCGCGGGCTCGCGCAGCGGCTGGAGTACCTCGGTCTGCGCTGGCTCGAACGGCGGACCTTCCGAACGGCCGACCGGGTGATCTCGACGAACGAGTCGTACAAAGCGATCGCGGTGAACCGGGGAGGACGCCGTCCCGGCCATGTCACCGTTGTGCGAAGTGGCCCCGACACCCGCCGGATGCGCCCGATCTACCCTGAGAATCCGCGCCCCGCGGACGGCATCGAACTCGCCTACCTCGGAATCATGGGCCCCCAGGACGGCGTCGACCAGGTGCTCCTCGTCGTGGAGGAGCTGGTGCACAAGCGTGGACGCACCACGGTGACGGCCACACTGCTCGGTTTCGGCGACTGCCTCGAAGACCTGAAGGCCCAGTCCACCCAGCTGGGCCTCGACGATCATGTGACGTTCACCGGCCGGGTCGACCGCGTCGCGATCGCCGAATACCTGAGCCGCGCCGACATCGGCCTGTGCCCCGACCTGAAGACCCCCCTGAATGACCTTTCGACGATGAACAAGACCATGGAGTACATGGCCTATGCGCTGCCGTCCGTCTCGTTCGATCTGACCGAGACCCGTGTGTCGGGTGAGGACAGCCTGCTCTACGTCCCCTCCGGCGACATCGCGGCGTTCGCGGATGCGGTGGAGCGGCTGATCGACGACCCCGACCTGCGGATCGAGCTCGGCACGAGGGGCCGCGAAAGGGTCGCGTCAGAACTCGACTGGCGCCCGCAGGCCGAGTCCTACGTGGCGGTCTTCGACGAGGTCTCCGGGTTTTCGCGGCCGGGCCCGGCCGTACCCGAAGACAGCAGCGTCATGACGGAAGACGCGCAGGGACGGCGCTATGTTGATCTGGACGACACGGAAGAATTCGGCCGGTATCTCCTCGAACGGAGGGCTCCGCAGTGAGAGCGCACCTGCACGACCTCTTGCAGGAGGCCAGTGCGTCGACGCCCGATCATCCCGCGGTCACGTATAAAGAGGACACCGTCTCGTACGTCGAGCTGTGGGACCGGACTCGCGCCGTCGGCGTCCAGCTCAGCGAGCTCGGCCTCCTGCGCGGGGAGCGGGTCGCGATCTACCTCGAGAAGCGTGTCGAAACGGTTGTCGCCATCTTCGGCGTATCTGTGGCGGCTGGCATCTTCGTCCCCGTCAATCACGTGCTCAAGCCTCCGCAGGTCGCCCACATCCTCCATGACAGCGGTGCGCGGTTCCTGGTCACCTCGGCTGACCGGCTGGCCCAGCTCGCTGGTGTCCTCGAGGGCACCGACGTCACGGACATCATCGTCATCGGCGTGCCAGGGACTGCTACACCCGCGGGCGTCGCACTGCACCCGTGGGCCGACCAGCCGCGTGCCGACCGGATGCCCGCGACGAGCACGATCGATATCGATCCGGCCGCAATCCTCTACACCTCAGGAAGCAGCGGCAAGCCGAAGGGCGTGGTTCTGAGCCACCGCAACCTGATCGTCGGTGCGGAGAGTGTGAGCACCTACCTTAAGAACACGAGCGACGACGTGATCCTCAGCATCCTGCCGCTGAGCTTCGACGCCGGTCTCAGCCAGGTGACGACTGCCTTCGCCGTCGGGGCGCACTGCGTGCTGGCGAACTATCTGCTTCCGCGCGACGTGCCCAGGCTCTGTGCGAAGCACGCCGTCACGGGCCTCACCGGCGTGCCGCCGCTGTGGCTGCAGATCGCGGAGGTGCCCTGGCCCGAAGATGCGGCGAGACGTGTGCGCTACTGGGCGAACACGGGAGGCAGGATGCCTCGTTCCCTCCTCGACCGGCTGCGCGGAATCTTCACGGCGGCCGACCCGTATCTCATGTATGGACTCACCGAGGCCTTTCGTTCGACCTACTTGGACCCGAGTGAGGTGGATCGCCGTCCGGACTCGATCGGCAAGGCCATCCCCGATGCCGAGGTGCTGGTGCTTCGCCCTGACGGCTCGCGCTGCACGCCGGGCGAGGAGGGCGAACTCGTGCACCGTGGAGCTCTGGTCGCGCTCGGGTACTGGAACAACCCGGAGCGAACGGCCGAGCGGTTCCGGCCGGTGCACCATCCCGGTCAGACCTGGCGCGCGCCGGAGCTGGCCGTCTGGTCCGGTGACACCGTCGTCGCCGACGAGGACGGATTCCTCTACTTCGTCGGCCGCACCGACGACATGATCAAGACCTCCGGTTACCGCGTGAGCCCGTCGGAGATCGAGGAGGCGGCGTACGCCACCGGGCTGGTGCGGGACGCCGTGGCACTCGGCGTCGAGGAGCCGGGGCTGGGGCACCGGATCGTGTTGGTCGCCACTGCGGCGACGGACGAGCTCGAGGTGGCTGCTCTCGGGATGGCTTTGCGGCGGGTGCTTCCGTTGTACATGGTGCCCACCTCGATCGATCTGCGTGACGAGCTTCCGCGCTCCCCGAACGGAAAGTTCGATCGCACTCTCATGAAGGCACAGGTGTCCGGATGAAGCCGCAGGAGCACGTCGCCGCGTTCGGCACGGTCGACGGAGAGCTCCGCGTCGGCGGTCTGCCGCTGTCGCGGCTTGCCGCTCGCGTCGGTTCGACTCCGTTCTTCGCCTACGACCGCGCGCTGCTCGACGAACGGGTCGACCGTCTGCGCTCTGCCCTCCCCGACCGAGTTGAGCTCAGCTACGCCATGAAAGCGAATCCGATGCCCGCCGTGGTGCAGCACCTGGCGCGCCGGGTGGACCGCATCGACGTGGCATCCGGACTCGAGTTGCGGTCGGCGCTGGACACCGGCATCCGCCCCGAACGGGTGAGCTTCGCCGGCCCGGGCAAGAGTCCGGCCGAGATCCGCCAGGCCGTGGCCTCCGGGATCATCGTGGAAGTCGAATCTCCGACCGAGATCGAAAGGGTGATCGCCGCCGGCGACGAGCTCGGGCTGACTCCGAGCATCGCGATCCGGGTGAATCCGGACTTCGCGGTGAAGGGTTCCGGCATGCGCATGGGCGGTGGCCCCCAGCAGTTCGGCATCGACGCAGAAAGCGTGCCGCAGTTCCTGAGGGAATACACCCCAGCCGGGCTGGACATCCGGGGATTCCATATCTTCGCCGGCTCGCAGAACCTCGACGCATCGATCATCGCGGAGGCGCAGCGGCGCACGCTGGAGCTGGTTGTCGATCTGGCCCAGCACCTGAAGGCACCGGTGCGCTACGTCAATCTCGGCGGAGGGTTCGGGATCCCTTATACCGAGAGGGACCGGGCGCTGGATCTCGACGCCCTCGCCGCCAGCCTCGGGGCGCTCCTGGACGGGCCGCTCTTCGGTCAATTACCCGAGGCGACGCCGGTCATCGAGCTGGGGCGGTACATCGTGGGCGAGTGCGGTGTCTACGTCACGCGGGTCCTCGACCGGAAGGTCTCGCGGGGCCGCACGTACCTCGTCGTGGACGGGGGGATGCATCACCAATTGGCGGCATCCGGCAATTTCGGGCAGGCGATCCGCCGCAATTACCCGCTCGTCGTCGGCTCCAGGGTCGAGGCGCCCGCCGACGAGAACGTGACCGTGGTCGGATGCCTGTGCACGCCGCTCGACCTGCTCGGCGACGACGTCACACTGCCGGCGGCCGACATCGACGACCTCGTGGTGATCTTCCAGCAGGGTGCGTATGGCCTCACGGCAAGCCCGACCGCCTTTCTCGGGCACCCCGCGCCCGCAGAAGTATTCGTCTGAAGCGACAGTATTCGCCTGAATCGACAAGGAGAGCAACCGAATGCCAGAGACTGTGGATGCCGTGCGAGAGGTCTTGATCGACACGCTGGAACTCACTCAGAGCCCCGACGAGCTCACCCGCGAGACAGCGCTCTTCGGCGCAATTCCCGAACTCGATTCCTTCGGCGTCGTGAACCTCGTCGTCGCGCTTGAAGAGCGCTTCGACATCGTCATCGATGACGACGAGTTCGGTGAGGACCTCTTCGAGAGCGTCGGCACTCTCACCGACTTCGTCGATTCGAAGCTCGCCGCCTAGCATCATGTCCCGCGCGACCGTGCTTCCCGGGATGCTCGCGTCCGAAGCCGGCGAGGTACCGGCCGCGGTGAAGGCCGTCGTCGGCGCATTCTCCGAAGTCAGGGCCGGCGCGGTCCGGATGGCGTACTGGGGCGTCACCCCGGTCGACGACGGCTGCACCCTCGTGCTCTCGCGCGTCGTGCGCGGGTCGCACGGGGCGGTCGCGAGCTCCCGGATCGCGGAATTGATAGGCGATGACACCCATGCTCTCACCCGTCTTCTGCCACCGTTCGCGGCCGCGACGGCGCACGACGGCGCCGTGACGATGATCGCCGACTCGATGGGCTTCCGGCAGCTCTTCCACAGCGATCCCGATTCGGCGGGGCCGGGAACGCTCTCGACCTCGGCGATGCTGGCCGGATGGGCGCGAGGCGCACCGCTGGACCGGACAGCAGTCGCGGTTCAGTCCCTGCTGGGGTGGCAGCTCGGTCAGCGCACTTTGTTCGATGGCATCCGCAAACTGGAGCCTGCGGCTACCGCGCGGCTCGGCATCGACGGAGTCAGCGTAGACCACGCGGTGCCTCCGCCTGGAGAGCCGATCTCTCTGGATCGCGCCGTAGCCCAGGCCGCAGAAGTCCTCCGCGCGTCGCTCGAAGCCCTGCTCGACGATCAGCCGGATGCGGTGCTGCAGTTGACCGGCGGCCTAGATTCGAGGCTCCTGCTGAGCGCAGTGCCGGTCTCCCGGCGACGAGGGCTCCATGCGATGACACTCAGCGTGCCGGGCAGCGGCGACGTCGCGATCGCCGGCGAGATCGCCTCGCGCTTCGGCATCGAGCACGAGGTGCGTGGTCTGGCCGACCTCGGCGGACTCGGCCCGGAGGAGGCCTGGGACCTGTGCCGGGACGCCGCGCTCCGATTGGACGGGATGTCGGATCCGGTAGCGCTCGCCGCCCTCGGTGTCGCTGAACGCGGGTTCACCCAGGGAGTGCGCATCTCAGGCCTCGGCGGCGAGGTGGCGCGCGGTTTCTATTACGTCGGTCGGGTGCGGGATCGCCCGTACACCCGCGCCGACGCCGAGCAGCTCGCCGCCTGGCGGATGTTCGTCAACGAGGCGGTCGAGCCTGGTCTGCTCACCGCCGAATTCTCGGAATGGGCTCGGGAGGTCGCGAATGCCGAGGTCTATGCCTCGCTCCGTCGTGGCGGTGACGAATGGTTCCGTGCCACAGACACGCTGTACCTCCGCGATCGCATGCAGCGGTGGGCGGGAGCGACCGACACGGCTGTCGGCTACCAGCGGGTCGTGGTGAATCCGATGCTGGAATCGGACTTCCTCGATATCTCCGCCCGACTGACACCCCAGGACAAAGCACATTCGCGCTTTCTCGCAGCTCTGCAGCTGGAGTTGGATCCCGAACTCGGGCAGCTTCCCCTGGAAGGCCGGCCGAGCCCGGCCGCTTACGCGCATCCGTCGCCGTGGGATCCGGTGACGCAGGCACTGCGCACCGGGCAGCGGCTCGCCCGCAAGGCAGTCCAACGCGCCCGGAGAGGGAATCGGCCTCCAGCCGGGGGAGATGTGCTGGCGCAGAAAGTCGTCCAACGCTGGCGCCAGGAACCGCACATCCTCGACCCGCTGGGTGCGACCGACTTCGTGAGCGAGAAATGGCTGCGGGACATGCTCGCCGGCGCCATCGAGCCGCGGCCGAGTTCCGTCGGGTTCCTGACGAATGTGATCGTCGCAACCGCCGGGTCTCACACAGATCGAAACGCCAGTTCCGAGTAGAGGGTGCTCATCTGCTCGAGGCGCGCTCCCCACAGATGTGTGCGTTCGGCGTGTGAACGGGCCGCTGCCCCCATCCGCGACCGGAGCTCAGGGTCCTCGACAAGGCGACGGATGGCCGCGGCGCAATCTGCTGCGAGCTGCTCGGGCGACACCGCATCCAGCCGGAAAGCACAGGAGTCGTCGACGTTCGCGCCCGGACCGCCGCGACGGCAGACGATGAGCGGGAGGCTGTACGCCATGGCCTCGAGAACTACGCTCCCTCCGGGCTCCCGGTAGCTCGGGAACACGAAGATGTCAGCGCGCTCATAGAAGGCGTCGACTTCCGCGCGGGACATCAGCCCGTGGAACGTCATCCGGTCGTCGACTTCGAGCTCCTTCGCGAGAGCCGTGCAGGCTGCCCGGTCATTGCCGTCGCCGACGATGTCCAGAACCACATCCAGATCGCGGAGCCGGGCCATCGCCCGGATCACATCCCGAAGACCCTTGGTCCGGATGATCCGCCCCACGAACAGCAGCCGCACCGGTCCGGGTCGCCCGGCCCGGTCGATGGGCCGTTTGACCGAATGGATGGCGACATCGCTCATGACCTCGAACCGTTTCACCGCGAGACCTTCGAGGAGTTCCCGCGCGTACGGCGCGACACCGACGACGCAATCAGCGCTCTCATAGGTGCGCCGCAGGAGAGGGTCCCTTTTCATACGCCACGCGTCGAGAACGCGAAGCCTCTGGTACCACGGGGTCGAGCCCTCCTCCGCGGCGAATGCCGAGGGGGACGTGAGACTTCCCCCGACGGGCCCGATGATCAAGGGGATACCGAGAGCGGCTACGGGGGAGGGATAACGCATCGCCACGGGAACGACCTGGTGAGCGATGTCGAAACCGGTCCCCTCTGCCAGGCGATGCTTCAGCCAGCGACGAGCCCTGACCAGGAACAGCGAGTATCCGGGCTGCAGGAGGCTGTTCAGCCGCTCGAAACGGCCGACCACCGGCGGTTCCTGCCACTCGACGACCTCGACTCCCGGGAGCTGCTCCGAGGGGGGACGATGCCCGCGCTTGAAGGTGGTCAGAACTGTCAGATCGAATCGATCTGACAGCAGTTTGGCCCATTGGAAGGCAAGCCATGACTCACCAACATCGTCGCCGTCACAGGTCGGGGCGACCAGCACTACCTTCATCTTCGCGGCCACATGCTCAGCGCGGGATCAGCGTGCGGCTCGCGCCGAGGGCGGGTGGACGTCGCGACGGCTGGAGGAGAGCGCGAGCCGTCGGCCAGGACTTGTCATGGCCGAGGATGGCCCGACGGAACTCGACCAGCACCGTCATCCCGAAATAGACGGACGCAAGGAACGGACCCCGGCGTCGGCGATACAGTCGCACGCGGTTGAGAATCTTCATAGTGTGCGTCGTCGAGCTCTCACCGGAGCCACCGCCGATATGGACCGCTCCGGCGTCCGGCGTATACACGGTCGCCCAGCCTGCGTCCTTCGCCCGGAGGCTCAGGTCCGTCTCCTCCGAGTACAGGAAGTAGGACTCGTCGAGGCCGTCCATCGCGCGATAGCACTCCCCGCTGACGAGGAGGATGGCCCCGACGGCCCACTCGACCTCATGCTCGGTCTCGTATTCCCGAGGGTCCTCGATGCGCTCCGTGAAGGCGGGCAGTCCGGTGAAGCTCAGGCCCCCGACCCGCCCCAGCGTCGGTCCCCGACGAAGCGTGGGCGACAGCCGGCCGTCGGCCTCACGAACCCGGGGCGCCACGATGCCGTTGCCCGGTTTTCGCAGCACGTCGAGCATCCGGGGGATGCAATCGGGGTCGAGGGTCGCATCCGGGTTCAGGATCAGAATCGCCTCGGCGTCTGGCGACGTGTCGACAGCGGTGTTCATCCCGGCCGCGTAACCGCGGTTCGTCGAAGGGACCACAATGCAATCGGAGCGTAGCCCGAGTCGATCGAGCGTACCGTCGACGGACCCGTTGTCGACAACGACCACCGAGTACGAAAGCCCGCCGGCGGCCGCTGGAATGCTGTCCAGTAGCTGGTCGATATGGTTCTCGCTGTTGTAGGTCACGACCACGGCGGCGACGTCAATGGGCATGCCGGTCCCCTGCCAGATGGGTGAATATCGCTCCGGTTCCTTCGATCCGCCGCAGGGAACCTGCCAGACCGAGAATGAGGAACAGGGTCCCCATCGTCATCGGGAAAGCGAAGGCGTCGAAAGTGAACAGGCAGACGAAGCCTGTCGCGATCGCGGCGGCCAGCGCCAGCGCCAGATCCCGCGATCCCTCGTCGCGGAGCGACGGGCGAAGGCGCAGCATCGATGCGAACGCAGTGACGCAGAGGGCGATGAAGGCCACCGTGCCGACGGCTCCGACTGTGACCAGCAGCAGCAGGTACTCGTTGTCGAAGATGCGGTAGATGGGCAGGAAGGTTCCCAGGCCCCTTCCGAAAAGGGGTTTGCGCAGCAGGAACTCCACCGCGAGGGAGTAGCCGTCCGTCCGCGAGGCGATGCTCGGATCGCCGGATGCGCCGGCGAACAGGCCGATGATCGACTTGAAGAGGTTGGGTGTCACAACACTCATCGCCGCGACGCCGGCGACGATCACCGCGAGAGCCCGCAGTCGACGCGCCCGTTTCCATCCGATCAGGCACACGAGAAGCGCCACCGCCGCGCCCAGATACGCCGAACGGGACGATGTAAGGGGGACGACCGCCGCCAGTGCCGCGGCGGGAAGCCAGCGGATGAGAAGAGGGCGTTGGGTCTGGTTGAAACCGACGTACAGCGCGATCGGGAGGATCATCGTGATCAGTGTTCCATATTCGATCGGATGCGTCGCAGTACCGGAGGGCCGGGGGAACCCGCCCCGGGCATTGAGACTGTAACCCGGCGAGCCGGTGAGCCCCGGGATGGAGAGCTGGTCGACCCAGACCTGCCGGGTGAGCACCTGGAAGATCCCGAGAAGCGCGATCAATCCGCCGCAGACGCACAGGCGCCAGATGAGGGTGTCGAGTCGATTGCGGTCAGGGATGTTGTCGTGCGTGAGCAGAAGCGTCCCGCCCCAGGACGCGAGCGCCAACAGGGCGACATCCGCAGGGCTGATTTCGGCGGGGTTCATCGGACCCGACATCGCGAGGACGTACGTTATCCCGACGCTGACGAAAAAGATTCCGAGCGCGAACCGGATCGGGTGCGCGCTCCTCGGTCCGCCCCGCCCGGCTCCCAGCCTAATGAGCAGCCAGAGGATCAGACTTCCCAGGCCGAACAGCATCGAGGGGGCGCCAGCGCTCCCGAAGGGGCCGAAAATAAGACGCGTGGGGACGAAGAGAAGCAGTATCACGTAGAACGTGAGCCACCCGACAGCGTCGACCGGGCTCGGCGCCAGGCGTTGATCCATCGGGGCGAGCGCGGTCGTCAAGTCTCCCGCCCGGTGACTGCCGAAACAGGACCGGTGAACTGTGAAACCGGTTCGTCCGAAACCGGGTCGCCCGGAACCGTATCGTCGGAAACCGGGTTGCCCGGAACCGGATCGTCGGAGACAGGGTCGTCAGAAGCGGTGTTGCCCGAATTCTCGGGTCTGCGCTCTTCCGCCGTACTCGCGGTATCCACCGCTTCGGGGAGCAGGACTTTCGAGCCGGAGCGCGTCGCCGGTGATGGTTCCTCGGGGTCGGCCGGGACGGCTGTGACCCGCTCGGCGGCCGCGGCGCGTGCGTGCCGCCGTGCTCGCCGGCTCAGCAGCAGCCCGTCGAGCGCGAATGCGATGACGCCTGTGATGAGCAGCCCGACGACGGCGGCTGAAATGACCATCCGGATCGTACCCGAGTAGTCCGCCTTGGCTCGTGCATCGACGGTCAGGGGCATCGATGAGATCCGAGCGTCAGCCGCAGCGTCGACCTGCGTCTGAAGCTTGTTCAGCTCCACCGGAATCTGGGTCGTGATGTAGTCGAGCGCGCCGATCGCCCCCGCCGATGTCTTGTCGGTCACGTCGACTTCGATGATCGGTCCACGAGTCGATTGGCTGATCAGCACTTGGAACTTGGCCGTGGGCGCATTCGCCTTGACGTCTGCCGCAGCCGTGGAGCCGGAGAAATACGCCACGAGGATTCCGGCCGGCTGATCCAGATCGGAAAGCACCAGGAACGGGTTGCCACCTTTACCCACAGCCGAGGTGGAGGGAAGCAGGAGCACTAGACCGCTCGCGGTGTAGTTCGGAGGAGTGATCTGGTAGGCCCCATAAGCGAGTCCCACGGTCATCAGGAGGCCTGCGACGAGGACATACCATCGGCGCCCGAGCGCGCGCATCACGTCGCGGGTCATGATGTTCCCCCCTCGGAGCGGACCTCTTTCAGCTGACTGACGGGTAGCGAGTCATAAGTTAGTCTAAGCGAGGGACACTCATGACTTTGTGGGAATTTTTCAGCGCGTGCCTCCGACGGTGGCCGATTGTGCTCGTGGGAGTCCTTTGCACGGGCCTTGCGGTATTCGCCGGCCTCAGCGACAAGGGCGTCTACTACACGCGCACCCAGATCGTCTTCCTCGCACCGAGCAGCACCTACTACCCGAATACCCTCGCAACGCAGTCCGAAGACATCGTCGACACTGCCGGCGTGGTGGCCAAGAGGATCACCGGGCCGGTTGCGGTGACCAAATATGCGTCGGCCGACGTGACGCTGGTCGGCATCGGCATCCGCGACGGCTGGTCGCTGGCCGTCCCCGATACCGGCGGGCAGTGGGGCACGAACTTCCAAAGTCAGATCCTCAACCTCGAGATCGTCGCTCCGGATCGCGCGACCGTGCTCCGGAGGCAGACGACGCTGATTAATCGTGTCCAGCAGCAATTGAGCGAGCTTCAGCGTGAGCAGCACGTCGCGCCCATCAATTACATCACCCTCACGACGGCACCGAGGTCGACCGTGATCTACCACGTCGGAGGCAGCAAGCCCCGGATGCTGGGGATGACCGCGCTTCTCGGCGTGGGAATCACCGCAGCGGTGATCGTTATCGCCGAGCGTCTTGGACGTCGACGGCCCATTCGCTCGCGCCGGTGAAGGCTGGTGATCAGCGGAGCCGCTTGACGGCGCTGCGGGTGCGACTGCGCAGGTCGGCGAGGCTGGCACGGTGGGCGATGATGTCGCGTATTGTCGCAACGGTATCGGTGGCTGTGAGGCTGTAGCGCGGCTGCAACCACGCGGAGGAACGTGCGGGAAAGCGGTCACTCGAGAAGACCCTCCGATACTCGTGGCCGCGCAGCTCTGCCAGGGCCTTGCGATCGTAGCGCCCGAGCGGGAGGGCGGCGTCGTCGATCCGGCCACCGCTGGCTTCAGCCAGGGCCTCCCGGGCATCCACCAGTTCGCGCTGCTGCTCCTGCGCGGTCAGGTGGCGCCAGGGGATGTGCGCCCATCCGTGGGTTCCGATCTCCATTCCGGCGGCTCGGAGCGCGCGAAGGTCGCTCGGACTCAGGCTCGAGGATTCGCCGAGCCGTCCTGCCAACGGGAAGAAGGTCGCGTGCAGACCCCGTTCGAGGAGCGCGGGGAGGCCCGCCTCGACGTCCGAGATGTTCCCGTCGTCGAAACTGAGGTGCACGCCGGGTCGATCGCGCACCTCGTCGAGGACGCCGAGGAATACCTCGCGCCCGATCCAGTACTTTTCGCCCCCCGGCTCGCGTTCCCGGCTGCTGTCGCCGATGCCATGGAAGCAGAGGTTGATGGTCATGAGCCTCCGCTCCGGGTGCTCTCGTCGCGTCCCCAGGTACGGGCCGTGTCCTGAACCTGACGGCGCGCCAGAATGGCTGCGGTCAGAGTGATCGAGACGTACGCGATCCCCGCGAGCGCAAGTCGTGGATGGGGGATGACCACGTCGATGAGCCACGACCATCGCTGCGGCCGGCGCACCGTAAGCGCGAGGTCGGCGGCGCCCGCCGCGCGCATCTGGGCGTTGCCTCTCCGTACACGTACGAGGCGTCGGAGTAGATCCCGTGTGGTGTGGGGCGCTTCCACTGTGACCTCGACGTCGTTCACGACCGCGCGTTCCTTCTCTGCATAGAGGGAATCGAGGAAGAGGTCGTCGGCGATGAGCGGGGGGAAGGTCGAGAAGCGCGACCGCCCCTCTTCAGACAGGACGATCACCCCGCGACCGAACAAGCCCGTCTGGAAGACCGGCAATCGCTCGTTGATCGCGAAGTACGCGCGAACCGCCCAGGGGCGCCCGCTGGTCTCGAGGCGCCGTCGCGGGACGACGGCGAGGCAGCCTGCCCTGGACCCGAGTCGCGTGGTGAACGACGAAAGCGCGTCTCGGGGCAGGATGATGTCGGCATCGAGATAGATACGGGGAAACGACGTCGCCACCCCATCACCGGCGTTCAATGCGGCCGTCTTTCCGGGTTCGGGCCGGTCGACGACATCGGCGCCGGCCTGACGGGCCACCTCGGCCGTGCGATCCGTGCAGCCGTTCGCGCTGACCACCACCTGCACGTCACCGCTGAAATCCTGATCGGCGATCGCGCGAAGGCAGGACCCGATCAGGTGCTCCTCGTTGTGAGCGGCGATCACGACGCTCGGCATCCGTACCCCCTGCCACGCGGATGTAGACGGTCACGGCTCAGCGTAGCGGGAATGCGGAACGGAACGCTCGACGAATACGCGCGGCCACCAGCTAATCTGAACGTCGTGAACCCAGGCGCAGCACCCGAGGTGAAGCCGATCACCCTCGACGACGCGATGGATGTCGCCCTGTTCCTCCACACACACCTCAACGAACGCGTCACCACAGCGCAGTGGGCGAAGCTTCTGATGCCGCCGTGGGAGGACGGGAGCTCGCCTAACCGCGGGTTCCAGCTGGTCGACGACGGGACCACCGTCGGAGCATACGCGGCCGTCTATTCGCACCGTGAGATCGACGGCGAGGATCGCGCCGTGTGCAACCTCGCGGCGTTCTGCGTGCTCCCGGAGTACCGGGCCCACAGTGTCCGGCTCGTCCGATCGCTTCTCGGGCAACGCGGGTACGTGTTCACCGATTTCTCACCGAGCGGAAACGTCGTCGCCATGAACGAGCGCCTGGGTTTCCAGCACCTCGACACAGCGGGGCGCCTTGTGGTGAACCTTCCCGCGCCGAACTCCCCTGGGGTTCGCGTCACCGACGACCCGGTCGCCCTGGCCGAACGCCTGGGAGGGCGGGACGCTGACGCCTTCCGGGATCATCGTGACGCGGCCGCAGCCCGTCACGCGCTCGTCGAGACAGACACGGCCTATGCGTATCTCGTCTATCGCAGGGAGCGGCGGAAGAGATTGCCCTGGTTCGCCGTACCGCTCTATGTCGGGGGCGAGCGGGATCTTCTGCGGACCGAATGGCCACGTGTCGGTGCGCACCTCCTGCGACGCGGATTGCCTTTCACCCTGGCCGAGCGCCGCCTGATCGGCTTCACGCCGAGCGGGCCGGGGCGCACGTTCGATCACAACAGGAACAAGATGTTCCGCGCGAAAGACGCCGACGTCGACTCGCTCGACTACCTCTACAGCGAGCTCACGCTCGTTGAGTGGTGAGAGCGGGTCGCCGTCGGCGTCCCCATTCAGCGCGACTCAGTTCTCGGCCACGACCTTAGTTCCGTCGTCCCACAGGTTGTTCGACCAGATGGCCCCGGGAGCGTTGAGGTCGAATGACGTGATCGCACCCCAGTACCCGCACACGTACCCTCGACCGCCGGCGCCCATGTCGGTGCCGCGCTGGTAGATGTTGTTGGTGAAGTGGATGTTCGCCTCGTGCCCAGAGAACGGCTTGCCCGCCGTCGAGCCGCCGTACGAGCAGTAACCGCCGGAGCCGGCAAGGATCAGGTTGTTGTCAACCGTGTTCCCGGTCACCGGGTCGAAATCCGGGTATCCGGTGATCGCTGCCGAGCAGCCCGCATCGGGAGCGATGTCGGGCGCGTTGCAAGCGATCGTGTTGTGTTCAAGCGTGCTGTTCGTGTTGACGCGGATTCCGGATTCGTGGCTCACGCCGGTCTTGTCTGCGAACTGGTCGTTGACGTAGGAGTCCTTCACCGTGCAGTCCGCGTAGCAGTTGATCGAGCGGGAGCCGCCCGTCACATGCACTCGCGTCGCCGTGAAGTACGCGTCGCCGATGCCGGTCCCCGGGGTGGTCGAGCCAGCATCCACCAGGCTGTCGGTGATGGTGAACGAGCCGACATTGTCGTTGTAGTCCGCGTAGACGCCCCCGACGATCTTCGAGTTGGTGATTACGATTCCCTTGGCGAGGACCCGGAGATAACAGTTGACGATCTTTGCATTGATGACCACGTTAGGCGTCTGGATCGTGCACGGCCCGGTGTAGGGGGTCAGGGTCGTTCCCGCAGGCACGCCGGTCGTGGCAGGCGACGGGAAGCTTCGGCCCAGAGCCATGATTCCACCGGTCTGCGCGGGCGGAGTCGGCGACTGTGTCGGCGTGGGTGTCGGTGTCGGCGTCTGCGTGGGCGTCTGCGTGGGAGTCGGCGTCGGCGTAGGCGTCGGGGTCACCGTCGGCTTCGGAGTGACGGTCGGCGTCGCCGTTGGAGTCGTCGCTACGCCCGAATCCGGCGCGAACACGATGTCGGCCAGGTAGTTCGAGCCCTTGTAGCTGCTCGTCGGCATCACGTTCGATGTGCTGTACCGATACACGCCGGCGTTGGCGGGAAGTACGAAACCCATGAGGACGAGGCTCTTGGAGAGGCTTTGCTCCGTGACGACGTAGCCGCCCTTCGGTGCCAGGTAGGAGGCGGTATACGTCTTTCCCGCGGTCAGCTGCACCGGTTTGGGGAGGGTGATCGTGCGCCAGCCGACCGTGGCGCTCGGCTTGAATGAGACGGAGGCAAGAGCGGATCCGGACGAGGACCACAGCGTCGCTCTTGTGACTCCGGTGTCCCTGAGGCCCTGGTAATACTGCAGCCCGACGACGCGTCCCGACTGCCTGGGCGAGAATTTCACCCCGAGGTTGACTGAATTGTTATCGGGGTCCGCAGCGACGGCGGGCTTCATGTTGTCCGGGAAGATCCCGGTCGTTGCCGCCGTGGCGGCCGTGGTCCCTAGCGCGAGCGCCGAGACGGCGAGGGCGATCGTGGCGACGGCAGCAGCGCCGGCCCTGATCCATCGTTGTGGGCGGGGAGGGACGGGGGCTAGAGCGTGCCGGGGCTTTGCAGGCATGCGTGAATCTTCCGTTCGTTTGGTGAACCGCAGAGGTTCGCCGCGTTGGCTGTAGTGGGGGTGACCGGCCGATGTCAAGCGCCGGATGCCCCCCATAGTAGGGGGGTGGTGGGGCGGTTGCAAACGAGAGCACTCTGAAACGGCCCGTGCGGGACCGGTGTGACGGCGTGGCGTGAATACAGCCGATTTGGGTGGGCGCCACCGCAAAAGCGGCTCGCAGACCGCTGGCACAGCTACGCAAACGCCTTTGAAATCGGCATGTCTATCCGAAAAAAAGGATCAAACAGGTACTCGCACGCTCATTCGCATAAGTGACGAGTACTCATAACAGCGTGCGGCCAACGCTACTCGTGGCACACGAAAGCGGGCGTCCCCCAAAACGAGGGAGAAATTTCCCCACCCGCTTGTCAGGCTTGTGTGTTGCGACGGGCCCGAAGCCGGCGGCTCACCGTCGGCTCGGCGTATCGCCGTCGACCCCACGCCACGCGTACAGGAGCCAGCCGAGCTCGTAGGGGCGGCATTCCCGGTCGATGCGATTCACCGGGAACATGCGATCCACTCCGGGCACGCGCCATCCCCGGTGGAGAAGCGATGTCGCCGCGGCGAGCAGGCGGACGCTCTTGCCCGGCTCGCGACGGCCGGCCTTGCGCCAGATCAGGGCGTTCTCCTCCGACACCAGTTCGTCGTCCACCTCGGGGTGGGTGCGCAGCCAGTCGAGGCCGCGGTAGACCGCATCCGAATGGTCTGCGCCGCCGGCGGCAGCCAGGTCGAAGAACGCCATCGGTGCCATGGCGTGCTGGTGCACGCTGTACACGGGATACCTTTCGACGACCGATCCGTCGCGCGCGTCGTAGTGCCACCACCACTGGCCGCCCTCGCCCTGCAGGGCGCAGAGACGGTCGGCGCATCGCTCGGCTGCGCTGAGCGCCTCGACGTCAGAGCTCAAAGCTGCATGTCGCGCGAGCGCCTGGATGGCATAAGCCTGATCGGCGAAACTGCCGATATGAGCCCGAAGCCGGCCGAACGTCGTCGGCGGAAGCGAATGGGAGAAGATTCCGGAGGTTCCCTGCGCGGCCAGCAGTCGATCCCTGCTGGCACGGGCGATGCCGGCCGCATGGGCGGCGGCTGGGTCGATCGTGAGGGAGGCGACGGCGGCGCTGAGAATCCACGCCGTGTCGACCGTGGAGAGCGGGTCGCCTGAGCCCAGGATGCGGGCAAGGCGCGCGAGCAACCCTGCAGCGGGCGCGCCGCCGACCTCGGCGGCCGACCAGGCGACCAGGGCGATGGCGCCGGGGTCGTGCGAGTGGACGCTCCGGACCGCGGCTGCCGCAACGAGGTCGGGCGCCGTCGATCCGTGGAGGACCGCGCGCTGGGTCTCAGGGGCGACCGTTCCCAGTCCGAGTGCGACGATGGCTGCATACCGGAGGCTGCTGCCTTCGCGGCTGAGTGCACCGGAGGGCGACGTGTGGGACTCACGGACCGTCCGGCTGAATTCGAGCGTGTCCGTGATGAAGGAGGTCGGCAGCCCCCGCAGCGCGAGGTCGGTGTAGTCCCGCACCCGGGACAGGGGAAACGAAGCGGCGGGGGTGAGTCTGGCGGGTCGCCGGTTTCGGGGCCTCCTCGCGGCATGCGAGGCAATGGTACTCACAGTTGCTCTCCCTCTTCGGCGGGTAGCTGTGGATCGGGCACATGCGCGGGTGGTTGCGCGCGGAGGCCTGCGCGCGCTGGGCAATTCACGAATTCACGAATTCACATAAGTGAAAATTACTCATATCATTGCCTTACCCACGCTACTCGCCGCGTGAAATCGCGTACCCCCCAAAACGAGGGTGAAAAATCCTCAGCTCTCAGCATCCGATCGCACGAGCGCCATACGATCGAGAACATCCGCCCTGACCTAGGAAACGAGAATGCCAGCATCCTCCGTCACGATCATCGGCGGCGGCATCCTCGGCCTGGCTGTCGCCGAACGGCTCACCCGCCGTGGACTGGCCGTCACCCTGCTCGAGAAGGAGCACACCTGGGCTGCGCACCAGACCGGTCATAACTCGGGGGTCATCCACGCCGGCCCGTACTATGCGCCGGGCTCGCTGAAGGCGCGGATGTGCGCGGCCGGCAACCGATCGATGGTCGAGTTCGCGCTCGTGCATGGCATCACCCACCTCGTGACCGGAAAGCTGATCGTCGCCGTCGGTGCGGCCGAGGTTCCGCGCCTTGCAGTGCTCGCCGAACGCGCCGTGGCCAACGGGGTGCCGTCACGGCTCATCTCGGGCGACGAAGCGCGCGAGTACGAACCGCACGTTCGAGCGGTGCAGGCACTCCGCGTCGAGACCACAGGGATCATCGACTACCCCGCGGTCTCGCGAAAGCTGGCTGAGCTCGCCGGGTTCCAGGGGGGCGAGATGCTCACCGACGCGCGGGTCGAGCAGATTGTGCCCACCGCATCCGGTGTCAGGGTCGTGCACAGCAAGGGCGAGGTCGAGAGCGACCTGCTCATCAACTGCGGCGGCCTGCAGGCCGACCGCATCGCCCGGATGGCCGGAGTCGAACCCGAGGTACGCATCGTGCCGTTCCGCGGCGAATACTACGAGCTCGTGCCGGAGCGCCGCGACCTGGTGAACGGGCTCATCTACCCGGTGCCCGACCCGGAACTGCCCTTTCTCGGCGTGCACCTGACCCGCATGATCGACGGCACCGTTCACGCCGGCCCGAACGCCGTGCTCGCCCTGGCGCGCGAGGGGTACGACTGGCGCACCATCAGCATCCGCGACACAGCCGACGCGATCGGATACCCGGGCTTCCTGCGCATGGCGAGCCACAACATCGGCACTGGCGCGAGCGAGGTGCTGCGCTCGTGGTCGCAGCGCCTGTTCGCGCGGAGCCTCGCCCGCCTCGTCCCCGAGGTGCGCACATCCGACATCGTCCGCGCGGGTAGCGGAGTGCGCGCCCAGGCGGTACGGCGCAACGGGGCGCTCGCCGACGACTTCGTCATCCAGACCGCGCCCGGGCAGGTCCACGTGCTCAACGCGCCGTCACCGGCCGCGACGAGCGCCCTCGAGATCGCCGCATACATCTCTCGCGCTGCTGCCCTCGAGCCCTGAGCCGGGCCCCCGACGTTGGTCGGGCACAGGAAAAAGCACCCCAATACTCGGATTCGGGGTGCTTTTTCCTGTGCCCGACAAGAAGGCGGGCAGGGCTCAGCGGACGATGGATGGGGACCAGGCGTGCGCTAGGAACAGCTTCGGCGCGCTCTTCCCGTCGATCGCGACCGACCAGATGTCGCTGTCGCCGACGACTTTCGGGTTCGTCAGCCCGTAGAGAAGGGTCGAGTCGTCGAGCCAGAGTGCCTGGTCGTCGACGTTGTCGGTGATGGGGAGCACGGTCTCTTTTCCGCTCGCGAGATCGAGCACCGCGAGCGTCCAGTACGGCGTCCCCGTCGTCGATACGTTCTTCTTGTATGCGACCTTCGTGCCGTCGGGTGACAGCGACGGGCACTCCGCCGTCTCGTGGATCGCGGTGAGCGTGCGCGCAGCCAGGTCGCCGCGCACAAGCCAGGTGTGGCCGGCCGAAGCCCCTGTCGCATAGAAGATGTTGTCGTCCGAGCCGAAGGTCACCCCCCAGAAGTTGCGGTCGGATGCCGTCACCGGTTTGCCGTCGACGATGAACCGGAAGTTCTCGATGTTGCCGTAATCCGGGCCGGCCGTCGACGAGATCGTGGTCTGGGTCGAGAAGCCGATGGTTCCATACGACGAACCGGTGATGAACGATGTCTGCGCGACGAGCTTCGAGTCGGGCGAGATGCGGGTGCGGCTCGGGATGCCCGCCAGCGGCCACGATTTCACCGCCTTCCCCGACGGGTCGAACAGCGTCGCGTTGAACGTGGTGACGACACCGCGGTCGACGTGCAGGCACATCTCGTATGCGCTCGTCGCATAGACGCGGTCGCAGGCCTGCGCGGTCACGCTGCGCGCCGCGCCCGGATCGCTGAGCGGCACAGCTGCGACCAGGCCGTACCCGGCGCCTGAGGCCGTGTTGCGGAACACGATGCGCGGTCCGCTCGGCGCGCTCGTGGAGTCGACGGTCTGCACCTGGCTGGGCGCGTTGGCCCGAGTCTGGTAGTCGGCGAACGCCACCACGGCGTACGCGATCGCCCCGCCCAGCAGAACAACGGTGAGCCCGGCGAGCAACCACACGCGGGCGCGGGATGTCATGCAGCCATCTTCCCCGACGATGCGGCGGGCGTCGTGAAGAACCCCCGCAGCAGGTAGGTCACGATCGGGATGACGATGGCCAGCGCGATCGCGACGATGAACATCGCGGCCTCCCGGCCGACCGCGAACCACAGCAGGCCGAACCCGGTGGAGGCGATCAGGCGGGACAGGGCGACGACCGTCTGCGCGGAGGCGATGCCGGTGCCGCGACTCTCAGCCGGCGTGCTCTCGGACGCGAGCGCCGCGAGGATGCCGTCAGTGGCCGCGTAGAACGCGCCCAGCAGGGCGAGGCACAGGATGGTGGCCGCGACACCCTCGACCGGTACGGCGGCGAAGATATATGCCGCGAGCAGTGCGATATGCCCGATCACGAATACACGTGCGCGGCCGAACCGGTCGGACAGCTTGCCGAGCGGGATCGCCAGGGCGAGGAACGCGATGTTGGTGCCGACGTACATCAGGGGGAACCATTCGGCGGCGAAGGAGCTGCGGCTCTGCAGTACCAGGTAGATGAACCCGTCGCCGATCGTGAGCAGCCCGAGCAGGCCCGAGACCAGCAGGACGCGACGCAGCCGGGGGTCGTTCAGCTGGCGCCACCGGAACGGCTGGCGGGGTGCGTGCTCGGCCGCTGCGCGATCGGCGCGGGGGCGCTTGTTGGGCACGATGATCCCGAGGATGGCCACACCGAGGATCGCGCAGGCGAGCGAGACCACGAAGATCGTGTTGTAACCGTTCGGGATGAAGAAGAGGATGAGGAACGCCAGCAGCGGCCCGACCGCGGCGCCGACGGTGTCGAGCATCCGGTGCACACCGAACGACCGGCCCAGGTTCGCGTGTGTCGACGACGCGCTGATCAGGGCGTCTCGCGGTGCGGTGCGGATGCCCTTGCCGATGCGATCCACGGCGACGATCGCGGTGATGGCGGCGAATCCGCTCGCGAACAGCAGGCCGACGCGGGCGATCGCCGCGATGCCGTACCCGAAGAACGCGATCCACTTCGGCTGGTCGCCTCTGTCGGCCGCCCAGCCGCCGGCGATGCGCACGATCGCGCTGACGCCCTGGTAGAGCCCGTCGATGAAGCCATAGGCGACCGTCGAGAGACCGAGCACGCCGGTGATGTAAAGGGGAAGGATCGCCGACACCGATTCCGACGAGATGTCGGTGAACATGCTCACGATGCCGAGGCTGACGACGACCGACGAGACGCGCGTGACCGTCTTGCGGGTGGTGCCCGTCGTCATGAGGTCCGTCGTGGTCGCGGTCGTGGTCGTGGCGGTGGCGGATGCCGTGCCCGCGTCCGGCGAGACGGTCACCTCGTCGGTGACCGCGTCATCCGCGTTCTTTCCACGGTCGGAGAAAGAGAGGTACATCGACGTCCGCCTGTCAGTTCTTCGCCGTGAAGGCGCCGTAGATCACGTACTGTGTGCCATCCGTCACCGGCGAGGTGGTGATGGTGACAGCATCCACGCCGCGTTTGAACGTCAGCGCGGTCGCCCCGCCCAGAGCAGGCGACGCCGTGTCGTACATGCCGTATTTCGCGAGCGTCGTGCGATAGAACGCGAGCACTTCCGTCACGGTCATCGTCGAGGTGGCGGTCAGGCTGACCTGCAGGTGCTGGCCCTGGCTCGCGACCGAACTGGTGCCGATCGAGGAGTGGGGTGTCGCGGGAAGAAGGGAGGTCGGATATCCCTTGGCCAGCGCACCGACGGCGCTCGCCGTCTTCGGAAGCGGGTTGCTGACAGGCTCGGGAAGCGCCGTCGACTTGGGCAGCGCTTTTCCGGCTGCGCCCGGTATGACCTCGGTCGTGAACCGCTTGCTCTGCGGCGGCCCGTCGGATTCCCCGCCAGGGGTCGGTGCGGGGGAACTGGTCACGGGCGCGCCGGGAGTGTTGGACGAGGGCGACGGAGCTGTGGACGAGTGGGATGAGGTCGTAGTCGACCCTTCGGCCGTCGAGCGACCAGGAAGGTGGTCGACGGTCACTGCCGCGGCGACGATCACCGCTGCGGCCGCGAGCCCGGCGATGATCCACGTACGGGATCTCATGCCGGCACCTGCGCCGTCTGCGTCGTCGGTTCTGTTTTCTCGTTCACTCGCGTCGCCCCCAGGTCGTCGTCTGTGTGTTGTTGCGTGGTCGGGTTGTGGTGCGGTCGGTTGTGTCAGTACGCGCCGGTCGGATGGAGCAGCACGCGGAACGTGCGCCACAGGATGACGATGTCGCCGGTCAGCGACCAGTTCTCCACGTAGTACAGGTCGAGACGCACGCTCTCGTCCCAGGAGAGGTCGGATCGTCCGTTCACTTGCCACATGCCGGTGAGACCAGGCTTGATGTACAGGCGGCGGTGAACATGGATTTCGTACCCGTCGACTTCGCGGCGCAGTGGAGGCCGCGGGCCGACGAGGCTCATGTCGCCGACGAACACGTTCCACAACTGTGGGAGCTCGTCGATCGAGAACTTGCGGATGAACTTGCCGATCCGGGTGACGCGCGGGTCGTCCTTCATCTTGAAGAGGAGCCCGGAGCCCTGGTTGCGCGCCGTGAGGGCGGCGAGGCCCGCTTCGGCGTCCTGCACCATCGAACGGAACTTCAGCATGCGGAAGGTCGTGCCGTTGCGTCCGACGCGTTCCTGGCGGAACAGCGCCTCCCCGGGGCTGTCGAGGCGGATGGCGATGCCGACGCCGATCATGAACGGCGCCAGGACCAGCAGTGCGATTCCGCTCACCACGAGGTCGAGCATCCGCTTGAGCACGTGCTTGCCGCCTTCGAACTGCGGGATCTCGACGTGGATCAGCGGCAGGCCCTCGACGGGACGGAAGTGGATGCGCGGCCCGGCGACGTCGGTCAGGCGCGACGCGAGAACCAGATCCGTCGCGGTGCCCTCGAGCGCCCAGCCGAGGTTGCGGATGAACGTGCCGCCGCCCTGGGGCTGGCCTGCGACGATCACGCTGTCGACCCGCAGGTCGGATGCCGCCTGGGTGATCGTGTCCATGTCGGCGACGATGGGGACGTCGCGGTCGCCCACCACGAGGTTGCCGGCGCCGGGGTCTTCAAGCGCGGCACCGACAACGTTGTATGCCGCCCCCGACTTCTGCTGGATCTGCTGCACCACGTATTCGACGTCTTCCCGTCCGCCGACCACGAGGGTGCGGGAGAGGTAGTGGTCGTACCGGCGCTGCCGAAGCAGCCATTGGCGCCAGATCCAGCGGCTGCTGAGGAGTGCAGCTGCGCCGACGGGCAGCGCCAGCACGAAGTAGCCTCGCGCGATGTCGACCTTGGCGACGAGGAAGGCGATGGCCAGGACTCCGAAGGTCAGGGCGCTCGCGTTGGCGACGCGCTTGTATTCGGAGAACCCCATCCCCACCACGCGCGGATCCCGCGTGTGGTACGCGTAGAGGGCGACCACCCAGGCCCCGGCGATGATGAGGGAGATCGCGAAGTAGGCGACCGGGAAGCCGGCCACCCGCGTCGACGCGTCGTCGAGGCCGAACCGGGCGACGAAGGCGCCGGCGATGGAGGCGAAGATGATGACCGTGTCCGTCACGCGGAGGCGTGAACGATAGCGGCGCGCCCAGGCGTGTTCGGACGAATGGAACTGGGGAGCGCGCGGAGACAGGCTGGCGCTGGGCTCGCGTTCGACGAACGGCCGCCGGGAGTGGCGGGGGATCTCGCCGAGGAGCGGCCGGGGCCGGATGACCGTCATGGCCGGCTCCGTCCGATGCGTCCTGCGAATGAAGAACCGGCGGCGGCTGGGGGAAAGCCGTGGTCTCGAACGACTTCGCCGCCGCCGGCTCCGACTGTGGGGAGGTTCGCGGCGGTCTGCTCGGGCGACCGCACGAACTGCGATCGGGCGAACGGCGGTCGATACGAGGTTCGACGCAGTGGAGACACATTCACGAGGACTATCCCTGTTATCGGGGTTACAGGCGTACTTTCGGATGTGAACGTGTGAGACCACTTCTAGACCGTGCGATGAGGGTGCATCACAAAAGTGACTGTTTCTCACCTATTCACAACACTGAGGTTACCTCGTTTTTTGGGTCGAGTGGTCTCCCCCGAAGGGGGGTCATTTTTATTTGTGGCGTGCCCCCCGACTTTTCGCAGCCATTCATCAGCACGTGGCCTTAGGCTGAAGCGCATCTACGGACGCTTGTCCGAGAACGCCGGCTGGGAAGTCGAATGACGAACGGGCTGGCTGATGACGGCACTGACCGCAACCCTGGGACCGGTACGAAAAACGGTCAAACGCATCGACGCGACGCCGAGCGTGACCAACACCTACTCCACTCTTCTCAACACCGTGCGCGACCACGGCCTCCTGCGCCGCACGCCCTGGTTCTACATCACGGTCTTCGGCATCCTCGTCGCCGCCCTGGGCGGAGCCACGACGGGTTTCGTGCTGCTCGGCGACAGCTGGTTCCAGCTGCTCATCGCCGCGGCGCTCGGCGTGATCTTCACGCAGTTCGCCTTCCTCGCCCACGAGGCCTCGCACCGCCAGGTGCTCGCATCCGGACCGGCGAACGACCGTGCCGGCCGGCTGCTGGCGACCGCCGTCGTCGGCATCAGCTACGCGTGGTGGATGACCAAGCACAGCCGGCACCACGCCAACCCGAACACCATCGGCAAAGACCCGGACATCGCCTTCGACACCGTCTCGTTCATCGAAGAAGACGCCGCGAAGCAGCGGGGCATTGTTCGCGCGATCACGAAGCGCCAGGGCTACCTCTTCTTTCCGCTGCTGCTGCTCGAGGGCATCAACCTTCACGCGCTGTCCTTCCGCACGCTTGTCGGAAAAGACAAGGTGGATGGCCGCGCCCGCGAGATCGTGTTCATCGCGCTCCGCTTCGCGATCTACCTCGGGGCCATCTTCACGTTCCTCCCGCTGGGCATGGCGTTCGCCTTCATCGGCGTGCAGCTCGCGGTCTTCGGCGTCTACATGGGCGCATCCTTCGCCCCGAACCACAAGGGCATGCCGATCATCGAAGCCGGCGTCAAGGTCGACTTCCTGAGCAAGCAGGTGCTCACCTCGCGCAACATCCGCGGCACCGGAATGTCGACCTTCATGGGCGGCCTCAACTACCAGATCGAGCACCACCTCTTTCCGAACATGCCGCGGCCGCACCTGCGCAAGGCCGCTGCGATCGTCAAGGAGCACTGCGCCAACGAGAACATCGTCTACACCGAGACGACGCTCCCGAAGTCGTACGGCATCGTGGTGCGCTACCTCAACCGGGTCGGCCTGGCCGCCCGCGACCCGTTCGACTGCCCTGCCGCCGGAGAGTTCCGCCGCCGCTGACAGCGCGCACGTCGGTAGTCGGCCGTAGCCTGTTGGTATGTGCGGGCGATTCGCGATGGACAAAGAGACCGACGACCTGATCCAGGAGTTCGTGGCCGAAGGCGGCGACTTCCGTGACTGGCGGCCGAGCTACAACATCAGCCCCACCGACAAGGTGCCCATCCTGCTCGAGAGCAAGAAGGGCGACGAAGCGCCGGTGCGGCGCCTCGAACTGGCCCGCTGGTCGCTGGTGCCGTCGTGGTCCAAAGAGCTCAAGACGAAGGTGCCGACGTTCAACGCGCGAGCAGAATCGGCCGCTGAGAAGCCGATGTTCAAAGCATCCGTCGCCTCGAAGCGGGCCATCGTTCCGGCGATCGGCTACTACGAGTGGCAGACCGACCCGGAGACGAAGAAGAAGACGCCGTATTTCATCCACGCTGCCGACGGCGAGCTCATGGGCTTCGCCGGACTGTACGCGTGGTGGGCCGACCCGGCCAAGGAGCGCGGCGACGACGACCGCTGGCACCTGACCACGACGATCCTGACCTCCGACGCGGTGCAGACGCTCGAGCACATCCACGACCGCAACCCGGTTCCGCTGCCCCGTGAACTCTGGGATCACTGGATCGACCCGACGGTCGTCGGAGACCAGGCGCTCCTCGACGAAGCGGTACGCGCGGCCGTGACCGTCGCCGACCAACTGGTCTTCGACGTTGTGGGTCCGGTCACGGGCGACAGTCCCGACCTCATCCGGCCGATCTCCGCCCCGAACTGACTAACGAGTCCCGGAGGGCGGGTCAGCCAACCGCGCCCGCCGGGAACTCGCCCCACCCGCACCGGGAATACACCGCTGTCCGTCCGTCAGCGGCCCCCTGCGGTGCTGCATCCGGTGCGTTGCATCGACAGTACGTTGCGCGCTGCCGGCACATCTAGGGGATGACAGCCGGGGCGCTGCGTGGTATCAGCCGAGGGGTTGCGTGGTGTTGGGCGCTGGGTGGTATCAGCCGAGCTGTCCGCGGCGGGCGGATGCCCACAGGTCGACACCTGTGTCGACCGCGTGCTCGTCGATGGCCGCCAGCTCGTCGGGTGTGAAGTCGAGCCGGTCGAGTGCGCCCACGTTCTGTTCGAGCTGGGACACGCTGCTCGCGCCGGTGACGAGGGAGGTGACCCGGGCATCCCTCAGCGCCCAGGCGAGCGCGAGTTGCGCGAGCGACTGGCCGCGGCCACGCGCGATCTCAGCGAGGGCGCGGATGTGGCCGAGCGCCTCGTCGGACAGCATCGAGCGGTCGAGCGACGAGTCCTCGGCGCCCCGGGAGCCGGCAGGGATCCCGTCGAGGTACTTGCCGGTGAGCATCCCCTGGGCGAGCGCGGTGAAGCCGATGACGCCGATTCCGAGTTCGCCGGCCGCGTCGAGGAGTCCTTCGGTCTCCACCCAGCGGTTCAGCATGGAGTACGACGGCTGGTGGATGAGCAGGGGAGTGCCGAGGTCGGCGAGGATCGCGGCTGCCCGGCGCGTGTCTTCTGCGCTGTACGACGAGATGCCGACATAGAGCGCCTTGCCCGAGCGCACGGCGGTGTCGAGGGCGCCCATCGTCTCTTCGAGCGGCGTCGACGGGTCGGGCCGGTGCGAGTAGAAGATGTCCACATAGTCGAGGCCGAGGCGCCCGAGCGACTGGTCGAGGCTCGCGAGCATGTACTTGCGGCCCCCGCCGCCCTGGCCGTAAGGACCGGCCCACATGTCCCATCCGGCTTTCGACGAGACGACGATCTCGTCGCGGAACGGCTTCAGGTCGTCCTTGACCAGGCGCCCGAAGTTGACCTCGGCCGACCCGTACGGCGGGCCGTAGTTGTTCGCGAGGTCGAAGTGCGTGATGCCGAGATCGAACGCGCGGCGCACGATCGCACGCTGCGTCTCATACGGGCGGTCGTCGCCGAAGTTGTGCCAGAGACCCAGGGACAGCGCGGGCAGCTCGAGCCCGGACCGTCCGGTGCGGCGGTACTGCATGCTGTCGTAACGCTTCGGATCGGGCAAGTACGTCATGGGGGTTCCTCGTTCTCACTTTTGCGTGTCTTCTAGGTTCCCGCGCGCCCGCCGATCTGTCCAACACCCCCGCGCGATCCGATTCAGCGCCGGGCTCGATGAGTGCCTCGTGCCGGGCCGTTGAGTTGACAGTTGTTGTCGCTGCGCGCCGAACCCGGGCGACAACAAGCGTCCCCTCACGGCCGGTGCTTGCAGCCGGGTCAGGTGCCGAGGATCTTCGCCTTCGCTGCGGCGAACTCGTCGTCGGAGAGGGCGCCGCGGTCGTGGAGGTCGGCGATCTTCGCGAGTTCGTCGGCGGTCGACGCTACGGCGGGCGTGGACTGGGCGGCGGGCGTGGACGGGGGGGTGGGCGTAGGCGAGGACGTGGCGGCGGGGCCGGCAGCCTCGGGAGCGGGCGGCGCGGCTTTGGCGTGAGCGACAGCATCCGTCACCGCATCGGCGAAGCGCTGCGCCCGCCCGGCGTCGGGCCGGAAGGTCGTCACGGTCGGCTGCGCGCGGTCGCCTGTGCGCAGCCGCAGGAACGACGCAACCACTCCGTGCTCGAATTCGATCGAACGCACGTCGGTCAGCGGATGCGCGTCGAGCGTGAGGGTGCGCCGAACGTAGCCGGCGAAGATCACCCGCTCCGTGGTGAGCGCCAGCAGCCCGGAGGGGTTCGCACTGCTCGAATTCGAGACCGACAGCACCGTGCGCAGGGTCGCTGTGACCGTCTCGCCGTCGTGGAGGACCTCCTCGATACCGGCGAGCGCCTTCTTGTCTGCTGCCACGTCATCCCTCTCGTCCGACTGTCACTCTACGCAGCCCTGGCGACTGCGAGCGAGCGCGAGCGTGACAGTTCCGGACAAGCGTGCCGCGCAGGGCGGTCACTCTCGTCCGGAACTGTCACGCTGGGCGCGTGCGGGCGACCTTCCGAGCTCAGCGCCAGAAGGCTGCGACGTCGGCCGCAACCCGGCGACCGCGCTCGCGGCCGGCGATCGCCGACGGTGGACGGGATGCCGGGTCGAGCGGATTCGTGCCCATCGCCGCGATCGAATCCGCGTCTGCGAACACAGTCATCACCCGTGCGGGCGAAAGGGCCTCGAGTTCCGCATCGGGAATGGCCTGCCCGAACGGCGACTGCTCAAGCGACGGAACGAGGATCAGCACACGGTCGGCGCCCTTCGCCAGGTCGGCGTTCGCCACCGTGCGCATGCCGCCGTCCATGTAGTGCCGCCCGGCGATCTCGACGGTCGGCCAGATGCCGGGCACCGCACTGCTGGCCGCGATAGCGTCGACCAGGCCGACATCCGACGTGCGGTCGAACACACGCAGTTCGCCCGTCTCCGTGTCGATCGCCGTGATCAGCAGAGGGCGCTCCGGCCAGTCGGCGCCGGCAAGCCGTGCTGCGATGACGGCGCGGCGGGCGGAGACGGATGGGGTTTCCGCCTGCCGTGCGATCGCACCGATGCGTCGACGGGTTGCTTCGGGCGCTTCGTCCGCGGCCGCTCCGTCCGCCATCATCGCGCCGAACTTCTCCAGGTCGAGATCGACCTTCAACTCGGCCGACTCATCCGATACCTGTGCCGCGAAGAGGTCTGCGATCGGGCGCCCGGCGGCGAGCTGGCCGGCAACGGTGGCGCCGGCGGATGTTCCGATGAGGCTGGTCGAATCGGCCACGATCGCGTCGAGGAGTGTCGGGTCGACGTCGGCGATCCCCATGAGGACGCCGGTCTCCCAGGCGATTCCGGCAACGCCGCCGCCGGCAAGGACGAGTGCATCAGTTGTCATGAAGCCACACTAAGCGGCGAGGCGGTCGAGCGTGCGTGTTCCGGTCGAGCGTGCTCCGCGGAACAGGCACACTCGACCGTAGCGGTCACGCTCGCCAGGTGCACCACGCAGGCAAGGTGCAAGATAAGAGGGTGCCGACGTCGACGATCGTCTCCGAACTCCACGAACTGCTCGAGCGCGACCAGGTTGTCACCGACGACGCCGCGCTCGACGCGTACAGCCACGACGACGCGGAATGGGCGGAGTACGTGCGGCCGCTGGCGGTCGTGCGGGCGCGCGGGACCGATGACGTCGCGAGCGTGGTCGCGTACGCGGCGGCACACAGCATCCGCATCGTCCCCCGCGGAGCGGGCAGCGGTCTCTCGGGCGGTGCGAACGCGGTCGTGGACTCGATCGTGCTTTCTCTGGAAGAGATGACCCGCATTATCGAGATCAACACGGCTGAGCGGTACGTCGTCACCCAGGCCGGAGTCATCAACGACGACCTGCGCTCCGAGGTCGCGCGGCACGGGCTGTGGTACCCGCCCGACCCGGCGAGCTACCGAATTTCGACGATCGGCGGCAATGTCGCCACCAACGCCGGCGGCATCTGCTGCGTGAAATACGGCGTCACCGGGGACTACGTGCTCGGCATGACCGTGGTGCTGGCAGACGGTTCCGTCGTGAAGCTCGGGCGCGCGACCGCCAAAGGCGTCGCCGGGTACAACATCGCCGCGCTCATGGTCGGCTCAGAGGGAACCCTCGGCATCGTGACCGAGGTGACGCTCAGGCTGCTCCCCCTTGAAGGGCGTGAGGAAAGGGCGGTGATCGGCTACTTCCCGTCACTGCGCTCGGCCGGGGAGGCCGTCGCGCTCGTGTCGCGCGCCGGGATCATCCCGTCGGCGCTCGAACTGGTCGACCGTACCTGCCTGCGCGCGGTCGACGAGTGGCAGGGGCTCGGTCTGCCTGAAGACGTCGACACGTTGCTGCTGGCGAAGGTGGATGAGCGGGGCGCGGCAGGCGACGAGCTCGCGGATGAGATCGCCCGGCTCTTCGCGCAGGCAGGCGGGACGAGTGTCGAGCGCGCGGGCGACGTGGACGAAGTCGAACGCCTGTTCCTGGCGCGCCGCCTGGCGTACCCCGCGCTGGAACGGCTCGGGCCGGTGCTCACCGAAGACATCTGCGTTCCGCGGGCGGCAGTGCCGGAGATGCTCGCGCGCATCCAGGCGACGGCGGCCGATCATGACGTCGTCATCGCGAACATCGCGCACGCGGGTGACGGTAACCTGCATCCGCTCATCATCGCGCCCGTCGGGGACGCCGCCGCCAAAGAGCGGGCGAAGGCGGCGTTCGACCGGATCGTCGCGGACTGCCTCGACCTCGGAGGCACGGTCACGGGCGAGCACGGAGTCGGCCTGCTGAAGCTCGCGGGTGTCGAACGCGAACTCGGCCCGCGCGTCGTGCAGCTGCACCGGGCGATCAAGGATGCGCTCGACCCGCAGGGCATCCTCAACCCGGGCAAGGCGTTCCCGGCGGCGCGTTCGCGCTGACGGCGGGACACACGAGCCGAGCTCACAACCCGAGAACACAAGAAGAAGGAGAGGCGAGGATGCCCTCGATCACGGCCAGCGACGGAGTGCGGCTCGACTACACGGAGACAGGCGACCCGGCGGGCCGGCCCGTCGTGCTCATCGCGGGATTCAAGGCGGCGGCGACCAGCTGGGTGCTTCAGCAGGATGCCCTGATCGGCGCCGGTGCGCGCGTCATCGCTTTCGACCGGCGCGGCCACGGCACCTCCGAAGCGCCGACCTTCGGCGCCCGCATGTCCCGCCACGGCAAGGATCTCGGCGACATGCTGACCGCCCTCGACCTGAGCGGTGCGGTGCTCGTCGGCGGCTCGCAGGGAGGCAGCACCATCTGGGCCTACGTGAGTCTCTTCGGTGCCGAGCGGCTCGCCGGGATCGTGACCGTCGACCAGACCCCGAAGATGCTCAACACCGAGGACTGGGCGTACGGGTTCTACGACTACGACCGCAGCGTCATGGGCACGAAATTCGAGCACGGGGTCCCGCCGACCGGCCGCGGAACGCCTCCGGCCGAGCGCGGGGAGCGACTCATCCGCCTCATGTCGGCGATGCGCATCGATCCGGCACGAACGGTCCCCACGACCTACGCCATCCCGGAACTGGCACTCCTGAACGACCATGCTGTTCAGGACTGGCGCGACGTGATCGCGCGGCTCGACGTGCCATCGCTCTTGGTCGCCGGGCGCGACAGCGAGCTGTGGCCCTGCGAGCACGCCGAGGCATCGGCTGCCCTCAACGGTCTCGCTGCATCGGTCGTCATCGAGGATTGCGGGCACGCGGCCAACATCGAGCAGCCGGACCTGTTCAACGAGCTCCTGGTCGATTTCATCGCGCGGCTCTGAGCCCTCAAAGTTTTTCATGCCTGTCGGGGCATGCGAGAAAAGACACCAACTCCCTACCCCCAAAAGAGGGGTCACTGCATCGCCTGCACAGCGCTAAATGCCTGTAATTGAGGCGTTTCTGCGGGTTTTCGGACCAAGACAGGCGTATACGCAATTTGCTTGCGCGTGTCCCTCGAACAGGCCTATGGTGCTTAGTTGTCAGTGAGAGGGGATTCTCACGAAAACGCTCCGCCGACACCACACCAACTTCGTGCACACGGTTTCGGTCGCCCCTGCGGCGGCGGCGTTTGGATGAGTACGCGGGTCGTTCCTGACGGGTGCGGTCCAGCGCTGTTCGGCAGCATTGGGGGTGCGCAATGGCTTGGCCGGAGTCCGGACCAAGAGTCCACCAGCCTGGCCCCGAGCGCGCCCGCACGTCGTCCGCATCCGACTCGAGGCTGACACACGGCGAGGCGGATGCGGAGCCGCTCCTCGGCCGTCGTCACCACACGCTATGGGGTCTCGTCGCGGTGGTCTCCGCCCTCGCTCTCGGCATCGCGCAGGCCGTCGTCTTCGTTCCCGCGGCGGACGCCTTCGCCCAGGCGAAGCCCGCCGCCATCAGCACGTCGGCCGCGCCGACACTGGTGCCCGTCGCAGGACCCCCCACGGTTGTGCCGAAGACGGTGCAGGTCACCACCCCGGTCACCCAGCAGGCTCCGACGCGCACGACGACGGTTGTGCGCCGTGTCTCGATCAACCCTCGGGTACTGGCCGCGATCCTCGCCGCAGCCCAGGCCCAGCTCGCGCGGCAGGCCGCCGCGCAGGCAGCCGCGCAGGCAGCTGCCCAACGGGCGGCCGTCACCCACCCGACGTCGACCCCGCAAGGCACCAACTGCGTCAGTTCGTCGAACACACCGACCGCGACGCCGAGCCCTTCACCGACGACGACGAGCGGGTCCGGAACGGTCACCAGTTCCTCGAGCACCTCGACCTCGAGCAGCACTCTGACCTGCGGCCCGGGCACGACCGGGCCGTCGCAGGTCGGAAGCACCCCGACGCCGACCCCGACGCCAACGCCGACCCCGACGCCAACTCCGACCCCGACTCCAACGCCGACACCCACCCCGACACCGACACCGACCCCGACACCGACACCGACACCGACGCCGACGCCGACGCCGACGCCGTCCGCGACTCCGTCGGCGTCGAGCCAGGTCGACGGAGCATCGCAGACGGTGACCATCGCCGGCGGGCGCGGCGCGGCCCGCATGCAGACCACGCTGACGATGCTTCCGGCGGACGACACGGCGACGACGCCGGCGACCACCGACCCGGGAACCTCGGCTCCCGCAACAGACCCGACGCCGGCAGCTCCGGCCGCCCCGGCACCGGCCCCAGCACCGGCACCGGCACCGGCACCCGCCCCAGCACCCGCCCCAGCCCCAGCTCCAGCCCCGGCGCCCGCGCCGACGGCCACCCCCGATCCCGCCCCGGCACCCACCCCGACCGCTGACCCGACACCGGCGGCACCCGCGACCGGCTCCTCCCCGACCCCGACGACCGCACCGGATGCAGGTAGCGCGCCGACCGACCCTGCGAGCACGAGCTCCCCGGCACCGGCGACGACAGTCCCGGCCACCTCGACCTCGACCGCCGCGGCCACGGCCACCTCCACCCCCGCAGCCCCGTCCTCCTGGACCTACGTTCCCCAGACCACGTCGAGCACGCACACGATCACCGTGCGGGTCGACGGCACCGACCTGGTGATCGTCGACAACGGCGTCGAGACGCGCCGGCCGATCGCATCCCTTCTCGGGCTCCGCGTGACGACGGTGGGCGGCCAGGTGGTCAGCCTCACCTTCGACACCTCCGCCGGACCGATCTCGGTTCCGGTCTCGTTCGACGGAAGCGGCTCAGACCTCCTCCAGGTCATCGGCGACCAGCTGCGCTGGAGCGTCGCAGCGGCAGGTTCCGGCTCCGTGACGGGCGCGGGCATCGCCGCCCTCGACTACACGGGCGCCAAGACCATCGCCGCCTCGGGCAGCGGAAACACCATCGTCGGTCCGTCAGCCGACACCTCCTGGTCGATCGACGGACACGATTCGGGCACTGTCGCCGGCCAGCGGTTCACCGGCTTCGGTGACCTTCAGGGCGCCGCGGGCAACCGGGACACCTTCGCCTTCCAGCACGGCGGGAGCATCAGCGGCCACCTCGACGGCGGTGCGGGCGGGTTCGACTCGCTGGTACTGAACGGTTCGGGCGGCAACGTCACGAGCATCCCGAGCGGAAGCCAGTCGGGCACGATCACGTTCGAGGGACACACCATCGGGTATTCGGGCCTCGAGCCGATCACCGTCACCGGGACCTCCGACCTGGTCGTCACCGGCACGACCGCGAACGACACCCTGCAGGTCGGTCCGGGTGCGGCCGGGCAGATCACCGTGAAGAGCCTCACGGGCGCGATGGAGTCGGTGAGTTTCACCATTCCGACGAACTCCCTCAAGGTCGTCGACACGGCGACGGGGGTCACCGTCGTGATCGTCGGCAACCTGATTCTCGCCGGTGTCGACCTCGAGATCGACGCACCGACCATCATCGTGAATTCGGGCGTGACGATCGACACTCGCGGTGGCACCGGCGCAGGCACCGTGCTGCTGAACGCGACCGACACGCAGACCGGCGGCGCACCCGCGTCGGCGTCGGTCACCGTGGCCGGTGCGACGATTCACGCGAAATCCATCGACCTCGAGGCGACGGCGTCGCAGACGCCGGGCGCCGGCTCGATCCCCGGCGTGAACACGGTGTCGGCGTCGTCGTCCGCGCAGGTCGCGGTGACGGGCGCCTCGGTGCTGGATGCGACCGGTGACGTCACCCTGCGCAGCTCGTCTGCCATGCAGGCGACCGTGAGCTCGACCGGCACGGGAGCGTCGACGAGTGTCGATGCGGCCGTCGCCACCGCCACGATCGACACCAGCGCGGTCACCCACGTGTCGGACGACTCCACGATCTCGGCGGGCGGCGTGCTCTTCGTCATCGCGAAGAACGCGACGAACGTGACGACGAAGGGCGACGGAACCGCGGCGACAGCGGGCGCCGGAATCGCGATCTCGCGGGTCACGACGAACACCGCCGCCTACATCGACAGCCACAGCAGCCACGGAGTCCACGCGGGCAGCCTGGTCGTCGCGGCAGACTCGAACAACACTGTGGTGACCGTCGCGACCGCCAGCCCCGGGGGCTCGACCCAGAACAACTCGACACCGGGCGACAGCACCGCGACCGCCTCACACCCCGGGGGATACGCCAACGCCCCCGGAGGCGTGATCGGCATCGCCGGTGCGCTCGCCTTCACCAGCCTCACGCAGACGACGAGGGCATATATCGCACCGGTGGGCGGTGCGCTCGTGATCGCGGTCTCGAACACGAGCGGCCCGACGGCCGGTTCCGCGCCGGTGTCGGTGCATGCGGGTTCGGCAGGTACGGCGACGAGCAGCGCAGACGGAAGCACCGTGGGCGGCAGCTCTGCCGGCGTCGGCACCGCCGTCGCGGTGACCGCCGCCGACCTCGACACCTCGTCGTATGTCGGCAACACAACGTTCACGTCGCCGAAGGTCTCGGTGGATGCGATGGCCCAGCAGCCGACGAACGGCAACGCGAACACGTTCGGCGCGACCTCCACCTCCGGGGCCGGCGGGGCGTCCAGCGTCGGCGTCGCGGGCTCGCTCGCCGTCGACGTGGTCACCCTGAACACGTCGGCCAGCGTCGCACCGGGAGGCGCCGTAGCCGTCGGCGGTGCGGACGTCGGCATCGCCGCACACACGAACAACTCCAGCGACGTCACAGCACTTCCCGGTTCCGTCAGCGGGTCGACGGTCGGCATCGGCGCGACGGTCGCGCTGAACATCCTCAACGACACCACGAGCGCAGGACTCCAGAACGGATCGGCGCTCACCGGAGCACACGACCTGGCGCTCACCTCCTCAGCGATCGCCCCCGCGACGACGGTGGCACACGGCGGCGTCTCGTCCCCGAACATCGCGATCGCCCCGGTCGTCGCAATCACCACCTCGAACGTCACCACGACCGCGGTCGTCGGAACGGGCGCACCGCTGGTACTGACCGGGGCGTTCAGCGCAACGGCCACCGAGCGGGCCTCGGCGACGACGACGGCGACCGGCGAAGTCAACTCTGCTGGAGCGGCGGTCGGCATCGCCATCGCCCTCACCTTCGCCACCCATATCGTGCAGGCGACCACCCACCGGGATGTGACCGCGGCCGGCAACGCCGCCTTCACCGCGACCGGCGCGTCCGCGACGGCGACCACGGCCTCCGCGTCGGCGACGGGAGCACCAGGCAACGGCAACCAGCCCGCTCCCGGATCGCAGGTCACCGAAGCCAGGTCCTTCGCGAACAACGCGGCACCCACCTCGGGCGGAGCGCTCCCCGGCGGCAACGGCGGCAGCGGGCCGGGCACGGCTCCCGAGCCGAGCACCCCGGCGGGCACCGTCTCGGCGGCAGCGGCTCTCGCGCTCACCGTCCACTCCGCGTCCGCCGACGCCTCCGTCGACGGGGTGACGATCACGGCCGGAATCGTCAGCCTCACCGCCACCCTCAACGACTCGGCCACGTCGACAGCGACCGGCTCGCCGTCGACCCGCGCACCACCGGGGTCCACCACCATCGCCGCAGCAATCGCCATCACAGCGGCCGACGCATCCATCCGTGCGAACGTCGGGCCGCAGGCAACCATCCACGCGAAGGCCCTCACGCTCTCCGCGGGAGTGAACCCCACCAACGCAGCCGGGGTCACAGACAGCACGGATCGCTTCACCACCACCGCAACGGCAGGGGCCGGGGGCGGTGGAAGCCTCGGAATCGCAGGCTCGGTGGCCGTCTCTTCGGTCGCACTGTCGACATCCGCCGCCCTTCTCGCGGGCGCAGGCCACGCACCCACCGTGACGTTCACCGGTGGCACCGCGGATCTCACGGTGACGGCATCGTCGAAGGTCGCCGTGACGACCCAGGCACTCATGGCCGACAGCGGGGCGGGCACCCCGGCGACCGGCATCGGCGCCTCGTCCGCGGTCGCGATCGTCAACGACACGACGGATGCGTCGATCGGCGACGGTTCGGTCGTCACCGGTGCGCACGCCATCACTCTCGCGGCCACCGCATCCGACGTCTCCAGCGTGACGGCCACCGGCGGCGCATCGGCGAGCAACGTCGCCGTCGCCCCCTACGCCGCCGTGCTCATCGCGAACGTGACGACCACGGCGCGCGTCGGCTCGGGAACCCTGCTCACCCTGACGGGAGCTTTCAGTGCGACAGCCTCGCAGGTCGCCTCGGCTTCGGCCACCGCGAAGGGCGCCGTTGCAGGAGGCTCCGGCGCGGTTGGGCTCGGACTTGCACTCACGATCGCGAACGACACGGTCACCTCGACGGTCGCGCGTTCCATCACCGCAGCCGCGATCACGCTGTCCGCATCGGGTGCAGGCTCGTCGAGCGCCGCATCTACTGCGTCAGCGTCGGGAGCACCCCAGAACCCCTCCGATTCGGGCCAGGGCCAGGGCGGCGGAGCGGCCGGCTCCGGTGTGGATGACCAGGTCACGGCCGCGCGCACCAACGCCGACGGCGTCGCGGCTTCGTCCGGTGCCGCAGGCTCCGGTTCGACGGCGGCACCGAGCGCCTCGACCTCCGACGGCAAGATCAACGTCGCGGCGGCGGTGGCCGTGGTCGTCACGACCACACTGTCGCGGGCGACGCTGATCGGTACGGGCGTCATCCTCGCGGCGTCCGGCGCGGTCAGCCTCACCTCGACGGCGAACACCGACGCGGCCAGCAGTGCGGACGGCTCGGCCGCCCACGGGGGAACGGCGACCATCGGTGCTGCTGTCGCGGTCACCCTGGTCGACGCGGCCAACCAGGCGATGCTCCCGGTCGGCGACAGCGTCACGTCGAAGTCACTGACCGTCTCTGCCGGGGTGACCGACAACGCGGGCGACAAGACATCCACAGAAGCCGCCACCGCGACGAGCGGTGCGGGAGCCCCGGATGCGAAGGTGTCGGTCGCGGGCTCGCTCGGGCTCCTGATCGTCAACCAGTCGACCGTGGCCCAGGTCGCCGGTGCGGTAGCCCTCACCGGCGGCACCCTTTCGGTCGGCGCCGGTTCGAGCCTGACCTCGTCGTCGAAGGCCGACCCTGCTGACGGCACCGGTGTCTCAGCCGGAACGGTGGGCATCGGCGCCTCCGTCGCGCTCGCCCTGGTCACCGACACCACCACGGCAACAATCGCCGACGGAGCCACCGTCACCGGGGCGGCCGGCGTCACACTGACGGCCACCGCGACGGACACGGCCACGACCGAAGCGAAGATGGGGGCGGCCGGAGGCAAGGTGGCGGTGGTGCCTGCGGTCGCCGTGACCCTGTCGACGGTGACCACTGCCGTCCGCGTCGGAACCGGTGCGTCGGCGCTGATCCTCACGGGGGCGCTCAGCGCGACCGCGACCCAGACGGCGAACGCATCGGCCACCGCTGGAGCAACCGTGACCGGCGCAGGCACGGCGGGTGTCGGCATCGGGCTGGCCCTCGTCGTCGCGAACCACGTGGTGACGGCGACGACAGCGCGGTCGATCACGGCGACGGGCGCGATCACGCTCTCGGCATCCGGAACCAGCTCGAGCACCGCGGGCGCCAGCGCGTCGGCCGGCGGCGCACCGGAGAACGGGGCGACCGGGTCGGGAACGGGCGGCGGCGGGGGAGCCGGCGGTGGGGTCGACCAACAGGTGAAGACCCAGCGCGACAATGCGGACGCGGCGAGCGCTGCCAACGGCGGTACGCCATCCGGGTCGACCGCGACACCGAGCGCGTCGACGTCGGACGGCAAGGTCAACGCGGCGGCGGCGGTCGCCATCGTGGTCGCGACCAGCTCATCGCTGGCGACGCTCGAGAGCCCGGGAATCACGCTCACGTCGGGCGGTCTGGTCACGCTCTCGTCGTCGGCCAACACGGATGCGTCGACGACGGCAGACGGGACGGCCTCCCACGGCACCGGCGCGACGATCGGCGCAGCGGTCGCGGTGACCCTGGCGGATGTGACCAACCGGGCAGCGCTCCCCGCGGGCGACACGGTCGCAGCGAAAGCGCTCACGATCTCGGCCACCGAGACGGTGAACGGCGCTGACCTGAGGTCGAACTCTGGCGCCCAGGCGACCAGCGGTGCGGGCGGCGGCAAGATCTCGGTCGCCGGGTCCCTCGCGCTGGCGATCGTCAACCAGTCGACGACGGCCGCGCTCGCCGGAACCGTGCACCTCACCGGCGGCGACCTGACCCTCACGGCGTTCTCGAACGCGAGCAGCACCGTCATGGCAGAACCGTCGGCGGGCGGGGTCAGCACGACGAACATCGGTGTCGGCGCATCCGTCGCCCTCGCCATCGTGACCGACCGCACGATGGCGTCGATCGGCGACGGCGCGGCGGTGACCGGGGCGGCGAACGCCACCATCACGGCCTCAGCGACGGATGCCGTCACGACCGAAGCGAAGATGGGAGCCTCCGGGGGCAAAGTCGACGTGGCTCCCGCCGTGGCCGTCACGCTGGCCACCGTCACGACGTCGGCCCTCATCGGAACGCAGGGCGCGGGCGGGCTGCTGAGCGTGTCCGGCTCGTTCACGGGATCGGCGACGCAGTTTGCGTCGGCGACCTCGACGGCCGGTGCTGTGGTCGCGGGAGGTTCGACGGCCGCCGTCGGCATCGCCCTCGCGCTCACGATCGCAGGCGATTCGGTGAGCGCGACGACCGCGCGGTCGATCACGGCGGGCGCAGCGCTCAGCCTGATCGCATCCGGAATCAGTGCAAGCGCAGCCACGTCGAACGCCAGCGCGTCGGGTGCGCCCGAGAACGGTGCGTCGGGGTCGGGGTCGGGCGGAGGCGGCGGGGCCGGCGACGGAGTCGACCAGCAGGTGAAGGCGCAGCGCGACAACGCCGACGCGACGAGTGCGGCGAACGGCGGTGCGGCATCCGGTGCGACTGCGACGCCGAGCGCATCCACCTCGGACGGCAAGATCAACGCGGCAGCCGCGGTCGCCCTCGACCTGGCGACGACGTCTTCGCTCGCGACGATCATCGGCTCCGGCGTCACCCTGACGGCGGCCGGCGCGGTGACCATCGCCTCCAGCGCGAACACCGATGCGGCGACGACGGCCGACGGTTCGGCGTCGCACGGCGCGACGGCGACGATCGGTGCGGCCGTGGCGATCACGCTCGCCAACGTGAAGAACGAGGCGGTGCTGCCGGCCGGCGACACGATCCACGCGAAGGCCCTGACCGTGTCGGCGACGGAGACGGTGAACGGCACAGACGTCACCTCGACCTACGGCGCGCAGGCGACGAGCGGAGCCGGCGGCGGCAAGATCTCTGTGGCGGGCTCGCTCGCCCTCGCTGTGGTGAACCAGACCACGACCGGGCAGGTCGCGGGAGCGGTCGTCCTCACCGGCGGCACTGCGACGATCACCGCATCGAGCGACGCGGCCAGTACGGTGAAGGCGGAGCCGACGGCGGGCGGCGTGACGTCGACGAGCGTCGGAGTCGGGGCATCCGTCGCCCTGAACCTGGTCACCGACACGACGACGGCGGCACTCGGGAACGCGGCCACCCTGACCGGTGCCGCGAACGTCACGATCGGCGCGACATCGACGGATGCGGCGGTCACCGAGGCGAAGATGGGCGCGTCGGGCGGCAAGGTCGACATCGCGCCGGCGGTCGCGGTCACCCTCTCGAACGTGACCACGAACGCGAAGGTCGGGACCGACGGCACGATGACCCTCACGGGGTCGTTCGGAGTTGCGGCGACGCAGAGTGCGAGCGCGACGACCACGGCAGGTGCTGTCGTCTCCGGCGGTTCGACGGCGGCGGTCGGGGTCGGGCTGGCGCTGACGGTCGCGAACCACACGGTGACGGCGACGACGGCGCGGAGCATCACGGTAGGCGGCGCTATCACCCTGAAGGCGACGGGAGTCTCGTCGTCGGCTGCAACCGCCAGCGCGTCCGCGTCGGGAGCGCCGGAGAACAGCACGAACGGCTCGGGCGGCGGCGGTGCCGGCGGCGGGGTCGACCAGCAGGTGAAGACCCAGCGCGACAACGCGGACGCGACGGGCGCGGCGAACGGCGGAGCCTCATCCGGTTCGACCACCACTCCGAGCGCATCGACCTCCGACGGCAAGGTGAACGTCGCGGCAGCGGTCGCTCTCGACCTAGCGACGACCGTGTCCCGGGCAACCCTCGTCGGAACAGGCGTGACGCTGACGGCGGGCGGCCTGGTCACGGTGGCGTCGTCGGCGAACACCGATGCGGCCACGACGGCGGACGGGTCGGCATCACAGGGCGCGACGGCGACGATCGGTGCAGCAGTTGCGATCACCCTGGCGAATGTCAGCAACCTGGCTCAGCTGCCGGCCGGTGACACCGTGCACGCGAAGGCCCTGACCGTGTCGGCGACGGAGACGGTGAACGGCGCCGATGTCACGTCGACGTATGGCGCGCAGGCGACGAGCGGTGCGGGTGGCGGCAAGATCTCTGTGGCGGGCTCGCTCGCGCTCGCGGTCGTGAACCAGGCGACGACGGCGGAGGTCGGCGGTGCTGTGGTCCTGACCGGTGGGGATGCGACGATCACCGCCGCGAGCAACGCGGCCAGCACGGTGAAGGCCGAGCCGACGGCAGGCGGGGTGACCTCGACGAGCATCGGGGTGGGCGCATCCGTCGCCCTTAACCTGATCACGGACACGACGGCAGCGACGCTCGACAACGGCGCGACACTCTCCGGCGCGGCGAACGTCACGCTTGGGGCGACGGCGGGGGATGCGGCGGTCACCGAGGCGAAGATGGGCGCGGCAGGCGGCAAGGTCGACATCGCGCCCGCCGTTGCGGTCACCCTCTCGAATGTGACGACGACCGTGCGGGTCGGCACCGACGGAACGATGAGCCTGACCGGGGCGTTCACCGGAACGGCGACGCAGAACGCGAGTGCGTCGTCGACCGCGGGAGCGGTCGTCTCGGGTGGCTCGACGGCGGCCATCGGTGTCGGGCTGGCGCTGACGATCGCGAACCACGCGGTCAGCGCGACCACGGCCCGAAGTATCACGGCGGGCGGCGCGATCACGGTGAAGGCCTCGGGGCTCTCCGCATCGGCGGCGACCGCAACCGCGTCCGCCTCGGGTGCTCCGGAGAACAGCTCGGCCGGCTCGGGGACGGGCGGCGGCGGCGGCGCCGGCGGCGGGGTCGACCAGCAGGTGCAGAGCCAGCGCACCAATGCCGACGCGACCAGTTCGGCGAACGGTGGCAAGACATCCGGATCGACGACGGCACCGAGCGCATCGACATCCGACGGCAAGGTCAATGTCGCGGCAGCGGTCGCCCTCGACCTGGCGACGACAAGCTCGAAGGCGACCATCGAGGGATCCGGCATCACGCTCACGTCGGGTGGACTCGTCTCGTTGTCGTCCAGTGCGAACACGGATGCGGCCACGAGCGCGGACGGCTCGGCCTCGCAGGGCGCGACCGCGACGATCGGCGCAGCGGTCGCGATCACGCTCGCCAATGTCACGAACCAGGCGTTGTTGCCGGCGGGCGACGCCGTGCACGCCAAGTCACTCACGGTGTCCGCGACGGAGACCGTGAACGGCGCTGACGTCACGTCGACGTACGGCGCGCAGGCGACGAGTGGTGCGGGCGGCGGCAAGATCTCGGTGGCCGGTTCGCTCGGCCTCGCGGTGATCAACCAGACCACGACCGCCGAACTGGCCGGCGCGGTGGTCCTCACCGGCGGCGACGCGACGATCACGGCCGCGAGCAACGCGGCGAGCACAGTGAAGGCCGAACCGACGGCAGGCGGGGTGACGTCGACGAGCATCGGAGTGGGCGCATCCGTCGCTCTGAACCTGATCACCGACACCACGACCGCGACGCTGGACAACGGCATCGGGCTCACCGGGGCGCGCAACGTCAGCCTCAGCGCGACGGCGGGGGATGCCGCGATCACTGAGGCGAAGATGGGCGCGAGCGGCGGCAAGGTCGATATCGCCCCCGCCGTGGCGGTCACCCTCTCGAACGTGACCACGACGGCACGCGTCGGCACGGACGGCACGTTGAGCCTGACCGGCGCGTTCACCGGCAGCGCGACGCAGAACGCGAGTGCCTCGTCGACCGCCGGCGCGGTGGTCGCGGGCGGATCGACGGCCGCGGTCGGTGTGGGGCTGGCCCTCACGATCGCGAACCACGCGGTCAGCGCGACGACCGCCCGCAGCATCACGGCCGGTACGACGCTGTCGCTGACCGCATCGGGCGCCTCGGCATCGGCTGCAACGGCCAGCGCATCGGCATCGGGCGCTCCCGAGAACAGCACGAACGGGTCCGGCGGCGGGGGTGGCGGTGGTGCCGGCGGCGGTGTCGACCAGCAGGTGCAGACCCAGCGCAGCAACGCGGATGCGACCAGCTCGGCGAACGGCGGCAAGACGTCGGGTTCGACGACGGCACCGAGCGCGTCGACCTCTGACGGCAAGGTCAACGTCGCGGCGGCGGTCGCCCTCGATCTGGCGACGACGAGCTCGAAGGCGACGGTCGAAGGCGCCGGAGTGGCACTGACCGCCGGTGGCCTGGTGACCTTGGCGTCGTCGGCGAACACGGATGCCGCGACTTCCGCCGACGGTTCCGCCTCGCAGGGCGCGACGGCGACGATCGGTGCAGCAGTCGCGATCACCCTGGCGAATGTCAGCAACCTGGCTCATCTGCCGGCCGGTGACACCGTGCACGCGAAGGCCCTGACCGTGTCGGCGACGGAGACGGTGAACGGCGCCGATGTCACGTCGACGTATGGCGCGCAGGCGACCAGCGGTGCGGGTGGCGGCAAGATCTCGGTCGCGGGTTCGCTCGGTCTCGCGGTGGTCAACCAGACCACGACGGCCGAACTCGCCGGCGGGGTCGTCCTCACCGGTGGGGCTGCGACGATCACCTCCGCGAGCAACGCGGCGAGCACGGTGAAGGCCGAACCGACGGCAGGCGGGGTGACCTCGACGAGCATCGGTGTCGGCGCATCCGTCGCGCTGAACCTGATCACGGACACGACGACTGCCACCATCGACAACGGGGTCACGCTGACCGGTGCCGCGAACGTCACGCTCGGTGCGACCGCCGGGGATGCCGCGATCACCGAAGCGAAGATGGGCGCGAGCGGCGGCAAGGTCGATATCGCGCCGGCCATCGCGGTCACCCTCTCGAACGTCACGACAACCGCGCGAGCGGGCACGGACGGCACACTCGCCCTGACCGGGGCGTTCACTGGCACGGCGACCCAGAACGCGAGCGCGTCGTCCACGGCGGGAGCGGTCGTGTCGGGCGGATCGACGGCGGCCATTGGTGTCGGGCTGGCGCTGACGATCGCGAACCACGCGGTCAGCGCGACGACCGCCCGGAGTATCACGGCTGGTGGCGCGATCACGGTGAAGGCCTCCGGGCTCTCCGCATCGGCGGCGACCGCAACGGCGTCCGCCTCGGGTGCTCCGGAGAACAGCTCGGCGGGCTCGGGCACGGGCGGCGGTGGCGGCGCCGGCGGCGGGGTCGACCAGCAGGTGCAGACGCAGCGCACCAATGCGGATGCGACCAGTTCGGCGAACGGTGGCAAGACGTCGGGTTCGACGACGGCACCGAGCGCGTCGACTTCGGACGGCAAGGTCAACGTCGCGGCGGCGGTCGCACTGGATCTGGCGACGACGAGTTCGAAGGCGACCATTGAGGGAACCGGCATCACGCTCACGTCGGGCGGTCTCGTCACCCTGGCATCCAGCGCCAACACGGATGCCGCGACGAGCGCGGACGGCTCGGCGTCGCAGGGCGCGACCGCGACGATCGGTGCGGCGGTCGCCATCACGTTGGCGAACGTCACGAACCAGGCGCTGTTGCCGGCGGGCGACGCCGTGCACGCCAAGTCACTCACGGTGTCCGCGACGGAGACCGTGAACGGCGCCGATGTCACCTCGACCTATGGGGCGCAGGCGACCAGCGGTGCCGGTGGCGGCAAGATCTCGGTGGCCGGCTCGCTCGGCCTCGCGGTGGTCAACCAGACCACGACCGCCGAACTGGCCGGCGCGGTGGTCCTCACCGGCGGCGACGCGACGATCATCGCGGCGAGCAACGCGGCCAGCACGGTGAAGGCCGAGCCGACCGCGGGAGGGGTGACGTCCACGAGCATCGGTGTCGGGGCATCCGTCGCCCTGAACCTGATCACGGACACCACGACCGCGACCCTCGACAACGGTGTCACCCTGAGCGGCGCAGCGAACGTGATGCTGAATGCGACGGCCGGGGATGCGGCGATCACCGAAGCGAAGATGGGCGCGAGCGGCGGCAAGGTCGATATCGCACCGGCCGTTGCGGTCACGCTGTCGAATGTGACCACGACAGCGCGCGTGGGTACCGATGGCACGATGAGCCTGACCGGCGCGTTCACCGGCAGCGCGACGCAGAACGCCAGCGCATCGTCGACGGCCGGAGCGGTCGTCTCGGGCGGCTCGACGGCGGCGGTGGGTGTCGGGCTTGCGCTGACGATCGCGAACCACGCGGTCACCGCGACGACCGCCCGCAGTATCACCGCCGGCGGCGCGATCACGGTGAAGGCCTCGGGGCTCTCCGCATCGGCGGCGACCGCAACGGCGTCGGCCTCAGGTGCTCCGGAGAACAGCACGAACGGGTCCGGCACGGGCGGCGGCGGTGGTGCCGGCGGCGGCATCGACCAGCAGGTGCAGACCCAGCGCACCAATGCCGATGCGACCAGTTCGGCGAACGGTGGCAAGACATCCGGATCGACCACCGCACCGAGCGCGTCTACCTCCGACGGCAAGGTCAACGTCGCGGCAGCGGTCGCACTCGACCTGGCGACGACCAGCTCGAAGGCGACCATCGAGGGCACCGGCATCACGCTCACGTCGGGCGGTCTCGTGACGTTGGCGTCGTCGGCGAACACGGATGCGGCTACCTCCGCCGACGGTTCCGCCTCGCAGGGTGCGACCGCGACGATCGGCGCGGCGGTTGCGATCACCCTGGCGAACGTCACCAACCAGGCCCTGCTTCCGGCCGGCGACACTGTGCACGCGAAGGCGCTCACCGTCTCCGCCACCGAGACCGTCAATGGCGCCGACGTCACGTCGACGTATGGAGCGCAGGCGACGAGCGGCGCCGGTGGCGGCAAGATCTCGGTCGCGGGTTCGCTCGGCCTCGCGGTGGTCAACCAGACCACGACCGCCGAGGTCGCCGGAACCGTGGTTCTCACCGGCGGCGACGCGACGATCATCGCGGCGAGCAACGCGGCGAGCACGGTTAAGGCGGAGCCCACCGCCGGTGGGGTGACCTCGACGAGTGTCGGTGTCGGCGCATCCGTCGCGCTGAACCTGATCACCGACACCACGACCGCGAGACTGGACGACGGCATCAGCCTCACGGGCGCGGCGAACGTCACCATGAGCGCGACCGCCGGGGATGTGGCGATCACCGAAGCGAAGATGGGCGCGAGCGGCGGCAAGGTCGATATCGCACCGGCGATCGCGCTGACCCTCTCGAACGTGACCACGACGGCACGGGTCGGCACCCTGGGCGCGGGCCTCGGCCTCACCGGATCCTTCAGCAGCACGGCAACACAGAACGCGAGTGCATCGTCCACGGCGGGAGCGGTCGTGTCCGGCGGATCGACGGCGGCCATCGGTGTCGGGCTTGCGCTGACGATCGCGAACCACGCCGTCAGCGCGACGACCGCGCGGAGCATCACCGCTGGTGGCGCGATCACCCTGAAGGCTTCCGGTATCTCAGCATCGGCCGCAGCGGCATCCGCAAGCGCCTCGGGTGCTCCGGAGAACAGCACGAATGGCTCCGGCACGGGCGGCGGCGGTGGCGCCGGCGGCGGGGTCGACCAGCAGGTGCAGACCCAGCGCACCAATGCCGACGCGACCAGTTCGGCGAACGGTGGCAAGACCTCTGGATCGACCACCGCACCGAGCGCGTCGACTTCCGACGGCAAGGTCAACGTCGCGGCGGCGGTCGCACTGGATCTGGCCACGACGAGTTCGAAGGCGACCATCGAGGGCCCCGGCATCACGCTCACCTCGGCTGGACTTGTCACCCTCGCCTCGAGCGCGAACACCGACGCCGCAACGAGCGCAGACGGCTCGGCCTCGCACGGCGCAACGGCGACCATCGGCGCCGCTGTTGCGATCACCCTGGCGAACGTGACCAACCAGGCGCTGCTGCCGGCGGGTGACACCATCCACGCCAAGTCGCTTACTGTCTCCGCGACGGAAACGGTGAACGGCGCTGACGTCACATCGACCTACGGGGCGCAGGCGACCAGCGGTGCGGGCGGCGGCAAGATCTCGGTGGCCGGTTCGCTCGGCCTCGCGGTGGTCAACCAGACCACGACAGCCGAGGTCGCCGGAAACGTCGTCCTCACTGGCGGCGATGCCACGATCACCGCGGCGAGCAACGCGGCGAGCACGGTGAAGGCGGAACCGACCGCCGGTGGCGTGACGTCCACGAACGTCGGTGTCGGCGCATCCGTCGCCCTGAACCTGATCACAGACACCACGACCGCGACCATCGACGACGGCGTGACCCTGACCGGTGCGGCGAACATCACGCTCACCGCGACCGCGGGGGATGCGGCGATCACCGAAGCGAAGATGGGCGCGAGCGGCGGAAAGGTCGACATCGCCCCCGCCGTCGCGGTCACCCTCTCGAACGTCACGACGACGGCACGCGTCGGCACCGACGGCACGTTGACCCTGACCGGCTCGTTCACCGGGTCGGCGACGCAGGTTGCAAGCGCATCATCGACGGCCGGAGCAGTCGTTTCCGGTGGGTCGACCGCGGCCATCGGTGTCGGGCTGGCCCTGACCATCGCGAACCACACCGTCACCGCGACGACGGCGCGGAGCATCACCGCGGGCGGGGCGATCACCCTGAAGGCGTCCGGAGTCTCGGCGTCGGCCGCAAGCGCGAGCGCGTCGGCGTCGGGCGCGCCGGAGAACAGCACGAACGGCTCCGGCACGGGCGGCGGCGGTGGTGCCGGCGGTGGCGTGGACCAGCAGGTGCAGACCCAGCGCACCAATGCGAATGCGACCAGCTCGGCCAACGGCGGCAAGACGTCCGGGTCGGCGACGGCACCGAGCGCGTCCACCTCGGACGGCAAGGTCAACGTCGCGGCAGCGATCGCACTCGACCTCGCGACCACCGTCTCGCAGGCGACGATCGAGCATCCGGGGCTCACCCTCACGGCGGGCGGCCTCGTCACCCTCGCGTCCAGCGCGAACACCGACGCCGCGACCAGCGCGGACGGCTCAGCTTCGCAGGGCGCGACAGCGACGATCGGCGCGGCGGTCGCGATCACCCTGGCGAACGTCACCAACCAGGCGCTCCTCCCGGCCGGAGACACGGTGCACGCGAAGGCGCTCACCGTCTCCGCCACCGAGACCGTCAACGGCGCCGACGTCACCTCGACCTACGGAGCGCAGGCGACGAGCGGCGCCGGTGGCGGCAAGATCTCGGTCGCCGGTTCGCTCGGCCTCGCGGTGATCAACCAGAGCACGACCGCGGAGGTCGCCGGAACCGTTGTCCTCACCGGCGGCGACGCGACGATCATCGCGGCGAGCAACGCGGCGAGCACGGTCAAGGCCGAGCCGACACCCGGCGGCGTGACCGCCACGAATGTGGGAGTGGGCGCATCCGTCGCCCTGAACCTGATCACCGACACGACGACGGCGACACTGGACGACGGCGTCAGCCTCACCGGCGCGGCGAACGTGACCATGAGCGCGACCGCAGGGGATGCCGCGATCACCGAAGCGAAGATGGGCGCGACCGGCGGCAAGGTCGACATCGCACCCGCCGTCGCCGTCACGCTATCGAACGTGACCACGAGCGCACGCGTCGGAACGCTCGGCGCCCCGCTGGGCCTGACAGGATCGTTCACCGGCAGCGCGACGCAGAACGCCAGCGCATCCTCGACCGCCGGAGCTGTCGTCGCCGGCGGCACGACTGCCGCGATCGGTGTCGGTGTCGCACTCACGATCGCCAACCACACGGTGACGGCGACGACGGCCCGCAGCATCACGGCCGGCGGCGACATCGCGCTGCACGCATCCGGGATCAGCGCCTCGGCGGCAGCCGCGAGCGCCAGCGCTTCGGGCGCGCCCGAGAACGGAGCCAGCGGGTCCGGGTCGGGCGGAGGCGGCGGGGCCGGCGACGGCGTCGACCAGCAGGTGAAGACCCAACGCGACAACGCAGACGCCACCAGCACCGCGAACGGCGGCAAGACGTCAGGGTCCACCACCTCGCCGAGCGCCTCAACCTCCGACGGCAAGGTCAACGTCGCCGCGGCCGTCGGCATCGACATCGCGACCATCGTGTCGAAGGCCACGATCGAGAACCCCGGTCTCACGCTGACCGCCGGCGGCCTCGTGACCCTCGCCTCGAGTGCGAACACGGATGCGGCGAGCGCGGCAGACGGATCGGCCTCCCACGGTGCGACCGCGACCATCGGCGCCGGAGTCGCGATCACCCTGGCGAACGTGACCAACCAGGCCATCCTGCCGACCGGTGACACGATCAAGGCGCACGCGCTCACCGTCTCGGCGACGGTCACTCCGAACGGAGCCGACACGACGTCGGTGTACGGTGCGCAGTCGGTGGCGGGCGCCGGGCAGGGCAAGATCTCGGTGGCCGGCTCGGTGGCGATCGCGATCATCAACCAGTCCACCCAGGCCGAGCTGGCCGGCAACGTGACACTGACCGGCGGCGATGTCGCGGTGACCGCCGCGAGCAAGGCCACGAGCACGGTGTCCGCCGAACCGACGCCCGGCGGGGTCACGGCGACGAATGTCGGCGTCGGAGCCTCCGTCGCCCTCAACCTCATCACCGACGCCACCAACGCCGTACTCGACGCGGGCATCACTGTCGTCGGTGCGCACGACTTCATCCTCTCCGCGACGGCAGGGGACCTGGCCACGACGGACGCGAAGATGGGGGCGTCCGGGGGCAAGGTCGACGTGTCCCCGGCCGTCGCGATCACCATCTCGAACGTCACGACGACGGCGAGCATCGGCACCCTTCCCGGCAACGGCACGATCGTGCTGACCGGTTCGTTCTCGGCAACGGCCACCCAGACGGCCGGAGCGGTCACCTCGGCCGGTTCGGTCGCGACCGGCGGTTCCACCGCATCCATCGGTGTCGCTCTCGCCCTGAACCTCGTGACCCACACCGTGTCGAGCACGACGGGCCGCAACATCACCGCGGCCGGCTCGATCTCGTTCGGCGCGTTCGGATCCTCGGTCGACGGAGCGTCGGCGAGCGCGTCCGCGAGCGGCGCTCCCCAGCAGGGCGACAGCAATGCACCCTCCGGCGGCGTCGACGGACAGGCCCAGAAGGAACGCACCAACGCGATCGGCACCGATACGGCGAACGGCGGATCGGGCTCGAGCGCAAGCGCGAACCCGTCGGCGTCGAGCTCTGACGGCAAGGTCTCGGTCGCGGCCGGTGTCGCCCTGAACATCGCCGATGTCTCGGCGACCTCCATCCTGCCCGACGGTCTCACCCTCATCGCTGGCGGCGCCGTCAGCCTCCGGAGTTCGGAGAACGTCGACGGCGCAGTCAAGGCGGACGGAACAGCCGTCAAGGCGACGAACGTCGGCGTCGGCGCGGCCGTCGCCCTCAACCTGGTCACCATCACCAACCGCTCGTTCATCGGCGAGCGCACCCACGTCACCTCCAACGGGTTCCACCTCGAAGCCACCATGACCTCGCTCGGGGCGGACACGACGCACACCTTCACCGTCGAAGCCGACGCGGGAGCGGGCTCGAAGAAGGTCGGCGTCGCGGGCGCCCTCGCCCTCAACATCGTCACCGACAACACCGAGGCGTATGTTCCGGGCAGTGCGGTCGTCGCGGCCGGCACCGGCGACATCTCGCTCATCGCCCAGAACCTGCGCTCCGACTCGGCGAAGGCGCTGGCGGATGCGTCGATCGGCGGCGGCGGAACCGTCGGCGTCGGCGCGTCCATCGCGATCAACGTGCTCACCACCAACGTCACGCGGGCAGAAGTGATGGACGGGGCGTCGCTGACCGGCGGGCACAACGTGACGCTGACCGCGACATCCGCCGAACCGGTCGTCAACACGGTGACTGCGGGATCCGCCGGCTCCAGCGTCGCCGTCAGCCCGGCGGTCGGCATCAACATCGTGGTCAACACCACGCTCGCCCGCATCGGCACCCCCGGGGCCGGAACGATCGCCGCGACCGGTGCCGTGCAGCTGCGCGCCACCCACACGGGGTCGGCGTCGATCACCGGCGACGCGAAGGCGGCCAGCAGCAGTGTCGCGGTCGGCGCCATCATCGCCGTCAACGTGCTCACCGTGACGACGACGGCCGCTCTGTTGCGGAACATCTCGGGCACGTCGGTCGTGCTTGCGGCGACCACCACGACGGCCGGCAGCGCGGATGTCACCGCAAGCGCCCAGGGCACGACGCCCGGGAGCGGGGGAAGCTCCGACGGCCAGGCCAAGGACAGCGTGCAGAACACCCCGAGCACGTCGGGCAACGAGAGCAGGCTGCCGACCGGTGACCAGTCCGCCGGCGGGGCGGTCGGCAACGCGAACAGCGAATCCGGCGGCCAGTCGGGCCAGTCGTCCGGCCAGGGTGTCGGAGTCGGAGCCGCGGTCAGTGTCAACGTCGTCACCGACATGAACACCGCGAGCATCGCCGACGGCCTCACCGTCACGGCGGCCGGTGCGATCCAGGTCAGTGCGACGAACGCGACGGATGCCCTGGCCAAGTCGGTCGGAACCTCGACGGCCATCAACAGCACCAACATCGGTGCCGGCATCGGGCTCAACGTCGCCATCATCACCAACCGCGGTTCGATCGGCGTCGGAACGACGATCACCGGCGGCAGCGTCGTCGTGCAGGCGGTCACGCCGCCCCAGACCGAGAACGATTTCACCGCCTGGGGGCTCTCGGCGGCAGGCGGTGCGGGCGATGCGAGCGTCGCCGGCTCGGTGGCCGTGCAGGTCGTCATCTTCGAGAACACGGCCGTCATCGGGGCCGGTTCGAAAGTGTCCGTCTCCGGCGCTCTGGTCCTGGCCGCAAGCAACCCCATGGGCCTCCAGACCATCGCCGGGGCGGGTGGCCTCTCGCTCGACGGTTCGGGCGTCGGCGTCGGGATCGCGGTCAACGTGCTGACCGTGACCACCCTCGCCTTCATCGACTCGAACATCCAGCAGCCCACGACGGTGAACGCGGGCGGCGCGATCTCGCTGAGCGCTTCGGCGTCGCTGGTCCCGCTCGGCATCAGCATCATCCCGAACGTGAAGGTGCCCGACGTGACTTCGGTCGCGGTCGGTGGCGGCGCCGGGACGAGCGGTGTGGCCGTCGGAGGCGCGTTCATCGTCGACGTCTTCACCCTGACCACGCAGGCGTACATCGGCAACAACGCGTCGGTGAACCAGAGTGCGGCCCCGTCGCCGGGCCAGTCGATCTCGATCACGGCCTCCGACGACATCCGCCTTGTCGAGCTCGCCGGGTCGCTGGGGCTGTCGCTGGGCAGTGTCGGCGTCGGCGTCAGCGTCATCGTCGGGGTCATCAACAAGGACGTGCGGGCGTACATCGGCCACTCGGTCGTCGCCTCCGCCGGCGGCGACGTCACCCTGCGCGCCACCGACCCGCAGGACTTCACCGAGATCGCGATCGGAGCCGCCGCCTCCCAGAGCGTCGGCGTCACCGGCTCCTTCGTCGTGCTCGTGCTCAACCCCGGCGACAGCTCGCCGGGCACCCGGGCATACATCGACGGCGGCCCGCGCCAGGCGACGGTCGTGCACGCGGGCGGCAACGTCACGATCCAGGCCGAGGACAACGCATCCAACATCGGCCTCTATGCGGGACAGGTCAGCGTCGGCGGCAGCGCCGGGGTCGGCATCTCGTCGGCCGTGCTGGTGCGCAGCGGCATCGTCGACGCCTGGATCGCCGGCGGCGACGACATCTGGGCGAAGGGAGCGACCGGCCTCACCATCGGCGCGACCCAGCACGAGGACGTGACGCTCATCGCCGTCGGCGGAACGGTGGGCGGCTCGGCCGCGGTCGCCGGGTCTGCGACCGTCGACGTGCTCAACAACGTCACGCACGCCCACATCGACCGCGGCGCGACGATCAACTCCAACAACGCGGGCGCGTCCGGCACCGAAGGCGTCTCGCTGAGCGCCACCGACACCACCACCATCAAGGGCGTCGCCGGCCAGATCGCCGTCGGCGGCTCTGCCGGCATCGGTGCGGGGGCGGATGTCGAACTGCTGAACAAGGACACCCAGGCCTGGATCGACCCGCAGGCCTCGGTGCTCGCCAACGGTTCGGTCACGATCGACGCCGCCTCCAGCGAGAACGTCATCTCCATCTCGGCAGGCGTCTCGGCGGGCGGAGCGGTCGGGGTCGCGCTCAACGCGGCGGTGTCGGTGTTCACCATCGTCACGAAAGCGTTCGTCGGCGAAGTGTGCAGCGCCCAGGCGGTCAACGCGACCAGCTGCGCGACGTCACGTGCGACGATCCTGGCCGGCGGAAGCGCCCGCATCTCGGCCAACGAGCAGCTGACCCTCAACGTGATCGCCGGCAGCATCGCCATCGGCGGCGAGGTCGGTGTCGGCGCCTCCGCCGCCGTGCCGATCGTGAACAAGACGACGAGCTCGTTCATCGGCGACAACTCGGTGGTGCGTGCGCTCGGCAACGGAGCGGGTCTCACCGTCAACACGGGCGGCTACTCGGTCACCCCGATCGACACCCGGTTCACGCCGTCGACCGCTATCGAAGGCGACGGCCGCACCATCGACCTCGGGTACGTGCACGGCTTCACCGAAGGCCAGCAGGTGCTCTACGACGACGGAGGCGGCACCCCGATCACCGGGCTCGTGCAGGGCAACGTCTACTATGTGCACGTCGTCTCGGCGCACGAGGTGCAACTGTCGGCGACACAGGGCGGCCCGGCCATCGTGCTCGGCGTCCCGTCGAGGGGCGGCGAATCGCAGCGGCTGATGGCGACCGACCACGCGGCCACCCCGCAGGCGCCGGGGCAGTACTTCACCCCGTCATCCGACGTCACCGGCAACGTCATCAACCTGCCGTACGACCTCACCGTGAACACCGGCGACCCGGTGGTCTACCGCGCCGGCGGCGGCACGGCGATCGGCGGCCTCGTCGACGGCCAGACCTACTATGCGATCGTCGTCGGCCCGCACGCGATCGAGCTCGCCGACTCGGCCTGCCACGCCAACCCGGGCGGCAGCAACTGCAGCGGTGCGGTGCAGACGCCGATCTCCCTCAACGCGGCGACGGCCGGGACCGACCGGGCGCACAGCATCCTCAAGCAGGGCGACCAGCCTCCGGGCGACGCGGCCTCGGTCAGTGGCCAGCACGTGATCGTGCCGAACTCCGCCGGCGGCTTCCATGGTGTCTCCGTCACCGCGAACAACAGTGACGACATCGGCGGGTTCGGTGTGGCGGCGGGCTTCGGCACCGTCGGCGTCTCGGTCAGCGGCAGTGTGAACGTCGTCACGGCGAACACGTCGGCGTTCATCGGACGCATCGCGCAGGTCAACGTGAACAACGCCGGTGCATCGAGCGCCCAGAGCGTGGTCGTTGCGGCGGGCAACGCCTTCCAGCTCCTCATCGTGGCGGCGTCGGTCGCTGCAGGGGCCGTCGGGGTGGGAGCGAACGCGGCGGTCGGCATCGTGACGCTGAACACCGACAGCGTGATCGGGACCGGCGCCGTCGTCAACGCGGCCCGCGACGTGGTCGTCGCAGCGAACGCATCCGACCAGGTCACCGCCGTTGCGGCCGCGGCCGCGGGCGGAGCGGTCGGGGTCGCCGGCGTCGTCGCCGTCATCGTGCTCACCACCCACACCTACGCAGACACGGGGCTCGGTGTCGCGGTCACCGCCGGCAACAATGCACTGTTCAGCGCTGCGGACGCCACGAAGATCACCGTCGTCTCCGGTGGTGCGGCGGTCGGGGCGGTCGGCGTCGGCATCGGCGTCGCGGTCACCTCCCTCACGAAGGACACGCGCGCGTTCATCGGCGCCGGCAGCGCAGTCGACGCGCTCGCCCAGCAGCCGGGCGTCGCCCTCGCCGGCATCGACGACGGCACGGTCAGCGGCAGCGGATTCGGCACCATCCCGGCATTCAACGGCCTCGCTGTGCAGGCCCGCTCGAGCGAGAACGTGTTCGGCATGGCCGTCGCGGCCGGTGGTGGGTTCGTCGGGGTCGCCGGCGGCCTGAACGTCACGCTGCTCCACGCGACGACGCTCGCCTTCATCGACAGCAACGCCCTGAACCCCACGCGCATCAACCTGCAGGCGGGCGCCGGCTCCCAGCAGTCGGTGAACGTCGCGGCCGCCGACAAGGTGACCACCTTCACCATCGGCGGCGGGCTCGGAGCCGGGTTCGTCGGGGTCGCCGGGGGCATCGACATCGGCATCGCCGACGTCACCAGCCAGGCGTACATCGGCGGCTCCGCCACCCTGCACGCCGCCAAGGATGTCGCCTTCTACGCCCTCGCGATCAAGAACATCCAGACCTACGCGATCAGCATCGGCGGCGGCTTCGTCGGGGTCGCCGGCTCCGTCTCGGTGTGGAGCGTCGGAACCGCTCCGACCGGCTCGTACAACGAAGGCTCCTACGGGCAGGACAAGGGCACCTGGTCGTCCACCGCCACCTACGCACAGGGCGATGTCGTCACCGGCTCCGACGGCAAGCGGTACGGCGCGAAGGTCGCGAACCCCACACTCGACCCCGTCGCCGACACGACGGGCGCGCAGTGGGAGGGCGCGACGGATGCCCTCAGCCCGTCATCGGGCAAACCGGATGCGGCGGCCGAGGCCGGCGGGCACGCCAACGGCTCCGGAACCGGTGGCTACACCGGGATCCTCGACGGCACCTCGAACCTGCACAACGCCAACGGCACCACGAACTCGCGCATGCAGCCCACCCTCGGATCGGCGAACACGTCGGTGCACGGCTCAGCGCCCAGCTCGAACATCGTCAGCGCCGAATTCTCCAACGCGTCCGTACCGCAGGGCACCGTCGCCACCGTCGGGGCGGGAACGGTCATCGTCGCCGGCGGTTCCGTCAGCGTCGGTGCGGGCGAGAACCTCTCGGTGAACGGACTGGCCGGCACGGCGGCGGCCGGCGCCGTCGCGGTCGGAGGATCGGTGCTCATCCTCGGCATCACCAGCAACGTCGAAGCCTTCATCGCAGAAGGCGCGTCGGTCACCGCCGGCGGCAACGTCAACGTGAAGACGGTGCTCACCGAGAACGACAACGGCATCGTCTTCGCGGGAGTCGGAGGCGTCGTCGCCGTCACCGGCCAGGTGGTCGTCATCACCAGCCACGCGACCCAGAACGCGCACATCGACAGCGGTGCTGTGATCCCGACCGCCGGCGGCAACGTCGATGTCGAGGCTGTCGCAACCCGCACCATCGCCCCGCTGGCCATCGGCGGCAGCATCGGCCTTGTCGCGGCGGGCGCCTCGGTCGCGGTCGCACTGGTCGATGGGAACACGACGGCGACGATCGGAAACGTCTCGATCGGCTCGCAGGCGCTGGCGGGCGGCATCGTCGAGGTCGCCCGTTCGACGATCGTGGTTCCCGTCCGGTCCTACTCGGTGTCCGTCGGTGTCGGCGGCGGCATCTCCGGCGCTGTCGCAGTCGCGGCCATCTCGGGTACCACGACCGCCACCTACAGCGGGCACGCCAGCCTCTCCGGCGGCGCATCCATCACCGCGAATGGCACGAACACCCCGAGCACATCGACCCTCAGTGTCGCGACCGGCGCGTTCGCTGCGGGCATCAACCTCGCCAGGGCGACGACGTCCCGATCCGTCATCGCCCAGTTCACCAGCGGCGCGAACCTTTCCGGAGGCGGAGCAGTCGTGGTCGGCGCGACCTCGCAGAACCACGCGAGCGCCACGACGCCGAGCGTCACGCTCAGCCTGATCGGCTTCAGTCTCCTGCTGCCGATCGCGACGATCTCGGGTGCGACCGAAGCGCACCTCGACGGCGTGGTCTCCGCATCCGGTTCCATCGCCGTGACGGCGAGCGCACAGAACCAGGCGACAGCGGACGCCTTCGTCGTCGGCATCACACTCCTCGGCGGAGGGCAGGGCACGAGCGCACTCGCCACGGTCGCCCAGAGCGCGGATGTGCTCGCCAGCGTCGGCCCGAAGGCAAGTCTCCGCAGCTTCGGCCTCGTGCAGGTGACGGCGACCATCGTCTCCGACGGCACCCACGGCAACTTCGCTTCCGCGACCGTCACGAGCGGAGGCGGGGGACTCATCACCGCAGGCGCTTTCCTCGCCAGCGCGATCCTTGCGGGTGCGACGACCGCGGAACTCCGGGCGCCCGTCTTCTCGTCCGGCGCGGTGACCGTCGCAGCCGCAGGCGACAGCACGGCGACCGCGTCGACGAAGAGCGTCGGGCTCACCGGCTTCGGCGTCACGCTGGCTCTCGTCGACGCCGAAATCCAGCAGAGCGCGGGCGTGGTGGCGATCGTCTCCGGCGGAACGCTCAGCTCCATCGGGGCAGTGAAGGTCACCGCCACGAACGCGAGCCACGCGACCTCATCGACGGATGCTGCGAGCGTCGGCATCTTCACCGGTGCGGCCAACGCCGCCACGGCCATCGTCGCCGGCGAGACGCGAGCCGAACTCGCCGACCCGATCATCAGCCAGGGTCTCCAGGTCACCTCAGACGCGACCAGCTCGGCCCGCTCCACCTCCCAGGTCGTCTCCATCGGCGTCGTCAGCGGCGCGTTCGGAGACACGGTCGCACAGGTCACCGCGACGGCCGGGGTGCGCGCCCTCGTCGACGCCGGCGCGACGACCGTCAACGCCGGAACCGGTGACGTGATCCTGCGTGCGACGAGCGTCGACAGCGCCCTCGCGCAGCCGTCACAGGTGAATGTCGGACTCTTCACCATGGCCGGCCTGTCGCCGACCGCGACCGTCGCGGCACCGACCCGCGCGGAGTTCGACGGCGGCACCACCGCATCCGGGGCCTTCTCCGTCACAGCGACCGGCCACAACACCGCGACCGCCACCGTCAAGGTCGACAACTTCAGCATCGCCGGGATCACCGGGGTCATCGCGCTCGCCGACGTCACCTCGAGCGCCGCGATCGCCGCCGTGATCGCCTCGAGCGCGCGCATCACCGCCCGCGGCCCGTTCACGGTCTCGGCGCAGACACCCGGCGGCACGTCCGTCGACGCCGAAGTGTCGAGCAACAGCGGCGGCGTGATCAGCGGCGGCGTCTTCTTCGCACGGGCCAGGATCGGTTCGCCGGTGACGGCATCCATGGACGGCGCCCTGCTCGCATCCACCGGCGCCTCGGTGGGAGCCTCCGCAACAAACACGATCACCGCGGTCGCGGACGCGCTGAACATCAGTGTCGCCAGCTTCAACGCGGCACTGGTCGACGCCGAACTGCTGGGCTCCGCGGGCGTGACGGCGCACTACGGGACCGGCTCGCTCGCGACGAGCGGTCTCGCATCGGTCGCCGCCTCCTCCGCCGCGACGGTCAGCGCCGCCACCGACACGCTCTCGGTCGGTGCGTTCGTGCTCGGGCTGACGCTGCCGACCGCGAAGATCGACGCCGGCACCTCAGCCGACTTCGGCGGCGTGCTCACCGGGGCGACCGGCCTGACCGTGCAGTCGACGGCGACGAACTCGGCCGCCACCACCGCCGGCGCCCGCAACTACGGCCTCATCACGGTCGGCTCCTCGTCGCCGGTCGCACTCATCACATCGAACGCGGTCACCCAGGCGAACATCGACGCCGGCGCGCTGCTCAACGCCCCGAGCGCCACCGTCGCGGTCGTCGCCACGGCGACCAACGGCGTGACGGCCAAGGGCGGCTCCGTCAACGGCGGCCTCGGAACCGTCTCCAGCGCCAACCCGGCCGCGACCGACAACGCCCGCACGTTCGCCCGGATGCTCGGCGCAGCCCACGGGGCGACCGCGACCACGCCGGGCGCAGCATCCATCTCGGTGCAGGCGACCAGCGGTGACACCTCGACCGCCCTGATCAGCGACACCAGCGGAGCGGGCGTCGCCATCTCCGCCGCAGGCGCGACCGCAACGACCACCACGACCGTCGAGGCCGACTTCGCCTCGGCCGGCGCACCCATCGCGACGACCGGCAACATCACCGTCGGCGTCGCATCGAACCCGGTCTCGATCTCGTCGGCGCTCAGCACGTCGGTCGGCATCCTGCTCAACATCAGCTCCAACAACGCCAGGGTCGTGACCAACCCGACCGTCAACCTCACGATCGCGGCCGGAGCGCAGATCTTCGCGGGCGGCACCATCACCCTCAGTGCACAGCAGAACACGACAGCGCCTCCCAGCCCCAACCACAGCGACTTCGACGGCAACACCGGCGTCAACACCGGCACGGACACCATCACCCTGTCGGCGCCGCACTCCTTCACGACGGGCGGAACCGTCACCTACACGAACAACGGCGGCACCACCGTCGGCGGGCTGAGCAACAACGCCCAGTACAACGTCATCGTCATCAACCCGAACGCTGTACAGCTCGGCTCGATCTTCGACGGCGCCCACATCGACCCGGCGACCGACACCATCCAGTTCGGCATCCAGGTCGGGTCCAGCTTCGTGCCGGTCAGCCACAACCTCCACGAGGGCGATCTCGTCATCTACATCGTTCCCAACGGGGGCTCGGCCGTCCCCGGTCTCGTCTCCGGCCACCGGTACCGCGTGCACGTCGTCGACGCATCCGACATCCAGCTCTTCGACGCGACCACGCCGACCACGCCCGTCACCGCGAGCGGCTCCACTGTCACCGGCGGCAACACCATCAGCGCCGCCAACGGGTACAGCAACGGCAACGCGGTCACCTACACCGCCCCGAACGCCCTCCACCTGTTCACGACCGACCAGGTCGAGGTCGCCGTCGACGGCAGCAACAACCCGATCATCTCCGGCAACCCGCCGGCGCTCCAGTTCGTGAACGACAACACGATCACCATCCAGAACCACGGCTTCACCACCGGCCAGCAGGTCGTCTACGAAGGGTCGACCGACCCGGTGGGCGGCCTGGTCAACGGCCACACCTACTTCGTGATCGTGCTCAACAACAACCAGATCCGCCTGGCCGCGAACCTGTGCGACGCCACCGGGACCTGCGTCGACGGCAGCAACAACCCCATCCCGGTCAACCCGATCGGCCTCACCCCCGACCATTCCACCGCCGGCAGCGCGGTGGTCCACGGATTCTGGACCCCGGGCCAGCAGCCCATCCTGGGTCTCGACAACGGCGCCCGCTATTACATCGTCGGCGCGACCTCCAGCAGTTTCCAGCTCGCCACCACGCCGGGCGGGGCCCCGATCGCCCTGAACGGTACCGGCGTGGTCGGCGTTGGAAACTTCGCCCCGGCGATCGTCGACCTCGGCATCGGCAGCGGGCCGCAGGACCTCGTGGTCGACCTCACCTCCGCCGGAAGCGGAACGCAGACCCTCTCGGCCGTCGGCATCGGCGGCACCACCGCCGGAGGCGGCCAGCTCTCGACCGCGACCGTCAACGGCTCGGGCGGCGGCATCATCAGCTCCAGCCACGCCAACACCAACGCGAACGAGACGGCGGTCGTCACCGTGACCATCGGCGGCGCGAACACCTCGATCACCGCCCTCGGCTCGGTCGTCGTCACCACGAACTCGAACGCCGGCGTCAGCGCCGACTCGGCCAACGGCGGCGGAGGCCTCGTCGCCATCGGCAGCGCAGCGGCCCAGTCGTCAACCACGACCAGCACCACGGTGACGGTGGCAGGCGGAACCACCATCACCGCCGGAGCCGACGTCACGATCAACCCGCTCACCTTCGGCCAGGCGCAGGCGCTGTCGCAGTCCAGCGCCGGCGGGCTCGGCGCCGGCGTCAGTTCGGATGCCGGGGCGACACTGAACATCAGCACGGTCACCACGGTCGGCGGCACCATCACTGCAGGCAACGACCTCAGTGTCGCCGCGCACACCGGTGCCTTCGGAAACGTCGCGACCAGCGCCGAAGGCGGCGGCCTCGGTGTGGATGCCCACGCCGGCGAATGCGGCAGCCCCGGCTGCGACCTCAACATCGGCATCACCACGACGGTCGACCTGCAGCCCTTCGCCCACCTCACCGCCGACAACGTGACCGTGCTCGCCAGCGTCGACAGTGTCAACGCCCACAACAACGGCCACACGCACGCGAAGGCGCTCGGCGCAGCATCCGATGCCACCGCGAACGTGAACGTCACCAGCAACGCCACCGTGCACCTCGAGCACGACGTGAAGATCGTCGGCTACGAGACGGTCACGCTGAAAGCGGTTCACAATGCGATCACGCTGATCGCGTCGACGGATGCGCACTGCGGCTGCCTCGGCGGCGACACCAACTCGACCTCGAACATCGGGTACAACAGCGAATCGAACGTGACGGCGGATGCCGGGTCGGTCATCCGCACCGCCCTCCTCGACGTCGAAGCGCTCCAGCTGCTCACCAACTGGTCGCGCCCCACCAACTCGGACGGCGCGGCATTCGACGGCGGCGGAACACACGGCGGCACGACCGAGAACGCGCGCCGCGTGATCAGCTGGCACGCCACCGTGTACCTCCATGCCGCCGACCCGCAACTCGTCGTCGATACCAACGGCACGATCGTGAAACTGTACGGCGTGGTGGTAAAAGACGACCTCGGCAACACGTACGGCCTCGGCAGCACCATCCCGGTCGGCCGCATCATCGAGGTGCAGGACATCAACAACACCGGCGGTGCCGCTGCGACCTTCTTCGCGAACATCCCCGGTTCGCTCGCGGGCGGTTCGCCGCCGGCCGGGGTCATCACCGGCACCGACGGAAAGTTCGTCGCGCAGAACACCTTCGACTTCGTGAAGCTGTACAACTCGTCGAGCCGCACGATGACCGTGCACGCGATCAACGTGGTCAACCTGACCAGCGTCGCGGCGACCATCAGCGTGAAGGTGCAGGACAGCACCGGGTTCCTCTTCACGATCGGGCAGCCGATCTTCATCCCGACCGCGGTGGACATCGAGAACTACCTGGTGTCCGGCAACGGCACGGCGCAGCTCTTCATCGACGGCCGCATCTACAACCCGATCGGGTCGACGCGCATCGACAACCAGCACGGAGACATCCTCGCCGGCCCGGACGGGCCGCTGGTCGTCACGAACACCCTGGTGATCCTGGCCGACAACGGCACGATCGGAATCCTGGTCAGCGGACTCTTCAGCCTGCGGGTGCCGATCCCAGTCATCCTGGTGCAGAGCGACTACGTCGTCGACAACGTCGACCCGACCCGGTTCGTGTCGCTGACGGCGGATGCGCGTGACGACGTCGTTCTCGACATCACGTCGATCCTGCGCGGCCCCGCGACCACCTTCACCCCGACGATCCCGCTCATCCATGCAGGCCGCAACATCGACATCGTGCTGGGCGACAGCCTGCAGGGCAACGACACGCCCACCTTCACGTCGACGTTCCTCCAGGTGGACGTGTACCAGCCGCCGGCATTCACCACCACGGTGCCGCCGACCGGACAATACCGGGTCTTCTTCCACCCGGATCCTGCCGGACCGTACGTCTACAACGACAACGTGATCGTCGCGTTCGGCACCGTGAACACCTTCTACCCGAGCACCTACGTCTTCCAGGACCTGAGCGCGGGCAACAACATCAACGTTCGGCACACGGCGGCGCGCACGGTGCTCAACATCGACGCCCACACCAATGTCGATGCGACGCTGAGCGGAATCGAGCTGCCGACGCCCTTCTCGACCCAGGACCAGACCGGTGAGATCGACCTCTTCACCAACGGCTCGATCGTCGACACAGAGACCGTCAGCGATCTGCGCGTCGGCACCATCACCTCCACGGCCAGCGATGTGACGCTGATCGCTGCAGACACCGGCGCATCCATCTTCGACGTGGGCGGAATCACCGACGGCTCGGCCCGCGTGACCGGCAACAGGATCACCCTCCTCGCGCTCACCGGCGGCATCGGCTTCCTCGTTCCCGCCGTCAACTACCTGGAGATCCACTCGTCGAACGCGGCGCGCGGATGGGTGCTCGCCCTCGCCGCCAACGGCATCTATCTTGCGCAAACGACCGGCGCCCTCTACCTGAACCTCGTCGATTCGTTCGTCGGCGACGTCGCACTCATCGACCAGAACGGTGCGATCCTCAACAACATCGACGGAACGAACCCGACCGTGATCGGGAACAACATCGATCTGATCGCGCACAACGGCTCGATCGGTGCTGCATCGGCGACCGGCGTGAGCGACATCACCATCGACACGAACGCCGCAGCGGGAGGTCGCCTCTACGCGCTGGCCGACGGCCCGGGGGCGCTGCCCGGTGCCGTGCCGGCCAACGGCGACATCTACATCACGGAGGCGTCGGGTGCTCTCAACGTCCTGCGTGCCGAATCGGTCTTCGGAGACGTGCGGCTCACCATCCCGTACGTCACGGGGCGGACGGATGCGAGCCTCGACCTGCTTGCCGGGGGCAGCACCCTCGACGGTGCGACGACACTCACGGAGGGCCGCATCGTCGCGCTGGGCTCGGTGCTGCTGCGCATCGGCGACGACCTCGAGTCGGCGACGACCAGCCTCATCCAGGGCGCCACTGTCACGATCGTCGGAGAATACCTGCAGAACCCCGCCAGCCCGGTCGGGTCGACGATGCACTTCGCCGGCACGGTGACCGGGCATCCGACGAACATCTTCGGCGGCGCGGGTGTCGACACCTTCTTCTTCGACCACACCTTCCTCGGCGGCCAGACCAACGTCTATGGCGGCGCGTCGAGCCAGGCCGGCCTTCCCGACGGGAACGACGTGTTCATCGTCGACCACCTCCAGACGATGTCGACGACCCACATCGACGCATCCGGCGACGTGTACAACGGCCTGCCGGTGCGCGACTCGCTGCTCCTCGACGGCGAGACCGGTGACAACAGCTACGTCGTGACCACGTGGGGGAGCGTCGACCCCCTCAACCACGACTACCTCGTCAACGTGCTGAACTCGGGACCAAGGGGCGGACTCAACACCCTGACGGTGAACGGCTCCGACGGGCCGGACGTGTTCCTGCTGCGCGGCGCCTCCATCATCCCCGACCAGCCGGGAGCTGCGGACCCGGCATTCGTCGCGCTGCTGCACGGCATCCTGGATGCTGAACGCATCAACTACGACGACCACATCAACGGCCGCCTCACCGTCAACGGGCTCGGGGGCAACGACCTCTTCGTCGTCGATGACAACAGTGCGATCACCACCATCGACGGCGGCGACGGCAACGACCGGTTCATCATCGGCCAGCTGTTCGCGACACCGCGCATCCCGCCGGCCGTGCACCCCGAAGACCAGTTCCCGACGGTCGCGACGAAGCTCGGGCTGCTGAGCGACGGAGTCAGCTTCCCGACCACCATCTTCGGCGGAGCGGGCAACGACACCTACACGATCAACCACAATCTCGCCGAGCTCCGCATCGAGGCCGGCACCGGGGCCGACAGGTTCATCATCGTCGTCGCGCGCCAGCCGCTGACGAAGGCCTACCTCACGAACGGTCTGCTGTCGCTCGACGGCGGCGTCGGTGCGAGCACCGTCAGGGTCACCGCGTTCGACAACCTCGGCGGCTTCGTCTCCACCATCAATGGGGTGACAGGCGAAGGACTGCACGTGACGATGCGCCACTTCGCCGCAAAAGCGACGCTCAGGCTCTTCACGGGGGCCGTGCCGACGCCCACTCCGCTGCTGTTGCCCGGTGAAGACCCGCCGCCGGTGGTGTTCGTGCCGCTCGTCGTGCCGGTCGCCGGCTCCGGCGTCGTCATCGTCACGGAATCGGGTGGCGCCACCGTCGTGAAGCCGGGCGGGCCGATCACCGACACGTACACCATCCAGCTCGCCACACCGCCGACCGCGACGGTCTTCGTGACGATCTCCGCGGCATACGGCGGAGGTGCGCCCTACGCGCAGATCTCCATCGACGGCGGCGTGACGTTCGCAGACAGCGCTGTACTCGAGTTCGCCGCAGGCGACGTCGGGCCCAAGACGGTCATCGTGCAGCTCAATGCCGGTGTCACGTCCTTCCCGCCCGGCTCGAATGTCGAGACGATCAGCCACTCCAGCGAAAGTGACGATCCTGCTTACCAACACGCGGCCATCCGCAACGTCTACGTGAACCAGGCGCCCGCGAAAGTCGTGCCGCCGCCCCCACCACCCGTGACGCCGCCGACGAAGCCGGTCGCGCCGGCCGGAACGGGCACCGGCTCCGGCACCACCGCCGGTACCACGACCGGAACGGGCACGGGCACCGGCACCGGGCTCGCACCGACGGGCTCTACCACGCTCGGCTTCGGCGGCCTGGCCGGCGGACTGCTCGTGCTCATCCTCGGGCTCGGCCTGCTGCTGGCCCGCCGCCGCCCCGGCACCCGCTGAGTCTGGCGGCAGCCGGCTCGGCCGCCCGAGGGTGACTGTTCCGGACGAGGGTGCCCGGCGCGCGTGACGCGCTCGTCCGGAACAGCCACGTCGGCGCGCATGACAATCGGTACGCGCGATTCGCGGCCTGTTCTGCCCGGCGGCCGGACGTGCTTGGATGAGCGGAGGGCGATCGAGGAGGGACGCGCGCGATGACCGAACCTGCCGCAGCCGACACCGACCCTCAGGCGTTTCTGGGCGACCTCGTCGCGAGCGTCGCGCGCACACTGCCGGCCGAGGTCATGGAGCAGGTCTTCTTCGTCGACCGCACACGCACACTCGCAGACCGGATCTCCCGCCGCGTCGGCACGATCAGCCAGGTGCGCCTCATCGGAACCAACGAGGCACTGACGCTCGGCTACGAACCCGGTCCACGCTGGAAAGCGGAATGGGCGCGCCTATATAGAGGTGCGACCATCTCCAGCCACGCGATGACGCTCGGCGAATGGCTGACGGCTTTCGCGGGTCAGGTCGCGGCGCTCGCTGCGGATGCTGCCGGCGACTCGGCATCCGGATCGCGCGCATTGCAGACGCTCGGCATCGAACCGGCCGGGTCGGAGATCCGGGTCAGCGAGTCGACGCTCGAAGGCGACCTTCTGACCCTGCCGGCGAGACTCGGCAGTCGCGTGCCGTCGGAGGCGATCGCAGCGGTCGGGCGTATCGGCGGGCTCCTCGCCGACACCCTTCCCCGTGTCGCAGGCCAGGGCGAAGCCGAGGTGATCGTGCGGCGTACCGCGACGGTCTACCTGCCGGACACGCTTCGCGCCTACCTCTCTCTGCCCGCCGACTGGGCGGTCGAGCACGTCTTCCCCGATGGGACCACGCCTGCGCAGGCGCTGGTCTCCCAGTTGGACGCGCTCGAGACGGCCGCGAAGATGATGCGGGATGCGGCGGTCGACCACGACGCGTCCGCCCTGCTCATCAACGGCCGGTTCCTCGCCGACCGCTTCGCCGGGTCGAGGCTCGACCTGTCCTGACCTGCCGCGCCCGATCCGCTGCACCTGACCCGCAGGGCGCGACCGACCTCAGTTCGCCCCGGAGTGCGAGCGGTCCAGGTAGGTCCGCGACCGGGCCACCTGCTGTTCGAGGGCGTCGACCGTCACCGCCATGGACTCGACCGCCTGTGCGCGGTAGCCGTCGATCGCATCCATCGTGGCGAACACGTTGTCGAAGGCGCGCTGGAGCGTCTCGACGCTGACCCCCGACGATGCGGCCCCTTCGTTGACCGTCGCCGTCTGCTGCTTGAGGAGTTCGCCCGTGCGATCGATCATCGAGTTCGTCGCATCGTTGAGTGCGCTGATCTGGTCGAGCACCAGCCGCTGGTTGGCGAGCGCCTGTGAAACGATCACGGCGGTGCGCAGCGCCGAGACGGTCGTCGTCCTGGCGCGTTCGACGCCTTTGATCAGCTCGAGGTTGTTCTTGCGTACCACATCGAGGGCGAGGTACCCCTGCACGGATACGGCGATCTGCGTGGTGAGGTCCTGCCTGCGCTGGCGGATGGGGAACAGTGCGTCGGCCGTGAGCGTGTCGGCCATCTTCGGGTCGGTCGGGCGCAGTGCGGCCACCCTCGCTGCCGTGGCCTCGTCGAGCGCCGCAGCGAGCGTCGCGTATTCGCCGAGTTTTCCCATCGTCTTCCAGAGGTTCGCGCGCTCCAGTTCGATGGCGGCGTTGTCTTTCAGGAGCTCGTCCTGCCCCGAGATGAGCGCGCGGATGATCGCGTCCAGGTGCTTCTGCGCCGACTGGTACCGCTCGAAATAGTGCATCAGCCTGCGGCCGCCCGGGATGCGCCCGAGCAGGCCTTTCGGTCCGGTCAGGTCGGCGTGCCCGGGATCGAGGTCCGTGATCGTCGTGCGCAGGTCTTGCAGCGTGCGCACGACCTGGGCCTGAGGGTCGGACGTGGCCCCGTGGCCGCGAGCCGAGGCGAGCGACGATGCGGGCCGTTCGAGCATCCGGGTCGAGACCTCTGCCGACGACCGGATCTCGCGCTCCCCCATGCGCACGATGTCTTCGACCTTGCGGGTGAATTCGGGGCTGCCCGGCTCTTCAGACGCCAGGGCGGCGACGAATTCGTCTGCCTTCTTCGTGAGCTCGGCCCGCTTCTCGGGTGCCAGGGCGACCATCCCGACCGCCTGGTCGCCTTTCAGTTCGGGGACCGCCTGAGGTGGTGTCAGGACGATTTCCACTGTGGGTTCCTGCTCGGGTGGTGTCGTCGGCTGCTTCAGGTCGGACTCGGACATCGGCATCTCCTCTGGCTGCGCGAAGTGCTCCTGAGCTAAGAGTACGTCGTGCCGACCGTGCCGGTCCCGGACGAGCGTGCCGCGCACAGCGGTCACGCTCGCCCGGAACTGTCACACTCGCCCGATCCGCGTACTAATACGGGCAATTCTGCCCGTGCGGCCGAACGTCGCTTTCGCGACGCTGAACGTATGGCTGACGACATCCGAAACGTGAGTTTCTACATCGGCGGGGATGGCCTGGTGCGGGCGCGGGCGGCATACGAGGCGACACGCTGGCTGGAGGGTGACCGAAGCTGGTCGCATTTCGTGGAGAAGGCCCTCCGGGCAGAGACGTCCCGCAGGGAGGCGAGGTTCAATGATTCCCGGCCGTTCGACGGTGGGGAGGGCCCGCTGAAGCCGGGCCGGCCCACGATCAGCATCCAGTTGCGTGCCGCCCAGGTCTCCGGCGCCGCGTCGGATGATCCATCACGGATGTCGCCGGAACGGCTTCCCTCCGCCGACCAACACGATGAGCAGGGACGAGACGTACAACCCGATCGGGACCGGGGTCGGGTTGAGTGACGTTGCGTGATACGGCTGAGGCAGCGCTCGCATTTTTGACCGGTTCAGCTCTACCGACTCCGACGGCGTCCCCGTTCCTGACCAGGCCGGTGAATTTCAAGGCTGGCTCGGAACAGGTGCTGTTCTTCGCGCCCTGGCCGGTGAACGTTGACATGGCCGAGGACTTGGAATTACGTTCGACGTCGACTAACCGGTCGGGCTGCGGACGCTCAGTGAAAGGTGGTCACATGGATATGCATCAACCCGTCAACGTGTGGGAACCGGCGGATGAGTCGGTTGACATGGGCTATCACGGCGAATTCGACCAGCGCTCCATCCAGCACAGCCCACAACTTCGGGCTTCGTTGCACCATCGTGGTCTCGGGATCGCACTGGGTGCGATGACCGCGACTGCGGCGGTCGCCGCAACACGAATGCGTCGGCGGGTGACGCGCTGATGTTTCTTGAGACGTTTCGAGCCATTTACGGGTTGCTCGAGCTCACTTCACCCAACGTGGTGGCGCGGACAGTGCTCGGAAAAGTGCCCGACGAGCGGCTCCGAACAACGGTCCGGATTCTCGGCGCACGCCATATCGTCCAGGCCCTGCTCACGGTTGCCAGCCGAGGTCGTCTGCATCGAGTCGGAGGGGTCGTTGACCTGGTCCACGCGGCAAGCATGCTCGGTCTGGCCGCATTCGACGCACGTCGACGCCGCGAAGCGATCGTGAGTGCGGTAATCGCGACCCTCTTCGCGGCTGCCGAGCTCCGCGAACGCTGCAGCCTTGCCTGTTGACGGGAAAAGTTGCACGAGTACGCAACTGGTGCGGGCATCTGGGCGCGCAACGCCTTGCTGCGACTTGCCCCGAGCTAGCCTTGGCCCGCGATCGACGAGGATTCTCATTGCCGTCGTTGCTCTGAGGGCGGCCACGGGAAACAAGCGGTTCGCATCGCCTGGGCACGCGCTCGGCCAGGCTCAGGTCAGTGTTCTGCTTTTGGGTAGTTGCCGTGTCGCAGTCGGGCAGGGCGGACGAGAGGGGTGCTTCCCTTTCTCGATGCGCCGATGTAGGTGCCCTGGACTAATGGGTCAGGACCGTCGCTTCCGTCGGCTTTGGTGTAAGTGCCTTGCACTGTTCTGAGAGTGGGAGGCTCAGGTTCGACCTGGGTGTAGGTGCCTTCGAAGTCGTCGCGGGTGGGGCCGGACCTGCCGTTCGAGTTGTGTGCTGATGACATGTTCATTGTCATCATCTCCTTAATTGCGCTATCGCAATTGTTGCACTTACCGCGGTGATTCTGAATACTGAGCAGCATGAATCCCGCAAAAGCCCCCAGCATCGGAGTGGACGAATTGAATGCGGCCCTCGCGGCTGCCAACGTGATGATGCGGGTGGCCGCCCGGTCGGTCCTCGACGTGGAGGACGTCGTCACGACGCCCCAGTTGCGCGTTCTCATGCTGATCGCCGCGTTCGGTCCGCAGAACCTCGGTGCTGTCGCGACCGAGTTGGGTGTGCATCCGTCGAATGCGACACGAACGTGCGAAAAGCTGGTCCAGGCCGGGCTGATCGGCCGATCGGACGACCCGGCCGACCGTCGCTACATTCAGCTCGAACTTACGGACGAGGGATCGGCGGTCGTCGACCGGGTGCTGACGGAACGTCGGGATGCGATGGCCGACGTGTTCGCGAACATGTCACCGGAGGACGCAGCCACGGTGGCGTCTGCCTTCGAAACGTTCGCCCGTGCTGCCGGTGGCGAGCCGACCCGCGACGGCCGGTTCGCCTTCGGCTTCACGTTCTGAGGCGATCCGATGAACGCCGAAGGCGTGACCAACTCCGATCATCGCAGTCAGTTGCGCGTCTTGGGCGTGCGGGCGCCGACCAGTGTGACGATCCATACGGTGCTTGCGAGTAGGGCATATCCGGCCGTGATGGCTGGCAGGGAGATGATGCGACTGAGCTGTCCGGCGATCAGCGCCGGGACGGCTGACCCGGTGTAGCTGATTGCGTAGATGACTGCGAGGAGCCCGGCGCGTTCGGCCGCCTTGGCCTCGGGGAGGAGCGTGTTCATGCTGCCAGCGGTTGCAAGTCCCATCCCAATTCCACCGATGACGCCAGCGAGGAGGAACAAGGCGAGCAGCCCCGAGCCGCTGGCGAAGGCAAGCCCGATACCGGCTACGGCGACGATGGTCATGCCGATCCGCTGGGCTGTGGCCGCGTTGAATCGGCCAGCCGCGAATCCGCCGAGGAAGCTGGGGGCCATGTACGAGGCGAAAACGGCGGCGGCGATCAGGGGGTTGTTCGAGCCGAGGTCCTCAGCTGCGATCGACGGTCCGAAGGAGTTGAAGTAGCCGCCGAATGCCCATGTGGCTACGAAGATCAGGGCGGCGACTGGCAGGTAAGGGCGGGACGCCGCGGGCACTCGAAGTCGCGGGATGAGGGAGGCGAGCGCCCCGCCCTTGCGGGCCACGGTCTCGGGGCGCGTGGTGAGAGCAATGGCGCATCCGACGAGGAGGACGGCGAACAGAAGGTAGGTGAGCTCCCTGGGCGCGGGAGCGAACTGAACGAGCACGGCGGAGACGAAGACGCCGATGGCGAGGCCGACGGTGGAGGCTGCGGTGGCGACCGTTGCGACCAGCCAGCGCGGACGTCCGGCCGCCGTGTCGACGGCGTAGGAACCGATCGCGCTCGACGCGAGGCCGGCGGCGAGGCCCTGCAGGGCGCGACCGATCAGCAGCACGGCGAAGCTGTGGACGAACAGAAGTGTTACACATCCCGCCATTGCGACCAGGAGAGCGGCAATAGAGACGGGACGGCGACCGTGGTGGTTGGAGAGCCGCCCGAGCACGAGTAGCGCGAACACGGCGCAGGCGAAGTAGGCGACGGCGACCAGTGAGAACTCGTCGGGTGTGAGTCCGTCGACCTGGCCGTAGCTGTCGTAGAGAGGAATGGGCGTGGCACCAGCGGCGAAGACGGCCACGAAAGAGATCGTCGCCGCGATGAAGCCGCGTGAGGTGGCGCGAGTCGGTGCGGGAACTGCAGGGGAGGAAGTTGAAGTGGTCATGGCGTCCGGGGAAGGGAAGAGCCCCAGAACGGAGTGTTCAGGGGCTCGTCGTCGAGGATCGGGGAGAGGGTCAGGCTTGGGCTGTGCCGTTGTAGTCGTTGTCGGTGATGTGTTCGAGCCAGGTGGTGGTGTCGGCGGGGTCGTCGGCGTTCTCGAGCATCGCGATGTGCTCCATGAAGCAGCCGGGCGCTGCGGCGTGCCAGTGCTCCTGGCCGGGCGGTGTGTAAAGAGTCTCGCCTGGGTGGACTTCGATGATCTGTCCGTCGCGCGTGCCGAACCGGCCGATACCCTGCGTGACGCGCAGGTACTGGCCGCGGGCGTGCGAGTGCCAGGCGGTGCGGGCACCGGGCGCGAACCGCACGGTGGAGACGATCATCCGCTGGTCGTCCTCGTGGGGGAGGGCGATGGGGTCGAGCCAGACGTCGCCGGCGAATTGCGCAGGCGGGTTCTTGGAGGTTGGCGTGCGGGGTTCGATGTTCATGCGTCTTCCTTCTCTGTCGCGGTGGTGAGCTCAGTGGCCGCCCACGATGCCAACAGGCGCAGCCCGTCTTCCGACGGTGTGCCGGGGTCGGCACTGTAGGCGGTGAGGGTGAGCCCGGGGGCGTTGGGGATGTCGAGCGCGTCCAGCGCCAGGTGCAAGTCGCCCACCACGGGGTGGCGGAAATCCTTGTAGCCGCCACGGTGGAGCCGGACATCGTGCCGGGCCCAGCGGCAGCGGAACTCGTCCGACCGTGTGGAGAGTTCGCCGATCAGGTCGGTGAGCGCCTTGTCGTACGGTGTCCGCCCGGCTTCGGTGTGCAGGATCGCGACAGCTGTGTCGGCGGCCTTCTCCCAATCGGGGTAGAGGTTGTTGGAGTGCGGGTCGAGGAATTGGAACCGGGCGAGGTTCACCGGGCGGGACCCGTTTCCGAACGCCTCCGAGTACAGCGCGCGGCCGAGATCGTTGATAGCGAGGATGTCGAGTCGGCCGTTGCGGACGAACGAGGGCACGCCAACCATCGAGCCCAGCAGCCGACGAACGCTGGGCGCGACGGCCATGGCTGGCTTACGGCGCGGCCGGGCGGACGGGGAGGCGGCGCGAGCCAGGTCGAAGAGGTGCTCGCTCTCCGCTTCGTTCAGTTGTAGCGCTCGGCTGAGGGCGTCGAGGACGCTCTCCGACACCCCGCCGAGGGCGCCGCGCTCCAGCTTCGTGTAGTACTCGACCGACACCCCGGCGAGGAGTGCGACCTCCTCGCGGCGCAGCCCCGGGACGCGGCGGGTGCCGCCGAATGTCGGCAGGCCGGCCTGTTCAGGGGTGAGCTTGGCCCGTCTGGTGGCGAGGAACTCGCGGATCTCGCTGCGGTTGTCCATGCCGACCACGCTACGTCTGGATCGGGTGCCCTTGGGAGTCCCTGTCAGTACCCGTATCGACAGAGACTCTCACTCGCGGAGCCAGAGGGCGTTGACTGGATGTCATGACCGATCTGGACGCTGAAAGGAACACTTATGACCGACGAGACCCCCGGCTGGACCGGCGGCCAGCGCGCGTTCGGGGACTTTGCCCCCGGGCTCGTGCATTACACCGACAAGGTGCTGTTCGACGAAGTGTGGGAGCGGCCGCAGCTGTCCAAGCGTGACCGCAGCCTGATCACCGTCGCGGCACTGCTGACCGCCGGGAACGTCGAGCAGCTGACCTTCCACCTCACGTTCGCCAAGCAGAACGGCGCGACCCAGGAGGAGCTGATCGAGGCGATCACCCATCTCGCGTTCTACGCCGGTTGGCCCAAGGCCATGTCGGCGATGACCGTGGCGAAGACCATCTTCGCCACCGACGACAGCACGGACGTCTACAACACCCGCAACGAACAGGAGAACTGAATCATGACGATCCTCGACGAGACCTACACCCTCTCCAACGGTGTGCAGATTCCTAAGCTGGGCTTCGGCACCTGGTTCATTGACGACGACCGGGCGGCGCAGGCGGTTCGCGATGCGATCGGCGCCGGCTACCGCAACATTGACACCGCGCAGGCGTACGGCAATGAGCGCGGCGTCGGCGAAGGCGTCCGGACCAGCGGGGTCGCCCGCGACGACCTGTTCGTCTCGACGAAGCTGGCCGCCGAGATCAAGGATTACGAGGGCGCCGTCGCGGCGATCGACCGCTCGCTGCAGACCCTGGGGCTGGACTACATCGACCTGATGCTCATCCACAGCCCGCAGCCGTGGGACGACTTCCGCGGTGGCGACTACTCCGAAGGCAACCGCGCCGCCTGGCGTGCGCTCGAGGAGGCCTACCAGGCCGGCAAGCTGCGCTCCATCGGCGTCTCCAACTTCCAGAACGAGGACGTCGAGAGCATCCTGTCCGAGGCGACCGTCGCCCCGCACGCCAACCAGCTGCTCGTGCACGTCGGGAACACCCCGGACGAGCTGCTGGCCTACGCGGCCGAGCACAACATCCTCGTGCAGGCGTACTCACCGTTCGGGCACGGCGCGATTCTCAAGAACGAGGAGCTGACCGGGATGGCCGACCGCTACGGCGTCTCAGCCCCGAGGCTCGCCCTGCGCTACGCCATCCAACTCGGAACAGTCCCGCTGCCCAAGACGGAGAACCCGGACCACATGCGCAGCAACGCCGACCTGGACTTCGTCATCTCGGACGAAGACATGGCGACCCTGCGAAGCCTGCACATCCGCGACTACGGCGACGACTCCGTCTTCCCCGTCTACAGCGGCAAATAGGCCAAACAGGTGAGCGGATGCCCTCGTCCGTTCAGTCGAGGGCATCCGCTCGCTCCAGGACTCAGCCGTCGAGGCCGGTGCGGATCCCGGCGAACAGCGGGTTCACTTTCGCGTCGCGCGTGCCGAGCGGCGCGAGGTGGTACGCCTTCTCGATGGTGGCCATGATCGACGTGGTGTCGTACTGCGTGTGGTCGACACCGGATGTCTCGAACTTCGCACTGACGAGGAGGGCGGGGATGCGGGTGCCCGGTCCCCACTTGTCTACGACCGGCGGCGCCACGTGGTCAGCTTGCCCACCGAACTCGTCGTACGTCACGACCACGAGTGTGTTCTTGGCGTCGGGCCCGCTCGTGATGGTCTTCAAGAGGTCCACGAGGTGGTCGCTGCCGTCCGGTTCGCTCGCGTATCCGGGGTGCTCGTTCTCGTCGCCGTACGGCTTGACGAAGCTGACCGTCGGAAGCGATCCGCTCTTCGCTGCGGCAATGAACGCTGTCTCGTCCTGCAGGTGCGCCCTTCCCGGCTGTCCGGGAGCGTAAGCAGCGAAGTAGTTGAACGGCTGGTGGTGGTACTGGAAGTTGACGCCCGGATGTCCGGCGACCGCGTCATTCCATCCGCCCGCGTACCAGTTCCATGAGATGCCCGAGGCGGTCATGCGGTCGCCGATGTTCGGGTACTTCGTGTCATCGATGAGCGGCAGCTGTGCTCCCCCTCCGTGCGGGGCCGACGTCGGCTGGATCGTGTTGACGGCGAAGTTGCCGCACGCGGCCGAATAGTCGTTCCCGCCGCCGGCGCATGCTTGGGTCCACTGGGTGTCCTTGACGGGCCCCGTGGCCGTGTATTGCGGGTAGTTGTTCGGCATCCCGTTGGCGTCGAGCACGGAGTTGTTGACCGTTGCGGTCGTGTCCAACGGCGTGCGCGCGGCGATCAGCCACTGGTGGTTGAGGAACGAGCCGCCGAACGCCGCCTGGAAGAAGTCGTCGGCAATGACATACTTCGGAGCCCCGGTGGAGTGCAGGTACTGGTAGATCGGCAGCTGCGTCGTGGCGTACTGGCCCTGGGTGAGGCCCACGGCATCCGACCCGGTCGTGTACCGGTCCATCTTGCCGGCATCCTGCTGATACTGCTCCTGGTAGAAGCGGTGGACGAGGTCCCTGGTGCATCCGCCCGGCGCCCCGGTTCCGTTGAGCCATCCGTTCGGCTTGAACGGCGTGCCGGGCACAGCCGGTGGACAGGTGGTGTCGGTCGGCGAGATGTAGTCGTCGATGGTGAACGTGTTATTCGTGAAGTGGCTGGCCGCGATGCCGTGGGCGGCGTCCGTGCACGTGGACGAGAGCGGCGGCGACGTCAGGTTCACGTCCACCTGCGGCAGGCAGTTGAACGGTGTACCGTCCTGCGCGACCTGCGCGACGCTCTGTGTGCCGTTGACGGCCTGGCCGTTCACCGAGCCCCATCCGCCGTAGAGGTTGTCGAACGAGTGGTTCTCTTCGTAGATCACGACGAGGTGCTTGAACCCGCCGGGTATGGTCGATGGATGTCCGTTCGACGACCCGCCTGTATCCGCGAGGGCGGCGGCGGACGGGATGACGGTTCCCGCGATCGCGAAAGCGGCGATCGTGGCGAGAACGGTGAAGCGCTTGAACATAAGGACTGCCTCCATATCATGTGAGAGCCGAGGCGGCACCGCTGAGGCGATCCCGCCTGCGTTCCACATCCTATGAAACACCTATGCGATTGCCTAGGTGCGTGCGGCGGAGGACGAGTGTGATTCCCTCGACGTTCACACGCACGCAGCGGGAACTGGTGTTGCAACCGACCGATCTACCGCGCACCCACGTGCCCGCCGGTTCGGCACGATCCCGCCCGCTAGAGCTGGCGGGGACAGCGCGACATGGCGGGCGAGCCGCGACGGTGACAGCAGTTCATGCACGTTTGCGGTTGCGCCAGGATTCAATCGCGTATTCCACGTAGAGAAATAGGAGCGGCCCCGCTACGACGAACGGCCATGGCGTCTGGAAGACCAGGAGCACGCCCAAGAAGAATGCACTCAGGAAAATCGCTTCGATGGCGATCTCTCCGGAGGTCTTGCGCGGCTGCTTCAGCATTTTACGTTGAGGGATTGCCCCGGGATGGGGACCATCGGTACGTTCACTTGCACGCATTTTCCCTGTCTAGCAGCTTGTTGGGCCGGACGATGACGACCTTGATGCTGTTGCGATCGCATTGAACGACAATGCGACGAATTCAGTTTTGCGGTTCAGCTTGCCCGTGCGCGGGCGTGTTCGAGGTCGTAGCGCATCTGCATCTTCAGCCACAGCTCAGCTGTTCCGACGTGGTTCGCTTCGAGGGCAAGAGCTAGCTTGGTGCTGATCGCAGCGTGACCGTTGAGCACGCGCGAGAGGGCCGGGCGGGACATGCCCAACTTCAGCGCCGCCTCTACGACAGTGAGTCCCAGCCCTTCCTGTCCTAGCTGGGCGGCAAGCACCTCGCCAGGGTGGGGCCGATTGTGCATCGGCATGTTTGCCTCCTTCATCAGTGGTAGTCAAGGTAGTCGACGAGCATCACGTCCTCGCCGTCGAAGTCGAAGATCACACGCCAGTTTCCATTCACCCGCACTGAAAACATCCCTGCAAACTCGCCCTTCAAAGAATGAAGGCCGAACGCAGGCAGATCAACATCTGCTGGCGCCGCTGCGTCATCGAGAGTGGTGAGGATCAACCGCAACCGTTTCGCGTGCTGCGGCACGATTCCCTTCGCCGAGCCCGTCGCGTAGAACGCTGCCAGGCCTTTGTGGGCGAAGCTCTTGATCACTCCCAGAGTGTAACGCGTAACGGTACAGGGCACAATGAGGTTCACAGACAACCACGCTCCCGTCCGGGAAGCCGATCGCCAGCGCGCGAGTGCGCCAGTTTGGTAAGTCTGCCCCTGCTCGGACCGCGGCAAACTGCCCGAATTACCGGTCACCTACGTGCCCGCGGATGCATGCCGGCCAATGAGGCCCAGGCGCCCAGCGAACGCAAAGAAACCCCCGCCATGTAGAAGCTAGGCGAGGGTTCCAGTGGCTCCGACCGGCATCGATCCGGTGACCTTTCGATTTTCAGTCGAACGCTCTACCAACTGAGCTACAGAGCCGAAAGCCGTCTTCGAGAAGTGGCCTTCTAGGCAGAAGCCCTTCCTCTCGGAAGGGCTTCTCGCCTTGGCGACCCTGACGGGACTTGAACCCGCGACCTCCGCCGTGACAGGGCGGCACGCTAACCAACTGCGCTACAGGGCCTCGATGTGAAGCTATTCAATTGTACGTGTAGTTGGTGACCCCAACGGGATTCGAACCCGTGCTACCGCCGTGAAAGGGCGGCGTCCTAGGCCGCTAAACGATGGGGCCGAGCACCTGCAATCCGCTCACACGCACCGCATTACTACCGACGCACAAGCATACGGAATCGTCGGCGAAAAGCCAAACCGAGCGGATACGCAGCCCGGCGAATACCGCGACGGGCGCGAAATCATCGGGGGATCGCCTTCGCGCCGCGTTACATTCTGCCTTGGCGGCCCCTCGGGGCGGCCACCATGTGGCGAGCCGGGACGATTGCTTCGGACGAGTCCGTTGTTACTGTTGATGGTGTTGTTCATGTGGCGCGAGTGACGGATGGGACTCAGCGACAGGTCGAGGGGAACGATGAAACGCACTGAACCGGCCCCGGGGAGCACCCCGCTCCGGTCGACCGCGCGCCGGAACTGGCGCGTCAGAACGGCGATCGTCGCAGTCTTCGCCATCGTCGCCGTCGGTTCCGTGGCCAGCCCCGCGTATGCGATCTCGTACCCCAGCTGGCAGGACGTCCAGAACGCCAAAGCGAGCCAGTCGGCGACCGCAGCCGAGGTCGCGCGCATCAACAGCCTGATCGGCCAGCTCAAAGCGGAGGTCACCCAGACCCAGGCCGCGCTGAAGAAGCGTGGCGAAGAACTCGAGGCGGCCGAGGCGAAACTCGACAAGGCCACGATCGACCTGGCAGCCATCCAGGCGCAGGCGGATGAGAGCAAAGCCAAGGCAGACGCAGCCACCACGCAGGCGGGCCGTCTTGCCGCGCAGCTGTACCGCACCGGCGGCAGCGACCTCACCACGAGCCTGTTCCTGAGCGGCAACGGCGCAACGAAGACGAGTCCGGAGCAGCTCCTGTCCGACCTGGGGAGCATGACGAAGCTGGTCGAGCGTTCGAGTGGCATCTACGCGCAGGCCAAAGCGAGCCAGAACACGGCCAAGGCACTGGCCGACCAGGCCGCGGTCGCGCGGGTGGAGCGCGAGAAGCTTCGCGTCGCCGCTGTTGCAGCGCAGGCGGCAGCAGCGGCGGCCGCAAAGGCGGCACAGGACAAACTCGCCGAGCAGCGCAAGCAGATCATCGTCATGAGGGCGCAGCTGGCCGCACTCAACAACAAGGTCGCGAAGACGGTCGCCGGCTATGAGGCCGGCGTCGCAGAGGCCGCACGTCGGGCGGCTGCGGCCGGTTCAGGCGGACTTCCCGGCGGTTATGTCGGACCCCAGGGCTGGGCCGTGCCCGCGGCCGGCCCGATCACCGACGGCTTCGGCCCGCGCGCCTCGCCGGGCGGCATCGGCAGCACGTACCACCTGGGCATCGACATCGGCGCGTACTGCAACGCTCCCATCTACGCAGCGCATGAGGGCACGGTGATCTACGCCGGTCCGCTGGGCAGCTACGGCAACTTCGTGCGCATCGACGTCGGCGGCGGCATCGACACCGGCTACGCGCACATCCGTGACGGCGGCATCCTCGTCGGCGTCGGACAGCACGTCGGCGCCGGACAACCCATCGCCCACGTGGGCACGACAGGGGCATCGACCGGATGCCACCTCCATTACGAGGTCAGGGTGAACGGCGTGAAGATCGACGGGATCCCGTTCATGAGGCAGAGGCAGGCACCACTTGGCTAGTCAGAATGGCAAAGGGCCGCGCGTGCGGCCGGTCACCGCGATCAGTGCGGGCGTGATGGGGGTGGTCACCGCATCCGTCGGCATCATCGCGCCTCCCGCGTTCGCCGACAACTACCCGTCGTGGAACGACGTGCAGCAGGCCAAGCACAACGTCGCGAACCAGCAGGCGATGATCGCCAACATCACGAAGCTGATCGCCGGCCTGCAGACGGCAGTCGACCAGGCGCGGATCGCTTCTGAGAAGGCGGCTGAGGCCTACTTCCAGGCGAAGGATGCGCTGGATGCGGCCACCGTGAAGGCGGCGGATCTCAAGAAGCAGGCGGATGCGGCGGCCGCGAAGGCGAAGACCTCGCAGATGCGCGCAGGCCTCCTGGCTTCGCACCTCGCGAAGAGCGGCGGCGGCGGGGACCTGTCTGTCGACATCCTGCTGAACGGCGGGGGAGATGGCTCGGCTGCGGACAAGCTTCTCTACCAGCTCGGCACGATGAGCAAGCTCACCCAGCAGTCGCAGGATGTGTACGCAGCGGCGACCAAGGACAGGAACACCGCGACGGCGCTCACCGACCAGGCGAACGTCGCCAAGGTGGAGCGCGGCAAGCTCGCCGAGGCGGCGACCGCGGCCCTTGCCGCAGCGCAGGCCGCCCAGACGAAGGCGCAGGCTGCGCTGGTCACCCAGCAGACCAAGTCGACCGAGCTGGTCGCCCAACTCGCGACGCTGAAGAACACCTCGGCCCAGGTCGAGAGCGCATTCCTGGTCGGCGAAGCGAAGCGCAAGGCGGCCGAAGAGGCGGCGCGCCAGGCGGAGATCCGGCGTCAGAAGGAGGCGGCCGCCGCGGCGGCCGCGGCGGCGGCCGCACAGCAGCAGCAACAGCAGCAGAGCCACGGTGGCGGCGGAGGCGGCGGCGGCGGAGGCGGTGGCGGTGGCGGCGGTGGCGGCGGATACGTCGCGCCGCCGAACGGCAACGTCGTGCAGACGGCGCTCAACTACGCCTACGCCCAGCTGGGCAAGCCGTACATCTTCGGCGGCGAAGGCCCCGGCGGCTACGACTGCTCCGGGCTGACGATGAAGGCGTACGCATACGCCGGCGTCTACATCGGCTCGCACTCGGTGAACAACCAGTGGTACACGGGAGCCGCGCGCGGCCAGGTCGTGTCATTCAGCCAGCGGCAGGCCGGCGACCTCATCTTCTGGGGTGACGGCCCGGGCAACTTCTATCACGTCGGCATCTCGCTCGGTGGCGACATGATGATCGCAGCCCCCACCGAAGGCGATGTCGTCAAGATCCAGTCGGTCTGGGGCAGCCCCTGGTACCAGGTGATCCGCCCCAGCGCCTGACCGGGACCCGCACGTTGACGGGCTAGTGGCCGCCCTCTTCGGCGAGCTTCGCGATGCCCGCCTGGATGATGTCTTCGGCTTCTGCTGCGTTCCCCCAGGCCTCGAGCTTGACCCACTTGCCGGGCTCGAGGTCTTTGTAGTGCTCGAAGAAGTGCTGGATCTCGTCGCGGGTCTGCTGCGCCACGTCGTCGATGTCCTGAATGTGCTGCCAGCGCGGGTCCTTGTACGGCACGGCGATGACCTTGGCGTCGCTGCCGGCCTCGTCGCTCATGTTCAGCACGCCGACCGGGCGCACCTTGACGCCGACACCCGGGAAGACCGGGTACTCGAGCAGCACGAGCACGTCGACCGGGTCGCCGTCGAGTCCGAGGGTGTTCTCGAAGAAGCCGTAGTCGGTCGGGTAGACGAAGCTGGTGAACAGTACACGGTCGAGGTAGACGCGGCCGGTCTCGTGGTCGACCTCGTACTTGTTTCGGCTTCCCCGCGGGATTTCGACGATCACGTCGTATTCGGCCATGAGTTTTCTCCCTCGTTTGAAAAGACTCCAATAACGTTAGTGGATGCACGCCAGTGGTTCACCGGGAAGACGACCGCGGCTCACCCCGCCGATCGCGGATGTGCGACGCGCGGTCCGAGACGCCCTCGCCGGCCTCGATGGGGCCGGCCTCGACGGCGAAGGTCCGGATGCGGCAGGTGAAGCGGACGCGGACCCGCGGCTCGGCGGCCTCGTTCTGGTCGGCCTGAGCGGGGGAGCGGATTCGCTGGCGCTCGCAGCGGCCACGGCGTTCGAGGCGCCGCGGGCGGGCATCCGTGCCGGTGCCGTGATCGTCGATCACGGCCTGCAGGCAGGCTCGGCGGATGTCGCGGAGACGGCGGCCGCCCAGGCGACGGCACTGGATCTCGATCCGGTGATCGTGATCCGTGTGGAGGTGGCGGCATCCGACGGCGGTCCCGAAGCGTCAGCGCGTTCGGCGAGGTTCGCTGCATTCGACCGGGCGATGGCGGATGCCGGGGCCGGCCACATCGTGCTCGCCCACACCCTCGACGACCAGGCCGAGACGGTGCTCCTCGGGCTCGCCCGCGGGTCGGGGCCGACGAGCCTGCGGGGCATGGCCCCGGAGACCGGGCCATACCTGCGACCGCTGCTCGGCATCCGCCGCGCCACCACCCGTCGGTTCTGCGCCGACAGCGGCCTCGTGCCGTGGGAGGACCCGCACAACACCGACCCGACGTTCACCCGCGTGCGGGTGCGCAACACGGTCCTCCCGGTGCTCGAGGCCGAACTCGGGCCCGGCGTCGCCGAAGCGCTCGCCCGCACGGCGGAGCAGCTGCGCGAAGACTCGGACGCGCTCGATGACCTCGCCCTGGAATGGGCGCTCGAACTGACCAGCCAGGATGCGGATGGCGCGGTCGCCCTGGACGTTCGCGGTCTCGCCGCAGACCCGCCCGCTCTCCGCCAGCGCATCATCCGTCTCGTCGTCGCCAACGAGTTCGGCGTCTCCCTCGAGCGCGTGCACACCCTCGCCGTCGCCGACCTCATCACCGACTGGCATGGTCAGAAAGCTCTCACCCTGCCAGGCGTTAGAGTTGTCAGGCAGAACGGGCTGCTCATCTTTACTCCGGCATAGCCACCAAACCAAAGGATCGCACCGCTCCATGGAACTCACGGACGTTTCCGACGACCTGACCGAGATTCTCATCAGTGAGGAGCAGATCCAGACCCGGATCGCCGAGCTCGCTCGAGCAATCGAAGCCGACTATGCGGGCACGGATGTCCTGCTCGTCGGGGTGCTCAAAGGTGCGGTCATGGTGATGGCCGACCTCGCACGCGAACTCAAGATCCCCGTCACGATGGACTGGATGGCCGTGAGCTCGTACGGGTCCGGCACACAGTCGAGTGGTGTCGTCCGCATCCTCAAAGACCTCGACACCGATCTGAGCGGCCGCACTGTTCTCATCGTCGAAGACATCATCGACTCGGGGCTGACGCTGTCGTGGCTGCTCTCCAACCTCAACTCGCGTGGCCCCGCATCCGTCGAGATCTGCACACTGCTGCGCAAGCCGGAGGCGGCGCGCGTCGACATCGACGTGAGATACGTCGGGTTCGAGATCCCCAACCAGTTCGTGGTCGGCTACGGCCTCGACTACGACGAGAAGTACCGCAACCTGCGCGGCGTCGGCATCCTCGCGCCGGGCGTTTACAGCTAGTCGTCGCGCGCGGTTTTTTCAGAGCGCAGTCCGCGCCAAGCGAACACGCAGCAGCCATTCAGCGCCGAAGCGATACTCTTGCACCACCATGAACGTCAAGAAGATCTTCCGGGGCCCGATTCTCTACATCGTGCTGGCCGTCATCGCTGTATGGATCGGCTCGAGCCTGATCACCATGTCCGGTTTCAAAGAGATCTCGACCCAGAAGGGTCTGGAGCTTCTTCAGGACGACAAGGTGGCCAGCGCCAAGATCGTCGATGGGGAGCAACGCGTCGATCTGACGCTCGCCAGCCCTGACCCGACGCTCGGCAGCCAGGTGCAGTTCTACTACGTCGCGCCCCGTGGCGCCGACGTCGTGCAGGCCGTCGACAACGCCAAGCTGTCGAAGGGCTTCAACGACGAGGTTCCGCAGCCGAACTGGCTGCTCTCGGCGCTCGGCTTCCTGCTCCCCGTGCTGCTGATCGGCGTGTTCTTCTGGATCATGCTCTCCGGCATGCAGGGCGGCGGCAACAAGGTCATGCAGTTCGGCAAGTCGAAGGCCAAGCTGGTCTCCAAGGAGAGTCCGAAGGTCACCTTCGACGACGTCGCCGGGAGCGACGAGGCGATCGAAGAGCTCCAGGAGATCAAAGACTTCCTCAAGGAGCCGGCCAAGTTCCAGGCGGTCGGCGCCCGCATCCCGAAGGGCGTGCTGCTGTACGGCCCTCCCGGAACGGGCAAGACGCTTCTCGCCCGCGCCGTCGCGGGTGAGGCGGGCGTGCCGTTCTACTCGATCTCCGGTTCGGACTTCGTGGAGATGTTCGTCGGTGTCGGCGCGAGCCGTGTTCGCGACCTGTTCCAGCAGGCCAAAGAGAACTCCCCGGCCATCATCTTCGTCGACGAGATCGACGCGGTCGGCCGTCACCGTGGCGCAGGCCTCGGCGGTGGGCACGACGAGCGCGAGCAGACCCTGAACCAGCTCCTTGTCGAGATGGACGGCTTCGACGTCAAGACGAACGTCATCATGATCGCGGCGACGAACCGCCCCGACATCCTCGACCCCGCGCTGCTGCGTCCCGGCCGCTTCGACCGCCAGATCGGTGTCGACGCGCCCGACCTCATGGGCCGCAAGAAGATCCTCGAAGTGCACGGCCGCGGCAAGCCGCTCGCCGCGGGCGTCGACCTCGAAGTACTCGCACGCAAGACGCCCGGTTTCACCGGCGCCGACCTGGCGAACGTGCTGAACGAGGCCGCCCTGCTGACGGCTCGCTCCAATGCTCAGCTCATCGACAACCGTGCCCTTGACGAGGCGGTGGACCGCGTGATCGCCGGCCCGCAGAAGCGCACCCGCGTGATGAAGGACCAGGAGAAGGTCATGACGGCCTACCACGAGGGTGGGCACGCCCTCGCCGCCGCCGCGATGCGCTACACCGACCCGGTCACCAAGATCACCATCCTCCCCCGTGGGCGCGCCCTCGGCTACACGATGGTGCTGCCGCTCGAAGACAAGTACTCGATCACCCGCAACGAATTGCTCGACCAGCTGGCGTACGCCATGGGCGGGCGCGTCGCTGAGGAGATCGTGTTCCACGACCCCACGACGGGCGCGTCGAACGACATCGAGAAGGCGACCTCCATCGCCCGCAAGATGGTCACCGAATACGGCATGAGTGCCGAGGTCGGATCGGTCAAGCTGGGCCAGTCGTCGGGCGAGATGTTCCTCGGTCGCGACATGGGTCACCAGCGTGACTACTCCGAGCGCATCGCCGAGCGTGTCGACGCCGAGGTTCGTGCCCTCCTCGAGAAGGCGCACGACGAGGCGTGGGAGGTTCTGAACAACAACCGACCGATCCTCGACCGGATCGCGGCAGAGCTCCTCGAGCATGAGACGCTCGACCACAACGAGATCGCCGAGATCTTCGCCGACGTGGTGAAGCTTCCCGAGCGCCCCCAGTGGCTGTCCAGCGACAAGCGTCCGATCTCCGATATTCCTCCCATCGCGATGCCGGTGAAGGCCCCGATCAACGCGGGCGCCGTCGATGGCGGCGTCGATTCAGAACCGCCGTCGAAGCCGAAGCGCTCACCTGTTCGCAAGCCGCGGCCGGCCACGGCTTAGGCCGGGGCTGGGGCGCGCATGACCGGAATCGATCGAAAGCGCATCGAGGCCGCCGTCGCTGAGATCCTCGCCGCCATCGGCGAGGATCTCTCGCGTCCCGGTCTCGCGTCGACCCCGTCCCGCGTCGCAGACGCCTACGAGGAGTTCTTCTCCGGCCTCGGGGAGGACCCGGCCGCGCTGCTCGGCGAAGGGGTCCCACTCGAAGGACACGACGCCGAGACCGTGCTGCTGCGCGATATCGCGTTCCGTTCGATCTGCGAGCACCACCTGCTGCCGTTCGTCGGCGTGGCCCATGTCGCTTACATGCCCAACGAGCGCGTGGTCGGGCTGGGCCGCATCCCCCGTGTCGTCGAGACACTGGCATCCCGCCCGCAGTTGCAGGAGCGCCTGACCGAAGAGATCGCCGACACGCTGCAGGACGGGCTCGACGCCAAAGGCGTTCTCGTCGTCCTCGACGCACAGCACACCTGCGTCACGGCCCGGGGCGTGCGCCAGACCGACAGCACGACGGTCACCGTCGCCAGCCGAGGCGAACTCGCCGACCCTGTCGCGAAGGCGGGGCTCCTGGCCTTGATCGGACGCGGGGACGCGTGAACACACGCGTCATGGGCGTCCTGAATGTGACGCCGGACTCCTTCAGCGATGGTGGGCTCTACCTCGAACCGGCCTCCGCCGTCGAGCATGCCCTCAACCTCGTCGAGGAGGGCGCCGACCTCATCGATGTCGGCGGCGAATCGACGAGGCCCGGAGCCGTGCGCGTCGATCCGGCCGAGGAGCAGGCGCGCGTGGTGCCGGTCATCCGCAAGCTCACCGACCGCGGGGTCATCGTGAGCGTCGACACGATGAACGCCTCGACCGCCCGAGCTGCGGCGGATGCCGGAGCCGCGATCATCAACGACGTGTCCGGCGGCCTCGCCGACTCCGGTATGCCGGCAGCCGTGCTCGACACCGGCCTCACTTATGTCGTGATGCACTGGCGCGGCCAGAGCGATTCGATGGATGCGCTGGCGACCTACGAAGACACGGTCGCCGAAGTCAGCGCCGAACTCACCACGCGCATCCGCGATCTCACCGACCACGGGATCGACCCTGCGAAGCTCATCATCGACCCCGGCCTGGGGTTCTCGAAGAAGGCGGAGCACAACTGGCAGGTGCTCGGAAACCTGCGCGAGTTCGTCGGGCTCGGGTTCCCGGTGCTGATCGGGGCATCCCGCAAACGCTTCCTCGGGGCGCTGCTGCCCGAAAGCGCCCCGGCCCAGGATCGTGACCAGCCCACCGCCATCATCAGTGCGCTCGCAGCCCAGGCCGGCGTGTGGGGGGTGCGCGTGCACGACGTCGCCGGCACCCGCCTCGCGCTCGACGTGGTCGAGGCATGGCAAGCTGGACGAGATGACTAGGCACGACCGGGCACACGGATCCGACTCGATAACCCTCACCGGCCTCCGGGTCCATGCGAACCACGGTGTGTACGCGTTCGAACGCGAGCAGGGCCAGGAGTTCGTGATCGACGTGACGGCCTGGCTCGACTTCGCACGCGCGGCGACCGCAGACGACGTCGCGGCGACGGTGCATTACGGCGAGCTCGCCGTCGAGGTCGCCGAAGCCGTGCGTCGTGATCCGGTCGACCTGATCGAGACCCTCGCCGAGCGCATCGCGGGAGTCGTTCTCGCGCATCCGCCCGTCGATTCCGTTCGCGTGACCGTGCACAAGCCGAACGCTCCCATCGAGGTGCCGTTCGCCGACGTCTCCGTCACCATCGAGCGGGAGCGGGCATGACCGCACCGCTCCACCCGCGCCCGGAGCGCCTGCGGCCGTCGGTGCCCGCCGTGCTCGCACTGGGAAGCAACCTGGGTGATCGCGAGGCCACGATCCGTGCGGCTGTCGCCGACCTCGATGCGAGCGACGGCATCCGCGTCGAACAGCTGTCCCCGCTGGTCGAGACGCCCGCACTGAAGCTCACCGGCGTCGATCACTCGGCGCCCGCCTACCTGAACGCGGTCGTCGTGGTCAGCACGGTGCTGGGGCCTCACGACCTGCTCGATGCGGTCAACGCCGTCGAACAGCAGCATGGACGGGTGCGTGACGAGCGGTGGGGCGACCGCACGCTCGACATCGACATCGTCGACTACGACGGGCGCGAACTGGATGACGAACGGCTGACGCTGCCTCACCCGCGCGCCTGGGAGCGCGGGTTCGTGCTGGTGCCGTGGCACGCCATCCGCCCGGATGCGGAACTCGCGGGACACGGACGCATCGACCTGCTCATCCCGGTGACCGCGGATGAGATTCGGCCGTATCCTGACAGCGACGCAGCAGTCGATGCCGCGCGCGACGATCAGGACCAGGCCGACGGAGACGGGGGTGCCGTGTGAAACGCACACGACCGACGCCGCTCATCGGACTGGGCGTCGCGGGCCTCGTCATCGGATTCCTCGTCGAGCTCGGTGCGGCCGGGGCCGGGCTGGCGGTGTTCATCCCGCCGTTGTCACTGCCCATCACGCTCGTGGCGATCGCGGCTATCGTGGTTGGCTTCGCGATCCCGATCCGTCGTGCGACGCACGCGAAGGTCCGCGTGACGATCGATCCGTTCCGTGCGATGCGCGTCGCCGTTCTGGCGAAAGCCTGCAGCCTCAGCGGGGCGCTCCTGACCGGTTCGGGCATCGGCTTCCTGGCGTACCTCCTCAGTCGCTCCGTGCTTCCTGCTTCCGGTGCGATCTGGCAGGCCGTCGCGGCCACGCTCGGCGCCGCCATCCTGATGACCGCCGGGCTCGTCGCGGAATACCTGTGCACCCTGCCACCCGAAGACGACGACACGAAACCGGGCGGGGACCATGCCAGGGCGTCTTGACCTCGAGGTCGGCGAGTGGCGACGCGTCTCGCGACGCTATGTGGTGGTCGTCATCGTCGGCTCGCTCGTGAGCGGGCTGGTGCTCAGCGCCATTGCGACGTTCCTGTGGCTGGTCGCGGGATGGACCTGGGCGTGGGTCGCGCTGATCGCGATCGTGGCGATCACGGTCATCCAGCTGATCATCGCGCCGCGCCGCGCGCGGGCGATCGGCTATCAGCTGCGCGATGACGACCTCCTGTTCCGCCGGGGCATCATGTTCCTGCGCTTCGTCTCGGTTCCGTACGGGCGGATGCAGCTGATCGACATCAACCGCGGCCCGGTCGGGCGACTGCTCGGCCTCGCCGACCTCAAGTTCGTCACAGCGGCTGCGTCGACGAATATCGCGATCCCGGGGCTCCCCGAGGGCGACGCGGCCGAGTTGCGCGACCGACTGGTGGAGCTGGCGGAGAGCCGCCGGGCGGGACTGTGACCGGCGAGCGGCTGTCCGCAGCGGAGCGGGCCGCCGAGCACCTCACCGACGGCGAATGGCATCGGCTGCACCCGGCGACCCCGCTGCTCAGGGGCGGCATCGTTCTGATCGCCGTTCTCGGCTACGTCTTGTCGAACCTGCGCGAGCGGCTGGTCAGCTTCTTCATCGGCGCGCCCGACATCGGCGGCGATCCCATCGACGAGATCTACAACCACGGGCTCGAGGGCCTCGCGTTGCTCGTCATCGCGGTCGCACTGATCATCTTCATCGGCATGTTCTACCTCTCGTGGCGCCTCCACAGTTTCCGTATCAGTGACGACGCGGTCGAGGTGCGCAGCGGCATCCTCTTCCGCACGCAGCGCAAGGCCAGGCTCGACCGCATCCAGGGCATCAACGTGGTCCGGCCCCTCTTCGCGCGCATCTTCGGCGCGGCGAAACTCGAGGTCAGCGTTGCAGGGCACGACGCGAACGTGCAGCTGTCATACCTGTCATCACGGCTGGCGGATGGGCTCCGCGGCGACCTCCTGCGCCTCGCGTCGGGGGCGAAGGCGGCAGAGCGCGTTCCGGGCGCGCCTGCTCTGGGTGTCGCCGACATCCTGAACCAGCGCGTGAACGAGTTCCTCGCTCCAGAGTTGCATCCCGATCTCGCGCCGCCCGAGTCGGTCGTGAAGATTCCGCCCCTGCGCCTGATCGGGTCGATCGTCCTCAGCGGGTTCACCATCTTCCTGCTGATCGTCGGAGCCGGGCTCCTGACCGGCGCCGCGACCGGGCGGCTGTGGCTCCTGCTCGTCGTGCTCCCGGGCCTGATCGGGTCGATCAGCTTCTACATCCGCCGCTTCACCAAGTCGCTGCGCTACAGCATCGCCGGCACCCCCGACGGTGTGCGCGTGGGCTTCGGACTGTTCAGCCTGAGCAACGAAACGCTTCCGCCGGGGCGCATCCACGCCGTGGATGTCTCGCAGCCTCTGCTCTGGCGTCCGTTCGGCTGGTGGCAGATCCGCATCGACACGGCCGGGCATTCGACGGAAAAGGGGGCCGCAGGGCAGCCCAACACGACGATGCTGCCCGTCGGCGACCTGGAGGATGTCGCCCGGGTGCTTTCGCTGGTGCTGCCCGAATTCGCGACGCCCGAACACCGTGCGCTGGTCGTCGCCGGCATGACGTCGCGCGGCCGCGACTTCTTCGTCGGCGCACCGCGGCGGGCGGCGTGGCTGCGCCCGCTGTCCTGGCAGCGTACCGGCTATGCCCTCACTGATGGCGTGGTCCTGCTGCGGCGAGGGTTCCTGTGGCGCAGCCTCGCCATCGTCCCGCTGGCACGGCTGCAGAGCCTGGAGCTCTACCAGGGACCGCTCGACCGGATGCTCGGCCTCGCGTCAACGCGCCTCCACACGGTCTCCGGGCCCGTGCGCCCGCGACTGGCGGTGATCGACCGCGACCGGAGTGTCGAACTGTTCGACGTCGTCGCCGCGGGAGCGATCTCCTCGGCCCGGTCCGACCGGAGTCACCGGTGGAACGAATCGTCCGGGGAAGGCCCATCATGATCGAACGACGTGCCGGACGACTCGGGGTCGGCATCATCGGTGCCGGCCGTGTCGGGCCCGTCCTGGGGGCGGCGCTCGCCGGGGTCGGCCACGCGATCGTCGGCATCTCGGCGGTGTCGGAGCGCAGCAGGGAGCGGGCAGACGCCATCCTTCCAGGTGCTCCCGTGCTGGAGATCCCGGTGATCATCGAGCGCAGCGAGCTCGTCATCCTCGCGGTGCCCGATTCGGAGTTGCCGTCACTGGTCGCAGGTCTCGCGGCGACCGGGAGCTGGCAGCCCGGGCAGATCGTGCTTCACACGGCGCCGGGGTACGGGGTCGAGGTGTTGGCGCCTGCGGCCGCGGCGGGCGCGATTCCCCTGGCCGTGCATCCGGCGCTCGCGTTCACCGGAACCAGCCTCGACATCGCTCGCCTGCAGGAGACCTACTTCGCCGTGACGGCGGCTGCGCCCGTACTGCCCATCGGCCAGGCCCTCGTCGTCGAGATGGGCGGCGAGCCGGTCGTGGTGGCGGAAGAGGACCGGCCGGCGTATGCGGAGGCGATCGCGACGGCGAGCACCTTCTCACGGGCGATCGTGGAGCAGGCGACAGGGATTCTGAGCGGGATCGGGTTCGAGAACCCGGGGCCGTTCCTGAGCTCGCTGGTGCGGTCTGCGGTGGACAACGCATTGTCGCGGGCGTCGGCGCCGTCGGTGGGGCCGTCGGCGCTGCTCGACGGGCGGGATGATCCGCTGGATCCGCTCAGCTGAGGGCGGCCAGCTCCGAACGAACCGCGTCGACCACCGCATCCGCCCCCTGCGGGCTCATCACGATCGTGTAGTGGTTGACGTCGGGCACCTCGGTGATCCGCACGAACGGATACTCGGCACGCGCCTGCTCACGCGCCACCTCGTCGTACAGCCCGGGCGGCTCGCCGAGAAGCCCGCGCGGCGCCACCAGCAGGCGCACCGGATGCGTCAGCCCGGTCAGCGCGTCGGCCACGACACCTCCGCCGAACTGGTCGCCCGAGTCGGCGGCGACCGCATTGTAGGACGTCGACGGACGCAGGTCGGGCTCCGTCCCGTCGAGGTCGTAGTTGGCGTAGTCGACGACATCCTGCGTCCAGTTCGCAGCGAAAGCCGGATGCCGCCCCCAGAACTCGAGGTACGTCGCCCGGTCGGGGAACGTCATCGACAAGCGCGCAAGGGCAGGCCCGAGCGTCGAAGCCATCAGCTCGTCCAGGGTGACGCCCTCGGGGATGCGCAGCGGAAGACCGCCATCTACCAGCAGCGGACCGGCAAATCGTTCGGGATGGAGATGCGCGGCCGCGAGCGCCACGAAACCACCCATCGAGTGGCCGACGACGAGGGCGCGATCGAGACCGAGGTGCTCGCTCACGACGGCCAGGTCTTGAGCGTGCTGCACCATCCCGAACGGTCCGGGCAGCCGGTTGCTGCGGCCGCGACCGCGCAGGTCCGGTGCGATGAAACGCACGTCGGGGAGGGCATCCGCGATGGTCGCCCACGCGAGATGCGATGCCGTGATGCCGTGGGCGGCGACGACGACCGGGGCGTCGGGATCTGCACGCGCCCACTCGCCGACCCGCAGCATCCCGCCCCGAACCGGAACGTCCAGCGTCCTGTATGTCATCGCGCGCTCCACCCGCCGTCCATCGTGTACGAGGCGCCGGTCACCAGCGAGGCGTCCTCTCCGGCGAGCCAGCAGACCAGGGAGGCGACCTCGGACGGCTCGGCCAGGCGTTTGATCGCGCTGTTCACGAGCATCACGTCGTTCACCACTTCGGACTCCGGGATGCCGTGCAGCCGTGCCTGGTCGGCGATCTGCTTCTCGACGAGCGGGGTTCGCACGTAGCCGGGATTCACGCAGTTGCTGGTGACCCCGTGGGGCGCGCCCTCGAGGGCCGCCACCTTCGAGAGGCCCTCCAGCCCGTGTTTGGCTGCGACGTAGGCCGACTTGAATTCGGATGCGCGCAGCCCGTGCACCGACGAGATGTTGACGATTCGCCCGAAGCCCTGCTCGTACATGTGCGGCAGCGCGGCCCGGATCAGCAGGAACGGCGCTTCGAGCATGAGGGTCAGGATGCGGTGGAACGCGGCCGGGTCGAACTGTTCGATCGGGCTCACGGTCTGGATGCCCGCATTGTTCACGAGGATGTCCACGTCGAGCGCCAGGGCGGCCAGCGCAGCCGTGTCGGTGAGGTCCACCTGCCACGCTTCGCCGCCCACATCGCGGGCCACCCGCTCGGCGCCCGCCCCGTCGAGGTCGGCGACCACGACGGTCGCCCCGCGTTCGGCGAGCGCCCTGGCACACGCCTCACCGATGCCGCTCGCAGCCCCTGTGACAAGGGCCCTGCGGCCTGAGAAACCAGCACTCACGACAACTCCGTCCGATGTGTGCGCACCCCTCGCCCGCGGCTCGGGTAACAGGTACGCTAACCACCAGCGCCGGTGCCGTCAAGGTGGTCCGGCCTTGCTTTGCGCCACCGGACCGCGACGTTTGGAGAGCACGATGACACTGATCGACGGCATCACCTCCCGGAGTGTTCAGACGCCGCGCCTGCGGGCGAACGTGCTGGAGCGGGCGGGCGACCGGGAACACGGCGGCCCGGTCGTCGTCTTCATCCACGGCAACGTCTCCTCCTCGCTCTTCTGGCAGGACACGATGCTGTCGGCGCCCGAGCACTGGCGGGTCTTCGCCATCGACCTGCGCGGCTTCGGCGACTCCGAAACCCTCCCCGTGGACGCGACGCGCGGCCTGCGCGACTTCAGCGACGACGTGGCGAGTGTGGTGGCAGAGATGGGCCTCGGCTCGGTGCACGTGGTGGCCTGGAGCATGGGGGCCGGTGTTGCGCTGCAGTATGCGCTCGACCATCCGGTTCGCAGCCTCACGCTGCAGTCGCCGGTCTCGCCGTACGGGTTCGGCGGTACGAGGGGAGACGGGTCACGGCTCACCGACGACGACGCCGGCTGCGGTGGAGGGGGTGCGAACCCGGATTTCGTGGCGCACCTCGAAAGCGGTGACACGTCATCCGATTCGCAGGCGTCGCCGCGCGCGGTCTACGCGAGCTCCTACGTGGTTCCGGGCTTCGTCTCGGAACACGAAGACATCTGGGTCGAGTCGATGCTCAGTACGAAGACCGGCGTTGACAACTACCCCGGCGACGGAGTGCCGTCGGAGAACTGGCCCGGCTTCGCTGCCGGAACCCGTGGTGTGCTCAACACGATGGCGCCCCGCTACCTCGACCTGAGCGGGATCGTCGACCTCGAGCCGAAGCCGCCGCTGACCTGGATCCACGGGGCGAACGACCTCATCGTCTCCGACACCTCGTATTTCGACCTCAACTATCTCGGCGAGCTCGGGGTGATCCCGGGCTGGCCGGGCGCTGAGGTCGCTCCGGCGCAGCCGATGGTCACGCAGACCCGCCGGGTGTTCGAGGCGTATGCGAGCGCCGGCGGAACGTTCCAGGAACTGGTGCTGGAGAACTGCGGGCATTCGCCGCACCTCGAATACCCGGAGGCGTTCCGCGACGCACTGGTGGCGACCGTCGAGGCGGCCGGCGGCGAGTAGCATCGGAAGCCCGGTCGTTTTCATGGCGCACCCGTCGGGCGCGCGGCGGCCGCAAGGATCCTGATGCCAGAAGTCGTCACCACTATCGCCGCACTGCGGAAGCGGGTCGCCGCGGCACGCGAATTCGCCCGCCGCGAAGGCAGTTCTGACGCACCTGTCTCCCGTGTCGTGCTCGTGCCGACGATGGGGGCACTGCATGACGGTCACCTCCAACTGGTGCGCCAGGCACGTGATCTCGGCGGCATCGTCGTGGTCTCGATCTTCGTCAACCCCCTGCAGTTCGGGCCGGGCGAGGACCTCGAGCGGTACCCGCGCGGCCTGGACTCCGACGTGCAGCGCCTCGAAGGGCTCGCGGACATCGTGTTCGCGCCGGCGGTCGACGAGATGTACCCGGCAGGGTCTGCGGAGACGCGCGTCTCGGCAGGAGCTGTGGCCGGCCTGTACGAAGGCGCGTCGCGGCCAGGCCACTTCGACGGGATGCTCACCGTCGTGGCGAAGCTCTTCCACATCGTGGCTCCCGATGTCGCCGTCTTCGGGCAGAAGGACGCACAGCAGGTCCACCTGGTGGGCCGCATGGTGCGCGACCTCGACCTGCCTGTCACGATCGCTGTCGTCGACACCGTGCGAGAGAGCGATGGGCTCGCCCTTTCGAGCCGCAACCAGTACCTCGACCAGACCGGGCGTGCGGCCGCGGTCGCGCTGTCGCGAGCGCTCCGCGCCGGGTCGGCGAAGGCCGAAAGCGGTCCGGATGCCGTGCTCGAGGCCGCAGGTGCCGTCGTCGCCGCCGAGCCAGCCGTTAAGCTGGACTATCTCGTCGTCGTCGACCCGGAGACGTTCCTTCCCGTCGGGGTGGGGCACCACGGGCCTGCGATCGCGCTGATCGCGGCACGCGTCGGTTCGACGCGGTTGATCGACAACGAGCGCATCAGTTTCCCGTGAACATCGTGCCCGTCCAAGCCGACCGAAAAGGCAGTCATGACCGACACCCAGCAGAACGAACCCGAACTCACTGACGACGAGGTCAGCGAGCAGAAGGCGGTCCGACTGGGCAAGCGCGCCCGACTCATCGACGAGGCCACGTCTCCCGCGGGCGGCGCCTACCCGGTCGCCGTTCCGGTCACGCACACCATCCCTGTCGTGCGCGCCGAGTTCGGCCACCTGCAGGCCGACGAGACGTCGGGTGTCGTCGTGGGTATCGCCGGCCGGGTGGTGCACCTTCGCAACACCGGCAAGCTGTGCTTCGCCGTGCTCCAGTCGGGCGACGGAACGCGCATTCAGGTCATGGTCTCCCTCGCCGAGGTCGGCGAGGAATCCCTTGCACGCTGGAAAGAGCTCGTCGATCTCGGCGACCATCTCTTCGTCTCGGGTGAGGTCGTCTCGAGCCGTCGCGGCGAGCTGTCGGTGATGGTTCGCGAATGGACGATCGCCTCCAAGGCGATCCTTCCGCTGCCGAACCTGCACAACGAGCTGAGCGAAGAGAGCCGCGTGCGCAGCCGCTACCTCGACCTGATCGCTCGCGACCAGGCCAGACTCAATGTCGTCAACCGGTCGAAGGTCGTCGCGAGCCTGCGCAAGACCTTTGCGGAACGCGACTACATCGAAGTCGAGACGCCGATGCTGCAGGTGATGCACGGTGGCGCATCCGCCCGCCCGTTCGTCACTCACTCGAACGCCTTCGATACCGAACTCTTCCTGCGCATCGCGCCGGAGCTCTACCTGAAGCGCGCAGTGGTCGGCGGCATCGACCGCGTTTTCGAGATCAACCGCAACTTCCGCAACGAAGGCGCCGACTCGACGCACTCGCCGGAGTTCGCCATGCTCGAGTCGTATGAGGCCTACGGCGACTACAACGTGATCGCCGAGCTCACACAGACGCTGGTGCAGAATGCGGCGTTCGACATCGCGGGTTCGCACACGGTTACCTGGGCCGACGGCACGCAGTACGACCTCGGTGGTGAATGGGATCGGATTCGCATGTATGACAGCCTCTCAGAGGCGGTCGGCGAAGAGATCAGCCCAGCAACATCTGTGGAAGACCTGCGGTCGATCGCCGCCCGTGAAGGGATCGAGATCGAGCATCCGCTCCACGGCAAGTACGTCGAAGAGCTGTGGGAGCACTTCGTCAAGGGCACCCTGGTTCGCCCGACCTTCGTGATGGACTTTCCCGTCGACACCAGCCCGCTCGTGCGCGCACACCGCTCGCGCGAAGGCGTCGTCGAGAAGTGGGACCTGTACGTGCGCGGCTTCGAACTGGCGACCGGCTACTCCGAGCTGATCGACCCGGTCGTACAGCGAGAACGGTTCATCGAGCAGGCGAAGCTCGCTGCCGCCGGCGACGTGGAGGCGATGCGGCTCGACGAAGAGTTCCTTCGGGCGCTCGAGTTCGGCATGCCGCCGACGGGCGGCCTCGGAATGGGCATCGACCGACTGCTGATGGCGCTGACGGGCCTCGGCATCCGCGAGACCATCCTCTTCCCGCTGGTCAAGCAGGGCTGAGTCGCCGCGGCCCACGCCGCCCAGCGACTCAGAGCTCAGGCGCGCGGACCGCGCAGGTGCTCCCGCGTGAGCTCTTCCATTTGCTCGTCGGTCAGCTCGTCGAGGCCTTTCGCCTCGCGCCGATCGCTCTGCGACCAGCGGATGAACAGGATGATCAGCACCGGCACATCCGCGATCTCGGCGATGAACCACAGGAAGTCCCCGGACAGGTGCTGGTCGTGGAGCGCGTTGGGGAACCAGAGCGGGAGCCGGCCGACCACCGTCGGCGCATGGTCGAGCACCGTGTCGTTCAGGCGAAGCAGGATTCCCGGCACCGCGTCGAGCAGCAGCTCGACGAAGGCGAACAGGAATTCCGCGGTGATGAACAGGCTGGTGCGGATGATGTTGTGCGAGGCGATCGGAAGCACCATGAGCATGCCGGCGAGCGGCACGAGTACGGTGATGGTCCATTCCGACCAGGTGTTGTCGCGCAGGACCGCGGCGATCGGGGTGAGGAAGACGAGGAAGACCGCGCATGCGAACAGCGGAGCGAAGATCGCGTTGCCGAAGAGCCGCACCGGCCACGACCGGAGTGCGCGGTCGACGAAGCGGCGCGGCAGCCCGGTCAGCACGATTCGCGTCAGGGCGATCGGCCTTCCCAGGCTGATCAGACCGGGAACGGCGAAGAGCAGGAGGGCGATCTTCGTGGTGAATGCCCAGCGCAGCTCCTCACTGTAGGCGCCGAGAAAGCCGAAGCACACCCAGGCATACGAACCCAGGCCCAGCAGGAAAAAACCGAGCGTGGGCCTCAGCGGCCAGCGATGACCCCGGATGCGCAGCGAGACGACAGCAGCGAGGTAGAGGCCGCCGGCGACGACGATGGCCGCGAAGGCGACGGGGTCGAACTTCCAGGTGGTCAGGAACGTGGGGATGGGAGGCGTAGGGAACTTCTTTCACAGGTGTGCGCGATACCATTATCGGGTTATGAACGAACTCTGGAATGGCATCGTATGGTCACTTGCCCCGACCATCCTGGTGGGGCTGCTCTTCTGGGTGATCATGCGTGCGATCGTTCGTGCCGACCGCACCGAACGTAAAGCCTACGCTCGCATGGAGGCAGAGGAGCGCGCACGCCGCGGGCTCCCCCAGAAGCCCTAGCTTTAGGTACGGTTGCGTTAGCGCCTGTCTGGGCGCACCGTATGAGCGAGGGGATGAGCGCCGATGGACGCTGGCACCCTCACGGCGATCGTGGTCGGCCTCGCGTTGTTCGTCGATTTCGTCATCCGCGTCACCGCGATCATCGTCGTTCCTCGCAATCGCAAGCCGACATCGGCGACGGCCTGGTTGCTCGCCATCTTCTTCATCCCGTATCTCGGCGTGCTGTTCTTCCTGCTCATCGGCAGTTACAAGTTGCCGAAGAAGCGCAGGGAGAAGCAGGCGGAGATCAACAACTTCATCATCGAGAGCACCGAGGGTATGGAGCGGGTCAGCCGTGACCATCCGTGGCCCCCCTGGCTGGAGTCGGTCGTCCAGCTCAATCGCAACCTCGGCGCGATGCCGCTCGTCGGCGGCAACACCGCGACACTGAACGGTGACTACCAGGCATCGCTCGATCTCATGACCGAAGAGATCGGCAAAGCGAAGCGGTACGTGCACGTCGAGTTCTACATTCTCTCGTGCGACCAGACGACCGCGCCGTTCTTCAATGCCCTCGAGGCGGCGATCAAGCGCGGAGTGACCGTGCGGGTACTGCTGGACCACATCGCGTCGCTGCGCACCCGCGACTACAAGCACACGATAAAACGGCTTACCGCGATGGGCGCCTCGTGGCAGCTCATGCTCCCGGTGCAGCCTTTGAAAGGCAAATACCAGCGGCCCGACCTGCGCAACCACCGCAAGCTGTTGATCGTCGACGGCGCTGTCGGGTTCATGGGTTCGCAGAACGTGATCGACCGCAGCTATAACAAACGGTCGAACATCCGGCGAGGGCTCAAGTGGCAGGAGCTGGTCGTGCGCCTCGAAGGCCCGATCGTCGCCGGCCTCAACGCGATCTTCATCACCGACTGGTACAGCGAGACCGGTGAACTGCTCCGACGTGAGACCGAGCCGATCACGATCGAGCCGTCACCCGACAGCCTCGACTGCCAGGTCGTTCCGAGCGGGCCGGGGTTCGAGGGCGCGAACAACCTGCAGCTGTTCCTCGCTCTTCTGTACTACGCCCAGGAGCGCATCGTCATCACCAGTCCGTATTTCGTGCCAGACGAAGCCATGCTGACGGCGGTCACCACTGCGACGCAACGTGGTCTGAAGGTCGACCTCTTCGTGTCGGAGATCGGCGATCAGGCGCTCGTCTATCACGCGCAACGTTCGTATTACGAAGCCCTGCTCAAGGCAGGTGTGCGCATCTGGATGTACAAGAAGCCGTACATTCTGCACGCCAAGCACTTCTCGATCGATGACGACGTCGCGGTGATCGGCTCGAGCAACATGGACATGCGCTCATTCCTGCTCAACATGGAGGTGTCGCTGATGGTGCGCGGCCGCGCCTTCGTCGAGTCCATGCGCAAGGTGGAGGACGGGTACCGCGCGAACAGCCGAGAGCTCACCCTCGAAGAGTGGAAGCGCCAGCCGCTGCGCTCGACGGTGCTCGACAACCTGGCCCGCCTGACCTCAGCCCTCCAGTAGCCAGTCACCACTGGTCGTCGAGCACAGGAAAGGGCACGGATTTAACGCGCCAAACGCAGCTTTTTCCTGTGCTCGACGCAATCAGGAGTCGGGCCCGCGCGACCGGACGGGCCGGGCGCGCGTCAGCCGCGCGGCTTGAGCCGCACGGTCGGCAGCTCCGGCGCAGGAAGCGCAGACCCCTGGTACCCGGGGATCGAGCCGAAACGCCCGGCGGCATCCTCGCCGTCGATCACGTCGCGCTGCCACTCCGCCCGGAACTGAACCACATCTTCATGGGACCGCCCGATGAAGTTCCACCACATGACGATCTGTTCGTCGAGCGGCTCCCCGCCGAGAAGCAGCACGCGGGCATCCGTCTCCCCTGCGCGCAGTTCGACCGTGTCGGTTCCCGGACCGAGGTAGGCGAGCTCGGAGTCCGCGATCGTTTCGCCCGCGACCACGACCGGGCCGGCATCCACCAGCACGCCGTGTTCGAACGCCGGGTCGAGCGGCACGCTGACCGAGGCCCCGGCAGGCAGGTCGAGCTGCGCGCCGAGCAGCGGGCTGAACATCGTGGCGTCGGTCGAGCTGCCGGCGAGCGACCCGACGAAGGTGCGAACCACGGCCTCGCCCAGAGCAGCCGGCGAAGGCACATGGTGCTCGAAGAAGGGAGCGACGTCGCGCGACGCCGACGGAAGAGCAACCCACAGCTGCACTCCGTGAAGCGTCGTGGTGGCCGCGGTCGAGACTTCCGAGTGGCTGATCCCGTGGCCGGCCGTCATCAGGTTGAGCTCGCCCGGGCGCACCATCGCGTGGCTTCCCACGCTGTCGCGATGCTCGATTTCTCCGGCGAAGAGCCAGCTCACCGTCTGCAGTCCGGTGTGCGGATGCGGCGGTACGCGCATCCCGCCCGTCACCGAGACGTCCTCCGGGCCGTAGTGGTCGATGAAACACCAGCCGCCGATGAAGGAGCGCTTGCGCTGGGGCAGCGTGCGGCGCACATTCATCGCGCGCGGGCCGCCGAGCGGCACCTCGCGGGGGAGGAGGACTTCGATCGAACGCTCGTCGGCCACATCGATCGTTCCGACGGCGACGACCTCTGCAGGGTCGCGCTCCAGGTTGCTCACGCAAGCATCATACGTTCGCAGTCGAACCATGGCACGGCTTCCTAGAATGTGACCATGCTCACCGCATTGCGTGCCCGCCGTCGCCCCCTCCTCGGCATCGCAGGTGCGGTGATCGTGCTGGCTGCACTCGCCGGATGCTCGACCTCCGTTTCGCATCCGGTCGACGACTACAAGGGCGAGCCGAAGGGCGTCGTCCCGCCGGCGAGCAGTGCGGGTGGCGCTGCATATGCGGTGTGGCTGAAGAGCGGCGCCCAGTTCGCGATCGTGCTCTACGGCAGTTCGACCTGCCCGCCCACGGTCGCGACGGTGGAGACCATCGCCAGCAACCAGCTGAAGGCGACGCCTGCGCCGATCGCCGACGGCGTCTGCACCCGCGACTATGCGCCGCACACGACCGTCTTCACGACGCCGAGGTCGGTCACGACGACGTCGGATGTCACCATCAAATTGCCGGACTCGACGCTGACGCTGCCCGGCATCCGCGGCTGACCGCCCGCGCGAACCCGCGGCGTACTCCCTTAACGCCCACGGCGAACAGGGGCAGTATTGCCCACCTTCGCTGGTTACTCTCTTTGTAACGGCGCCGACCCTGCCATGGCGCTTGAGGAGTAGAACATGTTCGAGAGATTCACCGACAGAGCACGCCGCGTCGTCGTCCTGGCCCAGGAAGAGGCCAAGATGCTCAACCACAACTACATCGGCACCGAGCACATCCTGCTGGGGCTGATCCATGAGGGTGAGGGTGTTGCGGCGAAGGCGCTCGAGTCGCTCGGTATCTCGCTGGATGCCGTGCGCGAGCAGGTCCAGGACATCATCGGCCAGGGCCAGCAGCAGCCGACCGGGCACATCCCCTTCACTCCGCGCGCCAAGAAGGTGCTCGAGCTCTCGCTGCGCGAGGCCCTCCAGCTCGGCCACAACTACATCGGCACCGAGCACATCCTGCTCGGGCTCATCCGCGAGGGTGAGGGCGTCGCCGCCCAGGTGCTCGTCAAGCTCGGCGCAGACCTCAACCGCGTCCGCCAGCAGGTCATCCAGCTGCTGAGCGGCTACCAGGGCAAGGAGCAGGTGCAGGTCGGCGGCAACGACCAGGCCGCAGCCCAGGCCGGCAGCCAGATCCTCGACCAGTTCGGCCGCAACCTGACACAGGCTGCCCGCGACAACAAGCTCGACCCCGTGATCGGGCGCGAGAAAGAGATCGAGCGCGTCATGCAGATCCTGTCGCGCCGCTCCAAGAACAATCCCGTGCTGATCGGTGAGCCCGGCGTCGGCAAGACCGCCGTCGTCGAGGGACTCGCCCAGGCGATCGTTCGCGGCGACGTTCCGGAGACGCTGAAGGACAAGCAGCTCTACACGCTCGACCTCGGTTCGCTGATCGCCGGTTCCCGCTACCGCGGTGACTTCGAGGAGCGCCTGAAGAAGGTCACGAAGGAGATCCGCACCCGCGGCGACATCATCACCTTCATCGACGAGATCCACACCCTGGTGGGTGCAGGTGCCGCAGAGGGCGCGATCGACGCGGCCAGCATCCTGAAGCCGCTGCTCGCCCGCGGTGAGCTGCAGACCATCGGCGCGACCACGCTCGACGAGTACCGCAAGCACTTCGAGAAGGATGCAGCCCTCGAGCGTCGGTTCCAGCCGATCCAGGTCGCCGAGCCGTCGCTGCCCCACACGATCAACATCCTCAAGGGACTGCGCGACCGGTACGAGGCGCACCACAAGGTCTCGATCACGGATGGCGCGATCGTCGCGGCCGCGAACCTCGCCGACCGCTACATCAGCGACCGCTTCCTCCCCGACAAGGCCATCGACCTGATCGACGAGGCCGGCGCCCGCCTGCGCCTGTCGATCCTGTCGGCCCCGCCGGAGCTGCGCGAGTTCGACGACAAGATCTCGGCGGTCCGCTCCCAGAAGGAAGCCGCGATCGAAGACCAGGACTTCGAGAAGGCCGCGAGCCTGCGCGACGAGGAGAAGAACCTCCTCGGCGAGCGGCTGCGCCTCGAGAAGCAGTGGCGGTCCGGCGACGTCAAGACGACAGCCGAGGTGGATGAGGGACTCATCGCCGAGGTGCTCGCCCAGGCCACCGGCATCCCGGTCTTCAAACTCACCGAGGAGGAGTCCGCTCGCCTGGTGTTCATGGAGAAGGCGCTGCACCAGCGGGTCATCGGCCAGGAGGAGGCCATCGCGGCCCTCTCGAAGACGATCCGTCGCACGCGCGCCGGCCTGAAGGACCCGAAGCGGCCATCCGGCTCGTTCATCTTCGCCGGCCCCACCGGTGTCGGCAAGACCGAGCTCGCCAAGGCGCTCGCCGAGTTCCTGTTCGACGACGAGTCGGCCATGATCTCCCTCGACATGAGCGAGTACGGCGAGAAGCACACGGTCTCGCGGCTGTTCGGTGCCCCTCCCGGGTTCGTCGGCTTCGAAGAGGGTGGCCAGCTCACCGAGAAGGTGCGCCGCAAGCCGTTCAGCGTCGTGCTGTTCGACGAGATCGAGAAGGCGCACCCCGACATCTTCAACTCGCTGCTCCAGATTCTGGAGGAGGGACGCCTGACGGACGGCCAGGGCCGCGTCGTCGACTTCAAGAACACGGTGATCATCATGACCACCAACCTCGGCACCAAGGACATCACCGGCGGTCCTGTCGGGTTCCAGGTGGAAGGCGACCCGCAGACCGGCTACGACCGCATGAGCGGCAAGGTCAAGGACGAGCTGAGGAAGAACTTCAAGCCCGAGTTCCTGAACCGTGTCGATGAGATCATCGTGTTCCCGCAGCTGAACAAGGAAGAGCTGCTGCAGATCGTCGACCTCTTCATCAAGAGGCTCTCGGTTCGCCTGCTCGACCGCGACATGACCATCGAGCTCGCGCTGCCCGCCAAGGAGCGCCTGATCGAGGTCGGGTTCGACCCGTCGCTCGGTGCGCGCCCGCTGCGTCGCGCAGTGCAGCACGAGATCGAGGACCGGCTGAGCGAGCGGATCCTGCAGGGCGAGCTGAACGCCGGCGACCACGTGCACGTCGACTTCAAGGACGGCGAGTTCGTGTTCACGACGACACAGCACAAGGAGCCGATCGGTGCCGGGATCAACGCCGCCGCCGCCATCGGAGCGGGTGCAGTCACGCCTGACCACATCGCTGCAGGCGGCGAGTAACGGCTGAACGAAGGCGGGGCCGGTTCTGCGGAACCGGCCCCGCCTTCGTCATGCCAGCCCGGACCGTGCGCCTGACGGCCCGCTTTAGACTTGACCCGTGACCTCGACCCCCCTCCCGACCTCGACCGCCACGAGCATCCGCGTGCGGCGGGCGCGCACCAGCGACATCGCAGGCATCCAGGCCCTCGTCGAGCCGTTGGTGCAGCGGCGCATCCTGCTGGGCAAGGACGCGGTCGTCTTCTACGAGTCCGTGCAGGAGTTCCGCGTCGCAGAAGCGGAGGACGGCACGCTGGTCGGATGCGGTGCCCTGCACGTCATGTGGCGCGATCTCGCCGAGGTGCGCACCCTCGCCGTCGCAGACGAGTGGCTGCACGCCGGCGTCGGCCACGCCCTGCTGGCCCGGCTCGAGGACGACGCCCGCGAGCTCGGCCTGAGCCGGCTCTTCTGCCTCACGTTCGAGGTCGGTTTCTTCACGAAGCACGGCTTCGTCGACATGGGCGACGAGACGGTCGATCCCGAGGTCTACGCCGAACTGGTGCGGTCGCACGACGAGGGTGTCGCGGAGTTCCTCGACCTGGCGAGGGTGAAGCCGAACACCCTGGGCAACACGCGGATGCTGAAACACCTCTAACGCCCGCTGTGCCGCGTTTTGCCGCGGTTTCCCGCACCCGCGCGGTTACCCTGTGAGCATGTCGACGTTCAAGCATCCGGTCGGCCCCCAGCCGAGCAAGGTGTATTGGCGCCGCCGGCTCGTCGTCGGTCTGGCGGTGCTCGCGGTCATCGTCGTCGTCATCCTGATCGTCGTCCGCCCGGGTGCGTCGAGCGGCGCACCGGCCACCCCGCCCGCGACGACTGCGTCGGAGCACACCGCCGCCCGCACCGCGGACCCGCAGAGCACGACCATCCCGACCGATCCGACGACGGCGACGGGCGCGGCGTGCAAGCCCGCGAACGTCGACGTCCAGGCGATCACCGACAAGCCCAACTACGGCGCCGAAGAGATGCCGCAGCTGTCGATCTCGATCACGAACACCGGCCCGAACGCCTGCAAGATCGGCGCAGGCACGAAGGCCCAGGTCTTCACCATCACGAGCGGCACCGAGGTGTACTGGAAGTCGACCGACTGCCAGACCGGCGCGGTCGACGCCGAGGTGCTCCTGCAGCCCGGCAAGACCGTGAAGTCGCAGACGCCGATCGGCTGGGACCGCACCCGCTCCGACCCGGCGACGTGCAGCGCGAAGCGCAACCCCGTTCCGGCAGGTGGTGCGTCCTATCACCTCGCCACATCGGTCGACGGCATCACGTCCCAGGCGACCAAGCAGTTCAGCCTGAACTGACGCGCGCGGTCATTCCCTGGATGCCAGCCAGGCCAGCCAGGCCAGCACGTAGGTGCGCGAATCCGCGTCGTCGATTGCCGTATCCGGCAGCTTCGCGGCTGCGGCACGCGCCTTCGTGAGGTCGGCCGGCCCGGCGAGCGCGCTGTACATCAGCAGGTAATCGCCGAACTGCACCCAGAAGCCGTGCGGGGTCGCCTCCGCGAGGTTGCGCCGGATCCGGGCCGGGTCGCCCGCCAGGAAGGTCGATACCGGGCTCATCGGGATGAGCTGGATGCCCAGCATGGCGTTCGGGTCGGGGCTGAACCAGGTCGCGTAGTCGCGCTTGCCGCCCCAGTTGATGGACACGATCTCGTGCTGGAACCCTGTGAACGACGAGAGATCGCCGTCCACCCAGTCGGCGCGGGCGGATGCGATCTCGCTGGACAGCATCCATCGCGCTTCGGTGCGGAGGCCGGCGTTGCCGGTCGCATCCGCCCACAGTGCGAGGCCGTTCCAGGCGTTCACGGCCTCCGAACTCGACTCCTGGTTGTTGCCGTCGGCGAAGGGTGAGAATCCGGACGCCCAGGAGTGCCCGGTGTACGGGTCGAAGGTGCGCCGCTCGGGAAAGAGCGTGCTCGCGCCGCTGGTGGCGAGATCGGCGGCGAGCAAGTCGATCACGGGGGCGAGCTCCCGGGCGACCGTCGGGTCGTCCTTCGCGAGCACGCCGGCGGCATAGAGGAAGTAGCCGTAGTGGAAGTGGTGGTCGTTGAACTGGTCGGAGCCGAACGATGCGGCGAGGCCGACGATGCCGTGCATGGCGGGGTCGTAGACGAAGCATTGTGTGGGTCTGTCCGTGCAGCCGCGCGGGTCGGCCCACAGGTGCAGTGCGATGTTCAGCCGGGATCTCAGCGCCGCCGCGACATCGCTGACGCCCAGCGAGCGAGCGATCGTCAGCAGGTTGGCGAGCCGGTACAGGGCTTTGCCGCCGAAGTAGGTGTCTGCGGGGAGCGGGCGGGTGTCGGCTGCGTCCCGTTTCAGCTGGGCGATGATCACCGTGCGGTCCGACGCGCTGGCCCGGTCGAGAGGGAGCGTCGACGTCGCCGACACGAGCGGCACCGACCACGCAAGGCGTTCACCGGAGCACACGCGCATCGATCCGTAGATGCTGTCGTAATGGCCCAGCTCGCACGCCGTTCCTGTGGCGAGCTTCGATTGGCTGGGAAGAGCGGCGAAGACCGTGCTGCCGCCGCTCGCGCGATAGTCGAGCGAGGTCGTGGCCGTGTCCTTTGCGGTCGCGTATCCCGTCGACACGGAGAGCAGAGGCCCGCTGATCTGCTGGGCGACACGCGAGGCCGTCGACCCCGCCGGCACCGGGAAGAGCACGACGCTCTGCCCGCGCGCGAGCCGGATGCGGTCGCCGGCCTCCGAGAGTGCGCCTGACGGCACGAGCGCCGCATACTGGCGTCCGCCGATCTTCGCCAGCGCGAGGGTGTGCCCGGCCGGCGAGCCCGAACCGGGAGTGAACGCGACCGACGATGCGAGAGTCACAGCGCTGTCCGCGGTGAAGCCGACGAGCGGGGAGCCTTCAGCGATCGTGGTGTGGCCGATGCGTCCGCCGGACGCCGCGTGGTACTCCAGGGTCACGGAAACGTCGTCGTACGCGGTCACGGTAGCGCCGGCCGCGCCCGCATCCAGCTGCACCTGAGGCGTGTAGCCGCCCGCGATCGTCTTCGGGGTGGCCGTCACATCCGGCAGACCGAAGGCGAATCCGGATGCGGTGAGCCCGAACGACAAGGGCAACGGGAAGACCGGCTGCGGCCTGGCACCGAAGACGAGGCCTGAATACCAGCGGTTCGTGGGCGGGATCAGTCCCGGCGCGAGCCGCATCGCCGGGGGCGGGGAGACGCTGCGTTGCGGGAGCGCCGCAACCTGACGTCTGACCGCAGAGTCGCCTAGGACCGCCGCAGTCGCGCCCGCGGGGAGATCCGGCGGCGACGACTGGCAGGCCGTCAGCGCGAGGAGGCTCAGCACCAGGGCCAGCACTCCACCTTTTCGGAGTGAACGCATCAGAGTCCGACCTTGCGGAGGAAATCGGAGAAGGCGTCTGCCGGGCCGCTGAAGAACCCGTCGTCACGCAGATGGAGTGTTGCGGTCACAGGAGTTCCCGGAGAGACGAGGCCGTTGTCCGACCCATCGACGAGCTGGCCGCTCGTGACGTGGATGGTCGATTGCGCAGAGCCGTTCACCGTCTCGACCTCGATCGAGCCGACCCTCCCCTGCACGATGCGCTGGTTCGGAAGGAGCACCTGCACGGCCGCTCCCTCGCCGATACGCGCATAATCCCTCGGCGTCAGCGTGAAGTCCGCTTTGACGAAGAGAGTGCCGCTGCGGTCGATGTGAGCGACCACGGCGCCGGCCTGCGCGAACGCTCCCTGCTCGACATCGATGGACGAGATGCGGCCCGGCACCGTTGCGACGAGCGTCGCCGTGCCGTCCCGGGAGACCGGATAGGCCGCTGAGCTCGCCGAGACGAGGCCCGCCGCCATGTCCTGCTGCAGACGGAGGCTCTGCACGTCGAACAGCTTCTGGCCCTTCTCGACGGTGTCGCCGGCTTTGACGTACTGGCGGGTGACGATGCCGCCATAGTCGGTGCCGACCGGGTATGACTCTGCGCCGATCGTTGCGGACGTGCTGGTGGCCTGTTGCTGGCGCTGGTTGAACACCAGCGTGCAGGCGCCGACCAGTGCGACGACGACGATGAGTCCGAACAGGAGTTTGAACCGGTTCTTCCACGTCATGATGTTTCCTCCTTCAGGAGTCTCCGTGCCCCGACAGGCGATGCATCGCCAGGATCGAAGGTGGCGGGACGCGCGATCACGGTGATCTGCTGCATCGCCGGGGCGGCCGGCGCGACGGCGGTCACGGCGTGCGGATGCGCGAGACGGCGGGCTTCCCGGGCGGCGGTCAGAACGAAGGCGCCGAGGATGAGGGTGTTCGTCACATTCCAGGCCGTAGCGAGCGTGAGCACCCCGTTGTCGACGTCACGCCAGATGGCCACGACCGAGGTGAGTGCCAGGAAGACGAAGAACAGGACCTGCGGGATGATGAAGTTGAACGGCGAACTCGCCCGGCCGGCTCCGGTCACATGCCATTTCTGTTCACGACCTGTCAGCACATTGATCAGGGCCCGGAAGTAGATCGGGAACGATACCGTGGCGAGGGTCAGCGTCTGCCAGCGGAAGGAGCCCTGCGTGTACCACGCGAGGACGATCTGCATGACGTAGAAGCCGGCGTAATACAGCAGCCAGGTGAAGACGGTGATCGACAGGTTCATGGGACGCAGGTCGAAGTAGATCTCGAGCGGCGGAACGAGGAGCAGCAGCAGCGGGCAGATGCCTGTGAGATAGAACGAGGCCGTCACCAGGTATTGCAGTCGCTGGTCCATCGTGAGCCGCCGTCGCGGGTTCAACGGGCTGTGGGTGAAGAGGATCTCGAATCCGCCGGATGCCCAGCGCAGCTGCTGCTTGCTGTAGGCCTCGACGGTCTCGGGAGCGTCGCCGACAGCGAGAACGGTAGGGATGTACACGGACTGCCACCCGCGCTCGTGAAGCATCAGCGACGTCCAGACGTCCTCGGACTTCGAATCGGAGTAGATACCGCCGATCTCATCGATGGCGCTCCGGCGGAAGATCACATTCGTGCCAACGCAGAACGCAGCGTTGAAGCGGTTGCGACCGGGCTGGATGAACCGGTAGAAGACCGACTGCATGTACGCCGCGCCGATCGCGATCGTGGTGTGCAGGTTTCCGTACTTCTGCGGCGTCTGCACGAAGGCGACCAGCGGGTTGGTGAAGAACGGGACGGTCTCGTACAGGAACTCGGGATCCGGCACGAAGTCGGCGTCGAAGATGGCGAAGAACTCGCCCTTGGCGATCGAGAGCGCGTGGTTCACATTGCCGGCCTTCGCCCCGTTGCTGCTCAGGCGTCGCACGTACCAGGCGCCCTCGTCGGCTGCGAGGGCTTTGATCTCATCCGATCTGCCGTCGTCGAGCACCCAGGTGCGATGCTCGCCGCGCATGGCCACGGCAGCCGCTACCGTGCGCCTGACCTTCTCGGGGTCCTCGCCGTACACGGTGATGAAGACGTCGACCAAGATCCGCCGGCCGTCCAGCATCAGGGGTATCGGCCCGGGGGCTCCTCCGCGGGCGGACGCGGGCTGCCTCAGGAGCATCGCCTGGGCGCGATGGAACGCGAAGTCGCGCGGGTCGCGACCGCCGGACAGGATGGTCCACATCGAGAAGAGTGCCTGAACGATCAGGATGCTCTCTGCGACGATCACCATCAGGTACGGCAGCAGGTCTCCGCGGTTGGCGGGGTTCAGGAGAAAGCCTGCGTAGAGCAGGATTCCCAGGGTTGCGATGAGGACGAGCAGCACCATCACGGGGGATTGGGCGGTGTTCATCTCACGATCGGCGTGGCGGGTTCGAGGCATCACGGTCCTCCAGCGGCGCTCGGGTGGTCGGGTGTGCCGGTTGGGTGGCGGGTCGACGACGCTGGCGCAGAAGCGGGAGATGTCGGGATCGCTTCTGGCGAGGGATGCGCGGGTGAGCATCCGGTGAGGGTTCTTCATTAATGGTGCCCCCGTTCGGGTGCCGCAATGTAGCGTGCGTGTTACCACTGGGTTAATTCGGGCAGGGTGCCGAAACCCGCCGACTAATGCGGCAGTGTGATACTAAAGAGGCGCGGGCACGTAGCAGCAAACGGAACGGGAGCAATGTCCACACGCAAGCAGGTCACGGCCACGACGAGCACCCTGGCGCGTGTCAACCAGACCGCGATCATCGAGGCGCTCCGGAACACCGGCGCCCTGTCGCGGCAGCAGCTCGGCGTGATCACCGGACTCAGCCCGGCGACCATCAACCGGCTCACCTCGACGCTGATCGACGAAGGCCTCGTCGTCGCGGCCGGCCAGGAACCGTCGACCGGGGGCCGGCCATCCGTGCTGCTGCGCTATGCGGGCGGAACGCGGCTCGTTGCATCCATCCAGCTCCGTGCCGACATGGCCTCGGGGGTGCTCGTCGACTTCGACGGCAAGATCGTGTTCCGTCGCGACGTGGCTTTCGGACCGCGGCTGCTGGCACCGCAGGCCGTGGATGAGGATGCCAGGGCACGCGACCAGCAGGCGCGCCTCGACAAGACGCTCGAGCTCTTCGACTTCCTCATCGCCACAGCCGAGACCATGGGCACTCCGTGCCTTGCGGTCGGTGTCGCGGTGCCCGGTGTCGTGCAGCACCCGGAGGGCGTCGTCGGCAGGATGCCGGAACTCGGCTGGACCGATGTGCCCCTCGGGCGCCTGCTGCGGGAGCGGACGGGTCTTCCGATCGTCGTCGAGAACGATGCGAACGCCCTCGCGTACGGCGAACTCCACCGCGGGGCCGGGCGCGGGCTCAGCAGCCTGGTGGCGTTGTTCCTCGAGAACGGCCTCGGTGCCGGCATCATCACCAACGGCGAACTCCACCGCGGTGCACGGGCAGAGGCCGGCGAGATCGGCTACCTGCTCATGGAGCGGTCGTCGCTCGACCGCTCGTACTCCGAATACGGCGACCTCGAAGACCGGATCGGATCGATCGCCCTGACCCGCCGGGCGCGGGAGCGGAGCATCCCGATTCCGGCCAAGGGGGTGCTGACCGCCGAGGACGTGTTCGAGCTGGCGGGCAGGGGCAACGCGGACGCTCGCGAGATGGCCGACGAGATCCTCGACATGGTCGCGCTGGCGGTCGCCGCGATGGTGATCATCCTCGATCCGGAGCTCGTCGTGGTCGGCAGCAGCTTCGTGGGGAGTGCGGATACCGTCATCCCCGGGATCCAGGAGCGGTTGCGGGGGCGCATCATCCGCGTGCCGCGTCTCGAAGCGGCCACGCACCGGAACGACGCCGTGCTCATCGGCGCTGCCGAGCTGGCCGCAGCGGAGGTCAACGGGTTCGCCTACGTGGCCTACTGACCGCATCCGCATTGTGCTCTTGACAGGCACTGTCACGTCCAATACGTTTACTTTCAACTTCTTCTCACTTAGATAGGAAAGAAGTGAGCCGGATGCTTCCCCGGCGGCCCATCGACGTGCGACAGGAGTGCAGGCGTGATCGTCTGAATCGACATTGGCGGGACGAAGACCCACGTTCTCATCGAAGACAGGGGCCTGGTACTCCTCGATCGCTCCGTCCTCTCGAGTGATTGGCAGTACGGGGGCCTGCTTGACGACGAGGCGAACGCAGAGCGGCTGCTGGCACTGCTGGAGACGGTCGAAGGCGCATCCGACGCCCCACTCGTCATCGGGGCGCACGGCCTCGACAGCGACTGGCAGACCCTCGAATTCAACGCGCGGGTCGCCCTCCGGCACGGTGGGCCGGCGCGGGCCGTCAACGATGTCGAACTGCTCGGCCCCGCCGCAGGCTTCGACGACGCGATCGCCGTCATCGTCGGGACCGGGTCCAAGGTCGTCGCCCACCGGGCCGACGGAGAACTGCTCACGGCCGGTGGTCACGGCTTTTTGCTGAGCGACCCGGGAAGCGCGCCGGCACTCGCCCGGGAGGCGGTGCGCGCTGTGCTCGCGGCGCACGATGACGGCGCGGAACCCGACCAGCTCGCACTCCTCCTTATGGCGCACTTCGGCGTCGACGACGTCGTCGCCCTCTCATACGCTTTCACCACCCGTCCCCAGCTCACGGTCTGGGGTGCGCTCGCCCCGCTCGTCTTCGCAGCGGCCGACGCAGGGAGCGCGCTCGCCGCATCCGTCGTCGATGACGCCGCGAAGGAGCTCGCCGCCGGAGTCGGCCTCGTGCACGCACGCGGCGCGGCCGGCACCGACGTCGTCTGCGCCGGCGGCGTCGTCACCAACCAGCCACGCCTGTATCGGGCACTGACCCGACACATCGACGACCTCGGACTCGGTCTGGCCGTGCACCTGCTGCACGTTCCGCCTGTGATCGGCGCCGTCGCCCTCGCCAGGAAACTCCCCACCCATGCACCGACCACAGAATCATGGAGGAACTCATGAAGATATCCACACCACGGGCTCGCCGAGCCGGCGTCGGACTCGGCCTGCTGGCCGCCGCGTCGCTCGTGCTCTCGGCCTGCAGTGTCACCGGAGCCAGCACGGCCGCCGGGTCCGAAGGCGACGGAACCGGAACCATCAACGCCCTGTTCATGAAGCAGGCCGGGTACTCCGAATCCGACATCGACGCGATGATCAAGGACTTCGAGGCCAAGAACCCCAAGATCACCGTCAAGCCGACCTTCGTCGCCTACGAAGCCCTGCACGACAAGATCGTCACCTCGGCACCGGCGGGAACGTACGACGTCGTGCACCTCGACGTGATCTGGCCGGCGGAGTTCGCGTCGAAGGGCATCATCACCGACGTCACGAACCGCTTCCCGGCGAGCTGGAAGAACGACATGCTGGGCGGCGCTCTCACCTCCGCCGAATACAAGAGCAAGTTCTACGGTGTTCCGTGGGGCCCGTCGACCAAGCTGTTCTTCTACAACAAGGACATGCTCGCCAAGGTCGGCGCGACCGCCGACGACGTCAAGACGTGGGATGGCGTGCTCGCCGTCGCCAAGAAGATCAAAGACGCCGGCATCGTGAAATACCCGCTTGCCTGGAGCTGGTCGCAGGCCGAAGCCCTCATCTGCGACTATGCACAGCTCCTCGGCGCATACGGCGGGCAGTTCACCGACAGCAGCGGAAAACTCGACATCAACAAGGGGGCGGGCGTCGAGGCGCTCACCTTCATGAAGAAGTCGATCGACGAAGGCCTCACCGACCCCGCATCCACCACGTTCCTCGAAGACGACACCGACAAGTCGATGGCGGCAGGCAAGACGGCGATGGAGATCAACTGGGAGTCGACCTTCCGCGACCAGAACGACCCGAGCATCTCGAAGGTCGTCGGCCAGGTCGCCGTCACTTCGACGCCGGCCGGTCCCTCCGGCGACCACCCGGGTGTCAACGGCTCGATGGCGCTGGCGATCGGCGCGAAGTCCAAGCACCAGCTCGCCGCCTGGAAGTTCATCGAGTACATGACCAGTGAAGCGGTGCAGGAGAAGTACGTGAAAAGCTCGATGACGAACTGGAAAGCGAGCTACTCGAAGCCGGACGTCACCGCATCGAACCCGGAGGTCTTCACGGCGGCGGGTGTCGCATACGACTCGATGATCCTGCGTCCGCCGGTGCCGAACTACAACTCGGTCTCGCAGGTGCTGCAGGTCGAGATCCAGAATGCGCTCCTCGGCAAGAAGACTCCGCAGCAGGCGCTCGACGACGCCGTCGCCGCCGCCAACCAGAACCTCGGATAGGCACATGTCGGTCGCCAGCGTGAAGACACAAGACAGGGAGAAGACGGCGGGGGCGCCACGACAGGCGCCCCCGGCGGCTCCGCCGGCGCAGAAGAAGCGCCGACGCGAGAAGCAGGGGAGGCTTGCGTTCTGGCTGCTCCTGCCTGCCGGGATCGCGGTATTCGGAGTGATCATCTACCCGATCATCCGGACCCTCATCATCTCGTTCTTCGACGTCAACTCTGCGCTGGCGACCGACACCCCGTTCGTCGGATTCGCCAACTATGTCGGCGTGCTCAGCAGTCCCGGCTTCTGGGCGTCGATGGGCAGGACGCTCTACTTCACCCTCGTCTCGACGTCGCTCGAGCTCGTCTTCGGACTGATCATCGCCGGCCTGCTCAACGCGAAGCTCCGGGTGCGGTGGCTGTTCCGCGCGATCGTGATCATTCCGTGGGCGATCCCGACGATCGTCAACGCGGCGATGTGGAAAGGGATCTTCAACGCCCAGTACGGTTCACTGAACGCGCTGCTCACGCAGCTGGGAGTGATCCACGACTACGTCGCCTGGCTCGGCGACCCGACGCTCGCCCTCAACATGGTGATCCTCGCCGACGTCTGGAAGACGACCCCGCTGGTCGCGTTCTTCCTGCTCGCGGGTCTCGCCAGCATCCCGAGCGAACTGTACGAAGCGGCGAAGATCGACCGTGCCGGATGGCCGCGGATCTTCCGCTCGATCGTGCTCCCGATGCTCGTTCCGTCGATCTCGATCGTGCTCGTGCTGCGCACCGTCGAGGCGTTCAAGGTCTTCGACATCGTTTACGCGATGACGCGAGGCGGCCCAGTGAACGGAACCCAGACGGTGGCCTACTACGCGTACACCACCGCGTTCTCCGACCAGAACTTCGGTGTCGGATCGGCGCTTTCGTACATCATCGTGCTCGTCATCCTGGCCCTGACCGCCATCTACCTGCGCCTGCTGCGGCGATCGGAAATGAGCCTCCTGTGAAACGCTCCACTCGCAACTCGATCCTTCTGCACCTCGCGGCGCTCATCGTCTCGGCGTTCATCCTGCTGCCCTTCGGCTGGATGGTCATAGCCAGCGTCACGCCGCAGCGCGTCCTGATCACCACGCCGCTGCAGTGGATTCCCGACACCCTCGACTTCAGCCGCTACGCACAGATCTTCCAGGGCGGGGCGGACAGCGTGGGCGCCACGTTCCGCGCAGCGCTGGGCAACTCGGCCGTGGTCGCCGTCGGAACGGTCGGGATCTCGATGATCGTCGGCATTCTCGGCGCCTATGCCTTCGCGCGGCTGCGCTTCCGGTTCCGCCAGGCGATCCTCATGGTGTTCCTCGCGACCTATATGCTGCCGCAGATCGCGCTGCTGATCCCGCTGTACCTCATCCTGAACTCGCTCGGCCTGCTCGACACCACGACCGGCCTGATCATGGTCGACTGCGCGCTGGTCATCCCGTTCGTGCTCTGGATTCTCAGCAACTACTTCCTGACCATCCCCGAAGAGCTCGAAGAGGCCGCGCGGATCGACGGCACCAGCCGCCTCGGCGCCCTGTTCCGCGTCATCCTGCCGGCCGCGCGGCCGGGGATCTTCGCGGCCATCATGTTCGCGTTCCTGCTCGCGTGGGACGAGTTCATGTACGCCCTGATCTTCACGTCGTCGGATGCGGCCAAGACCCTTCCGGTCGCCATCAGCGAATTCGCCGGCCGCTACACCACCGACTTCGGGCTCGTCGCGGCCGGCGGCATCATCGCCGCACTCCCGCCGATCATCGTCGCCATCGTCTTCCAGCGCTATGTCGTCAGCGGCATGGCTGCCGGAGCCGTCAAAGGATAAGGAAACCGCATGTCAAGCAAGGCCCCGTTCGTCGACGCGATGCGCTCGCAGCCTGAGAACCTCGCCGTCGCACAGTCCACCCTCGTTCGCGACCTCGACCGGGCGACGATCGCCCCCTGGCAACCGGGGGAGACGATCGCCGTCGTGGCGATGGGCGCGTCCAGTCACTCTGGGCACGCGCTCGTGGCCGTGCTGAGCGCCGCAGGCTATCGTGCGGTGAACCTGACGGCGTCGGATCTCGTCGGCGATCCCGGTCGTGGTGCCGGTGGGGGTGCCGGTGCCGGGTTCCAGCCCGCCGACCACTACGTGATCGTGTCCGAGTCCGGGCGCAGCCCGGAGCCGATCGAGGCCGCCAGGCGACTGACGCCTGGGCGTCGCATCGGGATCAGCAATTTTCCGGATGCCCAGATCAGCGAAGTCATCGATGTGCGTCTCGGCCTCGGCGGATTCGACGACTCCCCCGTGTACACCGTCGGCTATACGGCGACACTGCTCGCCTACGCGCTCCTCGTCGACCGCCTCGGAATCGTCGCCGCCGACGACCATGTCGCGCAGATCCCTGCCCTGGTCGCATCGGCGCTGACCGACTACGACGAGGTCGCGGGAGTGGTCGGCCGGATACTGGCGGGGGCGGCGGCGATCGACGTGGTCGGGCGCGGCACCTCCTATGCGACCGCGGCGGAGGTGTCGCTGATGATCAGGGAAGGACTGCGCACGCCGAGCGCCGCATTCGAGACCTACCAGTACCTGCACGGACCGATGGAGGTGCAGCGCGATGACACCGCCGTGTTGATCTTCGGCGACGGCCGCGAGCTGACGGTGCCGGACTCAGTACTCGATGCGGGAGTGAAAGTCGTGCTGGTCACTGCGGCCGACATCGCCGATGTGCCGTCAGCAGGGCATCCGAATCTCACGATCGTCACTGTCGACCCGGCGCTGGGCGGTTTCGTGCGGCCAATCATCGAGGTCGTCATTGCACAGCTTGCGCTCGCACATGGGATCGAACACAAGCCGTTCCCGATCGAGCAGTTCGTGTACGAGCAGCACGACACGAAGATTGCCGCGGTGTAGGCGTGCGCAGCGAGTTGCGCTCAGAATGCGGCGTCGAGCTCGCGGTCGCGCTGGTTCGCGCCCGAGCGGAACGCTCGCCGAAGCGCCTGCATGATCGTCACGGTCTCGTCGTCGAGACGGAGGGTGAACCCGAGGCGCTTGGCCTCGGCCATGCGCTGCTTGCTGTGGGATACGGGCCGGATCTCGCCGGCCAGGCTGATTTCGCCGAACGCCGCCAGCGTGTGGGCGACCGGGTGGTCGTGCATGGCCGAGGCGACCGCGATGGCGATGGCCAGGTCGGCCGCCGGCTCGGTGAGGCGCACACCTCCGACCGTGGAGATGTAGACGTCTTGATCGCTCATGCGGATGCCCGCACGCCGTTCGAGAATCGCGAGCAGCATCGCCACACGCGACGAGTCGACTCCGTTCGTGACGCGCCGGGGATTCGGTGCGGTGGTGCGCACGACCAGGGCCTGGATCTCGACCGGCAGCGGCCGCTTGCCCTCCATCGCGACGGTGACGCACGTGCCCGAGACCGGCGTTGCCGCGCGGCTCAGGAAGAGGCCGCTCGGATCGGCGACTTCGGCGATTCCGTCTGCCGTCATCTCGAAGCAGCCGACCTCGTCGGTGGGCCCGAACCGGTTCTTGAGCGCGCGAACGAAACGCAGGCTCGTCTGGCGGTCGCCTTCGAACTGGCACACCACATCCACCAGGTGCTCGAGCAGGCGAGGCCCGGCAATCGAGCCGTCTTTCGTCACGTGGCCGACGAGCAGCACCGGCAGGTTGCGGTCTTTGGCGACACGGATGAGCGTCGCGGCCACCTCGCGCACTTGGCTGGGGCCACCGGCGAGACCTTCGCCGTTCGAGCTCGAGACGGTCTGCACCGAGTCGACGATCACCAGCTGCGGGTCGACCGCATCGATCTGGCTGACGATTGTTGCAAGGTCGGTCTCGGAGGCGAGGAAGAGGTTCTGGTGCAGCGCGTTGGTGCGCTCGGCGCGAAGCCGCACCTGGTTGACTGACTCCTCCGCGCTCACATAAAGCACGCGGGACTGCCTCATCGCGGCCTTCGACGCCACCTCGAGGAGAAGGGTCGACTTGCCGACGCCCGGCTCACCGCTGAGGAGAACCGCAGCGCCGGGGACGATGCCCCCGCCGAGCACGCGGTCGAACTCCGCAATGCCGGTCGGCCAGTGGCTGACGATGCTGGTGGGGATGGCCATGATCGAGCGCGCTGCTTTCGCTTCGCTGATCTGCACCGGTTTCAGGGCGCGAAGAATGCCGGTCTCTGCGGCTGCCTCCACGACCGTGCCCCACTCCTGGCATTCGCTGCAGCGGCCGGCCCATTTCGCCGTCGTCCAGCCGCATTCGGTGCAGCGGTAGTTGAGTTGGGCTTTCGCCACGCGCGCCTCCTCGGTCGTTCACCACTGTATGCGCGACCACCGTCATCGGGGTGGCGCGACGCCGTTGCTGTGCACAGTCACCGCCGAAAGCGAGACTGTGGACAATTCCCTTCCACTGTCGCCGGTTCGGCGGACAATGATCCGCATGGCCAACCTCTCATTCACGCTGGCGTCGGGTCGCAGGGTAGGCGTCACGAGTCTCGGCGACCCCGATGCCGATCGCCTCATCGTCTTCTGCCACTCCGCGCCCGGCTCGTCCGTGTTCGACCCCGATCCGCTCGTCACGAACACCCGCGACGTGCACATCGTGGCGCTCGATCGACCCGGCTATGGCGCATCCGATCCGCTTCCTGCCGGACACTGGCCGAGCATCGCCCGGTATGCGGACGACATCGCCGAGTACCTTCGCGTTCTGCGACTCGATGAGGTCTCGGTCGGACTGCGGCCGGCCGAGGTCGGGATTGCGGGCTGGTCCGCGGGCGGGCGGGTTGCGCTCGCGGTCGCAGCACGGCATCCGGAGCTCGTCGATCGGGTCGCGATCGTCGCGACCCCCGCGCCGAACGAGTTCGTGCCGTGGATCCCGCCGGAGCTTGCAGCGATGTCAGATGAGCTGGGCAAACACGGCCCCGACGATGCCATCGCCCAGCTCAGCGAGATGCTCGAAGGCCAGCTCGGTCCGGTACTTCAGGCGCCTCCGGATGGTCGGGTTCCGCTGGACGCGGTCGGCGCATCCGAGATTGACGACGCGGTTCTGGAGTTGCCCGGCGCGCGCGATCGGCTGGAGTTGATGATGCGCGATGCCGTCGCGCAGGGCACGCGGGGTCTCGCCGCAGACATCCTCAGCTATACAGCGCGCCCGTGGGGGTTCGACGTCGGGTCGGTAGAGGCGAAGACCCTGATCGTGAACGGGCAGGCGGATGCGATCGCCGGCAACGCGCACGCCACTTGGTACCAGCGCGCCCTTGCCGATGCCCGCGTCGAGATGTTCCCGCAGCGAGGGCATCTGGTGATCATCCCGGCCTGGGGCCGCGTGCTGTCGCACCTCGCACCGGGTGCGATTCTCAGGAGTTAGGGGGTCGCCGCGTCGACGGGATCGTCGGCCGCGTCGGGGTATTTCTCCAGCATCCGTGCCGTCACCGTCGGCAGGAAGGCGGACGCCCACACCCGGTAACCGTGATCGTTCGGGTGGAACATGTCGTTGGCGAACTGAGTGAGCATGCCCTTCACTCCCTGCCGCTTCATCGTCTCGTGCAGCGGGGCGACCGTGAGGTCGCGCTCCGCGGCGGCCTCACGGAGTATGCGGTTCGCAACCGCCACCTTGCGTTCGTTGTGGGGCAGGTAGAAGCAGGGCACGTCGGCCACGATCGCATCGGGCGGGAGCGCATCGAACACTGCGCGGATGCCCTCCTCGAAAGCCGTCGGATCGAACGCTGAGATGTTGTTGGCTCCGATCGCGACCGTGACGAGGTCGGGCGTGAACGTGCGGAACCGGGGGAGCTGCTCTGCTGCAGCCGTGGCCACGGTCGCGCCGGAGACGCTCAGGTTGACTACGCGCACCGACCGCCCGGTGACCTCACGCACGTGGTTTGCGATGAGACCGACGTAGCTGTTGTGCGGAACGCTGGCGCCGATGCCCTGGGCCGCGCTGTCGCCCAGAGCGACATAGAGCAGTTCGCCCTCCCTCTTGGCATGATCGCGCCACCACTGGGAATGCACGGGCAGCGTTTCGCTCACGACGACCCGATTGCGTTCGAGACGTGTGTTGGCCCAGCGCAAGCCGAGCCAGCTGAGAATGGCGACGGTCGCGGTCGATATGCCCGCCCCGACCATCGCCCACGTTGCTTTCGTCCCCATCAGAAAACTGTACCGCTGCCCTTGCCGGTCGGAACGGTTGTCCACAGAGAACGCACGGCCTCTGAATTGGCGTGAAACGTCCCTGTTCGCGTACAGTAGTCGGCGGTACCGTGTCCGAGCGGCCGAAGGTGCAACTCTCGAAAAGTTGTGTGGGTGAAAGCCCACCGTGGGTTCAAATCCCACCGGTACCGCCATTTGAAAGCCCCGGAATCCCTTGAAAACACAGGGATCCGGGGCTTATCTCATGTCCGCGGAAAGCCGTTTGACTACATTTTGGGCTTATAGGCCAAAACGTGTGGATGGGCTTGGGCGTGTCAGCTGCGGCCGGCCCAGCCTGAGCGGGTCCAGAGTCCTTCGTCGGCTGTGAGGCCGCTGTCGTAAAGGGCTGGCGTGTCTGTGTCGTCGGTGTCGGGTTCCTCGGGCTCTGGTTCGGGTTCCGGCGCTGTTGTGATGAGTTGGTGGGCGTCCTGGAGGGGGATCTCGTGCAGGGTGAGGAACCATTCCGCGGCGCGTTTCATGTGTGCTTCGCTCATGCCGCGGTGCGCGCGAAGGACATGCCGGATGCCGTTGTTGATGCCGCCTTCCAGCGGGGATGTGGTGCGGGCGTTGCCGTAATCCAAATAGGTGAAGAGGACGTCATCGCGGGTCAGTTTGCGCATTAGTAGCCAGGCTTTGCGGAGCCGGTCGTGGGTGAACCAGAACCGGCCGTCCCGGATCGTGCGCTCCTTCGTGAGGTGGCCGTGGGCTCGCCACCAGGTGTCGAGGTTCATCTGCCACTGGATCGCGTCCTCGACGGTGCGGACGGTGGAGAGAGCCCGGGACAGGCCGAGGAGGCGTCGTCCGGCGTCGGTGCGGGGGTTCAGGGTCAGGTGCTGGCGGATGTTCATCTGGACGTGGAACAGGCAGCGTTGCATCCGGGTTTCCGGCCAGCTCTGCCGGAGGGCGGAGACGATGCCGGTGCCGCCGTCGCAGACGATCACCGCCGGTGCCGGGATGCGCTCGAACAAGGCGTTCCAGGCGGCGGTCGATTCCCGGGCGCACCACTGCCAGGCCAGCACCTCGAGGCGTTCGGTGACCGCGATCAGCAAGCACCAGGAGCCGACCCAGACCCCGTCGACGAGGACCTGATGGTGGGTCGTGGTCACCGGTCCCAGCCGCGGCTGGACGTCCCAGCACCAGGCGACCGAGCGACGGAAGGTCCGCGCGGACGCGTGGTGGTCGGCTTCGGCCTGGGAGTCTTTGCCGAGCAGCCAAGTCAGGAACTCGACCAGCTGATGCCGGCGGGTGACATCCTCACGGCGTCGGACACTGGAGGCACCGCAGTCCGGGCAGCGCCACCGCTGAGTTCCCGCCGCGGTCTTCCCGTTCTTTACCAGCGTCGCAGCGCATACCAGACAAGACGTCGTATTGCTCGGACTCAGCACGACTAAGCATGCCCGGGTATAACAACCTCTGTTTCAGCCCGGAATCACGCGGCCAGATCAAGATCCCATCCACACGTTTTGGCCTATAACCCACATTTTGACTACATCTGAAATCGCTCGACTGCGATCACACAGCTCACAAAGGGCAGAAACTAGCGGTCGTCGGTCGGATCAGTTCGGCTCCCGCGGCTTCGTCAGTCTTCGCAGTGTTTCCCTGCTCGCCGAGGATGGAGCGGTCAGCGGGGCGTGATTCCACTTGCGCGGAGTCGAGCGCGAGCGCCACGGCGTCCAAGTCGTCATCGAATAGGTCGGCGTACGTGTCGAGGGTCATGGCGGCGGACGAGTGTCCAAGCATCCGTTGCACCGCCTTCACGTTTGCGCCGGCACTGATCGCGAGGCTTGCCGCAGTGTGCCGGAGATGATCTTCGACGCCCGAGGCACCCTCCTGGCCGAATACCCCTGGCCCGAACCCGGCATCAAATACGTCGGAAGCGGCAACCCTCGCGGACCCCGCGGGCCAGGCAAAACCAAAGGACTGTCAGAGATGTCCTGATGCAGTTTCCTCAGGCATGTCCTGATACATCACAGCCTGTGCGACTCGCGCCGGACTTTCTTGTGCGCACACTTTGCGCACAACCGTGTGAGGTCGTAACTGGTCGGAGCAGGGTTGAACGGGCCCCAAGATCGTTAATTTTCCGCGGATTTCCGCAGTCAATCCCCCACCGTCAGAGGATCGGATAGAGTTCGAATCCCAAGCCCTCCCGCGGACGTAAATACCTGATCAGCGGTTATTTTTATTCGCACCTGTGCACATTTTGCGCACAATCGGATCACGTCGCCGAAATTGCCCGTGCACCTGGAGCCCCTCCGACTACGCGGCGCATTTCACCCGCGGGCAAGAGTACTGCCTTTGTGGTTCTTGCTCGCGTCCATTGCGCTGCGGCATATCCTCGACACGATGCAATGACTCTGGCGGACTCTCCCTCCGAACCGGCTAAGAGGGGGAATGGCGGTCGCGAGCGACTTGTGTCCGTGGATGAACGCATCCGGGCGTTTCGAACCTGGATTCGTTCGATTGCCGACATCTCACCCGACCAATGCCGGGCACTCTCTGAAGTTCATGAGTACGACCGACACGAATGCGAAGTCAGTTTCACCAGCCGTTTGCGCAGCGCGCGGGGCGACTGAGAGGGCAGGCGAGGAGGGCCTTCGATGGACTCATCCTCGTTCTTGCCATTGGCACGTGGTTGCCGCGCCGACCTGATCGGCGCGCAAGTCCCTCGCCTGTGAGTGAATGGATAGGTGATGACAGCGGGGGCGCGGCCGAGTCGGCGTGAACAGCGCCGAGAGCAGACCATTCGGGAGATCAAGACGCACGCGATGGATCAGATCGCGGCCGGGGGCCCGGACGCCGTCTCGTTGAACGGTATTGCGCGCACGATGGGGATGGCACCTGCCGGGTTCTATCGCTACTTCGAGAACCGCGAGGCGCTCATTGCCGATCTCGTTGTCGACGCGTACAACGCGTTAGCGGATGCGATCGAGATGGCTGGACGAAGTCCGGCGAACTCGGAACAACGCTTCACCGCGGTGACGTCCACGTTTCGGGCATGGGCAGTGGATCAACCCAACGCCTACCGGCTGATCTTCCAGACAATAAGGGGTTCGGGCCGCGACCTTCCGGCAGCCTCGCGCAGCACGGGTGTCATTCTCACCTGTCTCAGTGCTCTCGCCGTGCGCCCGCCGAGAGCTCTCGGGGATCGGAACGGGGAAGCGTCATCCCTTGACGATCAGTTGGCCTCGTGGGCCGAACGCACCGAGACGATGGGCCTGCCCCCGCGGTTGCTCGCGCTCGGAGTGGCCTGCTGGACGCGCTTGCACGGAGTGATCAGCCTGGAGCTGAGCCAGCATCTGGCCGCGACCGGCATCGACCCTCAGCTGTTTTACGAGGCAGAGGTCGCCACGCTCATCGAGCAGGCTCAAGATCCGGGTGCCGGCGAGTTCTGACCGGAACCGGGTCGGGTCCTCCGCCTGGCGGGCGCCGGCCGAATTCGCGAATGCCATTCGCTTAGTGAATGGTTACCCGGATATCACGGCGCGTCTAGTGTGATCACCATTCACATAGTGATGCTCCGTCGCTGACGAAAGAGGTACCGAAATGCACCGAACTTCCCGCGCCCTGACTCTGTTGCTCGTGACGGCCACCACCCTCGGCGCGCTCACGACAGCTCTTTATGGCCACTCAGGACCCGCGTTGGCCGGCGCTGCGAACGACGGCGCCACGCAGTCCAAGGAGGCCGACACGGAGGACTCTCCGGTTCCCGCCATCGCCGCCAAGTGGGCGTCCGCATGGAGTGGAACGGACCCGAACCAGCTGGCGAAGCTCTTCACCGTAGACGGCGTCTACACTGACCTCGCCCTCGGCAGAGTATTCCGGGGACCCAGCGAGGTCGCGGCCTGGAAGTCAGGAACCGACCAGCTGATCGCCAACGTTCACGTCGAGGTACTCGACGCATTCCGGGGCGGAGACCGTGTCGCGATCGAAACCGTTTACTCCGGCCAGGTGCGAGGTGCACCACGGCCATTCGCGGTGAGGGGCACCACGATCCTGATTCTCAATGGCGATCTCATCTCCAGCAACACGGATAACTACAGCCTGTCGACCCTTTTGAGCCAGTCCGGCCTTCCCGCCGACTGGGTACCGCCCGGCCAATAGACGCGCCAGCGAGCGCTGCGCGAGCGCCTGCCGGCGTCGACGAGTACCCAGCGACTCGGCGACTGGCTCGCCGGATACGGTGCCGGCCGGACGATCCGCTCAGGCGCTTGAAGCGATCTTGTCCGCACCGCCAGAGCGGCCCTGTCGGTTCGCATTCTCAGGCTTACTGATCACGGCCAGCCGCACCCTCGCCGGCAGCATCGCCTACCGGATCGAAGAAAACGACCGGCTGATGATCTTCGACGCCCAGGGCACCCTCCTGGCCGAATACCCCTGGCCCAAACCCGGCATCAAATACGTCGGCAGCGGCAACCCTCGCGGACCCCGAGGACCACCCAAAACCAAGGGACTGTCAGAGATGTCCTGATGCAGATTCGTCAGAGATGTCTTGAGATTCTTCTATGTTTCGCAAGTGCTGTCGGTGGTCCGGGATGTTTTTGTGAGGGTTCGGTAGATCTGTCGGGCTAGGTAGCGTTTCAGGCATCGTCGGATTTCTCGTTTCGAGAGCCCTTGCGCGGTGCGCCGCTCGACGTATTCCTTGGTTTGGGGGTCCCAGCGCATGCGAACGATGATCGCCATGTGGAGTGCCCGGTTGAGCTCTCTGTCGCCTCCTCTGTTGAGTCGGTAGCGCACGGTGTTGCCTGACGAAGCGGGAATGGGGTTCACGCCTGCGAGGCTCGCGAACGCGGCCTCGCTGCGTAGGCGACCGTCGTGGGACCAGGCGGCCATGGCGACCGCGGCGATGACGGGTCCGACGCCCGGCATGTCGAGTAGCGACTTGGCGGGGCTTTCGCGGAGCAAGCTCGTCATCGTTTTGAGGTTGTCAGAGAGCTCTTGGTCGAGTTGAAGTACCCGCTTTGACAGTCGGACTGCCTCGGTTCGGGCGACGCCGGCACTGATGTCCTCGGCTCGTGCGCGCCAGTGTGACACGGCGAGGATCTGGTTCGAGGTCAATGGCTTGCGGGCGTCGATACCGAGGTCGACGACACGTAGAAGAGCGATCAGGGTGTTGATGGTCGCAGTGCGGTCGTTGGTCATGTGATTTCGGGCGGCGATCACAACGCGCAAAGCGCCCCGTATCCCGTTGTCGTGTCGCAGGTGGCGTAACCGGTCTTCCTCTAGCGGAAGCACTGCTGCGGCGATTCTGCGGGCGTCGAGCGGATCAGACTTGCCGACGCCGCGACTGGCCTTGGCGCTCATTCTGGCGGCCTCGACTACTGGATGAGGGTGTCAGATGGTTTGTGTAAGGGGCGGTGCTCCTTACTGAAAGTCGAGTCACACTGATGTCCATGGTTGATAAGCAGGAGCGTGAGCAGCGTCGCCGGGCCCAACGAGCTGGCGTCGAGGCGTTGGAAGCCTCGGGTGCCCTGGATGAGATCTATGCCTTGATCGACGCTGGCCAGCTCAAGCTCGACGGCGATGACGGGTTCATCCAGCAGCTGATCAAAGCCGGCCTTGAACGCGGGTTGCAGGCTGAGTTGACCGAGCATGTCGGCTATGAGAAAGGCGACCCGCAGGCCGAGTTCTATCCGAACTCGCGTAACGGCACGTTCCCGAAAACGGTCGGCACCAGCGTCGGCGATGTCGAGCTCTCGATCCCCCGGGACCGGGATGGCACTTTCACCCCGATGCTGGTGCCCAAAGGGTCCCGGCGTCTGGGGAAACTGGACGAGATGATCATCTCGCTCTATGCCGGCGGGATGACGATCCGGGACATCGAACACCATCTGACGGCAACGGTCGGCACCGAGCTGTCCCGGGAGACGATCTCCAAGATCACCGACGAGGTGATGGACGAGGTGATCGCCTGGCAGACGCGGCCACTGGAGTCCTTCTACCCGGTGATCTACCTGGATGCTCTGGTGGTCAAGGTCCGTGACGGTGCGCATGTCCGCAACCGGGCCGCTCACATCGCTGTCGGCGTCGACATGGACGGCATCAAGCATGTTCTGGGCATCTGGGTCCAGGCCACGGAGGGAGCGAAGTTCTGGGCTGGTGTTTGCGCCCAGCTGGCCAACCGCAGCATCGAGGATGTCCTCTTCGTCTGCTGCGACGGGCTGACCGGGTTCCCGGAAGCGATCGAGGCGACCTGGCCTGACTCGATCGTGCAGACCTGCGTGGTCCATCTGATTCGCGCTGCGATGCGCTTTGTCGCCTACGGGCAGCGCAAAGCCGTCGCCGCCGCGCTCAAGCCGATCTATCAAGCCGCCGACGCCGACGCTGCCAGGGCCGCGCTGGAAGCGTTCGCCGCCTCTGAGCTGGGCAAAGCGAATCCGAACACGATCCGGGTATTCACCGACGCCTGGGACCGGTTCACGCCGTTCCTGGCCTTCCCGCCGATGCTGCGCCGAGTGATCTACACCACCAACAGCATTGAGTCGCTGAACTACCAGCTGCGGAAGGTGATCAAGAACCGCGGCCACTTCCCCTCCGACGACGCCGTCGTGAAACTGCTCTGGCTGGCCATCTGCGACATCGAAGACAAACGCGCCCGCGACCGACTCCGAGAACGCGGACTCAAACGGGGATCCAAACGCAAAGCCGAAGGCCGCCTCGTCGAAGGCCAGGTCACCACTAGCTGGAAGACCGCCCTCGCCCAACTCGCGATCGCCTACCCCGACCGCATCGAACCCTACCTATGAGCAGCGCCGCTTACACAAACACCTTGACAGGCTCTACTGGATACCCGGCAGCGGCAACGGCCTTCGCTAGTCGGGCGCCGTAAGTCGCCGCGCATTCGATGACCCACAACACCTCCAGATCACCGCCGGTGCGGCGGCCTGCCCAATCGATCATCCGAGCGATGCCGGCGGACGTCGTGGGGAACTGGCCATCATCGACAGCCTCGCCGGTGGCGGCGAGGACGGCCAAGGCGTGGTTTTTGGCATGTGTATCCACGCCGATGACGAATGTATGACTTCGCGCAACGATGGTCATAGCGGTTGGATTCCTTCCTGATCCGGGAAAAAGAGGTCCGGCCGCTAGCGGCCGACACCGATCCGGGAAGAAGTCACTTCGGGGCAGGTCTGTGATGAGTCACAATCTCGTCAATAAAGACGGGGCTGGACAGTCTTCTGATCAAGCCACCGAGGCGAGCCGGGCGGTGTCGGCCACGCTGCTCAGGCGGACAAATCTCAGGAAAGGCACCCAACCGGAGGCCAAACATCACACGAGTCACGCCCAAACAGAACGGCCGACACCATTCTCGACAGCCAGTCCCAGACCAGCCACCGCAAGACTCACAGACATCACACAGGCAGCCGCAACCTCGCGAATTCTGATTTGACTACATTTTGACTACAACTGAGGAAGATCCAACTCGATCCAGTGAGATCGCCTGATACCCAAATCCCTTGATTTTCCGCGGAAGTTGGCCGACTGCCTCGAGTTATAAGGGGCCGAATTAGAGTCAAATCCCACCCGGTGCCGCCAAAGAAAATCCCTGGTTAACAGGGGTTTTCTGCTTTTGGTCGGCGCCTTGTGGTGCAACTGCTGTGCACGCCCCGAGACGTCGCCTTCGACCGTCCGATTTGATTGTTGCCCCTAGCTCTCATCGGGAAGGAGGTCAGGCGTAGCCTCAAGGCGTGAGACCAGACTCCTGGGCAATATTTACGCGACTTCAGCCGCATCGTCGACAAGGGCGTCACCGTCGAAGAAGTCGTCGCGGAGATGTTCACGTTACATGGCGACCGCGATAACCCCCGCACGCTTTGGTACTCCGCCCGTTCGGCTGTCTCCAAGCGTGTTTAGCGAGAGCCGCTGATGACGGGGGCGTCACTCGAAACCGACCGTGACCGATCCCAAGGAGAAATTGTGACGAACTACGACCCCTCAACAACCGCGATCCTGCTGGTTGACCCCTACAACGACTTCATCAGCGAGGGTGGCAAACTATGGCCTCGCGTCGCGGCCATTGCCGAAGAAGTTCACCTGCTTGAGCACCTCCGCCAGGTCGTCTCGACCGCGCGGGCCACAGGTATCCAGATTGTTTTCGTGCCTCACCACCGCTGGCAGCCCGGGGACTATGAAGATTTCCAGAACGCCACGCCCTACCAGCTGAGCTCGGCCAAGGCCCAAGTCTTCGCCAAAGGTACGTGGGGTGGCACCTTCCACGACGACTTCCTACCCCAGCCTGGTGACATCGTCGCCCTCGAACACTGGGGAGCAAGCGGCTTCGCCAACACCGACCTCGACCTCCAACTACGACAGCACGGCATTCGCCGCATCGTCCTGGTCGGCATGATCGCCAACACCTGCATCGAGTCGGCAGGTCGCTTCGGGATGGAACTCGGCTACCACGTGACCCTCGTCACCGATGCCACCAGCGCCTTCAGCCCCGAAGCAATGCACGCCGCCCACGCCATAAACGGGCCCACCTTCGCCCATGCCATCCTCACCACGGACGAGCTGATCAACCAGTTGACCGCCTGAGCACGCTGCCACACTCCACGCTCCGAAATCCCTTCGAGGTATTGAGCAGACTTCTTGCCGGGCCGAGATGCACATGGGCTATCGCCGGCTGACGCACCTCGCTAGTCGCCCGGTTTCGCCAGGAGGATGCGGAAGATCTGTCCGAGTGGGTCGGCCAACTCGTCCGCTCCGGCGGCTGCGATCGGCAGCATCGAGCCGGAGGTGCGGAGCATGACGACGCCCAGCATCGTCGCGATGGCGATCTCGGCACGGAGGAGCACCGGCGCTGTCGTGGGGTCGTCGGGGTTCCAGCCGGCGGCTGTCGCGAGCCTCTCCGCGAAGTGCTTCATCGTTCTGCGGCGAATGCCGTCGGCGTTCTCGTCACCGGAGGAACGCAACAGCAGCAGCAATTGGAGGGGGTCGTCGCCGTCGGGTGCGTTCATGACGTGGCCGACAAGGCGTTCGATCACATCATCGAGGTTGGTTGGGCGGGTCGGGGTCTGTGTGTCGAGTTCGTCGGAAGTTCGCTGCATGCACGCTTCGAAGAGGCCCTCTTTCGACGTGAAGTACCGGTTGATCAGGGCGAGGTTCACCCCGGCGTCGGCAGCGATCTGCCGAACGGTAGTGGCGCGATAGCCCGACGTGGCGAATCTTCGGCGTGCCGCCCTCACCAGCGCGCGCCGGGTCGCGTCGGCGTCCCGTCCCGATCGGACCAACTCGTCGTCCGCGCTGCGAGCCGACTCGGCGAGCGTTTCGGTGGACTCCTTGGTCACTGTGCTCATTTATCTCACTTCCCACCGGTCACTGTAGCCGTCGGTTCATCCGATGTAAACATTGGTTGACACTTGTCATCCGTTAAGGAATACTCGTCAAGTCAGCAACTGCTTACATTGCGAGGAGATACATGTCTGCCACTGTCCAGAGCCCTGCCACGGGTTCGGTTCCAACCTCGACCGGCGCCGGCCACGGTGCGAGTTCGAAGCGACCGAACAGTACGGCGATCATCCTGTTCCTGTCGCTCGGCGGCCTGTCGTTCGCGGTGCTGCAGTCGCTGGTCGCTCCGGCTCTCGGCACCATCGGCAAAGACCTGGGAGTCGCGACGGCCGACGCGAGCTGGGTGCTGACCGCCTACCTGCTCTCAGCGGCAGTGCTGACGCCGGTCCTCGGTCGCCTGGGCGACATGGTCGGCAAACGCAAGATCATCATCGTCGTGCTCGCTCTGCTGCTGGTCGGCACCGTGCTCGCGGCCCTCGCTCCCAACCTCGGTGTGCTGATCGTCGCGCGCGTGCTGCAGGGCGCGGCGGGCGCCGTGATGCCGCTATCGATCGGCATCGTGCGCGACGAACTGCCGCGCGAGCGCGTCAGCGTCACCATCGGTCTGCTTTCGGCGATCTTCGGCATCGGGGCAGGTGTCGGAATCGTCGCCGCCGGCCCGATCGTCGAAGCCCTGTCGTGGCACTGGCTGTTCTGGCTTCCGGCGGTGCTCGTCGCCATCGCCCTGCTCGGTGCCATCTTCGGAATTCCCGAGTCGCCGGTGCGCACGCCCGGCCGTCTCGACGTGCTCGGCCTGGCCATCCTCTCGATCGGCCTCGTGGCCGTGCTGCTGGCGATCAGCGAAGGCGAGAAGTGGGGCTGGGGCGACGGCAAGACCGTCGGCCTGCTCGTCGGCGGCGGCATCGCGCTCATCGTGTTCGTGTTCGTCGAACTGCGGGTCAAGAACCCACTCATCGACGTGCGCCTGTTCAAGCACCGCGGTGTCTGGACGGCCCATGTCGTCGCGCTCGCGTTCGGTTTCGCGATGTTCGGCACCTTCATCCTCGTGCCGACCCTGCTGCAGCTCCCCACCATCCTCGGCTACGGCTTCGGCAAGAGTGTCAGCGAAGCCGGTCTCTACCTGTTGCCGACCGTCGTCGCGATGATCATCGCTGGTGTCGTCGCCGGCGCTTTGATCCGCCGGATCGGCCCGAAGATCCCGATGGTCCTCGGTGGTATCTCGGTGACCGTCGCCTTCCTCATCCCGGCTCTCGGCCACTCCGACGACTGGCAGATCATCCTCTCGGGTGTGCTCACGGGCATCGGTATCGGATTCGCGCTCGCCGCGACGTCGAACGCGATCGTCGAAAGCGTCCCGGCCGCGCAGACCGGTGAGGCGATCAGCGCCAACACCGTCATCCGTACCGTCGGCAGCAGCGTCGGAACCGCCGTCATCGCCGCGGTCATCTCCTCCAACGTCTCGGCGCAGGGCGCGCCCACCGACGACGCGTTCACGATCGGATTCTGGGTCTCGGCCGGTGTCGGTGTGCTGGCGATCATCGCCGCGCTGGTCGCGCCGTCGCTGCGGGCACGTCGCGCAGAAGCGGCCGCGGCAGGCGTCGACGACTTCGACGAACTCGAGGCGTCGGCGAAGTAGGACTTGAGCGAGCGACCTCGATGGCACACGACGCATCGAGGTCGCTCGCGGTACCACCCGAAGCGGCTTTCACTTACCCCGTTGACTGTCCCAGCGAGGTTCCGGCTGGGCTGGGCATACGGAGATTCACCGCTGCGAGATCTGCATCGCGCCCTACCCGACGCGTGCGACGTTGTGGGATCCGATGCGAAAGCGGTCGGACCCGATCATCGAATCTGTTCCATTCCACTCGAGTGGGACTCGCGGTTTGCTTGCGGACGCAAGGGATATGGTGTGGCCATGCTTGATTTCAATGAGGATGAGGATCGCCTGTGGCGAACGCTCATGCGTCTGAACGGCGCCCTGCCTCGGCTCCTCGATGACGATCTCCGTGCCCTGGGGCTCACGCTGTCGGAGTTCGCGGTTCTCCTCGTTCTTTCCGAGGCGAAGAGCGAGGACCTTTCGATGAGCGGGCTCGCCTCGGTTGCCGGGCTCTCCCCTTCGCGGACGACCCGGGTCGTTGCCGATTTGGAACGGAGAGGTTTCGCCGAGAAGGTCAGGAGCAATGTCGACGCGCGGAGCGCCGTGCCGAGCGTGACGCAAAAGGGGCGGGACATGATCACCAGGGCGTATCCGGTACAGGTCGACCGGGCTCGCGAGGCGCTCTTCGACCATCTCGAACCTGCGCAGGTCAAGGCCGCTGCCGACATGTTGGAACCATTTCTTGGTCGGGTCCGCGAGTCCAATCGTCCGGCCTGATCGTGACAGGTGTCGCTGACCCGAGTCAATTTCCGTAGGTGGGCAGGATCGCACCGCTCACTGGAGCGGTGTCGTCGAGTGCGAGAGCGACGATGACGTCGGCGATCGCCTCCGGTGCCACTGCATGGTGCCAGACCTCGGGCGGAAAAGACGCACGAGCGAATGGGCTGTCGATCAGTTGCGGCGCTACCGCGTTGACTCGGATGCCGCTAGATCGCAGTTCGTTATCCAGTATGCGCACGAGATGCACCAGGGCCGCCTTGCTCAGGCTGTAGGTCAATGTGCCGGGAGACGCGTCGAGGCCGTTGCGTGCTGCGACATGGACGATCGAGCCTGATCCACGCTCGCGCATATGCGGCACAACTGCCTGGCTCAGCCACAGGGCCGCGCCCACGTTGACAGCCATCATCCGGGTCAGCGAGTCAGGAGTCGCTCCGCTCAGGTCGTCAAGCCCGAACGCACCGATCGTGTTGACCAGAACGCCCGGCGGACCGTATTGTGCGACGATCCGTTCGACAACCGCGGCAGCGGCGTCTGGATCGGTGGGGTCGGCGACTTCGCGGTGGATGCCGGTTGGCACTTGTTCGAGTCCGCTCTTGTTTCGGTCGACGGCGACGACCGAAAAGCCTTTGCCTGCGAGACCGACCGCGACCGCCCGCCCTAACGCTCCGCCCGCGCCCACCACTATCGCAACTTCTGCTTCGTCCATGGGGTCCTCCATATCCTCGACCCGAGACACACTAGTGCTTGCGCACGCAAATAAAAAGGTCTAGCGTCGCGAGCGTATGACCACCGTGCGAGCACGGCTCGCACCAACTGCGAAGGAAGTACACGATGTCCGATACGGTCGCCTCTCCCGCTCTCCCGGATTACGCGCCACTGCCCGAATCCGCGCTCGGCCCCACCGTGAATGAGCACGGTTTCCACGTCGGCCGAGTGGAAAGGAATCTCTTTTGGGTGACTGACAGTGTCTATGTCGCGGCGTTCCTGGCCACAGTGGACGGTGTCGTTCTCTTCGATGCGCCGCCCACTCTCGGCCACAACCTTCAGCGCGCGATCGACGAGATCACCGAGGAACAGGGCACCCCGAACACGGTGACGCACCTGGTCTATTCACACCACCACGCGGACCATGCCGGCGCAGCGAACCTCTTCCCGAAGGCGACTCTGATCGGCCACGCGGAGACCAGACGGCTGCTCCTCCGCGACGACGATCCGACCCGACCCGCACCGGATGTCACCTTTGCCGACACGTACAGGCTCGAAGTCGGAGGCGAGCGGGTCAACCTCGCATTCCACGGTGCGAATCACACTCCCGACAACATCTTCATCCATTTCCCTGGCCACGACGCCCTCATGCTGATCGACATCGTCAACCCCGGCTGGGTTCCGATCTTCAACACGAACCTCAGCGAGGACATGCCGGGATACATCGAAGCGGCCGCGCAAGCGCTGGAGTACTCGTGGACGCATCTCATCGCCGGCCATCTCGGAAGGCTCGGTACCCGCGCCGACGTCGAACTGCACCAGGCGTACATCGCCGACATCGTCGCTGCATCGGCTGCCGCGTTGGCATCGGTCGACCCCACCCAGTACTTCGTGAAGTACGGGGCGAACGCGTGGGGCTGGGTCAACGGGTATCTCACTGAGATCACCACCACCGCCACCCGACCAGTCGTGGAGAAGTACACCGGAGTACTTGCTGCCGCGGACATCGAGGCGCTCACCTACACGACCACGTTCATGCTCATGCAGTCGCTCCGACTCGACAAAGGCGTGGGCTCGCAGGTTCACCCGTAAGGAGCAGAGAAATGACCAGTGAACAACGTCGTGACCCGAGTACCGATCCGCTACTCACGCCGGAGAACTCGGCACTCGTGGTCATCGATTTCCAGCCCACTCAGGTCTCCGACATCCGCTCAATGGACCCACGCTGCTCACGCGAAACTCTGTCAGCCTCGCGAAGATCGCCAAAGTTTTCGGCATGCCCGTCGTTCTGTCGACCGTCAATGTAGGGAATGGGCTCGCGCCGACCATCCCGGAACTGAAGGCCGTGCTGGCCGACGAAATCGAGATCGACCGCACGCAGATCAATGCGTGGGAGGACATCGAGTTCCGCGCTGCAATCGAAAGCACCGGGCGACGCAAGTTGCTGATGTGTGCTCTCTGGACCGAGGCGTGTCTGACCTACCCCACTCTCGACGCTCTACGCGAAGGCTTCGACGTCTACCCCGTGGTCGATGCTGTGGGGGGCACCTCTGAGGAGGCCCACCGCGCCGGGCTCAGGCGCATCGAACAAGCCGGTGCGCAGCCGGTGAGTTGGGTATCAGTTGCGTGCGAACTTCAACGTGACTGGGCACGGGCGCAGACAGCCGGGAAAATTCGCGACATCGTGGTCGGCCGTCTCACGAACGAAGCTGAATAGTGCTGGAACGCGTGCCAGCGTACCCGACATCACGTGATGGGAGGGAAGCGCTCGGTATCGAGGCCCGGCACGACTACGGCGCTGGGGTTCCCGTGAACCCGCATGAGTTGCTCGGCGATGAAGTCGGTCACGCCGGTCGCTAACAGCTGTCGCGGGTCTTCGAGGGTAAGTCGCAGTCGGGTGATCATGGTCACCCAGTCGTCGCGGCCGCGGATGGGCGGAAACTCCGAGACCTCCATCGCGCCTTCGCGAAGTTCGGCTCCCAGCAACGGTGGCTCGGCGAAGCGGGGGTAGCCGTCGAACATCAGAGGCGCCAGTTCGACCGACGACATCACCCGTGCCAGGAGCCACCGCAGCGGCGCTTCAGCGGCGACGACTCCGCTCAGGTCATCGCCGTGCGGCGGGTCGAACCCCGGCGCGGTGGGCATGATGAACGTCCGGTCGAGGGCGAGGCGGTTCTCCGACAGATGCCGCAACACGCGCACGAGACTCGTCGTCGACTTGGTGAGGCCGGCGGTGGGGCGACCCTGCCGGCCGGTGATCACGAAAAGCACACGATCCCAGTCGAGGCCGACCCGGCCTGTCCACTGTCGCAGTCGGAACGCGTGGTCGAGCGCATACAGGGCGAACGTTGCGACCATGAGCTTGTTGCCCGACACCGGAAACTCGGCCGTGTTTACCTCGAGGTAGTCACGGCGGAGGGATTCGGGTGAGAGGTACCCGGGTTCGTGGAGGGTGCGCTCGAGGTAGCTGATCGCGAGCGCGCAGGCGTAGTCGACCATCGTAGCGATGGCTTCTTCGCGGCCGGCGAAGGCTGGGATGTCGAGTTCCCGACCCCACAGCGCGGCCGTGCTGCTGGCGCGAACCTCCCGCGTGCGTTCGAGAAGCCGGCCCGCGTCGTCGCGCCATAGTGCCTCTTCTCCGCGCTGCTTGAGGGCGACGAGAGTTCCGAGCGCCGGCCCCAGGTGGGAGATGGCGGTGAGCTCGGTGAACCCGGGGATCTGCAGGCGGAACCCCTGCACTTGCGGTGTCAGGCCGTCACCCGGATAGAACGCGATGTGCGTCGAGGTCGCAACGATCAGAGGATCGGCAGTGTGCTCGCGCAGCGAGAGCACGGAGAGGTGGTCTGCGATCGAGTCGCGTCCGGGCGTCTTCGAGTCGCTGTAGGCGGCGAAGAGCCTACGGAACTGCGGGTCCTCGAAGAACGTGTTCTCGCCGGGTGTCATTCTGACCCCTTTGCTGTGCCGTCATCGAACGAGTAGATGACGATGTCGGCCGCGAACGTGCTGCCTGGTCGCGGCACGGCGGCCAGCCCGTTCGACACCGCGAATCTGCGGCCAGGCAGTACGGCGACGTCAGTGCCTCCCGTGGTGCGGAACCCGCCGACGCGGGTGAGCATCCCGCCACTCCACCGATAGACATGCGACATCAGGTCGGATTGCGGGTCGGCCGGCGTGCCGTGGATGAAGTCGACTCGCAGCACATAGGCGCCGTTCGCGGTGTCGATGCGCGCGAACTCCCTGCCCCCAGCCCCTCCCGGGAGCACCGCATGCTCACTCATCCGTTCGCCGTTCCAGTGCAGCAGGAGCGAGTCGCCGTCGATGCGTGCGATGGCAAGGTAGGTGCCGGTCGAATCGTTCAGCAGGAGGAACGCTCGACCGCCGGCACGCATCAGCTCCTGGTGTTCGACGAAACGACCGCCCTCGAATCGATAGAGCCGACTCGGAGCCGCATGGTCGGCATGCGCCAGATAGGTGACACCCTCCATCTCGAAGACGGCGATGTTGTAGCCGGCGACCGAGGAGAGATCCTGAAACGGTGTGAATCGGTCGTCGTCCCAGCGCAACACCGTGCTGGTCCGCGTGCCGCCCGGCGCGTTCTGGGCGATCGCGAGGTAGTCGTCGCCGCGAATCCGGAAATGTCGGATCTCCTTGGCCGCGAACGTGTCGAACTCTTGGAATGGAACGAACGAGGAGCCGTCGTGCGCGAAGAGTCGTGAGGTCGTGGCGAAATCGTATGGTCCCGAACCCGACCGGATGGAGGCGACGGCTGCGAAAACTCGGCTGCCGATCGTGAACACCTCGACGTCCTCGCCGCCGCCGACGGGCAACTCGCCAGCCGGGACGAATCCTCGGCGCCCCTCCCTCAACAGCTGAACCGCGCTGTCGGAGCTTCCTCCGTTGATGCCGTCTGGCGTGCCGGGCGAATCGGCGGCGAGTTGTGGGACGGCGAGCCACAGTTCGCCGGACAGGAGGAACGGCTCGACCGCGCGCGCTCCGGTCGTCGGAATCCGCTGCAGTTCGGTGATCAGCGGGTGGCCGAGTGCACCCTGGTCGATGGCCACGGACTCAGTGCCCGAAGAACAGCACGTCGGGGGAGTGCACCAGTATCGTCTCCCGGTCGGCGGGATCGGGCGCCCATTCGGCGAGCAGGTTCATCAACTCGCCCGTGTCGCGTTGCCCGTCAGGGAGGTGCGGCCAGTCGCTGCCCCAGATGAGACGATCCGGTCGGGCATCCACCAAGGCGCGCGCGAGTGGTGTGACGGTGCTCATGGGTTCGTCTGCTGCGACACGGTAGGCGCCGCTGAGCTTGATCCAGCAGTTGCCGGCCGAGAGCGCGTCCAGAATGCCCTGGACGCCCTCGTCGCCGAATCCGTCGGATCGTTTCAGGTAGCCCAGGTGGTCGACGACGAACGGTACGTCGAGATCGCCGAGGCGCGGAAGCAGCGCGTGCACGACGGCACCCGGCGCGTAGAACTGAAGGTGCCAGCCCAAGGGTCGCGCGAGGCGCGCCATCTGACGGATGTAGGCGTGCGTTTCATCGACGGGCCGGTCGCGCCGCTGAAACAGGTCGAGCCTGATGGCGCGTGCGCCTCGACGGTCATACGACTCGAGCGTGGCGTTGTCGACGTCGTCGCGCACCCGGATCACGGCGCGCGCCCGGTCGCCCAGCCGACCCACGACATCCATCGCCAGCGTGTCATCGTCACCATAGTAGGTGGGCTGCACGATCACCATGCGGCCGATACCCAGCACCTCGGTCAGCGCGAGATATTTCGCCAGGGAGGCGTCGGGAAAGGTGTACTGCGGGTTCTCAACCGCGGGGTACCCCGCCTCGAAGATGTGGAAGTGCGTGTCGCATGCGCCCGCGGGCACGGCGAATGCCGGCGGGGTGTTGGTTTCGGCCGCGCGCATCGGCGTAGTGACCGAAAACGGAAGATCCACTGTCGCCTCGAATCATTCGGGCGTCGCGGCGGCAAGCCATTCGGCTGCCCGCGTCGACGCGGCACTGTAGAGGAAGCCGGAATCGGTGCCTGTCAGCACGAGTGGACAGAGCCCGGCCTGAAGGAAGCGCCGCATCGCGGGCCCGGGCGGGACGCCACCGATCATGCCCAGCGTGCCCTCGGCGTGCACCGCGGTGACGAGCTCGGCGACCGCAGCGGCGATACGTGGGTCGTCGTAGTCTCCGGGGATGCCGAGTTCGGCGGAGAGGTCGTTGGCCCCGATGCCGACGATGTCGACTCCCGCAACCGCGGCGATCTCGGCCATGTTCGCAACACCGCGCGGCGACTCGATGAGAACTTTCACGATCGTCGATGCGTCGGTTGCGGGATTCAGGTCGGCCGCCGATGCCGGCGTCATTCCGCGTTGCGGCAATTGGGTCACCGCTGAGCGATGGCCGCGGGGAGGGAACCGGCAGGCGTCGACCAGGGTCCGCGCGTCGTCGGCAGTCTCCACTCGGGGTGCGATGATCCCGTCGGCGCCGCCGTCGAGCAGCCGGCCGATCATGCCGTACTCGCGCTCCGGAACGCGCACCAGCGACGTGAGTCCGAGGTCGTGTGCCGCCGCGGCCAGAGTGGCGGCCGTGTCGGTCGACATCGTCGAATGTTCGAGGTCGATCATGACGCAGTGGTGCCCGGTCGAAGCGGCGATGCGCACCGCATCCGTGCTTCGACTCATGCGGATGCCGAACATCAGCTGGGGTTCGCCGAGGTGCAGCGCCTGGAGCAGTGGGGCTGTCGGTGAGGATTGCATGCGGTTCCTTCGCTAACCGACGGCCGATGGAATCTCGACGTAGGCATCCGCGATGAGGAGTGCCTCGTCGAACAGTTTGACTCGCTCCGGATGAAACGCGTACAGAGCGGAGCCGTGGGTGAGAACGACGTCGTCGTACGTCTCGTTTTCGCCGGCGACATCGGGAAAACGCGACCGGAAGCAGGCCAGTACAGCGTCGCCGTCACCGGGCGCAACCTCTTCGAGCCGCCCGAACAGCTGCACGCCCCGTCGTCGCTCCCGCGTCTGATGGGAGTCGAACACGGCGACCGCGGCCGATGGATTCAGGCCCGCATGCGTCGCATGTTCGCTGGTCGTGGGCGACAGCAGGTAGATCGCGAAATCGGCACTGAAGGCGAAGAACGCGGTGTTGATGTGCGCTTCGCCGTCGGGCGACACCGTGGCGAGGCTGAGGAGCCGACTGGTCGAAAGGATCTCGCGCAGTGACCTCGACTGCAGGTCATCCAGTTCGCTCGCGAACGACGCCGTCGCCGCACTCATGCCGAGCCATCCGATACCGCGAGCTCCGCGCGCAGGAAGTCGATCGTGAGGGTCGCCATCGGCACCGTCGTCCAGTACTTCTCCTCGCCGCTCTTCACTGCGATGTCGCCATGACCGGCGCCGCGCACGAGCACGCGTCGGCTTCGTGCGCCAGCGCGTAGCAGCGCGTCGTGCAGGATGCTGGTCTGCACCGGAGAGACGATGCGGTCGTCGGTGCCGTGGAAGATCAGGAACGACGCGGAAGCGGGTCCCGCCAGACGCGCGGGGTCGGCGGCATGCACTGCGTCCGGGTCGTCGTCGAGAACGGAGGCCGCGGGGCCGATGCTGAATTTGGCGAGCGCGTTGCCGGGTACCAGCGTCTTGGCCACCGTCTCCTCGTCGAATCCCTCGTTGATGCGAAAGAGGTCGGACGCCCCGAATTTATCCACGACCGCGCGGATGGGCGACCCCTCTTCTCCCCAGCGCGACTCGTCGCCTCCCACCCCGGCCATGGCCACCAGGTATCCGCCTGCCGACTCGCCCCAGAGCCCGACGCGTCGCGGGTCGATCGCGTACTGGTTCGCGTGCTCGCGCAGGTAGCGCACGGCGTCCGCCAGGTCATCGAGCGCATCCTGATAGGTCGCGCCGTGGCGAACCGTGCGGTACTCGATACTCGCGACGACGAATCCGGATGCTGCCACGTAGCGTCGCATCCGTGCGCCACCGGCTTTGGGAGCCATGATGAATCCGCCTCCGGGAACGAAGACGACGAGTGGGTGCGGTCCGGGCTGCTGCGGAATCATCAGATCGAGTCGTAGCCGGAGGGACTTGCCTTCACGGGTGGTGCGCCGAGCGTATTCGACGTTGCGCACGAGCCTCACGCCTTTCGCCTGCGGGAGCTGCTGCGACGAGTCTGCGTCGATCGTCTCGCTCGCCTCGCCGTCGGGCGGGGCTGCCTGTGTGGAGATCGGGATTGGGTGACCTTGCAACGCCGCGAGTCGCGTCATCAGTGTGGGGATGTTCATCGAACGGACTTCACTCGCGAGATCACGAACGCTGCGACAACAACGGCGATGATGCCGCCCACGAAGAGGGCGCTGTACCCGAGCGTCGCGATCAGGATGCCGCCCACGGCGCTGCTGAGCGCTTGCGGCAGATTGGTGGCGATGTTGAGGATGCCGAGGTCTTTGCCGGCGGTCGCACCGTCTTTGGGGAGCACCTCGGTCATGAGGGCCGTATCGCACGCGGTGTAAAGGCCGAAGCCGATGCCTGCGATGGCGCTCATCAGCATCATGCCCCCGACCGATGGCAGGAGGAGTGGGATCACCAGACCGACGGCGATGAATCCGGATGCCACATACACGAACACCTTGCGTCGCCCCGCCCGGTCGCTCCACACCCCGCCGACCACGACCGAGACGATGGTCGTCACGAGTGTGATCACGGCGAGCAGGCCGATCGTCTTGTTGGCGTCTGCAACGCTCAGGTGGATGTAGTCGGTGAGGATGAAGAGCTGAAAGAAGAGCACGAGGAAGTAGCCGAGGATGAAACAGAACCGTGCCGCGAACGCCCAGGCGAAATCGGGGTAGCGCCGCGGGCTGACCCAGAATCCGCCGACGAACGCGCGCCAGGTGAGCCTGTCCGTTCGGGATGCTGCGCTCGAGTAGTCGCGGTTGACGAGCACGAACACCAGCGCGACCACCAAGATCGTCCCGCCGAAGATCGCGTAGGCGATGCCGATCTGCGCCGCCAGGTTTGCGGCCACGATGACGCCGATCGTCAGGCCGGCCGAGGTGCCGATACCGAACATGGCGCTTGCAACGCCTCGACGCTCGCGCGGGTACCGGTCGGGCACAATCGCGGTGAACGGGCCCTGCATGGCGTTGAGGCAGATCTGACCCACGATGATGAAGACGCCGACCCACACCACTGAGGTGAGTGCGCCCGTGAAAGCGACGATCACGCCACCGGTCGCACCACCCAGGATGATCCACGGGCCGCGTCGACCGAGCCGTGAGCGCGTGCGGTCGCTGAAGGTGCCGATGATCGGCTGGGTCACCAGGGTGAACAGCAGCGAAACCGTCGCGATGATCGATAGGTCGGCCACCTTGTGTGACGCATCGAGCGTGGTCAGCTGATTGGGCAGGAGTACTTGGAGCACGCCCGCGTAGCTGGCGAACATGACGAACGCGAGTACCGCCATCGACGGCAGGAGTCGACGGGGTGACTGTGGGCTGCGAAAGGAAGTCGGATCATCGACTCGATCGGTGAGCGGTGCGGACACGGATTCTCCTCGTCGTTGAGAAGCTGCGGATGGGGGCGCCGCGTGGCGGCATTCCTTCAGGATGCACCGAATCCTGATTTATTTCTAGTATCTAACTAAAGGAATTTCTCGGGATCGCCGAGCACGCGCTGTTGCGCGCCTTCGATACCGCCGATCAATGCAGCATCGGCGCTCAGGAGGCCGGGGATCACCAGTGTTTCGAGTTCGCCCGAGCGTGCAGCGAACGGGCGGTTTCCACGAAAAGCCGCTTCGACCGAGTCGGCCAACGGTGCCCACTGCCCGCCGACGACGATGACCGCCGGATCGATCGCCATGCTCAGGATCTCGAGGGCGCGAGCGATCCACGGGACTGCGGCGTTCCACGCCGCGCTGGCCGCAGGGTCACCCGACCGGATGCGCGTCACGAACTCCGAGAGGCTCGGCACCATCCCGGACGATCCCGGCTCAACCTGTGCAGAGAGTGCTTCCAAGCCCGCGACCGTGACCAGGCAGCCCTGCTGTCCGCACTCGCACTGCAGCCCGCCGGGCACGACGGCGAGGTGGCCCAGGGATCCGCCGAATCCGTGGGCGCCCTCCACGACTTCACCAGCCACGACCAGGGCACCGCCAATAGTGGTGTTGTCGCCCTTGATGAAGATGGCGTGGCCGGGTGTGCCGATTCGTCGCAGCTCGGCGAGGGCGGCAAGCGGAGCATCCGACGACAGTTGAAACCTGACCCTGGTGAGCTCGGGCACCCGTCGGCGGAGTGCGCCCAGCACATCCACCGAAGCCCAGCCCATGTGGGCGTCACCCAAAACGCGCGAGGGTTCGCCGCCAACAGGTGATTGGGTGACGATCGTGGCGTCGACGATGTCGCACGCCGCCGCCTTGGCCGTCTCGATCAGAGAGGCGATCACCGTTGCGGATGCGTCCAGCACGGTGTCGGGGTCGCCGAAAGCCGCGTGATGCGCTACTGACTGCCGCGCTACCTCCGCTCCGCCGAGCGTCGTGACCACTCCGGTGATCTCGTCAGAGGCGATCTGCAACACCAGAAGCCCGATGTGCTCACCGGTCAACTCGAGGTTGGTGCGGGGTCGGCCTCGAGCGCCGACCACGCTCGTCGTCTCGCGTACCAGACCGGCCTCATGAAGGATTTGCACGAGCGGGGTGATCGAGCCGCGCTTCAACCCGGTCTGCTCAGCGAGATCACTCCGCGAGCTTGGGCCGGCCGACGCAAGATGGCGCATCATGATGCTGAGATTGTGGCGGCGCACATCCGCGCTCGCCAGCCCGTTCGGGGAGTCGGCCATGCCCTGATGTTAGTCACTGGCGAAGCGGTAGCGGCGGGACCAGGATGGGACGAGTTGCTTACGAAAGTTCGGAAGGCCAGCTTCCTTTAAAGGATCACTCTTGTCCGGGACTCGAAGTTCGCGCCAGCAATGGACTTGCCACGCCGCCGGGAAGGACGCGATCTGGTTATTCACCACGATTGGATGGGACAAGCGCCCGACTTGGGATCTCGAAAATTGGCGGCCAGCGGTTACGCTTCCGAACATATGGGACGCGATGGTGGTGAAGCATTGCAACTGGTGAAGAACGCGTCGAAGCAGCAGAAGCTGACGGCCGCGATTTCCGGTGTCGTGGCAATAGTTGACTTTCTACTGATTTCAGTTGTTGGCCACTCCGTGGGAAGCGTCTTCGAGTTGACCCTGGCGGTTGCTTTCTACTGGAGCCTCTTGGTTGCGCTAGCGGCGGCCACCTTTCTCTTGGCTTGGGCTCTGGGGAAGCTGTGGTGCGCCGGGACGGGCCAGCGATACTTGCCGATGATTGCGACGATTTCAGTCTGGGCAATGGCGATGTTCTTTCTGGCGTACGCCATGCTGTTGGGCGCGGGGGAGCGGGTGAGCGGCGTTTGGTCCGGCGTTGCGTTCCTCGGTTTCATGGGTGGTGCGGTCAGTGCAGTAGTGTTCGGCACAACGTCTTTGGTGTCCTTCCTGCGACGGACAAGCTGAATCGGCCTGTTGCGGATGCTCTCGGAGGCTCGGCCGAAACGGGCACTCGAATGAAAAAAGGTCAGACCCTGCACATGAGTTCGATCGGCACGCGACGGAGCTACCAAGTTCAACGAACGGTCTATTCACCGGGAGGAGCCGTCACCTCAGCAAGTGAGACGCTCTATGCCTTCAAGCCCTGGACGAACGCGGTCGCATGCGGATTTTGAGGTCGAGGGGCGCCGTGGCCCACATTTCGCATCGCGCGGTTCTGCTCGGTTTCGCGCTATCGACACTGGCTCTGGCGGGGTGTGCGCCTGCGCCGCCCCAGCCAGCTAGCAGCGCGGATCTGCGCAGTGTTGTCGGAGAACACATGGACCAGGCCGAAACCCGGTTCGCTAAACGGATCAATCCTGTATACGATCTGTCATTCCCCGTGGTCGGAATCCAACCAACCTATGGTGTCAATGCGGATCCTGCGAACTACGTGATTGTTGTGGCATGCAATGCTATGAAACCCAATTCAGTCGAAGACCTCACAGTAGGAGTAGTACCGGTTTCGCGCTTTACGGCTGAGATTTCGCACGCGGCCAAATCAGGTCGGTACAAGGATCTCTTAGCCGAGTGCAAGTAGGGCCGTCTGAAAATTGGGCGACTGACCCTCTAATGACCGCCTCATGATAGAGCTCCCTGGATACCGAAGCGGCGCGCGATATTCCGCATTCGCACCGTGGTTTTGAAGGCCTCACTGCACAAGTGGACGGGGCGAGGATTTCGGCCTGCAGGCAGGCATGATGATTCCTGATGCGGCCGATCCGAGCCTGAAGACGATTCGAGTGGCCCGCGAGCTCTCCTGGCCGAGCCTTAGGGAATGGCACCCACGCCGACCTCGGGCGGGCCTTGGTGGGGCGTCGCACCGATCAGTCGCGCAAGCCCGGCCGTACCGCCCTCCCGTAGTGCTCTGCGCTGTCGGTCGGCGCCGTTCCCCTCTGTCATGATGCGGGCGACGACCTCCGCTGCTGTCGCTGTGTCGCCGTGCGCGTCCATGCCGGGTGTCGCCTCCTGAAGTAGCGCGGAGACGACCTCGGCCGCTGGGTGCGGCTTACCCGTGGCCGGGTGGAGGAGATCTCGGGCAAGCCCGAACCGGGCTGCCTGCCAGAACCCGGCGTCAAGCAGCTCGGGTGCGATCGCGTCGGGCTCACCGGGTTCCTGGGCGTCAACGAGGCCCCGGACAAGCGAGGCGAGAGCCGCGCTCGTGCCGCTGTCGAGCTGGGCATCGAAGACCCGGATCTCCACGGTCGGGTAGCGCTCGGACGGCCGAACCACCCAATTCACGGTGCCCGGGTCGGTGATTCCACTCGTCCGCAGTAACGCCGCCGTTCGTGCCCGGTAGTCGGCGCCGTCGCGGAATGAGGGCGGGATGCCGTGGGTGGTCCAGCGTCGCGTGTGGATCGCTCGCCAGCTGTCGAACCCGGTGTCCTCGCCATGCCAGAACGGCGAATTGGCGGCGAGCGCCAGGAGGGTGGGCAGCCACGGGCGAAGACGGTTGGAGGCTCGGATGGCCGCATCGAGATCAGGCACGCCGACATGAACGTGAACCCCGTTGATCTGATGGTCGGCGATGATCCCGCCGAAGTGGGCGGCGATCGCCCGGTAGCGGTCGGCGTTGGCGACCGGAGAGTGCGCGTCCGCCCGATATGGCGCGCCGACGCCGCCCGCGATCATCCCGTTGTTCGCTGCCCACGAAGCGAGTTCGGCACGGAACCGGGTGAGCGACGCGCGTATTTCTGCTGCCGTGGTGCAGACGGGGGAGGCGAACTCCAGTTGCGAGGCGAAGAATTCGAGCAGCACGGTGCCCTCATCTCCGTTGCCTCGTCGTAAGGCGTCGACCGCATCGTGTGCACGGTTGACCGGTGACAACTCAACGGGATCGAGCAGGACGAACTCCTCTTCCACCCCGATGGTTGTTCTCACGTCTTCACCTCGCCGTCGGCCACGCTACGCAGGGATTGCGCAGCAGCGCAACGGCTTGACTCGGAGCTCAATTCGGCCCACCGTCGGAGCATGACAGCACGAATCACCCCCCGCGGCCCGGTGAGCGAAGCGTTTCTGGAGGCGCTAACGAGGGCCGCACCGTCCCTAGCAGACGATCTGGAGCACGTTGTCGAGCTCGCCAATCGAGCCCTGGACAGCGGCGCGGACGTGGTGTCCGACGGCGACCTCCAGCTCACCCTGCTCGCAAGTTATGGGCTTTCATACGGAGGTGTCGTCGATGCTGACGATCTGTGGGAGTGGCATCCCGCCCACCTGCGAGTACGTGCGACGATCGAGCAGAGCTTCGAGGAGCAGCTGCGGGCGCGCCTCGAACCAGTCGCGCTGCCGAAGACGGACGCAGAGTCGGTCGCCTCCTACCTGTTCTCCCTCACCGCCGACAAGGACGGCCCGAGCCTGGCGCGCTACGTCGCGAAGAAGGCGACGCAGGAGCAGGCGCTCGAGTTCCTCATCCACCGGTCGATCTACACACTGAAGGAGGCCGATCCGCACTCGTGGGCCATTCCGAGGTTGACGGGTCGCGCCAAAGCCGCGCTCGTCGAGGTCCAGTCCGACGAATACGGCGGCGGCAGGCCGGAACGCATGCACGGTGCGATCTTCGCGCGAACAATGCGCGGAGCAGGCCTCGACGACACCTATGGAACCTACATCGACCGTGTCCCGCCCATTACCCTCGCATCATTCAACATGATGTCGATGTTCGGTCTGAACCGGCGCCTCCGCGGCGCCATTGCCGGCCATCTGGCTGCATTCGAGATGACGTCGTCCATCCCGAACCGCTTGTACGGCAACGGTTTCAGGCGCCTCGGCTACGGCGAGGATGTCACCTTGTATTTCGACGAACACGTCGAGGCGGATGCGGTCCACGAGCAGATCGCCGGGCGAGATCTGGCGGGCGGGTTGGCTGAGGAGCAGCCTGACCTGCTTGCCGACATCGTCTTCGGTGCCCGCGCCTGCCTGTACGTCGACGGGCTCGTCGGCCAGCACATGCTGGACCGTTGGCAGGCTGGGGAGAGTTCCCTCCGAGAGCAGGCGGCGGTGCCAGCATGACACAGCCAGATGAAAACGAGCCGCTCATCGTCGCCTGCACCGACGGTCCATTGCTGGTCCGCGGATCCGTCACCATAGTCAACTCGGATGGCGAGCGCATCCCCCAGCATCGCCGAACCGTCGCGTTGTGCCGATGCGGTGTGTCGGCGATCAAACCGTTCTGCGATGGAACGCACAAGCTCATCCACTTCACCACCGACCCGGCACGGCATGACGCGACCGCGTCGAGTTAGCTATTCTGCGCTGCGCGACGATAGCGAATCCTGTTAGAGCATGTTCCATGCAGTAGACCCGGCTCTGTCCAAACTGACCGCCTTGCTGGCTAAGAGCCCTCTGCCCTATGACTGACGAGTTCCGGAGAGTGTGCCGGAGGCCAGCACGTGGCCTTTCATTGCAGCGGGGAGATGCTCCGCATCAGGGACTGCGGTGAGGTCGATGTGAGTGTCGAGTGCGTAGAGGTGGAACCGGTACAGGTGCGGGCCGTGGCCAGGCAGTGGGCGCCCTCGAGAAGACCGCCCGGGGCAGGCGGAAACTCGGCGATAACGTGAATGCGAGGATTCGTCCTCGGACTGTTGAGGTCCTCCATCACCAGAATGAGATCTATCGCTTCTGGAGGCAGTGTGCTCCAAGTGAGGGCAGGCGAGAGTGGCCTGATGATGCGCCACGAGTCGGTGACGATATTCTCCTTGAGCATGAGTCGGCGGTAACGTCCCTCCCTGCAGCGAGGGTGAGCGCGTACACGTGCTGGTACCAATAGGCACCACTTGGTACGCTGGTATTACAGCCCGGAATACAGCAGGAAGGAGAGCACGCATGGCGATGAACCTACGCCTCGATACAGCTCACGAGGAGTTGCTGGAGTCGCTCGCGAAGGAGGAGCGTCGTACGAAGACTGAGATCGTGAAGTTGGCGATCGAGGAACGTGCCTCCAAGGCGGACAAGAGCGCGCGGACCCGTGCGATCTTCGCTCGCATCATGGAGGAGGACGCTGACCTGCTGGACGAGCTCTCGAAGTGACGGAGCCCGACGATATCGACATCGAGTATTTGGATCCCGTCGACGTTGAAGAACTGATCACGTCGGCGGGTTTCTCTGTCCGGGACCGGAACTTGTTGCTGTCGGCGTTGGCTTCCCCGTTACCGGTCTTCGGCGAGGAGGTCTACCCGGGCCTCTACAACAAGGCCGGCATCCTCATGCTGGCAATCAACCGCGACCACCCGCTTGCGGACGGCAACAAACGCCTCTCCTGGGTGGTGACAAAGGGTTTCCTCGCGCTGAACGGCCACGACCTCGCGGCCGATTCCGTCCAGGAGGGCAACGCCTTTGTGCGAGCCGTTGCATCTCGACAACTCGATCGCGTCGAAATCGTCGCTTGGATCGAGGGTCACGCGATTCGCCTCGTGTGAAGGCTCTCTTCCAGGTGCGGCGCACGATTCGAGCGTCGGTCTCCGTCAGTTTTATGAATGTGCGATTCGCGTGTTACGACGCCCCTTTTGGCTGTCAAGCAGTGAGGAGCCATTGGCGGTAGGTGGCGGCGAGCTACCGCGTTGTTAGCGCTGTGACGGCCAGGCGAGGCAACGATCCTGTTGGAGTAGACGTCCTTGGCGGCACGGTCGATTTCGTTTGCGCAGGTCGTTGAGAACTCCTTGCTGGCCCGCGCGATCGGGCGTACCGTGGGCGTGTTGGGAATCGGCTGGGCCTGCCTGCGACGGTTGCCAACCGGATGAGGGGAGCCAATCTTGCCCACAAACGACGCCCAACCGCAGCCCCCGCTTTCGGCCGGGGAGTTGTTGTCCCTGGACAACGTCGCAGCCCAACGCGAGGCACCACCTCATATTGTCCAGCAGCTCGCGACACGCATGCTGCGTCTCAGTGGCAGCGTTGAGCAACTCGAGCGCGCGGTGGCGGACGCGGATCGCCACGCCGAGAGCTTCTCGGTTTCGCTGCCGGAGTCGGTCACAGTCGGGCTGCCAGGCCGGACGCTTGAGGTGTTCGACCTGGACGCCATCCGGGAGTCCGTGGGGGACGCACTCCATGTCGAGGGGTACCACCCCGAGTGGGCGGACCTCGTCTACCACCCGAAGGTCGCTGCCCGGCCCCGGCGCAAGGGGTTGCGCACCTTTGACGGCAGGCGCGTCACTCCGTTGGCGAACCAGGAGTTCCTCTACGGTTCTGATGACCGGCAGCTCTACTATCCGTCGGGCTACCCGTGGCAGTGCATCGGCAAGGTCGACGTCTACCCTAACAGTGAGTCCGACAACCCCACCGAGTGGGGAAGTGGAGTGCTCATCGGTGACCGGATCGTCCTGACGGCGGGCCACGTGGCCGCTGCGCCCAGCAACCCGAAGGACTGGAAGATGCGGTTCACGGCGGGGATGTACAACGGCAGCTCCGTGGTCGGACCGGGAGCAGTGTCGTACGTCTCCGATAGCCAGTGGTGGGGCGACGGGGTGTCCGGCCACGACATCGGGTTGCTCCGGCTGTACGAACCCTTGGGCACCTCGCTGGGATACTTCGGCGCCAAGACGTATCACAGCTCATGGAACGACGGCGACTACTGGATCCTGTGCGGGTACCCCTACGACATCGCAAACGCCAATAGCCCCTCGCGGCAGTTCGGCATCGCCGTCCTGGATGAGGACTCCGACAACCAGAACAGCGCTGAGCTCGAGCACCACGGCGACACCGCCAGCGGCGACTCGGGCGGGCCATTCTTCGGCTTCTGGGCGAACGACCCGATCCCATACGCCGTAGGGACCACCAGCGGTCACGAGACCATCAGTGGTCCGTCTTGGACCGGCGGCGAGGACAACAACATTGAGGCCGGGGGTGCGTTGATGATTGCGGTGATCCAGGCGGCTCGGCAGAACTGGCCCGCGTAGCGAGGACTACCACGGGATCTCCTCGACCCACGACCGGACGGCGGCCTGCACCGGACGGGACAGGGTCCGCTGAGACGAGGCCGGGAGTTCGGCGAGTTCGGCCAGCAACTGACCTAATCGCGACGCCTCAGCGGCGGCGATTCCCGTCTGGACCAGCTTGCGGACCGCGTCCGTGGCACTGACCGGGATTTCGTTGCGGTCGAGCAGGAGCCATATCGGACGGTTCCACCCGCCGGCGTCCCAGTCGGCCGACAGGTCGGCCAGGTCGTCGACGATCCAGAATGCCTCGCCCACCATGGTTGCCGCTCGCTCCACCACCACTCGTGTCGCTTCACTCGCCCCAGGGTTGGCGAGCTCGGCGAGCGTGGCGACGGCGGCGGCGGGCAGCGCACTCTTGGCTGTCAGGGCGTCCCACACGTTGGCCGAGGGTGGCTCGCCGGCACGGCGTGTCCGCAGGCTGGCGAGCTCGCCGCGGTACATCGTTTCGATCACCTGACGGAAGCGAATGATGTCATCGGGTCGTCCACCGAGGCGCCGCGCACCGGACATCACTTCGAGTGCCAGGGCCGCCACGGAGTCGACGCCGAGATCACCGGACGTTTCGCTGTGAGTGCTGCCCGCTGCGCCTGGCTTCGCAGCGAAGAGCAGCTCCGGGGTCAGCCGGGCGGCCAGGGCGGCGCGCCGACTGGGGAACACGTCGGCGATTTGGTCGAAGAGCACGATGCCAAGGCTAAGCAAGGCGCCCAGCCGAGCGACATCGGCTACGCGGTGCGGACGCACCCCGGCGAGAGCGGCGAAGCCGGCGGCCTGTTGCCACCCGTGGCCGAAGAGGCGTGATATTGCCCCGGAGGAGAGGCCGACCGAGGCGCCCACAGCAGTCGGCTCTTGAGCACAGATCCGGCGCAGCTCCGGTCGCAGGTGTTTTCCCGCTATGTCGGCGGCTTCCAAACGCACCCGATCGAAACGCGCGTCATCGATGTACACCCCGACGTCACTGAGCGCCTTGGCGACCAGCGCGCGCAGCTCGCTCATGTCACCCACCAGCAGCCAGCCCGAGGAGCGAAACGCACGCGGCGGTGGTAAACAAGCGATGCTGGTCGTGCACGATGACGCCGGTACCAAGACCGTCCAGTCGCCAGGCCCGGTAGCTCTCCGGCTCAGCCACCGCCGGCGGGGGGATCCGCATCGAGGCCTGCCCTGGCCACCCGCCGTCGGGTTGTTGGAGGGCAATGAGCTGGTGCAGGCCGGGTCGCACGGGGTCGTCGAGGGGAACACCGGCCCGGAGGAGCACGGTGAGCGCCAGCGCCGTGGCGAAGGCTGACCGAGCGAATCCGGTTGCGCCCCAGCCGCCGTCACGAAGCTGTTCGGAGCTGGCCCATGCTGCAGCCCGTGTCACAGGTTCCCTGCGTCCCAAGACATCGGCCAGTGCGACTGCCTGCGACGTCGGGTAGTGTCGGTCGACCCACCAGTAGGAGTACCACCCGCCGTCTGGGGCCCGCCGCGGTTCGACATATTGCCAAGCGAGCTCAGCCTCGCGCCTGAAACGTCCGTTAGGGACCAGCGCAAACGCCCGACCTGCTGTCGCGGTCACCTCGAGATGGCTGGCGCACCAGCCTCGTACGTCAAACCGGGGCCCTGCGTGCAGATAGCGACGGATGGGGCTGGGGTCGGCGTATGTCGACACACCGCCCGTCCTCGGGTTCTGGAATTGCTTGAGGCAGCGCCCCGCACGCTCCATCGCATTCCTATCGAGTCCCGTCCCGGCCAGGAAGGTCAGCCCCCACGCCGTCGAGTCGGCGTCGCTCGGCACCTCATGGTGATAGCCCCAACCGCCATCCCGATGCTGACGTCGCAGCAACGCTTCGGCGACGCGGTCGATGGCCGTGCCGCGGACGCCTGCATCGTTTAGCTGTGCGCCGATGAATCCGCTAGGCCAGTCGCTTGCCTCGCCCGCCAAGGTCTCGTACTCACGCCACAGACCGTCTTGACTCTGTCGCGCCAGAAGGAACTCGACACCGCGGCTCATGGCCTGCTCGATGGAGGTGGTGCCAGTGCTCGCCACTTCGCCTCCCCGGACGCCACTTGGAATCATGCTAACGCCGAAGGTCGCAACGCTCCGAAGAACGTCAGCGCGGGACCCGAAGCGTCGGGGGCGAATCGTGATGCGTGCGCTGCTGGCGGCAGCCATGGCGTTTGTGGTCATCGGCGCAGCCAGGACGCTGGCTCCGTCTTGGCTCGTTACTGGTCAACGGGGGGTTAAGGCTCGATCAGCTGTTGAACCTGAACTTCCCGATTTGAGATGGCGACCGAATCTCCGAATCGACGCTCCCGGCGCGGCCGCGCTCATACGCTGGCCAACTCGTCGGCTTCGATGAGCACGCCACGCTCCCGAAGTGGTTCGGGGACGTTCTCGACCTTGACGGGTATCGCTTCAGCGGCGGGGGACAGCGGGGGCGTCCAGTCCCAGTCGGGGTTGCCCCGCTCGCTTGTGATCCAGCCGGGAAGAGGCAGTCGGGCTTGGCTGAGGCGCCATTCCGCGATGCCGGCGAGGGCCGCGTCCCACTGGGGGTTCACGTGCGCCGGCGGCTCGATCGCGAGAACGAACCGGTCGGCGGGGTCCGGTGTGGTGAGGTCGTCGGCAACCTGGATGAGCGTGCGATACGCCCGCCTGAAGTTGTTGTGACCCACTGCGTCGGCGAGGGTGATCGCCGCCTCCGCGACCGACGTTCCTCGTGCTTCGTGAAGAGTGAGCGAGACCGCGTCCAGATCGTCCTCGAATAGATCCGCGTATACATCGAGCGTCATCGGCGCCGAGGCGTGACGGCGCGGCTACGCAAGCGTGTCTCCAGAGCAGCAACCGCGTCGGCTACGCGCCGCTCTGCGGCGCGTACTTCGTTGCAAGCGGCAAGGGCCGCAGCACCTCGCTCGCGCTGCCCGACGCTGGCGTTCGTAGGTGGCTTGCCTGCTTGCATTCCGGTCTGATCGCCAAAGTGTCCCATCCTTGTAAATTGCGTTCTGAAGGGGCGCTTGGCGCGCTGGCGGCGCGCAAGTGCCTCGGCCGGGCTGCTCTTGGGGGCGTGAGTGAGCCCGAAACGAGTAGTACCGGGTTTACACGGGAGCCCTGATCTGGTGGCGGTCTTGGAAGTCACTTTGCAAAGTGCCTGCGTGCATTAGCAGTCAACTGTTCAGTCGCTCGATCGTCATCCTGAAGTAGTCGTCGACTCGTTCGGTCTTCGCTGGATCGATGTGAGTTCTCGCGTCTTCGTATGCCTCGGTCGCGTACTCGAATTCGCGTGAAGTGAACTCGGCAAGTGCGGCCGGGAATTCGCCTCGTCCCATTTCGCGAGTGCGGGCTTTTACCTCGATGAGATGCGCGGCTTCCTCGAGTACGTCCCCTTCGACACTGATTTCCGCGAGAAGTGTGGGCAGGTCCATCGGTGGGGTCGCCTCACCCGGGTGAAGTCGAAGCCAGCGTAATGCGCACGCTGGCCGCATGGCGTAGAAGACCTTCTTCAACGAAACGTCTCCGGCCTCGCCGGGCCACTCCCGGCGTCCCACGTGCAGGTAGTGCCGGCCGACTCTGACCGGGTCACTGACCTCCGACGCCAAGGCGAGGAGCCCGTCCCTGAACACGGGATCACCGGCATAGATGATCGGCGAGTTGAGCCATTCGACTACTACCGCATTGCCTTTCAGAAGCAGGCGCAGGGCCTTTGCCAGGTCCCACCCGTTCACGTCGAAGGTCTTATCGAGTGGAGTCTCGATCACGTCACGCTTCTGCCAGAGCGAAAGGTAATCGGTTGCCGGTCGGACGAAGATGAACCGGCAGTCGTAGTCGCTGTCGGGCGAGGGAAATCCCCACGCCCGACTTCCGCTCTCAATCGCCCACGGGACGCGAACAGAATTGTCGGCTTCTACGCGCAACAGTCGGTCGTCGATCTCTGCGACCACGGCGGGGTCAAGTGAATCAGGCACAACTCGCACCTTCTGAAGGTAGCGGTAGCTGGACCTTGCTCCCTGAGCAGTTCTATCGAGCGGACTCGAGATACTCGTCTAGCCACCGGGTTGCCCCGTCGATGTCGTCAAAGACGCCGTCGTCCTGGGCAATGATGGAGGCCTGAATTATCGATCCAAAGCCGGGTCCGGGCTTCAGCCCGCGCTCGATAAGGTGCTCTCCGCGCAGCAGAGAAGGCCTAGGGCCTGGGCCAACCTTTTCCGCCACGGCCAGCCACCGGCCGGCGGGGCTCCGCTTGGCTGAGCGTCCGCGACCAGCACAGTCCGCGTCGACGACCCGAGCCCAGTCGTAGATCGAAGCGCCAGACTCGTTGCGCTTCAGTCGACGGATGAGGCGCTTCACAGCTGCCGGCGAAGGAGCGCCTTCGACGCTGGTGTGGCTCATATGCTCAGCAACGATGGGTAGCACCCTTTCTGCGATCCAGTGGGGCGCGCCGATCCGATTCAGGAACCTTTTGGCCGGTGCGACTCCAGCCTCCGCGTGACCGGTGCTCCGGATGCGCTTCCCCTCGAAAGTAGTGTGGGTAACCTTGCCGAAGTCGTGCACAAGTGCACCGAGAACGGCAACCTCTCGATCTTTATCGGACAGTTTCGCGCTTTCCGCGGCAAGGGCGGCAGCCCGGGCTGCGAGACCCAGGTGCGTCCACACGTCACCCTCGCTGTGCCATTCAGGGTCCTGGCGGATCCCTTTTGTCGCCGCGAGTTCGGGAAAGTGAACGTCCCATCCCGTCTGGGCCAAGGCTGTCAAGGCTTCGGGCCAGAAGACGGCTCGCCTGGCAAGCTTTCGCCATTCACCCCACACCCGTTCGACCGAGAGTTCCGCGAATAACGGAACAATTGTCCGGCACAGAGTCGCTGTATCCGGAGCGAGCACGAACCCGAAACGGCCAGCGAACTGAACCCCACGAAGAACACGCAACGGATCTTCGACGAAAGCGTCCGATGTGTGGCGCAGCACACCAGCGCGCAGGTCGTTCGCGCCGCTGAACGGGTCGACTAACTCCTCCGTCGCCGGGTCGAATCCAATGGCGTTGATCGTGAAGTCACGACGGCCGAAAGCGACTCGGATGTCGAGTCCAGGGTCGATGTCTGCATTAAAGCCCCGGTGCCCTGCGCCGTCGACCGAGTCGCGCCGCGGGAAACTGATATCGAAGTCTTCTCCATCGACACTCGCGGCAACGACACCGAACGCGATACCGCGTTCGTCCACCGCCCCGATCTTCGACAGCGCCGAAATCAAAGCCTCCTTTGCGCTCAACCCGTAGACCTCGATGTCGACGTCCTTCGAAGCAGGCTTGGAGAGTAGAAGTGCGTCTCTTACAGCGCCACCGACGATCAATGGTCGGCCGCCTACGGACTGGATGGTCCTCACAACCCGCTGCGCAGCGTGGGTCAGAGTCAAGAGCCCCGGAGCGGGACGCCGGTAGATACTCACGCGCGACCTCCGTTCGACGTTGCGTGGTTGAAAAGACTATGCGAACAGTCCCCGCCGCGACCACGGCGCGCACGTAAGCACCCTCATCGCGTCCGCGCGTGAGAACGGCCGAGGGGTCACTCGCCTCGCACTGTCACCGATCGGCACACCGCCAGAACAATGGTTCTGCCCGCGTTTGGCCCGTTACTTTGTCGACGGGCGGTTGCCCGAGTCTGAGGTCAGCGGTGCCGGATAGGCTCGTTGCATGACTGATCTGGCCCTTCCCGAGGACTACGCGACTGTCCTCGCGGGGCTCAAGCAACGGGTCCGCGAAGCGCGCTTTCGTGCTCAGCGCCAGGTCAACACGGAGCTCATCCGGCTCAACTGGCAGATCGGCCAGGTGCTCGCTGAACGGACGGACCACGCGCAATGGGGTGATAAGTCGATGCAGAGGCTTTCGGCGGACCTTCGGTCGGAGTTCCCTGGCTCGCGGGGCTTCTCGCCGCGAAACCTTCTCTACATGCGTGCCTTCGCTCGCGCCTGGCCGGGCCTTGATCCAATTGCGCAACACGCTGTTGCGCAATTGCCCTGGGGGCACATCACGGTGCTTCTCGACAAGGTCCCCGATTCCGCGGAGCGCGACTGGTACGCCGCTCAAGCGGTGTCCCACGGGTGGACCCGCGCTTCGCTGGAGCACCACATCAAGACGCTGGCTCACCAGCGGTTTGGGACTGCTCCCACCAACTTCGACCGTCTGCTCGAGTCTGGCGCTTCGGATCTCGCGCAGCAAATCACTAAGGATCCCTACGTCTTCGACTTCTTGGATGTGGAGCCCGGGCACGCTGAGCGCGACCTTGAGCGCGCCCTTGTCGAGCGGATCATCGAGACCCTCGGCGAGCTTGGCAGCGGGTTCAGCTTCGTTGGCAGGCAGGTCCCGTTCGAGGTCGACGGTGACGACTTCTTCCTGGATCTGCTCTTCTTCCACGTGGAGCAACTCCGCTACGTCGTTGTGGAGCTCAAGGTTGGCAAATTCAAGCCGGAGTACGTAGGCCAGCTCGGCTTCTACGTCGAGCTGGTGGAGGACCGGCTGCGCAGGGACGCCCACGCGGCGACGGTCGGCTTGCTGCTCTGCACCGACAAGAACGACCGCGTCGTGCGCTACGCCTTGGCGGGCAGCAACCAGCCGATCGCGATTGCAAGCTATGACCTTCTACCGCCGGCAGAGCAGGCCGCGCTTCCCTCCGAGGCCGATCTTCAGCGAGCGCTCGAATAGCCGTAGGCAATCAATCGCGCAACGCGTTGTTGCGTAATCGTCGGACGAGCGTGAGAGTCGAAGACCATCGCGCGGCTGAGCCACACCCAGCCGGAGAGGAAATGTTGGCCATTTGTGCACATCGGGACTCGCACGGCAGGGCGGGGGCGATTAACGGGGGGTCGGCGTATGTCGACACACCGCCCGTCCTCGGGTTCTGGAATTGCTTGAGGCAGCGCCCCGCACGCTCCATCGCATTCCTATCGAGTCCCGTCCCGGCAAGGAAGGTCAGCCCCCACGCCGTCGAGTCGGCGTCGCTCGGCACCTCATGGTGATAGCCCCAACCGCCATCCCGATGCTGACGTCGCAGCAACGCTTCGGCGACGCGGTCGATGGCCGTGCCGCGGACGCCTGCATCGTTTAGCTGTGCGCCGATAAATCCGCTAGGCCAGTCGCTCGCCTCGCCCGCCAATGTCTCGTACTCACGCCACAGACCGTCTTGCCTGATGTTGGTTGCCGCTCTGCTGTGCGGCGTCAGTGAGGCTGAGGCCAGCGCGAACGCGGGCTTGCTTCAGCGAGCTCTGGATGCTCATGGCTCACAGTTCACCCGTCGGCCAGAAGTCTGCCTGCCATGGTCGGCACAGCGAGCGTCTCCTGAGCAGCGAGCGCGATCACTGCTCCCGCGACGGCCAGCACCGTGCCGGCGAGCACCTGCTTCCCGCCGTGGCGCAGGAGCAGTGCGCCCAGTTCATCGAATGCGTTTCCGCGGCTCGCGGATGCGAGGATGTCGCGTGCCGCGCGCACCGCGGGCGGGTCCCACTCGGGAATTCGCATGGTCGCCAACGTCTTCACGTAGGAGGGGTCCTGGTGCCACGCGTCGAGCGCGCCAAGCCCTAAACCGATCACGTGTGCGACCGAGGGCAGGGTGCCAACGGGCTCGGGCTGTATGCCGTCGATGACCACGCGGGCCAGATCGACGCTGCCCTCGGCAAGAGCCTCCGCGGCCAGGCGGTGAACCGTCAGAGCCAGTGACCGCTGCTCCCCGACCGGCGTGAACAGTTCGAGGTTGTGGCGCTCCGTTGCGCGGGTCAGTGCCGCGTTCACTGCATCCAGATCGTCGATGTCGAGGTTTTCGACGTCGATACCGTCCTCGGCCAGCAGCGGCGCGATCTCGCTGAGCAGCCCGGCGGCCATCCCGGGCGCGTGGACGATACCCATGCGCTTCATCTCTTCTCGCAGTTCCGGATCGTCGAACACGTTCGTCGCGTCGAGATCGTCGATGTCTGCGGCGTCGTCGTCACCCAGGACCTCTGCGGTGAACGTCATGGCGAGCGTGACTCCACGAGCGAAGGCACCGCGCAACGGTTCCGGAACCTGGAGTCTTCCCTCAGCGTCCACGGACATGATGCCCGCATCGTTCAGCTGAAGCAGCGTACGCTCGACGCGCGGCTGGAGCATCGCCTCCATGGTGCTGAACGGTCCCACAGGGCCGGCCGACCCGTCGGGATCAAGTGCAGTGACGGCGTTCACGAGGGTGAGCCGCGCCAGCGTCGCACTCCAGGTATCGTCGTCGGGCTGCAGCCAAGTGGTGAGCAGGTGCGCGACGAACACGCTCACGAGAGCGGCCGCTTCATCGAGCGGCGGGAGATCTTCGCGCAGCCACCCCGCTGCGGCATCCCCCTGCTTCACGCGCGTGCGAGTCACCTCGATAAGGCCAGCTGCGGACAGCGCGGCCCACCAAGCCGTCAGCATCGGCAGATCCCACATCGACTGCACCTGCGCCTCGCCGGCCACGATGATCGCACCGTCGCGATATTCACCTCCCGTCGGCAGTTTCGCGACTCCGCGCGCCGAAAGCCCCAACCATGCGGCCGCCCGCCCGATATCCGCACGCCGCAGCGCCCCGGAATCCGTTACCGAACGACCTGACCCGACCCACTCGAGCAGTTCCCGCACGTGCGCGACGAGGGAAAGCCCGGCAAGGGCCGCACGCCGCAGCCGCGGATCCAGCAGCGCCTCTTCTTCGAGTGCGGCAACGAGCGCGCGCGGAAGGCCATCGTCACCGACGATCAGCTCCTCGAACACCTGGTGTGCATGCTCCCACGCCTCACCCGGTGCCGTCTCCACCCGGAAGTGCAGGTAGTCGTGGAGAAGATCGATCATGTCGACTTCATCGGCATCGACATCCAGAAGCACGTCGACGACATCCTCGATCTCGGACGGATCAAGCACATTGAGTCCTGCCCGCTGGGTCAGCGTGAGCAGCGCACCGAAACCGTCGTGCACCTGCGCCGGGTCGGTGAAACGGCTCGTACCGTGCTCCATCCACCGTTCGAAATCTCTGAGGGCCACGCGGGCGGCTAAAGGCATGCCCTGGCGGGCCGGGTTTCCTCGTGACTGTTTTTTGCGCTTCGACACCGCCCCATTCTGCCAGCGCGGCCCGCTGATCCGGGCGCCCATGAGGTGAAGTCGAGCACCCACAACTGGTTGGAAATCGCTTGGGGACTATTCGGTCCGGTCTGACGCCCTCGTCGACTCCCTCTGCACAACCCGCATGAAGTCCTCGGTGCTGATCGTCGGCTGGGGTGCAGGGTTGCCGCCGAGCATCTCCGACAGTGCATCGGCGTAGAGCGAAGCCATCGCGTCGAGGTCGAACGCTATCGATGACAAGGGCGGCTCCATGGCGCCGTTGATGGCGGTCTCGTCGACGCCGATCACGGCCAGGTCCTGGGGGCATCGAAGGCCCGCTCGGCGGATTCCTGCAAGAACTGCAATTGCGACCTCGTCGTTGTAGGCGGCTACGGCCGTCACGCCGCTCTCCGCCCAGCTTCGAACTGTCTGTTCGGCTCCCTCGCCGTCGAGATCGAAAGACCCGCGAGGGGGAGTCGGGAGCTCGCGCTCACGGCACGCGTCGGCGACCCCCTCGTATCGCATGTTCGCCAGCAAGTGGAGGCCACCGTCTGTCGTGTCGGCGAAGGCGATCTTCGTATGCCCGACGCCGGCCAGGTGCTGCACCTGAAGCCAGCCCGACCGATCGCGCCCGATCATCGTCTGGCCAGTCCCGAAAACGGAGGCCACGGCGATTTCGCGGTCGCGGAGCCACTCGATGGTGTCGTCGTCGAGGTCGAACATGCTGATGACCACGCGCGGTCGGAGGTCCCGGGCGACATCGATCAGGGTGCGGCTCGCAGGGCCCTCGAAGTGCACGATGAGTGTGACGCCCTGCTCCGCCGCCCGCGCCGTCATGTGGCTGGCGCTGACGACGACCAGCTCGCCGAGATGAACGCTCGGGACGACGAAGATCGCGATCTTCGAGGCGCCGGCGGCGAGGCTCTGTGCCGCGAGGTTGGGTCGGTAGCCCAGTTCGCGCGCTGCGCGCAGGACCGATTTGCGTGTCTTCTCGGAGATTTTCTGCGTGGACACATCGTTGAGCACGTAGCTGACCGTGGCGCGCGAGACGTTTGCGCGACGAGCAACATCGGCGCTCGTCGGCACGGCCACGAGGTTCTCTTCAGGATCGGGCAAGGATTTGACAGAACGGTCCGACATGCGTCTATTATCATCCCTGACGCGTGTAAGTGACGCGCGTAAGTGACGGAACGGACAAAGATGTCATCGCTTGAGAGCGCCGAAACCACGCCAACCGACGAAGCCGAACTCGCGTTCATCGAGGAGGCAGCAGGAAACGAAGATCCGCCCACCCCGATCAAGGGCGTACGGCGGTTGCTCTGGTGGATCATTCCCGCCAACATGGGCATCTTCATCATCTGGGGCTCGTTCCTGAGCCTCCTGCTGCCGGCGCAGGTCGCCGGTCTCGACCCTGCGCACAAGATCGTGAACTACGCGGTCGTGTCGACGATCGGCTCTATCTTCGCGCTGTTCGGGCAGCCGATCGCGGGCCAAATCTCCGACCGCACCCGTTCCCGCTTCGGGCGCCGTGCGCCGTGGATCGTCATCGGGTCTCTTGTCGGCGCCCTCTCACTGATCGGTCTCGCCTTCGCGAACTCGTTCGTCAGCGTCCTGATCGCCGCGACCCTGGTCCAGACCGCATACAATTTCGCGCAGGGACCGCTGAGCGCGGTCATGCCCGACCGGGTTCCGATCAAACGCCGTGGCACGTTCTCCGCGCTGTCCGGCATCGGCCTGATGGTCGGCGCGCTCGGCGGGCAGATCATCGGCTCCGCCTTCCTGGGCAGCATCGCGGGCGGCTACGTGTTCCTTGCCGTCTTCTCCGTGCTCATGCTGTCGCTGTTCGTGATCTTCAACCCGGACTACTCGAGCAAGGACCTTCCGCGCGAGCCCTTCAAGTTCGCGGACTTCCTGAAGACGTTCTGGGTCAACCCGGTCAAGCACCCCGACTTCTTCTGGGCGTTCACCGGAAGGACCCTGCTCTACGCCGGCTACTTCACCGTCACCGGATACCAGCTCTACATCCTCACCGACTACATCGGCATCAAGAACCCCGCCTCGGTCATCCCGCTGCTCGGCCTGACAAGCCTCGTCGGCATCCTGATCTCGACCATCATCTCCGGTCCGCTCTCCGACAGGTTCGGCCGTCGCAAGCCGTTCATCTTCGCCTCATCGGTGTTCGTCGCGATCGGCCTGCTGATCCCGGTCATCGCGCCCACCCTGCCCGGCTGGATGGCCATGACCTTCATCACCGGCTTCGGCTTCGGGATGTTCCAGGCCGTCGACACCGCACTGATGAGCCAGGTGCTGCCCTCGGCCAAGTCGTTCGCGAAGGATCTCGGCGTCGTCAACATCGCCGCAACCCTGCCCCAGGCGCTGGCTCCTGCCATCGCCGGTGCGATCGTACTCAGCTTCGGCTACATCGGGCTCTTCCCGCTCGGAATCGTGCTGAGCATCCTTGGTGCGTTCGCGATCCTGCCGATCAAGGCATCCCGCTGACCCGCCACCGGCGAACGGAGAAAGACATGAGCTTGACAACCACCACAGCTACGACCGAGGGCACGCCCCTGCAGCGAGCCGACGCGCTGCTGCAGCAGATGACCATCGACGAGAAGGCGCTGCAGCTGACCTCGACCATGCCGATCGGACTGTTCGGCGTCGACGGCCTGCTCGAATCGCAGGCCACGAAGGTGCTCGGCAACGGGATCGGGCACATCTCGGCACTCGGCATGTTCGGCCACAAGTCGCCCGCGAAGACGGCCAGCACAGTCAACGAGATCCAGCACTTCCTCGTCGAACGCACCCGCCTCGGCATCCCCGCGATCTTCCACAACGAAGCACTCAACGGCGTCCTCGCACCGGACTTCACGGTGTTCCCGACGGCGATCGGACTGGCCGCGAGCTGGAACCCGGATGCCGTCGAGGAGATGGCGGACCTCATCCGTCGCCAGATGCGCAGCGTCGGGTTGCTTCAGGCGCTGGCGCCGGTGATGGATGTCGCCCGCGACGCCCGCTGGGGTCGCGTGCACGAGACCTACGGTGAAGATCCGTACCTGGCGTCGGCGTTCAGCGTCGCCTTCACCAAGGGGCTCCAGGGCACCGATCTGCTCGAAGGTGTGATCGCGACGGCGAAGCATTTCCTCGGCTACGCGATGACCGAAGGCGGGCAGAACATGGCGGCAACCCAGGTCACCGCCCGCGAGCTTCGCGAGGTCTACGCCCGCCCGTTCGCCGCCGCGATCCAGCTCGCCGGCCTCGCGTCGGTGATGAATTCATACTCTGAGATCGACGGCATCCCGGTCGGCGCATCCGAGGCGATCCTCACGGGCCTCCTCCGCGATGAGCTGGGCTTCGAGGGCACCGTGGTCTCGGATTACACGACGGTTCCGATGCTGCACACGCGGCAGAAGGTCGCGAAGGATGTCGCGGAGGCGGGCGTGCTCGCTCTGAAGGCGGGCCTGGATGTCGAGCTGCCCGCAGCCGTGGGTTACGGGGCTCTGCTCGCCGACCAGGTGCGCGCGGGCGCCGTCAGTGAGGACATCCTCGACACGTCCGTGCGCCGGGTGCTGCGCGACAAGTTCGCACTCGGCCTGTTCGAGCGCCCCTACGTCGATGAGGACCCGATCGTCCTCGCCGAGATCGCTCCTCAGGGTGCCGAGCTCGCGCAGCAGTTGGCCAGCGAATCGCTGACGCTGCTGAAGAACGAGGATGCGGTCCTGCCGCTGTCCCGCAGTATTCAGCGCATCGCGATCGTCGGACCGCACGCCGACGAGGTGGGCTTCGCGTTCCCCGGGTACACGTACCCGGTCGGGCTCGGGATGCTCGGCGCCATGATGATGGGCGGCGACGGCAACATGGCCGGCCTGGACGCCATGGGTGGCGAATTCCCGCCCGAGGCCATGGCGGCTGCCGGTGCGGAATTCGGGCCAGCGTTCGCGGTCTCGCCCGAAGAGTACATCCGCCAGCACTACGGCTCCATCTCGCTGGCCGAAGCGGTCCGGGCGCTCGTTCCGGACGCTGAAGTGACGGTTGTTCCCGGCTGCGGCGTGCTTGACTCGGAGCCGCAGGACATCGATGCGGCTGTCACCGCAGCGTCGAACGCAGACGTCGTGATCGCTGCGTTCGGTGGCCGCGGTGGCTGGTTCTTCGGAGCGAACACCGAGGGTGAAGGTTCCGACAGCGCCGAGATCGATCTGCCGCGCAATCAGCGCACACTGCTCGCCGCCGTGGCGGCAACGGGCACCCCCGTCGTCGGTGTCCTCTCGACCGGCCGCCCGATGGCGCTCACCGAGGCGCTCCCCTCGCTGTCGGCACTGATCCACGCCTACTACGGCGGTCAGCAGGGAACCCGCGCCATCGCGAACGCCCTGTTCGGAATCGAGAACCCCGGCGGCAAGCTTCCGTACAGCATGCCGCGGCACACCGGCCAGGTTCCGATCTACGCAGGTCAGCACAACGGCAGCGGCTACCGCCGCACCGAGTCCGACATGCACAAGGGCTACCGTGACCTGCCCGCGACACCGCTCTTCGCGTTCGGGCACGGCCTCAGCTACACGACCTTCGCCTACAGCGACGTGACACTGAGCGACACGACGGTCGACAGCTCCGGTTCAATCGAGATCAGCGTCACCGTCGAGAACACGGGCACGGTCAGGGGCGACGAGGTGGTGCAGCTGTACTTCAGCGATACCGCCACCGGCCTGGCACGCCCCGCGCAGGAACTCGTCGGCTTCCGTCGCGTCTCGCTCGAGCCGGGAGCGGCCAAGACCGTCACCTTTGCGGTGAAGCTGGACCAGCTCGCCTACCTGGGCGTGGACGGCTCGACCTGGATCGTGGAGCCAGGGCCGATCGACGTCCTCGTCGGCTCCGCCTCGGACGACATTCGTGCGCACGAACGGTTTGAGGTCACCGGCCCGACCGTCACGGTTGGTCGCTCGCGCTCGTTCCTCTCGGAGTCGCGTCTCGGATAACAGTCGCGGCTTCCGTCGAGACCTGCGGGCTGTCGCAGCGTCACGGCGGAAGTCGCGCCACCCATGAGGTCGGCCCGGTCTCAACCAAGGAGTACGTCCAAGCATGATCGACAATCCCAGTACGCAGCGGGTGGTGTGCAACCCGGTGAACCTCGCCTACGCATTCCAGGATTTCAAGGGGCTCACCGGTAAGAGGCGGGTGACGCGGGAGGCGGCCGATCCGTCGGTCGTTCTTTACCGCGGCACCTACTACCTGTTCGTGTCGATGACGCCGGGATTCTTCTACTCCGACGACCTGGTCACATGGAAGCTGCACCGCAGCGACGCGTTTCCGGCGTACGACTACGCGCCCGATGTGCGCGAGGTCGACGGTGCGTTGATCATCTCTGCGTCGAGGCGCGGCAAGCCGTCGCCGTTCTATCGCACCGAAGACCCGCTCTCCGACGACTTCGAGCAGGTCACGCCGGGTACCTTCGCGTTCTGGGACCCGAACCTCTTTCAGGACGACGACGATCGCACCTACTTCTATTGGGGATGCGGTCCGCGCAAGCCGATCCAGGGGGTGGAGCTGGACCGCACCACGTATGAACGAGTGGGTCCCGCCGTGCCGCTGATCGCGAGCGACACGGATCGCCGCGGCTGGGAGCGCAACGGCGAGAACAACGACCCGTCATCGATCCCGCTGCCCATGAAGATCGCCTTCGGCGGCCGCCCGTTCATCGAGGGCGCCTGGATGACCAAGAACGACGGCCGCTATTACCTGCAGTACGCGGCGCCCGGCACCGAGGCGAACGTCTACGCTGACGGCTACTACGTCGGCGACGGGCCGCTCGGACCGTTCGACTATTCGCCCGACAGTCCGTTTTCGGCGAAACCCGGTGGTTTCATCACGGGTGCAGGACACGGCAGCACCTTCCAGGACAAGCACGGCAACTGGTGGCATGCGGCCACCATGCGCATCTCGGTTAACCAGATGTTCGAGCGACGGGTCGGGCTGTTCCCGGCCGGCTTCGACGCAGACGGCGTGCTTTTCTGCAACCAGAACTTCGCCGACTATCCGATGGTGATCCCCGACCGCCCGTTCGATCCGTGGACCGAGGCTTTCCCCGGCTGGATGCTGCTGTCGTATCGAAAGCCGGTGACGGAATCCTCGACGTCGGTCGGTCACGGACCGGAACTCGCCGTCGATGAAGACATCCGCACCTGGTGGGTCGCCGGCACGGACGCACCGGGGGAGTCGCTGACCGTGGACCTTGGCGCGCCTGTCACCGTTCATGCCGTGCAGCTGAATCTCGCCGAGAACGACCTGCAGCAGTGGAAGCCATCGCCGGGTCGCGACGAATACACGAGTGCACTCGGGTCGAAGCGGGCGATCAGTGCGATCTCCCATCCGACCGAGTACGTGCTCGAGGCGTCAGCCGACGGCGAACAATGGACCACGCTCTGGGACGGCCGCGGCTCCGGGCTCGATTCGCCGCACAACACGGTCACCCGGGAAGCGGGCACGACGGCGCGCTTCGTTCGCGCGACCGCGCACAGCCTGCCGTTCGGCGCACCCTTCGCGGTGAGCGGTTTTCGCGTGTTCGGGTTCGGCGACGGGTCGGCCCCTGAACCCGTGACGGCGACTGCCAGCCGCCTCGAAGCCCGCAGCGCCGCGGTTTCCTGGCCGGCCGCTCCGGGCGCGAACGGCTACAACGTGCGCTACGGCCGCGACCCCCAGAAGCTTTATCACAGCTGGCTCGTCTACGAGCAGACCGAACTCACCCTCACGGCGCTGAACGCCGGCGAAGACTACTGGGTGGCGGTCGACGAATTCAACGAGAACGGCGTCACCCCCGGCGAGACGGTCGCACTCGGGCCTCCCGAGAGGTCCACCCACGCGATCGTCAACCCATAGATGCGACTTGCATGAACCGCGTGGCAACGAGGCGAACTCCTTCGTAACCGGTCTTGTGCGTTCGCAACAGTAGTTCGTGTGTGCCTGCCGCCGCAGGTCCGTGTGGGTCAGGCTCCGGTCCTCACCGACCGGTCGTCAGGTGCCCATGCCGGCTGCGGCGGCCAGTGCGATGATGAAGAAAAGTGCGTCGGTCAGGACGTGGACGACCAGGCCGGGCAGGATCGATCCACTCCTCTCACGGAGCCAGCCCAGGCCGAGGCCGAAGAACAGCCCCAGCGGAAGCAGTATCGGGTAGAAGCCGTGCTCGAGTGCGAAGGCGACGGAGGTGATCAGGATCACGGCCCAGGCGGGCAGATATCCGCGCAGCCAGCCGTAGAGGATGCCGCGGAAGAGGAGTTCTTCGGCGACGCCGGCGAGGATGAGTGCCCGGATCACGATCAGTGCCCAATCGAGGGGGGTCGCTGTTGCGAAGCGCGACATGTCGGTGGCATCCCGAATGACGTCGAGCCAGGCTCCTATCGCGCTGCCGCTCGCGAAGCCGAGCGCGAAGTAAACGATCCCACAGGCGGCAAGGATCACCAGCCAGACCAGAATGGCGGTCCGGAACCAGCGCCCGGCGGCAGGGCGGACCGCGAGACGGTCGCGCACGCCCTGCCAGCGGTAGACGATGAGTGCGGACACGGGCAGGAGGAGATAGACGAGGAAGACAGCAACCAGCGTCGGAGTCTCGGAGTCGACGCCCGTCATGGCGCTGGTGAGGAACCAACCGGCGGTGGCGAGAACCACGGCGCTGCCGACCCACAGCCCGAGAACGGCCAAGACACTGCGACCGGAAACGCGGGTGGTGTCGTCCGGTCGTCGAAGGCGCATCGAATCCGCTCTCATCAGGCTGCCTCACCGACAGGCTTCGCGAAGGCACGGCGACCAGGCAGATACGTCATCGATCCTCCCGACCCTTGAGCGCGAACGCGCCGAGTCCGATCTCGAGACGGGCGAACGCCCGCTCCCCGACTCGGCGCGCATCCGCTGCCAGACGGGGGCCGTGCCAGCCGTCGGTCGCCCTTCTGCGCACATGGGCCACAAACGCCCGATGCAGCCCCATCAGCGCGTTGGCGACGACCCAGCTCTCGATGTCGTCGCGATCGGCGCCGGTTTCGGAGGCCAGGACGGCGGCGAGTTCTTCGGTGTACCGGTTGACGACCTCACGCTCGGCGACCTGGAGGGTCGGGCTGGCCCCGATGAGCCTGGCAGCTTTCGCGATGGTGGCGGCAACGGCGTCGGTCGAGAGTCTCGAACCGTCAAGGAGCAGCCGTCGCACCGCCTTAACAGCCGCCTCACCCGGCTGACGTTGGCGGACAGCCTCGACGATCTGCTCCTCGAAGAGGGCTTGGCCCGAGAAGAAGAGGGCTTCCTTGGTCGGAAAGTAGTTGAACACGGTGACCACCGAGACCTCAGCGGCCCGGGCGACCTCCGCGACGGTGACCTCATCGAAGCCCCGCTCTGAGAAGAGGCGGAGGGCGGTCTCGTGGATGAGCTGCCGAGTCCTCTGCTTCTTGCGCACACGGAGGCTGAGTTCGGCAGTCACAAGCCCAGCGTAGATTAACCGACTAAAATTTCATAGTGACTAAAGTCTTGTCGGTTCCTGCCTTGCGTCAGAATCGCGGCGAGGCTTGCCCACGGCGAACCGGGCGGTGAAGAGATCCGCGCCTTTGCGACGGATCACCTCGTCGACCGGCGCCAGCCCTCGAAACCGAAACAGCCTCCCCGGCGCGCGCCCTTGCTTACTTCCGCGAGCAGACGCCAGATACCCGCATTCTGGTGTGGATTCGCAGGACGTGAATCTACGGCCACGAGCGGAGTAGAAGGGCACGCCGACGAAGCCGATACCGCTCCGTTGACCTGGTGCCGTCGACTGTGCCAAATCATCCCGCAAGGATGATGTGAGGCCGGCCACCGTGTTTCAGGGTGGCCGTGGCGCTGCGCTTATGTGGCGGAGGATCGCGGCCGGCAATCCGTGCGGGCTGACGAAGACAGGAGTGGTGAAATGGCTGATCAGACGTATGTGGCGATTGCTGCGCAGTACGCGAGCGAAGACGATGCAGTGGCGGAGTTCGATCGGGTTCGTGAGCAGTACAAAGGCACCGGAAAGCACGAGGGATTTGACGCCGCAGTCGTCGTGCGCGACCAGGAAGGCAAGGTCTCAATTCCCGAGCGCGCTGACGGAGCCAAACACCATGGTGGCAGGAAAGGCGTCGCAATCGGTCTGGCTGGTGGCCTCGTTGTCGCCCTCTTCCCGGCGGTCGCAATCGGCGGTGCTCTTCTGGCTGGTGGGGCGGCCGGTGGCGGGATCGGCGCGATCGCTGGGCACCTGCGGAACAAGTCGTCCGCGGAGGACCTCAAGAAGATCGCCGAGACTCTCAGCGCGGGAAGCGCTGGGATCGTCATCGTCGCCACCCCGGCCGACGCCGACGAGGTCGAGAAGCAGTTGACGAACGCTTCGAGCGTGACCAGGAAAGACCTCGCTGTTGACGACGAGACGCTGGACAAGGAAGTCGAGGACGCAGCCAAATAGGTTCGGACGCGGGCTCCGATCGAGAGAGCGGTGGGATCAAGCTCGACACGGACGGCTTCGACCCGTCCCTCTTCAGGGATGACGACGGAACCTGGTACTACACCCGACGCAGTCTCTAATTCGGGCGCCCCGACGGCAACCTCGGTGCCATCGTGCAGGCCGAGCTGGACATCGAGACGGGTGAACTCGGCCCACTCCGGGCGATCACGGAGAACCATCGCGGGTTCGTCACGAACGACATCGAGGGACCTCACCTCTACCGTCGCGACGACTGGTATTACCTTTCCGCAGCCGAGGGAAGCAGCTGGAAGGGCCACCAGCAGACGATCGGCCGCAGTCGCACGCCCTGGGGCCGTTCGAGCCGGCCCCGCACAATCCGTCCGCGTCCGCAGGCAGGCCGACGACCTCGTGGTCGAGGATGTGATGTCGCTTTCCGGAAACGGGCCGGTGGCGTTCGAACTCGAGGCGCGACCATCCGAGTACACATTCTCCGTTGTTGCGGACGGGGTGCGCCGCCACCTTGCCACAGGTTCGGCACGGCTGCTCTCCGCCGAAGCGGCCGAGTGGTTCGTCGCCGCGCAGTTCGCGCTCCTCTGCGAGGGACCGGTGGATGACGCCGAGGCGATCTTCGACGAGGTCGCGTGGGACGAGCTGGAGCCCGGGCCGCCGCAGATCGTGCTGCCGTTCTGACATCTCCCCCGGCGAGGTGTGCGTCGAGGCACGCGAATGGCCCGGCAGATGTTTCGCCGGGCCATTCGGGAGCAACCGATCAATGATCGATATGCGGGTGATCGGGGTGATCAGCCTGCATCGTTGTGATCGGTTGATCCTGCCGGGATGCCGGGGACGTTGTCAGGCCCGTAGATCTTGGCGTCGCCCGGGTACGGGGTCGTCCAGTGCTTGGTCTGGTACCAGGTCCAGCGGTTCATCAGGTCCGGGTTGTCATAGTCGGGCACAGCGGACTGCTTGGCGGTTCCGGTGAAATGCTGCTTCTCCGCCCATTTCTGCCACTGTGCGGCGACGGTCTGTTCGGACGCCGGGACTGCGGCGGCCTTGGCGGCGGCGGCGTTGACCGCCTGCGCCGCGGCGCCGGTCGCGCCGAGGGTGTCGTAGCCACAGGCGGGCGCGGTCACCACCCCCTCCGTCAGCGGCACTTGGTTGAGCACCGCGTTGTACGGCGTCAGGTCGGCTTTGTTGGTGAACGCGTCGGTCATCGGCGTCGCCGCGGCGAGCTTTTGGTTCAGCGGCTGGGCGCCGAGGATCTGCTCGATAGTGCGGACCAGGCTGATCTGCGAGTAGAACGTGTTCACCGTCTTGCCATGCACCGCGTAAGGGCTGATCACCTGGACCGGAGCGCGGTGACCGTCGACGTGATCGGCACCGTCCTGGGTGTCGTCTTCGGCGACGAAGATCGCCGAGTCCTTCCAGTACGGGGAGTGCGAGATCTCATCGACGATCTTGCCGACTGCGAGGTCGTTGTCGGCGACCTGTGCCTCAGGGTCGGCGGTGCCGCCCGTGTGGTCGCTCGACAGCCAGACCATGTTCAGGTTGGCAGGACCGTTCTTCTCGAAGTCCTGCTTCCAGGTTTCGTAGCGGTAGATGTCCGGCACCGCGAGGTCGAACGGCGCGGCGTTCGGGTCCGTGATCGCGTTGAGCGACGGGATGGCCGAGCTGGCGTGCAGCTGGAGCGACGGGGAGAACAACTGGGTCGGGTCATCGCCCGCCATGACGCCCTTCGCCGTGCAGTAGTACTGCTGCCAGGTCGCCCCGGCCGGCTTGCCCTCTCCGTACTCGAACTCACCGAAGTTCTTCGCGCTCTTGCCGGCGGACTGGATCGCGTTCCAGAGGAAGCCGGAGCGCTGGTGGCCCAGCACGTCCTCCTCCGTGTCGTACGAGCGCGTGTACTCGCCGGCACTGATCTGGGTGTACGCCGGGTTGTCGCCCTGCATGAGCCAGTTGTGGCCCTCGGCCGAGTTCGTCCCGATGTCGTAGATGTTGTCGTACAGTCCGAACTGGGTCGCAAGCGCGTGCTGGTTCGGCGTGACCTTCGCCCCGAACTGGGCGAGCGACGGGTCGCCGTTGCCTTGCTTCATGTCGCCGTAGAGCTGGTCGTAGCTGCGGTTCTCCTTGACCAGGAGGAACACGTGCTTGATGGCGGACGGATCCCCGATGCGCTTCGGGAGGGCCACGACCGCCTGGTCCTCGCCCTGGGCCTGCTTGGCCGAGCTACCGTCCCAGCCGTTCTGGACGAATACCTGCGCGGTGTACTTCTGGATCTCTTTGTCGCTCGGCAGGGTGAACCGGGTGAGCGAAGCGGTGGTCGCGTGGGTGCCGTGACCTGTGGCTGCGGTGGTGCCCTGCCCCTTGTTGAAGGTCAGCGCCGGACCGCGGGCGTCGATTCCGCGCGTGTTCGTGACCACGATCTGGCCGTTCACCGCGGCGACGTTCTCCGGGAAGTAGTCCGTGGGCAGAAGGCCGATGTAGCTGGCCGGGTCGCGCGGGTCCTTCCTGTCGACCTTGTACACCGCGATCGCGTTGGCGTTGCCGAGGGAAACCAGCAGGTGGTCGCCCTGCATCGTGATCGCGGTCGGCTGGTATCCGGTCTTCGACGAAGCCCACGGCTGGGTCACGAAGGTCTGCACGACTGCGCCCGTCTTCGTGTCGATGACCGAAACAGTGTCGCTGTTCGTGTTCGCCACATACAGCGTGGTGCCGTCCAGGTACATCGCCGTCGGGTGGAGCTGGACGGGAATCGACGAGACCGGGGTCGAGGGGTTCGCAGTGTCGATGACACTGACCGTTCCCGTTGTCGACGTGCCCAGCGTGGTGTTGGCCGGCACCTGGGTGCCGTAGGAGCCCATCGTCGTGTCGCCCGCAACGGCCTGGCGGCCGCCCTCGTTGGAGACGTAGAGCGTGTTGCCGACGAACTTCAGCTGGCGCGGAGCGATGCCGACGCCGAAGCTCTGCTTGATCGCGCCCGTGGCCGGGTCGACCGCGACTACGGTGTTCTGGCCGTTGACGGCGGCGTAGAGCGTCGAGCCGTCTGCGGAGAACGCCATGCCCGCGGTCAACGCCTCAAGGCCGCCCACGGTCGGGATGCTGATCTTGGTGCCGGCTCCGAGGGAGCCGTCCGCGTTGAACGGGTACCGGACGATGCCAGTCGCGACCGGGGTGAAGAGGAACTTGCCGTCGGGGGAGAATACCGGGCCCTCCTGGCCGACGGTTCCGTCGGAGATCTTGAGGTAGGCCATGTTCCCGTAGCCGGCGTTGGTCGCTGCGGTCGCGAACGACGCGGCCGCGAGAGTGCCAGCCGCCGCGACCGGCTTGTAGGTCTTGAGGTCGAAGATCTGCAGGTCGACCGAGCGGTCGGTGCTGGTTCCGACGAGGTAGCGGCCGTCGGGGCTGACGACCGACCCCATGAGCTTGCCGAACGGCGTCATCACCCGGTCGCCGATGGGCTTGATCATCTGACCGGAGGAGACCTGCAGACCGCCGCTGTATTGGGTTCCGACCTGCTGATCGCCGATCGCAATCGTCGACGCAGTGGCGATGCCGCCACCCAGCAGAGCAAGGGCACAGCCTCCTGCGGTTATCGCGAGGACGCGGTGTCCTTTGACGAGCGATGAAAGTCGGCGCAGGCCAGATGGCTTGCGCTGAGGTGATTCGTTGTGCATCGACGTACCTTTCCAGGGTTCGTGTTGCTGAGACCGGTAATTGCAGCCTCCGCGTGGAGGCCCAAGACAAGACACTGGCGTGACCCCCGCAAGGGGGTCAACCAAACAGTCGATGAATGGCGGGTTACACCGCTGCCGGCCAGTGCGGCTTCTCGATGTGAACGTTCAACAAACAAGTGCACGTCAGAGCGAACTAATGGATGACGTTCAACCGCTTCACAGCGCGAGTCCTGTCGTGTCCTACCTCGAGGCCAGATACTCCGGCCGATAGTGTTCGCCCATGCCGACTGAACGTCTTCCCGAATTCAAGCCGATGGTGCCGGCAACCCAGTTGCCGGGAATTGTGGTCAAACGGCCGCCTGTACCGCGAACCGTGACGCTAGCATTCTGGATGCTGCTCGCGACCTGCGCGATCGCGCTTGCGAGTGAGGCCGACGTGTTGATCGTCCTCTCCAGACGCGGACTTGTCGCGGACTCGACCTACCTCATCGGCGGACTGGTCCCGATCGGGATTCGGGCGTTGCTCGCCTTCGCTGCGCGTCGCGGCGCGAAGTTCGCTCGTGCGCTCCTGACCCTCATCGCTTTCATCAGCGCGCTGAGCCTCTTCAGGGCGTTTGACCCGCTCGACATCGTGCTCGTGGCGATGGTGGTGGCAGCGGTCGTTCTGCTCTGGGTGCGCCCGTCGACCCGGTACTTCCGGGCTGTCGCCGCCGCAGTTGCGGCGGCCAAGGGCAAGGAACTGCCGTCCCGTTGACCGTCCAGACCCACTGCGCCCGGTTACGACGAGAGCGACTGCTTGAAGTCGCAGTACGCACACACCAGATGCCCGTTCGTGTACTCCCACAGGTGCGGGTGAGGTGAGGCGAAGAAGCCGCAGAGGTCTTCGGCGACGGCGAGGTTCAGGTCGGCGGTGATGGTGTCGGTGGTCGGCATTTCGGTTCAGCTTTCGGCGGCTCGGGTGCGGCGCGGTTGGCGTCTTCTCATGTGACTACGTTGGATCACACCAGTATCCAGCGTCGGACGAAGCTGCAAAATACCTAGAAGTGGTGCCGCCCCATGTGGGGTCACGCGCGACGATTCCACCGGCCGACGGAGAGATCCTTCTCTTTTTCCGTGGTCAGTCGTGAGGAGGGCGGCGCAGTCGCTTGACGTCGGTACGCCGCTTCTTCGCGTCCAAACGTCGTTGCTTGGCACCGCGACTCGGCCTCGTCGGTCTGCGCGACGGTGCTGGAGGCCGGAGGGCGTCGGCCACGATGTCGGCCAGCCGAACGCGCGCAGCTTCCCTGTTGCGCAATTGCGCCCGGTGCTCGGATGCCGCGATCGTCAGCATTCCGTCGACGAGGCGACTGCTCAGACGCTCGAGGAGGCGCTCCCGCTGGAACGGCGAGAGAACGGCGGAGCCTGCCACATCCCACACGAGTTCCGCCCGGGAGTCGGCAGTGTTCACACCTTGGCCGCCTGGGCCGGATGACCGGGAGAACCGCCAGGACAACTCGGACTCGGGGATCGTGAGTCCGGGGCCGACCCGAAGGCCGGGACGGTGAGCAGCGGGCATGGGTCCATCATCCTCTCAGGCTCGAGATACGCCCACAGACGGACCCCCTCGTTGTCTTCCTGTCGGTAGTGCGGCATAGGCTCACGTCGTGGCCACCCTAGACGACCTGCGCCGGACCGCTGTTGGGTTGCCCGGGAGCGAGGAGCGCGCGACGACGGGTGGTGCCGCCTGGTTCGTCCGCGGCAAGCTGTATGCGTGGGAGTGCCATCCTTGGCCGAGCATCCCCGCAGACATACGCGAGATTATTGCAGCCGAGCTCGTCGTCGGGGTGAAGGTCGCCGACCGCCTGGACGCGCTCGCCCTTCTCGAAATGGCGCCCACCGTGTTCCTGCGAACCACGACCACCTGGGGCGAGCCGAAGGTCGCGTTCCGCATGGCCGGCATCGACGAGGACCACCTCGCCGAGCTCGTGATGGACGCCTGGCGTGTGCAGGCTCCGAAGTATCTGCGGCGTGAGCTCGACGACGTGGCTCTGAGGAACGACGAGTTTTGAACCAGACACCCTTCCACTTCGTGTAAACACTGAGGAGGTCGCAGGCCGCGGGGCCCGTACGAACCGAAACACCCAACGCCTACTCCATGACATTCAGAACCGAGAGCCGCATCACCGTCGCCGGCAGCGTCACTGACGTGTGGGCTTACCTGTGTGACGTCGGACGCTGGTCGGAGTGGGCGCCGACTGTGCTCGAATGCCGGGTTCGCGGCGGTGGCATCCTGCAACCCGGCGTGTGGCTGGAGCAGCGGGCGCGGGACTACGGGTTCAATCACCGTCGCACCGAGCAGGTGACCGCCGTCGACCCGCCCCGTTCCATGGCGTTCGTCGGCACAATGGGAACGTCGGTGGCGCGCTGGGGGATGGAATTCGAGCCGGCAGGCGGCGGACAGACCGACGCCATGATGTGGGTTGAGGTCGACCTCGCGAACATCATGCGCGCCATCCCCGGCCACGCCCTCCAGGGGCAGGTCCAGCGTGTGAGCAACATCGAGATGGCGGCGATCAAAGCCGCGATCGAGTCCGACGTGCAGGCAGGCGCGGCGTCACCGTGAGCGAGGCCGACCGTACTCGGGAGCGCTTGATCGAGACGTACCGCAAGAAGGCCAGACATTACGATGTCACCTCCCGGCTGTACCCGGCACCCGGCTACCCGCAGCGGTCCCAGCGCCTGTGCGTCGTGCGGACCCTCGGTCTCCGCGAGGGTGACACGGTGGTCGACATCGCCTGTGGTACGGGCCTGAACTTTCCGCTGATCGAGGAGGCGATCGGTCCCGGGGGACGCATCGTCGGCGTCGATCTGACCGACGCGATGCTCGCCCGTGCCGGCGACCGGGTCGAAGCGAATGGATGGGGCAACGTCAGCCTCGTGCAGGCCGACGCAGCCGCGTTCGACTTCCCGGCCGACGTCGACGCCATCCTGTCCACCTACGCCCTGACGCAGGTGCCCGGCTGCGCACAGGTCATCGCACATGGTGCCGCGGCCCTCTCCGCCGGCGGTCGTTGGGTGGTGCTGGATCTCAAAATCCCCGACCGCACGCCGGTCTGGCTTTCGCGGCTGGGAGTCGCAGTGGTGCCGACTTCCGCATCCCTCGACGAGTGGGTCATGCGCCGTCCGTGGGAGACGATCCGCGCGGCCATGCAGGACGAGCTGGCTGATCCCTCCTGGGCTGAACTGTGCTTCGGCACCGCGTTCCTCGCCGCCGGGTCCGCCCCCAAAACCGTCGCTGACCACCGCGGCCGCTGAAAAGCTGGCCGCATTCCAGCGAAGCACTATCGAACTCTCTCGTCGAAGGGCATGATCGACGCATCGAACCGTCCCGCGGACCGGGACAGAAATGGCGGGCAGAGCTATGAGTGATGTCGATCCGGGGGCGCCCACTGTGGTGCTCGTTCACGGCGCGTTCGCAGACGCCGGCAGCTGGGCCGGGGTGACCGAGCTGCTGCTCGCCGCGGGGGTTGCGGTTCAGGCCCCGGCGAACCCGCTGCGAGGGATCGCGATCGATTCCGACTACATTGCGAGCGTCATCGCGCAGATCCCGGGCCCGGTGCTCGCGGTCGGCCATTCCTACGGTGGCGCGATCATCTCCAACGCTGGCACGCGGGCCACCAACGTCGTCGGGCTCGTCTATGTCGCGGCGTTCTCGCCCGAAGAGAACGAGACTCTTGGTGAGGTCGAAGGCACATCTCGCGACAGTGCGCTGGGTTCGGCGCAGCTGCTCAGGCAGTTCCCGGCCGGCCCGGCCGGCGAGACGGCGGTCGAAATCTATGTGGACCCCGCGAAGTTCCACGAGGTGTTCGCTCGCGATCTTCCCGAAGCGCAGGCGGCCGTCCTGGGCGCATCGCAGCGGCCCGTCGCCGCCTCGGCTTTCGGCGAGAAGAACGGGGTGCCCGCATGGAAGACACTCCCGTCGTGGGCGGTCGTCGCCACCGGCGACAAGGCTGCCGGCGCCGATGTCGTACTCCGGATGGCGCAGAGAGCGGGTGCCGAGATCACGGAGCTCGAAGGCTCACACGTCATCATGATCTCCCAGCCGCGTGCGGTGGCCGATGTCATCCTCTCCGCGTTGAAAGCCGTCGGCTGATGTCGCCCGCCGATTCTGAGCCGATGGATGCTCTTGCCGGCACGCTCAAGCGCACCGAGCTGCAGCACAAGCAGTCCTCGATTCCGGGTCGCGAGATCGTGCAGGTGTTGACGGAGATCCCGGTCGGGGTGGAATCCGGCTGGCACGTCCATCCCGGTGAGGAGGTCGGCTACATCCTCGCCGGGACCGTCGAGATGATGATCGACGGCCAGGAGACCCTCACCCTCCGTCAGGGCGACCCTTTCCTGATGCCGCCGGGCACTCCCCACAATGCGCTCGATGTCGGGCCCGGTACGGGCATGATGCTCTCCACCTACATCGTCGAGGTCGGAAAGCCTCTGGCGTCTTTCGTCACCGTGCAGTGATCGGCGGTCCTGCCGAAGGGGGCTCCTGCTGGCAGCGTTTTCGTAGGCGGCTGAGCTCATGACCACGCGCTAGCATCACCTCATGCCTGTCGTGTCGGTCTGGCGGCCCGGAACCGTGCGCGCGGCCGCCGGAGGTCTTGTCGCGCTGACCGTCGCGACCTTCCTCGCTGTCACGACCGAGATGCTTCCGGTCGGCCTTCTCACCCCGATGGGCGCGGCGGTGGGCGTGTCCGTTTCGATTGCGGGCCTTCTCGTCACGGTGTACGCATTCATGGTCGCCGCTCTCGCCGTGCCGCTCACCCTGTCGACCGCCCGGTTTTCACGCAAAGGCCTGCTGCTGGCCACGCTGGTCGCGTACACGCTCAGCAACGTCATCGTCGCAGTCGCACCGAATTTCGCGGTACTGGCTGCCGGCCGGGCGTTCGGCGGCATCGCGCACGCACTGTTCTTCTCGGTCAGCATCGGATACGCGTCGCGGCTGGTGCAGCCCGCATATACGGGACGTGCGCTCGCCATCGTCACGGCCGGAGCATCCGCCGGTTTCGTACTCGGCGTGCCCCTGTCGACCTCGCTGGGCACGGCGCTGGGATGGCGAGCCGCTTTCGGCGTGCTGGCGGGCGTGTGCGCCGTCACCGTCGTGATCGTGGCCCTGCTGCTTCCGGCCGTTCCCGGCGGCGGGAGCAGCCACAGGGGTGAGGGAGCCGGAGCGCGGCGGATGCGCCTGGCCGTCGTCTCGACAGCGAATGCGGTCGTCTATCTCGGGCAGTTCACGGTGTACACCTACATCTCGGTCCTCCTGTTCGCGGCGGGCCTCGCGGCGACCGGTGTCGGTCCGGTGCTCCTCGGACTCGGCACCGTCGGACTGCTCGGTACGTGGTTCGCGGGCGCGAACCTCGACCGTCGCCCTCGCGTGACCGTTCTGCTCCTCCTCGGCGTCGTGGTGCTCGGGCTGGTCGCGCTCGGCCTGACGTTCCCCGCCCTGGGCGGGGTTCTGGCCGCCGCAGCGCTGTGGGGCTCGGGATTCGGTGGCGTTGCCTCGGTGTTCCAGACAGCGGCCATCCGCACCCGGGGCGCGACACCGGAAGTGATCGGCGCGCTCATCAACTCGACCGCGAACATCGGTATCGGCGGGGGAGCGGCGATCGGTGCTATCGTGCTGGCGGGACCCGGACTCGGCTGGCTCCCCTTCGCCGGTGCCGCCCTGGTGCTCGCCGGGCTGATCACGGTGGTCGTCGCGCGCCAGTCGTTCCCGCAATCGCCGTAGGTCGGCTATTTCCAGCGGAAGTGGATGAAGATCCGCCCGAAATTGTCCGAATCCTTCTCGACCCGATGGTAGAGCTGCTTGATCTCCTTCTGGTCGAGGAACCGGAGCACGCGCTTCTTCAGCTGGCCAGAGCCCTTGCCGGGGATGATCTCGACCAGCGGCGCCTTCTTCGCAATCGCCTCATCGATGATGCCGCGGAGCGCCCTGTCGATCTCGGCGCTGTTGTTGTAGATGTCATGGAGGTCGAGCTTCAGTTTCATCGGCACCTTCCCACGTTCGAAGGTACTCCGCCCTTGTAAAGTCGCGACTCGCGCCTACTATGGACGATCGATCAGCACCACGGAGGCGCACTATGACCGATATTGCCGAAAGACCCAGCCGAAGCCGGGCCGGCTGGCATCAGAAATTCGTCGTCGAGGAACGGTACGTCGAGCCGTCGGTTCGGCGGCGCTTCTACGCGCTCTCAGCCGTACTCATCGTCGTGGGAGCGGTCGCCTTCACAATCCTGCTCGTCGGCGTGCTGACCCACACCGGAGTCCAGCGGTTGGATGTGCCGGTAGAGCGTTGGTTCGATGCGCAGCGCTCCCAGGGATTGACCGGCTTCATGATCGCGATGGCGATCATCTTCGGTCCGGTCGCGCTGCCGATCATCGTCTTCGTCGTGTTGGTCGTCTGGGTCGTCGCCGCCCGGCATATCTGGCGACCGCTGCTGCTAGCGGCGGGAATGCTGACCGGAGTGGCCACGGCACTGGTGCTTGCGCCCATCATCAAGCATCCGCGACCACCGATCGGTCTGATGCTCTTCGGGCCCGACCACACTTACTCGTTCCCGTCCGGTCACGTGCTCGGCGTCGCCGACTTCTTTCTTCTGCTGACCTTCCTTCTCGCCAGCAGGATCCAGCGCCGCTGGTTCACCGTGACTGCGCTGACCGTCGCGATCGTGATGATCGCCATCCAGGTCTACAGCCGCCTTTACCTCGGCTACCACTGGTTCACCGACACGATGTCCTCCATCGCCCTGTCGATGATCATCGTCGGAATCGTGATCGCGATCGATACCGCCCGCACGGTCAGGATCCCTGGTGAAGAGGTGAATGGGGCGTACTCCACGCCCCAGACCGAGGGGACCTAGGCATAGGAACACAACCACGCGATCGTGCTCGCCGACTTCGTCGGCTCGCATTGACCGGGCGAGTCGAGATGTTTTTGCTTGCATTCACATCGCGTTGGTTATATGAAAAGCTCACCTCATGGGTCCGATCTTCTGGTGGAACTTCATGGTCATCGCCGCACCGGTTGTAATCGTCTCAGTCATCGCTTGGGCGACTTTGCGGGCTCGGCGACATCTGCGTCGGTGACTTGCCTCCGGCCGGGTATCGACGGAAGATTGCGGCAACGACAAAGGATGGACCATGGGCAGGATCACTGCGCGACGTCGCGTCACCCGCATCACCGTCGGCTCGCCTCCCGCGCGCCGCGAGGACGTATTGGCGGTCGAAGAGCCGCTCGAGATCCGGGTCGGCGGCACCGCGCTGGCCATCACGATGCGCACCCCGGGCCACGATTTCGAGCTCGCCGCCGGGTTCCTTGTCTCCGAGGGCGTCATCACGCGAAGCGAGCACTTCGGCGCCGCGCGGTATTGCGCGAGCGCGACACCCGACGGGGAGAACACCTACAACGTTCTCGATGTCACGCTGGGGCCCGGGGTCGCCGCGCCGGACCCGAGTCTCGAGCGCAACTTCTACACGACGAGTTCGTGTGGCCTGTGCGGCAAGGCCAGCATCGACGCGGTGCGCACGCTCTCGGCGTACCCGGTGCGTGACGACGACCTGCGCATCCCGGCCGAACTGCTCGTCACTCTTCCGGACCGGTTGCGCGCCGGCCAGGACGTCTTCGACAAGACGGGCGGCCTGCACGCCGCTGCGCTCTTCGACGGCGCGACCGGGAAGATGCTGGTGCTCCGCGAAGACGTGGGCCGTCACAACGCGGTCGACAAGGTGATCGGCTGGGCGGTCACGAACGACCGGCTGCCGCTGAGAGGCATGGTGCTGATGGTGTCGGGCCGCGCGAGTTTCGAGCTGGCCCAGAAGGCGTCGATGGCGGGCATCCCGGTGCTGGCCGCGGTGTCCGCGCCTTCGTCGCTCGCCGTCGAACTCGCGGCGGAGACCGGGATGACCGTGGTGGGCTTCCTGCGCGGCACGTCGATGGTCGTGTACAGCGGTGACGAACGCATCCGTGCGACCGAAAGAGAGACGGTGTCCGCACCGTGACCAAGAAGCCACTCGACGACGGATCGAGCTACCCCGACCTCACCGTCGGCCCCAGCAAGCACGACGCTGTCGGGCTGCCCGGCATCTACCATTCGATGGAGCCGGCGTTCGTCAAACTCGGGCCCGTGCGCACAGCGAAGCTCCTCACGTCGATCAACCAGAAGGACGGCTTCGACTGCATGAGCTGCGCCTGGCCTGACCCGGACAAGCGCAAAGCCCTCGAGTTCTGCGAGAACGGCGCGAAGGCCGTGACCTGGGAGGCGACTCCGGTCACCATCCCGACCAGTTTCTGGGCCGAGAACTCTCTCACCGACCTGCTCGACCAGTCGGAGTACTGGCTCGGTATGCAGGGCCGTCTGGTCGAGCCGGTCTACAAGCCGGCAGGCGAAGACCACTACCACCCGGTGACCTGGGAGCAGGCGCTCGAACTCGTCGCCGACACCCTGAACGGCCTCGACTCTCCCGATCGTGCGGCCTTCTACACCAGCGGTCGTACCGCGAACGAGACCGCGTTCCTGTACCAGTTGTTCGTGCGCGCGTTCGGCACCAACAACCTGCCGGACTGCTCGAACATGTGCCACGAGTCGACAGGCACCGCGCTCACCGAGACGATCGGCATCGGCAAGTCCACGATCGCGTACGACGACTTCGAGCACACCGACCTGATCATCATCATGGGCCAGAACCCGGGTACCAACCATCCCCGGATGCTCACCGCCCTCGAGGACGCGAAACGGTCCGGCGCTTCGATCGTGGCCGTGAATCCGCTGCCTGAGGCCGGCCTCATCCGTTACAAGAACCCGCAGACCGTACGCGGACTCGTCGGCCACGGCACCGCCCTGGCAGACCAGTTCCTGCAGATCCGGTCGGGCGGCGACATGGCTCTCCTGCAGGCCGTGGGCAAACGCGTGCTCGAGGCCGAAGAAGCGAATCCTGGCACTGTGCTCGACCACGAGTTCCTAGACACCTACACGCAGGGCCTCGACGAGCTGAAGGCGCACCTCGCGAACCTCGACGAGGCCGACGTGCTCACCGCCACCGGGCTGACCTCCGCCGAGATCGACGAACTCGCCGACCGCTACATCACGGCCGACCGCACCATCATCACCTGGGCGATGGGTCTCACGCAGCAGAAGAAAGCGGTCGAGACCCTGCGCGAGCTGATCAACCTGCTGCTCCTGCGGGGCAACATCGGCAAGCCGGGGGCCGGCGCCTCCCCGATCCGCGGCCACAGCAACGTTCAGGGTGACCGCACCATGGGCATCTGGGAGCAGATGCCCGACACCTTCCTCGATGCGCTCGAACGCGAGTTCGGGTTCAGCCCGCCCCGCAAGCACGGTACGGATGCCCTCCAGACCATCGAGGCCCTGCAGCGTGGCGACATCTCCGTCTTCATCGCGATGGGCGGCAACTTCGTCAGTGCGATCTCTGACACCGCGGCGGCCGAAGCCGCGATGCGCGGAACGGACCTCACCGTGCAGGTATCCACCAAGCTGAACCGGTCGCATGTGGTGACGGGCAAGGCGGCGCTGATCCTGCCGACCCTCGGCCGTACCGAGGTGGACATCCAGGAGACGGGCGCGCAGTTCGTCTCCGTCGAAGACAGCGTCTGTGCGGTGCACGGGTCGCACGGCCGCGTGCCGCCGGTGGCGCCGAACATGCTCTCCGAGGTCGCGATCGTGTGCCGGCTCGCGCAGGCCACGCTCGGCGACAGGGTCGGCATCGACTGGGCCGGCTTCGAAGGCGACTACGACCTCATCCGCGAGCACATCAGCCGTGTCGTGCCCGGATTCGAGAACTTCAACACGGACGTGCGCCGCATGGGCGGGTTCGTGCTGCCGAACGGACCGCGCGATTCCCGCACCTTCAACACGGCGACGGGCAAGGCGATGATCACCGTCAACCGGCTCGAGCCGATCGTGCGGCCCGAGGGGCGGCTCATCCTGCAGACGGTGCGCGCGCACGACCAGTTCAACACGACGATCTACAGTCTCAACGACCGGTATCGCGGCATCCGGAAGGGACGCGACGTCATCTTCGTGAACCCGGACGACATCGACGAGCTCGGCCTGACCGACGGACAGCGCGTCGACATCTACAGCGAATGGAAGGACGAGCCCGACCGCGTTCTGCGCAACTACCGGGTCGTGTCGTATCCGACGGCGAAGGGATGCGCTGCCGCCTACTACCCGGAGGCGAACGTGCTGATCCCGCTCGCGAGCGCCGCCGACCGCAGTAACACGCCGGTGTCGAAGGCGATCCTCGTGCGCCTCGAACCGGCCGGGTAGGGCGCCCGTGCACACGATCGGCCGGGGTGACGTGGATGCGGTCATCCTCGCGGGCGGCCGGGCGCGGCGCCTCGGTGGACGGGACAAGGGCGCGCTCGTCTTCGAGGGGCGCACCCTCGTCTCGCGTGCGCTCGCCGCGGTCTCGGCGGCTGGCAACAGCGTGGTCGTCGGCAACCCGGCTCCCGCGAGCGTTCCCTCCGGCGTGCGGGTCGTCAGGGAGGAGCCGGTCTTCTCGGGTCCGGCCAGCGCCGTCATGGCGGGGATCGATGCCCTGGCCGAGGCCGGGTCGACGGCCACCTGGGTGTTCGTGCTCGCCTGCGATGCTGTGCGTTCGGCCGAACTGACCGGCGCGCTCCTCGTCGGCGCTGAACGGCATCCGGAATCCGATGGAGTCGTGCCGGTCGACGGGGAATCCCGCCGGCAGATGCTGGTCGGGCTCTATCGCGTCGCGGCTCTGAGGGCTGCGCGCGACCGCATCGGCGACGTCGCCGACATCTCGATGAAGCGGCTGGTCGAGCCGCTGGCCCTGGTCGACCTCCCCGCGGGCCCCGACGCGTCGGAGGACGTCGACACGCCGGAGCAGGCTCGGGCGCTCGGCATCGAGCTGCCGCCGGTCCCGACGGTGCTGCCGCCTGCGCTGCTTACGCCGTCGGTCGCGGATGCGCGGCGCGCGGCACACGCGCTGGGTGCGGCGCGACCGACCCTGACCCTCCGCCTGCCGATCGAGTCCGCCGCAGGACTCACGCTTGCCGACGATGTCGCCGCAGCGACGGCGGTCCCCGCCTTCAACAACTCGGCGATGGACGGATGGGCTGTGGCCGGCCCCGGTCCATGGCGCCTGGGGGAGCCGATCCACGCCGGTGACGACATCGACGAATCGCCGCTGGAACCGGGCCGTGCGCATCACATCATGACCGGGGCCGAGGTGCCCCCCGGCACGTGGGCGGTCGTGCGGCTGGAAGACGGTGTCGTGGAGACCACGGCGAGCGGTGAGCGTGAGCTCTCGCTCCGGAGCGGCCACGGCGCACCCCGCGAAGGGCACCACATCCGGCCGCAGGGAGAGGAGGCAGCTCCGGGCGAGGTCGTGCTTCGTCGCGGTCAGGTCCTGACGCCGCCGCGGCTCGGGCTCGCCGCCGCGTGCGGACTCGACGAGATAGCGGTGCGGCGGGCGCCGACGGTTGATCTGGTCGTCGTCGGCGACGAAGTCGTCGCGACGGGCCCATCCGGCGACGGGAAGGTCCGCGACGCGCTCACCCCGCAGCTGGTGCCACTGATCGAGGGAGTGGGAGCGCGCAGCAACGGTGTCCGCCGGGTCGGGGATGTCGCTGAGGACATCCGCGCGTCCATCGATCGCAGCAGTGCCGACCTGGTCGTCGTCACCGGCGGAACGTCGATGGGCACGGCCGATCACACGCGGGCCGTGCTCGACGCCATGGGCGCGCGCCTCGTCATCGACGGGATCTCGACGCGACCGGGCCGGCCGGCGCTCGTCGCGGTGCTCGAACGCGGAACCCTGGTGATCTGCCTGCCCGGCAATCCTTTGGCGGCGATGCTGGCAGCGCTCGTGCTGCTGCAGCCGATGGTGGAAGGCATGCTCGGCCGCCCGGCGTCCGGCCTCGCAGCGGTTCGCCTCGCCGTCGAGGTACCGAATCCCCGGCCGGGTTCGCTGCTGGTGCCGTGCCGGATCGCCGAGAACGGTTCGGCCGAGCCGACCGGGTGGTCCGACTCCGGGATGGTGCGCGGCCTCGCGCTCGCAGACACCGTCGCGGTCGTGCCGCCCGGTGGTGTGACGCGCGACGCGCTCGTCGACGTGCTTCCCCTGATCTGGAGTCGAAAGGATTCCGTATGACCTCGCTCGAAGACTGGCTCGCGGCGCTCGCCGAGGAGCTCGGCTGCGACATCTCGCCCGACCTGATCCCCGCCATCCTCGACCTCGCCCGAGACGCCGCGCATGCCATCCAGCGTCCGGCGGCACCGCTCTCGGCGTATGTCGCGGGCTACGCCGCAGGTCTGGCGCGGGCGGACGATCGCGCGCAGGCCGTCATCCTGGAGCGCGGACGCCTGTTCGCCGAAGGTTGGGAGGAGGCCTGAGTCACGACGCGACGTACTGCTTCACCGCGGCGATGAGCTGGGTGACGCCCTGCTTCGCTTCGGCGAAATACATGCCGGTCTTCGGAAGACTGAAGAGGTCGTTCGGGATGCCCGCATAGCCGGGCGACATCGACCGCTTGAGCACGACCACCGATTTCGCGCGGTCGACGTCGAGGATGGGCATGCCGGACACCGGGTTCCCCGACCTGCGGGCGGCCGGGTTGGTCACGTCGTTCGCCCCGATCACGAGCGCCACGTCACAGCTCTCGAACGCCCGGTTGGCTTCGTCGAGCTGCAGCAGGTCGTCATACGGAACCGCGACTTCGGCGAGCAGCACGTTCATGTGCCCGGGCATCCGCCCCGCGACCGGATGGATGGCGTACTTCACATCGATTCCGTGCTGTTCGAGGAGCTGCGCCAGCTCGGCGACCTCGTGCTGCGCCTGGCTGGCGGCGAGACCGTACCCGGGCACGATGATCACGTGCTGCGCGTAGGCGAGCTGGATGGCGACGTCGTCGGCGCTGAGGCTGCGCACGTCGGCTGCCTCCTCGTCGGCCGAGGCCGCCGCGGCCGGCCCGGCGCCGAACCCGCCGACCAGGATGTTCGCCACCGACCGGTTCATCGCCGCGGCCATCTGCAGGGTCAGGATGGTTCCCGCGGCGCCCACGAGCGCGCCGGCGATGATCATGGCCTCGTTGCCGATCACGAACCCGGCCATCGCGACAGCGAGTCCGGTGAAGGCGTTGAGGAGTGAGACGACGACCGGAGCATCCGCCCCGCCGATCGGGAGCACCATCAGCACACCGAAGGCGAGGGCTGCGATGAGCAGTCCGATGACGGCGACCGGCGTGACGGGGAGCAGGATGGTCGCCAGGGCGGCCACGAGCGCGACGAGGATCGCGAGCACGTTGAGCAGGCGGGATCCGAAGAAGCGGATGCTCCGGCCTGACACGACGCCCTGCAGCTTTCCGGCTGCGATCAGGGAGCCGGAGAAGGTGACAGAGCCGATCAGCACGTCGAGCACGATCGGGATGGACACGCTCAGCGTCAACGGAACGGTCGCGGGCGCCTTCAGGATCTCGGCCAGCGCGATTGCGGCGGCCGCGCCGCCACCGACCGCGTTGAACAGGCTCACCAGCTGCGGGATGGCGGTCATCTTCACGCGCGTCGCCCCGAGCACGCCCGCCACACTTCCGATCGCGATGCCGACGGCCAGGACGATCCAGCCGGTCGGCGACCCGGAGCCGTTGATCGCGAGCACGAGGGTGGCGATGATCGCGACGGCCATTCCGGAGGCCGACAGGAGGTTGCCGCGCCGGGCGGTCGACGGTGTGCGCATGAGGTGCAGGCCGACGACGAATCCGACGGCGGCAGCCAGGTAGGCGAGACCGGTCCAGAGCTCGAGCGGTGTCACTTCGTGGGCTCCTTCGCCTCGACGGTGCGGGCGGGCCTCGGGGCGCGGAACATGCGCAGCATCCGGTCGGTCACCAGGTAGCCGCCGACCACGTTCGCTGCGGCGAAGGCTGAGGCGATGCCGGCAAGCAGGTAGCCGATGGGGGTGTCAGCGGCGGTCGCAGTGAGGATGGCACCGACGATCACGACGCCGTGGATGGCGTTCGCGCCCGACATCATCGGCGTGTGCAGCGTCGACGGGATCTTGCTGATCACCTCGAAGCCGACCAGCAGGGCCAGGACGAACACCGTGATGCCCGTGAACAGTTCGGTACTCACGAACGCACCTCCTCCGGTCGAGCTTCAAGGGATTCGTCGAGCCCCATCGCCTTGCGAATGGCAGCGCTGACGATCTCGTGGTCGTGGCACACGACGACGGTCCGCTGCAGCTCGTCGTCGAGGTCGGGTTCGAACGTTCCGTCGTGGGTCAGGGCCGCGATGAGTGCGTGGACGTTCTTCGCGAACATCCGCGACGCTGCAGTGGGAATGGTCATCGCGAGGTCGCTGCTGCCGATCACCGTGACACCGTTCGGCGTGACGATGCGCCGGCCGTCGACCGAGCCGTGGACGTTGCCGCCGAACGGGCCGCTCGCGAGGTCGACGCAGACGGAGCCGCGGGCCATCGATTCGAGCGTCTCCTGCGGCACCAGCACCGGCGGGCGCCTCCCGGGAACCTTCGCGGTGGTGATCACCACGTCGAAGCGGGTGATGAGCTGCGAGAGCTCCTGCTGTTGGGCGGCGAGCTCGTCGGCGGTCATGGCCCGTGCGTATCCGCCGGAACCGGCGCCTTCGGCAACCGACGAGGTGGCGAACGAGGCGCCGACCGACTCGACCTCTCCCCGGGATGCGGGGCGGACGTCGTAGCCGGTCACCACGGCGCCGAGGCGGCGGGCCGTGCTCAGCGCCTGGAGCCCGGCGACCCCGGCCCCGATGACGAGGATGCGGGCGGGGCGTGCCGTTCCGGCGGCGGTGATCATCATCGGGAAGAACCCGCCGAACGCCTCGGCGGCGACGATCGCGGCCCGGTAGCCGGCGGCCGCGGACTGCGAGCTCAGGGCATCCATCGACTGTGACCGACTCAGGGTGCGCGGCAGCAATTCGAACGCCGCGACCGTGACTCCCCGTCGGCAGAGCCCATCCAGCAGGTCGAGGTTCTGGAAAGGATCGAGCATCCCGACGAGACCCTGTCCCTCCCGAAGCGCCGACGTGACCTCGTCGTGAGGCCGGCGCACCGCCGCGAGGACGTCCAGGCGATCAAGCACGTCGGCCCGCGGTGCGACTGTGGCGCCGGCGGCCGAGTAGTCGGCATCCGCCCAGCCGGCGCGCTCCCCGGCACCGCTTTCGATCAGGACCCGGCGACCGTCGCGCAGGAACTCCGCGGCAACGTCGGGATCGAGTGCGACACGGTTCTCACCGGCGGCGGTCTCGCGGAGAACGCCGATGGTCAGGGCAGCCTGCGGATCTCCCGGAGGAGTGGGTGACAGCGACGTCATATGAGCAGCATAAGTCGCGGGCGCGCCTTCGTCGCGCATGCGCACCCAGCGACTCCTGCGCCGCCCCGGCTGCTACCAGGTGCCGAGGTCCGGCGCCTCACGACTCTGTCCGAAACGTTCTGTGCGACTCCGCGTGATTCCTGTCTGAACGGCGCGGCCCTCACTGACCTGCGGGGGCGCCCTTCAGTTCGATGCTGATCTGGTCGGCATCGAGATTGTCGAGCGCGCTGTTCAGGATCTCGGCGCTGAACGTCCCGTCGTCGCGCGCATCCAGGAGGGCGGTCCGCTGGGCTTCGATGATCTGGATGGTCAGCCGCTTGAGTGCGGCGAAGCTCGCGGGGGTGGGGAGGGCCGCGTCGACGGCGGTGTCGGTGGGGAGTTCGACGACCGGCGGATGGGCGGCCCGGATGTCGCGTTCGATGGTGGTGAGCAATTCGAGAAGGCGGCCGCGTTCCTCGGTCTCGGCTTCAGCATCCGGGCCCGCCGGCTTCAACCAGCCGACGACCAGGCTGAGCGTTCCGCCCTGGATCAGGAGCGACGACGCCGCGACGATGAACGCGACCAGCACGAGGAACGCCCGGTCCGGCGTCTGCTGGGGGAGTGTCTGTGCGGCGGCGACCGTGACCGCGCCGCGCATCCCGGCCCAGACGAGCACGCCGCCTTCCCGCCAGCCGAGCGGCGTCGCGAGCAGATAGTTGATATCGGCGAGCACCCGGCGCGTGTGCGTCTTGGCGCGTTCGATCTGCTCGGGCCCGGGCGCCGGGCGCGGTGAGCCCGGCCGGGCGACCAGTGTCTCGGGGCTGTCGAGCCGTTGCTGCATGACGTCGAGTCGCGGCTTCACTTTCTCGCTGCGCCGCGAACGCCTGCCCGCTCCGGCCAGGAGCAACGCGACATAGGCGGCCCGCACGACCAGGGTCAGCACGAACGCACCCAGCGCGATCACCAAGGCCGGCCCGAGCCCGTCGTCTTTGTACTGCACCTCGTTGATGATGGCGAACAGTTCCAGCCCCATCAGAAGGAAGATCGCGCCCTCGAAGACGAGTTCGACCGCGCGCCAGTTCTGGCTGTCGGAGAGGCGGTGCTGCGGCGGGAGGCGCCGGGCGGCGCCGTACCCGGTGACGAGGCCGGCGACGACGGCAGCGACGAGACCGGATGCGCCGAGCAGTTCGGCCGGGATGGAAGCCAGGAACGGCACGGTGAACGAGATGACCGTGTTGACCGTCGCATCCGGAACCTTCGACCGCACCCACAGGTTCAGGTGCCCGACGACGAAACCGAGGATCACGGCGACTGCGACGGCGTAGAAGAAGCTGCCGAGCACACCCCAGAACGAGATCGAGACCGCCGTGGCCGCGATCGCCGTGCGCAACAGCACGAGCGCGGTCGCGTCGTTCAGCAGGCTTTCGCCTTCGAGCACGGCGACGACCCGGCCACGGATGCCCAGCCGCTTCACGATCGACGTGGCCACCGCATCCGTCGGGCTGACGATCGCGCCGAGGGCGATCCCCCACCAGATGCTGAGCCCAGGAATCACCCAGGCGAAGAACAGGCCGAGTACGAACGACGAGATGACGACGAGCGCGACCGAGAGGCCACCGATCGCGTTGAACTCGCGGCGGAAGTTCATGGTCGGCATCGACACGGATGCCGAATAGAGCAAGGGCGGAAGGATGCCGGCGAGGATCAGCTCGGGGCTCACCTTCACGGGCGGCACGAACGGGAGCAGGCTGATCACGATGCCCAGGACGACCAGGATGATCGGGGCGGCGATGCGCAGGCGCGGAGCAAGAGCGGCTGCAGCCGCCACGACCAGCAGCCCCGCGACGCCGATGATCAGCGCTTCGATCGGCTCCCCCTCACCCCCGGGCGTACACGCGCACCCCACCTCGGATGGCACCCATACTAGTGAGCCTCGAGTGGGCTAGTGAGGCACTTTCAGGTCCGGGCGGCGGGGGAGGGGAGGGAGGCGACGATGACGGTGGGCTTCAGGAAGGTCAGGGTGGGGCCGGTGTGGGCTACGCACTCGAAGCCCAGGCGCTTCGCCAGGGCGATCGAGCGGATGTTGTCCTCGTCGATCACGGCGGTCACCCAGCGCGCGCCGAGGGTGCCGAAAACGAAGCCGAGCATCCCCTCTGCCGCTTCGGTCGCGTAGCCCCGGCCGCCGAAGCGCGAGAGTTCGAGCCAGCCCAGCTCGGCGGAACGCGTCTCGGGCGCGACCGTGCGCAGGTGCACCGAGACGTCGCCGATGACTTCGCCGTCGAGTTCGACCGCAAGCGCGAGGAAGTCGCCGGACTGCAGCAGCATCGTGTGCCGGGTGCGGTCACGCAGGTGTGCGAGCGCGTGATGCTGGTCGCGCTCGGGCCAGTGCAGGTTGCGCCGGATGCTCGGGTCGGCTTCGATCGCGAGCCACGCATCCGCATCGTCCATCCGGTGCGGACGCAGCACGAGACGGGGAGTGCGGATCACGGGAGCAACGACCGGGGCGTCGAGGGCCGCGCCCCGCAGGAGTCGAGGCCGATGCAGTCCGGAGATCATCATGTGCGGCCGCCCTTCCCAGTCGACGTCCCCCCCATGGTGGGTGCCGAAGCCTGCGGAAAGTGAGGTCGCAGCTATGCGCACCCTGTGTGAGCGTGCGCGAGGGATGAGAGATCTCGAAGGTGGCCGGAACACCTACCTCGGCGACGCCTACCGGGTCGAGGCCGACCTCTACCGAACGCGGGTCTGAGCCGCGCTATCGTAGCCCCGTGAGTGTCGTCGTGGTCGGGAGCGCCAACCTCGACCTCATCTATCGTGTCGAGCGGATCCCGGCGGCGGGGGAGACCATCCTCGCGACCGCGTCGGACACGGCGCCGGGCGGCAAAGGCAACAACCAGGTGACGGCTGCGGCCCGGGCGGGCGCCGACGCATCCTTCATCGCCGCGCTCGGCACGGATGCCGCCGGCGACCGCCTCGAAGCGAGCCTCGTCGAGAGCGGGGTCGCACTGCACCTGCGGCGGGTGGGCGCGCCCACCGGCACCGCGCTCATCACAGTGGATGACCGGGGCGAGAACGCGATCGTGGTCGACTCGGGCGCGAACGGGATGCTCACGGAGCTGACCGTTGAGGAACGCGCAGTGATCGCAGGCGCACGCGTTCTGCTCCTGCAACTGGAGACGCCCATGGCGACGGTGGCCGACGCCGCGGCGGTTGCACGATCGGCCGGCACGACCGTTGTGCTGAATGCGGCGCCCATCCGTTACCTGCCGCGGGAGCTCCTGGATGACGTCGACGTGCTCGTCGTGAACGACCAGGAGGCCGCCCACCTGGCGGCCGACCTCCGCCAGGCGGGGCGGGTCGACGCAGACGAACATGCCCTTGCAGCCGTGCTCGGCGAACTCGGGCTGGCGGTGATCATCACGCTCGGCGCCCGCGGTGCGCTCGTCAGCGTGCCCGGGAGTGGCGACGCGCTCGTCGCCGGACTGCCCGTGGATGCCGTCGACACGACGGGCGCGGGCGACACCTTCTGCGGGGCTCTTGTCGCCGAACTCGAACGCGCGGGAAGTTCGTCGATCGACCTCGCTCTGCTCGTGCGGTGTGCGGAGTTCGCTACGGCGGCTGCGGCGCTGTCGGTTCAGCGCGCGGGAGCCGTACCGTCCATCCCGACTCTCGCCGAGATACGGGCCTTCCGCTCGACCCTCTGACCCACTCCTGCCCGCCTCGACTGAGTGTGACGCTGTGTATCGGGAGACCTGTACCGAGGGTGCAGTGGCCACCTATCATCTCCGGATGGGCGTCGACGGATTGGGGACAGAGCCCCCGCTGACGAGCGAACTGGCCTTCGGGCGTCGCTGGTCGATCCGGCTTCGCGTGGGTGCCCGGTCGAATGTCATCTTTGGAATTCTGGCGCTGCTCGTCGCTGTCGTCGCGGCCACCATCCTGGCCGTCTCCTTCGCCGCGGCAGACCTGCCGAGCCCCACGTCGATCGACGGCGTCCGAGCCGGTCTGCTTCTCGCCGTGGCCCTCGGAGCGGTCGGCGTCGCAGCGGCCTGGCGGCTCTGGCGCGTCGTCACCCGCGACGGTCGCTGGCTGCCGGTGTCTCCGATCCTGCCCGCCATCGTCGAAGACGGCGGACAGGCCGTCATCGAGAAATACGCGGGCGAGTGCCCGGAGTGCGGGTCGAAACTGCGCTTCTACAACAGGCCGGTGCGGTGGCATTTCGAACCGGATGAGGCGGGGCGCCATGCGGTCGTCGACGAGCGGTCGCCGTCGGCGGAGTGCCGACGCGACCAGCGTCATTGGTGGGCGATCGGGCGCTAGGCGGTCGCGGCCTGCAACCGCACGGCCTGCGAATAGCGGTCGATCACGAGGTCGACGAGTTCCGCCGGGGGAGGCCCGTCTGCGCTAAGGAGCGGAGCGGTGACCAGCTCGGCATCCGCTGCAGCCGCGAGTCGCGCGAAAAACCCGGGTGCCAGCAGGTACGTGGCGACCGCGATCCGCCGGCCGGGATGCGCCCCCCGCGCCGTCGAGATCGCAGCATCGAGTCGCGGTTCTGCCGAAGCGAGGAATCCGACCGTGACGTCGGTGCCGAGCCGACGGCCCAGAGCCGCGGCGACTTCGGCACAGTCGGCGACCGCATCCGGGTCGCTCGATCCTGCGGCTGCGAGCACGACCTGGTCTGTGCTGCGGAGCCCGGCCTCCCGGAGGCGGAGCGCGAGCAGGTCGACGAGGCGGTCATCCGGGCCCAGTGCCGGGGTGACCACCGTCCGCCGTGGCGCGACGCTCAGCGCGGCCTCGGTGACGTCGACGCGCACGTGGTAGCCGGTCGACAGGAGCAGGGGAACGATGACGAGGGGCGCTTCGCCCGGTGCGATCGCCAGCGTGGCCGGGACATCCGGCTGCTGAACGTCGACGAAGCAGTCGAGGACGGGCACGTCGACCCGCGCAGCGACAGCGTCGACGAGTGCGCGGATGGCGCCCTGGCCGACCGGATCGCCGGTACCGTGCGAGGGGAGCACGAGCACCGATTCGGCGGCGGTCATCCGGTCACCCCGATCCGGGTCCGCCCCGCGACGAGGTCGGCGACCAGGGCCGCGGCCGTTCGCGCGCCGGCGCCCGCCGCAACGATCAGCTGCTGCGGGCCCGGTGGGACGAGGTCGCCGGCCGCGTACACCCCGGGAATGCTCGTGCGGCCCTCGACGTCGGCAACGACAAAGCCGTCGGCATCGATGGCGGGCAGGTCGTCGAGAAAGGCGATCGGCGCATCCCAGACGGGTCGGATGAACCCGCCGTCGACGGGCACCGACGTTCCGTCGACCAGTCGCACCGCCGCGACCTGGCCGCGAGGGCCCTCGAGGCCGGCGATCGGTGTGCGAACGACCCGGATTCCGCGGGCGTCGAGCCGGGCCTCGTCATCCGCCGCGAGCGCACCGACACCGTTGGTGAAGACGGTCAGCTCGGTGGTCCAGCGCGACAGGTGGAGGGCGCGCGCACCCAGGTCGGCGGTCTCGCCGATCAGGGCGAGCGGCCGGTCCCGGAGCTCCCAGCCGTCGCAGGCGACGCAGCTGAAGACGCTCATCCCGTAGAAGGAGCGCACACCCTCGATCTCGGGCAGTGTCTCGCGCAGCCCGGTCGCGAGGAGCACCGTGCGTGCGGCAAGCCGCCGCGTGTCGCCCGGAGCACGCGACGACACCTCGACGACGAACGGATGCGCCTCCGCGCCGTCACGCGCAACTTGCGCCACCCGCGTCACCGTCGCGCGCTCGTGGATACGGATGTGCGGATACTCGCGCAGCTCGGCGACACCGAGCTTGCGCAGTTCGTGGGGCGGTATGCCATCCCGGCTCAGGAATCCGTGGGAGCGCAGGGTCGCCGCATTGCGCGGCCGGCCGGTGTCGACGAGTGCGACGGTCGCCACGGCGCGCGCAAGGTTCAGCGTTGCGGAGAGCCCCGCCGGGCCTCCGCCGATGACGACGCAGTCGACGATGTCATCCGGAACCGTCTCATCGCTCATGCGAAGTCTCCAGATAGGTCACGACAGTGCCAGAGCCTCGTCACGCGAAATGGCGACCTGCTCGTCCCGGGGCACGACTTTCACCCGTTCGCGCTCGACATCGAGGAGCGTCGTGCTGCCGAGGAAGCGCTCGTGGGCATCCAAACGCAGCCAGCCGTCCCACGTCGTGAACGGAACGCCGCGCGATTCGAGCAGGCCGAGGATGTCGTCGGCCGACGGCTCGGACGTCGCCACCAGCGTGTCCAGGTCTTCGACCAGGTTCTCGATGGTCTCGGTGGCATCGCTCTTGGTGTGGCCGATCAGGCCGACCGGTCCGCGCTTGATCCAGCCGGTCGCGTAGAGCCCGGGCGCTCGGGTGCCGTCCGCGTCGAGCACGCGGCCCCCGTCGTTCGGGATGGTTCCCGTCGCGGGCGCGAAGGGTACGTCGTTGACAGGGGAACCGTAGTAACCGACCGCCCGGTAGACCGCGGCGACCGGGTATTCGTGCACGATACCGGTGCCGGTGACCCGACCGTCGGCATCGACGACGGTGCGCTCGAACCGCAGGGCCTCGACGCGCTGGTCGCCGATGATGTCGAGCGGCTTGTGGAAGAAGTGGAGGTGCAGCCGCCGGCTCGCGGCGCCCACTTCGCGCTCACGCCAGCTCGCGAAGATGCGGGCGATCACCTTGGACTGGTTGGTCGGCTTCACGCCTTCCGCGGGAGCCGCGACCGTGTCCTCCGCGAAGTCGGCGTCATCCAGAATGATGTCGACGTCGCGGAGCTCCCCGAGCTCCCGCAACTCGATCGGCGTGAACTTCACGTCGCCGGGTCCGCGACGTCCGAAGACGTGAACGTCGGTGACGGCCGAGTCCGTCAACCCGGCGACCACGTTGTCCGGGATCTCCGTGGTCAGCAGGTCCTTTGGGTGCTTGGCCAGGATGCGAGCGACGTCGAGTGCTACGTTGCCGTTGCCGATCACCGCGACCTGCGCGGCGTCGAGCGTCCAGTCCCGGGGCACATCCGGATGCCCGTCGTACCACGAGACGAAGTCGGCCGCTCCGTAGGAGCCCGCCAGCTCGACGCCCGGGATGTCGAGGTCGGCGTCGCGGATCGCCCCGGTCGCGAAGATGACCGCGTGGTAGTACGCGCGCAGGTCGGCGACGCTCACGTCGGCCCCCACCTCGACGTTGCCGATGAACCGGATGGCGCCCCCGTCGAGCATCTCGTGCAGCGAGGTGACGATGCCCTTGATGCGGGGGTGATCGGGTGCGACCCCGTAACGGATGAGCCCGTACGGCGCGGGGAGGGATTCGAAGAGGTCGATCGCCACTCCGGGTACGCGGTTCGCAAGGATGCTCCCGGCGTAGATTCCGGCGGGTCCTGCGCCGACGATGGCGACGCGGATCGGTCGGTTCATTCAGAGGCCTTTCGTCAGGGTGTCGATGAGTTCGCGGTGGTCGGCGGTGGAACCGTGAGCGTGGTGCCCGAGCGCGACCACGTCGCCGACGACGACGACGGCCGGTGAGCGCACGGCGGTCTCCTCAGCCTGCCGGCCGATGCTCGCGAGTGTGCCGACCGTGACGCGTTCGCCCGCACCGTAGGCGTCTTCGATGATGGCCACCGGGCAGTCGGCGCCGCGCGTGCCCGCAGCGAGCGTCGCCGCGGATCGCGCCAGGCCGGAGACACCCATCAGCAGAACGACGGTGTGGTCGCGGCCGCCCGGCAGGTCGGCGAGCTGGTCGTGGCCGGTCACGACCGTGAAGCCTGCGGCGACGCCGCGATGCGTGACCGGGATGCCCGCCACCGCCGGCGCGGAGATCGCGCTGGTGACGCCGGGCACCACCTGGACGGGCACGCCTGCGGTGCGGCAGAGGTCGAGTTCCTCGCCCCCGCGACCGAGCACGTACGGGTCGCCGCCCTTCAGGCGCAGCACGCGCTGCCCAGCCTTCGCGTATCGCACGAGGATCGCGTTGATCTCGTCCTGCGGCACCGGATGGTGGCCGGGCAGTTTGCCGACGTCGATCACGGTCACGCGGTCGGAGAGACCGGCGAGCAAGGTGCGCGGGCCGAGACGGTCGGCGACCACGACATCCGCCTGCGCGAGAAGATCGCGTCCCCGGACGGTGATGAGGTCGGGGTCGCCCGGGCCTCCGCCGACGAGGGCGACGGAGCCGGCAGGGAAGTCGACGCGGCGCGGCTGCTTCGAGGCGGCGGGGATGGCCGCGAACGGCGAGATCGTGCCGTCGTCGATGGCCGCGGCCACCGCATCCCGTACCGCTGTCGCGCGTCGCGGGTCGCCGCCTGCCGCGACGGCGACGGTGACACCCTGGCGCCGGGTGACGGCCGGCACCCAGGCGGCCGAAGCCTCGTGGTCGGATGCGTCGACGCACCACACGCGGGCCGTGTCGGCATCCGCACGAACCGCCTCGTCGACCGCGCGGTCACCGGTCGCCGTGTGCACGAGCCACTTCCCGTCGAGGTCGCCCTGCTGATACCCGCGTACGAGCCAGGTGACGGCACCCGAGCGGATGAGGTCGGCGAGTTCGGCGCACACCACAGGTGCGACGACAGTAACGATGGCGTCGGCGACGATGAGACCGGATGCCCGGCGAGCGGCGACCGGGCCCCCGCCGACGACGAGCGCCTCGCGTCCGGCGAGCCGGAGCGTGAGCGGATAGAGGGGCTGGGTGGTGTTCATCGGGATCCCGTCGGTCGAAGTCCGCGCCGGCTGAGCAGGCCGCGTTCGATGGGTGCGAAGACGAGGAGTTCGACGACGACGCCGATCACCAGGATCGTCAGCACGGTGGCGAGCACAGACGCGATGTCGGCGAGGTCGCGGCTCTGCTGAAGCATGGAGCCCAGGCCGAATCCCATCGATCCGCCGGTTGCGATGATCTCGGCGGCCATGAGCGAGCGCCACGAGAACGCCCACCCCTGCTTGAGGCCGCCGAAGTAGCCGGGAAGGGCGGCAGGGAGCATGACCTTCGTCGAAAGCTGCCGGCGGGACGCGCCGAGTACCAGTCCGACCCGGCGCAGCGCCGGCGGCACCTGGTCGACGCCGGCGAGCAGCCCGTTCACGATCGAAGGGATGGCGCCCATCAGCACGACGAAGTACACCGCGCCGTCGCTGAGCCCGAACCAGAGGATCGCAGCCGGCACCCAGGCGACCGACGGCAGCACCTGGAGGCCGGAGATGATCGGCCCGAACGCACGGCGCAGCGGCGCGAGCTCGGCGAGCAGCAGGCCGATCGGGGTGGCGACGATGATCGCGATGACGAAGCCGGTCGCCCCGCGGGTGAGGCTGGTGGTGACGGCGAGCTGGAGCTGGCCGGAGTTCCAGGCGGTGGCGAACGCGGCGGCGACATCCGCAGGACCGGGCACGATGTCGGGCCGCGGGTGGGCGACGACGATGTAGACCTGCCAGGCCGCGACGAGAGCGACCAGCAGGGTCAGCGTCGGAACCGTGGCGCGCAGGACGCGACGGAACGTGCCGCGCGGGTGCGCATCCACCGCCTGCAGCGCATCGAGTCCGGACTCGACACTCCGCAGGTCGTCGGCATGGGCGTCCCGCTCCCGCAGGTCCACGGATTCGGAGAGCTTCACGGTGTCAGGCAGCATTGGCCCGGATCCCCTGTCGCAGCCGGCCTGTGATGTCGGCTTGCAGGTCGGCGAGGTCACCCGCCGTCATCGTTGCGCGCGTCGCCCGGTCGATCGACCACTCGGCGGCGATGCGCCCCGGTCGCGAGCCGAGCAGGATGATGCGGTCACCCAGGCGGATCGCTTCACCGACGTTGTGGGTGACGAAGACGATGGTGCGGTTGGTCTCCAGCCAGATCCGCTCCAGTTCGGCGTGGAGAAGGTCGCGCGTGATGGCGTCGACGGCGGCGAAGGGCTCGTCCATCAGCAGCACAGGGCGGTCCTGGGCGAGAGCGCGGGCGAGGGCGACGCGCTGGCGCATCCCGCCCGAGAGCTGGTGCGGGCGCTTGTCGGCGGCCGGTGCGAGGTTCACGAGATCGAGGAGATCCAGGGCCTGCGCCCGCCGGTCGGCCGCGGCGACCCCGCGCAGCTCGAGCGCGAACTCGACGTTGCGGCGCGCGGTCAGCCAGGGCAGCAGGGCCGACTCCTGGAACATCATCGCGGCCTGCCCGCCGGCGACATCGACGGTGCCGGCGGTCGGCGCCTCGAGGCCCGCCACAACACTGAGCAGGGTCGACTTACCGCAACCGGATGCGCCGACCAGGCACACGAACTCACCCGCGGCCACGTCGAGCGAGACGTCCTCGAGCACGAGCGGGGCGCCCGGCGCGTAACGCTTCGACAGGTGGCCGATCCGGATTGCGGCGTCGACGGTCATGCCTCACTCACCGCCCGAAGGGATGGCGGCCTGCCCGGCCTTGGCGCGCAGGGCGTTCAGCGCCGCGAGGTCGAGGAGGCCCTTGATCGACCCGTTCGTGCCGGTGCCGACGGCGACAGCGTGCGAGACGAGGGTCGGGTACGCCGACGCCACCGGGTCGTTCGAGAAGGTCACGTTGCCGAGGGCGCGGTCGATGATCGCCGGTGCGAGCGCCTTGCCGGTGTCGGCTTTCAGCTTCTCGTTCAGCACCTGCGCGGCCTCCGGCTTGTGCGCGTTCAGCCAGGCGATCGCATCCGCGTTGCCCTTGACGAGCGCCGCGACGGTCGCCGGATGCGCAGAGAGGAACTGCTGCGACACCACCAGCACCGTGGTCGGGAACGTCTTGTGCGGCCAGAGCGACGCCTCGTCGACGAGAACCTTCGCGCCGGCATTGACGACGAGAGTGGACGCCCACGGCTCGGGGAGCCACGCCCCGTCGAGCTTGCCGGTCTTGAACAGGGCCAGCGTCGACGCGTTGTCCGTGGGGTTGATGGTCACATCGCCCGACCCGGAGACCTGGGTCTTGTAGCCCTTCGACTTCAGCCAGTAGCGCAGTGCGACGTCCTGGGTGTTGCCGAGCTGCGGCGACGCCAGGGTCTTGCCCTTCAGGTCCGCCGCCGAGGTGATGCCGGGAGCGACCACCAGGGATGCGCCGCCGTTCGTCGCACCGGCGACGATCTTCAGGGATTCGCCGTGACTCTTGATGTAGGAGTTGATCGCCGGGCTCGGGCCGATGTACGCAGCGTCGATCGCGCCGGCACTGAGCGCCTCGATCTCGGCGGGTCCCGCGTTGAAGATCTGCGTGGAAAGTTTGGTCGAGCCCAGGGCGGCCGCGAGGCTGCCCTGCTGCAGGCCGATGAGCGCCGGTGCATGGGTGATGTTGTCGAAGTAGCCGAGGCGGAGAGTCGCCGCCGGGCTGCCGCCCGAACCCGAGGGCGGCGTCGCGGCGTCGGCGGACGAGCACGCGGCCAGAAGGGCGGTCGCAGCGACGGCCAGTGCGGCAGCGGCGACGAGACGGCCCTTGCGGCGCGTCAGAGCGGGGTGGTTCCTGCGATTGGTGCGAGTCATGATTCGGGCCTTTCGATGGAACGGACGATTCCCGCGGCGAGTGTGCCGCCGTCCTGCGGATGGATGAGGAGGAAGGCGCCGGAGCGCCGGTGGGTCGTGAATTCGTCGAGCGGGAGTGGGGTGCCCGTCTCGATACGCGCGAGCCCGATGTCGTTCAGCTCGAGTCGGTCAGCCGGCTCCAGCCCGAACGTGTCGAGGTCGCGCCGGCCTTCGAGCGAACCGACCCGGGCCTGAACGATCGACGTACCGGACTTGACGAGGAGCCGGTCGCCCACGGTCAGCGGCCGGTGCCCGAGCCAGAAGAGTTCGGCCACGAAACTGCTCGTGCTTTCGGGGAGGCTCCCCGCACTGCCGATCAGTGCGCCGCGGGCCAGGTCGAGGTCGTGCTCCAGTTCGACGGCGACCGACTGCGGGGCCGACGCTTCGGCCACAGGGCGACCGGCGACGGTGATCGACCGGACCACCGTCGAGGCTCCGCCCGGGTGCACGTCGACACGATCGCCGACACGGACCGTGCCGCTCGAGAGCTGGCCGGCGTACGCGCGGTAGTCGCGGAACGCATCCGGTTCCACGACCGTCGGCGAGACCGCACCCTGGGGGCGGAGGACCAGCTGGACCGGAAGCCGGAAGTCGGGGCTGCGCCCTTCGTGGTCATCCGTTGTCGGCAGGGTCTCCAGCAGGTCGAGCAGTGTTTCGCCGGTGTACCAGGGCGTGCGCTCCGACCGTTCGACCACGTTGTCGCCGTCGAGTGCCGATACCGGCACGACGCGGACATCCTGCAGCCCGAGCTCGTCGGTGACGGCCAGCAGGTCGGCCGTCAGGTCGGCGATCGGCTGCTCGGCGAAACCGAGCAGGTCGATCTTGTTGATGGCCACGATCACGTGCGGAACCCGCAGCAGGGCGAGAACCGAGAGGTGGCGGCGGGTCTGCTCGAGCACACCCTTGCGCGCATCGACGAGCACGATCACCGCGTCCGCCGTGGTGGCACCGGTGACCATGTTGCGCGTGTACTGCACGTGGCCGGGGCAGTCGGCGAGGATGAACGACCGCCGGCCGGTGGTGAAGTAGCGGTAGGCGACATCGATCGTGATGCCCTGCTCCCGCTCGGCGCGCAGGCCGTCGGTGAAGAGGGCGAGGTCGATCGCGCCCGTGTCGCCACCGAAGCCGCGCTCGATCGACGTGCGGGTGACTGCCTCGAGCTGGTCGACGAGAATCGACTTGCTGTCGTGGAGCAGGCGCCCGACCAGGGTCGACTTGCCGTCGTCGACGGAGCCGGCGGTTGCAAAGCGGAACAGCGTGCCGGTCGTGACCGGGGCTGCGAGCGCCGGCGGATAGTCGGTCGTCAGCGTCATCAGAAGTAGCCCTCTCGCTTGCGGTCCTCCATGGCTGCCTCGGAGATCCGGTCGTCGGCCCGCGTGGCGCCGCGTTCGGTGATGGTGGATGCGGCGATCTCGCGCACGACGTCGGTGACGGTGCGCGCATCCGACTCCACCGCTCCGGTGCAGCTCATGTCGCCGACCGTTCGGTACCGCACCTCGACGCGCTGGACACGCTCGTCCGGACGCGGCTCGGAGACCGGCCCGACCGCGCGCCACATTCCGTCACGGCGGTACACCTCGCGTTCGTGCGCGTAGTAGAGGGAGGGAAGTTCGATGCCTTCGCGTTCGATGTAGCGCCAGACATCGAGCTCTGTCCAGTTGCTGATCGGGAAGGCGCGCACGTGCTCGCCCGGGCGGTGGCGCCCGTTGTAGAGGTTCCAGAGCTCGGGGCGCTGGTTGCGCGGGTCCCACTGGCCGAAGCTGTCGCGCAGGGAGATGATCCGCTCCTTCGCCCTGGCCTTGTCCTCGTCGCGGCGCGCACCGCCGAAGACGGCGTCGTGGCGTCCGGCCGCGATGGCGTCGAGCAGCGGCAGCGTCTGCAGCGGGTTGCGCGTGCCGTCCGTGCGCTCGTCGAGGCGACCGTCGTCGATGTAGTCCTGCACACGTGCGACGGCGAGTTTCACACCCAGCTTCTCGACCGTGGCGTCCCGGAAGGCGAGCACCTCGGGAAAGTTGTGCCCTGTGTCGACGTGCAGCACGGGAAAGGGCACGCGACCCGGCCAGAACGCCTTCGCGGCCAGGTGCAGCACCACGACGGAATCCTTGCCGCCCGAGAAGAGCAGCACAGGGCGCTCGAATTCGGCGACCACCTCGCGGATGATGTGGATCGACTCGCTTTCGAGCACGTCGAGGATGTCGCCGGGGCGTGCGGCGGCGGCAGCCGACGTCGGTGTCGTTGTCGTCATTCGTGGAGCCCGCATTCCGTCTTGCCGAGTCCGGCCCATCGTCCGGACCGTGGGTCTGCGCCCGGTGCGACGCGCGCGGTGCACGGTGCGCATCCGATCGACGGGTAGCCGTCGGCCATCAGCGGGTTCACCGGCACCGAGAACGCCGACGCGTAGTCGAGCAGCTGGTCGAAGGTCCAGGCGGCGAGCGGGTTGACTTTGATCAGTCCGTTCTTCGCATCCCAGGCGATGACCGGGGTCGCGGCGCGTGTCGGGGCCTCCTCGCGTCGCACTCCGGTGAACCAGAGCTCGTAGGGTTCGAGGGAGCGGCCGAGCGGCTCGACCTTGCGCAATGCGCAGCACAGGTTCGGGTCGCGGGCGAACAGGTCCTTGCCGTGATCCAGGTCCTGTTCGGCGACGGTCCGTTTCGGCAGCACGTCGACGACCCGCACCGACAGCTCGCGGGCGACGGTGTCGCGGGTCGCGTAGGTCTCGGGAAAGTGGTATCCGGTGTCGAGGAAGAGAACATCGACACCGGGCAGGTACTGGGAGACGAGGTGGGGGAGCACGGCGTCGGCCATCGAGCAGGCGACGGTGGCGAGGCTCGTGTCGACGTTGCGTGCGACCCAGGCGACGACGGCGTCGGCGGGAGCGTCGCCCAGTTCGCGGGCGCCGCTCTCGGCCAGCTCACGCAGTTCGTCGTTCGACCGGCGGAGCGGCGTCTCGTGCGTGATGGTCATTTCAGCGCCTCCTCGTCTGCGCGGTGCGCCCATTCCGCGAACGTCTCCTCGTTCTCCCGGTCGTGCAGAAATCGGAGTACGAGGCGCTCGACATAGTCGGGCAGGTCGGTGGTGGTCACTTTGAGGCCGCGGATGGTGCGGCCGAGGCCCGGCTCTGCGCGGTCGTTCGAGGCGAGGCCGCCGCCAAGGTGCACCTGGAACCCGGGGGTCTGTCCGCCGTCGCCGTCGGGCAGCAGTTGCCCTTTGAGCCCGATGTCGGCGGTCTGGATGCGCGCGCACGAGTTCGGGCATCCGTTCACGTGCAGCGAGATCGGCGCCGGCAGCTCGACCGAAGCGAGCCGTTTCTCCAGCTCGCCGACCGCGCGGGCAGCCGCGGCCTTCGTCTCGACGATCGCCAGCTTGCAGAATTCGAGGCCGGTGCAGGCGATCGTCGAACGCCGGAAAGCGCTCGGTCGTGCGGACAGCCCGATCTCGTCGACCGCAGCGATCACGGTCTCGACGCGGTCTTCGGGGATGTCCAGCAACACCAGCTTCTGGTGCGGGGTGGTGCGGAGGCGCTGCGAGCCGTTCGATTCGAGGATCTCGGCCAGCCGGGTCAGTGCCGAGCCCGAGATGCGGCCGACGATCGGTGTCACCCCGATGTAGAACGCGCCATCCTTCTGGCGGTGCACGCCGATATGGTCGCCGGGCGTCGTCGGTGTGGGCGCGGCCGGGCCGTCGGGGAGCGGGAAGTCCAGGTATTCGTCTTCGAGCACCTGCCGGAACTTCTCGGCCCCCCAGTCGGCGAGCAGGAACTTGAGACGCGCCTTGTTGCGCAGGCGGCGGTACCCGTAGTCGCGGAAGATCGCGGTCACCCCGTACCAGGTCTCGGCCACGCGGTCGGGCTCGACGAAGACGCCGAGCCGTTCAGCCAGCCGGGGCGCAGTGGAAAGCCCACCACCGACCCACAGGTCGTAGCCGACGCCGAATTCCGGATGCTCGACCGCGACGAACGCGACGTCGTTGATCTCGTGCACGACATCCTGACTCGGATGCCCGGTCAGCGCCGTCTTGAACTTGCGTGGCAGGTTCGCCAGCTCCGGATCGCCGATGTACCGCTCCGTGATGGCGGCGATCGCAGGGGACGGGTCGATCAGTTCGTCGGCCGCGATGCCGGCCACCGGCGAGCCGAGCACGACGCGCGGAACATCGCCGCACGCCTCGGTCGTGCCGAGCCCGACGCTTTCGAGGCGCCTCCAGATCTCGGGAACGTCCTCCACGCGGATCCAGTGCAGCTGGATGTTCTGGCGATCGGTCAGGTCGGCCGAGTCCCGCGCGAACTCGGTCGAGATCCCGCCGATGATCCGCAGCTGTCCGGTCGACAGCTGGCCGCCGTCGATGCGCACGCGCAGCATGAAGTACTTGTCTTCGAGCTCTTCGGGCTCGAGGGTGGCGGTCTTGCCGCCGTCAATGCCGGGCTTGCGCTGGGTGTAGAGACCCCACCAGCGGAAACGGCCGTGCAGGTCGGTCGGGTCGATGCTGTCGAAGCCCAGCCGGGCGTAGGTGGACTCGATGCGTTCGCGGACGGAGAGTCCGCCATCCTCCTGCTTCCACGCTTCGTTGCCGTTCAGCGGGGTCGTTCCGTCGACCTTCCACTGCCCGTTGCTGCGCTGGCTGCCGCCGGTCAGGGGGCGGCGCGCTGCGACCGTGGTCGGAGCGCTTGCGGCGCTGTCTGGCATGCGGAACTCCTCGAATGGCGCTGGGGTGGGTTGGTTCCGCAAGTTAGCCCAGCGGGAGTTCCGCGGTCGAGGGCCGCAGCAACATGACGAAACAGGGGGCAACACGCGTCGGAATGTGACGGCGACTGTTGACTTTCGCTACCACTGCGTCGGCGAGTGTGCCTGTTGCGGTCGAGCGTGGCCGGCGCAACACGCACTCTCGACCGAAACGGGCACACTCGAACGTCGTCCGGAGCTCAGCCCTTGAGTTCGGCGTAGACCTTGAGCGCCTTCATGGTGCGCTCGCTTTCCTGGGCTGCCATCCGCAGAAGGATCGGCTGCATCATACGGAGCATCCCGTGGGTCGTCATCACGCCGACCCGGGTCACGCGCGTGCCCGTCCCGACAGCATCCAGGGTGTAGCGGATGTGCGCATCCAGGCTGCCTGACGGCTTCCTCTGGTGGAACTCCAGCGCCTGATCTGGCTCCTCTTCGACGAGTTCGCCGCGCATCCGGCCGACCGAGGTCGAGTCCTCGTAGGTGAGTTGAGCCGCGGGGCCGGAGGTTCCCACTTTCGTCCCGCGATAGACCATGGAGTGCGTCAGCCAGGTGGGATAGAGGTCGAGGGCGCGGATGGCCGCATAGACCTGCTGGGTCGTCGCGTCGATCTGGATGGTGTTCGTGATGCGTGCCACGGTTCCTGTATTACACCCGGCGGTCCGCTCGCGCATCAGTTCTGAGGGCGCCGCCCCAGCGCGCCGATTCACTCGATGCGCTGGCATCGGACTGATGTCAGCTCAACACGTCACCTCAATGCGCTGGACGCACATGGCCCTACGAGTCGCGGGAGCGACGCAGGACGAAGTTGACCAGGAGAGATGCTCCCACAACGACAAGAGCGGATCCGGCGGCAATGACCACTGCGTTGCCCGACAACACGACGGCCCAGAGGATCATTGCGCCGCCCAGAAATATCCCCGCAATGGATAGCCACGCTCGCGTCGCGGAGGATGTAGGTCTCGGTGTCACAGGGCACCCGTCCAAACGAGCATCGCCGAGTTCACAAAGGCGGAGAATAGTCCGACGCCGATGATGCCCATCGACAGGCGCCTTTTTCTTTCGGCGCGCACTGTCGCGGTGAGCGTCATTGCAACGACCGCGCCGCCAATTGCGATCAAGTGAACCCGTTCGGAGGGGACCAGCGCGAGAGCGGCAGAAGTTGCTACCGATGCCAGCAGCAGCCAACTCTTAAGGTCGCCAATTTCACCCCACCGTGGTCGGCGACTTGCAAGGCTGTCATCACGCGATACCACTTCACGGTCCCTCGGCATGCGGAATTGTCTCCTTTTGTGGCGGGATGATTGGCCCGGAACCGGCCCGGGCATAGGCAATTGCGATCCCGAGCGGTGAATGCCTACACGTTGTTTGACGCGGCGAGGCCAGATTCATAACGAAGCCCTCCCCAGATCGGAATGCTTAGGGCGGGCGGAGATCAGGGTTTCCCAAATCACGCGTTGTAACCTAGGGTATATATACCCTTTACATCAAGCCCTTGGAGCAACCATGAAACTGAACATGACAGCCGCCGGATTCATTGGGGCGGTGGCCCTGACCCTTCTGCCGGCGGTGTCCGCGACGGCTGCGATCTCCGCCACGACGAAGACGTGCAGCGGAACGCGCACTTCCGATTTCTGTGACCAGACCCGCAATTCGGCGGGCTCTCAGCGAGCGGTGATGACGATCAAGCTCACTGGAGGGGGTAATCAGTACTGGCAGATCAGCTCAGGTGGGATCGCGGGAAAGATCCTCTGTTCGGGCAGTGTCCCGGCGAATGGGGTTGCGCAGACTGTGGGTTGCAACGTGCCCGCCGGAACGATCGGGTTTCGAGTCAAGAACTTCCCGGGGACCCAGACCGCATCGCTAAACAGCTAGCCGGTCTGCGTGATCGCATCGTCTGAGATCGATACCTCTAACGCAACGCGTCGGAGGCGCGGGCAACTGGCGCGCGACCTGGTCGTGATACTGGTAGTCGCGATCCTGGCATCTGCCCTCATCAAAACCTATGTCGTCCGGTCGTTTTACATTCCCTCGGCATCGATGGAAAACACCCTTCACGTCAACGATCGAATCCTCGTCAACGAATTGGTGCCGAAACTCACCTCTGTCCACAGGGGTGACGTCGTCGTGTTCAAGGATCCCGGTGGATGGTTGCCTCCGGTCGGTCCCGCTCGACCCGGCCTGCTCGCCTCGGTTGTGGACGCCGCGTTCTCCTTCGTCGGACTGTCGGCGCAGGACAGTAGCCAGTACCTCGTGAAGAGAGTGATCGGAGTGGCGGGCGACCACGTGAGGTGCTGCAATGCCCTGGGACAGTTGTCCGTCAACGGGATGCCGCTCAAGGAGCCGTACGCGGTCGTTCCTCCCGGAGGTGCGAATGCGGCAACGCGGTCATTCGACGTGATAGTTCCCGTGGGCAGCCTCTGGGTAATGGGTGACAACAGGTATAACTCCCGCGACTCAAGTCTGAATCAGGAACTGCCTGGCAAAGGGTTTGTTCCCGTGACGGATGTGGTCGGCACTGCGATGGCAGTCATCTGGCCGACATCGCGATGGGCTTGGGTCGACAGCTACCCGGCGACTTTCGCCGGCCTGACGAACAGTGCGCTACCGCAGGATCCCCAGCTGCCGCGCAACCGAGACCGCGGCCGTGCGTGACGACACGTCGAGCTTCGAGAAGATGTGCACGAGATGCGACTTCACCGTCGTCTCACTGACGACCAACTCAGCAGCGATCTCGCTGTTCGAGCGCCCGGCGGCGACCTGGTCGAGCACCTCGATCTCGCGACGGCTGAGGCTGACCTGCGGCGCCCGCATCCGGTTCAGCAGCCGCCCCGCGATGGCCGGCGCCAGCGCGCTCTCGCCGGACGCGGCGGCGCGCACCGCCGCGATCAGCTCCGGCGGCGGGGTGTCTTTCAGCAGGTAGCCGCTCGCCCCGGCCTCGACCGCGCTGAGGATGTCGCCGTCGGTGTCGTAATTGGTCAGCACCAGCACATAGGGCGGTGCTTCGAGCTCCCGGATGCGCCGGGTCGCCTCCGCGCCGGTCGCATCCGACCCGAACTGCAGGTCCATGAGAACCAGGTCGGGGTTCTCCCGGTCGGCGAGTTCCACCGCCTCGTCAGGCGTCGACGCCTCGCCGACGACAGTGATGCCGTCTTCGTGGTCGAGCAGGGCGCGAATGCCTGCGCGCACGACAGGATGGTCGTCTGCTATCACGAGGCGGATCATCCGTCGGCCTCGAGCTTCAGCTCGACCGTGACGATGGCCCCACGGCCGGGCTCCGCGTCGATCGTGAGGGTTCCGCCGAGCTGGTCGACCCGCTCCCGGGCTGCGGTGAGGCCGAACGAATCGGAGGCGCCCGACGCTCTGGCGATGGCGACCGCGGCCGGGTCGAACCCGCGACCGTCGTCGCTGATGGTCAGCCGCACGGTGTCGGCGTCGCGGTCGATCGTGATGGTGGCGGAGCGCGCATCCGCGTGCTGTACGACATTGGCCATGGCACCCTGCGCAATCCGCAGCAGTGCCGTCTGCACGTCGATCGGCAGGTCAATCGCATCGGACACCCGCACGTGCACCTGCAGGGAGTCGCTGCTCCACTGCGTCTCGGCGAGCCGGCGCAGTGCGGCGCCGATTCCCTGGTCGACGAGGGCCGACGGGGTGAGCTCCCTGATGAACCGGCGCGTGTCGGCGAGATTGCTGGCCGCGGTCTCGCGGGCGAGACGGATGTACTCGGTCCCTGCGCCATCCGGAGCCTCGCGCTCAGCCGCGTGCAGCAGCATCTGGATGCTCGACAGACCCTGCGCGACCGTGTCGTGGATCTCGCGGGCCAGCCGTGCACGCTCGGCGAGAACGCCGGACTCGTGCTCGGTCTCTGCGAGCTGGTCGCGGGTCGCGATCAGCTCATCCATCAGCTGTTCCCGCTCCTGGGACTCGCGGGCGAGCGAGCGGTAGCCGAGTCCGATCAGGATGGCCACGCCGGCGCCCACAAGCGGTCCGACGATGCCGCCGACCGTCCATCCACCGTGCAGGCCGAGTGCGACGATCGCGAGGGCGGTCGCAGCCAGGACAGCGAGCGGTCCCCACCAGCCCGGCAGCAGGTGCAGGTAGAGGAAGAACAGCGGGAAGACGAGATATGCCGCTTCGGGAATGAGCCAGACGAGCACGATCCATTCGAGCGACAAGGCGAGCAGCCACAGGTAGCCGGCACCGCGGAACGCGCTGTGCGCGACGAGGCCGCCCAGAGCGTACGTCGCCAGCAGGATCAGGCAGAGCACGATCACCGCCAGGCTCGACGGGGTCGGCGCGACAATCGCGCGCACGATGACGAGCACGGTGAGGGCGACGAACACCACGTGAAGGCCGGTGCGAAGACCGACGAACACGGGGGTCAACGCGGTGTGAGTCATGTCAATTCAGGATACGTGCGAGGGGTCGCCGGGCCATCCATCAAAAGTTCGAGCTTTCGCCCCATCCTTCGTCGCCGCAGGTCCGTTCGCATGGGCGATGACCGGGGACGCCGGAAAAACGAGGCTGGAAGGGTCGCTGAACAGCGTCACAGAAAGGACCACACATGTTCGTCGCCTGGCGAGATCTTCGCTTCGCACGCGGCCGGTTCACCCTCATCGGATCGGTCGTCGCCCTCATCACCCTGCTCGTCGGATTCCTCAGCGGACTGACCGGCGGCCTCGCATCGCAGAACATCTCCGGCGTGCTCGAGCTGCCCGCCGACCAGATCGTCTTCTCGGTTCCGAAGGCCGACGCGTCGACCGGAGCGAGCTTCTCCGACTCCGCGATCACCGAGGCGCAGGCCGACTCCTGGTCGACCGCCGGCGACGTCTCCTCGGCGGTGCCGATCGGCATCACCCAGACCCGGGCGCAGGCCGGCGGCACCACAGCGAACGGCACGCAGGCCTCGATCGCGATCTTCGGCGTCGGCGCCGGCTTGGCCGGGGACCACCCGGCGACGGACGCGCAACTCGTACTCTCGAAGGGGGCAGCGGCGAACCTCGGGGTCAGCGCGGGCGACACGGTGACCATCGCAGGCACGGAATTCACCGTCGAGAGCATCACGGGGGACAGCTGGTACAGCCACACCCCCGTCGTCTACATGACGCTCCACGACTGGCAGTCATACTCGGCAGCGACCGGCAACCCCGGCGCATTCGCCACCGTCCTCACCGTCACCGGCACGCCGAACTGGTTGGCGGAGAACGCCGCCGCCGGCACGATCAGCCAGACGCCGCTCGGATCGCTGACCGCGATCGGTGCGTTCAAGTCCGAGATCGGCTCGTTGCTGATGATGGTCGCGCTGCTGTTCGGCATCTCCGCTCTCGTCATCGGAGCCTTCTTCACGGTCTGGACCATGCAGCGCAAGGGCGACATCGCCGTGCTCAAGGCACTCGGCGCATCCACCAGGTCGCTCGTCCGCGACGCGCTCGGGCAGGCGCTCGTCGTGCTCCTCGTCGGCGTCGGTGTCGGTATCGCTGTCGTCGCCCTTCTCGGAACCCTCGCGGGGTCGGCCCTGCCGTTCATCCTGAACCCCTTCACGACGCTGCTGCCCGCGGTGCTCCTGATCGCCCTGGGGCTCGCCGGCGCAGCCTTCGCACTCCGTTCCGTCACCTCCGCAGATCCACTCACCGCACTCGGGAGCAACCGATGATCCAACTCGACAGCGTCACACTCACCTTCCCCGACGGCGACAGCCGCGTCACCGCGGTCGACCGGGTGTCGCTCACCGCGCATCCGGGAACCGTTACCGGAATCACGGGCCCCAGCGGGTCCGGCAAGTCCAGTCTCCTGGCTGTCGCGGCTACGCTCATCCGACCCGACGCGGGTGCCGTGCTCATCGACGGCGTCGATGCGGCACGCCTGGGAGCGAAGGATGCGAGCGACCTGCGGCGCGATCGCATCGGAATCGTGTTCCAGCAGTCCAACCTGCTGCCGTCGCTCACCGCGCATGAGCAGCTCACCGTGATGAACGAGCTGGGACGGTCAGGCAGCCGGGCGCGACGCAAGACCGTTGCGGTGCGTGCCGTCGAAGTGCTCGACGCCGTCGGGCTGGCGGATCACTGCGACAAGCGGCCTCACCAGCTGTCGGGCGGGCAGCGTCAGCGCGTCAACATCGCTCGGGCGCTGATGAACGATCCCAGCGTTCTGCTCGTCGACGAACCGACGAGTGCGCTCGACCAGGAGCGCGGCGCGCAGATCATCGAGCTCATCCTGGGCCTCACTGCCAAGCTCGAGACGTCGACGCTGCTCGTCACGCACGACCTCGTGCACCTGCCGCGCATGCACGCGGTGGTCACCATGGTCGACGGACGCCTCTGCGCAGTGCCGGTCCTCGCCTGAATGTGCTGGCCGCCTCGTCGGCTGGCCCCCGGTCGGCGGGCGGTCAGCGGATCCCGACCGCCCGGCGCGCGTTGATCGACTTCGTCTGCGAGCGCAGCGTGAACAGGTCGACGAAAGTGCCGATGCCGAGCAGCCCCCAGGTCACCAGCCACAGGATGCCCCGCCCGTACTTGCCCAGGTAGAAATGCTGCATGCCGGCCAGGCCGACGAAGGTGAACACCATGAAGAAGTAGGCCGCGAAGACGGACTTCGACCGCAACGGGGCGATGGGAACCTGGATCTGGATCGTCTTCGGCATCGTGCCTCCTACTTCATGTTCTCGAGGTCGGCGACCCCGATACCCTCAGGCGGCCCGAGGTGTTTGTACAGGGGGAGGCTGGTGTCGAGCACGGGAACCTCGAGGTGCAGGGTCTCGCCTGCCACTGAGAAGGCGATCGGGTGCAGACTTCCCGGCGGCGAGTCGGTTGTCACGAAAAGGATTGTCCGGTTTCCGGGTGTCCCCACCTGTACGTAGCCCCCGGCCGGTACCGTGACGGGCAGCGGCGCTCCCGTAGATTCAATCATGACGTCGTGGTCGACGAAGTCCAGGTTCGAGAAGGTCACGACCAGGTTCGACACCTGCCCACCGTCCCCGCTGATCAGCACGGCGTTGCCGACGTGCACCTGGCCGATCGTCCCGCTGACCCCGTCGCTGGTCTCGACGGTGGTCTCGGTGGTCTGCGGCACGAAGAAGTCGCAGCCTGAAAGGCCGAACGCGATCATGGCTCCTACGGCCGCCGACAGCGTCGCGGTGAGCAGTCTTCTGGGGATCATGAGTGCCCTGTCATGGATCGGTCCTAGTCCGGAGTGTAGCGGGGCTTGCCCGCCTCGCACCATGGGCGTATATTCACCCATATGGGTGAATATCAGACACAAACTCTCGACCGGGTGTTCGGGGCCATCTCCGATCCCACCCGGCGCGAGATCCTGATCCGCCTCTCGACGGCGGATGAACGCGTCACGGATGTGGCACGTCACTTCTCGATCTCGCTCAACTCGGTTTCGAAGCACGTCCGCGTGCTCGAGCAGGCGGGACTCGTCAGCCGCTCCGTGCAGGGACGCAACCATGTGCTCTCGCTGAACGCAGCGCCGATGGCGGAGGCCGCCGACTGGATCGAGTACTACCGCGTGTTCTGGACCGACCGCCTGGCGGCCCTCGACCGTTTCGTCACCGGCACCACCACGCAAACCGGCACCACCACGCAAACCGGCACCACCACGCAAACCGGCACCACCCCGACAGACAAGGGAGCATCCGCATGACTGTGTACACTCCGAGCAGCCCGCTCATCGTCAAGCGCGTCATCGCCGCACCGGCCGACGTCATCTTCGACGCCTGGACCGACGCCGACAGCTTCGCGACGTGGATGACGGCTGGCCCGGTAACCCGCGCCGAAGCGACGACCGATCCGCGCGTCGGCGGCGAATTCACCGTCATGGTGCACACCCCGTCGGAGTCGCTCCCGCACCGGGGAACGTACCTCGTCATCGACCGGCCGCGTCGGCTGTCGTTCACCTGGTTTTCCCCGAACACCGACGACAAGGAGACCACCGTCACCGTCGACTTCACCGAGGTCGCCAACGGTACGGAGGTGGCCGTCACCCACGAGGGCCTGCCGAGCCGTCGCGCCTGGGATGCCCACTCGGGCGGGTGGGTCGCCTGCCTCGAAGCCCTCGACCGGCTCGCCGTCGCGCGCAGCCTCAGCTCGCGCGGCTGAAAGAACGCAGGAGGGTCAGATGAACGCCTTACGACTCCGAGTCACCGCGCTGACCGCGACGCTCGGCCTCGCAACAGCAGCATGGGTCGTCACGCTGTGGCAGGCGAACGGCATGGACATGGGTGTCGCGACCTCGCTCGGACCGCTCGCGTTCTTCGTGCCCCTCTGGATCGCGATGATGGCGGCGATGATGTTGCCTGGCGCCGCTCCCGCGGTCGTGCGCAGCGCCGAAGCGAGCGGTCGCGCCCGCTCCGTCCCTGCGTTCATCGCCGCCTACCTCGCCGTCTGGACGCTCGTCGGCCTCGTCGTGTACGCCCTCTACCGGCCCCACACCGCGCTCGTCGCCGGCGTGGTGGCGATCGCGGCCGGCGTGTACGAGCTGACCCCCCTCAAGCGGAGGTTCCGCGAACGCTGCAGGGACAGCATCCGCTCGGGCTTCGTGTTCGGCCTGTGTTGCGTGGGATCGAGCATCGGGCTCATGCTGCTGCTGGTGGCGCTGAGTGTGATGAGCGTCCCGTGGATGTTCCTCATCGCGGCCGTCGTCGTCGTGCAGAAACTCGTCGCGCCACGACCGGTGATCGACATTCCGGTCGCCCTGGCGATCCTCGGCCTCGGAGTGCTCATCGTCGTCGCTCCGTCGTGGGTCCCAGGCCTCGTGCCCGCCATGTGAACGAAAGAAGAAGGACGAAGGAGAAGGCATCATGACCGACCACACGATCGGAACGCGCGAGGAATGGCTCGCCGCGCGCCTGGAACTGCTCGACGCAGAGAAGGAGCTGACGCACCGCGGCGACGAGCTGGCGCGACGCCGGCAGGAGCTGCCCTGGGTGCGCATCGACAAGGAGTACCGCTTCGAGACCGACGAGGGCACCGCATCCCTCGCCGACCTCTTCCGTGGACGCTCGCAGCTGCTCGTATACCACTTCATGTTCGGCCCGGATTACGAGGCCGGCTGCCGGTCGTGCTCGGCGATCGCGGATGGGTTCAACGGCTCCGTCGTGCACCTCGAGAACCACGACGTCTCGTTCTTCGCCGTCTCCCGGGCGCCGCTGCCGCAGCTGCAGGCGTACAAGCAGCGGATGGGGTGGACGTTCCCGTGGGCATCCTCGTTCGGCAGCGACTTCAACTTCGATTTCCACACGTCGCACACCGAGGCGGAGTGGCGCGCCGGCGCGGTGGACTACAACTACCGCACCATCGACCTGCGGCCGCCGGAGGGTGACGGGCGCGTCTGGTTCGAGGAGCTCGGCGCAACGGTCGGGACGGACTGGGAGACCTACCGGCGGGAAGGGCCGGGGATGAGCGCTTTCGTTCTCGACGACGGCGTCGTCTACCACACGTACTCAACCTATGAGCGGGGCGTCGACGCCCTCTGGGGCATGTACCAGTGGCTCGACCGCGCGCCTTTCGGACGCAACGAGCCCGGCTTCTGGTGGCGCCGGAACGACGAATACTCTCAATAGATTCCCTCGTCAAGCCCCGGATTTCGGCTTGGTGAAAATCGCTCAGGTCCGTCACACTGTGAACAGAAAGCAGGTGACGATGGCCACCCACCATGTCGGTGATGACGATCCGGTCGGCCAGGTGTTCGCCAACCGGTATCGCCTGGATTCCGCGATCGGTCGCGGAGGAATGGCGACGGTCTACCGCGCCCACGACGAGGCGCTCGGCCGGCAGGTCGCTGTCAAGCTCTTCCACGCCGGCGTCGGTGACGGCGCCCCCCAGGAGAGCGAATTCGTCGTGCTGGCAAGTCTCGACCACCACGGACTGGTGACGATGATCGACGCAGGCGTGGCGCGCGACTCGAGCGGCCGTGCGCGACGCTTCATCGTGATGCCCCTGGTGAACGGCACCAACCTGCAGACGCGGCTTTTCGAGGCGCCCATCTCGGGGCGGCACATCGGCGAGATCGGGTACGACATGGCGGAAGTGCTCGAATACGTGCACGGCCAGCGTGTCATCCATCGCGACATCAAACCCTCCAACATCCTCCTGGTGGACTACGGCAACGGTGCGACCCGTGCGCGCGCCAAACTCACGGACTTCGGCATCGCCCTGTCCGACGACGTCGAGCGGATGACCGCCGAGGGCATGACCACGGGAACGGCCGCCTACCTCAGCCCGGAACAGGCGAGCGGCGGGGAGGTCACGGGGGCTACGGATATCTATTCGCTCGGGCTGGTGCTGCTCGAGTGTTTCACCCTGCGCAAGGAATTCCCGGGCTCCATGGTGGAGACCGCCGTTGCGCGCCTGGGTCGCGATCCGCGCATCCCCGAGGAGCTGCCGGAGCGGTGGCGCACCCTGCTCCGGGCGATGACCAGCCGCGCTCCCGGCGATCGGCCACAGGGTCGCGAGCTGGTGTCCATCCTGAAGCAGATCGTGATCGCCGAAAGCGGCCGCCACAAGGACACCGAGGTGCTCTTCCCGGCGGACCGCGCCGACGACCAGGCTGCCGTCGAGGCGACGGCGCTCGACACGCTGCCCACCGAAGCCCTCGACCGGGCGACGGCCATGGCCGCCCGGATGTTCGCAGCCCCGATCTCGATCGTGAGCGTCGTCGACCACGATCGCACGTGGTTCACGTCTCATTACGGTGCCGACGTCGCACGCATCGCACGCGAGGTCGACCTGTCGAAGGCGACGGTTCCACAGGACGAGCCGGTAGTCGTCGAAGATGCGCGCCTGGATGCCCGTGCCCAGGGCAGCTCACTCGTCGAGGGGCCGCTCGCGCTCCGCTTCTACGTCGGGGTGCCGCTGAAGCGGCAGGACGGTCAGGTGATCGGCACGCTGTCGGTCCTGGACTTCAAGCCGGGTTCGGCCTCGCAGGCCGACATCGAGAACCTGCAGGACCTCGCGGCGATCATCGTCTCCCAGCTCGAACTGCGCCGTGAGGGCCTGCGCTGGGCGGGGGAGGGCAGCGGGAACATCCCTACACCCGTACCCGCCGCATCCGTGTTCCGTGAGGACGTACAGAGCGCCTGACCGGTTCCATTGCGGTTGCGACCGGGGAACACTAGGGTTTCGCCATCCGCATCGGATGCGCGTGCCGGGTCCGGCGGGTCGGACGGAGGATGTCCCATGACTGCTGCAGAACCCCCGATCATCCCGTTGCCGGCAGTGTCGCCGGGCCCCGGCCCCGGCCTGGGCCCCGACCCTGACATCGAGGAGCCCGAGCCGTCGGCGGTCGAAGCGCGCATCACGTCGCAGCTCGCCTGGTACCAGCGACATGCCGGCTATTCGCGGGTCTGGTATCTCACCGTCAAGGTGATCCAGCTCGTCCTCGCTGCCGGAGTGCCGGTAGCCGTCGCGGTCCACGCGCCGACCTGGCTGACCGCCAGCCTTGGTGCGGCGATCGTCGTGCTCGAGGGAGCGCAGCAGCTGTTCCAGTGGCATGACAACTGGATCCGCTACCGGATCACCGCGACGTCGATCGCCTCCCAGCGCAGCCTGTACACGGCTCGCGCCGGCGACTACGCGACCGGCGACCCTGTCCCGTTGCTCGTCGAACGCATCGAGGCGCTCGCGACCAGTGAGACGACGTCGTGGGCGAAGTCGTCTCAGTCCAGTGAGCCCGGCTCGGGGTCGCCTGCGCATTCGGCCTGATCGCGCACGTCGCCGGATCGTCACGCGGCCGTCTCAGTCGGCCGGATGCTCCTCCGCGGCTTTCATGTGGGCATCCGTCACCACGAACAGGAACAGGAACATCGAGAGCACGACCGCCGTCATGATGGCGAACACGGCTGTCACGCCGAGCAACTGGGCGAGCACCCCTCCGATCGCCGCACCGATCGGCATCGTTCCCCAGGCGACGAGCCGGTAGGCGCTGTTGACACGACCGAGCAGGCGGTCGGGCGTGGCGCGCTGGCGGAACGAGACGACGATCACGTTCCACATGATCACTCCGGCTCCTCCGAAGAAGAATGCGGCGCCGATGACCCAGGCATTGCTGGTCAGCGCGGGAACCCCCACCATGAGGGCGGGCCCGAGCATCGAAACGGCGATCGTGCGCGCCCGGCCCAGCCGGCGTTCGAGCGGCACCGCGACGAACGACCCCGCGACGCTGCCGATCGCGAGGCAGGTCAGGAGGATGCCGTACTGCGGCTCGGTGAGCTTCATGGGCGACGACGGGCCGACGGCGTAGAGCACGAAGACGGCGAACGCAGCGTTTGACGCGAGGTTGAACACGCCCGTCATGATCGCAAGGGCGCGCAGCACGCTGTGCCGCCAGAGGAAACGCAGGCCTTCGGCGATGTCGGCCCGGATGGTGGTGCTCCCGGTCCGTTCGACCTTGAATGATCCGCGCATGAGCAGCAGCGCTCCCACCGCGACGAGCCACAGGCCTGCCGGCGTGGCGAGTGCCGCGACCGCGCCTACCGCAGCGAGCACGCCGCCGAGGGGCGGCCCGATGAACTGGTTGGCGATCGTTTCGGCGACGTAGAGGCGGGCGTTTGCGCGGGGGAGCAGGTCGCGTTTGACGACCTGCGGCAGGATCGACTGGGCCGACGTGTCGTAGATCGTCTCGGCCATTCCCACGGCGAAAGCGCCGATGTAGAGGATCCAGATCGAGCCGAAACCGAACGCGGCCGCGAGGGCGATCACGCCGACGATCGTCGCGCGGGCGATATTCGCCGTGAGCATCATGCGACGGCGGTCGATGCGGTCGGCGAGTGCGCCGGCCGGCAGGGCGAAGAGCAGCCATGGGAGCGTGAACGCGAAAGCCAGTCCGGCGATCAGGGTGGGGCTACGCGTGAATTCGAGGGCGAGCAGGGGCAGAGCGACTTTGAGGATGCCGTCGGCGAGGTTCGAGAGTCCGTCAGACGACCAGAGCCGCCAGAACGGGGTGCCGAGCCTGGCCGTCGCGGTGTCAGTGCGGCCTTCGCTGCCCGGGTTCGCCGCGTTCGCCGTGCTGGTCGCGCTGTCGCCGGTGCCGGGGGAAGGGTTCGAACTGGTCACCTATGGAGAATTGCACATCGATTGAGAAAGTTCAAGGTGATGGAAGAATCTCGATCATTGGTTATCATGAGGACGTGACGGAAACTCAGAACGTTGTGCCGACCGGACTCGATGTCGACCCTCGTGACCGGCGGCGAGAGGCGACCGTCAGCGAAGCGAAGGCGCTCGCCCACCCGTTGCGGGCCCGCATCCTTCGCCTCTGTGCGCAGCACGAACTGACCAACAAAGAGCTCGCCGACCGGCTCGACCAGGACCCGGGCACCGTGCTCTACCACGTGCGCAAACTCGTCGACGCCGGCCTGCTGGTGCCGGCTCCCGTACGCACGGGGCCGAGCGGCGCCCTCGAGAAGCCTTACCGGTCGAGCGGGCAGTCGTGGTGGCTGAACGACCCTCTGGGCGCCAACGGCGTCGACCGCTACCTGCCGCCCATCGAGGCGTTCCAGGAGGAATTTCGCGAGGCGGGCCCCGGAGCCGTCGAAACGTTCGAGCGGTTCGCGCTGCACCTCTCACCTGCACAGCTCGAGGAGCTCGATCTGCGCATCGTGGCCATCCTCGACGAGTATGTGCTCACGGAGCACGAGCGCATGGACCAGCCGATCCATGGCGGCCTCTTCGTGCTGCACCGCATCGCCGAGTAGTCGGCCGCGAGTCCGGGTTCGCCCGTGCACAGGTTCTGAACCCGTGCATACGCTGCAACCTGTGCACGAGTTCACAACGTGGGCACACGGGCGCCCAGCCACCTCGCCGCCGACACCCGTCGAGCACATGAAAAGACACCCCAATACGCGAGATTGAGGTGCTTTTCCCTGTGGTCGACGGAGAGCTGGCGGGGCTAGGCCTCGGCGTGCGCGTGCTGGATGAGCTCGCCGACGGTCGTGACGGTCGCGAAACCGTCACCGAGCGCCGCGAGGAACGCGGCGTGCACCACGTCCCCGGGAATCACGGTGCCGCCGAACTCGAGGTCGGGAGCCGCGCAGGCGTCGGATGCGACGGTCACCGCGAACCCAAGATCCGCGGCTGCGCGCACGGTCGAGTCCACGCACATGCTCGTCATCATGCCCACGATGACGACGTCGTCGACCGCGGCGTCACGCACGCGCTGCTCCAGGTCCGTGCCAAGGAACGAGTTCGGTGACCCCTTCAGAACGACAGGCTCGTCGGCGAGGGGAGCGACAGCGTCGTTGATCTCGACACCGTGGGTTCCCGGGCGCATGAAGGTCGCATCCGGGGCGTCCCAGACATGCTGCACGTGCACGACCGGTTCGCCGCTCTCCCGGAAGTACGCGAGCAGGGCGCTCGCCCGATCTGCCGCGGCCTCGGTGCCCACGAGCGGGTACGCGCCGCCGGGGAAGTAGTCGTTCTGGATGTCGACGATCACCAGTAGTCGTGCCACGGGTCACTCCTCGTTGCGTGTCGATGTGTCGTGCGGGCGCCGGTGAAAAACGGAAGTGGCCCCTGAATCATTCTGGGGCCACTTCTGTTTCGGGCAGCTGGGTGTTCGCTAGACGACCGGGGGACGCTCGTCGATGTTCTCGGGCGCCTTGGCGTCGAGTTCGTCGGGCAGTTCGAGCGGGCGGCGCTTGAAGTATGCCGCGCCCTTCTTCCAGTAGATGATGATCGGCACGATGCCGAGCGCCAGGGTGCCGATGCCGATCGCGATGACGATCGGGTCGAGGCTCGGGATCGAGAAGCCGAAGATCACGATCATGAAGATCGCACCGATCGCCGGCCACAGGCCGATGAAGATGAAGTTCTTCACCGACGTGAAAATGATCTTGCGATAGGCGACGACGACGGCGATTCCGGCGAGCGCGTAGTAGAACGCGATCTGCAGGCCGATCGAGCTGATGGCGTTCGACAGGATTTCTCCGACGCTTCCGAGGAAGTTGGAGCCGATGAACAGCACGAGCGAGACACCGACGACCACCAGGGTGGCGAAGGCCGGCGTCTTCCACTTCTTGTGCGTACGGCCGAAGGCGGCGGGGATGGTGTTGTCGCGGCCCATCGCGAAGAGCGAACGGGTGACCTGGATCAGGGTGGTCTCCAGCGTTGCGATCGTCGAGAGCACGACGGCGATGACGAGGATGTTGCCGCCGACGCCGGGCCAGATGACCTGGCCGAGCGCGCCCAGCACGTTGCCGCTGTTCTCTTCGATGGTCTTCGCGGGCAGCATCACGAGGGTGGCGATCGTGAAGACCTCGAAGAGGAGGAAGACGATGATGACGCCGATGATGCCGCCGATGCCGGCGTTCTTGTGGCCATCCTTCGTTTCTTCGTTCAGGTTCGAGGCGACATCCCAGCCCCAGTAGTAGAACGCGGCGACGAGGGCTGCCGCGATGAAGGCGCCGGGTCCGGTGAAGTGCGCGAAGCTCAGCCAGTCCCATGAGAATGAGGGGCCGGCGTGGGCGCCGGTCGCGGCGCGGATGATCGCGACGATCGCGAACACGAAGAGGATGCCGACCTCGATGGTCGACATGATCCACTGCGCGCGGGCGGTGATCTGCACACCGACGAGAACACAGACGGCCATGATGAGGAACCAGACGGCCCCGACACCGGTCACGAGCGGCACGTTGTTCTGGTCACCGCCGAACAGGGCGACGGTCATCACGCCGGCGGGCAGGGCGCCTGCGACCATGAAGATCGTTGCCGAGATGACGAGGGCCCAGCCGGACAGGAAGCCGAGGATGGGGTGCAGCGCGCGTCCGACCCACGAGTAGGCGGCGCCGGCGTTGACGTCGGCACGTCCGAGGAAGGCGAAAGCCCACGCGATGCCGAGCATCGGGAGGCCGCACCAGAGCAGTGCTGCGGGGCTTGCGAGTCCTGCTGCGGCGACGAGGGTAGCTGTCGTTGCCGCGATCGAGTAGGCGGGGGCGCTTCCGGCGACCGCCATGACGACCGATCCGGCTGCACTGACGCCGTCAGCCTTCAGGTCGTGGGTGTGTTCGCCCGACGCGCCGTTCTCTGACGGTCGCGCCGTTGCGTCTGTCCGGGTCATTGGTTCTCCTGCTTCGTTGCTGATACCTGCGCTGACGTTAGCAGTGTTGGCGGGTGAGAACAACTCGGATTCGACGGAATCTGTCGCATTCGCCCGATCTTACGGCGTGATCCGTTGAGGTATGTGAAATATCCGAGGGATTCCGTCGTGTCAGGCGGGCGATCCGGTGCTTCGCGCCTGGCCCTCCGCCTTGAGTTTGCGCCAGCCGCCCGCGCGGTTGTTCTCCGCGATCTGGTGGATCATCGCGGCCAGAGCATCCGCGTTCACCGTCTCGCCTCGCTTGATGCCCACCGTGCGGGCCGTCGCATTGTCGTGACCGGCCGTGATGATCCCGTGCGGATCGGGCACGATCGCGCCGTCGTACACGAAGACGTTCACATGGTCCTTCGCGGCAAGCAGCGCACACACGTTGCCGTCGCGCACGAAATAGGGCCGGTTCGTGCGCTTGATCGTCTCCTCGATCGCCGGTTCGGCCGCATGCACGATCTCCCGCACCGCGCGGCAGATCTCCTGTTGCCAGTCGGCCAGGCCGTCGATGTACTCGTCGACCCGCGGGTCGCGCTTCCCCATGTCGCACACTCTACGAGCCGCATCCGCCGCCCGAAAGCTGCGGGCGGGGTTTGAAAGCCACAGCTAACACACAGCTTGGGTGGAACAGCCTGTGACCATAGCTCGTTCTACTTACTGAGGCGCTGCAGCCAGCAGTGACCCGAAGCGAAGGAGAAAGAACAGTGTCACACGAGTACCGCAAGGACCCGGAGGCCATTTCCCGGCTTACCACCGAGCAGTATCGCGTCACCCAGGAAGCCGAGACGGAGCCCGCCTTCCGCAACGAATTCTGGGACAACCACGAGCAGGGCATCTACGTGGACATCGTCTCAGGGGAGCCGTTGTTCGCATCCGTCAACAAGTACGACAGCCGATCGGGCTGGCCGAGCTTCACCGTTCCGATCGACCCGGCCAACGTCATCCTGAAGCAGGACCGCACCTACGGCATGGTGCGCACCGAGGTGCGATCCGCGCACGGCGACAGCCACCTCGGCCACGTCTTCGACGACGGGCCGGCAGACCAGGGCGGTCTGCGCTATTGCATCAATTCAGCTGCACTCCGGTTCATCCCTGTGGCGAACCTGGAGGGCGAGGGCTACGGCGACTACCGCAGCCTGTTCACTACGACAGAGGAGACCGCACGATGACTGGAACCACTGAGAAGGCCATCCTCGCCGGTGGATGTTTCTGGGGTGTACAAGACCTGATCCGCAAGCGTCCGGGAGTCATCTCGACGCGGGTCGGCTACAGCGGCGGCGATGTGCCGAACGCCACCTACCGCAACCACGGAAACCACGCCGAGGCGATCGAGATCATCTTCGACCCGCAGAAGCTCAGCTACCGTGACCTGCTGGAGTTCTTCTTCCAGATCCACGACCCGTCGACGAAGAACCGTCAGGGCAACGACGTCGGTACGAGCTACCGGTCAGCGATCTTCTACACCAGCGAGGAGCAGAAGCGCATCGCCGAGGACACCATCGCCGATGTCGACGCGTCAGGGATCTGGCCCGGCAAGGTCGTGACCGAGGTCACCGCGGCCGGTCCGTTCTGGGAGGCCGAGCCCGAGCACCAGGACTACCTCGAGCGCATGCCGTGGGGGTACACCTGCCACTACGTGCGGCCAGACTGGAAGCTGCCGCGACGCGAGCAGGCCGTCGCGCAGTAGTCGCCGGCTGACCCCGGTGGTCGGCTGACAGGAGAGGGGAGCTTCGGCTCCCCTCTTTCTTTTTTGTGTCTTTCGGGCCACGCTGTCGATTTCGCGTACCCGCTCACGTCGTAGGGATGAACACCACCGCTGCCGACCGGCAGCACGACACGAGGAGTATGACAATGGCGAAATACGTTCTGCTGTACCAGGGCGGTACAGTGCCCCAGACGCCTGAAGAAGGCAAGAAGGTGACCGACGCGTGGATGGCGTGGTTCGGCGCATCCGGTGATGCCATCCTCGACGCCGGGAACGCGTTCGGTGCGGAGACCGCCGAAGGTGCCGACATCCCGGCGAGCCGCGTCAACGGGTATTCGATCGTCCAGGCCGGGTCGACCGGCGAGGTCGAAGGACTGCTCAAAGGCCACCCGCACCTGTCCGCCGGCGGCCGGATCGAGATCCACGAGACCGTCGAGATGTGACCTGCGGGCATTCGCACGCGACCAACGGGCCGGGCACGCGGGGTTACGCGGCCCGGTCCGTTCGCATGCGACCCGCGCCGTCCGGGGCCATCCTGTGCCGATACGCTGCGAATCCTGCTGGACTCCTGTTGGCGCATTCGCTCCCTTGACAGAATGAGGGGCGTGACAGGCGCGACCGGCAGCCCTGGCGACCTCGACATGTTCCAGGCGCAGCGATGGCGCATGTTCGCGATCGCGTACCGGATGCTCGGTACCGCATCCGACGCGGAGAATGTCGTCCGGGATGCCTGGGGTCGCTTCAGCAGGCTCGACCGGTTCGCCGTCGTCGACCCCGGCGCTTACCTCGCGCGTATCGTGACGACCCTCTGTTTGGACGTGCTCGAATCGGCGCGGGCGAAACGCGACGTCTATGACGGGCCGTGGCTGCCGGAACCGGTGCTCACCGCATCCGAGTTCGACGGCCACGGAGCCACCTCCGGGGTTCTCGGTCCACTCGAGATCGCCGCGCAGCGCGAGAGCGTTTCGCTGCAGCTTCTGCTGCTCCTCGAGCGGCTCACTCCCCCCGAGCGAGCCGCATATGTTCTGCGCGAAGCGTTCGAGTACAGCCATGGAGAAGTGGCGGAACTGCTCGGTACGAGCGAGGTCAACGCGCGCGAACTGCACGCCAGGGCCCGCAGGCACGTCGTGACGGTTCACACCGCGCCGCTCGAACCCGACCGCTGGCAGGGACTCGTGGACGAGATGTTCGTCGCCGCCCGCAACGGAGATCTCGAGGGTCTCCAGGCACTGCTGACTGAGGATGTCGTCGTCCGGGTCGACGGCGGCGGTATCGTCAGCGCGGCTCGGCAGCCCGTGGTGGGCGCCGACGCGGTCTCGCGCTATCTCGTGGGTGCCGTGCAGAGGTTCGGTGCAGGCATCGACGCATTCACGGCGCAGGTCAACGGCGAACTGGCGGTCGTCGCGCTCGCCGGTGACGCGATCTCGGCTGTCTGGTTCGTCCATGCCGACCGTGAGCACGTGACCGGACTGGACCTGATGATGAACCCGGACAAACTCGCCTTTGCGCAGGCGCAGCTGTCACGCATCGCCGACCCCGCTGGTCGGTGAGGCACGTGATCGTGGTGCGGCGCGACCCATGACGGCTCATCAGCCGCGGCGAACGAAGGGAGATCAGCTATGGCACTGAAATCGACGATTCTCGTGACCGGCGGGACCGGAACGATCGGCACGCCCCTCGTCGAGCAGTTGCGGAGTGGCGGCGCGAGAGAGGTGCGGGTGCTCAGCCGGCATCCGGGAGCCGGGCGCGTCGTCGGCGACCTCAAAACCGGTTCAGGGGTGGGACCCGCGATTCAGGGAGTCAACACCGTCATACATCTCGCAACGTCGTTCGCCGGAGGGGATTCGAGCATGACCCGGAACCTGCTCTACGCCGCGCACAAAGCCCGGGTCGCCCATATCGTGTACCTCTCGATCGTCGGCATCGACAAGATCGCCCTGGGCTACTACCGGCAGAAGCTCGAGAGCGAACGGATCGTCGCCGAGTCACCGCTGCCGTACACCATCCTGCGGGCGACCCAGGTCCACAATCTCGTCGCGACCCTTTTCGGAGTCCAGCGGTATTCGCCGGTGCTCTTCGCGCCGTCGATCAGGATTCAGTCGATCGCGGTGGAAGAGGTTGCTGCCCGCCTCGTGATGCTTGCTGACGGAGAGCCGGCCGGTCGCGTAGCCGACATCGGCGGGCCCGAGCGGCTGACCGGACAGGCGCTCGCGGATGAATGGAAGCGTCACCGCGGATCCCGGCGTGCGGTGTGGCCGGTGCGATTGCCGGGTGCGACGTTTCGCGCACTCGCGGAGGGGAGCAACCTGGTCGACGGGGATCCGTACGGAGTGACGACCTGGGCGGAATTTCTCGCACGCCGAGCTCGGTGAGCTGACCGGGGGCTTGTTCGCCGAACGCGATGACGGCTGCGCCTGGACCGGGCGCCCCCACCCGCTCGCCTACACCCACGCCCAGCACGGGACCGCGACATCGGACGCACCGACTTGGACAACGGGACAAGTCATTAACACGTGCCCCTAGCCTGTACCGCGGCTTGCCCGCGACTAGCCTGCAGATATGAGTACGCATCAAGGCAAGCTCACCCGGCGACCACCAGTAAGCGTGCGTCGCGCGCTGTGTCGGGAAGTTGGCTTCAGGTGTCCGGTCGAGGGTTGCGGGAGCCCGTACCTTACGTTCCACCATTTCGATCCCCCTTGGCGAACAAAACGTCACCACGCACCCGAGGGAATGATCGCCCTTTGCTCCAATCACGCGGCAAAGGCTGATCAGAATTACTATCCTGACGACTTCCTCCGGCGGCTCAAGCGCGAAGGGGCTGGTCGAGCGAACTGGGTGCGCGGCGAATTCGATTACCTTCGGCGGGAACTGCTGGTCATTGTCGGCTCGAACGCGTATTACAAGGTGGACACCATCCTGCAGGTCGCCAACAAGCGAGCCATCTACTTCAACCGCGATGACAACGGGTATCTGCTCTTGAATTTCCAACTGCCTGGGGCGAATGGGCAACCGCGGGCATGGATGGAAGACAATGTATGGATCGTCCCCCCGGGAGCCGAAAACGTTGATTGCCCGCCGCGCGGCCGGTACCTCGAGGTGCGCTTTCCGAATGGAGATCGGTTCCGCATCGAGTACACGGAAGTTGCAGGCGCTGAGGAATACAGGAAAAAGTATCCGAATCACGACGCTCTCCTTGATCAGCTCGTGTTTCCTCTCACTGTTGCCGAGTTCTGGGAAAGGTCAGCCGGGGCCGGAATCGAGCTGGGACGCGATGCGACGCGAATCGGAACGAACGTTGTTCGGGGCGGCACGATTTCTGGCGCCTCGGTTGGCATCATGGTCGGTTCGGGTGCACTGTCAGAGGAACGTGCGGAAGAAGTTGCGGCCGCTGTGACCGCGTTCAATAGGGGGCGCGCGTAGCGCGCCGCTTTACTTGAATAAGCAACATAACTCGAGAGCACAGCGACCCGGCTGTCAGGGATGGACTTCCTCCCCACGGCTCGGCCCACGCTCACGTCTGGCAGTGCGGACAGAAATAGATCACACGCTGCTCGAGTTCCGTTCGACCGAGCTCCGACCGTTCGATGAGGGTTCCACACCGAAGACACGGTTTGCCCTCCCGGCCGTACACCCATGCGGCCTCGCCACGACGCGTGCTACCGGTCGTCACACGTTGGGCACGGTCGCGGTTGGCGACGATCATACGGTGAGCGAGCGCGACAGTGGCACGAAGGTCGGCATCCTTCGTGGGACGCGTGGGAAGCATCCCTCGCACGAAACACACTTCGTTGGCGTAGGCGTTCCCCAGTCCGGCGAGATTCCTCTGGTCGAGGAGAGACACCGCGATGGGCTGTTCGGGGTGCTCCGCCAGACGACGAACGGCTTCGTCCGCATCCCAGTCCGGTCCGAGAAGGTCCGGACCGAGATACCCGACGACGCTCTCCTCACGCTCGCGCGGTACGACTTCGAGGGTGCCGAGCTGAAAACCGACAGCAACGACGTCGACGGTCGACAGCACGACCCGAGCCTGGAACGCGGGATGCCGCCACCGGGCTCCGACGGGGTACACCTCCCACGATCCCTCCATTTTGAGATGACTGTGGATGCTCACCCCACCGACCCGGATCAGCAGGTGCTTGCCGCGACTGGCAACAGAGTCGACTCGCTCGCCGGCCAGGTCGACAGTGGCGAAGGCGGGCACCCGGAAGTCGCTGTGCGTGAGCACGCGACCTTCGAGCGCGTCCCGCAACCGGCGGGCCGTGCGGTAGACGGTGTCGCCCTCAGGCACAGGTCATCCAGCCGCTCACGGCACAGCCACTCACGACCGCAACCGAAGCCCTCGTGGGGTCGCCAGGAAGCCCGCAGCCGTGAGCCCGTCGCCGAGTGGCGTACCGAGTATGAACGCACCGTTGACGGTCTCGATCGCAAGCTTGTCCACACGCCCCGTACTGATCAGGCGGGCGAGTGCGCGTGCCGCGACTTCCAGTACCCGCGCGTCATCACTGAACGAGAGAAGGCTCTTGCCCCCTCGCTCGACGTAGAGGGTGAGTGCACCATCCACGAGAACGACCAGTGCCCCAGCCTTGCGACCGGGACGATGACCTGTACCGGCATCTTCGGGTGTGGCCGGCCAGGGAAGCGCAGCACCGTACGGGTTTGCCGGATCTGTGGCAGCCAGGGCGACCGCCTCGCGTGGTGGCTCCTGGGTGTGATCCAGGGTGAACGAACGCAGTCGGTCCACCGTCGCACCGGTGGCGAACTGTGCGGCACCGAGGGTCTCGACGAAGTAGCCCCGCCGTGCCCGCCCGGATTCCTCGAAACCACTCAACACTTTGTACGCGAGTGCGAATCCGCCGGGTGCACCCTCGTTCATCGCAGACCCGCGCGTGACGACGCCGTACCGGTCGAGGAGGGTCTCGGCAAGGGCGTGCGCACGCAGGGTCGCATCCTCGTCGGCTGCGGGAAGAACCGACCACCTGCCGCCGGCGATGGGAGGACCGACGCGAGTGACGAGCGCGGACCGACCGACGGATCGTCCGCGGTAGAGCCGCGAGCGAGGCGCAGTCTTCGGTCGCTTGTGCGCACCGGAACTGCCGGTGAGCGTTCGGAGCGGAGCCAGAGTGTCGTTGGTGAGAAGACCGGCCCACACGAGATCCCAGATGGCGGTCACGAGAGTCCCGTCGTCGACAGCCTGCCCGTCTTCGCGGGTGACACGTTCCGCATTGATCGCATCGGAAAGCTGGCGAAAGAAGAAGCCGCCACCCCGACCGAGGGCCTCGAGAATGTCGCGCTGGAGCGCATCCGGTTCGTACTCGACCGGCAACGGGAGAGTGACCGGCGCCGCTTCGGCGAGGTGCAGGCTCACCCAGCCGTCGTTTCCGGGGAGCGAACCGCCACCGGCCCACACGACTTCACCGGTCGCGGTGAGCTCGTCGAGCATGGCAGGGCTGTAGTCGGAAACCCGCGAAGGGAGAACGAGCGATTCCCATGCCGACGCGGGAATACGGGCTCCGGCGAGCTGTTCGATGACGGAGGCGACGGCATCCACACCACGGAGGACGCCACCGACATGCTGCCAGTCGGGCAGGAACCGGGCGAAGGTCTGCGGGTCGACCGGTTCGACTTCGTGCCGAAGCGCGGCCAGCGACAGCCGGCGCAGGCGCCGCAGGATCTCGGCGTCGCACCACTCCGAACCGAACGCATGCGGCCTGAATTCGCCCTCGACGACACGACGATCGTGCGAGAGCCGCCTCAGCGCGTCATTCACGATGGCGATCCCGAGCCCCAGGTGGGTGGCGACATCTGCGGTGGTGAATGGTCCGTGCGTTCGCGCATACCGGCTGACGAGGTCGCCGAGCGGGTCATCCACCGGTTCGACGAATGCGATGGGCACGCCGATCGGGAGTGGAACACCCAGGGCGTCACGCAGCCGGCTCGCATCCTCGATCGCGACGAAGCTTTCTGTGCCGGCGATGGTGACCGTGAGCGCGCGCTTCGCGTCGACCAGTTCCGTGAGCAGTCGGCGAGCGACGACAGGGCCGGCGGGCTCGTCGCCTTCGCCTTCGAGTCGTTCGCCGGCTTCATCGACGGTCAGCGGCCCCAGCATCCGGATGAGGTCCGCCGCGCCTTCGAGACCGCGCGCCCGTCTGTCGGGTGCGAGACGCTGCACTTCGCGTTCGACACGTTCGATGACCGCGGGATCGAGCAGTTCGCGCAGCTCGGCGCGACCGAGCAACTCGGCGAGCAGGCCGGCATCCAGCGAGAGTGCAGCCGCCCGACGTTCGGCGAGCGGGCTGTCTCCCTCGTACATGAATGCGGCGACATAGCCGAAGAGGAGCGAGCGGGCGAACGGAGACGCGGATTCGGTCGTGGTCTCGACGATGCGCACGGTCCGTGCGGCCAGCTGTTTGGCGAGCGCGTCGAGGGCGGGCAGGTCGTAGACATCTTGCAGGCATTCACGCACGGTCTCGAGGATGATCGGGAATGTCGGGTATTTGCGGGCGACGTCGAGCAGCTGTGACGCCTTCTGCCGTTGCTGCCAGAGCGGCGAACGCTTACCGGGGTTGTACTTGGGCAGCAGAAGGGCCCGCGCGGCGCATTCACGGAAGCGCGCGGCGAACAGGGCGGACCCGCCGACTTCGGTGGTCACGAGCTCGTCGAGTTCGGCTGGATCGAAGACGAACAGCTCCGCACCGGGCGGCTGCGATTCGGTGTCGGGGATGCGCACGATGATCCCGTCGTCGGCGGCCATGCATGCGCCTTCGATGCCGAAACGCTCACGGACCCGGGCACCGACGGCCAGCGCCCACGGCGCATGCACCTGCATGCCGTACGGGGAATGCATCACGACGCGCCAGTCGCCGAGTTCGTCGCGGAAGCGCTCGACGACCAGGGTGCGGTCGGTGGGGATGTGCCCGGTCGCCGTGCGCTGCTCCTTGAGGAACGACAGCAGGTTGCCGGTCGCCCACTGGTCGAGCCCGGCTTCTACGCAGCGCAGCTCGGCATCGGTGTCGGATGCCCCGCTCACCTCGCGAACGAACGCACCGACCGCACGTCCCAGCTCCGCGGGCCGCCCCAGCCCGTCGCCCTTCCAGAACGGCAGGCGCCCTGGCTCGCCGAACGCGGGGGTGACCAGCACTCGGTCGTGGGTGATCTCCTGGATGCGCCAGCTCGTGGAGCCGAGCGCGAAGACGTCGCCGACCCGCGACTCGTACACCATCTCCTCATCGAGTTCGCCGACGCGGCTCGCCTTCTCGCCGACCATGTAGACGCCGAACAGTCCGCGGTCGGGAATGGTCCCGCCGCTGGTCACCGCGAGGCGTTGCGCTCCCGGGCGGCCTGTCAGCGACCCGGAGTCCCGGTCCCAGACGACGCGCGGCCGCAGTTCGGCGAATTCGTCGGACGGGTAGCGGCCGGCAAGCAGGTCGAGGGTGGCGTCGTAGGCACTCCGCGGAAGTGTCGCGAACGGAGCGCTCCGCCGAACCGTGTCGAACCAGTCGTCGACGTCGACGGGTTCGAGTGCGACGGCGGCGACGGTCTGCTGGGCGAGGATGTCGAGCGGGTTCGTGGGAACCCGGAGCGACTCGATCAGGCCAGCGGTCATCCGTTCTGCGGCGACAGCCGAATGGATGAGGTCGGCCCGGTGCTTCGGGTACACGATGCCGCGCGACACCTCACCCACCTGGTGCCCCGCACGACCGACGCGCTGGAGCCCACTCGCCACCGAGGGCGGGGATTCGACTTGCACGACGAGGTCGACAGCACCCATGTCGATGCCGAGCTCGAGACTCGAGGTGGCGACGACGCACCGGAGCCGCCCGGACTTCAGGTCGTCTTCGATGATGGCCCGCTGCTCCTTGCTGACCGAACCGTGGTGTGCACGCGCGAGCACGAGGGAGTCCGGGTCGGCACCGGCGAGCGACGAGCCCTTCGTCTGGCCGGATGCCCCGATCATCTCTGCGGGCACCCGCGTCGTGGAGGAGGCGGCGGCTTCCGGCGCACCACCACCGAAGGGGACGAGGTCGGCAGCCCCACCCAGCAGGCGTTCTTCGTAGATCTCGTTGAGGCGCGCGGTCAGTCGCTCGGCGAGCCGCCGCGAATTGGCGAAGACGATGGACGACCGATGCTCGAGCACCCGATCGACGATGGCCTCTTCGACGTGCGGCCAGATCGATCCTGTCTGCGGCGTGCGGGAGTCGCCTTCGTCGTTCCAGGTCGACGTGCCCAGCTCGCTCATGTCTGCGACCGGCACGACGACCCGCAGGTCGAAACGCTTGCCGGATGGGGGCGAGACGACTTCGACGGGCGCTCGGCCCCCGAGGAACCGCGCGACCTCCTCCGCCGGGCGCACCGTGGCCGACAGGCCGATCCTTTGCGCCGGCTTCGCCAGCATCGTGTCGAGCCGCTCGAGGGACACGGCGAGATGCGCCCCGCGTTTGGTGGCGGCGACGGCATGCACCTCGTCGACGATGACCGTCTCGACCGAGGTGAGGGTCTCGCGCGCGGCCGAGGTGAGCATCAGGAAGAGCGACTCGGGGGTGGTGATGAGGATGTCGGGCGGATTGGTCACGAGCGCACGGCGATCCGACGAGGTCGTGTCTCCCGAGCGCACTCCGACGCTGACATGCGGGGGTTCCGCTCCGAGTCGCTTCGCCGTCTGTGTGATGCCGACCAGTGGCGCACGGAGGTTGCGTTCGACGTCGACGCCGAGCGCCTTCAGCGGCGAGATGTAGAGCACGCGCGTACCCGGCGGACGCGCGTGGTCGCGGTCTTCCGCAGCCAGGCGGTCGATCGCCCAGAGGAACGCGGCGAGGGTCTTGCCCGATCCTGTCGGCGCGACGACGAGCGCGTGCGAGCCGCGGGTGATCGCCTCCCAGGCGCCGGACTGCGCGGTCGTCGGCTCGGGAAACGCCCCGCTGAACCACTCGCGCGTGGCAGGGGAGAACCGGTCGAGCACATTGCTCATCCGTCCATCCTTACGCACACGACCGACAGTGTGGTGGGTGGATGCTCAGAGCAGGTGACGGATGAAGCCCGAGACGTCGGCGAGCTCACGCTGCGAGATGGCGTGACCCAGCCCCTCGTAGACCCGGGAGTCGAGCGTGGAGTGCGAGGGCAGCCAGTCTTCCGTGCGCTGGATGGCCGCAGGTGGGATCGCGTCGTCGACGCTGCCCCTGCCCCAGAAGACCGGCGGACGGTGGGTGGCGAGGTGGACATCCCCCGGCTCCTGGCCCTTGACCGCGAAACCGGACAACTGCACGGTATAGCTGAAGCGTTCCGGGGCCAGTCGCAGGAGCTGGAGTGCCATCGCTCCGCCCTGCGAGAAGCCGAGCAGCCCGATCGACGCAGGCGCCGGCTGCTCGTCGAGCCAGTCCAGCACGGCGTTCGCGGCGGCGTCGGCATTGGCCTGCGACGGGTCGCCCTGCGTGTTGGCGAACCGCGAGAACCAGGCGAACCCCGGTCCCTCCGGGATGGGGGCGCGAACGGATGCGATGACCGGTTCGAGAGGAAGGTAGGCGGAGATTCCGAACAGGTCCGCTTCGTCTGAGGCGTAGCCGTGCAGGAGGATCAGCAGCGGCCGGTCTGCGCGGTCGCGCTCCGAGGCTGACCAGAGCACGGCCTCGCGATCGATCGTGAGGGCGGGCGGCGATGTGGGCACGGGTTCCTCCTGGAGGGCGAGACATCATCTTCTCGCGAGAGTGATGCAAATTCCCTCCACATTCGCTCGATCGAAAATCGTGTCCACAGATCGCGCCGCCGCACTCCGGTCAGTGGGCAGGGTCCGTAGGATCGTGTCATGAGCGTCAGAACCCCCGATCCGACTCCGGACCCGATGCCCGATGACCCGTCGGGCGGGCCGGCGTGGCTCTCCGATATCGAGCTCGAGCAGGCACGCCGCCGGTTGCCGATCCTCTATGTCGAGGCAGTGCCGGTGCGGGTCGACGGCATCGGGCAGGTCATCGAGCTGGGCGTGCTCCTGCGTGCCAACGCGGTGGGTGAGATGACGCGAACGCTCGTGTCGGGCAGGGTCATGCGCGGTGAGACCCTGCGTGAGGCGCTGTTCCGGCACCTCGAGAAAGATCTGGGGCCGATGGCGTTCCCTCAGCTCCCCGCGAGCCCGGTGCCGTTCCAGGTGGCCGAGTACTTCCCGATGCCCGGCATCTCGCCCTTCACCGACGACCGGCAGCACGCCGTGTCGCTCGCTTACGTCGTGCCCGTGACGGGCACCTGCGAGCCTCGCCAGGATGCGCTCGAACTCACCTGGATGACTCCGGAAGAGGCTGCCTCCGTGGCCGTCTCCGAAGAGATGGAGGGTGGCCGCGGCACCCTGCTGCGCGCGGCGCTCGCGTCCGTCGGCCGCCTGCCGTAGCGCTGGTCGGCTGCCGACCCCCGGCAGCCTCGCGTCTCCTGCGCGTCTCCTGCGTTGCGCGGCCGGCCTGGCGCCGCTACCCGAAGCGCGCGAGACCGTGCGGAATGACCGCCATGTCCTCGCGCAGTCCGATGAGGTCGACCGCGTGGGCGTCGAGGCGTCGGTCTTCGTCCGAGATCAGGGAGAGGGGACGGATCGCCGCCGCGTGACCGTCATCGGCCCGCTCGACGAACACCGTGAGGCACTGGGTCGCGAGCTCGAGGGCACGCGGTGCCATCGGGCTTCCGGTACGCACCCGAACGCTGATGTGCATGCTGTGCTCGCCGGTGTGGATGAGACGCGCATCCACTTCGACCAGGTTCCCGATCGCGATCGGCCGATAGAAGTGGATGCCACCCGAATACACCGCGGCGGCCGCAGTCGAACTCCAGCTCGCCGCACACGCGAACGCCGTCTCGTCGATCCAGCCCATGACCGTCCCCCCGTGCGCCTTGCCTCCCCAGTTGGTGTCACCCGGGCTCGCCAGAAAACGGAAGACGGTGCGCGGTGTCGTGCCCGCATCCGTATACCGCTCCGCGAGCATCGAGCTCTGGATGCGCTTACGAGGTTCGATGCGTGCCGCGGCCCGCAGCTGCAGCGTCCTCTCGCCTTCATCCCACGGTTCCCAGCCCGGAACCTCCCGCGGCCGGCCGTTGTCGTCGACGGCGACGAAGACCAGGATGCAGTGTGTCGCCTCGACGAAGGTGCGGTCACGCGCATCCGATGTCTCGATGGACACGAACACCTGCATACTCGTGCGGCCGGTGTGGATGATGCGGGCATGCGCCTGCACGATCGACCCCGCTGCGATCGGACGGGTGAAGTGCACGTCACCGACGTAAGCCGTCACGCAGTAGGCGGCGCTCCAACCGACGGCGCAGGCGTAGCCGGCCTTGTCGATCCACTCGAGTACGCGACCGGCCTGCACGGACTCGCCTGAGGCATCCATGTCAGCGGGGGCGACGAGGAACCTCAGCGTGACACGGTCTGCGGAGTCGTCTCTCGTCGGTGCCGTGACGGGCACAAGAATCGTCATGTTTCTACAATCAGGGATGCCCGTGCCCGATCGCACTCTGTTACGCCCATAAGAACCGGCATTCTTCCCGAATCCGAAAGATGCCGAAGCCATATCGTTCCGACCTCTTGCGTCCTTTGGCTAATGGTATTAGCTTTAGGGCTATGAACACTTCAATCGCTCAGGATGTCCGCTTCATCCAGCGCCCGGAAGGACGCATCGCCTACACGGTCCAGGGATCAGGGCCGCTCGTCGTCGCCGTCCCCGGCATGGGTGACCTCCGCACGACCTTCCGTGAATTCGTCGCACCGCTCGTCGACGCGGGCTACCGCGTTGCGCTCATGGACCTGCGTGGCCACGGCGACAGCGACACGACCTTCCGCACGCACGGCGATGTCGTCACCGGCCAGGACCTGATCGCAATCATCGACGAACTCGGCGGCCCGGCTGTCGTGCTTGGCAACTCGATGGGCGGAGGAGCTGCCGCCTGGGCTGCAGCCGAACGTCCTGACGCCATCGCCGGGATCGTGCTCTACGGCGGATTCCTGCGCAACCCGAAGGCATCCGCTTTCGCCACCGCATCCCTCCACGGTCTCTACCGGCTGCTCTTCGTCAAGCCGTGGGGTGCGGGCTTCTGGGCGTCGTACTACAAGGGACTCAACAAGGGCACCAAAGCGCCGTGGCTCGACGAGCACGCGGCGGCCATCCGTGCGAATCTGAAGGAGCCGGGGCGGATGCGTTCGTTCCGCCAGCTGACGATCCAGCTGACCCACGCTCCGGTCGAGGCTCGCCTGCCCGAGGTCCACGCACCGATGCTGGCGTTCGTCGGCGACCAGGATCCGGACTTTGCGGACCCCGAGGCCGAGCGCCAATGGATCGCGAGCCTCGGCGCTGAGACGGTTCTCGTTCCCGCTGCCGGTCACTACACCCAGGCCCAGCGTCCGGACATCACGGTTCCCGGAACCGTCGCGTTCGTCGAGTCGCTTCGCAAGCGTGGAGAAGGAGCGAACGGCGCGGCGAGCGAGAGCGGCGGGACGAGCGTGCCCCCGCAGGGTTCGTCGGTGGTGGAAGCGTGGGTGGCTCGTGCCTAGAGCCGGTCTGAACCGGACAGCAGTCACCGAGGTTGCGCTCGAGCTCGTGGATGCCGGAGGCACGACCGGGTTCGACACCCTCACCCTGGCGGCCGTCGCCTCCAGGGCGGGTGTCGCCGTGCCGAGCCTGTACAAGCACGTCGGGTCCCTCGCCGATCTTCGTCGGCTGGTCGCAACCGAATCGGTCACCGAACTCACCCGCGTGCTCGCTGCCGCAACCATCGGCCGGGCCGGTTCGGAGGCGCTGCGCGCGGCGGCGGATGCGCTGCGCAGCTTCGCGCACGCACATCCCGGCCGCTACGCAGCCTCGCAGGTAGCCGCGAATCTCTCCGATCCGGCGGATGCGGAACTCGCGTCCCGTGGCGCCGAGACCGTGGCGGTGCTCGCGGGCGCACTCCGCGGGTTCGAGCTGCCCGCCGACTTGACGACCGATGCGATCCGGGTGCTGCGGAGCGGCATCCACGGTTTCGTCGTGCTCGAACTCGGCGGCGGTTTCGGCCTGCCGGACGACCTCGACCGGAGTTTCGCCCTCCTCGTCGATGCGCTCATCGCCGGAATCGCGCGCCTCGCCCCCGCGCCCCAGCCCTGACCCTCAGCCCGCGAACGGCGCCGAGCACAGGAAAAGTCACCCCATTCTCGAAGAATAGGGTGACCTTTCCTGTGCTCGTGGAGCGCCGGCATGAGCCGGCGAGACGCTGGCTAGCCGCGGGCGCGGCGTGAGCCCTGGCCGCGGCTGGTGCTGCCACCGACGAGGCTGCCCACCTTCAGGCCGGCCGGGCGACCGCCCGAACGACCCCCGGCGTGTGAGCCGCCCTGTGCGGAGCCGTGCGAGGCGCCGCCCTGCGAGGATCCCGACCCGGCACCGTGTGAAGACGGACGGCCCGAACGGTCGCGGCGCGTGTTGCCGCCGACGGCATCCGAGGAGCCGCCGCGCGCCTGCTGACCACGGCCCTGTCCACGGTTCTGGCCGTCACGACCCTGGCCGTCACGACCCTGGCCGTCACGCGACTGGCCGTCACGTGCCTGGCCATCGCGACCCTGGCCGCGGCCCTGCGCGCTACGACCCTCACCGTCGCGACCGTCGCGGTTGGCACGCTTGCGCTGGGCGTTCGCACCCTGCGAGCGTCCGCCCTGCGACTGTCCACGCTGCGGCTGGGCCTCACGCGGAACCGGCTTGACGTATGCAGCGATCTCGCCGACGAGGGCGTTCACTGCAGCTGAATCGGCATGGACGACCTGCGGTGCGGCGCTGATCGCGGCCTTGCGCAGCAGCGTTTTCACGTCTGAGCGCTGGGTCGGCAGCACAACCGTGACGACGTCTCCGGCGCTGCCGGCGCGAGCCGTGCGGCCCGAACGGTGCAGGTACGCCTTGTGCTCCATCGGCGGGTCGACGTGCACGACGAGTTCGACGTTGTCCACGTGAACGCCACGGGCAGCGACGTCGGTGGCGACGAGAACACGCACATCGCCGGCGCCGAACGCCGCGAGGTTGCGATCACGGGCGACCTGCGAGAGGTTGCCGTGCAGGTCGACGGAGGGGATGCCCGCATCCGTCAGCTGCTTGGCCAGCTTCTTCGCGTGGTGCTTCGTGCGCATGAACAGGATGCGTCGCCCGGTACCCGAGGCGAGCTTCTGCACGAGAACCCGCTTGGCTTCGACGCCGTCGACCTCGAACACGTGGTGGGTCATCGCTTCGACGTGGCTGGTCACCTCGTCGACCGAGTGCAGCACCTCGTTGTGGAGGAACCGCTTCACGATCTTGTCCACACCGTTGTCCAGGGTTGCCGAGAACAGCAACCGCTGGCCGCTGTTCGGCGTCTTGTCGAGGATGCGCGTGACGACCGGCAGGAAGCCGAGGTCGGCCATGTGGTCGGCCTCGTCGAGCACGGTGATCTCGACGGCGTCGAGGGTCACGAAGCCCTGCTTCATGAGGTCTTCGAGGCGACCGGGGCAGGCCACGACGATGTCGACGCCGTCTTTGAGTGCGGCGACCTGGCGCTGCTGCGAGACGCCGCCGAAGATGGTGGTCGTCTTGAGGCCGTAGGCCTCGGCGAGCGGGGCGAGGGTTGCGGAGATCTGGGTGGCGAGCTCGCGGGTCGGTGCGAGCACGAGTCCGAGCGGACGGCCCGGGCGACGGCGACCGCCGGCGAGGGCGCCACCGAGGCGCGCGACCATCGGCAGTGCGAAGGCGAGGGTCTTGCCCGAGCCGGTCTTTCCGCGTCCGAGCACGTCGCGCCCGGCGAGGGTGTCGGGGAGGGTGTCGACCTGGATGGGGAACGGTTCGGTCTTGCCGTCTGCAGTGAGTGCAGCGACGAGCGGCGCAGGTACGCCGAGTGAAGCAAAAGTATTGTGAGACAAATTGGTGCCTTTCGGGCATCGGAATCCCACGGAGGCGCACATCACGACTGCATGCAGCGCTCGGCGGTGCTCGATGGGATCAATGGCGAAGGTGCCGGCGGCACGATCGTTCGCCGTAAGAAAGTTTCGACAGCGGCAAGCGGGACCCGGTTTGTTCGGTCCAGCGCGTGCGTGAAGAGGTGCGTTCTACGACGCAGGGAGTCCATCGTGGACTCGCAAGTCCTCCCAGTCTAGCGGACCCAGCGCGCCGTCAGTGACTGCACGGCCGATCCGTCCAGGTCGGCGAGCTTCGCGCCGACGAATTGCCGGGCGGTCTCCGACGTCTGCAGCCGCGCCGGCGGGTGTTCCGCGAGCAGCAGATCGACGATCACCGTGGCCACCGCATCCGGGGTCTGCGCCCGTGACGGATCGAACGCTGCGGCCGTGCGTGCGAGGTACGCCTGCAGCGCCGGGCCGTACGGCCCGACCGCCTCGAGCATGGCCGGGAGGTCGACGCCGACGTTCGCCACGAACTCGGTGGTGACCGCGCCCGGCTCGACGATGGTCACGGGCACCCCGGCGGTCGCGGCGACCGGGGTGAGGCTTTCCATGAAGCCTTCGACCGCGAATTTCGCGGCGCAGTACGCCTCGTTGAAGGGCTGGCCGACGACGCCGCCCACACTGCTGATGGTCACCAGTCGCCCACCCGTCTCCCGCAGGTGGGGGAGCGCTGCTTTGGTCACGGTGACGACGCCGAAGAAGTTGACGTCCATCACGGCGCGCACGTCGTCGAGGGTTTCTCCTTCGATCGTGCCCAGGTGCCCGGCCCCGGCGTTGTTGACGACCGCGTCGAGCCGGCCGTACTGCGTCATCACGGCGCTGACACAGGCAGTGACCGACGCAGGGTCGGTCACGTCGAGGGTGCGGATGTCCACCTCCACCTCCGCCTCCCGGGCCGCGGCGTGCAGAAGCCCGCCCTTCGCCGTGTCGCGCATCGTCGCCACGACGCGGAAGCCTGCACGCGCCGCAGCGACAGCGGTCGCGAGGCCGATGCCGGTCGACGTTCCCGTGATGAGCAGAATCGGCTGGACCATGCGTGGCTCCCCTCGGGCGCTCCGCGGTGGAGCACGATCGCAGCATCCTACGCCGCGTGGTTCACGGTTCAGGCACGGCTGGAGGACGTAGACTATCGGCCCGTATCGAATGGGGTGTGCGTGCAGGAATCGGAACTCGAACGCGAGCGTGCGGTGGTCGCGGCACTCTATGAGCGGCTGGACGCTCTGCGGGCGGAGACGGGCCGGCGGCTCACGGATGTGCGTCGCGAGAGTGTGGGCAGCAATCATCAGGCGCGGAGTGAACGCGACGCGTTCGCCGCACTCTATGAGGACCAGCTCGCCCAGCTGCGTGAGGTCGACTCGCGCCTGGTTTTCGGCAGGCTTCTCCTCCACGGTTCAGGGTCGGATGACGATCCGGCCCACCGCTACATTGGCAGGATCGGGCTGCGCGACGACGACCAGCGCTCCCTGCTGGTCGACTGGCGTGCCCCCCAGGCGAGCGCGTTCTACCAGGCGACGGCCGCCGAGCCACAGGGGGTGCGCGCGCGCCGCCACCTGACCATGCGCCAGCGCGAGGTGCTCCGCATCGACGACGAGGTGTTCGACGAGACGTTGCTCGAGGCGAGCGCGCACGCCGGCGGAGCCGCGACGGCCGACGGTGAGGTCGTGCAGGGCGAAGGCGCCCTGCTCGCAGCACTCACGGCCCAGCGCACCGGGCGCATGCACGACATCGTGGCGACCATCCAGGCCGAACAGGACCGCATCATCCGCTCCGATCTGCGTGGCGCCCTCGTGGTGCAGGGCGGGCCCGGAACCGGCAAGACCGCGGTCGCGCTGCACCGGGCCGCCTACCTGCTCTACACGAACCGGCAGCGCCTCAGCTCGGCCGGTGTTCTCGTCGTCGGTCCGTCGACCGCGTTCCTGCGCTACATCGAAGCCGTGCTCCCTTCGCTCGGCGAGACCGGTGTGGTGATGCAGAGCCTCGGCGAGCTGTACCCGGGTGTCGAGGCCGTCGACGACGATTCGCCTGATGTCGCTCGCCTGAAGGGTTCGGCCCAGATGGCCCGGCTGCTGTCCCGGGCCGTGCGTTCCCGCCAGCGCGTCCCGGAGTCGGCGCAGACCGTTGACGTCGAGGGGGTTCGGCTCGAGGTGCAGCCCGAGGTGATCGCCCGCGCGATCGCCCGCGCCCAGCGTGGAGGGAAACCGCACAACGTCGCCCGCGTCACGTTCGTCAAGCACGCACTCATGGAGCTGACGGAGCAGCTCGCCGCCCAGCTCCGGGCGGGCGGGGCGACGATCGATGACGACGACGTCGCTGCGCTGCGGGAGGATCTGCGCACCTCGTACGACGTGAGGGTGCTGCTCAACACGGCCTGGCTCCCGCTCACACCCGAGAAGCTCGTGCAGGATCTGTTCGCACGCCCGGCGTGGCTCGCCGAACTGACGACCCGGTGGACGGCGGCGCAACGCGCACTGCTGCAGCGCGAGCGCACCGCTCCGTTCACGGTGAGCGACATCCCCCTGCTCGACGAGGCGGCGGAGCTGCTCGGGGCGTTCCCCGGCAAGCCGGATGCCGGCGCGCGTGAGCGGGATCGCCAGCGCAAGCGCGACCTCGACAACGCGCGTGCTGCGATCCGCAACATGGGCGTGGAGGGCCTCGTCACCGCGGAGCAGCTCGCCGACGGGTTCGCGGAGCAGGAGGACCGGGGAACGACGGCCGAACGCGCCGCCTCCGACCGCACCTGGACGTACGGCCACGTCGTCGTCGATGAAGCCCAGGAACTGTCGCCGATGCAGTGGCGACTGCTCGTGCGGCGCTGTCCGATGCGGTCGTTCACGATCGTCGGCGACGTCGCCCAGGTTGCTTCGGCAGCCGGTGCGACGAGCTGGGAGTCGGCTCTGGCCCCCTACTTCCGTGAGAACTGGCGCCTCGAGGAGCTCACGGTCAACTACCGCACGCCGGCGCAGATCGCGCGCGAGGCGGAGCGGTTCGCCGTCGAGCACGGTCTGCCCATCACGCCGGCCCGGGCGGTGCGCGAAGGCGACTGGCCGATCTTGACGCTCGAGGTGGCGGCTGAGCCGTCGGATGAGGTGCGCGCCCTGGCCGAAGCGGTCGCGGATGCTGTAGCCCGCGATCGGGACGTGAACTCCGAGGGGACCCTGGCCGTCATCGCGCCGACCGCGATCGTCGAACAGATGTCCGCCGAGCTGACACGGCGTTTCGACGGTTTCGCAGGACGAGGGGCCGCAGGCCTGCTGAAACCGATCGCCGTCCTCACTGCGTTCGAGGCGAAAGGGCTGGAGTTCGATTCGGTCGTACTCGCCGATCCCGACGGACTCGTCGCCGAGTCGCCACGGGGTGCCGCCGCGCTCTACGTGGCAATGACGCGCCCGACACAACGCCTGACGATGGTGCGCCCGGCCGCAGTCGCTGCCTGAAACCGACGGCGACGGGCCCGTTAGAGCTTGACCGCGACGGAATGGAGGTCGAGGACGGATCGGCCACCTGGGCGAGCAGGATGAGCCTCGAAGTGTCGAGCAGGCCAACTGCCGGCATCGTCACATGCTCTGGTCGATCAGCGTGTCGATGCCCGCCCGTAGCGCCGAAGGATCGACTCGAGGGATCAGCCGGCGACGATCGATCAGTATCGAAATCTGCTGCGGTGGCTTCGGGAGGGGAATCAGTTCTGCAACTTCTGCGCCATCGCGCGTAACCGTCAGGCTTTCCCCACGCTGTACCCGGCTCGGGATGTCTCCACCGTGATTGCGCAACTCACGAACACTTGACTTCTCCATCGTTCTACCTTGTCACCTGTGATACACGATGGGGCAGTGTCCATCAGTGCTGTGGAAAGGGAACTGCGACTAGTGGTACCGCTCGCCGACCGGTACTTCCGCGGCGAGCGTGTTGCCCGCCTGCGCGAGGGGGCACGCCCACTCCGGGTCGTATGCGCAACTCGGGTTGTACGCGAAGTTGAAGTCGAGTACGAGGCCGGCGTCGCCGTCCGACGCGTCCGCTCCGAGGTCGGCCCCCTTGATCGTGTCGATCAGGTAGCGGCCGCCGCCGTACGTTCCGCCCGGGCGGCCCGCCAGAGCATCCTTCACCGGCACGAAGATGCCGCCGCCGTACGAGGTGAGGCGCCACACATCCAATGAACCGGCGAACGGTACGCGCACGGTGCCCAGCAGCTCGAACGGGACGATCCCGTCGGTGCCGGTCTCCACATCCATCCGCCGCGGTTCGAGAGGCGGGTGGATCTCCAGTTCGAACCGCCACTCCGGGTCGTATGCGGTGACGGGCAGGCCGGTGAAGTCGGTGCGGTCCTCGGCCAGGAGCGGGGTGGCGGGGTGGGAACCGAACAGCTCGTCCCGGGTGGAACGCCAGTGCGCATGCGCTGCAGCGGGGTCGGTTGCGGCGATGCGCCGCACGGAGGCGTACATCGCGAACACCCGGGCGCGCCAGTCTGCGGTCTGCACGGCCGTGACCGCGCGGCTGGGCGGCGGCGGCTCCGGATCGCTCGTGCCGCTGAACGCGAGTGCTGATTCGCTCATGATGCTTCCGGATCGTACGCCCAACTCGGGGCAAGTTGGCGGAGGCGGATGCCGCGCCACTGCCAGAAAGCCCATAGCGCGTACCACGCGGCAGGGGTGAGCAGACCCGCCCTGACGATCAGCTGGTCGCGGTAGAGCGTGCGGATGCGGCCCTCCGAATCGGGGCCGGCCGGGTCGGCGGAGACGGCCATCCGGTGATCGAGGCTCGGTACGACGCCGAGGATTCCGCTGCGTCCTCCGCCCGTATCGCGCACCATGCGCACACCGGGAGTCGGCGACCCGGGGAAGCTGATGTCGATCTCCTGCTCGCCGACGCTGACCGCGCGCAGCGCCCGCACCTGCACAGGATGCGGCCCGGCACTCCAGACGGTCGGGAAGCCGCCGGGTTCGAGCGAGGAGAAATCCGCCCACGGGAACGAGACCTCGCGAAACGCCGTCGGACTCTGCAGGGCACGCCAGGCGGCATCGGGGTCGCAGTCGAGGATGAGCTTCAGCAGCACGCGCATGCCTCCAGTCTCGCCCGGCGGGCTCCTGCGGCACGCGATTCGCAGCGCACCGGAAGGTGGCGCCCAGCCGGACCGCCCCGCTACTGCTGCGCAGCGCGCTCCAGCAGGAGAGCCCGTTCCCGTTCGTTACCGGTGAGAGCCGCGGCGCGCTCGAACTCGAGGCGGGCCTCCGCCGTGCGGCCGAGGCGCGCGAGCAGGTCGGCGCGCACGCTCGGCAGCAGGTGATACGACGACAGCACACCGTCGACGGCGAGCCGGTCGACGACCTCGAGGCCGGCCGCCGGCCCGTACGCCATCGACAGGGCGACAGCACGGTTCAGCTCGATGACCGCCGACGGAGTGAGCTGAGCGAGGGCGCTGTAAAGCGCGACGATCTCCTCCCAGTCCGTGTCGGCGGCGGTCGGCGCCGTCGCATGACAGGCGGCGATCGCGGCTTGGAGCGCATAGGGTCCCCGGCCGCGCGCCAGCTTCTCCGAGCGCTCCAGGGCAGCGACACCCCTCCGGATCAGGATGCGGTCCCAGCGCGCCCGGTCCTGGTCCTGCAGCAGCACCGGCTCTCCCGTCGCCGTTGTGCGGGCCCCGAGACGTGACGCCTGGAACTCCATCAGGGCGACGAGTCCATGCACTTCAGGCTCACGGGGCATGAGCTCCGCCAGCACGCGGCCGAGCCGCAGCGCCTCCTGGCAGAGGGATGGCCGCATCCAGTCGTCCCCGATCGTCGCCGAGTAGCCCTCGTTGAAGATCAGGTAGATGACCTCGAGCACAGAGCCGAGCCGCTGCGGAAACTCGCTCCTGTCGGGAACCTCGAACGGCACCCGCGCGGCCGTCAGCGTTCGTTTGGCACGCACGATGCGCTGGGCGATCGTCGAAGCCGGTGCCAGGAACGCCCGGGCGATCTCGTCGGTGGACAGGCCCCCCAGCAGCTTGAGGGTCAGTGCGACGCGGGACGGCTTGGTGAGCACCGGGTGGCAGGCGACGAAGACGAGGCGCAGGAGGTCGTCCTCGATAACGTCTTCGGCTACCAGGGCCGGATCGCCGATCCCGTCTTCCGTCTCCAGGTCGCGCGCGAGCTGGGCGTACTTGTCGCCGAGACGTTCCTGGCGACGCCATCCGTCGATCGCACGGCGTTTCGCGACCGAGGTCAGCCAGGCGGCCGGGTTGCGGGGGATTCCGCTCGACGGCCACTGTTCGAGCGCGGCGACCAGAGCATCCTGGGCGAGTTCTTCGGCGACTCCGACGTCGCCGACCATTCGGGCGAGCACAGCGATGAGCTTCGCCGATTCGATGCGCCAGACCGCCTCGACGGCGCGTCGTGCGTCGTCGGCGTGACGCGCGTCGACGACGTCGCTCATCGCATCCGCCTCATGCTGTACGGGATTCGCCGAGTTCTTCGCGCCACTGCGCCTCTTTCTGCACGTATTCGTTGTCCTGGGGGAACTCGCTCAGGTCGAAGACCTGGCGCACCTCGACACGGCCCGACGTGAGGGGGATGCGGCGCGCCCACTCGAGCGCCTCCGCCTTGTTCGCGGCCTGGATGATCCAGAAACCGGCGATGAGTTCTTTCGTCTCTGTGAACGGACCGTCGATGACGGTGCGCTCGTCACCGGAGTATTCGATCCGTGCGCCTTCCGAGCTCGGGTGCAGTCCCTCGCCGGCGAGCAGGACGCCGGCCTTGATCAGCTCCTCGTTGTAGCGCCCCATGGCGTTCAGGTCTTCTTCGTTCGGCGTCGCCGACGATTCGATCTGCTCGTCCGAGTTCAGGATCATCATGTATTTCATGGTCGATTCATCTCCTTCTGGTGCCGTCTGGCTGGGGCCGGGCCGGAATGGCCTTCACCTCTACGTCGAACGGCGACGTTCCAGATCGACAGGGGGGCGCGAATTCTCGTGCACCCCAGTCTGCCGCGACTGTCGCGGGAATGCGCTACAACTGGAGCATGGCGATCCGCTTCTGGCTTGGTGTCGTGCAGCGCGACCACGCGCTGCAGGGCGTGGCACAGGGCATCGCGCAGGTCAATCACGGTGCGAAGGCCCCGCTGATTCGCATGAACGAAGCCGACGGGTTCGTCTACTACTCGCCGAGGGAGTCGTACCCCGACGGGGCGCCGCTGAAGGAGTTCACGGCGATCGGGCGCATCGCCGACGGCGACGTCTACCAGACAGGCGACGGCCCGATGATGACCGGCCAGAACGGCGACTTCCATCCGTGGCGCCGTCGCGTCGACTTCGACCACGCGGCCGTTGCGGCGCCGATCCGGCCACTCCTGCCGGTCCTCGAGTTCACGCGTCAGGATCCGAACTGGGGCTACCAGCTTCGCCGCGGCCTGATCGAGCTCTCGCGCCACGACTTCGAGGTCATCCGCGCCCAGATGCGCCGGCCGTCGCCGGACGAGCAGCCGTGGGCCCGGGCTACGATAGCCCGGTGACCGAGCCCGTCCCCTCCGATCAGACCTCGTTCGACCCGCACGCACAGGCCAGATACCAGGTCAGGTTCGACTGGGGGTACGCCGGCGCACACGCGGTCGCCCGCGACGCCGATGTCGTGGTCTGGGTGGATGTGGTCCCGCCGCTTGCCGCGCCGGCTGACGACCATCCGGTGGTCGCCACCGCGCTCGCCGCATCCGTTCCCGCCCGCGCCGCCATCATCGAGGGCGGCCTTGACACGGCGACCGCGACCGCGCGCTGGATTCTCGACGAGCAGGTGCGCCTCGGACGGCGTGCCATGGTTTCGATCATCGCTGCCGGCGACCCGCGGTCAGGCGGAGGGACGCGTTTCGCCGTCGAAGACCTGCTCGGGGCCGGCGCGGTCATCGACGCGCTCGGAGGGCTGGGCATCGACTTCATCTCGCCCGAGGCCGCGGCCGCGTGTGCAGCGTTTACCGGGCTGCGCGGTGCTGTCGCGCACCTGCTCACGGCATCCGCATCCGGTCAGGCCGCCGTCGCAGCGGGCGTCAGCCGGGCTGCCCTTGCGGCGGCAGGGCGCCTGGACGCGTTCGACTCTGTGACAGTTCTCAGGACGGCCGACGCCGCGGAATGATCTGCACTGCTGCAACGTTGCCCCCATGCAGGAGGAAATATCGTGAAAGCAGTTCTGAACGGCACCGTCATCGCAGAGGCCAACGAGGCCGACCTCATCCGCATCGAAGGCAACTGGTACTTCCCGCCGGCGAGCGTCAACAGCGAGCACCTTGTCGCGAGCGACACCCCGTACACGTGTCCCTGGAAGGGCGAATGCCAGTACTTCAGCGTGAAGAACGGCGACGGCCTGCTGCAGGATCGCGCCTGGAGCTACCCGACCCCGTACCCGAGCTCGTTCGAGCGGGTCGGCAAGGACTACAGCAACTACGTCGCGTTCTGGAAGGACGTGCAGGTCGTCGAGGACTAGTCCTCGCGATCTGATGCTTCGCGGGAGCACGGCGGATCGTCGGTTCGGTCGCCCCGCGGCCTGAGACCCCGGCAGGATTGAGGCATGAAACGCCTCACGATCTCCGCGGTGATCACCGGTGAAGCCGTCTACGGCACAGTGCTCGTCGCCGGGCTGATCTACGCGTTCTCGAACTACAAGACCGAGGCGTGGCCGATCTTCTACACGACGCTCGGAACCGTCGTCGTGTTCTGGATCGCCCACGTCTATGCGGAGATTGTCGCCAACAACATCTCGGGTGCGGGCCACGCGGTCGGTGAAGCCCTGCACCGCTCGGTCGGGCTCCTCTGGGCGATGATCCTGCCTTTGGCGTTGCTTCTGCTCGGGGTGTTCGGGCTCGTGCCGGACAACCTCGCGGTGAACCTCGCCCTCTGGGCGTCGGTGCTCACCCTCACCGTGCTCGGCTATCTCGCAGTCGGCGAGCGGAGCACCCGCTTCTGGGCCCGGATGCTCGGAGCCGTCGCCACGGGAGCGCTCGGGGGCGCCCTCATCCTGCTCAAGGCTTTCGTGCACTGAGCCCGGCCGGAGCATGGCTACCGCGCGTCCCGGGCGCGCCGTGCGCGCAGACGCCCGGCTCAGTCCGCGAGCTCGCTCGCCGCCGACGCGGCCATGCGCCGCTGCGCCGTCGTGACTTCCCGATGCTGCCACCTGATCAGGTTGGCCGCGTCGAACCGCCGCGAGCACGCTCCGCAGGCCAGCGCCCTGGCGGGCTTGCGATACCGGTAGTGCGTGTGGCCTTTGGGGCAGGTGCCGACCCAGGGAGCGAGGTCGTCCGCGATAGCACCCCCGTGTAGTCGCTTTCCCTCGTAGCCCAGACCGACCGCGATGCCACGCCAGCGCGGGCCGTGTCCCGCCCGCGATCCGGCCATTGCGTGCGCGACTTCGTGCAGCAGGATCTGGTGGATCTCGTCGTCGTCATACCGCGAGGCGAGGTAACGCGAGACCGTGATGCGCTTCGCCGTGTAGTTGCACAGACCGGCCCTGGTCTTCGCGTTGTCGAAGTCGAACGACCACACCGCGGGGTCGAGGTGAAGGGTTATGAGTGCGTTGGCCCAACGGCGCACGCGGTCGAGGTCTGCCATCAGAACCGCCCTGGCGGGTGATGAGCTGACCGTTCGCCGACTTCCGAGACCGTGCAGGACCGCTCCGTATGGTCGGCCTGCACTTTCATGACGTGAATCCTACGCGCCGCCGCCGACACGCATCCAGATCAATCCACAGCATTTCCGCTGTTCCGGCGCTGCTCGTCGAGGAAGGACTCCGCCACCGCGACCGCGATGAGCGAACTTTCGAGGTCGGCTTTCGAGGAGCCCAGCTTCTCGCGCAGGAATACCGCCGCCGTGAAATCGGCGAGCGCCGCCTCGTAGTCTTTCTGGTCGAAATGGGTCTTTCCGCGGTTCTGGACCGCGAACGCTTCGAGCGCCGTCCACTCGTGGGTGCGTGCCTCGTCGACACAGCCGGACAGCTCGGTCACGGCGTCGTCGAGCTTGCCCTGGTATTGCAGCACCTGGGCCCGGCGGATGCGCGCGCCGAGCACCTGTTCCCGGTCACCGGTGAAGCGCGCCTGGCGGATTGCCTCGTTGGCGACCTGCCATGCTTCGTCGAGCCTGCCCACGAGCCGTAACAGCACGGTCTTCTCGTTGAGCGCACTGAGGCTGCGCAGTTCGCCCAGCTCGTCGAGACGCGTTCCCGCCGCGAGCAGGTCGACTCGCTCGCGAAGGGTGGAAGGGTCGTAACCGAGGATGATGCTCATCCGTTCCAGACTATCCCGGTCGCTTGTTTCCGGCGGCAGGCACGAGGGTGACCGCGATCAGCTTGTCGTCGCCGGCGCGCGGAGTTCCGCGTCCGTCGGTGTTGTTGGTGAGCATCCAGAGCCCGTCGGCAACCGCGACGACGGCGCGCAGCCGGCCGAACGTCCCGACGAAGTACGGCGCCACGGTGACCGGTGCGTGGCCGTTCGTCGACCAGATCGTCCACAGCTTTTCGCCGCGGAGACTCGCCATGAAGATGGTGTCCCCGACGATCGCGATACCGCTCGGGCTGGCCTGGTCGGTGTGCCACTGGTAGACCGGGTCGGTGAACCGGCTGTCGTGGGCGATCCCTTCGACGATCGGCCAGCCGTAGTCGCCGCCGGGCTTGATGATGTTGAGTTCGTCCCAGGTGTTCGCCCCGAACTCGCTGGCCCACATCGTGCCGTGCGAGTCCCAGGCGATGCCCTGCACGTTGCGGTGCCCGTACGAGTACACGGGTGAGCCGGGGAACGGGTTGTCCGCCGGAATGTCGCCGTCGGGCGTGATCCGCAGGATCTTGCCCCCCAGCGACGAAAGGTTCTGGGCGTTCGCGTCGTCTCCGGCGTCCCCGGTGGTGATGTAGAGCATCCCGTCCGGTCCGAACGCGAGCCGACCCCCGTCATGGTTGCCTGCCCGGGGGATGCCGGTGATCACGTTCTGAGGTTCGCCGAGGCTGTACCGTCCGCTCACGCCGTTGAGCGGCATCCGGATGACGCGGTTGTCGGTGTTCGTCGTCTCGTAGGCGTACAGCCAGCTGAACGCGATCTCGGGCACCCGCGGCACGGCAAGCCCCAGCAGGCCGCCCTCTCCGGAGGCTGCGACTCCCGGCACCGGGCCGACCGTCCGTATTCCGCCGTCCGGCAGCCGTTCGAGCACCGTCGCGCTGTCTCGTTCGCTGATCAGTGCGGACCCACTCGCCAGCGGCACGACCGACCACGGCACCTGCAGTCCGGTTTCGAGCACTGACGTGCCGCTGGGCTGCCACGGGATGGTGACGGCGGGCGTCTGCGTCGGTGCGGTCGCCGACGGTGCCGGGGTGCGCGTCGATGTGGAGCCGGCCGGAGGCTGCGGGGCGATCAGCGTGCACCCCGCCAGCAGCACGGCACACGCGACGACCACCGCGACACATCGTGCGCATCGCGCCATCGTCGGCGATCGGTCGTGCCCCATCGGCCTCACCGTTCCAGCCCCCTGTTCCTTCCCCAGTCTGAAGCTTCGCCGGGCACGGCGCTATGCCCGATGGGATCCGACCGCGACAATGGGGATCGTGAATCGCGTCATCGACCTCAACAGCGACCTCGGGGAGTCGTTCGGGGCCTGGCGCATGGGTGACGACGAGGCGATGCTCTCTGTCGTGTCGAGCGCCAACGTGGCCTGCGGGTTCCACGCAGGTGACGCATCCGTCATGCTCGCCGCGTGCACGACCGCGGCCCGTAACGGTGTCACGGTCGGCGCCCACGTCTCGTACCGCGACCTGGCGGGTTTCGGACGCCGCGCGATGGACGTTCCCTCCCGCGAGCTGTACGCCGATGTGCTTTATCAGCTGGCTGCCCTCGACGGCATCGCCAGGGTCGCGGGCACGCGCGTCGCATACGTCAAGCCGCACGGCGCGCTCTACAACAGGATCGTCTCCGACGACGAGCAGGCGGATGCCGTGGCCACCGCCGTTGCGGACTTCGACCCTGCTCTGCCGCTGCTCGGTCTCGCCGGTTCGTCGATCTCCCGCCGGGCACGAGCCCGCGACCTCGCTTTCGTGCACGAGGCATTCGTCGACCGTGGCTACCTCCCCGACGGCTCGCTCGTGCCGCGCGGCCGGCCCGGCGACCTGCTCTCCGGTGATGACGCCATCGCCGCGCGGGCCGTTGACCTCGTGCTGACCGGTCGTGTCGCGGCGGCCGACGGAACCGTGATCGAGGTGCAGGTGGATTCGCTGTGCGTCCACGGTGACACGTCCGGCGCGGTCGGGATGGCACACGCGGTGCGGTCGGCGCTGACGGCGGCGGGCATCCGGATCGAGGCGTTCGCGCGATGAGCGGCCGCCGGGTGCTGCCCCTGGGCGACCACGGCATCCTCATCGAGCTGGATTCCCTCGACGAGGTGATCGCCCTCTATGCCGCGCTCGATCGCACGCGCCCGCAGGGTGTGGTCGATCTCGTCCCGGCCGCTCGCACGATCGGGGTCATCGTCGATCCGGTGCGGCTCCCTCTTTCTGTCGCGTCGGCCTGGGCGTCGGAGGCGGCGCCCGTCGACCTTCGCGACGGAGATCCGGGTACGACCGAGATCCCGGTGCGGTACGACGGCGACGATGTGGATGAGGTGGCAGCGATCCTGGGCATCACCCGCGCCGAGCTCGTCGCGCTGCACACCGCATCCGACTGGCGCGTCGCGTTCTGCGGGTTCGCGCCCGGCTTCGCCTACCTGGTGACCGACCACGACCGGCTGCGGGTTCCGCGGCGCGCCGGCCCGCGAGCATCGGTTCCCGCGGGGTCCGTCGGCTTGGCGGGCGAGTTCAGCGGGGTGTACCCGCGGTCGAGTCCCGGCGGCTGGCAACTGATCGGTTCGACGGATGCGGTGCTCTGGGACCCGTCCGCCCCGCGTCCGGCGCTGCTCGCGCCCGGCACCCGCGTACGGTTCGTCGAGGCGCGATGACGGCCGCGACGACCGGGTATCTCGAGGTGCTCGAGCCTGGCCCCCTGACGCTCGTCGAAGACCTCGGCCGGCCGGGTCACGCCGACATCGGCGTCACATCGGGCGGCGCGCTCGATCGCGGTGCGCTCCGCCTCGCCAACCGCCTGCTGGGCAACGACGAGGGCGCCGCAGGCCTCGAGATCCTGTTCGGCGGGTTCACCGCGAGACTGCCGGCCGACTGCTGGTTCGCGGTCACTGGGGCGTGGGGTGCGATCACCCTCGACGGAACGGCGGTCGACCCGAACATCGCGACCGCGGCCGGCGCAGGTGCCGTGCTGCGCATCGGGTCGGCGACGCGCGGTGTGCGCTTCTACCTGGCGGTGCGCGGGGGCGTGGCGTCGGATGCCGTGCTCGGCTCCCGCTCGACCGACCTGCTCTCGTCGCTCGGGCCCGCACCTGTCGCAGCGGGCGACCGGCTCCCGCTCGGCATCGAGGCCGCGGGGCCGATCCCGCTACTCGATTTCATTGCCGTCGAACCGCCCGGCGACCCCCTCATCACCGTGCGCGCCCACCCCGGACCCCGCTCCGACTGGTTCACCCACGACGCCGTCGACGCGTTCTTCGAACGGGAATGGGCGGTGAGCGCCGCATCCAATCGCATCGGAACGCGGCTCGAGCCGGTGCGTCGGGCGGCGCACGTGGCGGGGCGTGCACCCGAACCGGCGGTGATCCTCGAGCGCCGGATCGCAGGCGAGCTGCCGAGCGAGCCGATGGTGGCCGGCGCGGTGCAGGTCTCGCCCGACGGGTTGCCGACGGTGCTGCTGGCCGACCATCCGGTGACGGGAGGCTACCCCGTGATCGCGGTCGTCGCCGACCGCTCACTCGACGTCTTCGCGCAGCTGCGGCCCGGCCAGCGCATCCTCTTCCGCCACGCGTGAGACGCGCGACGCGAGCGGGGTTCAGTCGCGGTTCAGTCGCGCCGGGTGCCGGTCTGAAAGATGCTGCGCGCGGGAGGCGGCGACGGAACACTGGTCGCATCGGTGACGACCGGCGCTCCTGCGGCGAAGGTGGCCAGTTCGGCGCCGGCCACAGCCTTGGCCGGATGCGGTCCCCCCGCCAGCAGGCGCGGCAGCCAGTCCATCGGCAGCGCGGCATTCGAGCCCACGAGCACGACATTGCCGAACCGGCGACCCTTGAGCACCTGTGTCTCGGCGAGCGCAGCGACGTTCGCGACTGCGGCCCCCAGCGTCGCGACCTGGCTGCGCGCGAACGCTAGCGGCGGCCCGTCGGCGACGTTCACGAGCACGATGCCGTCGGGCGCGAGCAGCTCGACGGCCGAGCGGTAGAACTCGAGGCTCGTCACGTGCGCGGGCGTGCGCGCACCGCTGAAGATGTCGATCACCAGCAGGTCGACCGAGCCGCGCAGCCCTGCCGGCAGCTTCGCCACGACTTCGCGGGCGTCGCCGTGGCGCACCCTGATCTGGGCGTAGCGCGGCAGCGGAAGGTGCTCGCGTACCAGATCGACAAGGTTGCTCTCCAGCTCGACGACCTGCTGCCGCGATCCCGGCCGCGTGTACGCGACATACCGGGGGAGGGTCAGCGCTCCGGCACCGAGGTGCACGGCCGTGATGGGCTGCCCGGGCTCGCCGATCAGGTCGATGACGTTGCCCATCCGCTGCACGTACTCGAAGAAGAGCTGGCTCGGATCGTCCAGGTTGACGTGCGACTGCGGCGTACCGTCGACCACGAGCTGGAAGGATCCCGGCACGAACCGGTCGGCTTCGATGACCGCCCGGAAGCCGCTCTCTTTCAGGATCACGGAGGGGTTCTCGGGCACGGATCCACCCTACGCGCTCCGACTTTCTCCACCCGCAACTCCACCCCTGGATGGTGTCCGGTCGCGACCGCCCCCACGACGCTGGATACATGACACTTCAGACCATCGGCAACGTGCTCCTCATCATCGTGCTCATCGGATGGATCGGCATCCGCCAGCTCACCTGGCGCCCGGTCTCGATCGCCCGCATGTGGCGGGTGCCGGCGATCATGGCGATCGTCGGCGTCGTCCTTCTCATACAGACCACGGATGCCGCCCACCTGACCGCACTCGACCTCGCCGTGCTGGTGGTCGAGATCGCCATCTCGCTCGGCATCGGCGCCTGGATGGGTGCGCTCGCGGTGTTCCGTCCGGTGGGGAATTCGCGAGAGGCCGACCTCGCGAGCGTGGAATCCCGCACCGGCTGGTGGGGCCTCGCCCTGTGGGTGCTGGTCATCGTCATCCGCGTCGGCATCGACCTGCTCGCCGCCCAGGCCGGCTCGCACCTGGCCGCGTCCACCGGCATCATCGTGCTGCTCGTGGCCGCGAACCGTGCAGCGCGAACCGCCGTGTTCGCCTACCGTCTCGAACGGATGCCCGCTGTCGCAGCATGATGGTCCTGTGACGGAGACGAAGCGCGCAGCAGGCCCGGTGGATGTGGTGGGGCGACCGGGTCCGCTGGCTTTCGCGCTCAACCTGTTCGGCATCGCGGTAGTCGCCTATTCGATCCTCACCACTCACACGGGGCAACGTCCGCTGTGGGTGCTGGTGCTCGCCCTGGTGGCGCTCGCCGCGTGGCTCGTGCGCGTGATCCTCTCCTTCCGGCGCGTAGCGCCGACCACCCGCCTCGCACTGGCCATGGTGATGGTCTTCGCCGGCTCGATCGTCGCGGCGTCGACCAACGGCATCGGAATCGTCCCCGTACTGGTGGGTGTGCTCGCCGTGGTCTCCGACCCCTCGCGCCCGATCCTCGTCGGCCTGGGCGTCGCCTTCATCGGGGTCGCCCTTCTCACGGTCGGCGCCGTTCCGTTCGGCACGTCAGTGCTCGTCCTCCTAGGGCTGGCCGGCGGAATCGTCGTCGCGGTGCTCGCCGGCATCAGCCGCCGCCAGTTCCGCGAATCGGAGGCGCAGGCAGAACTCCTCCGCGAACGCGAACTCACGGTGCGGGAAGAGAAGGCGCAGATCGACCTGCTCGCCCAGCGGCAGGCGGTCGCCCGGGACATCCACGACGTGCTCGCCCACAGCCTCGGCGGCCTTGTCATCCAGCTCGACGCTGTGGAGGCCCTGCTCGAAACGGGAGACCTCCGGGCCGCACGTTCCCGGGTCGCGGATGCCCGCGCGCTCGCCGCCACCGGGCTGGGCGAGGCCCGCCGCGCGGTCGATGCGCTTCGCGATCCGGATGCGCGCCGCGACGACATCGACCGCCCCGGCTCTTTCGACGACGCGATCGATGACCTGCTGGCCGCCCACCGCTCGCTCGGCGGCGCCGTCGAGTTGACGACCACCGGAACGCCTCGTGCGCTGGACGCTGACCAGGCCGCCGCGTTCGAACGCGCGCTCCAGGAGGCGTTGAGCAACGCTCGCAAGCACGCACCGGGGGAGCCGGTGCAGGCACTGCTCGCCTGGTCGGATGACGCGGTGCGGCTGACCGTGTCCAACCCGCTCGGCGAGGGCCCCGGCCCTGAGCCCGGCATGCTCGCCCGGTCAGGTGGACGCCACGGCCTCGAAGGCATGCGCGAACGGTTCGCCGCGCTGCCTGCCGGTGGGCGGGCGACGGCCGGTGTCGACGGCGGCCGTTTCATCGTGACCGCAGAGACGGGACTCTCGTGAAAGCGACCGAAACGACCGCGACCGACATGACCGCCCGGGAGATCATCCGGGTGCTGGTCGCCGACGACCAGGCGATCATCCGCGACGGACTGGTGACCGTGCTGTCGCTCCTTCCCGACGTCGAGGTCGTCGGCGAGGCCGCCGACGGCGAGCAGGCCGTGAGGCTCGCCGTCGAGACGAAGCCCGACGTCGTACTCATGGACCTCCGGATGCCCGTGCTCGACGGTGTTGCAGCGTCAGCGCGCATCGTGCACGAGGCTCCCGGGTCGGCGATCCTCGTGCTGACCACGTTCGCCGACGACGATTCGATCCGCGGTGCGCTTCGGGCGGGCGCGAAGGGCTACCTGACGAAGGATGCGGGGCGTGCGGAGGTCGCTGCGGCCATCCGTGCGGTCGCCCGCGGCCAGTCGACGTTCGCGCCTGCGGTGGGCGCGCTGCTGGTGAACTCCCTGACCGGATCGGCGCCGCCGGCCCCGCAGGGCGGCGCGAGGTCATCGGATACGGTGCTCACCCGGTTCCCGTCGCTCACGTCGCGCGAAGCGGAAGTCCTCGCACTCATCGCAGAGGGCCTCAGCAACGGTGAGATCGCATCCCGTCTCTTCGTCAGCGTCGCGACGGTGAAGACCCACATCAACGCGATTTTCGCCAAACTGGGAGTGCGCGACCGGGCTCAGGCCATCGCTCTCGTGCGCTCCTGAAACAGCGCAGATCCGCGGGAATACAGGGGAGTCGGGGGCGTTACATTCAGTACGCGCCCGGGGTTATACCGGACAATCGACAACCGGTCAAGAATTAAGTGGACACGGCGCGTCAAATTGACATATAGTTGTTCTTTGCGCTCCCAGACAGAAATCTGCCTTCATATTGCGGTCGGCCTTGCATTTTCTGCGTGTGCCCGGGCCTGTTCACAGGTCAGATATCGGCACCAGCATACAGACGTCCTGGGAGTTCTCGTCCACAACACCACACACCTGACCGACAGTAACTGAGGCCCGACGGGGCCCACGGAGGTTATTTCCTTGGCTGCTGCGCGCAACGCAACCACCACGAATTCATCACCCAAGAACGGACGAAACGCATCTCGTCTCTCGTTCGCAAAGATCACAGACACCCTGACGGTCCCGGACCTGCTGGCACTGCAGACCGAGAGCTTCGACTGGCTCGTCGGAAACGACGCGTGGAAGGCGCGCGTCGCCGAAGCTGAGGCACAGGGTCGACAGGATCTGCCCAGCCACACCGGTCTCGAGGAGATCTTCGAAGAGATCTCCCCGATCGAAGACCTCGGCGAGACCATGCAGCTCTCGTTCACGAACCCCTTCCTCGAAGAGAAGAAGTACTCGATCGACGAGTGCAAGGAGAAGGGCAAGACCTACTCCGCTCCTCTCTACGTCGAGGCCGAGTTCATGAACCACCTCACCGGTGAGATCAAGACGCAGACCGTCTTCATGGGCGACTTCCCCCTCATGACCGAGAAGGGCACCTTCGTCATCAACGGCACCGAGCGTGTCGTCGTGTCGCAGCTCGTGCGCTCCCCCGGCGTGTACTTCGAGCGTGCACAGGAGAAGACGTCCGACAAGGACATCTACTCGGCACGCATCATCCCGAGCCGTGGTGCATGGCTCGAGTTCGAGATCGACAAGCGCGACCAGGTCGGCGTTCGCATCGACCGCAAGCGCAAGCAGTCGGTCACGGTCTTCCTCAAGGCTCTCGGCCTGAGCAGCGAAGAGATCCTCTCCGAGTTCAAGGGCTACCAGTCGATCGAGCTGACCCTCGAGAAAGACGCCATCCTCACGAAGGAAGAGGCGCTCAAAGACATCTACCGCAAGCTCCGCCCGGGTGAGCAGGTCGCAGCCGAGGCCGCTCGCGCGCTCCTCGACAACTTCTACTTCAACCCGAAGCGCTACGACCTCGCGAAGGTCGGCCGTTACAAGATCAACCGCAAGCTCGGTATCGACGCTCCGCTGTCCGACTCGGTGCTCACCGTGCAGGACATCATCGCCACGATCAAGTACCTGGTCGCCCTCCACGACAACCAGACCACGTTCAACGGTGTGCGCGACGGCAAGCCCGTCGAGATCCGTCTCGACGTCGACGACATCGACCACTTCGGCAACCGTCGCATCCGCGCCGTCGGCGAGCTCATCCAGAACCAGGTCCGCACCGGTCTGTCCCGCATGGAGCGTGTCGTCCGCGAGCGCATGACCACGCAGGACATCGAGGCGATCACGCCGCAGACCCTGATCAACGTGCGCCCCGTCGTCGCCGCGATCAAGGAGTTCTTCGGAACCAGCCAGCTGTCGCAGTTCATGGACCAGAACAACCCGCTCGCGGGACTGACCCACAAGCGCCGCCTGTCTGCCCTCGGCCCCGGTGGCCTGTCGCGTGAGCGTGCAGGCGTCGAGGTTCGTGACGTCCACCCGTCGCACTACGGCCGCATGTGCCCGATCGAGACCCCGGAAGGCCCGAACATCGGCCTGATCGGTTCGCTCGCATCGTTCGCGCGGATCAACTCGTTCGGTTTCATCGAGACCCCGTACCGTCGCGTCGTCAACGGCAAGGTCACCGCGACCATCGACTACCTCACTGCGAGCGAAGAGGACGACTTCATCGTCGCCCAGGCGAACGCCCCGCTGACCGCAGACTCCCACTTCGCAGAAGACCGGGTGCTTGCGCGCAAGAAGGGTGGAGAGGTCGACCTGATCCCCGCTGAGGAGATCGGCTACATGGACGTCTCCCCGCGCCAGATGGTGTCGGTCGCGACGTCGCTCATCCCGTTCCTCGAGCACGACGACGCGAACCGCGCTCTCATGGGTGCGAACATGCAGCGCCAGGCGGTGCCGCTTGTCCGCAGCGAGAGCCCGCTCGTCGGAACCGGTATGGAGGGCTATGCAGCCATCGACGCCGGCGACGTGCTCATCAACGACGCGGCCGGTGTGGTCTCCGAGGTCTCGGCTGACGCCGTGACCATCCAGCTCGACGAGGGTGGAACGCAGACCTACTACCTGCGCAAGTTCGACCGCTCCAACCAGGGCACGTCGTACAACCACCGCGTGATCGTCAACGAGGGCGAGCGGATCGAAGCCGGCGAGGTCATCGCCGACGGCCCCGCCACCGAGAACGGCGAGCTCGCGCTCGGCAAGAACCTGCTCGTCGCGTTCATGCCGTGGGAAGGCCACAACTTCGAAGACGCGATCATCCTCAGCCAGAACCTGGTGAAGGACGACGTGCTCTCCTCGATCCACATCGAGGAGTACGAGGTCGACGCCCGCGACACCAAGCTGGGTAAAGAAGAGATCACCCGCGACCTGCCGAACGTCAGCCCGGACCTCCTGGCCGACCTCGACGAGCGTGGCATCATCCGCATCGGCGCCGAGGTGCGCCCCGGCGACATCCTCGTCGGAAAGGTCACGCCGAAGGGCGAGACCGAGCTCTCGGCCGAGGAGCGCCTGCTCCGCGCGATCTTCAACGAGAAGAGCCGCGAGGTGCGCGACACCAGCCTCAAGGTGCCCCACGGTGAAGAGGGAACGATCATCGGAGTCAAGGTCTTCGACTCGCAGGATGGCGACGACGAGCTCGGCTCGGGCGTCAACCAGCGCGTCGTGGTCTTCATCGCCCAGCGACGCAAGATCACCGAAGGTGACAAGCTCGCCGGCCGTCACGGCAACAAGGGCGTCATCTCGAAGATCCTCCCGGTCGAGGACATGCCGTTCCTCGCCGACGGAACTCCGGTCGACATCATCCTGAACCCGCTCGGCATCCCCGGTCGAATGAACTTCGGCCAGGTGCTGGAGACCCACCTCGGGTGGATCGCCAAGCAGGGCTGGGAAGTCAAGGGCAAGCCGAAGTGGGCCGCACGCCTCCCAGAGGCCGCGCACAGCGCCGCCCCGAACACCAAGGTCGCGACCCCGGTGTTCGACGGTGCCGCGGAGGAGGAGATCGCGGGTCTGCTCGACTCGACGCTCCCCACGCGCGACGGAGAGCGCCTGATCGGCTCCTCCGGCAAGACGCAGCTCTTCGACGGCCGCTCCGGCGAGCCGTACCCGGAGCCCGTGTCGGTCGGCTACATGTACATCCTGAAGCTGCACCACCTGGTCGACGACAAGATCCACGCGCGTTCGACCGGTCCGTACTCGATGATCACCCAGCAGCCGCTCGGTGGTAAGGCACAGTTCGGTGGACAGCGATTCGGTGAGATGGAGGTGTGGGCGCTCGAGGCATACGGTGCTGCGTACGCCCTGCAGGAACTCCTGACCATCAAGTCGGATGACATCCTCGGCCGCGTCAAGGTCTATGAGGCCATCGTCAAGGGTGAGAACATCCAGGAGCCGGGCATCCCGGAGTCCTTCAAGGTGCTCATCAAGGAAATGCAGTCGCTCTGCCTGAACGTCGAGGTTCTCTCGGCCGACGGCACGGCGGTCAGCCTGCGCGACACGGACGACGAAGCGTTCCGTGCAGCCGAAGAGCTCGGCATCAACATTTCCTCCCGCTTCGAATCTTCGTCGATCGACGAGATCTAGAAGCCGGCCAAGACCCAACTGACGAAACACTTTTTCCAGGAGAGAAGGAAAATTGCTCGACGTAACAACTTTTGACGAGCTGCGCATTGGCCTGGCCACCGCCGACGACATCCGTCGCTGGTCGCATGGTGAGGTCAAGAAGCCCGAAACCATCAACTACCGCACCCTGAAGCCCGAGAAGGACGGTCTGTTCGGAGAGCAGATCTTCGGCCCGAGCCGTGACTGGGAATGTTCCTGCGGTAAGTACAAGCGTGTCCGCTTCAAGGGCATCGTCTGTGAGCGCTGTGGTGTCGAGGTAACGAAGTCGTCCGTGCGCCGTGAGCGCATGGGCCACATCGAGCTCGCCGCTCCCGTCACGCACATCTGGTACTTCAAGGGCGTCCCGAGCCGTCTCGGCTACCTGCTCGACATGGCTCCGAAAGACCTCGAGAAGGTCATCTACTTCGCCGCCTACATGGTGATCGAGGTCGACGAAGAGGGCCGTCACGCCGACATGCCCGGCCTTGAGAACGAGCTCCGCCTCGAGATCAAGACCCTGTCCGACCAGCGCGACTCGCGTATCGCCGACCGCCTGCAGCGCCTCGAGGTCGACCTCGCCGCGCTGGAGGAGGAGGGTGCCAAGGCCGACCAGAAGCGTCGCGTCAAGGACACCGCCGAGAAGGAGATGGGCCAGATCCGCAAGGGCTACGACGAGGACATCGCTCGTCTGGAGCGCGTGTGGGACAGCTTCCGCAACCTCAAGGTCGGCGACCTCAAGCCTGAAGACGCCGACTTCAACGAGCTCATGGACCGCTTCGGCCTGTACTTCGAGGCCTACATGGGCGCCGAGGCGATCAAGCGTCGCCTGCTGGCGTTCGACCTGGCTGCAGAAGCCGAGCTGCTGCGCGACCAGATCGCGAACGGCAAGGGCCAGAAGAAGATCCGTGCGATCAAGCGCCTGCGCGTGGTCAGCTCGTTCCTCGCGACCGGCAACTCGCCGGCAGCGATGGTCCTCGACGTCGTCCCGGTGATCCCGCCGGAGCTGCGCCCGATGGTCCAGCTCGACGGTGGCCGTTTCGCCACCAGCGACCTGAACGACCTGTACCGCCGCGTCATCAACCGCAACAACCGCCTGCGTCGCCTGCTCGACCTCGGTGCTCCCGAGATCATCGTGAACAACGAGAAGCGCATGCTGCAGGAGGCCGTCGACGCACTGTTCGACAACGGCCGCCGCGGTCGTCCCGTCACCGGTACCGGCAACCGCGCCCTGAAGTCCCTGAGCGACATGCTCAAGGGAAAGCAGGGTCGTTTCCGCCAGAACCTGCTCGGAAAGCGCGTCGACTACTCGGGTCGTTCGGTCATCATCGTCGGTCCGCAGCTGAAGCTGCACCAGTGTGGTCTGCCCAAGCAGATGGCGCTGGAGCTGTTCAAGCCGTTCGTGATCAAGCGCCTGATCGACCTGAGCCACGCTCAGAACATCAAGGCCGCGAAGCGCATGGTCGAGCGCAGCCGTCCGCAGGTCTGGGACGTGCTCGAGGAGATCATCCGCGAGCGCCCCGTGCTGCTGAACCGCGCACCGACGCTGCACCGCCTCGGCATCCAGGCCTTCGAGCCCCAGCTGGTCGAGGGCAAGGCCATCCAGCTCCACCCGCTCGTGTGTGCGGCGTTCAACGCCGACTTCGACGGTGACCAGATGGCCGTGCACCTGCCGCTGTCGGTCGAGGCCCAGGCCGAGGCGCGCATCCTGATGCTCGCCTCGAACAACATCCTGAAGCCGTCGGACGGCCGCCCGGTGACCCTGCCCTCGCAGGACATGATCATCGGTCTGCACCACCTGACCACGCTGAAGGAAGGCGCTGTCGGCGAAGGCCGCGCGTTCTCGTCCGTCGCCGAGGCCATCCTCGCGAAGGACCAGCACTCGCTCGACCTGAACGCCAAGGTCCGCATCCGTCTCAACGACTACGTTCCGAGCGACGCTGCAGACAAGGGCGTCGTCGGTGTGACGGCGATCGTCGAGACCACCCTGGGTCGCGCGCTGTTCAACGAGACCCTCCCGGCCGACTACCCCTACGTGGAAGAAGTCGCCGACAAGGGAGTCATCTCGGGCATCGTCAACGCCCTGGCGGAGCGGTACCCGAAGGTGGAGGTCGCAGCAGCACTCGACCGCATCAAGGACGCCGGCTTCTACTGGGCGACGCGTTCCGGCGTGACGGTGGCGCTGAGCGACATCCTCACCCCGCCGAACAAGCCGCAGATCGTGGCCGGCTACGAGAAGAAGGCCGCCAAGGTCACCGCCGAGTTCGAGAAGGGTCTCACGACCGACCTCGAGCGTCGTCAGGAACTGGTCAAGATCTGGACCGAAGCGACCAACGAGGTCGCCGAGGCCATGCGCGCCAACTTCCCGGCCGACAACACCATCAACCGCATGGTCACGTCGGGCGCCCGTGGTAACTGGCTGCAGGTTCGCAACATCGCCGGTATGCGTGGTCTGGTGAACAACCCGAAGGGTGAGATCATCCCTCGCCCGATCATCTCCTCGTACCGCGAGGGGCTGTCGGTGGCGGAGTACTTCATCGCGACGCACGGTGCCCGCAAGGGTCTGGCCGACACGGCTCTCCGTACGGCCGACTCTGGCTACCTGACCCGTCGTCTCGTCGACGTGTCGCAGGACGTCATCATCCGTGAAGACGACTGTGGCACCACCAAGGGCCTCGATCTGCCGATCGCAGCCCCCGGTGCTGACGGCGCGCTCGTTCGCGACGCCAACGTCGAGAACTCGGTGTTCGCCCGAACCCTCGCTGCAGACGCTGTGTCCCCTGAGGGCACCGTCGTTGCGAAGGCCGGAGACGATGTCGGCGACGTGCTCATCGACCGCCTGGTCGCCGCCGGCGTCACCGACATCAAGGTGCGCTCCGTGCTCACCTGTGAGTCGGCCGTCGGTGTGTGTGCAGCCTGCTACGGCCGCTCGCTCGCGACCGGAAAGCTCGTCGACATCGGCGAGGCCGTCGGCATCATCGCGGCCCAGTCGATCGGTGAGCCGGGAACCCAGCTGACCATGCGTACCTTCCACACCGGTGGTTCCGCATCCGCAGACGACATCACGCAGGGTCTTCCCCGCGTGCAGGAGCTGTTCGAGGCCCGCACCCCCAAGGGTGCGTCCCCGATCGCCGAAGCTGCCGGACGCATCACCATCGAGGACACGGACCGCAGCCGCAAGGTCATCCTGACCCCGGACAGCGGTGACGAGGCGCACATCTACCCCGTGCTCAAGCGTTCGACCCTCCTCGTCGAGGACGGTCAGCACGTCGAGCTCGGCCAGCAGATCATCGTCGGCACCGTCGACCCGAAGGAAGTTCTTCGCGTCAAGGGTGTCCGTGAGGTGCAGAAGCACCTCGTCGGTGGTGTGCAGGGCGTGTACCGCTCGCAGGGTGTTCCGATCCACGACAAGCACATCGAGGTCATCGTGCGGCAGATGCTGCGCAAGGTCACCGTCGTCGAGCACGGCGACACCGACCTGCTGCCCGGTGAGCTGGTCGACCGGTCGAAGTACAACGAGATCAACCGCGCCACGCTGACCGCCGGCAACAAGACGGCGTCTGCTCGCCAGGAGGTCATGGGTATCACCAAGGCCTCGCTCGCGACCGAGTCGTGGCTGTCGGCCGCGTCGTTCCAGGAGACCACCCGCGTTCTGACGCAGGCGGCCATGGAAGGCAAGTCCGACCCGCTGATCGGCCTCAAGGAGAACGTGATCATCGGAAAGCTGATCCCGGCCGGTACTGGCCTGGCTCGCTACCGCAATGTCACGGTCGAGGCCACCGAGGAGGCGAAGGCGGAGCGTTACCCGAACCGCATCTTCGCCGACGACTCGGCCTTCAGCGAGAACGACCTGAGCTTCGTCGACTTCGACAGCTTCAGCTCGGACGACTACACCCCCGGCACCTACAACTAGTAGGTTCCGCAACGGAAGCCCCGGCGCATCGCGCCGGGGCTTCCTGCGTTACGCTCGGCCCACAGCCATCTCGGCGCGACCAGCGCGCACGATAGGAGAGGATAGAGCCATGTGGCGCCAACTCCTCGAACACACCGACCAGCTCGGCCGCACCATGGTCGCCGTCGCCGGAACCCTGCTCGCGGTCGCCGTGGTGTCGTTCGTGTATGGCGTGATCCGCGCATCCACCGGTTACGCATCCACCACCCTCCCGTTCTGGATCACCACGATGATCTGCGCCGTCCTCGCCGGCGCTCTCGTGTACGGCGCCAGCCGCCGCGTCGACCAGCGCCACCGCTGACACCCGCCGCCGAATCCCACCCCTTTACCACCAGTACCCCCATATCGCGGGACTGTTGCTGACGTCGGCGCGCCGCATAAGGTGACAAAGCTCTACCCGAACACCAGCCGCACCCTGCCGAGATACCCGACCTCCCGGCATCGTCCTTTTAAAGGAGGTACACGTGGCGTCCATGACAGAGATCCTGATCCTTCACGGCCATCTGCCCATCGAGTACCTCGACAGCGTGACGTCTGAGCCGACCGCCGACGAAATCGCGGTCAAAGAGTTGCTCTCCCGCGGGGCGATCAGCGACATCCAGCTCGCACGCGCCCGCGCCGCACAGGCGAACGTCGCGTTCGTGGAACTCCTCGACTACCCGGTGGACCGCGCTGCCGTTTCCCTCGTCAACGGAGCGATCTGCCGCCGCCACAACGTGCTGCCGATCGCCTCCCACGACGGCACCCTTCTCCTCGCGATGGCCGACCCCGGCAATGTGTTCGCCATCGACGACGTCCGCGCGGCGACCCGCATGCAGGTCGAGGTCGCCGTCGCAGAGCCGGGCGACCTCCAGGCTGCCATCGACCGTTTCATCCGCGCGGATGACGAGCTCAGCGACCTGACGACCACGCTCGAAGAGGAGAACCAGCCCGAGGACACGGGCACCCTGAGCATCGGGGATGGGGGAGACGACGACGCGCCGATCGTGCGGTTCGTCAACCTGCTGGTCAGCCAGGCCATCCAGGACCATGCTTCGGACATCCACATCGAGCCGGCCGAGCACGACGTGCGCGTCCGGTACCGCATCGACGGTGTTCTCCACGCGATGCAGAGCGCGCCCAAGAGCATCCAGAACGGTGTCATCTCGCGCCTCAAGATCATGAGCGACATCGACATCGCCGAGCGTCGCAAGCCGCAGGACGGCCGCATGTCGGTCGCCCACGGCGGCCGCCAGATCGACCTCCGCGTCGCGACCCTTCCCACGGTGTGGGGCGAGAAGGTCGTCATGCGAATCCTCGACAACTCGAACACGAGCCTGAACGTCCGCGATCTCGCCTTGCTCGACTACAACTACGAAACGTACAAGACGTCGTATTCGAAGCCATACGGGATGATCCTGGTGACGGGGCCGACCGGTTCCGGCAAGTCGACCACCCTGTACACGACGCTGGGAGCGGTGGCGCGGCCCGAGATCAACGTCATCACCGTCGAAGACCCGGTCGAGTACCGCATGCACGGCATCAACCAGGTGCAGGTGAACCCGAAGGCCGGGCTGACGTTCGCGAGCGCGCTGCGCTCCATCCTGCGCAGCGACCCGGATGTGGTCCTCCTGGGCGAGATCCGCGACCACGAGACCGCGCAGATCGCCATCGAAGCCTCGCTGACCGGTCACCTCGTGCTCTCGACCCTCCACACCAATGACGCCCCCAGCGCAGTCACCCGCCTGACGGAGATGGACATCGAGCCGTTCCTCGTCGGGTCGGCGCTCGACTGTGTCGTCGCCCAGCGTCTCGCGCGCCGCCTGTGCGACCGGTGCAAGCAGCCCGCCGAATACTCGGTCGACGACCTGCAGCGCCTGCGGTTCGCCTTCGACCCCGACCGGGGCCTTCCCGAGGTGTTCGCACCGGTCGGGTGCGCCAGCTGCTCGAACACGGGCTACCGGGGACGCATCGCGGTGCATGAGGTGATGGCGGTGACCGAGGAGATCGAGCGGTTGGCCGTCGCCCGTGCATCCAGTGCCGAGATCGGCCGCGCAGCACGCGAACAGGGGATGCTGACCCTGCGGGAAGACGGGTGGGAGAAGGCGAAACTCGGCCTCACCTCCGTCGACGAGATCTTGAGAGTGGTGGCCTGACATGTCTGACGCACAAGCAGAGTGGGGAGACCGAATGAGCAACCCGATCTACGAGATCCCGGTGACGCCACCTGGTTCGAATGCGGACGGCTGGCATCCGGGAACGCCCTCGCCGATCGTGGAACCCTCGGTGCGGCCGTCGTTCGAGTCGCTCCTTGCAACTCCGCCAACCGCCTACGACCCCGAACGCGACACCACTTTCGCCGCGGCGGTGGCGCCGACGCCGGCGTATGTCGCGCCGACGACGCCTGAGCCCGTGTATGCGGCACCGCCGGAACCGTCCACGGTGCCGGCGCCCTCGGCGCCACCGGCGCCGTTCGAACCGTCGGTTCCGCTGCAGGCGGCCACGGCAACGTATCCAGCGCCGGTCGAGTCCGCATTCTCAGCAGTCCCCGCTCCGGAACCCGCGCCGGTCCCCGGCCCCGCGCCGGTTACCGATTCGGCTCCCGCCGCGTCTCCTTTCGCGGCCCCGGGACTTTCGCAGTTCCCGGCGCCGTCGACCGCGGCCGTCACCGTGCCGATCGTTCAACCGGCCGAACCGCCGACAGTGGAGGCGCCGAACTTCGCGTTGGCCGACCTCCTCGCGCCCACGGTTCCTCTCCCAGGCCTCGCAGCGCCTTCCGCCGCTTCGCTCGCCGACCTGCCGGCGCCCGCGCCGGAGGGACGTCGCTCGGCGCGCGCGGACGCTACCGGACCCACCGCGATCCTGCCGCAGGCGGAGACGCTCACCGAGGTGGAGCGCGAGGCCCTGCGTGGCGCCGATCCCGAACTGGTCGCGGCTCTCCACGAAGTGGTCCTGCAGCGTGCATCCGACCTCCACATGACAGTGAATGCCGCACCAATGGTTCGTGTCGACGGTGGGTTGCGGCCCGTCGGCGACGCCACCCCCTGGGATCGTGAACGTGTGCTGTCGGCGCTCATGAGCATCGTTTCGCCGCAGCAGCGCGAGATGTTTGAACGTGAACTCGAACTGGACTTCGCCTTCACCATCTCGGCGAACGCGCGTTTCCGCGTCAACTTCTACCAGCAGCGTGGGGCAGTCGGCGCCGCCTTCCGTCTCATCCCCACGGAGATCAAGCAGCTCAAAGAACTCGGTGTCCCCGAGAGCGTCGGCAACTTCTCGAAGCTCGCCCGCGGACTTGTGCTCGTCACTGGTCCGACCGGTTCGGGAAAGTCGACGACGCTCGCGGCCATGATCGACCTCGTCAACTCGACACGCTCCGACCACATCGTCACGGTCGAGGACCCGATCGAGTTCATGCATACCCACAAGCAGTCGATCGTGAACCAGCGCGAAGTCGGCGCCGACACGCACAGCTTCGGCGCAGCGCTCAAGCACGTCCTGCGCCAGGACCCCGACGTGATCCTGATCGGTGAGCTCCGTGACCTGGAGACCATCTCGGTAGCCCTGACGGCAGCCGAGACCGGCCACCTGGTCTTCGCCACCCTGCACACTCAGGATGCTCCCCAGACCATCGATCGTGTGATCGACGTCTTTCCCCCGCACCAGCAGGGCCAGGTGCGTGCACAGCTCGCGGCCACGCTCCAGGGCGTGGTCTGCCAGACACTGGTCAAGAAGGCAAGCGGACAGGGGCGCGCGGTCGCCACCGAAGTGCTCATCATGACACCGGCCATCGCGAACCTCATCCGCGAGGGCAAGACGTATCAGATTGCCTCGATGATGCAGGCCGGTCGCGAGCAGGGTATGCACACCATGGACCAGCATCTCGCCGACCTCGTCAACAACGGCAAGATCACGCACAAGGCTGCGATAGAGAAAGTGCATGATCCAGAAGGCTTCGGCCGGCTGGTGCAGCGCGTCGAATCGCCGACGGAGGCGTCTGCGCGTGCAATCGCCGAGAGCGGCATCGACTTCGGTGACTCCTACTCTGGTCAGGTGCGCTGATGGCTACGGCGACCACGTACGCGTACGCAGGGCGCAACGCGACCGGCAAGATCGTCAAGGGCCAGCTCGACGCCCCCAGCGAGGGTGCTGTCGTCTCGCGGCTCCGAACGATGGGGCTCACCCCGGTCTCGATCGATCAGGCGAATGCGGGTACGGGTCTTCAGCGTGAGCTGAACATCCCCGGCTTCAAGGCGGTCGTCAAGCTGAAGGACCTGTCCATCATGGCCCGCCAGATGTCGACCATGATCGGCTCTGGTCTGTCGCTTCTGCGCACCCTCAACATCCTCGCGGAGCAGACGGAGAGCAAGAAGCTCGCTGAGATCATGGTGTCGGTGCGGGACGAAGTCGAGGAGGGCACGTCCCTCTCCGTCTCGATGGCCAAGCATCCGATCGACTTCCCGCCCCTGATGATCAGCATGATCAGGGCAGGCGAGACGGGCGGGTTCCTCGATAGCGCCCTCGACGCGGTTGCGACGAACTTCGAAAAAGAGGTAAAACTTCGCTCGACGGTCAAGTCGGCGATGACCTACCCGGTCGTGGTTCTCATCATGTCCTTGGTCGCGGTGGTCATCATGCTCACCTTCATCGTTCCGATCTTCAAGAACATGTTCCAGAGCCTCGGCGGATCGCTCCCGATACCGACCCAGATCCTGGTGAACATCTCGGAGTCCATGGTCTGGCTCGGACCACTTCTTGCCGTTCTCATCATCGGCTTCTGGCTGTGGTGGCGGACCAACAAGAACACGGAGCGGGTGCGGAAGTTCATCGACCCCTGGAAATTCCGTTTACCGGTCTTCGGCAATCTCATGAAGAAGATTGCAATCGCGCGTTTCGCACGGAACTTCTCGAACATGATCGGCGCAGGTGTGCCGATTCTCCAGGCTCTGCGAATCGTGGGGGAGACCTCCGGCAACTGGGTGATCGAGAATGCGCTGGCGGAAGTCGGTGAGTCGGTTCGACGCGGTGAGTCGATCGCCAAACCGATGGCCGAGCAGCCCGTGTTTCCCCCAATGGTCACTCAGATGGTCGCTGTCGGCGAGGATGCCGGCTCGCTGGAGACGATGCTCGAGAAGATCGGTGCGTTCTACGACCAGGAGGTCGAGGCGATGACGGATGCACTGACCTCGCTGATCGAGCCGCTCCTCATCGCCTTCCTCGGCGTGGTCATCGGAGGCATGATCATCGCCCTCTACATGCCGATCTTCCAGATCGCAACCCTCATCAAATAGCCAGCCCCAAAGCTGGGGGTATGTCGATAGTTGACTCCCTCTAACTGGGGTATTCCCTGAGTGAAAAACCCCCCACTCGTGGGATTCTGCCGGGAATCTGCTGGCAAATAGCATCAACCCACCGGACGGAATCTCGTTCCCGTTCGAACCGACCGCACCACCCGACCGAATGGACAACTGCAATGTACTTCCGTCTCATGGGCAAGCTGAACGCTCGCCGTAAAGCAATCCTCCAGGGCGAAGAGACCGAGCAGGGCTTCACCCTCATCGAGCTCCTCGTCGTCGTGATCATCATCGGCATCCTGGCCGCGATCGCGATCCCCGTCTACCTGGGTATCCAGGACGGCGCCAAGGACAGTGCCGTGAAGGCCGACCTCACGAACGCCAAGACCGCGATCGTCGGGTACGGGGTCGACTTCCCGGCCTCAACGGCCGCACAGACCGAGGGCCTGCTCGGACTCCCGCTGGCAGCCGGGGCAACGCCCACCACTCTCGCGGCCAAGTACGGGCTGACCCTGAGCAGCAACACCTTCTCGCTCGCGGATGACACTGCTGCTAACTACACCGGGTACTGCCTGATCGGTGTCAGCACGAGCAGCTCGAAGCCAAGCTTCTACATCACTGACACGACCGGCGTCAGCCAGGCCAACACGAAGCCTACCGGCTGCGCGTAACAACGATCCCTGGTGGGGTGGCACGCCGCGTATACGCGCCGGTCCACCCCACCAACGCATAACCCAGACATTCCCGATGCCTGAACCCGAGGGAGGCGAATCGTGAGGAATCTCATCCGCACCAGCAACGCCGCCGTCGATGACGGCGGCTTTACCCTCATCGAGGTCGTCGTTGCGATGTTCCTGCTCGGGATCGTCGCCCTCGGACTGATTCCCGGACTCGTCGGCTCCCTCAAGGTGAGCACCGAGAACACGAACATCGCCACAGCGAGCCAGCTCGTGAACCAGCAGATCGACGCTGCACGGGTGGGGACGCCCACGTGCGCAACACTGACTGCCTATCAGAACCAGGTCCTCCCTCCTGTTGTCGACCGTCGCGGAGTGTCCTTCCAACCGAAACGCGCCGTGGGAGCCTGCACCGCAGGCACGCCTGGTGTCATCACGGTAAGCGTTTCCGTGACGTTGACCGGCAGCCCCAAAGTGCTCGCCTCCGCGATCACCAAGGTGTACCTGACCTCATGAGCACCTCGGCCCCGTTGGATGAGGCCCGCGCAGACGCGGGCCTGACCCTCATCGAACTCCTCATAGCGGCACTGCTCACCCTGCTCGTGATCGCAATGGTCGGCGGACTTTTCGTCGGCGCATCCCGCACCCAGAACACTGTCCGTTCCGCTACTCAGGCGGCTGACCTCGGCCAGCTCATCTCCCGCTCCATCGAACAGGGGGTGAACAACGCGACTGCGTTGAGCGTGCAGGTCGATTCGACGTCCGGTTCGCAGCTCCTGCTGGCCCGCGAATTCAGCATGGATCCGAACGTCGACCCGACTCAGGGGGCTTCGAGCGGGACCTCCTGCCGAGCCTGGCTTTACACGACGGCGCTCGGGGGCGCGATATACACCAAGATCACCACCCCCGCGGTCCCGATCGTGATGCCCATCGGAACGCCCGACTCGTCCTGGACACTGATCGGCAATGGCCTTCAGGTACAGGTCGATGCGTCGCCTTCGGCACTGATTTTCGCCGCACCCAACGGCACGCGCGTCGATCTCAAATTCGACGTGACCACCGGAACGGGTCAGCCCGTTCATATTGAGACCACAGCCACCATCCCAAACCCGACAACGGAGAGTGCGCCATGCTTCTGACAAGAATCCTAGGATCACGCCATAACGCCTTGCACGGTTCGCGTGAACGCGAAAACGGAGCGGCGCTCATCGCCGTAATCGGTATCTCGGCGGTCATGATGATCTTCGTCGCGACAACCGGGACCGTGTTAGTCGCAGGTCTGCACTTCAGCGACACCACCAGAGGGGGCGTCCAAGCTCAGGCCGCTGCCGAAGCCGGCATCGCGGCGGCGCAGGCCGACCTCAGCAAGAGCGTCTGCAATGCGCCGTATACGAGCTCGAGCGCACCTGTCTACACCGTGAACGTCTCCTACCAGCTTCCGGACATCACCGGGACGGCATGGCACCCTGGCTGCCCCACCACAAATCCCGACCTCAAGAAAGTCAGGATCGTTTCAGTCGGATCGGGAACGGGGTTCGCACCGACGAAGAAGACTGTGGAGACGATCTTCAACTACACTCCCGCCATTCTCCCGCAGCCCGTACAGGGAACCGGAGCAGGTGTCTTCGGATGGCAGGTCACCGATACGACGATCACGAACCTCACCATCACCCAGCAGGGCACCTCGAAGCCAGGCATGATGTTCGTCAACGGGAGCCTCTCCTGTCAGGCGGGCGGCTCCGTCCAGGGATCGGTGATTCTCGGTGGGGGGTCTTACTCCACGACGAGCGCGTGCACGATCAACGGTGACGTCTACGCATCCACGGCTGTCAGCATCGGCAACAACAGCACGATCCTCGGAAACGTCGTCGCTCTCGGTCTTTCGAGCGGCAAGTCGGTGACCCTTGCGGGCGGTTCGAAGGTCAACGGCAGCATCACAGCCGAAGGCCCCGTCTCGATCGGCGGCACAGTCGGCGGCAGTGTCACGTCCGGACCCTTGACGGGCTCGAGTAGCGTCAGTGGCTCCGTCGGTGGGTCCTTCGTGACAGCGGGGACGGTCACCAAGACCGGCACCATCGCTGGAACGGTCACCCAGAACAAGACCGGAATCCCCACCCCGACCATGCCGGTAGTCCCGCCGTGGGTCGACTTCGGCTACAACCCGCCGGACTGGGTGGACGCGACCTCAACTCCGTACGCCGTGGTCAACGCAGCCAATTGCAAGACCGACGTCGCAGCCAAGATCAACGCTGCCACCGGTCCGACGATCATCAACGCGCTAGCGGGTAGTGGCTGCAACAGCCAGCACGTGGATCTCAGTGGGCTCAACCTCACGTTGAAGTCCGATGTGGTTCTGTTCGCGACAAGCTATCAGCTGAAGAACCAGACGATTACGTCAAGCACGCCCTCGGTCGCTTCCTCACAGCGACTCTGGATGATCACACCAGACGCGAATCTCACGAACAAAACACCCGACTGCCCAACCAACGCAAGTCCGTCGGAGATCGATAACCAGGTGACGACAGACGCCTCCGTCGACATGTTCCTTTACACGCCCTGCGGCTTGAGCAGCACGGGTAGCCAGATGTGGGGCCAGATTTACACGCTCGACGTCAAGTTCGACAACTCGTACGTCCTGAACTTCGTTCCGATCGGCCTGCCGGGGTGGAATCTCGCGGACGCCACCCACATCTCGACCTCCTTCACCCCAGGCTACCTGGGTGCGGTGTTCTCCAGCCGGAACATCACGGGGTAGGTGATCGACGTGGTCGCTTTCGCAGCAGTGTTCGGGTCGCTTGTCGGCTCCTTCCTCAACGTCGTCGTCTACCGCATCCCTGCCGGCCGGTCGATCGTGAACCCGCCGAGTGCGTGCCCGTCTTGCAACTCCCGCATCCGCCCGTACGACAACATCCCGGTCTTGTCGTGGCTCGTGCTTCGCGGGCGGTGCCGTGACTGCGGAGCCCGGATCTCGGTGCGATATCCCCTGGTGGAATTCGGTACCGCGCTGCTGTTCGCCGTCGTGGCTGCCGTGTTTCTCGTGCCTTTCGTCGACGCGCTGGCCGGCTATCAGGCCCTCGCGATCGTGTCGGCCGCCCTGGCTCTCTGCGCTTTCCTCTATCTCGCCGCAGTGAGCGTGGCGCTCGGTCTCATCGACATCGACACGCACCGGCTCCCGGACAAGATCGTGCTCCCGAGCTACCTCGTCGCTGCGGCGCTGCTGGGCGGCGCGGCCCTGCTTGGGGGCCACTGGCAGCAGCTCGCCACCGCAGGGATCGGCGGAGCAACGATGCTTGGCTTCTACTTCTCGCTTGCGTTTCTGCGGCCGGGCGGAATGGGCCTCGGCGACGTCAAACTCGCGGGCCTTCTCGGGCTCTACCTCGGCTGGCTGGGTTGGGGTGCGCTGGTCGTCGGCGCCTTCTCCGCCTTCCTGCTCGGTGGAGTCTACGGACTCGTCCTTCTTGCGACGCGTCGCGCGGGTCGCAAGAGCGGCATCCCGTTCGGGCCGTGGATGCTCGCCGGCGCCTGGCTCGGGATCTTTTTCGGTAACGCCGTCTGGTCGGCCTACCTCAGTCTGATCGGCGTCGCATGACCGCGACAGTCGCGAAAGGAGAAAGACCATGGCCAAGACGATCGTAGGAGTCGACATCGGCAGCACGAAGGTGCGCGCCGTCGAGGTGGCCGACGCCGACAAGGCGAGGCCCACCCTGCTGCGCTACCACGAACTCGATGTTCCTGAAGGAGCGGTCAGCCGTGGTGAAGTCCTGGAACCGAACACGGTAGGTACACTCCTCAAGCAGCTCTGGTCGGCCGGCGGATTCAAGAGCAAGCGCGTCGTGCTCGGGATGGGCAACCAGAGGGTCCTTGCACGCGATCTCAGCGTTCCCTCAGGGCCTCGCGACCGCATCCGTGAGTCCCTTCCGTTCGTGGTGCAGGACATGCTCCCGGTCCCCGTTCAGGACGCACTTCTCGACTTCTACCCGATCTCGGAGACGGTGACCGAGCATGGTGCGATGACGAATGGCCTTCTCATCGCAGCGGTCAAGGAGGCAGTCCTCGGCAATGTGCGGGCCACCCGGCTCGCCGGCCTGACCCCGGTGGATGTCGACCTCATCCCCTTCGCACTCGACCGCGTTCTGCTCAGCCGTCCGAAGGTTCCGGGGACGGTCGCCGTCGTCGACATCGGTGCCAACACGACAAGCGTGGTCGTCGCATCCAACGGGTTCCCCCAGTTCGTGCGCATCATCCCGACCGGCGGTGCCGAAATCACCACTGCGCTCGCGGCGCGCCTCGAGGTACCCATCGAGGAGGCCGAGCGGTACAAGCGCGCGTACGGGCTCGCCAGCACAGTCTCCAACGCGGAAGAGCAGAAGATCGTGTCGACGATTTATGAAGTGATCAGCGAACTTCTCGGCAGTCTTCGCAACACGATCACCTATTTCTCCAACACCAGGCCGAGCGATCCGGTGACGCAGATCATCGTGACCGGTGGCGGCGCCCAGCTTCCCGGCTTCGTCGACATCCTGAGCGAATACAGCCGGATCCCCGTGTCGCACGGCAACCCGTTCGCAGCGGTCGCACTGTCACGCGGACTGAACGCGGATGACCTGCGGGAGCGGCAGTCGTCGATAACAGTAGCCCTTGGGCTTGCGATCGGGAGCGCAGCAGCATGAGCACGACAACAGGACGCAGAGCGGGAACCAGCGACGAGAACAACGCTTCGAAGCGCCGGGGACTGTCGCTTCGAAAGGGCAGCAGGGCTGAGGATGGCGGTGTTGACGAGGCTCCATCGATCACTGCCGCTCACGCCGTCGTACTGATCGGTGCTGAGCCCCGGGTGGATCTCCTCCCGCCGGAGGTGCGAGCTAGCCGCAAACGAGACGCTTTAGCTCGGCAACTGGTCGTCTGGCTCGTCATCGTGATCGTCATCGTCGTTGCTGCGATCGCCGGCAGCGCGTTCTTCGCGTTGAAGTCGCAGGAAGCCTTGACGGCCGAACAGGCGAAGACCCAGTCCCTTCTGCTCCAGGAGCAGAAGTACAGCGTGGTGAACGAAGTCCAGAGCCAGATCCAGCTGACGCAAGCCGGCCAGCAGATCGGCGCATCCACCGAGATCGACTGGAACACCTTCCTCAATAAGGCAAAGGGCACCATCCCCGCCAATGTGACGCTGACCGCCGTCACCGTGGACTCGGCTTCGCCGTTGACGGCTTACCCGCAGTCGGCTGTCCCACTTCAGGCGTCACGAGTCGCGACCGTGACGCTGACTGTCACGAGCAAGTCCCTTCCCGATCTGCCGCTGTGGCTGAGCGCCCTCGCGACGCTACCCGGGGTTGCCGACACTGCGCCCGGTGGGATCACACTCGCGTCGGCCGGCGAGTACAACGCAACAGCCACGATCCATCTCAACGAGAGCGCGTTCGACGGTCGCTTCGACACACAGAAGGGCAAATAACGTGGACAAGAACCGACTTCTGATGATCGGTGCCGTGCTCGCGATCGCGATCGTCGGCGGACTCGGGTATGTTCTGGGTGTGCAGCCGCAGCTCGCCGCGGCGCAGGCGGCCGATCTGCAACGGTCGACGATCGCTGCGCAGAACGCGTCCACCCAAGACGCGATCACGAAGATGCGCGCCGATTACGGCAAGCTGAACGAGCTCAAGGCTCAACTGGCCACTTTGCAGACTTCGATCCCGTCGTCGCCTGCGCTCGACAAGCTCTTGAGCACGGTCTACCTTCTCGCCTCGTCGACCGGCGCCACCGTGACCGCGTTCACCCCGAGCGACGCCGTTGCGTACCTGCCACCGGCCGCACCCGCCCCGGCGCCTGCGGCGACAGGGAAAGCAGGTTCATCGCCGTCGCCGTCGGCCACGCCTGCGCCCTCCGCCGCGCCGGCTGCGCCGACGGCACCTCAGGCACCGACGCTGAAGTCGAACCCGCTCATCACCGCCCAGAACTTCGTCGCCATCCCGGTGAAGATCGGCATCCAGGCTCCGGACGCGGCGGCGCTCGCGTTCCTCGACAAGCTCCAGAACGGTCCGCGACTGTTCATGGTGACCAGCTTCAGCGGAGGTGGGGGAGGCGCCGCGACAGCGTCCGGAACTGCGTCCCTTCCGACCTATACGATCGGCGGCTACGTCTACGTTCTCGCGTCCCCGAAGGCCGGCACGGTCTCACCGGGCGCGGCTGGCGCGACGCCCACACCGACGTCGACACCCGCTCCGACCGCGACCCCCAAGCCGTAAACACACTTCTCGAGAGCGCCTGTCGCCTCCGGCCCATCCGGGTACCCCGTTGCTATGGTTGCACCAGAGTGACGGATGCCCGGGTGGGCTGATCGAGGAGTGACACCATGAGCAATACGACGCCTGAGTCACCGAACCCTGCTGAACCGACCGGCGAGACGGACACCGGGACGAACGGGACCGACGCCGACATCGCGAACCCGCCATCGCAACCTGTCTCGGCCCGCGGCCACGTGAACGCTCCGGAGACGGCGGGTTCCGCCGAGGAGGCGAATACCGCTGACGGCGCGGGAGCAGGGGAGCCGGTCGCGCCCGCGTCCGCTGGCATCGCATCCGAACCATCCGCCGCATCCGCACCATCCACCGCGGAATCTGCCGCTGCACCCGCACCGGTCACAGCCCCCGAGCCTGTGGCCGCAAGCGACGAAGAGGTCGCAGCCGCCGTCGCCCGCTCCAACACCGAGGCCGATGTCGCCGACGAGAAGGTCGCCGCGTACGACGAAGCCGCCGTCACCGGGGTGTACACGACGCGACCGGCCGCGGAGTCGACGAGGACCACCGAGCCCCCGGCCGTCGCCGGAGCAGCCGTCGCCGGAGCCGCTGTGGCGGGAGAAACCGCCCCGGCCGGATACGGCGCTGTGGCCACCCCGATCTACGTCACTGCGCCCGTGCCCCCCAAGAAGAAGAGCAACAGGGGCTTCGGCATCCTGATCGCCCTCCTGGGCACCGTCGTGTTCGCGGTCGTCTATGCCGCGGTCAACCTCGTCATCGCGGCGATCGGATTTCCGGCGGCACGGTACCTCGACGTTTTCGTGAAGTCGTTCATCGGTACCTGGGTATTCTGGATTCCCGTCATCTTCTTCTTCGTCGCGATGGTGGTGCTGATCCAGATTCTCAACCGCGCCGGTTGGTGGGCCTACATCATCGGCGGTTTCGTGGTGGCCGCAGTGACCTACTTCTCTTACGCCGGCGGCGTTCTCCTGCAGATTCAGGCGTGGAAACTGACGCCGGAGGTGGTCGGCCGCGGGCTGAATGTGCTCTGGCTCACGGCTCCCGCGATCTGGGCCGGCATCGTGGCCCGCGAGGTATCGATCTGGACCGGACTGTGGCTGGCTGTCCGCGGCCGCAAGCTCAAGGCGAAGAACATCGAAGCCCAGGCCGAGTACGACCGCGCCATCGCCGCCGGACCCCGCGCCACACAGAACGGGTACGCACCGGGAGCCTAGGCACCTGATGTCGGCGCACCATGCGTGAGGACCGGAACTACGCGACTGTCGTCGCCTTCTTCGCTGCCTTCCTCTACCTCGCCATCCTGGTTGCGGCGTTCGGCCTGATCAGCCTGTATTGGAACATCGAGGTCATCGACGTTCCCGACGCCGGGCCCCTTGTCGGGCCGGTGATGGTCGGATGCGCGACGATCGCCGTGCTCATCAGCCTGGTCGTCCGCGGCCGCAGCGTGCCGTCTGACGAACAGCGCATCGCCCCGCTGACAGCACTCCTCGTCGGCGTGATCGCCTACGTGGTCTTCGTGCTCAGCGGCGGCATCGCCTACGCGGTCGGCGGAAGCGAACCCCTCGGCTTCCTCACCTTCTCCTTCCACATGTTCGCGTCGTGGTTCTCGGTGGCCACCGGAATAGCGGGCGCCGTAGTCGCGTTCGTCTACCAGTTGGTGCTCGTCGGCCGCTTCCAGCAACGTGGAAGGCCGCGCTGGCCCTGGGAGCACGACGACAAAGAGTAGGCGACCCGGGGAATGCCGGGAGACACCTGTGCGTTGTGCTCAGAGGTGCCCGTCATTTGACCGGGACCCGCGCGCAAGCTAGTATTTTTCGGGTGTGTGCTTTGTCACGCGCTCGCGTGGTGCCCGAAAACTTCTGGTCCTGAAGCCGGAGAGCGGGAACCCCGAGCGGTTGGCTCGTGCTCATCCATGTTGGGCCACATCAGGCCCCCACGGCATATCAACCCCGAACCAGAATTCATTCTGCGCCGCCGGTTGGTGACCACAGAACCCCGACACGCCAGAACGTCGGCGTGAAGTCGTTCGAAGCAGTAAAGCAACAGCTGTCACCGTGCAGTTCATATACAAGGAGAACGTAGTGCCAACCATTCAGCAGTTGGTTCGGAAGGGCCGCAGCCCCAAGGTCACGAAGACCAAGGCTCCCGCCCTGAAGTCCAACCCCCAGCAGCGCGGCGTGTGCACGCGCGTCTACACGACGACCCCCAAGAAGCCGAACTCGGCTCTGCGCAAGGTGGCCCGTGTGAAGCTGTCCAACGGCACCGAGGTCACCGCCTACATCCCGGGCGAGGGCCACAACCTGCAGGAGCACTCGATGGTGCTCGTCCGCGGCGGTCGTGTTAAGGACCTCCCGGGTGTTCGTTACAAGATCGTCCGTGGCGCGCTCGACACCCAGGCCGTCAAGAACCGCAAGCAGGCTCGCAGCCGTTACGGCGCGAAGATGGAGAAGAAGTAATGCCTCGCAAGGGTCCAGCCCCGAAGCGTCCCGTTGTCGCCGACCCCGTCTACGGTGCACCGATCGTCAGCCAGCTCGTCAACAAGATCCTGCTCGACGGCAAGAAGGGCCTCGCTGAGCGCATCGTCTACGACGCGCTCGAAGGCGTTGCCGCCAAGAACGGTCAGGATGCCGTCGCCACGCTCAAGAAGGCGCTCGACAACGTGCGCCCCACCCTCGAGGTCCGCAGCCGCCGCGTCGGCGGCTCGACCTACCAGGTGCCGGTCGAGGTCAAGCCTCACCGCGCCAACACCCTCGCACTCCGCTGGCTGACCAGCTACGCCAAGGGCCGTCGCGAGAAGACGATGACCGAGCGCCTCACCAACGAGATCCTGGATGCGTCCAACGGTCTCGGTGCGGCCGTCAAGCGTCGTGAAGACACGCACAAGATGGCCGAGTCGAACAAGGCGTTCGCGCACTACCGCTGGTAACAGCCCGTACCGATCGGATGGTGCGGAGCAGTCGCTCCGCACCATCAGGTCGGCCATGTACCAACATCTATATTTCGGAGGAAACCTGTGGCACAGGACGTGCTCACCGACCTGAACAAGGTCCGCAACATCGGCATCATGGCGCACATCGATGCCGGCAAGACCACCACGACAGAGCGCATCCTGTTCTACACGGGTATCACCCACAAGATCGGTGAGGTCCACGACGGCGCTGCGACGATGGACTGGATGGCGCAGGAGCAGGAACGCGGCATCACGATCACGTCTGCTGCGACGACCTGCTTCTGGAACAAGAACCAGATCAACATCATCGACACCCCCGGACACGTCGACTTCACGGTCGAGGTTGAGCGTTCGCTCCGTGTCCTCGACGGTGCCGTCGCCGTCTTTGACGGCAAGGAGGGCGTCGAGCCCCAGTCCGAGACCGTCTGGCGCCAGGCCGACAAGTACGACGTTCCCCGCATCTGCTTCGTCAACAAGATGGACAAGCTGGGCGCCGACTTCTACTTCACCGTCGACACGATCGTCAACCGCCTCGGCGCGAAGCCGCTGGTCATCCAGCTCCCGATCGGCGCGGAGTCGTCGTTCGAGGGCGTCATCGACCTCGTCGAGATGCGTGCGCTCACGTGGCGCGGCGACTCGAAGGGTGATGTCGAGATGGGCGCCAAGTACGCGATCGAAGAGATCCCGGCCGACATGCTCGAAAAGGCTGAGGAGTACCGCCACAAGCTGCTCGAGACCGTTGCCGAGTCCGACGATGCGCTGCTCGAGAAGTACTTCTCGGGCGAGGAGCTCACAGTCGCCGAGATCAAGGGCGCCATCCGCAAGTTGACGGTCAACAGCGAGCTCTACCCGGTGCTCTGCGGTTCTGCGTTCAAGAACCGTGGCGTCCAGCCGATGCTCGACGCTGTGATCGACTACCTGCCGTCGCCACTCGACGTTCCCGCGATCGAGGCGCACGACGTTCGCGACGAAGAGAAGATCATCCTGCGTCACGCCGACGCCTCGGAGCCTTTCGCGGCTCTCGCGTTCAAGGTCGCAGTGCACCCGTTCTTCGGTCGCCTCACCTATGTTCGCGTCTACTCGGGTCACCTCGACTCCGGTGCCCAGGTCATCAACTCGACCAAGGGTAAGAAGGAACGCATCGGCAAGATCTTCCAGATGCACGCCAATAAGGAGAACCCGGTCGAGTCTGTGACCGCAGGCCACATCTATGCTGTGATCGGCCTCAAGGACACGACCACGGGAGACACGCTGTGCGACCCGAACAACCAGGTCGTCCTCGAGTCGATGACCTTCCCCGAGCCCGTCATCGAGGTCGCGATCGAGCCGAAGACGAAGGCCGACCAGGAGAAGCTGGGCGTCGCGATCCAGAAGCTTGCCGAAGAGGACCCGACGTTCCGCACCGAGCAGAACCAGGAGACCGGCCAGACGGTCATCAAGGGAATGGGCGAGCTTCACCTCGACATCCTCGTCGACCGCATGAAGCGCGAGTTCAACGTCGAGGCCAACGTCGGTAAGCCGCAGGTTGCTTACCGCGAGACGATCAAGCGAGCAGTCGAGAAGCACGACTACACGCACAAGAAGCAGACCGGTGGTTCCGGCCAGTTCGCGAAGATCCAGATCGCCATCGAGCCGCTCGAGATCACCCCGGAGACAAGCTACGAGTTCGTCAACAAGGTCACCGGTGGTCGGATCCCCAGGGAGTACATCCCTTCGGTCGACGCCGGAATCCAGGACGCACTGCAGGTCGGCGTGCTCGCCGGTTACCCGATGGTCGGCGTTCGGGCTTCACTGCTCGACGGCGCCGCGCACGACGTCGACTCTTCGGAGATGGCGTTCAAGATCGCTGGATCGATGGGCTTCAAAGAAGCCGCTCGCAAGGCGAACCCGGTTCTGCTCGAGCCGCTCATGTCCGTCGAGGTCCGCACCCCTGAGGAATACATGGGTGATGTCATCGGCGACCTGAACTCGCGTCGCGGTCAGATCCAGTCCATGGAGGATGCGAGCGGTGTCAAGGTGATCCGTGCTCACGTCCCGCTGTCGGAGATGTTCGGCTACATCGGTGACCTGAGGTCGAAGACCTCCGGTCGTGCGGTGTACTCGATGACGTTCGAGAGCTACGCAGAGGTCCCGAAGGCTGTCGCCGACGAGATCGTCCAGAAGAACAAAGGCGAGTAACACGCCGACCTGAGGTCCGGTGCGCGGGTTCGTCCCGCGTACCGAAATCTCAAACCAACCAAGTAACATAGGTAAACAATCCCGTAGCGCTGCCGGTCGAAAACCGTCGACCGGGGTTTCTACATGAGAGTCCTGAGGAGGACCCAGTGGCTAAGGCCAAGTTCGAGCGGACCAAGCCGCACGTCAACATCGGAACGATCGGTCACGTCGACCACGGCAAGACCACGCTCACCGCGGCGATCTCGAAGGTGCTTGCTGACAAGTACCCGTCGGCGACCAACGTGCAGCGCGACTTCGCGTCTATCGACTCCGCTCCCGAAGAGCGCCAGCGCGGTATCACGATCAACATCTCGCACGTCGAGTACGAGACCCCGAAGCGCCACTACGCGCACGTTGACGCCCCTGGGCACGCCGACTACATCAAGAACATGATCACCGGTGCCGCACAGATGGACGGCGCGATCCTCGTGGTCGCCGCTACCGACGGCCCGATGGCTCAGACCCGTGAGCACGTTCTGCTCGCCAAGCAGGTCGGCGTTCCCTACCTGCTCGTCGCGCTGAACAAGGCCGACATGGTCGACGACGAGGAGATCCTGGAGCTCGTCGAGCTCGAGGTCCGCGAGCTGCTCGCGAGCCAGAACTTCGATGGCGACAACGCCCCCGTCGTGCGCGTCTCGGGCCTCAAGGCTCTCGAGGGCGACGAGAAGTGGACCCAGAGCATCCTCGACCTCATGGAGGCCGTCGACAACTCCATCCCCGACCCGATCCGCGACAAGGACAAGCCGTTCCTGATGCCGATCGAGGACGTCTTCACGATCACCGGTCGTGGAACCGTCGTCACGGGCCGCGCCGAGCGTGGAACCCTCGCCATCAACTCCGAGGTCGAGATCGTCGGCATCCGCCCGACGCAGAAGACCACGGTCACGGGTATCGAGATGTTCCACAAGCAGCTCGACGAGGCATGGGCCGGCGAAAACTGTGGCCTGCTCCTTCGTGGCACCAAGCGCGAAGACGTCGAGCGCGGCCAGGTCGTCGTCAAGCCGGGTTCGGTTACGCCGCACACCGACTTCGAGGGCACCGCCTACATCCTCTCCAAGGATGAGGGTGGCCGTCACAACCCGTTCTACGCGAACTACCGCCCGCAGTTCTACTTCCGTACCACGGACGTCACCGGCGTCATCACGCTGCCTGAGGGCACCGAGATGGTCATGCCCGGCGACACCACGGACATGACTGTTGCGCTCATCCAGCCGATCGCTCTCGAAGAGGGCCTCGGCTTCGCGATCCGCGAGGGTGGCCGCACGGTCGGCGCCGGTACGGTGACGAAGATCGTCAAGTAAGTCCGCTTACTGATCAGGAGGGGTCGAGCCGAAAGGCTCGGCCCCTCTTCTTCATGTCCATATCCTTTGTGTCCGTTCCGGATGCAATGTCCGAACCTGTGACTTTCTCGTAGTCCTTTACCCTGCGCCTCGATGGTCGGACAATGTAGGGAACCGTCTCAACTGAACGGTGTCGCCGACGAGAGGAGTGCGTATGGGTATCGATCACCTCGCAAACCAGGCCAAGGACTTCACCAGCGAACACGCGGAGGGCATGAGCGGTACATCCCTCAGCCCCGCGTCAGGCGAACGAATTTAGGTCTCTCGGGCAACACGTTCGAAGGCCGTTCGCCGATGGCACCCGCGGTAGCGCGGTGAGCCCGTCGGCAACCAATCAAAATGCTCGCGGCCGCGCGAGGGGCCGCTGGAGCTGACGGGGCCGGGCGCTCTGCCCGGCCCCGTTCGCGTGCCCGGCTGCCGCAATCGGCGTCCCCGCCACTTCGGTACAAGCCCGCCACTTCGAACTGGCGGGCTTGTACCGAGGTGGCGGGCGCATTTCCGCCAACACCGGCGAGGGATCCACAGATCGCTCGTGGAGGGCAGCGGCGTGAATCGCGCGTGGGCACTATCGATGGATGAACGCCTCAGAATCCGCCGAAAGCGAGCCGTACTCCGACCTCATCCTCATGGCCGATCTGGCACCGATCGGAGCGACGCGGCACGACTTCGCGCCCGCGCTGTTCGTGCCGGGACGTCACACAGGGTCCGTCGCGGCGCCTACGTCACAGAAGAGATATGGATGGCCCTCAGTGCACGGGAGCAGCACCTGCGAACGCTGCACGCCGTCGCCAGGACACGCGTCCGCGCCCCGGTCTTCTCGCATTCGTCGGCTGCAGTGATCCACGGTCTGCCTCTCGTCCGCGACGACTCGTCCCTTGTACATGTGCTCGCTGCAGAGGGGCGCTCGGGCCGAACGCGCAACGGGGTGGTCGAGCACGAGCGCCCCTGGCGCGACCATGTCGTTCGCGCGGGTGCCCTGCTCGCCACGAGCGTCGCCAGAACGGTGGTGGACCTCGCCTCATCGCCGAACGCACTCGGGGCGATCGTGGCGGCCGACGCGGCACTGCAAGTCGGCCGATGTGGATCGACCGCGGCTCTCACGACCACGGAGGAGCTCTTCGCGGTCTGGGAGGAGCTCCTGCCATTTCGAGGGCACCTGCGGGCGAAGCGAGTTCTCGACTTCGCCGATGGCGGGGCTGAGAGCCCACTCGAATCGGCCAGCCGGGTTGCGATCGACCAGGCAGGTTTCGTGCGGCCGACGTTGCAGTGGGCGCTCTCCGACGCGGACGGGTTCGTCGGCGGTGTCGACTTCGCATGGCCCGACCTGGGAATCGTCGGCGAGGCGGACGGTGAGTCGAAGTATCTCGACGCGTCACTCCGTCGCGGTCGCAGCCCTGAGCGCGTCGTCGTGGACGAGAAGTATCGCGAGGGCCGCATCCGGGCGCTGGGCTACCGCGTCGTCCGATGGGGCTGGGGCGAGGCGACGAACTCTGCTCTCCTCCGGCGACGCCTCGCGGACGCAGGCCTGCCGACACGTTCGCCGTGATCCCGCCGCTCGGTACGCCCGCCAGCTCGGTGCGTGCCCGCCAGCTCGAGGTGGCGGGCACGCACCGAAGTGGCGGGGATGGTCGTCGAAGGCGACACGCCGGGCGCGACACGCCCGGGTTGCAAGCAGGGCGATACTGTGGCAAACTCGTCTAGTTCAACATTTCGCGACGAGTGTGCCAACGTGCGCTCCGAACGGATCACTGCCAGGCAGTGCATAACCCCTCGCAAGGTCGTTCATTCGATCGGCGGGAGAAGGTTAGGCCGCGGGCAGCAGGACAAAGCTTAATCGACCTCCAACGAATTCATGGGTCCTCCATGTCTTCGGTTCGGCTACACGCCCGAGCGCAGGGGTCGGGCTCCCGGAGAGACGCGAAACCGCAAGGTCACCGTCGCGCCGGGGGAATTGACAGAAGAACAGTGGTGCCGCAGCAGTAGTGCCCAGCGTTTTCGTACGCAACCGCGTCCAATGCGACCAGAAGGTCGTAAGACGCCTTGAAAGAGAGTGAGTCAGACATGGCGGGACAGAAGATCCGCATTCGACTTAAGTCGTATGACCACGAGGTCATCGACACGTCGGCGCGCAAGATCGTCGACACCGTGACCCGTGCGGGCGCGACCGTCGTCGGCCCGGTGCCGCTTCCGACCGAGAAGAACGTGGTGTGCGTCATCCGTTCGCCCCACAAGTACAAGGACAGCCGGGAGCACTTCGAAATGCGCACCCACAAGCGTCTGATCGACATCATCGACCCGACGCCCAAGGCCGTCGACTCGCTCATGCGTCTCGACCTGCCGGCAGACGTCAACATCGAGATCAAGCTCTGAGCTGGATAGGGACGAAGAAATCCATGTCTAACACTGAGACCAAGACCGTGAAGGGACTGCTGGGCAAGAAGCTCGGCATGACCCAGGTGTGGGACGAGAACAAGAAGCTCATCCCCGTCACCGTCATCGAGATCACGCCCAACGTCGTGACGCAGATCCGTACGCCCGAGGTCGACGGCTACAACGCCGTGCAGATCGCGTACGGCCAGATCGACCCCCGCAAGGTGAACAAGCCGGCCACCGGCCACTTCGACAAGGCAGGCGTTACGCCGCGTCGTCACCTCACCGAGGTCCGCACCGCCGATGCCGCTGACTTCAGCGCCGGCCAGGAGCTCACCGTCGACGGAACCTTCGAAGCCGGCCAGCTGGTCGATGTCGTCGGTACCTCGAAGGGCAAGGGCTTCGCCGGTGTCATGAAGCGTCACAACTTCAAGGGTGTCTCCTCTTCGCACGGTTCGCACCGCAACCACCGCAAGCCGGGTTCCATCGGCGCCTCCTCGACCCCGAGCCGTGTCTTCAAGGGCATGCGCATGGCTGGTCGCATGGGTGGCGAGCGCGTTACCGTCCTGAACCTCAAGGTCCAGGCCGTCGACGCCGAGAAGGGCCTGCTGCTGGTCAAGGGCGCCGTTCCCGGCGCACGCGGCCGCATCGTATTCGTTCGCAACGCAGTGAAGGGGGCCTAGTCCTATGGCTACCTCGATTGACGTCGTCGACGTGAAGGGTAAGAAGGCAGGCTCCGTCGAGCTGCCCGCCGACCTGTTCGACGTCCAGACCAACATCCCGCTGATCCACCAGGTCGTCGTCGCCCAGCTCGCAGCAGCGCGCCAGGGCACGCACAAGACCAAGGGTCGTGGCGAGGTTTCCGGCGCAGGCCGCAAGCCGTTCAAGCAGAAGGGAACCGGTCGCGCTCGTCAGGGCTCGATCCGCGCGCCCCAGATGACCGGTGGTGGCATCGTCCACGGACCGACCCCGCGCGACTACGCTCAGCGCACCCCCAAGAAGATGATCGCCGCGGCCCTCCGTGGAGCGCTCTCCGACCGTGCTCGCGGTGCCCGCCTGCACGTCGTCGAGTCGCTCGCCCTGGGCGAGGCGCCGTCGACCAAGGCCGTCGTCGAGCTGCTCTCGGGCATCGCTTCGTCGAAGCACGTCCTGGTCGTCCTGGAGCGCAACGACGAGGTCAGCCTCAAGAGCGTCCGCAACATCCCGACCGTCCACGTTCTGCCCTACGACCAGCTGAACGCCTATGACGTGCTCGTCTCAGACGACATCGTCTTCACCAAGGGTGCTTTCGAATCGTTCGTCGCTGCGAAGCAGGCGACGAAGCAGGAAAGCGCAGCCGTCGCATCCAACGAGAATGAGGAGGTCAGCGCATGACCGCTATCAACAAGGACCCGCGCGACATCATCATCGCCCCGGTCGTCTCCGAGAAGAGCTACGGCCTGATCGACGAAGGCAAATACACCTTCATCGTCGACCCCCGCTCGAACAAGACCGAGATCAAGCTCGCCATCGAGAAGATCTTCAAGGTCGAGGTCGCTTCGATCAACACCCTGAACCGTCAGGGCAAGACGCGTCGCACCAAGTTCGGACTCGGCAAGCGCAAGGACACGAAGCGTGCGATCGTCACGCTGAAGTCCGGTTCCATCGACATCTTCACGGCAGTTGGCTAAGGCCGGGATCTAGAGGAAAACACAGACATGGCTATTCGTAAGTACAAGCCCACGACCCCTGGTCGTCGTGGATCGAGCGTCGCGGACTTCGCGGAGATCACGCGCTCGACCCCCGAGAAGTCGCTGCTCCGTCCGCTCTCCAAGACCGGCGGTCGCAACAACCAGGGTCGCATCACGACCCGTCACATCGGTGGTGGCCACAAGCGCCAGTACCGTGTGATCGACTTCCGTCGCAACGACAAAGACGGCGTCAACGCCAAGGTCGCCCACATCGAGTACGACCCCAACCGCACGGCGCGCATCGCGCTCCTGCACTACGTCGACGGCACGAAGCGCTACATCCTGGCGCCGAACAAGCTGTCGCAGGGTGACATCGTCGAGTCGGGTGCCGGCGCGGACATCAAGCCGGGCAACAACCTGCCCCTGCGCAACATCCCGACCGGTACTGTCATCCACGCGATCGAGCTGAAGCCGGGCGGTGGCGCCAAGATGGCCCGTTCCGCCGGCGTTTCGGTCCGACTCGTCGCCAAGGACGGCCCCTACGCCCAGCTGCGTCTCCCCTCGGGCGAGATCCGCAACGTCGACGCGCGCTGCCGCGCGACCGTCGGCGAGGTCGGCAACGCCGAGCAGTCGAACATCAACTGGGGCAAGGCCGGCCGCATGCGCTGGAAGGGCGTCCGCCCGACCGTGCGTGGTGTCGCAATGAACCCGATCGACCACCCTCACGGTGGTGGTGAGGGCAAGACCTCCGGTGGACGTCACCCGGTCAGCCCGTGGGGCCAGAAAGAAGGCCGCACGCGTCATCCCAACAAGGAAAGCGACAAGCTCATCGTTCGTCGCCGTACCGCCGGCAAGAAGCGTAAGTAGGAGTTGTAGAAGATGCCACGCAGTCTCAAGAAGGGCCCCTTCGTTGACGACCACCTGCTCCGCAAGGTTGTCACGGCGAACGAAGCCAACAGCAAGAACGTGATCAAGACCTGGTCGCGCCGCTCGATGATCATCCCGGCCATGCTGGGTCACACCATCGCGGTGCACGACGGTCGCAAGCACATCCCGGTGTTCGTCACCGAGACCATGGTCGGGCACAAGCTCGGCGAGTTTGCACCCACCCGCACCTTCCGTGGACACGTGAAGGACGACAAGAAGGGTCGCCGCCGCTAAGCGGGGGCGTAAGGAGGAGAGAAATGGTGGAGTCGATCGCACGCGTGCGTCACATCCGCGTGACCCCCCAGAAAGCTCGTCGCGTCGTCAACCTGATCCGCGGCAAGCAGGCACAGGAGGCCCTGGCCATCCTGAAGTTCGCACCCCAGGGTGCGAGCGAGCCCGTGTACAAGCTCGTCGCCTCGGCGATCGCCAACGCGCGGGTCAAGGCCGATGCTTCGAACACCTACCTGGATGAGCAGGACCTGTACGTGAGCCGCGCATTCGTGGATGAGGGCACCACCCTCAAGCGTTTCCAGCCGCGTGCGCAGGGCCGGGCCTTCCGTATCAACAAGCGCACCAGCCACATCACGGTCGTCCTCGCGACGCCGGACGAGGTTGAAGCCGCCAAGCCGGCCAAGACCGCCAGCACAGCGAAGAAGGCGAGCAAGTAATGGGTCAGAAAGTCAATCCATACGGCTTCCGTCTGGGAATCACCACGGACCACGTGTCCCGCTGGTTCTCGGACAGCACCAAGCCGGGTCAGCGTTACAGCGACTTCGTCGCCGAGGACGTCAAGATCCGCCGGTTGCTGCAGACGTCGCTCGACCGCGCGGGTGTCTCGCGCATCGAGATCGAGCGCACCCGTGACCGCGTCCGCGTCGACATCCACACCGCCCGTCCGGGCATCGTGATCGGTCGTCGTGGCGCCGAGGCCGAGCGCATCCGTGCCGACCTCGAGAAGCTCACGAAGAAGCAGATCCAGCTGAACATCCTCGAGGTGAAGAACCCCGAGGCCGACGCTCAGCTCGTCGCGCAGGGCATCGCAGAGCAGCTCTCCGCACGTGTGGCCTTCCGCCGCGCGATGCGCAAGGGCCTCCAGGGTGCACAGCGCGCCGGCGCCAAGGGTGTCCGCATCCAGGTCTCCGGCCGCCTCGGCGGCGCCGAGATGAGCCGCTCCGAGTTCTACCGTGAGGGCCGTGTGCCGCTGCACACGCTCCGCGCGAACATCGACTACGGCTTCTACGAGGCGAAGACCACCTTCGGCCGTATCGGCGTGAAGGTGTGGATCTACAAGGGCGACATCACGAACAAGGAACTCGCTCGCGAGCAGGCCAACACCAAGTCGGTCCGCCCCGAGCGGAACAGCGACCGTCCGCGTCGCGGTGCGCGTACCAACGCGCCCGAGGCCGCGCCCGTCGCAGCAGGAGTTGAGGCATAAACCATGTTGATCCCACGCAGAGTCAAGCACCGTAAGCAGCACCACCCCGGCCGTAGCGGCCAGGCGACCGGTGGCACGAAGGTCTCCTTCGGCGAGTACGGCATCCAGGCCCTTACACCCGCGTACGTGACCAACCGTCAGATCGAGTCCGCTCGTATCGCCATGACGCGTCACATCAAGCGTGGTGGAAAGGTGTGGATCAACATCTACCCCGACCGTCCGCTCACGAAGAAGCCGGCCGAAACCCGCATGGGTTCCGGTAAGGGTTCGCCGGAGTGGTGGGTCGCGAACGTCAAGCCGGGTCGCGTGCTCTTCGAGCTGAGCGGTGTCAGCGACACCATCGCTCGCGAGGCGCTCACCCGTGCAATCCACAAGCTGCCCCTCAAGGCACGCATCATCAAGCGCGAGGAGGGCGACGCATAATGGCGATCGGATCCAAGGAGCTCGCATCCACCGAGCTCGACACCTTTGAAGACGAGCGACTCGTCGACGAGCTGAAGAAGGCCAAGGAAGAGCTGTTCAACCTGCGCTTCCAGTCGGCCACCGGCCAGCTCGAGAGCCACGGCCGCCTTCGTGCCGTCAAGCGCGACATCGCTCGTATCTACACGGTCATTCGTGAGCGTGAGCTCGGCATCCGTGCAACCCCGGCCCCGGTCGAGGTTGTCGCGAAGGCCGACAAGAAGACCAAGGCCAAGAAGGAAGCCGCTCCGGCGGCTGCCGAGGCCGCTGAAACCGAGGAGGCCAACTAATGGCACAGACCACCAAGGCCACGGCCGACGAGACGGTGGCCGCCGAGGCCCTCGTCCGCGGTTACCGCAAGGCCCGTCGCGGTTACGTCGTCAGCGACAAGATGGACAAGACCATCGTCGTCGAGGTCGAAGACCGCGTGAAGCACCCGCTGTACGGCAAGGTCATCCGCCGCACCTCGAAGGTGAAGGCACACGATGAGGCGAACACCGCCGGCATCGGCGACCTGGTCCTGATCAGCGAGACCCGTCCCCTGAGCGCCTCGAAGCGTTGGCGCCTGGTTGAGATTTTGGAGAAGGCCAAGTGATTCAGCAGGAATCCCGGCTCAAGGTCGCCGACAACACGGGCGCCAAGGAGCTGCTGACCATCCGCGTGCTGGGTGGTTCGGGTCGTCGTTACGCCGGCCTCGGCGACGTCATCGTCGCCACGGTCAAGGACGCGATTCCCGGCGGCAACGTCAAGAAGGGCGACGTCGTCAAGGCTGTCATCGTGCGCGTGGTCAAGCAGACCCGTCGCGCCGACGGCTCGTACATCAAGTTCGATGAGAACGCTGCAGTGATCCTGAAGAACGACGGTGACCCCCGCGGTACCCGTATCTTCGGACCGGTCGGTCGCGAGCTTCGCGACAAGAAGTTCATGAAGATCATCTCGCTGGCACCGGAGGTTATCTAAGTCATGGCGAAGAACATCAAGAAGGGCGACCTGGTCGAGGTCATCTCCGGCGCGAGCCAGGCTCGTGGAGGCGACAAAGGCAAGCAGGGCCGCGTCATCGAGGTGCAGGTCGAGAAGGACCGCGTCATCGTCGAGGGCGTCAACTTCGTCACCAAGCACGTTCGCGTCGGACAGACGCAGCGTGGCACGAAGACCGGCGGCATCGAGACGCACGAGGCTCCGATCCACGTCTCCAACGTGGCTCTCGTCGACCCCGAGACCAAGAAGGCGACCCGTGTCGGCTTCCGCAGCGAAACCGTGACGAAAGACGGCGTCTCCAAGACGGTCCGTGTTCGTTACTCCAAGAAGTCAGGTAAGGACCTGTAATGAGCGACACCACAGCGGTGGCTGGCAAAATCCAGCCGCGTCTCAAAGAGAAGTACAAGAACGAGATCTCTGCGACGCTGAGCAAGGACCTCGGCTTCACCAACCCGCACCAGGTGCCGGGTCTCGTGAAGATCGTCGTCAACATGGGCGTCGGTGAGGCGGCACGCGATGGCAAGATCATCGACGGTGCTGTTGCCGACCTGACCAAGATCACCGGTCAGAAGCCGCAGGTCACCAAGGCACGCAAGTCCATCGCGCAGTTCAAGCTGCGTGAGGGCCAGCCCATCGGCGCACACGTCACGCTTCGTGGCGACCGCATGTGGGAGTTCCTCGACCGCCTGCTCTCGCTCGCACTTCCCCGCATCCGCGACTTCCGTGGCCTCTCGGACAAGCAGTTCGACGGCACCGGCAACTACACGTTCGGTCTCACGGAGCAGTCGATGTTCCACGAGATCGACCAGGACAAGATCGACCGCGTCCGCGGCATGGACATCACTGTGGTGACCACGGCCAAGAACGACGACGAAGGCCGCGCGCTGCTCAAGCAGCTCGGCTTCCCGTTCCGTTCCAACGAGACGTCGAACTAGCTCCACCCGATGGTCCCTCCGCTCTGGAGGAACCGCGACCACCACAGGTCGTCAGTCGTGTAACGGCTGAACGAAACCTGGTGAACTAAAGGAAACATCGAAATGACAATGACAGATCCGGTCGCAGACATGCTGACCAGACTGCGCAACGCGAACTCGGCGCACCACGACACCGTGTCGATGCCGCACTCGAAGCTCAAGGCGCACATCGCCGACATTCTCAAGGCCGAGGGCTACATCTCCAGCTGGGAAGTAACGGATGCGCGTGTCGGCCAGACGCTGACGCTCAGCCTCAAGTTCGGTCCGAACCGTGAGCGTTCCATCGCCGGCATCAAGCGCGTCTCGAAGCCCGGTCTTCGCGTCTACGCGAAGTCCACGGAGATCCCCAAGGTTCTCGGAGGGCTCGGCGTCGCTATCCTGTCCACCTCCTCCGGTCTTCTGACTGACCGCCAGGCCGAGAAGAAGGGCGTGGGTGGGGAAGTCCTCGCCTACGTGTGGTAGTTCGACATGTCGCGTATTGGAAGACTGCCCATCGACATCCCTACCGGGGTCGATGTGAAGATCGACGGCCAGGCCGTCACCGTCAAGGGTCCGAAGGGTGAGCTCTCGCTCACCGTCGCCAACCCCATCGAAGTCAAGCTGGAAGAGGGCCAGGTGCTGGTCACCCGTCCCGACGACGAGCGCAGCTCGCGTTCGCTCCACGGACTGACCCGCACCCTGATCAACAACCAGATCATCGGCGTCACCCAGGGTTACTCCAAGGGACTCGAGATCGTCGGTACCGGCTACCGTGTCGCGCAGAAGGGCAGCGCAGTGGAGTTCGCGCTCGGCTTCTCGCACCCGGTCACCGTCGAACCGCCGACGGGCATCAGCCTGACGGTCGAGGGCAACAACAAGCTCACGGTCAGCGGCATCGACAAGCAGGCCGTCGGCGAGGTCGCCGCCAACATCCGCAAGATTCGCAAGCCTGAGCCCTACAAGGGCAAGGGTGTGCGGTACGCCGGCGAGGTTGTCCGCCGCAAGGCCGGAAAGGCTGGTAAGTAACCATGGCTCTCGGAACCAGAGGAAAGAGCAAGTCCGCAGCGCGTGACCGCCGCCACACCCGTCTTCGCAAGAAGATCGAGGGAACCGCGGTCCGTCCGCGCCTGGTGGTCACCCGTTCCGCCCGTCACGTCTTCGTGCAGGTCGTCGACGACAGCAAGGGTCACACCCTCGCGTCGGCTTCGACCCTCGAGGCTGACCTGCGCACCTTCGACGGTGACAAGACCGCCAAGGCCCGCAAGGTCGGCGAACTCGTCGCAGAGCGTGCCAAGACCGCCGGTGTCGAAGCCGTCGTATTCGACCGTGGTGGCAGCAAGTACGCAGGACGCGTCGCAGCTGTCGCCGAGGGAGCTCGAGAGGGTGGATTGAACCTGTGAGCACAGTGCCAGAAAACAACAAGGAGCAGACCGTGGCCGCAGAGGCGCCGGTGGAAACCGCCGCATCCACGAACTCCACCCAGAACGAGCCTCGCGAGGCGCGTCGTGGTGGTCGTGAGCGCAACCCCAACCGTGATCGCGGCAGCCGCGACTCCGAGAAGAGCCAGTTCCTCGAGCGCGTTGTGACGATCAACCGTGTCTCGAAGGTCGTCAAGGGCGGACGTCGCTTCAGCTTCACCGCGCTCGTCGTCGTCGGCGACGGCAACGGACTGGTCGGCGTCGGCTACGGCAAGGCCCGCGAGGTCCCGCTCGCGATCTCCAAGGGTGTCGAGGAGGCGAAGAAGAACTTCTTCCGCGTCCCCCGCGTCGGCAACACCATCCCGCATCCCGTGCAGGGCGAGGCCGCTGCAGGCGTCGTCATGCTGCGCCCGGCATCTGCCGGTACCGGTGTTATCGCCGGTGGCCCGGTTCGCGCCGTTCTCGAATGCGCCGGCATCCACGATGTGCTCAGCAAGTCGCTCGGTTCGTCGAACACGATCAACATCGTGCACGCGACCGTCGCTGCGCTGCAGCAGCTCGAGGAGCCGCGCGCCGTCGCCGCCCGTCGTGGGCTCGACTACGACCAGGTGGCCCCGGCTCGCCTGCTTCGCACCGAGGCAGCGCTCGCTGAGGCCGCTGCAACCGCCAAGGCAGGTGCATGATGGCCGCGCGTCTGAAAGTTACCCAGATCAAGTCCAAAGTAAGTGAAAAGCAGAACCAGCGCGACACGCTTCGCAGCCTGGGTCTGAAGCGCATCGGTGATGTCGTCGTTCGTGAGGACACCCCGCAGAACCGCGGGTACGTCAACACCGTCGCTCACCTGGTGAAGGTCGAGGAGATTGACTAATGGCTGACGAGAAGGAAGCAACCACGGCCCCCAAGGCCGCCAAGGCTGCTGACAAGCCCGCCGCTGAGAAGAAGGCCGCCGCCCCCAAGGCTGCAGCCTCGAAGGCGCCTGCCAAGGCTGCCTCGACCAAGGCTGAGAAGCCGGCCGCCGAGAAGAAGGCGCCCGCGAAGGCTTCGTCGTCGAAGGCTGCTGCAGCCTCCGACGACACCGCCGCCGCGAAGGCCGAGAAGCCTGCCGCCAAGGCTGCGCAGACGGAGAACCGCGAGCACGTGCTCAAGGTCCACCACCTGCGTCCCGCTGCCGGTTCCAAGAAGGACAAGACCCGCGTCGGACGCGGTGAGGGTTCGAAGGGTAAGACCGCAGGCCGCGGTACCAAGGGTACGAAGGCTCGCTACCAGGTTCGCCCCGGCTTCCAGGGTGGCCAGCTGCCGTTCCACATGCGGGCTCCGAAGCTTCGCGGCTTCAAGAACCCGTTCCGCGTCGAGTACCAGGTTGTGAACCTCGAGAAGCTCGCCGAGCTCTACCCGTCGGGCGGCGATGTCACCATCATCGACCTCGTGGCCAAGGGCGCCGTTCGCAAGAACGAGAAGGTCAAGGTTCTCGGCAATGGCGACATTGCGGTTAAGCTGAACGTTGCGGTCGACAAGGTCTCCGGCTCCGCCGAGCAGAAGATCGTCGCCGCTGGTGGCTCTGTCAAGTAGGCACCCGGGGAGACCGGACCACAGTGTTCCGGTCGACCCCGTAAAGTAGTGCAGTCGGGTGATCAGTTTTCCTGGTCACCCGGCTGACTCCTTACAGGAAAGCAGGACGCACTTTGTTTAGCGCCGTCGCGCGGATCTTCCGTACGCCAGACCTTCGCAAGAAGATCGCCTTCACCTTGGGCATCATCGCCCTTTTCCGGCTGGGATCGTTCATTCCTGCGCCCTTCGTAGACTTCCCGAACGTCCAGACCTGCCTGGCGGCCAACCAGGGCACGTCAGGGCTCTACTCGCTCGTCAACCTCTTCAGTGGTGGCGCGCTCCTCAAACTTTCGATCTTCGCGCTCGGCATCATGCCGTACATCACCGCGTCGATCATCGTGCAGCTCCTGCGCGTGGTCATCCCTCACTTCGAGACCCTGTACAAAGAGGGCCAGGCCGGGCAGAGCAAGCTCACCCAGTACACGCGTTACCTCACGATCGCTCTCGGTGTCCTCCAGTCCACGACGCTGATCACCGTCGCGCGAAGCGGCGCACTCTTCGGCACCACCAGCGTGAGCCAGTGCACGCAGCTCATCACGGATGACTCGTGGTACGCGATCCTGCTCATGGTGCTGACCATGACCGCCGGCACCGGACTCATCATGTGGATGGGTGAGCTCGTGACCGAGCGCGGCATCGGCAACGGAATGTCGCTGCTCATCTTCACGTCGATCGCCGCGCAGTTCCCGCCGTCGCTGATCGCCATCGCGCAGTCGCAGAGCGTCGAGGTCCTGATCGTGGTGCTCGCCATCGGCTTGCTGATCGTTGCGGCCGTGGTGTTCGTCGAACAGTCGCAGCGGCGCATCCCTGTGCAATACGCGAAACGGATGGTCGGCCGGCGCACCTACGGCGGTAACAACACGTACATCCCGATCAAGGTCAACATGGCCGGTGTCGTGCCGGTGATCTTCGCATCGTCGCTGCTGTACCTGCCTGCGCTGATCGCGCAGTTCAACCAGCCCAAGGCGGGCCAGGCGGCTGCGCCGTGGGTGACGTGGATCACGAACTACCTGACCAAGGGCGACCACCCGCTCTACATGCTCCTGTACTTCCTGCTCATCGTCGGGTTCACCTATTTCTATGTCGCGATCACCTTCAACCCTGAAGAGGTCGCCGACAACATGAAGAAGTACGGCGGGTTCATCCCCGGCATCCGCGCGGGCCGGCCCACCGCCGAGTACCTCGACTACGTGCTGACCCGTGTGACCCTTCCCGGCTCCATCTATCTCGGTTTGATCGCGCTGATCCCCTTGATAGCGCTGAACCTGCTGGGGGCGAGCCAGAACTTCATGTTCGGCGGCACGTCCATCCTGATCATCGTCGGCGTCGGCCTGGAGACGGTCAAGCAGATCGACTCGCAACTCCAGCAGCGTCATTACGAAGGGCTGCTGCGATGACCGGTGTCGTCAACGACTCTTCGCCGAAGGGGGCTCGCCTGCTCATCGTGGGCCCGCCCGGCTCCGGCAAAGGAACCCAGGCGGCACGGATCAGCTCGGCCTATGGCATCCCCGACGTGTCGACCGGTGACATCTTCCGCGCCAACATCAAGAACGGGACCCCGCTCGGAGTCCAGGTCAAGGAGATCGTCGACGCGGGAGACTACGTTCCCGACAGCCTGACCAACGCGCTCGTCACCGAGCGGCTTGAAGAGGACGACGCCCGTAACGGCTTCCTCCTCGACGGCTACCCGCGCACACTCGAACAGGTCCACTACCTCGACGGCCTTCTCGGCAAGAAGGGTCAGAGCCTCGACGGCGTCATCCAGCTGGTCGCCGACCGTGACGAGGTCGTCTCGCGGCTGACGAAGCGCGCGCAGGAGCAGGGCCGGGTCGATGACTCGGAGGAAGCGATCCGTCACCGCCAGGAGGTCTACCTCCGTGAGACGTCGCCGCTGATCGACGTGTACCGCGATCGTGGTCTGCTGATCGAGGTCGACGGCCTGGGCGGGGTCGACGAGGTCGCTTCGCGGCTCACACGGGCCCTCGCCGACCGTGGAATCCTTCCGACTGCGGAGCGCGACTCCGAGTCGGTCGCGTAGCCAGCGCATCCGATGGTCTTCCGACGGTCGATCTACAAGTCGCCCGCCCAGCTCCGGCTGATGGTGGAGCCCGGTCTCGCGACGGCTGCATCCCTCGACGCCGTTGCCGCAGCGGTCGCGCCGGGCGTCAGCACGGTCACGCTCGACGCGCTCGCGGAGCGCGCGATCGTCGAGCGGGGAGCCCGGCCCAACTTCAAGCTCGAGCAGGGTTACAACCACACCATCTGCGCGTCGGTGAACGACGACGTGGTCCACGGGATCCCGGGCGAACGCATCCTGCAGCCCGGTGACATCCTGTCGGTCGACAGCGGTGCCATCATGAACGGCTGGAACGGTGATGCCGCGCGCACCTTCGTTCTGCCTGACCCGTCACGCCCCGACGTGTCCGACGAACGACGCACGCTGTCCGAGGTGACCGAGCAGTCGCTGTGGCGCGGCATCGCACGCCTGGTCACGGCGCGGCACCTCAACGAGGTCGGCGAAGCTGTCGAGGACTACATCGTCTCGCGCGGCGACTACGGCATTCTGACCGACTATGTCGGCCACGGCATCGGTCGGAGCATGCACGAGGCCCCGCCGGTGTTCAACTACCGTGTCAGCGCGAAGGGCCCCGAGGTGCGGCCCGGACTGGTCGTCGCGATCGAGCCGATGGTGGTGCTGGGCAGCCCGGAGACGTTCGTGCGCGACGACGGGTGGACCGTCGCCACGGAGGATGGTTCTGCAGCGGCCCACTGGGAGCACAGCGTCGCGGTGCACGCGGAGGGAATCTGGGTGCTCACGGCAACGGATGGTGGAGCATCCGGACTCGCGCCATTCGGCATCACCCCGGTGCCGGTACCGTAGCCTGATCGTCGGCGATCTCCGAGGGCGAACGCAGATGATACTCCGCGATTCGCGAAACGCGCGGGAATCGCATAAGATTGATCCTTGGTGTTTTGCACACGTTTTCGTGTGCCCGCAGAACCCGTTCTTCGGGTCGCGGAGCACCACAATCCACCGCACGACCAGCAATCAATACTTTTAGCGACAGTGAGGCTATGGCCAAAAAAGACGGCGTCATCGAGATCGAAGGATCTGTGGTCGAAGCTCTGCCCAACGCGATGTTCCGCGTTGAGCTGACGAACGGGCACAAAGTGCTTGCCCACATCTCGGGCAAGATGCGTCAGCACTACATCCGCATCCTCCCTGAGGACCGCGTGATCGTGGAGCTGAGTCCTTACGACCTGACCCGCGGCCGTATCGTCTACCGCTACAAGTAACGGCTGCTGTAAGTAACGGCCCCGCCCACGGGTAGCCCCGGGCGAGGTACGAGGACAGCGAACAAAAGGTACAAGAACTATGAAGGTCAACCCCTCCGTCAAGAAGATCTGCGACAAGTGCAAGATCATCCGTCGTAACGGCCGGGTCATGGTCATCTGCGAGAACCCGCGTCACAAACAGCGCCAGGGCTAGTCCCGGCGTCGGTCTCGTACGACTGATAACTCAATAACGAAGAAGGCAGCGCCAGAACCTGCGCAAGCAGGGGACACCCCCGGTTGGAGGCCGGGGCACCGGAGCTGTTACAGACCTCCACCCACTCACAGGAGAAGCCACAATGGCACGTCTAGCCGGCGTTGACATTCCACGCGAAAAGCGCGTGGAAGTAGCACTGACTTACATCTACGGTGTTGGCCGTACGAGGGCGCTCAAGACCCTCGCCGACACCGAAATCGACGGAAACGTCCGCGTCAAGGATCTGACCGACGACCAGCTCGTCGCCCTCCGCGACTACATCGAAGGCAACTACAAGGTTGAAGGTGACCTTCGCCGCGAGGTCGCCGCCGACATCCGACGCAAGGTCGAGATCGGCAGCTACGAGGGTATCCGCCACCGCAAGGGCCTCCCGGTCCGCGGTCAGCGCACCAAAACCAATGCGCGTACCCGCAAGGGTCCGAAGCGCACCGTCGCCGGCAAGAAGAAGGCTCGCTAGGCCCCGGCCCGCGAGTCACGCGCCTTTAGGATTCAGGAGAAATCATGGCAGCACCCAAGACGGCCGCTCGGAAGCCGCGCAAGAAAGAAAAGAAGAACATCGCTGTGGGCCAGGCCCACATCAAGAGCACGTTCAACAACACCATCGTCTCGATCACCGACACCACTGGTGCGGTCATCAGCTGGGCATCCTCCGGTGGCGTCGGCTTCAAGGGTTCGCGCAAGTCGACCCCGTTCGCCGCACAGCTCGCCGCCGAGTCGGCTGCGCGTCAGGCGCAGGAGCACGGCATGAAGAAGGTCGACGTCTTCGTCAAGGGACCGGGCTCGGGCCGCGAGACCGCGATCCGTTCCCTGCAGGCCGCCGGCCTCGAGGTCGGCTCGATCAACGACGTGACGCCGCAGGCGCACAACGGCTGCCGCCCGCCGAAGCGTCGCCGCGTCTAATTAGCTGTACTCATCTTCGCGAACGCAAGGGGGCGGCGCCGGCTCGGCCGACGTCGTCCTCTGCGCGCGATCTAACGCAAGTGTCATATAGCGGACACTTAGCCGAAAGGAAACAACAGTGCTCATTGCACAGCGTCCCACGCTCGCCGAAGAAAACATCTCGGAGTTCCGTTCGCGGTTCGTCATCGAGCCCCTCGAGCCGGGCTTCGGTTACACCCTCGGGAACTCGCTTCGCCGCACGCTCCTGTCGTCGATCCCCGGCGCTGCAGTCACCAGCATCCGCATCGACGGTGTGCTGCACGAGTTCAGCACCGTTCCCGGTGTGAAAGAAGACGTCACCGAGATCATCCTCAACATCAAGGGCCTCGTCGTCTCGAGCGAGCACGACGAGCCCATCACGGCCTACCTGCGCAAGACCGGCGCCGGCCAGGTCACGGCAGCCGACATCTCGGCTCCGGCAGGCGTGGAGATCCACAACCCCGAGCTCGTCATCGCGACCCTCAACGACAAGGCGAAGTTCGAGGTCGAGCTGACCATCGAGCGTGGCCGCGGCTATGTTTCAGCGACCCAGAACCGCAACGAGTACAGCGAAGCGGGCCAGATCCCGATCGACTCCATCTACTCGCCGGTCCTCAAGGTCACCTACCGCGTCGAGGCGACGCGTGCCGGTGAGCGCACCGACTTCGACCGCCTCGTCGTCGATGTCGAGACGAAGCAGGCGATCAGCCCGCGTGACGCGATCGCATCCGCCGGTCGTACGCTCACCGAGCTGTTCGGTCTCGCCCGCGAGCTCAACAGCGCGGCCGAGGGCATCGAGATCGGCCCGGCTCCCGTCGACCAGGTGCTCAGCTCCGAACTGTCGATGCCGATCGAAGACCTCGACCTGTCGGTCCGGTCGTACAACTGCCTCAAGCGCGAGGGCATCAACACGGTCAGCGAACTCGTTTCGCTGTCGGAGACCCAGCTCATGAACATCCGCAACTTCGGTCAGAAGTCGGTGGATGAGGTCAAGGACAAGCTCGTTGAGATGGGCCTGTCGCTCAAGGACTCGGTTCCCGGGTTCGACGGCGCCCACTTCTACAGCGGCTACGAAGACGACGAGAACATCTAAGGCCTGTCGTCTCGACTACGCCTTTCGACTTTCAACACTGGAGATAACCGATAATGCCTAAGCCAACAAAGGGCCCCCGCCTCGGAGGCGGTCCGGCCCACGAGCGCCTGATGCTCGCCAACCTGGCTGCTGCCCTGTTCACCCACAAGAGCATCAAGACGACCGAGACCAAGGCGAAGCGCCTTCGTCCTCTCGCCGAGCGCCTGATCACGTTCGCCAAGCGCGGCGACCTGCACGCGCGCCGTCGCGTGCTCGCCGTGATCGGTGACAAGGCGGTCGTGCACGAGCTCTTCACGGAGATCGCGCCGCTCGTCGCCGAGCGTGAGGGTGGCTACACCCGCATCACGAAGCTCGGGTTCCGCAAGGGCGACAACGCCCCCATGGCTCAGATCGAGCTCGTTCTCGAGCCTGTCACCCCGAAGGTGAAGTCGACCAAGTCGTCCACCAAGGCCGCTCCGAAGACCGAGAAGGTCGAGGAGGCTCCGGTCGAGGAGACCGCGGCTGAGGAGACCGCGGCTGAGGAGACCGAGGCTGAGGAGACCGAGGTCGCCGAAGCTGAGGTCGCCGAGGAGGCGACTGCCGACGCCGAGGCCGGCGACGCCGAAGAGACCACCGCTGAGGCGGAGGCCGAGAAGGCCTGACGTCTGCAGACGTTGTCGAAGGTCCCCACCGTTTCATCGCGGTGGGGACCTTCGCCGTTTAACCGGACTGGCTAGGGTGGATGGATGGCCGAAACGATCGACGACATGGAGCCCGTTCGCGAGCGCATGGCGACGCCTCCGTCGTACCGGCCAGAGCATCCACTCATCGCCCAGTGGCGTCCCGCCACCATGGACGACATCGATGACGTGTGCCGGCTCATGCAGGCGATCGACGTCGCAGACCACCCGAACTACCTGACCACGCGTGAAGAAGTCGAGGAGGAGTTCGGCTACTCGTTCGTGGACCTGTCGGTCGACTCGATTCTCGGTCTCACCGCCGAGGGCATTCCGGTCGCGGTCGGGCTCGTCGTGATGCCGCCTCTGGCGGAGACCCTGGTGAGATCCTTTCTGTACGGTGGCGTGCATCCGGATGTCCGAGGCCGGGGGATCGGCCGCGAACTCCTCGCCTGGGAGCGCACGCGCGCCGAGCAGCAGTTCGCCGTCTCGGACAAGAGGCTGCCAGCGTGGGCCATGGCCTCTGCGGATGCCCGCGCACCGCAGAGCGAACGCCTGCTCCGGCACGCGGGGTTCGAAGTGGTGCGCTATTTCGTCGGGCTCCAGCGGGACCTGGCCGATCCGATCGAGCTGGTCGAGCCGGGCGAGAAGGTCAGGATCGTCCCGTTCACCGACGCGCTTTCCGCAGAGACGCTGGCCGCCCGAACAGATTCCTTCCGCGACCATTGGGGTAGTCAGCCGATGAGCCAGGAGCAGTGGCAGGCCTGGCTTGATGGCACCTTCCGCGCAGATCTCTCGTTTCTCGCGGTCATAGACGGCGCCGGCGCGGGGAGCGCCGATGAGGTGGTCGGCTTCGTGCTGTGCCAGGTGAACGAAGACGACTGGGTGACGCAGGGCTTCTCGGGCGCCTATGTCGGGATGGTCGGCACGACGCGGGCGCACCGCGGCCGTCGCATCGCTCCCGCGCTCCTGTCACGCACCCTGGCCGCGTGCGCGGCGCAGGGCTTGCAGCGCGTGACCCTCGACGTCGATTCCGAGAGCCCGACCGGTGCTCTGGGGCTCTATACGCGAATGGGTTTTGTGCAGACGAATTCGGAGACCTCGCTGATCCGCGTGTACTGAGCGATGGCGGCCGCGCGACCGCCGGCTCGCTACTGCGGTCGCGGGCCGCTGCCTCCCCAGACCGTGAACGGTTTGACCGGCGACCGCTCGGCGAGGCGATGGAGCGCATCGCTGACGACGGCCGCATAGATCTTGCCTCCGCGGCTGCCGGGGTGGATGTGGTCTTCTGCGAGAAGATCGAGGTGCGGGGTGATGGCGCTCTTCCATTCCGCGAGTGCCACGGTCTTCTGGTGTGCGCCGGCATAGGCGTCGAGGTCGGCGTTCACGCCGTCGGTCCATCCGCGTGGCGCCTGGACGGTGACGAACACGAACTGGTGGTCGGGCCCGGCGATCTGCTGCATCTCGTCGAGGGTGGACTGCGAGATCGATCCGTTCGTTCCGAGACCGACGAGCACGACTTTGCGGAGGGTTCCCGCGCTCTTGGCCGCTTGCAGGATGCCCGGTGCTGCCCGCATCTGCCGTGACACCACCGCATCGATCCGGATGCCGGGGAATGCCTCCTGCAGGGAGGGGGCGGACGCGAGCATCACCGAGTCGCCGATGGCCATGATCTGTTCGCCGGTTGCGACGGGGTGGGGGTCTGGTGCTCCGCGGGGCGCAGGCGGATGCGTCGGGTCGCCCGACGCCCCGGGCGCCGGTTTCGCGAGCGCGTGCTCTCCGCGCTCGATGAAGGCTTGTGCGTCTGTGCGCTGCGGCGCCGTGACCACGGCAGTGACTGTGCCGGCCGCAAGGAGTGCGACGACCATGAGGCCTGCCACGGCTACGGCGCGTGCCGGTCTCGACGACCGTGCGTGGCGCAGCACGGCTCGCGCGCACCCGCGCAGGCCGGAGCGGCGGATGGGGGTCTCGACGAAGCGGAAGGAGACCAGCGAGGCGACCGCCGTGACCGCGAGGGCGATCATCCCGGTCTGCCAAGCCGGGCCCGGCGACTGCTGTCGCTCGATGACCGCGCTCACGAGCACGAAGGCCGGCCAGTGCCAGAGGTACATTCCGTATGAGCGGGCCCCGATGAAGCGCAGGGGAGCAGCATCGAGGGAGCTACCGAGCCGGGACCGTGACGAAACGGCTGCCCAGATGACGACTGCGGCCAGTACGCTCACGAGCGCGAGACCGCCGCGGTAGGTGAAGGCGTTGTCGTCGTGCATCCACCACGCAGCGATCCCGAGCGCGATAAGGGCTGCCACGCCGATTCCGGGGAGAAGGCGGCGCACGAACCACTGGAATGCGGACTCGCCAGCGTCGAGGTCGAGGGGCTTGATCCGACTGATGACCAGCGCCAGCACCGCGCCCAGGGCCAGGCCGAAACTGTGCGTGTCGGAGCCGAAGTAGACGCGGGTCGCGTCGCCGCCGGGTGTGTAGAGCACCGCCATCTCCGCGGCTGAGCCGACGGCGATCGCCGCGACGATGGCGACCCGTGCGCCGCAGCGCCGGATCAGCACGATCGCGAGCAGGAGGACCGGCCAGACGACATAGAACTGCTCTTCGACGGCGAGTGACCACAGGTTACGGAAGAGTTCGGGCACGTCTTTCGCGAAGTAGCTGCTGTCCGACGCGATGTCGAGCCAGTTGCTGCTGAACGTCGCGGCGCCGACGAGCTGCCTGCCGATCCCGGTGAGCACCGACCCGCCGATCAGAGCGGCTGCGGTGGCTGAGACGAGCACAACGGCGACGAGCGCGGGTATCAGCCGGCGACCGCGCCTGACCCAGAACCGGCGCAGGTCGACCCTGCCGGTGCCGGCGCGTTCGCGCACCAGCAGGCTGGTGATGAGGAAGCCGCTGATGACGAAGAAGACGTCGACCCCGATGAAGCCGCCGGGCAGGAGACCGGGGAAGAGGTGGTACACGATGACCGCCACCACAGCCAGTGCGCGGAGGCCGTCGAGTCCGGCGAAACGGCCGGCCTGTGGCGCGCGGCTGCGGCCGTCGGCCGTTTCGGGCAGAGCTGTGCTGCGAGCTGAAGCGATGGTGGCGGAAGTCATGAAGAGGTCGGGTCGCGTGAAGCGGCCTTAACAGTAACAAGCTCCACTGACTCTAGACTGGCCGTCGTGGAAGACGAGGCGATGACCCGGTTCCGGCTCGATATCGCCTATCAGGGCACGGATTTCAACGGCTGGACGAGGCAGCCGCAGCTGCGTACCGTGCAGGGCGAACTGGAGTCCGCGCTTGCGACGATCTTCCGCAGGCACGGCCCTGCGCCCACTCTGACGGTGGCCGGCCGCACCGACGCCGGAGTGCACGCAGCGGGGCAGGTGGCGCATGTCGACCTCAGCAGGGGACAGATTGCGAGCCTCCTCCGCGCCCGCGGGAAGACGCCGCGCACCAATGACGCGGGTGCGGCGCTCGCCCGTCGCGTGAACGGCATCCTCGGTCCTGTTCCCGACCTCGTCGTCACCCGCTGCTCGCTCGCGCCCGCCGGTTTCGACGCCCGGTTCTCGGCGATCTGGCGCCGTTACCGGTACCGCATCGCCGACCAGCTCTCGTCCCGCGATCCGCTGCAGCGCCACCGCACCACCTGGGTCCCGGTCTCCCTGGATGTGGATGCGATGGATGCGGCTGCGACCAGTCTGCTCGGCCTCCACGATTTCGCCGCATACTGCAGGCCGCGCGAGGGCGCGACGACGATCCGCACACTCCAGCAGTTCGGCTGGATGCGCGACGATGATGGCGTGCTGATCGGCGACGTGCAGGCCGACGCGTTCTGTCACAGCATGGTTCGCGCGCTCGTCGGCGCGTGCGTCGGCGTCGGCGAGGGAAAGCTGGCGGTGACGGATGCGGTGCTGCTGCGCGATCTCGGCAGCCGGTCGAGCGCGTTCAAGGTCATGCCAGCGCGCGGCCTGACGCTCGTCGAGGTCGGGTATCCGGGCGATGCCGAACTCGCCCAGCGGGCGGAACAGACCAGGGCGCTCAGATCGCTCGACCTGTAGCTGGACTAGCCGGGGGCGGCTCAGCCACCAGGCCGGCCGTCGGCCCCGTCGGAGATCATGGTTTCAGGAGTTTCCTTCACCGGTCGGTTGCGTCGGCGTTGAACGAGTACTGCTGTCCCGCCCGCGAGCCCGAGGCTGATCCCGGCGATGGCAGGAATCGCGACCGATGAGCCGGTATCAGCGAGCTCGTCCGTCGAGTTCGTCGCGGCTGCTTCTGTCGTGGCTGTTAGCTCCGCCGGCGGCGTCGCGGTCGGTGTGGGCTCCAGGGACTTCGTGCCGGGGTCGAGGACGGTGAACAGCACTTTCTCGTCATCCGCGCCGAAGGCCATGTCGCTGAGCGAGCACATCCAGTGGAACTCGTGGATTCCAGGTGGGACATCGTGGGGAATGGTCACGTCCGCGTCGATGAGCCCGGTCACTGCGTCGATCGGCCCATCGAAGCCTCGGAGCTTGTCTTCTTCGCGGGACATGAGGGAGAGAAGCACCAATGTGGCTGGATTTCCTTTGTAGGTGCATTCGCCGGTGACGTGTACTTGTCCGCCGGGGAGCGCTTGAAGCGGGGACACGCTGATGTGGGTGACCCGATCCGGGGCCGGGTCTGATGCTTCCGCGGTTGACGATGAAGTGGCCGGTTCTTCGAGTGCGTGCGCGGGTGCGGCCACCACCAGGGCGCCGATTGCGGCGGCACCGACACCGGCTGCGAGTACGGGCCGTAACCAGCTTCGTTCCGGTTGCATGAGGACTCTCTCAGGGTGTGGATGTTTGCCTCTGACGTTTCGCATGGGACAAGCGTACCTGAGGTATATAAGCACTAGAGTGGCGGGATGCAAAAGAAGACGAAACGCAGATCACGGGCTGCTGTCGCCGCCACTACTTTTCTCCTGGCAGGTTTGGTTGCTTTGCCGGCGTCCGCCGCCTCAGCCGGGGCCGGCGACGAGTCGGGAGACTGGTTCGGGACAGACGCGCGGATGGGGCGTTCGAGCATCCCGGGGGCGCCACAAGGCACCACTCGAACGCGGAACGTCGCTCTCGATGCGGACGCCGCGGTGCGCGCGGTGGTCTCGCCGCAGTCGCTTGCGCTCGCCCAGCCGGGGGAACGGCTCATCGTTCCCAAGAACGGCGACCTCACCCTGACACTGTTCGGTGAAGAGAGACTGGCGATCACCGTGTCAGAAGTCGCCGTGACGTTGGATGCGGAGGCGACCGAGAATGCGCCGACGGTGGAGGTGATCGGCAGCAAACGAGTCGACGGGGGCGATGCGGCGACCGTAGCGTTCACCTTCATCCCTGACGCATCCGGACATTACGCCCTGCACGGCGGAATCGAGCGCGGCACCGAACCTCGTGTGGAGATCGATCAGGCGTCCCCTGGTGTCGCACGCCTCAGCGAACTCGGCGACGCGGCTGAACTGCCCGACGAGCAGCTCCCCGCGGATATCCACGACGCGATCGCCGCACCAGGGGCTGTCACCGCACCCGATCCCGGCGCGAACGACAACCGAGGCCGCGCTGGTGCCCCCCTCACGACGGTCGATGTTCTCGTGGGCTACGCCAGCGCCCTGGGCGGTACCGCGAAAGCAGCCATCACCCAGCGGATCACGGAGACCAACACTGCTCTCGCCACCTCAGGAGTCAACATCCGGCTGAACCTCATGGCCGTCACCCCAGTCGCATACACCCAAGCCCCCACCGGCCTGAGTAAGGACATCGAGAACCTTCGGATCGGAAGCGAGGGTCTTGCAGTGTTGCACAACCAGCGGGACGCGATCGGAGCCGACCTGGTCGCAATGATCGTGCCGCGGACCAACGGGGCGTGTGGGTGGGGATACCTTCCCCCGGACGGCCTGAGCGTCACCGCGTTCGACTGCCTGAGCGGGTACTCGCTCGCGCACGAGATCGGCCACAACCTCGGCAGTGACCATGACTACGCGAACTCGAGCATGCTCGACCGGCCGTATGCGTTCAGTTACGGCCACCAGGTTGCGGGCATAGCTCGGGACATCATGGCCTACCCGTGCGCGAACGCCGACTGCCCCCGCCTCCTGCAGTACTCGAACCCCAACGTGAACTTCATCGGCCACCCCACCATCCCGTCCGGCACCGCGACCGAGGACGCCGCGCGCAGCTTCAACCTGATGGCTCCCGTCATCGCCGACTACCGCACCAAAACACAGACCAGCCGACTGTTCGGTTCGGACCGTTACGAGACCGCCGCCGCCATCTCCCGTCACGGGTTCACCGATCCGGCACAGGTGTCCACCGTGGTTGTCGCGGCCGGAACCGATTTTCCTGACGCACTTTCCGCGGCACCACTCGCCGCGAAACTCGCCGGCCCGCTCCTGCTCACCAACCCCAGCAGTCTGCCCGCAGCCACGACGACGGAGATCAAGCGGCTGAAACCATCGAAGATCGTACTGATCGGCGGTACCGGCGCCGTCTCGACCGCAGTCGAGACAACACTCAAAAGCCTCGTGACCGCCGGTGGCACCGTGCCACGCATCTCCGGCGCAGACCGATACGCCACCTCTGTCGCGATCGGCAAGTACGGGTGGAGTTCCTCCACCACAGCGTTCATCGCAACCGGGCTCGACTACCCGGACGCGCTTTCGGCCGGAGCAGCAGCAGGAAATCTCGGCGCACCAGCCGTGCTCGTCCCCGGAACCTCTGCCGCCGCGCCGGCGGCCACAACCGCGTTCCTCACCTCGATCGGCGTCACGACCGCATACATCGCCGGCGGCACCGGTAGCGTCTCCGCAGGCATCGAGAAGGACTTGAAAGCAAAACACACGGTCGTCCGCTACGCAGGCACCGACCGGTTCAACACATCCACCCTCATCGCCACAGCCCACCACACCAAGAACGGCAGCATGTACCTCGCGTCAGCCATGAACTTCCCCGACGCCCTCGCAGGAGCAGCCGTCGCCGGACGACAGAAAGCACCACTCGTGCTCTCCGCCCCAGGGTGCGTACTGGCCAATCTGAACGACGCCCAGCGGGTCATCACCCCGTCCCAGCTCGTCCTGCTCGGCGGCGTCACACTGCTGACCGAAGCAGTGAAGGACGGAACCATCTGCTGACACCGCCGTCTGCCGAATGGGGGCGGGACGAGACGCGGGCCATCGGGGCCCGGTTTGACGCGCGAGCGACCATGAAATAGAGTTGATGTTTGGTGTCCGCGCCCCTGCGCACGGCATCCGAAGTTGAGCCCTCCACCTGCGGCGTTCCACTGCACCTGTTGCAAGACTGCACCTGTTGCAAGCATCGGAACTCCCCACGGAGCGGGATTCACGAACACCCAACTCCGACAAGAAAGCAGCCACTACTGTGACGCGCACTTACACCCCGAAGGCCAATGAGATCCAGCGCGACTGGGTCGTCATCGACGCGACAGACGTCGTGCTCGGCCGCCTTGCCAGCCACGCTGCCACGCTCCTGCGCGGCAAGCACAAGCCGACGTTCGCCCCGCACATCGACAGCGGCGACTTCGTCATCATCGTCAACGCAGACAAGGTCGCCCTCACCGGCGCCAAGGCTGCACAGAAGAAGGCATACCGCCACTCGGGCTACCCGGGCGGTCTCACGGCAGTCACGTACTCCGAGCTGCTCGAGAAGAACCCTGTCCGCGCCGTCGAAAAGGCGATCCGCGGAATGCTTCCGAAGAACTCGATCGGTCGCGCCCAGCTCCGCAAGCTGAAGGTCTACACGGGCAGCGAGCACCCGCACGCTGCACAGCAGCCGAAGCCGTACACCCTCAGCCAGGTCGCGCAGTAAGCGCCCGGCGACAGACTTTTCGACTCTAAAGACAAAGGATTCACACCATCGTGGCGAAGATCGCAGACAGCATCGACTCGGCAGCTGCCGAGACCGTCGAGACCTACTCGACCGAGACTCCGGCGGAGTCGGCCCCCAAGGCCCCTCGCGCCGTCCTGAACGTTCCCGGCGCCGCTGTGGGCCGTCGCAAGCAGGCCATCGCCCGCGTGCGTCTCATTCCCGGCTCCGGCACCATCACGGTCAACGGCCGTGAGTTCGCGGACTACTTCCCGAACAAGCTCCACCAGCAGCTCATCAACGACCCGTTCAAGGTGCTCGACCTGCTCGGCAGCTACGACGTGATCGCCCGTATCACCGGCGGCGGCCCCTCGGGCCAGGCCGGCGCTCTGCGCCTCGGCATCGCGCGTGCACTGAACGAGATCGACCTGGAGAACAACCGCGCGACCCTGAAGAAGGCCGGCTTCCTCAGCCGTGACGCCCGCGTCAAGGAGCGCAAGAAGGCTGGTCTCAAGAAGGCTCGCAAGGCTCCGCAGTTCTCCAAGCGCTAATCGTCGCGGACGCTTAGGCTGCGGTTTATGCCACGCCTTTTCGGAACGGACGGTGTTCGCGGTCTCGCGAACGGAGACCTCACTGCCGACCTCGCGCTCGGTCTTGCCCAGGCTGCTGCTGCAGTCCTGACGCAAGGCCGCAGCGCCGAGGCGCGGCGTGCTGCCGGCAAACGACCTGTCGCCATCGTCGCGCGCGACCCACGGGTCTCCGGCGAGTTCATTGCGGCCGCCGTGATGGCCGGGCTGGCCAGCTCGGGCATCGACGTGCTTGACGCCGGGGTGATCCCGACGCCTGCGCTCGCCTTCCTGATCGCTGACAGCGACTCCGATTTCGGCGTCATGGTTTCTGCTTCGCACAACCCGGCTCCCGACAACGGCATCAAGATCTTCGCGCGCGGCGGCACCAAGCTGCCCGACATCGTCGAGGATCGCATCGAGGCAGCGATGAGCAGCGGACCGAAACTCGCCCCGACGGGTGCAGGCGTCGGCCGCATCCGACGCTTCGCGGATGCGGAAGACCGCTACGTCGTCCACCTCCTGGCCAGCCTCCCGCACCGACTCGACGGCATCCACGTGGTGCTCGACTGCGCCAACGGTGCAGCCGCCGGTGTTTCGCCCGAGGTCTTCCACGACGCCGGAGCGCGTGTCACCGTCATCGGAGACGAACCTGACGGCATCAACATCAACGACGGGGTCGGCTCGACCCACCTCGACCAGCTCGCCAAGGCTGTCGTCGGAGCCGGCGCCGATGTCGGCATCGCCCACGACGGCGACGCGGACCGGTGCCTCGCGGTCGACGCCAATGGCAAGATCGTCGACGGCGACCAGATCATGGCGATCCTCGCGCTCGGCATGGCCGAGCGGAACAAGCTGAACGAGCACACGCTCGTCGCCACAGTGATGAGCAACCTTGGCCTCAAGATCGCAATGCGCGAAGCCGGCATCACCGTCGTCGAAACCCGTGTCGGCGACCGGTACGTGCTCGAAGAGATGAACGAGCACAAGTTCTCACTCGGCGGCGAGCAGTCGGGCCACGTCATCATGAGCGAGTATGCGACAACCGGCGACGGCATCCTGACCGGCCTCCACCTGCTCAGCGAGATGGCGCGCCAGCGCAAGTCGCTCGCCGAACTCGCGCAGGCGATGACGGTGTACCCGCAGATCATGGTCAACGTCAAGAACGTCGACCACCACGGGGTGCACACCGACGATGTTCTCGCCGAGGCCGTGCGCTCCGCCGAAGCCGAACTCGGCACTACGGGGCGCGTGCTGCTGCGCCCGTCCGGCACCGAGCCTCTCGTGCGCGTCATGGTCGAAGCGGCCGACCAGCACACCGCCGACCGCCTGGCGCATGAACTCGCCGAGGTCGTGCGGGAGCGCCTGAGCCTCTGACTCCTCGGCGCTCAGCGCGGGGCGCACCAGTTTCGTTCCCCCTCCCGAGTACGACCGCGCGCGCTCGGATGCGCCCGGTGCGAGATCGCCTTATTCCGGCGTCCTGATCGTGACTGCTGGCGGCGTGTATAAATGGCCGATCCTGTAGGTTGTTCTAAAGAAATGACGTTCGATATCAGATCGTCATTCTGAACGCTGTAGTCTGTCCTCGGGAAAGGATGCGCAGGTGGATCTCACGGTCGCCATCATCGGTGCACTGATACTGCTGCCGATCCTTGTGGGGGCCTGGGCTGTAGTCGCTCTTGTCAGACCTGTTGTTCAGCGAATCCGTGACCGATGTGGGTGGTCGCGGTCCATCGATGACGGCACTCAGGCCGAGCTAGAGCGGTGATCTTCAGTGACGGACGAGCCCCCTCAGAGCTTGCGCAGCAGCACTGAGCTCACCGTGTGATCCGCGTCTTTGCGCAGCACCAGTTTCGCGCGCGAGCGCGTCGGGCGGATGTTCTGCACCAGGTTCGGCTCATTGATGCTTTCCCAGATCGCGCCGGCGCGCGCTCTCGCCTCCTCTTCGGTCAGCGAGGAGTACCGGTGGAAATACGACTTGGGGTTCGCGAAGGCTCCGCGCTGGAGTTTCAGGAATCGCTCCTGGTACCAGTTCGCGATATCCCTGGTGCGGGCGTCCACGTAGACGCTGAAGTCGAAGAGGTCGCTGACCGCGAGGCGGTTTCCCCCGCCCGCCGGCTGGAGCACGTTCAGCCCTTCCACGATCAGCACGTCCGGCTGGCGCACGACGATCTGTGCACCGGGAACGATGTCGTAGCTGAGGTGCGAATAGAAGGGTGCGCGTACCTCCCGGGCCCCGCTCTTCACCTCTGTGACGAAGCGGAGCAGCGCGCGACGGTCGTACGATTCGGGAAAGCCCTTGCGTTCCATGAGCCCGCGACGCTCGAGCTCCGCATTGGGCAGCAGGAAGCCGTCGGTGGTGACGAGTTCGACGCGGGGGGTGTCCTCCCAGCGTGACAGCAGCTCGCGCAGCAGCCTCGCGATCGTCGATTTGCCCACCGCGACAGAGCCGGCGACACCGATCACGAACGGCGTGCTCTGGGCGCGCTCGCCCAGGAACTCGTTCGTCACCCGGTGCAGCTGCTTGGTGCCGGCGACGTAGAGATTGAGCAGCCGGCTGAGGGGCAGGTAGACCTCTTCGACCTCGCGCATGTCGAGCGGATCGCCCAGACCGCGCAGCTGCACGATCTCGGTTTCCTTCAAGGGGAGCGTCGTCGATTCGGCGAGCTCAGACCAGTCGGCACGGTCGAGCTCCACGAACGGGGATGTCTGGCCGTTACCTGTGCCTGCGCCTGTTTCAGCCATAGGCGACCAGTTTAGAGGTTTGCGTCAGGCTAAAATCGGGTGCATGTGTGGAATCGTGGGGTACGTCGGTACTGACAAGAGTCTCGAGGTCCTCCTCGGCGGATTGAAGCGACTCGAATACCGGGGCTACGACTCCGCCGGCGTTGCGATCATCGACGACAACGGTGATCTCAACACGGCGAAACGGGCCGGCAAGCTGTCCGTCCTGACCGACGAGCTCAAGGCCAATCCGATCGGCAACGGACGCACGGGCATCGGTCACACGCGCTGGGCGACGCACGGTGGACCGACCGACCGCAACGCGCATCCACACCTCGGCGACGACGGCCGGCTGGCCGTCATCCACAACGGAATCATCGAGAACTTCGCTGCCCTGAAAGACGAGCTGCTCGCCGAGGGCTTCGCCTTCACCAGCGAGACCGACACCGAGGTCGCTGCCGTTCTGCTGGGCCGCGAGTACCGCGCGACGGGCAGCCTCCAGGAGGCGTTCCGCCTCGTCGTCAGCCGCCTCGAGGGCGCTTTCACGCTGCTCGCGCTCCACCAGGAGGAGCCGGGCGTCGTCGTCGGCGCCCGCCGCAACTCGCCGCTCGTGATCGGGCTCGGTGAGGGCGAGAACTTCCTCGGCTCCGATGTCGCGGCTTTCGTCGAGCACACGCGCAGCGCGCTCGCGATCGGCCAGGACCAGATCGTCACGATTACTCCGGACTCGGTCACCGTCACCGATTTCGACGGCGGGCAGGTCGAGGTCGAGCCGTTCGAGGTCGCCTGGGATGCTTCGGCGTCAGACAAGGGCGGCTGGTCGAGCTTCATGGCGAAGGAGATCAGCGAAGAGCCGGATGCGGTCGCCAACACGATGCTCGGGCGTCACCACGACGGCCAGGTCGTCATCCCCGAGCTCGAAGCATTCGGCGACGATGTTCTCGCCGGCATCGACCGCATCACGATCATCGCGTGCGGCACGGCGTCGTATGCAGGCCAGGTCGGAAGTTACGCGATCGAGAAGTGGGCACGCGTACCCGTGCAGGTCGAGCTGAGCCACGAGTTCCGGTACCGCGACCCGGTGATCACGCCGACCACGCTGGTCATCTCGATCAGCCAGTCCGGCGAGACGATGGACACCCTCATGGCGGTCAAGTTCGCCCGAGAGGCCGGCGCGAAGGTGATCTCGGTCTGCAACACCCAGGGTGCGACGATCCCGCGCGAATCCGATGCCGTGATCTACACCCACGCCGGACCGGAGGTGGCCGTCGCGTCGACGAAAGCGTTCGTCGCCCAGATCACCGCGCTCTACCTCTTCGGCCTGCACCTCGCGCGCGTTCGCGGCAGCCTGAGCTCTCAGCAGCAGGCCGACCAGCTCGACGAGCTCGCGGCGATCCCGGCGAAGCTCGCCAAGGTGCTCGAGTCGCACGACAGCATCGCCCAGCTCGCGAAGTGGATGGCCGACACCCGCGCCGTGCTCTTCCTCGGACGCCATGTCGGCTTCCCGATCGCGATGGAGGGTGCGCTCAAACTCAAGGAGCTCGCGTACATCCACGCTGAGGGCTTCGCGGCGGGTGAACTCAAGCACGGTCCGATCGCGCTCATCGAGCCCGGCCAGCCGGTCTTCGTCGTCGTTCCGAGTCCTCGTGGGTCCGACGAGATGCACAAGAAGGTCGTCTCGAACATCCAGGAGATCCGCGCGCGGGGGGCCCGCGTGATCGCGATCGCCGAGCAGGGTGACGCAGCCGTGCTGCCGTTCGCCGACGAGGTCATCCCGATCCCGCTTGCTGCACCGCTGTTCGAGCCGCTCCTCGCGGTCATCCCACTGCAGATCTTCGCCATGGAGCTGTCGAGCGCGAAGGGTCTCGACGTCGACCAGCCGCGCAACCTGGCCAAGTCCGTCACGGTCGAATAGCCCGGAACGACAGCCCCTCGTGATCGTCGGAATCGGAGTCGACGTCGTCGACCTGGCCCGCTTCACGCGGGCAGTCGCACGCACCGCCAGGCTTGTGGACCGCCTGTTCACCGGCGCGGAGCGCGATCTGCCCGTGCATTCGCTGGCGGCGCGTTTTGCGGCGAAGGAAGCGCTCATGAAGGCGCTCGGCGATACCGAGGGCGTTCGCTGGCACGACATGGAGATCATCTCCGACGTCGAGGGGAACCCGGGGTTCGCGCTGACCGGGGTGGCCGCCGATATCGCACGTCGCCGGGGGATCGCCTCCCTGCATCTCTCCATGACCCACGATGCCGGTGTCGCGATCGCCTTCGTGGTAGCGGAGGGCGGGGCATGAGCGACGCCGTTTTCCGGGAGGCCGTGATCGACCTCGACGCCCTCTCCCGCAATGTTGCGCACCTCCGCGAGGTGATCGGCACGGAGCACGTCATGGCCGTGGTCAAGGCGAACGCCTACGGTCACGGCGCGGTCGAGTGCGCGCGTGCGGCGCTCGCCGGCGGCGCGGACTGGCTCGGTGTCGCCGATCTGGCCGAGGCCCTGGAACTGCGGGATGCCGGGATCGCGGCCCCTGTGCTCGCCTGGCTGCACGACCCCGAAACGGATTTCTCGCCGGCGATCGAGGCCGGGATCGACCTGGGGCTGTCATCCATCGCCCAGCTGGAGGCCGTCGCGTCTGCCCGGCGCACGCTCGTGGCAAAGGGGCGGCTCCACGGCCAGGCGCTGGTGCAGCTGAAGCTCGAAACGGGCCTCAGCCGCAATGGAATCGCGCAGCCTGAGTGGGAGCAGACCTTCGCCCGGGCGCGGGAGCTGGAGCACGACGGCGACATTGCGGTGCGTGGTGTCTTCAGTCATCTGTCGAATACGTCGGCCGTTGACGACGCTGCTGCGATCGCGCTCTACCGGCGCGGACTCGACCTGGCCTTCGAGGCAGGCCTCCACCCGGAGTTGCAGCACATCGCGGCGTCCGCTGCCGCGCTCCGAATCCCGGATGCCCGCTTCAACCTGGTACGGCTCGGCATCGGCATCTACGGACTGTCGCCCTTCAGCGACCGCACGAGCGCGGACCTCGGGATCTCGCCGGTCATGACGCTGCGTGGACGTATCGCGGCCGTTCGCCGTGTTCCCGCAGGCAAGGGCGTTTCGTACGATTACACGTACCGCACACCGCGGGAGACGACGCTCGCACTCGTTCCGCTCGGTTATGCCGAAGGAATCCCGCGTCACGCCTCGAACCGCGCGACCGTGAGCATCGCAGGCCGCATCTTTCCGGTCAGCGGCCGCGTCGCGATGGACCAGTTCGTGGTCGACGTCGACGATCAGCCGGTCAGCGTCGGTGACGAGGTCGTCTTGTTCGGCGATCCTGCCATCGGCTTCCCGAGCGCGGACGACTGGGCCGAGGCGGCCGGAACGATCAACTACGAGATCGTGACCCGCATCGGCCCGCGCGTGCAGCGCACCTTTGTCGGGCGAAGGTGAACGCCGGCACGTGAGCACCATCGCAGTACCTTCCGAGACGGTGATCGAGACCGCTGCCGACATGCATGACTTCGGCGTCGGGCTTGCGGGCATCGTCGGTCCTGGCGACCTGATCGTGCTGAGTGGGCCGCTCGGTGCGGGCAAGACCACCCTGACCCGTGGCCTCGGCGAGGGCCTCGACGTGCGCGGCCCGGTCACGAGTCCGACGTTCGTGCTCGCTCGCACCCATCCGAGCCTTGTCGGCGGCTCCCCGCTCGTGCACGTGGATGCGTACCGCCTGTCGAGCGCGCTGGAGCTCGACGACCTCGACATCGATTTCGCCCGTTCGGTCGTGGTGGTCGAGTGGGGGAGCGGGATGCTCGACGGTGTCGCCGAGTCGTGGCTCGAGGTCGACATCGAGCGTCCGACCGGAGCCGCCACCGGCCCGGATGCCGCGCCCGGCGAACCGGACGGCAGCGAGCTCGAGCACGACGAACCCCGCATCGTGACGGTCCGCGGTTTCGGCCCGCGGTGGGGCGCCGCCGGATCGGCTTAGGCTGGACTCATGCTCCTTGCGATCGACACCTCAGCGGGCACGAGCGTGGCCGTCGTCGACCGCGACGGGGGAATCCTGGCCGAGCGCAGCGAGCTCGACACCATGCGTCACGCCGAGGTCGTCGGCGACCAGATCGCGGCTGTGCTGGCCGACGCCGGGGTGGCCGTCGCGGACCTCTCCGGAGTCGCGGTCGGGATGGGACCCGGGCCGTTCACCGGACTGCGCGTCGGCATCGCCGCGGCGCGCGCTTTCGCCTTCGGTGCAGCCAAACCCGTCGTGCCGGTGGTCAGCCACGACGCGATCGCGTTCGAGCGGTTTCGGGACGGTCACGCAGGCGGCCTCCTCGTCGTGACCGACGCACGGCGACGAGAGCTCTACTGGTCGGCGTATGTCGGGGTCGACGAGGTGGGCCTGCCCATCCGCGAGGACGGCCCCGGTCTCTCCAGGCCCGACCAGCTTCCGCATACGGCGCTGGCGCGTTTCGACGCCGCGACGGTGTCGGCGGGAGCACTCGGGATGCTCGCCGAGCTCCTTTATGCGCACCGGCGCCCCTTCGCAGCCGATGAGCCTTTGTATCTGCGGTCGCCCGACGTGACGCTCTCCAACGGACCGAAGCGGGTCAGCGCATGACCGAGGCCTGGCAGTTCCGCAGGGCGGCCGAGTCCGACGTCCCGTCGATCATGGTGCTCGAGCGTGCAACGTTCGCCACGGATGCCTGGTCGGAGCGCTCGATGCGCCACGAGGTCACGAGCGAGCACTGCTACTACCTCGTGGCCTTCCGTGCAGACAGCCCGGACGACATCGAAGGCTACGCCGGGCTGCTCGCGCCGGCCGGGTCGACCGACGGCGACATCCAGACCATCGCCGTCGCGCCCGGCGCCCGCCGCCAGGGACTCGGGCGTGCGCTGATACTGACCCTCATCGGGGAGGCGCGGCGTCGAGGCATCACTGCGGTGTTCCTCGAGGTCAGGGCGGACAATCCGGGGGCGCAGACGCTCTACCGGGGTCTCGGTTTCGAGGAGATCGGTGTGCGGCCGCACTATTACCAGCCGGATGACGTGGATGCGATCGTGATGCGTGTCGAGGTCGCTGAGGCCCGTACCGAATGGGCGGCGAACCGTGCGATCGTGGAAGGGGGTGGGCAGTGAACCGCACCGAGCCGCTCGTTCTCGGCATCGAGACGTCGTGCGACGAGACCGGGATCGGCATCGTGCGGGGCACACGGCTGCTCTCGAACACGATCGCCTCGTCGATGGACGAGCACGCCCGCTACGGCGGCGTCGTACCGGAGGTCGCGGCCCGTGCCCACCTCGAAGCGCTGACTCCCGCCCTGCGCGCAGCCGTCGCCGACGCGGGCATCACCCTCGATCAGCTCGATGCGATCGCGGTGACGAGTGGTCCAGGGCTCGCGGGCGCGCTCATGGTCGGTGTCGGGGCGGCGAAAGCCCTGGCCGTGTCGCTCGGCAAGCCGATCTACGCCGTCAATCACCTCGTGGGGCACGTCGGCGCCGACCTGCTCGACGCGTCGGGTGGGCCCGGCCACTCCGTCGAGCTGCCGACGATCGCCTTGCTGGTCTCGGGAGGCCACACGTCCCTCCTGCTGGTCCGCGACCTGGTCTCCGATGTCGAGCTTCTCGGGGAGACGATCGACGACGCGGCAGGCGAGGCATTCGACAAGGTGGCCCGCGTGCTCGGCCTTCCCTACCCGGGTGGTCCGCAGATCGACCGGGTCGCAGAGTTCGGCGATCCGAAGGCCATCCGGTTTCCCCGCGGTCTGAGCCAGCCGAAAGACATGGAACGGCACCGTTACGATTTCTCGTTCTCCGGCCTGAAGACCGCTGTCGCCCGTTGGGTCGAACAGCGTCAGGATGCCGGTGAGGAGGTGCCCGTCGCCGATGTCGCCGCCAGCTTCCGCGAAGCCGTCGTCGACGTGCTGATCTCGAAGGCTATCGCCGCATGCACCGACTTCGGGGTGCCGCGCCTCCTCCTCGGCGGCGGCGTGGTCGCCAACGCCCGGGTTCGCGAGGTCGCTGCTGAACGTTCGGCGCGGGCGGGTGTCGCATTGCGCATCCCGGCTTTGTCGCTCTGCACGGACAACGGGGCGATGATCGCGTCCCTCGGCGCCCAGCTCATCATGGCAGGACACGGGCCGTCCGCCCTCTCATTCGGCGCCGATTCCACCCTCCCGGTCACGGAGATCCAGGTCGCTCGCTGACCGGATGCGTTGACACCCTTGTCCGAGGGCTGTCACGATGGCTGCATACAGCGTTTGTTCAGCTTCGCCAGCCCCATCGCGAATGCCGAACTCACCGCATCCTGAGCGTCGGCGGAACGCGCCCGTGGGCGCGACGCCCCAATCGAAAGGAGATCGGCTCATGACCGATCCGAACACCCCTGGCGAGCCGGCAGAGCCGAACGTCCCGCCGCCCGCTGTACCTCCGGAAGCGCCGGAAGGCGCCCCTCCGGCACCACCGGCGCCCCCGGCACCACCGGCGCCTCCTGTCGCACCGCCTGCCTACCAGCCGGCCCCGCCCGCGTACCAGCCGGGCGCGGTCCCGCCGCCGGCGCCCGGATACGGCCAGCCGGCACCGGGCTACGGCCAGCCCACCGGGTACGGCCAGCCGGCACCGGTGTACGGCCAGCCTGCAGCTCCGTACGCCCAGCCCTACGGAGCCCCGGCCCCGGCAGCCAAGTCGCCCGTGCTGAGCATCATCTCGATGATCACCGGCATCCTCGGGGTCATCAGCTTCGGCTGGGGATTCCCGTTCTCGATCGCGGCGATCGTGCTCGGCTTCCTCGGCCGCAACAAGGAACCTGCGGCGAGGGGATTCTGGCTCACCGGCCTGATCACCGGGTTCGTCGGCATCGCCATCTCGATCATCGGCGGCATCATCCTGGCCGTGATCTGGATCGGTGTGATGAGCAATTCGAACGTCAACTACTGACCAGCGGAAACGTAGGGCCGGATCGCACGTGCGGTCCGGCCCTTCGCCGTGTGCGGTGGAGTGGGCAGGTGCCGTGAGCGGATGCTGTGACCAGCACTCACCGCGCCCCGCGACTCAGCCGACGCGGTCGACGAGCAACGCGGTGTGCCGTCCGGCGATCCGGGTGAGCACGAGGGTGGCGCTCTCCCGGCCGCTCAGCGACAGGCGCTTGCGAAGGGCGGCCGGGTCGACATCCACCCCGCGCTTCTTGATCTCCAGTGTCCCGATCCCGCGTTCGCGCAGGGCGCGTTTGAGGTCGCGCTCTGCGAAGGGGAGCGTTTCGAGAACGCGGAAGGCCGACGCGAAGGGTGTCGCGACGAGCGTGCTCGACGTCAGGTAGGCGATCCCGTCACTGAGCATGCGGGCGCCGAGCGACCGCGCCAGGTCGCCGATCAGGCGGGCGCGGATGACGGCGCCGTCCGGCTCGTAGATGAAGTCGCCGAGTTCGCCGGTTTCGATGTCGTCGCTGTCCTCCGGCGCCGTGAGCTCGTGCGAGCCGCCGGCGTCGATGACGAGGGCGGAACGGCGGATGCGCGGGCGGGCCAGTGCACCGAACCAGAGCCCCATCTCGACGAGGTGGCCGTCGACCGAGATCCACTGCGCCTCGGCCGTGGTCGGGATGAGGTCGCGGTCGAATCCGGGGCCGAGCTTCACGCCGACCGAACGCCCTGTCGCCAGTTCGAACGCGAAGTTCAGCGAAGGGGAATAGTCGTCGGGGTCGGTGAGCCGCGTCGTCTGCCCGTGGCCTGCCGTGCGCCGGGCCGGATCGAGATAGATACCGTCAACGCCACGGAGGTCGGCGTCTTCTGCGTTCTCGTTCAGCACCGTGGCATTGGAGAAAGGCGCGAGGTTGTAGCTGGCGATGGCCGCGGTGATCTCGTCGGCGTCCACTGCGGTCACCTCGAGGTCGATCGCGGCCATGGCCATCGCATCCCCACCGATGCCGCAGCCCAGGTCGACCACGCGGGTCAGGCCTGCGGAAGCGAATCGCCCGGCATGCAGGGCGGCGACCGAAAGCCGGGTGGCCTGCTCCAGCCCCGCCTCGGTGAAGAGCATCCGGCCGGCGAAGGGGCCGAACTTGCCCGCCGCCTTCGACCGGAGCCGCGCCTGCGTCAGCACGGCGGCGACGAGTGCGGGCGAGTGTCCCGCTTTGCGCAGGTCGCTGACCATGCGCACGACGTCGGCGGTGGACTGGTACGGAGGCAGCGAATCGAGCAGCCGGAGTCCTTCGGGCGACAGCAGTTCGACGAGTTCCGGCCTGTCCATGAACCCAGCGTACGCAGGTCTGTGTCTTGGCACTCACGTTGCGTGACTGCTAACCCAGCATCTAGACTCGGTTTAGCACTCTCGGTGTGAGTGTGCTAACTCCAGTCTTAGTTCAAGAAAGAGGTCAACCGTGTCGGTCTCCATCAAGCCGCTCGAGGATCGCATCGTTATCAAGCAGGTCGAGGCTGAGCAGATGACTGCTTCGGGTCTCGTCATTCCCGACACCGCCAAGGAGAAGCCGCAGGAGGGCGAGGTCGTCGCAGTGGGCCCCGGCCGCATCGACGACAACGGCAACCGCATCCCCCTCGACGTCGCCGTCGGCGACAAGGTGCTCTACTCGAAGTACGGCGGAACCGAGGTCAAGTTCGCCGGTGAGGACTACCTCGTGCTCTCCGCGCGCGACGTGCTCGCGGTGGTCGTCCGCTGACGACCCCACGTCGAAAAGGCCCTGACGCAGCAGCGTCCGGGCCTTTTCCGTTTCGGCGTAGTATCGCTGGAGTGTCCAGCCCAGATCTCGAGTCGACCTCTCCCACCGAGGCCGGAGCAGGTGAGACGGAGAGGCCGCTGACGAGCCACCGCCGCTCGGGTCTTGTCTACGCGATCTCGGCGTACGTGCTCTGGGGCTTCCTTCCGATCTACTTCCTTGCGCTCGCGCCGGCGAACGCGTTCGAGATCGTCGCCTGGCGTGTGATCTTCTCGCTGGTCTTCTGCGCCATCCTGCTGACGGCCACGCGGGGCTGGAAGCCGTTCTCTGCGCTCGTTCGCAACCGGCGGGTCGTGCTCACGATGGGCCTCGCCGGCGCCCTGATCTACGTCAACTGGCAGACCTACGTGCTCGCGACCGTCAGCGGGCACGTGGTCGAGGCTGCGCTCGGCTACTTCATCAATCCGATCGTGACCGTGTTCCTCGGCGTCGTCGTGCAGCGCGAAAAGCTCCGTCCTGCGCAGTGGGTGGCCGTCGGCGTCAGCATCGTCGCCGTCATCGTGCTGGCCGTCGGCTACGGCTCGTTGCCGTGGATCGCCCTGATCCTGGCGTTCTCATTCGGGCTGTACGGGCTGATCAAGAAGCGCGTCGGCAACCAGGTCGACGCTGTCGGCGGCCTGACGCTCGAGACGATATGGCTCACGCCGGTCGCGATCGTGCAGCTCATCGTCGTCGCGGCGACGGCCGGACTGACCTTCGGCGCGATCAGCATGTGGCACACGGTCCTGCTGGCGGGCCTCGGAGTCATCACGGCCATCCCCCTCCTGTTCTTCGCTGCGGCCTCGCGGCGACTTCCCCTGATCTACATGGGCTTCATCCAGTACTTCGCGCCGTTCATCCAGTTCCTCGTCGGCGTCGTGATCCTGCACGAGGCGATGCCGCCCGAGCGCTGGGTCGGCTTCGGAATCGTCTGGCTCGCGCTCCTCATCCTCACCGTGGATGCGGTGGTCGCCGGGCGGCAGAGGGCTGTCGAGCTCACCTAGGGGCCGGGAATTTCCCCAGCTTCGAGCCGTTAACATGGATTACCAGCGACGACGGCATATAAGGGGTGAAATGGATCAGACGGATCCTTTCGGTTTCATCGGACTGACCTACGACGACGTGATGCTCCTGCCGGGGCACACCGACGTCATCCCGAGCGAGGCCGACACGTCGTCTCGCCTGACCAAACGGATCATGGTGTCAGCACCGCTGCTGTCGTCGGCCATGGACACCGTCACCGAGTCGCGCATGGCCGTCGCCATGGCGCGCCAGGGCGGCATCGGCATTCTGCACCGCAACCTCTCGATCGAAGACCAGGCGGCACACGTCGACAAGGTCAAGCGGTCCGAGTCCGGCATGATCACGAACCCGGTGACGACCACCCCTGACGCCACGGTGGCCGAAGTGGATGCGCTCTGCGGCCAGTTCCGGGTCAGCGGCCTGCCCGTCGTCGAGGGCGACGGCACACTTGTCGGCATCATCACCAACCGTGACATGCGCTTCGTCTCGCCTTTCGAGAAGAGCACGACGCTGGTGCGCGACGTGATGACCCGCCAGCCGCTGATCACAGCGCGCGAAGGCATCGACCCCGACTCCGCTGTGGCGATCTTCGCGCAGCACAAGATCGAAAAGCTTCCCCTCGTCGATGCGGCCGGCCGCCTCCGCGGGCTCATCACCGTCAAAGACTTCGACAAGAGCGAGAAGTACCCCAACGCGACCAAGGACGACGAGGGCCGGCTGCGTGTCGGGGCCGCGATCGGCTTCTTCGGCGACGCCTGGGAGCGGGCGATGACGCTGATCGACGCCGGCGTCGACGTGATCGTCGTCGACACCGCCAATGGCGACAGCGCGGGCGTGCTCGACATCATCCGCCGCCTGAAGGGCGAGCGCGCAGCATCGCACGTCGACATCATCGGCGGCAACGTCGCGACGCGCAGCGGTGCCCAGGCGCTCATCGACGCGGGCGCCGACGCGATCAAGGTCGGGGTCGGACCCGGCTCGATCTGCACGACCCGCGTGGTCGCCGGCGTCGGCGTTCCCCAGGTCACTGCGGTCTACGAAGCTTCTCTCGCGGCCCGGCTGGCCGGTGTGCCGGTCATCGCAGACGGTGGGCTGCAGTACTCGGGCGACATCGCGAAGGCGCTCGTCGCCGGAGCCGAGACCGTCATGCTCGGTTCTCTCCTCGCCGGAACCGACGAGAGCCCGGGTGACCTGGTGTTCGTCAACGGCAAGCAGTTCAAGAACTACCGCGGTATGGGGTCGCTCGGAGCCCTGCAGACACGCGGCAAGAAGACCTCCTACTCGCGCGACCGCTACTTCCAGGCCGATGTGCCGAGCGACGAGCAGCTGATCGCCGAGGGCATCGAGGGCCAGGTGCCGTATCGCGGGCCTGTCTCGTCCGTCGTCTACCAGCTCCTCGGAGGCCTGCGGCAGTCGATGTTCTATGTGGGCGGCCGCACGATCCCTGAGCTCAAGGAGCGCGGCAAGTTCGTCCGCATCACGGCGGCCGGGCTCAAGGAGTCGCACCCGCACGACATCCAGATGGTGGTCGAAGCGCCGAACTACCGGCGGTAACTCGCGCCAGCGCGACCCGTGACGTAATCTGGAAGGCTCGTTCGACGCGGGCGTCCTTCGGGGCTCGCCTCGACTGAAGGTTGTCATGGGTTACATCGACGTGTCCGGAGTCACGTACACGCTCGCGGATGGGCGTCCACTGCTCGACGACGTCTCCTTCCGGGTCGGCGAGGGCAGCGTCTCCGCACTCATCGGCGCGAACGGCGCCGGCAAATCGACTCTGCTGCGCATCGTGCGGGGGGATCTCCGACCGGATGCGGGGACGGTGGGCATCGACGGCGGTCTGGGCGTCATGGACCAGTTCGTCGGGCACACCCGTGACGACCGCACCGTGCGTGACCTGTTGGTCTCTGTGGCCCCGGATGCGGTTCGCGCGGCCGCCCTGGCTTTGGATGCCGCAGAGCTGGCGATCATCGAACGCGACGAGACGGACACCCAGCTCGCTTACGCCGACGCACTCGCGGAATACGCCGACGCGGGCGGTTACGACGAGGAGACGGTGTGGGACCACTGCACGATGGGTGCCCTCGGCGTTCCGTATGAGCGTGCTCGGTACCGGGAACTGAAGACCCTCTCGGGAGGCGAGCAGAAACGGCTCGTGCTCGAATGCCTGCTGCGTGGTCGCGAGCAGGTGCTCCTGCTCGACGAGCCGGACAACTACCTCGACGTGCCGGCCAAACGCTGGCTGGAACAGCAGCTCCGGGCGACCAGCAAGACCGTCCTGCTCGTCTCGCACGACCGCGAGCTGCTGGCGAACGCGGTCGGCCGGATCATCACGCTCGAGCTCGGCGCGGCGGGCAACACCGCCTGGACGCACGGAGGCGGCTTCTCGACGTATCATCGCGCACGCGAGGAGCGGATGGATCGCCTCGACGAGTTGCGGCGTCGCTGGGACGAGGAACACGCAAAGCTCAAGGCCCTTGTCCTGCGGCTGAGGGAGAAGGCGAAGTACAACGACGATGTCGCATCGCAGTACCGCGCGGCCCAGACCCGCCTTGCGAAGTTCGTCGAAGCCGGGCCGCCTCAGTTGCGCCCGCGGGAACAGCACCTGTCGATGCGCCTCACAGGTTCACGCACGGGTCGTCACGTCGTCGACTGCGTCGAGCTCGAACTGACCGGACTGATGCTGCCCTTCGACGACGAGATCTGGTTCGGCGAGCGGATCGGAGTTCTCGGCTCCAACGGGTCGGGCAAGTCGCATTTCCTTCGTCTGCTCGCATCGGGCGGGACCGACCCGGACCCGGCGTCCGGGCACCTCGCATCCGCAGACCAGCTCGGATCACCGGTCGCCCACACCGGAACCGCGAAGCTGGGCGCCCGGGTCGTTCCGGGGTATTTCGCGCAGACGCACGTGCATCCGGAACTGGTCGGTCGAACACTGCTCGACATCCTTCACCGTGGCGACGGTGGACGCGAAGGAATGGCGAGGGATGCGGCGAGCCGCGCGCTCGACCGGTACGGGCTCGCGTCGTCGAGCGAACAGCGATTCGAGTCGCTCTCGGGGGGCCAGCAGGCCAGGCTGCAGATCCTCCTGCTGGAACTCTCCGGCGCCACCCTTCTGCTGCTCGATGAGCCGACGGACAACCTCGACCTCGTCTCGGCGGAGGCTCTGGAGGAGGGGCTCGACCGGTTTGAAGGCACCGTGGTCGCCGTCACCCACGATCGGTGGTTCGCGCGCAGTCTCGATCGCTTTCTGGTGTTCGGGGACGACGGACAGATCTACGGCTCTGACGAACCGGTGTGGGACGAGCGTCGCGTCGAGCGGCAGCGCTAGGAAGCAGTGCTGAAGGGCGGTTCTGTCTGGACTGCCCTGGCTGCAGAAGCGAGTCGTTGGATCGCCTCGGTGAGAACCTCGGGAGAGCACGCGAAATTGAGGCGCGCGAACCCGCGTCCCTGGCTGCCGAATTGCGTTCCCGGAACCAGGGCGACTTTCGCGGCTGCGAGTGCGTGCGCCGCCGGGTCGTCGCCCCACCCCGCCGTACGGAAGTCGAGCCAGGCGAGATAGCTTGCATGCGGTCCCCGGCATACGACGCCGGGGAGGTGTTCCCCGAGCAGGCGCAGGAGAAGGGCGCGGCTCCGTTCCACCGAGGCGAGCATGCCGGCGCGCCATTCGCCGCCGTGCTCGTACGCGGCCGCGTTGGCGATACGGCCGAAGATGCTCGTGCGCTCAGCCACCTCGACCGGAAGCGTTGAGACGCGGGCGGCCATCGTCTCGTGCGCAGTGACCATGAGGGCGCACTTGAGACCTGCGAGGTTCCAGGTCTTGCTCGCCGAGTGGGCCGCGATGCCATGGCGTCTCGCGGCCTCGGAGACGTCGAGGAAAGGAGTGAACACCGCGTCGGAATGAGTCAGCGGGGCGTGGATCTCGTCGCTCACCACCGCGACGTCGTAGCGCTCGGCCAGCTCGGCGACCTCACGGAGCTCGTCGGCGCTGTGCACCAGGCCGAGCGGATTGTGCGGATTGCAGAGCAGGAATGCGCGCGCCCCAGCCGCGAAGGCCTGTTCGATTCCGTCGAGATCGAGGCGCAGACCGGTGCCGCCGTCAGCTGTCAGCGGCACCTCGACGACACGCCCTCCCGCTTCGGGGACGAGGTCGAAGAACGGCGGATAGACCGGGGGAGTGATGACGACGCCGTCGCCCGGGCGGATCACCAGCCGGAGCGCTTCGACGATGACGACGCTCACGTCGGTCGTCGTCGTGACGTGATCGGACCGCACCGTCCAGCCCCAGTGCCGCTCAGCGAAGGCGCAGAACGCCCGCTGCGCCCCGTCGTCCGGTCCGATGTAGCCGGTGTCGGAACGTTTCACCGCCGCGATCAGGGCGTCGGAGATCGGCTCCGCCAGGGGATAGTCCATCTCTGCGACGAAGAGCGGAAGAACGTCGGGCGGGAATGCGCGCCATTTCTCACTGGTGCGTTCCCGGAGATCGGTGAGCGAATCGGCATCAACCTGCATGCGTCAACTCTGCCGTGCCTGCCGGTCGGCGCGCATCCGGAACACGCGACCGGTGGAACTCCACCGGGCTGTGGATTCTCGGCCCTCGGTCCCGGGCGCGCCATAGACTGAATCCGTGAGCATGGAGATTGAGATCGGGCGCGCCAAGCGTGCCCGCCGCGTATACGCCTTCGACGACGTCGCGGTGGTGCCCAGCCGACGCACCCGAGACCCCGAGGACGTCTCGGTCTCCTGGTCGATCGATGCCTACCAGTTCGCCATTCCGTTCCTTGCGGCGCCCATGGACTCCGTGGTCTCGCCGACGACGGCGATCATGATGGGCCAGCTCGGCGGCCTCGGCGTGCTCGACCTCGAGGGGGTCTGGACGCGCTACGACGACCCGGAACCGCTTCTCGCCGAGATCCGGCAGCTTCCGGCCGACAAAGCGACCGCGCGCATGCAGCAGATCTACTCCGAGCCGATCAAGCCCGAGCTCGTGACCGCCCGGCTCGCCGAGATCCGCGCCGGCGGTGTCACCGTCGCCGGTGCACTCTCCCCGCAGCGCACGCAGGAACTGTACAAGACCGTCGTCGAGGCGGGTGTCGACCTGTTCGTGATCCGCGGCACGACCGTGTCGGCAGAGCACGTCTCGAAGAACGTCGAGCCGCTCAACCTCAAGAAGTTCATCTATGAACTCGACGTCCCGGTCGTCGTCGGCGGCGCCGCCACCTACACGGCGGCACTCCACCTCATGCGCACGGGTGCTGCCGGCGTGCTCGTCGGCTTCGGCGGTGGCGCGGCGTCCACGACCCGCGCGACCCTCGGCATCCACGCCCCGATGGCGACGGCCGTCGCCGACGTCGCGGGTGCACGGCGGGACTACATGGACGAGTCGGGCGGCCGCTATGTGCACGTCATCGCCGACGGCGGCCTCGGTACGTCCGGCGACATCGTCAAGGCGATCGCCTGCGGTGCCGATGCGGTCATGCTGGGCACCGCGCTCGCCCGGGCGACCGACGCTCCGGGCCGCGGCCTGCACTGGGGTACCGAGGCCTACCACTCACAGCTTCCGCGTGGCAACCGGGTCGAAGTCGGCCAGGTCGCTCCGCTCGAAGAAATCCTCTACGGCCCGGCACCGGTCGCGGAGGGCACGGCAAACCTCGTCGGAGCGCTCCGACGGTCCATGGCGACCACCGGGTACTCAGACCTGAAGGAGTTCCAGCGCGTCGAAGTCGTCGTCGCGCCGTATCGCGCGCACTAGATACACGGCCGTCCGGCCGGGGAAGGGAATGACATGGTCAAGGAGGATCAGTCCAGCCAGACAGTGTCCAGCCCATCGAAGCTCGGTCCGGCCGAGCGGGCGGAGGCGATCAGTGCCCTGAAAGAAACCGAACTCGACGTCCTGGTCGTCGGCGGCGGAATCGTCGGAACCGGAAGCGCGGTGGATGCCGTCACACGCGGCCTGAACGTGGGGCTCGTCGAAGCCCGCGACTTCGCATCCGGCACATCGAGCAGATCGTCGAAACTCGTCCACGGCGGTATCCGGTACCTCGAACAGCTCGACTTCCGGCTCGTCCGTGAAGCGCTCATCGAGCGCGGCCTCCTGCTGCAGCGCATCGCACCCCACCTGGTCAAACCGGTGCGGTTCCTGTATCCCCTGAAGAAGCGTGTGATCGAGCGAACTTACGTCGGCGCCGGCATGATGCTCTACGACATCTTCTCGTACACGGGTCTGCGGCCGCCCGGAGTGCCACACCACCGCCACCTCTCTAAGCGGCAGGTGATGCGTGCGATCCCGAGCCTCGCCCCCGACGCCCTGGTCGGCGGCATCACCTACTACGACGCCCAGGTCGACGACGCCCGCTATGTGGCGAACCTCGCCAGGACGGCGGCCCACTACGGCGCCCACCTGGCGAGCCGGGTGCGCGTGGAAGGCTTCATCAAGGTGGGCGAGCGTGTCGTCGGAGTCCAGGCCCACGACCTCGAGAACGATGAGCGGTTCGAGATCCGCGCCAAGCAGGTCGTCAATGCGACCGGCGTGTGGACCGACGACACGCAGGCCATGGTCGGCGAGCGCGGGCAGTTCAAGGTGCGTGCCTCGAAGGGCATCCACCTGGTGGTTCCGCGCGACCGGTTCCAGTCCAAGATGGGTCTCCTGCTGCGCACGGAGAAGAGCGTGCTCTTCGTGATCCCGTGGGGCCGACACTGGCTGATCGGAACGACAGACACCGACTGGCACCTCGACAAGGCGCACCCGGCGGCCACCGCGGCCGACATCGACTACCTGCTCGAGCACGTGAACGCCGTGGTCGGCGTGCCGCTGACGAGGGAAGACGTCGAAGGCGTCTACGCCGGGCTGCGACCCCTGCTGGCCGGCGAATCGGAGCAGACGTCGAAGCTCTCCCGCGAGCACCTCGTGGCCCATTCGGTGCCCGGGCTCGTCGTCATCGCGGGCGGCAAGTGGACGACCTATCGCATCATGGCGAAAGACGCGATCAACGCGGCAGTCGACGCGCTCGACGGCAAGATTCCTGAGAGCACGACGCAGGAGATCGCCCTGGTCGGCGCAGAGGGCTACCAGGCGGCGTGGAACTCCCGCGGCCGCATCGCAGCGAAGACCGGCCTTCACGTCGCCAGGATCGAGCACCTGCTCAATCGCTACGGGACGATGTCTGAAGATCTCTTCGACCTGATCCGGTCCGATCCGTCTCTCGCTGATCCGCTTCCCGGCGCCGACGACTACGTAGGCGCGGAGGTCGTCTACGCAGCTTCGCACGAGGCGGCACTGCATTTAGATGACGTGCTCGCACGGCGAACCCGCATCTCCATCGAGGCCTGGGACCGGGGGGTGTCCGCGGCGCCCGTCGCCGCGAAGCTCATGGCGGGCGTCCTGGGCTGGGATGACGAACGCGAGGAGCACGAGGTTCAGGTCTACCTGAAGCGGGTCGCCGCCGAGCGCGCGAGCCAACTGCAGCCCGACGACGAATCTGCTGAAGCGATCCGGCTGGAGGCCCCCGACATCGTCGGCTCCTGACGGCAAGAACGCCTCCGGTAACATTGACGTAAGCCCCCCAAAGTTCTGGAGACGTACCATGGTTGACGTTCGACGGGTCAAACTGCCCGGGGTCGGTGTGCTCCATACCTTCGTCACCGACGACGGCGGCAAGGTCGGCGTCATTGCGCACCGCTCCGGCCACAGCGACCTGATCACGTTCTCGGATGACGAGGACGGCGCAGACGTGACGAAAGTCTCGCTTCGGCTCAGTGAAGACGAAGCGCACACGCTCGCGGAGCTCCTCGGCGGTACGCAGATCACCGAGTCGCTCACGGCCCTCGACCAGATCCCCGGCCTCAGCATCGACTGGTTCACCGTCGACTACGACGACCACATCGCGGGGCAGCAGCTCGGCACGCCCGGGGAGCGTGGCATCGTCGGGCTGACCGTCGTCGCCGTCGTGCGCGGCGAGTCCGCCAACCCGGCGCCGGCGCCCGACTTCAAAGTCTTCCCGGGCGACACCCTTGTCGTCGCGGGGTCGCCTGAGAAGGTCGCGAAGGCCTTCGCGTTCTTCCGGTCCGGCGAGCTGCCGGCCCGCGCCGCCCAGTCCGCCGACGCACCGCCCGGGGGGTAGCGGGATGCATCTCGGCGAAGACCTCATCGTTCTCGGCCTGCTCCTGCTCGTGGCGTACGTGCTGGGGCGTCTCGGCAAGCTGGTGGGTCTCCCCGCGATACCCATCTACATGATCGTCGGGCTGCTGGCGAGTCCGCACACCGGATGGTTCCCGCTCAACTTCGACTCGCACTACATCGAACTGATCGCGATCTTCGGGCTGATCCTGCTTCTGTTCAACCTGGGACTCGAATTCGACCAGGACGAGTTCTTCGGCAATTTCGGCAAGCTGGTCATCTCGGGCGGCTCCTACATCGTCATCAACATGGGTGTCGGGCTCATCTTCGGATTCATGGTGGGATGGGGCACGCGGGAAGCCCTGATCATCGCAGGCATGACCGCTACGTCTTCCAGCGCGATCGTCACGAAGCTCCTGATCGAGCTCAACCGCCTGGCGAACCGCGAGACCCCGATGATCCTCGGCGTGACCGTCGTCGAGGACATCTTCATCGCCATCTACCTCGCCATCGTCTCGGTCGTGCTGAGCGGCGAGACGGATTTCTGGCCGATCGTCGCCAAGCTCGCGATCGCGTTCACCTTCCTCGTCGTGATGTTCACCCTCGCCCGTTTCGGTGGACGCGTGGTTTCGCGGTTCTTCCGCACGAAAGACGATGAGCTCTTCACGATCCTGTTCTTCGGCCTTGCCGTGCTGTTCGCCGGCATCGGCGAGATCCTGGGCGTGACCGACGCGATCGGCGCGTTCCTGATCGGCCTGGTGCTGGGCGCGACGAAGTACCGCAACAAGATCGAGCACATCGCCATCCCGCTGCGAGACGTGTTCGCCGCGTTCTTCTTCCTCAACTTCGGCCTCGCGCTCGACCCGGCGAAATTCCCCTCGGTGATCGTGCCGGTGCTCGCTGCGGTGGGCATGACCCTGGTGCTGAACATCGGAGCCGGCCAGTTCGTCGCCTGGATCAACAAGCTCGGCCCGCAGGCGGGCATCAACACGACCGTGATCCTGCAGAACAGAGGCGAATTCGCGCTGATCCTCGCGACGCTTTCGGTGAGCGCCGGGCTCGATCCGCGCATCCAGCCGTTCGCCGGACTCTACGTGCTCATCATGGCGATCATCGGCCCGCTGCTCGCAGCTAATTCAGAGAAGATCGGTGCGATGATTTTGCGGACCGGCTCGCCGAAGAAGAGGTCGGGTCAGAGGCGCGATCCGATGCTCGACGAAGAGATCGCGCTCGTTGAGGCGGCCACGGCCGACCTCGATGCGGCATCGACGACGGGCAGCGGCACCAGGCAGGCCGTCGATCGCGTGATCGAGCAGGCGATGCAACAGCAGGACTCCACCGGGGACCGGAAGCGGGATTGACCATTAGCGACACGACAGGCAGCGGCGAGACGACGCTGTTCCAGATGATGCTGCGCCCGCGCTGGATCGGTGCCCTCGTGCTCGCCCTCGCGCTCGCGGCAGGCTTCGCCTGGCTCGGGCAGTGGCAGCTCGAGCGAGCCATCGACTCCGGCAAGGTCATCGACTCTCCGAGCGAGACCGTTCTTCCTCTCGCGCAGGTGGCGAAGCCCGGAGGGCCGATCACCGACGTTGCCACCGGTCAGCTCGTGCGTTTCACCGGGTCGTTCAATCCGGCCGACTACCAGCTGCTCGAAGGCCGACTCAATCACGGGACCGCCGGCTGGTGGGTCGTGGCTCACTTCACGGTCACAAGCAGCGATCCCTCAGGCAAGCCGGTTGCGCTGGCCATCGCACGCGGATGGGCGGCGGACAAGGCGACGGCGCAATCGGTCGCCGCTCGCCTGGCGGCCGAGCCCGCTACGTCGATGGAGGTCGTCGGGCGCCTGCTGCCCACGGAGGCTCCGGAACTGCCGGACCCCAAGGGCGACCCGACCGTGATGAAGGACATGTCGGTCGCTGCGCTGTACAACCTGTGGACGGACGTCACGGGCGTCGACGTCTACGAGGCGTACGTGGTGGAGCGCACGCCTCCCGCCGGGCTCGACAAGATCGACTCGCCGCCGCCCATCCAGCAGCAGACGCTGAACTGGCTCAACGTGTTCTACGCCGCCGAGTGGATCATCTTCGCCGGATTCGCCATCTTCTTCTGGTATCGGCTCGTGAAAGATGCCAAGGAGAAAGAGGACGAGGAGCGAGAGCAGCAGCTCGCCGAGCAGCACACCGCTCTCGGCGAGAGCGCAGGCAGCAGGAACGTAAACTAGACGCATGGCCCTCGCACCCAAACCCCAGGACTTCCCGAAGATCCGCGGGGCGCTGAAGTTCTACCAGGTCTTCGCGTACATCACCGGAATCATGCTGCTCCTCCTGGTGAGCGAGATGATCGTCAAGTACGGGTTCCACTATGAGCTGTACGCGTTCAGTGACTACGGCTTCCTCGCGTTCGTTCCCTGGGATCCGACCGGCACCCTGCCTGTCGCCCACGGAATCAACCTCAGCACGGGCATCCTCATCGCCCATGGCTGGCTGTATGTCGTTTACCTGTTCTCAGACTTCCGGCTGTGGAGCCTGATGCGCTGGAACTTCGCCAAGTTCGTGCAGATCGCGCTCGGTGGTGTCATCCCGTTCCTGTCCTTCTTCGTCGAGGCGATCATCACGAAGCAGGTGCGAACCTACCTGGCCGGCCGGGAGGCCGAAGAGGCGAACCTCGTGGAGGCATCCCATTAGCACCGACGCGGCATTCACCGACATGCTCACCGGCGCAGACAGCGCTCATCCGACAGGTCCTGTGCTCGTCGTCGACTTCGGCGCCCAGTACGCGCAGCTGATCGCGCGACGTGTGCGGGAGGCGAGCGTCTACTCCGAGATCGTTCCGCACACCATCACTGCGGCAGAGGTCGTCGCGAAGCGCCCGTCGGGTATCGTGCTCTCCGGCGGCCCGTCCAGCGTCTACGAAGAGGGCGCTCCGCAGCTCGACAGCGAGATCCTCGAACTCGGGGTGCCCGTGCTCGGCATCTGCTATGGATTCCAGGTGATGGCGACGGCGCTCGGTGGCGAGGTGGCCCACACCGGCCAGCGCGAGTACGGATCGACCGACGTCACCGTGAGCGACGCCGGCATCCTGCTCGAGGGCCAGCCCGCAGAGCAGACGGCGTGGATGAGCCACGGCGACTCGGTCTCCAAAGCCCCAGCGGGCTTCGACGTCCTCGCATCCACCGCGTCGACGCCAGTGGCTGCTTTCGCCAGCGACGAGAAGAAGCTCTACGGCGTGCAGTGGCACCCCGAGGTGAAGCACTCGGCGTACGGCCAGCGGGTTCTCGAGAACTTCCTCCACCGCGCAGCGGGGATCCCCGCCGACTGGAACAGCGGCAATGTCATCGCCGACCAGGTCGCGGCGATTCGCGCCCAGGTCGGTGGCGGCAAAGTGATCTGCGCCCTGTCCGGTGGCGTCGACTCGGCCGTCGCCGCCGCGCTTGTGCACAAGGCAGTCGGCGACCAGCTCGTCTGCGTGTTCGTCGACCACGGCCTCCTGCGCAAAGACGAACGTCGTCAGGTCGAAGAAGACTACGTGGCGGCGACCGGGGTCCGTCTCGTGACGATCGACGCTGAAGACCAGTTCCTCGATGCTCTCGCCGGGGTGAGCGATCCGGAGACGAAGCGCAAGATCATCGGGCGCGAGTTCATCCGCACCTTCGAAAAGGCGCAAGCCGATCTGGTCGCCGAAGCCGCGGCGGATGGCGACCCCATCCGTTTCCTGGTTCAGGGCACGCTCTACCCTGACGTCGTCGAATCAGGTGGTGGAACGGGCACCGCCAACATCAAGAGCCACCACAACGTCGGCGGCCTGCCCGAAGACCTTCAGTTCGAGCTCGTCGAACCCCTGCGCACGCTGTTCAAAGACGAGGTGCGAGCCATCGGGCGCGAGCTCGGGCTGCCCGAAGTCATCGTGGGACGCCAGCCGTTCCCCGGCCCGGGCCTCGGCATCCGGATCGTCGGCGACGTCACGCGGGACCGGCTCGACCTGCTCCGAGACGCGGACGCAATCGTGCGCGCGGAGCTCACGGCGGCGGGACTCGACACCGAGATCTGGCAATGCCCGGTCGTCCTGCTCGCGGATGTGCGCTCGGTCGGAGTACAGGGAGACGGCCGCACGTACGGACATCCGATCGTGCTGCGCCCGGTCTCCAGCGAAGACGCGATGACCGCCGACTGGACACGGCTGCCCTACGACGTGCTGGCGAAGATCTCCAACCGCATTACCAACGAGGTGGCCGGCGTCAACCGGGTCGTTCTCGACGTCACCTCGAAACCCCCGGGCACCATCGAGTGGGAGTAGGCGAAAGAAGGCCGGCGCGGATCGAATCCACGCCGGCCTTCTTCGTCGAACGGGTCGCTAGTTTCGCGCGATCGCAAACATGCGGAGGAGTTCCAGGTACAGCCAGACGACGGTCACCATGATGCCGAACGCGCCGCTCCAGCCGTACTCGCGCGGCAGGCGGTTGGCCGCCCCCCGCTTGATGTAGTCGAAGTCGAGCACCAGAGAGTACGCGGCCATGATGACGACGAGCACGCCGAGCACCAGTCCGAGCGGGATGCCGAAGATTTCGACCGAACCACGCAGGCCGAACGGGTTGGTGTTCGCGCCCGTCCACATCAGCACGAGGTTGAGCACGGAGAAGAGCAGGTAGCCGACCATCGCGACAAGGAAGACCTTGGTCGCGCGGGCGGATGCACGGATCTTGCCGCTCGCGAAGAGCGCCAGGGTCACCGCGATCACGGCCACGGTCGCCAGGACGGCCTGGATCACGATCCCGGGCCACCGCAGCTCGAAGTAGCTCGACAGCGCGCCGACGAAGACGCCTTCGACGACCGCATAGGACAGGACCAGCGGGGCGGACGGCTTCTTCTTGAAGATGTTGACGAGCGCGAGTGCGAAGCCGATCAGCGCGGCCGGCACCCAAACGGCTGGAGTCGGGAACTGCCATCCGACCGCTCCGCCCGCGACGAGCAGCACGAAGCTGATCGCCGTCTTGACGATGGTGTCTTCGACCGTCATGCGGCCGGTGTCGTGCGAGGAAGCCGACGGTGCCTCATAGAGCTGCTGGAGCGTCTCAGCGCTCGGGGCAGGGGGCGTCGTCGCCTTCGTCTCGGACGAGAAGGCTGGATTCCGCGAGAACGCGGGATTGTCGAGTGCCATGATTCCTCTGCTCACTTCGTGGGACCGGGATGGCCGATGAACGGCTGTGTAGTCAAATCTAGTCGAGTCCGTCGTCATGGGGGCTGACAGATTGCCGTGATCTCACGGATCGCGGGGGCCGCGCCGACCACCACACGGCGATCGCGCGGCCTGACCAGGCCGCCGCCACGGTGACAAGGCTGCTGACCGTGAACGAGATCCAGGCGCCGCTGTAGTCGGGAATCACGCTGGAGAGCACGATGCCGCAGGCGATCGGCAGCACGAGGACGACGTAGGAGATCGCGGGGCGCAGCCGAACGAGCAGCCAGGCGGCGAGCGGGACGACGAAGCACCACGCGAAGGATGCCCCGCCGAGCATGAGCCACGTGAACCCGAGCGAGGGAAGGACGACGGCGACCCTCCGACCGATTGGAGCAGGCAGGATCGCCCATCCCGCCGGCTGGACGAGCGAGCCGACCAGCAGGAAGACCAGGCTGTACGCGCTCGTCAGCTGGATGCATGCGGTGCCGAGCATGATCGCCGTCAGGCCGAAGACGAGGCGCGGCCGATAGGCACCCCAGTGCAGCGTCAGCGTGGATGCAGGTTCACGCCACGGGGCCGGCATCGGTTCGGAGTCGGACACGAAACGATTCTGGCACTCGGATGAGCAGGGGAGCGCCGGGACACCACAGCTAGTATCTGTCCATGCGTGCGCATTCATCTCCGCTCGTGGTAGGGCACCGTGGCGCGTCGGGCTACCGGCCCGAGCACACGAGGGCAGCCTACGAGCTCGCGTTCGCCCTGGGCGCGGATGCCGTGGAGCCCGACCTGGTGGCGACACGCGACGGTGTCCTGGTGCTGCGTCACGAGAACGACATCTCCGGCACGACCGACGTGGCCGCGCATCCGGAATTCGCCGACCGGCGTGCGACGAAGGAGATCGACGGGGTCGAGCTCACGGGATGGTTCACCGAGGACTTCACCTGGGCCGAGCTGTCGACCCTCAGGGCCAGGGAGCGGGTGCCGTCGCTCCGGCAGACGAGCGCCAGCTTCGACGGCCGCTACCCGATCCTGCGGTTCCGTGATCTCGTCGACATCGTCGACAGGGAATCGGAGGAGGCGGCCAGGCTGCTCGGGATCGTCGCCGAGCTCAAGCACGCCACATACTTCGAATCGGTGGGCCTTCCGCTCGACGAACTCTTCGATGCGGAACTGTCGGAGACGGGCTGGGGTGACAATCCGGAGCTGATCGTCGAGAGCTTCGAGAAGACCGTGCTGGCGAAACTCTTCCTCCGGGGCTACCGGGGTCGCCGGTTCTATCTCGTTGAGTCATCCGGCGCCCCCGCAGACCGCGTCGCCCGCCAGGGATCTGCGGCCTCCGGCTACGACCAGGACCTCACGGCTGTCGGCCTCTATGCGCTCGGAGCCGCAGAGGCCGCCCACCGGGTGGAGGGCATCAGTGTCGATCACTCGCTCGTGCTCACCCCCGAGCAGGTGGATGACGACGGCGACCCGACGTCGGAGCTCGTGGACACGGCCCACTCTGCCGGTCTGCGGGTGTTCTGCTGGACACTGCGGCCCGAGAACCACTTTCTTCCGCAGGCGTTCCGTCGCGGAGAGTCGGACTCGGCGTGGGGTGACTGGCGCACGGACTTCTCGCTGATCATGCGTTCGGGCGTCGACGGGGTATTCGCCGACCAGCCCGACCTCGCCGTCGCCGTTCGCGATGGCGGCTGATCGCGACGCGGGCTGATCGCGACGGAGCGGCGCGTCCGGCCGGCCTCGGCTGACGGTGGTGGCGACTAAAATCGTCAGAGACATGACGAGCCTTTTCGATTCGGAACCTTCCGCCGCTTCCGCAGCCCCCATCATCCTCGACGGGCGGTCTGCGCCGTCGGCGGACGACGCGCTCCTGGCCGGTCTGAACCCACAGCAACGCGAGGCAGTGGAGTATCGGGGAGCAGCGCTGCTGATCGTCGCCGGAGCGGGCTCCGGCAAGACGAGCGTGCTCACGCGCCGCATTGCGAGCCTCATCGACCGCCGCGAGGCGTGGCCGAGCCAGATCCTCGCGATCACCTTCACGAACAAGGCCGCATCCGAGATGCGCGAGCGGGTGCAGGCGCTGCTCGGCAACAGTGCCGACGGCATGTGGATCTCGACCTTCCACTCCGCCTGTGTGCGGATCCTCCGTCGCGAGGCCGAGTCGATCGGCAAGACGCAGAACTTCACCATCTACGACTCGGGCGATACGCGGGCGCTCATCAAGCGGATCGTCAAAGAGCTCGACGCCGACACGCTCGGCTTCACCGTCGCCGGGGTCGCCGGCAAGATCTCCAAGCTCAAGAACGAGCTCTCCGACATCGAGACCTACGCGCGCTCGGCGAACCTCAGCGACCCGCAGGAGGTGATGTTCCTCGAGATCTTCCGGCAGTACACCCGGGCGCTCCGGTCGGCGAACGCTTTCGACTTCGATGACCTGATCAGCGAGACCGTCTTCCTGTTCCGTGCCTTCCCGCGGGTGGCCGCCCTTTACCAGCGGCGGTTCCGCCACATCCTCGTCGACGAGTACCAGGACACCAACCATGCGCAGTACAGCCTGATCCGTGAGCTCACGATGCCCATTGCTCCCGCGATCGCCGACGACCTGGAGCAGCAGGGCCTGCACGTGCGGTCGTTGCAGGATGCGGTGGGCGTCGTGCCGGGTGCGTCGCTGACGGTCGTCGGCGACTCCGACCAGTCCATCTATGCGTTCCGTGGGGCGGACATCCGCAACATCGTCGAGTTCGAGCGCGACTTCCCCGGTGCGAAGGTCGTGCTCCTCGAGCAGAACTATCGTTCGACCCAGAACATCCTCAGCGCAGCGAACTCGGTCATCGCGAACAACTTCGACCGCAAAGACAAGAAACTGTGGACGGCCGTCGGCGACGGCGAGAAGATCGTCGGGTTCACGGGCTACTCCGGACACGACGAGGCCCAGTTCGTAGCCGACGAGATCGAGAAGCTGCATGCGAACGGCATGGCCTACCGTGACATCGCCGTGTTCTATCGCACGAACGCCCAGACGCGTGCCCTCGAAGAGATCTTCATCCGTTCAGCGCTCCCGTATCGCATCATGGGCGGCACCAAGTTCTATGAGCGGGCCGAGATCAAGGACTCGATGGCCTACCTCATCGCGGTCGCGAACCCTGACGACATGCTCGCATTGCGGCGCATCCTGAATACTCCGAAGCGCGGGATCGGGCCGGCCACCGAGACGCAACTGGCGAGCTACGCGGGCGACAACGGCATAACGTTCCGGGATGCGATGCGTGACGCCGCTTCGCTCGGACTCGGGCCGAAGGTCACCAACGCGATCCTGCAGTTGTCGGCGCTGCTTGACGAGGCAACGACCATGTCCGATCCGACCGCGCCCGCGGGGGCGTCTCCGGTCGCAGATGTGCTGACGTTCCTGCTCGACAAGAGCGGCTACCTCGAAGCCTTGCGTTCGAGCCGCGACCCTCAGGACGAAGCACGGGCCGAGAACGTCGAGGAACTCGTCGCGGTGACGAAGGAGTTCGCGCGCAACAACCCCGACGGCGGCCTCATCGACTTTCTGACCGAGGTCTCCCTGGTCGCGGCGGCCGATGAGATCGACGACTCGAGCGGAACCGTCTCGCTGATGACCCTGCACACGGCGAAGGGTCTCGAGTATGACGCCGTCTTCCTGACCGGCGTCGAAGAAGACCTGCTGCCCCATCGCATGTCCGCCGGCGAACCGGGTGGCCCTGCCGAGGAGCGGCGGCTGTTCTATGTCGGGATCACCCGTGCGAAGAAGCGGCTTTTCCTTTCGCTCGCAATGACGCGCGCGCAGTTCGGCGAGACCGCGGTCGCGATGCCCAGCCGTTATCTCCAGGAGATCCCCGCCGAGTTGATCGACTGGAAGCAGTCACCCGGCGCGGCGACGAGCCGCGGCGGCACCCAGCCGCGTGCGCTGAATGCCCGCCGCCCTGGTTCGCGGTGGGGGGAGGAGACGGGGCAGCGGAACTTCTCGGCCCCGGCGCTCGATCGGCCGAAGGTGGAATGGCCCAATCGGATCACGGCGACCGTCCGCGACAACGGTGACCTCGAACTGACCGCTGGTGACCGCATTCGCCATACAGACTTCGGCGACGGCCGGGTCACGGCCGTGACGGGCGAGGGCACCAAACGTGTCGCTCACGTTCAGTTCGACAAGGCGGGAACGAAGAAGCTCTTGATCAAGATCGCGCCGATCGAGAAGATCTGAGCGGTTCGTCCGTGACGGACCGAACGTCGGTCGCGTCAGGAATCCGCGGGGATCGACCGCCGGAGTCGGTCGCGTCAGGCACCCGCCTGGATCGACCGGCGGAGCCGACCGAGCAGGATGTTGCGCGGTCGGTGCCGAATCCAGCCGGGCAGGCGTGGGTAGACGACGGCCGTCAGCCGCATCAGCCGGTCGAACCGTCGCTGCCGACCTCGGTTCCACGGCAAGCCGAAGTCGACCCGCAGCGGGGTCGGCAGAAGGCCGGCCGTCACAAGCCTGGCGACCGGCATCACCGATCTCAGCCAGAGCGGCAGGTTGCGGGAGTGCAGCAGCTGGTAGGCGACGGCACGTGTGGCCGCGGTGACCTTGAGGGTCGGGACGGTCGTCGCCCAGTATTCAGCGAACGCAACCCGGTCTGAAGGCCAGAGCCCTGAGGGAACCTGGAGTGCCGTGCCGAGGACCGAGTACTCCGCGTAGACGCGGTCGGCCGATTCGGCATCGAGCGGGCCGAAAATGTGCTCGTACATCGTCACCGCGGAGTCGTAGAGCGTGGCAGCGACCCAGAGCTGCAGCTCGGGATCGAACGCGTTGTAGGCGGGGCCGTCTTCGGAAGGATCGACAGCCCGGACGGGTGCGTGGGCCTGGTTCACCGCGCGCTGCACCGCGGAGATGTCCGCTGGTGAGCCGTAGACCGCTGCGTAGGCGAACGTGAGGGTCGCGCGAAGGCGCCGGAGCGGGTCGGTGGCGAAGTCACTGTGGTCGACGACACCGCGACCCACCGCAGGGTGTGCGATCTGGAGCAGGATCGCGCGGCCGCCGCCTGCGACGAGTACCGCTTCGGCGCCGACGTCGCGCGCTCCGAGTGGTCTGCCCACATCACACCTCCCTCCGGTGGTGCGGTCCATCATGCCAGCGGATTCATCGGAACATGCTGCGAGGGGACGGCCGGCGACGGCGCAGGCGGTTCAGCACGATCAGGTTGCAGCCGAGCGCGATAGCCAGCCCCGCGGAGAGGGGAGCCACGAAATCGGAGCGTGTGCCGGTTTCCGCGAGTACGGCCGCACCCAGGTGGGCCGGCTCGACGACGGTGATCTCGGAAGCGATCCCGAAGTCGGACTGCCACGGACGGATACGCGAGCCGCCCCGATCAGCCGGTACCTTCGCCGGATCGATCCGTTCGACCCACACGTAATGGCCCGGGGTCTCGATCACGCATTCGGGGGTGCGGTACTCACCGGGACCGGAGACCTCTGTCGAGACGGTGCACACCGTCGGGGCGCCGGCAGGAATCTCGGACGACTGCTCGATCGGCGAGCTGAACGGGCCGAGGAGCGAGCTGTCGACGGTCACGACGATCGGGGACATCGCCGTGCCGTCGTCGAAGACGCCCCAGGTGGGAAGCAGCCCATCGCCGGCGAGCACGTCCACAGCCATCAGATCGCTGATACGCGCGCCCGGCGCGGCAGTCGGATGACTCGTCTGGGTGCTGACGATCGGCTGCACCGGGCGTGGCGATACGCCGACGCCCGAGACCGAGGCCGATGCTGTGGCGGTTGCCGGCGTGGAGACGAGGAGCGCCTGCACGTCGTCGCCCGACCGGCCGACGAGCAGGCGGTCGCCATAGGGCAGGTTGCTGAATTGCGCGGTGGCGGAGACTTCGGATGTCGGCTCCGACGATGTCGGCATGACTTCGACATCGGTCCCGTTCGCGATCTCGGACGAGGTGGTGCCATCGCTGAATGTGGCGCCGGTCAATTCGACGCGTGCACGGTGGCGTTCGGAGGGAACGTTCGTGCGGGACCCGTCGAGCCCTTCTGTCGTGAGCTCGACCCGGAGCCTCCCCGGCCCGCTCTCCGACAGTTCGAGCACGGCGCTTGCCGATACCGAGGTGGTTGCCTCGCGTGTCGCCTCCGCCACCATCGCTCGTGCACGTGCGAGAACGGCGTCGCCGTCGGCACCGGCGCGGGACGCGAGCTCCTCTTCGGTGTGGTCGCCCACTCCCGCGATGATCCACGTCGCGATCTGGCCACCCGCCGTCGTGACCCGGTCGTCGGACATCGCCCACATGCGCGAGATGTATGCGAGGCGCGCGGCGTCGGAGGGCCCGAACCACCCGAGGGTCGCCCCGTCGACGAGCTCGGTGTCGCGCCCGACCGGCCAGGTCTTGCCCGCCTCGAGACAGAACCCGCGCGTGCCGTCGTCGAGCTGGTAGGAGCCCAGCCAGTAACCGGATGACGAACGGTAGCCGACGCCGGTACCCGTTGCGGAGAGGGCGAGTGCGCTCAGGGAACTGACCGCGATGGAGAAGAACATGAAGCCGGCCACCGCGACGGCGGTGACAAGGATTGAGATTCGTTTGGACATGAATCCAGCGTCTGCGGTCGAGCCGACAGCTGACGTCGGCCGGGAGCAGATTGTGGACAAGCTGGCCGCGGCCCGTCTTGGGGAGGAGACAGCGATCACAGAGACCGGTGCGTCGGCGTCCAGTCGGAGAGGATAGAGTTCTCAGTGGCGAATTTGTCTCGGCGTCGAGCTATCTCGGCCGGAGTTCGCCGAAAATACGGACAATGGATGGCGCCACAAGCGCGCGCCGGCACCAGCGGATTGGATAACCGTGGATCTTTACGAGTACCAGGCCAGAGACCTGTTCGAACAGTACGGGGTTCCGGTTCTTCCGGGCATCGTCGCGGATACTCCGGAGGAGGTGCGCGCAGCAGCTGAGAAGCTCGGTGGTGTGGTGGTCGTCAAGGCCCAGGTGAAGGTCGGAGGCCGCGGCAAGGCCGGCGGCGTGAAGGTCGCGAAGAACCCGGATGAGGCGGAGGCAGCCGCGAAGGCGATCCTCGGTCTCGACATCAAGGGCCACGTCGTTCGCCGCGTGATGGTCGCCGGAGGCGCCCGCATCGCGCAGGAGTTCTACTTCTCGGTGCTCCTCGACCGGGCCAACCGCTCCTACCTGTCGCTGACCAGCGTCGAGGGCGGAATGGAGATCGAGGTCCTTGCGGTCGAGAAGCCCGAGGCGCTCGCCCGCATCGAGGTCGACCCTCTCGTCGGCGTCGACCACGACAAGGCGGTCGCGATCGCGACGGCCGCAGGATTCCCCGACGAACTCATCGAGAAGGTCGCCGACGTCTTCGTCAAGCTCTACGACGTCTACAAGGGCGAGGACGCGACGCTCGTCGAGGTGAACCCGCTCGTTCTGACAGAAGAGGGTGACATCATCGCCCTCGACGGCAAGGTCACACTCGACGAGAACGCCGGCTTCCGTCACCTATACCACGGCGCGCTCGAGGACAAAGCTGCCGCCGACCCGCTGGAGGCGAAGGCCAAGGCCAGTGACCTCAACTACGTGAAGCTCGACGGCGAGGTCGGCATCATCGGCAACGGCGCGGGACTCGTGATGAGCACACTCGACGTCGTCGCCTATGCGGGTGAGAACCACGGCGGCGTGAAGCCGGCCAACTTCCTCGACATCGGAGGCGGCGCATCCGCCGAGGTCATGGCCGCAGGCCTCGACGTCATCCTGAACGACCCGCAGGTCAAGAGCGTGTTCGTGAACGTCTTCGGCGGCATCACCGCTTGTGACGCAGTCGCGAACGGCATCGTCAAGGCGCTGGAGATCCTCGGCGACGAGGCGAACAAGCCGCTCGTCGTGCGCCTCGACGGCAACAAGGTCGACGAGGGCCGCCGCATCCTGACGGATGCCGCGAACCCGCTGGTCACGCTGGCACTCACCATGGACGAAGGCGCCGACAAGGCCGCCGAACTGGCTTCGAAGTAAAGGACCGAAGAAGATGTCGATTTTCCTCAACAAGGATTCCAAGGTCATCGTCCAGGGCATCACCGGCGGCGAGGGCACCAAGCACACCGCCCTGATGCTGAAGGCCGGCACCCAGGTCGTCGGAGGTGTCAACGCCCGCAAGGCCGGCACCACTGTCACCCACGGTGACGTCGAGCTTCCGGTGTTCGGCACGGTGGTCGAGGCCATCGAGAAGACCGGTGCCGACGTGTCGATCGTCTTCGTGCCGCCGGCGTTCGCGAAAGACGCCGTGGTCGAGGCCATCGATGCAGGCATTCCGCTCGTCGTCGTCGTCACCGAGGGCATCCCGGTGCAGGACTCGGCCGAGTTCTGGGCGTACGCCAAGGCGAAGGGCAACACGACCCGCATCATCGGCCCGAACTGCCCCGGCATCATCACCCCCGGTGAGTCGCTCGTCGGCATCACCCCGGCGAACATCACCGGCAAGGGCCCGATCGGCCTCGTGTCGAAGTCGGGCACGCTGACCTACCAGATGATGTACGAGCTCCGCGATCTCGGTTTCTCGACCGCGATCGGCATCGGCGGCGACCCGATCATCGGCACCACCCACATCGACGCCCTCGCAGCGTTCGAGGCCGACCCCGAGACCAAGGCGATCGTCATGATCGGCGAGATCGGTGGAGACGCTGAGGAGCGCGCCGCTGACTTCATCAAGGCGAACGTGACCAAGCCGGTCGTCGGTTACGTGGCCGGGTTCACGGCTCCGGAAGGCAAGACCATGGGCCACGCCGGTGCCATCGTGTCCGGTTCGGCCGGGACCGCCCAGGCGAAGAAGGAGGCGCTCGAGGCCGCCGGCGTCAAGGTCGGCAAGACCCCGAGCGAGACAGCCGCGATTCTGCGCGAGGTGTACGCGTCGCTCTGATGTACTGATCCGGGAAGGCCCTGCGGAGAAATCCGCAGGGCCTTTTTTCGTGGCCTGCCATGCACCGCAGCGCTACAGTGAGCATCACCGGGGAAGGGAATCGACATGGCTCGACCGACCAACGCAGACCTGTTGAAGCGCATCGAAGAACTCGAGGCCGAGAACACCGCTCTCCGGATGCGCGAAGAGGGAAGCTCGACGGAACCGCTCGAACCGATACCCCCGGCACCGCCCCTGAGGAAGCAGCGCGGCTGGGGATGGACCCTCCTCGCAACGGTCCTCATCCTGATCGGGGCGATCCTCGCACCGGTCGCCGTGGTCGCATCGTGGGCGAAGGTGCAGCTCACCGACACGGACACGTTCGTCGCGACCTATGCGCCGCTGGCGAAAGACCCCGGTGTACAGGCGTACGTCACGAACCAGGTCGTCGACGTCATCAACCAGCAGGTCGACGTCAATCAGATCACCAGCAACGTGATCGACGGCATCACATCCCTGGGCACCGGGCCGGCGGCCACGAAGGCGCTCGAAGCGATGAAAGGGCCTGCCGCGCAGGGCCTCCAGTCGCTCATGCACACCGCAGTGAACAATTTCGTGACCTCGAGCGCCTTCGCGGACGTCTGGACGGCGGCGCTCAAGGTGAGCCATGCGCAGCTCGTCGCGACGATGCAGAACAATCCGAAGGCGGCGATCGCCATCGGCTCCGACGGCTCGATCGGCATCCAGCTCGGGCCCATCATCGACAAGGTGAAGTCAAGGCTCGTCAGCCAGGGAATCACGTTCGCCTCCCAGATACCGACCATCGACAAGACGATCACCGTTGCCCAGTCCGATTCGATCCCCACCGTGCAGCTCGCCTACAACCTCGCGCTCGTGGCCGGTGCGTGGCTGCCCTGGGTGGCGATCGCGTTCCTCGCTGCGGGGGTGCTCGTCGCGCGGCGCCGGGCGGTCGCCCTCATCTGGGCCGCCATAGCACTCGCGCTGTCGATGATCATCGTCGCAGCCGGGTTCGCGATCGGCAGGATCGTCTTCATCGCGTCGGCGTCACCGTCCCTTCTGCCGTCCAACGTCGCGCGCACTCTGTTCGACACGGTCGTTGGGGCCATGCGGGACACCACGGTGGCCGTGCTCGTACTCGCGATCGTCGTGGCCGTCGTCGGCTGGTTCGCGGGCCCGTTCGAAGTGCCGCGGAAGTTGCGCGGCTTCTATGTTGCCGGAGCTACGCGGCTTCGCCACGTCTCCGAGGAGCACGGGATCTCGACCGGACGCGTGGGGGAGTGGATCTATACGCAACGGGTGCTGCTGCGGATCATCATCGCGGTCATCGCTTCGGCGATCGTTCTCTTCGTCCGGCCCATCACCCCGTCGCTCACGATCTGGACCCTCGTGATCTCCGTCGTCGTGATCGCCATTCTGGAACTCGTGCAGCGACCCGTCGCGACGGTGCCGAAGGAGGCCGACGAAGACACTCCCGTCGTTATGACCGGCTGAGTGGCGACGCCGTGGGGAGCCCTTTCCGGGAGCTCGCCGACCGCGCGAAGTGTCTGCCGAGCGTCGCCGGGTTCGCCGGGTAGGCTCCAGCGGAGATGAATCGTACAACCGTCGCCCTGCTTGCAGCCCTCGAGGCGGTCATCGTCGCAGCGGTCGGGCTGGGCATCGTCCTGGTTCCGTTGACGATCCTCTGGGCCGCTCAGTACCACCTCGCTGTCGACTGGTTCATCTTCTGGCGCGCCGCCGGCGACATCTGGCTCGTGGGGCATGGGGTGAACCTCACCGTCACGCTCGACTCGGTGACCGCCGCGACGCTCGGCCTGCCCGGCGCTGCCGTGCCGTTCCAGGTCACCATCGCCGCTCTCGGCTTCGCCCTGTTCACCGCTGCGTTCGGCGTGCGCACGGGGCTCCGCGCATCCGAAACCGCCTACCGGGCCACTGGCGTCGTGACGGCCCTCGCCGTGTTCGCCGGCCTGGCCGCCCTTGTGACACTCACCTGCTCGAGTGCTCTCGTGCGCCCGTCACTGTGGCAGGGTGTACTGCTTCCTCCGTTCGTCTACGGGATCGGCATCGCGATCGGCATCGGCGCAGGTCTCGCACGGCGGGAGCGGATGCGCAGGGCGGCTTCGAGCGACACCGCACCGGTTCCGCGGGCAGGCCGTCTCGCATCCGGGCTCAGGATGCGGCTGGACGCCCTTCCACCCGCACTGCGATCGGGCGCCGCGGCGGCAGCGCGTGGGGGGACGGCGGCGGCCGCGCTGATCATCGCCGGTGCGGCGCTCGTACTCACCGTGCTCGTCGTCGTCGACTTCGGCACGGTCGTCGGACTCTATGAGCGACTGCAGAGCGGCGCGCTCGGTGGCGCTGCGCTGACGATCGGACAGGCCGCGTTCATCCCCAATTTCGTCATCTGGACGGCAGCCTGGCTGATCGGGCCTGGGTTCGCGATCGGAACCGGCTCCTCGGTCGGACCGGTCGCCACCCAGCTGGGCCCGATCCCGACCGTTCCGCTCTTCGGGGTGCTGCCGGCGGGCACCCTGGCACTCGGCTTCCTCGGTCTCCTCATCCCTCTCCTTGCCGGCTTCGTCGCGGCCGTCCTCCTGCGCTCGCACGTCAACCGGTCGGCGACGGTCCATGGACCGGGCTGGGTATTTTTCACGGCGCTCGGCGTCGGTGCTGTTGCGGGCATCGAACTCGGGCTGCTCGCCTGGTGGTCGGCCGGTTCGCTCGGACCGGGGCGCCTGCACGACGTCGGTCCGAATCCGTGGATGGTCGGGCTGCTCGCGGCGGCGGAGGTCGCCATCGCGGCAGGCGTCGGGATGCTGGCAGGAGGACGAATACGTCGATGAGTCCCTGGCGCCTGCCGTCGGCGGTCCTGGCGCCCGCAGGGCGACGGGTAGGCTGAGGGGGTGCTTTCGCTCGTGGTCCTGATCTCCGGCGGCGGGTCGAACCTGCGCGCACTTCTCGAGGCTTCTGAAGACGCCGAATTCCCCGCGCGGGTGGTGGCGATCGGAGCCGACCGCGACGCAGACGGGCTCGCGTACGCCGAGGAGTTCGGCATCCCTTCGTTCACCGTTCCGTTCTCGTCGTTCGAGAACAGGGAGGAGTGGGGGGATGCCCTGCTGGGCCAGATCCTGCAGTGGGGCCCAGACCTGGTCATCCTGTCAGGATTCATGCGGCTGCTCCCGCCACGCGTGGTCGCTGCCCTTTCGCCGCGACTGATCAACACGCATCCGGCCTTCCTGCCCGAGTTCCCTGGCGCCCACGGCGTTCGCGACGCGCTCGCCGCGGGCGCGACCGAGACCGGGGCCAGCCTCATCGTCGTGGACAACGGCGTCGACGCGGGCCCGATCATCAGCCAGGAACGCGTCGCCGTACTGCCCGGAGACACCGAGACGAGCCTGCATGATCGCATCAAACCCGTCGAACGCCGCCTGCTGATCCAGGCTGTCCTCGACATCGCCAACGGATACATCGACCTGAAGGAGCTTGCGCGCGCATGAGCGGACCCCGTCACGACCCGAGCCTCTACCGCGAACGCGACCTCGTCCCCGTGCGGCGTGCACTGGTGTCGGTCAGCGACAAGACCGGCCTGATCGAGCTGGCGGACGCACTCGTCGCCGCCGGCGTTGAGATCGTCGGCACGGGCACGACGGCGACCAGGATCCGCGAGGCGGGCTACCCCGTGACCGACGTGGCGAGCGTGACCGGTTTCCCCGAGCACCTCGACGGACGCGTTCGAACGCTTCATCCGGGCATCCACTCGGGGCTGCTCGCCGACCTGCGGCTGGCGTCGCACGAGGCCGAGCTCGCCGAGCTGGGCATCAAGCCGTTCGAACTCGTGGTCTCCAACCTGTACCCGTTCGTCGAGACCGTCGCTTCCGGGGCAGCGGGTGACGACGTCGTCGAGCAGATCGACATCGGCGGCCCGGCGATGGTTCGCGCATCGGCGAAGAACCACGCGAATGTGGCGATCGTCGTGTCGCCTGCCGACTACCCGCGCATCCTCGAGGCGATCGCTGACGGCGGCACCACCTTCGAGCTGCGCAGGGCGCTCGCCGCCAAGGCGTTCGCCCACACGGCCGCCTACGACGCTGCCGTCGCCGCCTGGTTCGCAGGCGAAGCGCCGTCGACGGACGACTGGCACGAGCGGTTCGCGGTCGAGGCCGAACTGAAGCAGACTCTGCGTTACGGGGAGAACTCCCACCAGGCGGCCGCGCTCTACGTCGACCCTGCCGGCCGCGGCATCGCCCAGGCCACCCAGCTCGGCGGCAAGGAAATGTCGTACAACAACTACGTGGACGCCGACGCAGCCCTGCGCAGCGCCTTCGACTTCGCCGAGCCGGCTGTCGCGATCATCAAGCACGCGAATCCGTGTGGCATCGCCGTCGGCACGGATGTGGCGGATGCGCATGCCAAGGCCCACGCATGCGATCCGGTCTCGGCTTATGGTGGCGTCATCGCAGCCAACCGCACCGTGAACCTTGCGATGGCGCAGGCCGTCAAAGAGATCTTCACCGAGGTGCTGATCGCGCCCGACTTCGAGCCAGCGGCCCTCGAGCTCCTGCAGACGAAGAAGAACCTGCGGCTGCTCCGGCTTCCGGCAGACTACGCGCGGCCGATGACAGAGTTCCGCCAGATCTCCGGAGGGGTCCTCGTGCAGGATTCCGACCGGTTCGACGAGTTCTCGTCGGAAGGCTGGCGGCTGGTCGCCGGCGAAGAGGCAGACGTGCAGACGCGCGCCGATCTCGAGTTCGCATGGAAGGCGTGCCGGGCGGTGAAGTCGAACGCGATCCTCCTCGCGCACGACGGCGCATCGGTGGGTGTCGGCATGGGACAGGTGAACCGCGTGGACTCGTGCAACCTGGCCGTGGCTCGCGCAGGCGGCAGGACAGCGGGTTCTGTCGCGGCATCCGACGCGTTCTTCCCCTTCGCCGACGGCCCAGCCATCCTCATCGAAGCCGGGGTCGCCGCCATCGTGCAGCCCGGCGGTTCGATCCGCGACGAAGAAGTGATCGCTGCGGCGAAAGAGGCCGGCGTGACGATGTACTTCACCGGGGAGCGGCACTTCTTCCACTGATCCGGAGCCAGAACGTGTGACCGCGGGCTGTCGCAGTTGGTCGCAGTTGGTCGCAGTTTCGTCTAGGTGTTGGTCAGCAATGTATGGCACAGTAGTGATGTCGGTATCTTGACTGGTGCCGAAAGTGACCACCTTGGAGTTCCTGCGGATAGTGGGGCCGGGTGGTCGCGCCGTTTAAGGTCCGCGGGTGATCCAGTCAATCGTGCCGTGTAGCAGGGCCAGATAGTGCGACCGACCGAGTCGGCGGTCAACAACTGCGCCACATACGGCGTCCGGGATCCAGAGCAATGGTTCGAATGGACCGTCGCGATGAGTGACTTCCATGTCGGCGGAAATGGTGCCGTCGACGCGCATCGTCTTGACCATGGTGCGGTCGCGGTGGTTGGAGCCGAGCCCACGGGACTCGAAAACTACTGCGTCGACACCCATATGATCCAGTCGCGCGAGGAGGAGGCGCATGCATAGTCGCCGGTGTCTCTCGTCCTTTGTCTCGGGTGGTTCGACGCTCTCGACAATGACATGCATTGCTTCAATTCGGGCGATCGTTTCGACGATGCGAGTTCGGTCTGACTCGCCGGCTTCATACCAGTGCAACTTGCGCGCGTGTGCCGGTTTGAGTTCGAGCAACAATGATCGGCATTCACTGAGCTGGTCGGTAAGAGGAATCGTTGCAGCCAGAATGTAAACATTTTGAAGCTCACGGCCGCTACCGCCGGATTCGTCGATATATGCCGTTACCACCATTCGATTCTTTCAGCGCCCTCGAGCTGAGGGAAATGCATCGCGCTTCCGCGACACCAGCGCCGAGCGAGCTCTGCTCGCGAGGGGTGCGAAAAGTGACAAAATAGGTTGCGGCCCACCAGGCCGCCAACTACTGTCACGATCCCACGAGGAGACAATGATGTCCGCCATGCCCATCGACCTGACCGCCACCACCGGCGACAACCTGCCCCACGAGCGAGTGCTCGTCGTCAAAGGGGTGAGGAGTGGTCTCACGATCAGCATCGCGGTCCACTCGACTGTTCTCGGGCAGGCGCTCGGCGGTTGCCGCGTGTGGACGTACGACAACTGGGTCGAAGCCTTCAACGACTCGCTGCGCCTCGCTGAGGGCATGACGATGAAGAACGCTGCCGCCGGCCTCAACCGCGGCGGCGGCAAGACCGTCATCTACGTGCCTCGGGGAACGGTGCTGAGCGCCGCGGAGCGCCGCGACGCCATGCTGGACCTCGGTGACGCGATCGAGAGCCTCGACGGCGCCTACATGACGGCGGAGGATGTCGGCACGTCCGCAGAGGACATGGCCGTTGTCGCCACGCGCACCCGCCACGTCTGCGGACTTCCGTCGTCGGAAGGCGGCGTCGGCGAGCCGAGCGATGCGACCGCTGCGGGCGTGTACGCGGGCCTGCTCGCCACGCTCGACGAGGTGTTCGGCAGCCGCGAGGTCGCCGGCCGGCGCATCACCGTGCTCGGCCTCGGCCATGTCGGCTCGATCCTCGCGATGCGCCTCGCCGCCGAAGGTGCGGTGCTGACCGTGACCGACGTCAACCCGGTCAAGCGTGCCCTGGCCGAGACGCTCGGCGCGACGTGGGTCGAGCCGGAGACGGCGCACCTGGTCGAGGGCGACCTGTTCGTTCCGGCCGGAGTCGGGGGAGTGCTCACCGATGAGGTGATCGACGAGCTGCGGGTGAAGGCCGTCGTCGGTCCCGCGAACAACCAGCTCGCCACACGAAGCGGTGCTGAGCGCCTGCGTGCGCGGGGGATCGTCTGGGCCCCCGACTTCGTGGTGAACGCTGGCGGCGTGATCTTCCTCTCGATGATGAATGAGGACGAGCCGTCGGCAGAAGCCACGCGGGAGCGCGTCGACGCCATCGGCGACATCGTGTCGCACGTGTTCCGGGTCGCGCGCGAGCGCGGGATCACGACCCTCGAGGCTGCGGAGGACATCGCGCTCGCACGCCTGCGCGAGCCAGCAAACGCATAGAAAGGCTCCGCTAGGGTTGATCTTCATGACCAACTCGCTGGGCCGCAGGCTCGTCGCTTCCGCAATTTCTGCGTTCGTCCTCGCGTTCGTCGCGCATGTCGCGATGATCCTGTTCTTCACGATCGGCAACCTCGGGAGCACGGCCGGGACTTCGTGGGCGTTGGTCGTGAGCGTCAGCAACCTGTTCTCGCTGGCGAGCGTCTTCGTGTTCATCCTCCTCGTGGTCGCCGGAGTGATCGGTGCGTTCGCCCGCTGGTGGACCGCACTGATCGCCGGCGTCCTCGTCGGTGTGATCTCCGCGCTGGCGAACACGCTGATCGTGCTTCTGAACCAGGGCAGCGCATTCTCGGGCGGCCTTCTCGGGTATGCGCTGAGCACGCTCGTCGGGCTGAACCTGCTCTTCGTCGTTCTGGTGACCGTCCTCACCCCGACGTTCGGGCGCTGGCTCTACGGGCTGATCATCGACTACTCGGGGGGCACACGCAGGGGCGCACGAATCGCGCTCGTGCGCATCCCGGCTTCGAACCTGGTCGACGGGCTCACCACGCACATCGACCGGGAGCCGGTCGATCCGGAGCGTGCCGACCAGCAGTGGGACGGCTATGTCGCAGCCCTGGCGGCAGCCGGCTGGGAGACGGTCGAGGTCGCCCCGGCGGATGCCCTCGCCGACTCCGTCTTCGTCGAGGACACAGCGGTCGTCTTCGGCGAAACCGCGGTGATCACGCGGCCCGGCGCAGACTCACGCCGTGACGAGATCACGGGGACCGAGGCCGCCCTCCAGGCGCAGGGACTCGCCATCGAGCGCATCCAGGAGCCCGGCACGCTCGACGGTGGAGACGTGCTGAAGGTCGGATCGACCGTGTTCGTCGGCCGCGGCGGCCGCACCAACGCGGAGGGCATCCGGCAGCTGCGCGCCCTCGTAACGCCACTCGGCTACACCGTCGTGGCTGTTCCGGTGACGAAGGCGCTACACCTCAAGACCACGGTCACCGCGCTTCCCGATGGCACGGTCATCGGTTACGAGCCGCTCGTCGACGACCCGTCGGTGTTCGGCCGATTCCTCGCAGTGCCGGAGGCGAACGGCACCGCTGTTGTCGTCCTGTCCGACGACACGCTGCTCATGTCGGCGTCGGCACCGCAGTCGGCGGCCCTGGTCGCAGACCTCGGCTACAACGTCGTCACCGTCGACATCAGCGAATTCGAGAAGCTCGAGGGCTGCGTGACCTGCCTCTCCATCCGCATCCGGGGCTGACCCGACCGTTCCAGAATTCGTCCTTGCACTCGGCAGCCTTGCGGTTATATTCTGTAAGGCTGCTTCCGGTCGAAAAGGACCTTACGTGGCTACCGACGTGAACAACATACGGGCTCAGGAGGACGCCATGACGACAGAAACCACCACACCGACCACGGTCGTGTACGAGGGTGCTGTCACGGGCGCCCTCCGGCTGCGTCCATCCACGTCCCCGGCACTCGAAGCGGCCCGGTAACTACCGGAGGACACTGCGCTCCAGGAGGCACTGAACTCCGGAGACACTGCACTCCCCGAAGCCACCGCTCTCCCGGCCACCGGCCGGCGATCGATCCGGGTCCGTGACGGACCTGCCCCACAACCGCCCCTCGTCCGGCGATTTCCGCGCCCTCGTGCGCCCTTCGCCGACCCGAACTTCACCTCACAGCTCCATCACGAAACCACAAGGAAACCGGTCGCCCATGTCTGCTCCTGCTGGACACCAGCATCCACCACACGAATCCAAACCCACCATGAGCACGTTCCGCACGCTCATGCGCATCTTCCCGTTCGCAAAGTCGGCGCTGCCGCGCATCGTGCTCGGGATGGTCGCAGCGCTCCTGGCGAGCCTGGTCGCGCTCGCTATCCCGCAGGTCCTGCGCTGGCTGGTCGACGGCCCGCTCGCGACCGGCGATTCGTCCCAGGTCTGGCCTGCGGCGCTGCTTGTCGTCGGCCTCGGCGCTGCGGAAGCCGTCTTCATCTCGCTCCGGCGGTGGTTCGTGCTCACCCCGGGAACCCACGTCGAAGCGAAGCTGCGCAACGGCCTGTACGCCAAGCTGCAGGACCTGCCTGTCGGGTTCCACGACCGCTGGCCGAGCGGCCAGCTGCTGTCGCGCGCGGTCAGCGACCTCAACCTCATCCGGCGCTGGATCTCGTTCGGTCTCGTGCTGCTCGTCGTCAACGTGATCACGATCGTCGTCGGCTTCGGCATCCTCATCGCCTGGAACTGGATTCTCGGAACGATCTTTCTCGTGTGCTCAATTCCGCTGTGGATCTACGGGTTCATCTTCGAGGGGAAGTACTCGACGATCGCCCGGCGCAGCCAGGACCAGGCCGGCGACCTCGCGACGGCCGTCGAGGAGTCCGTGCATGGCATCCGCGTGCTCAAGGCGTTCGGCCGGGGCAAATACGCCCTCAAGAATTTCGAGTCGCAGGCGGAGCAGCTGCGCGGCACGGAGATCGAGAAGGCGAAGGCGATCGCGGGCATCTGGCTGTGGCTGCTGCTCGTACCGGACATCGCGTTCGGCCTGTGCCTCGTCGTGGGCGTCTGGCTGGCCGCGCAGAACCAGCTCACCGTCGGCGAACTGGTGGCGTTCTTCGCGACGGCGACCGTCCTGCGGTTCCCCATCGAGTCGATCGGCTTCCTGCTGAGCATGACGCTCGACACCCGCACGGCCGCCGACCGGTTCTTCGACGTGATGGACACCGTCAACACGATCACCGACCCAGAGAACCCGAAGACCATCGCGAACCCCCGCGGCGAGCTGGTGTTCGACGCCGTGCACTTCCGTTACCAGGACTCGCCCGAGCGCTTCCCCGACCTCCTCGATGGGATCGACCTCACGGTCGAGCCGGGAGAGACGATGGCGCTCGTCGGACTGACCGGTTCGGGCAAGTCGACACTCACCGCCTTGACCACGCGGCTCTACGACGTGACCGGTGGCAGCATCCGGATCGACGGCGTGGACGTGCGCGACCTCAGCCGGTACGACCTCCGCAAGCACATCGCGATGGCGTTCGAGGATGCGACGCTGTTCTCGGCGTCGGTGCGCGAGAACGTGCTGCTCGGCCGCGACGACATCGACGTGCGCTCGCCGGAAGCGGACGGGCAGCTGAAAGAGGCGCTGGAGATCGCGCAGGCGGCGTTCGTCTACGACCTGCCGGATGGCGTCGAGACGAAAGTCGGCGAAGAAGGCCTGAGCCTGTCGGGTGGCCAGCGTCAGCGGCTGGCGCTCGCGCGCGCGGTCGCGGCCAGGCCATCCGTGCTCGTGCTGGACGACCCGCTGTCGGCGCTCGACGTCGACACGGAGGCGCTCGTCGAGGCGGCCCTGCGCCGCGTACTCGCGGCAACGACCGGCCTCGTCGTCGCGCACCGTCCGTCGACGGTCATGCTCGCCGATCGCGTCGCGCTCCTCGAAGGAGGGCGCATCACCGCCGTGGGAACGCACCACGACCTGCTCGCCACCAGTGAGCACTACCGCTTCGTCATCTCGAGTCTCGAAGACGAAGAAACCGAAGAGATCCTCCAGGAGGTGAACCTGTGACGACCGTAGTCGGAGTCGAAGGCGAAGAACGCAACGACTTCACGAAGGCGGAAAGCCGGCAGATCCGGCAGCGCTCGCTGCACCTGCTCGGGTCATTGATGCATCCGCTGCGTATGCGACTGGTGCTGACGGCGATCGTCGTCGTCGTCAGCACGGCCGCCCAGGTGGCGGGCCCGGCGATCATCGCGTTCGGGATCGACAACGGCCTGCCCGCGCTGATCGACAACAACTGGTTCCCGGTTGCTGCAGCCGGCCTGGCCTACCTGGTCACCGGCGTGATCGGTGCGGTGCTCATCGCCTGGTACACCGTGCTGAGCGCCCGCATCAGCCAAGCGATCCTGATCGACCTGCGCAAGCGAGTGTTCCTGCACACCCAGAAGCTGAGCCTCGAGTTCCACGAGTCGTATACGTCCGGGCGCATCATCTCGCGCCAGACGAGCGACCTGGATTCGATCCGCGAGCTTCTGGACTCGGGCATCAACCAGCTCGTCCAGGGCTTCCTGTACATGCTGTTCATCGCGATCGCCTTGTTCACGCTCGACTGGGTCAGCGGTGTGGTGCTGCTGTGCTCGCTGCTGCCCCTGTACCTGCTCACGCGCTGGTTCCAGACCCGCTCGCAGAAGCTGTTCCGCATCTCGCGAGTGGCATCGGCGAAGCTGATCGTCCACTTCGTGGAGACGATGACGGGCATCCGTGCAGTGAAGGCGTTCCGCAAGGAGAAGCGCAACGAGGAGCAGTTCGGCGGCCTCGTCGAGGACTACCGCGACGTGAACGCCCGCGTCATCCAGCTCTTCGGGATCTTCGACCCCGGACTCGTGATGATCGGCAACGTCACCGTCGGCGTGGTGCTGCTCGTCGGCGGCTTCCGGGTCGCCGACGGCCAGATGGCCATCGGTGCACTGCTTGCAGCGCTGCTCTACACCCGGCGTTTCTTCGACCCGATGGAGGAGATGGCGATGTTCTACAACTCCTACCAGTCGGCCGCTGCGGCGCTCGAGAAGATCTCGGGTGTGCTCGAGGAGGAACCGACCGTTCCCGACCCGGCGAAGCCGGTCGACCTCTGGGAGTCGCGTGGTCACGTGTTCTTCGACGACGTGCAGTTCGCGTACAAGAAGGACCGCATCATCCTGCCGGACTTCACACTCGATATCCCCGCAGGACAGACGATCGCCCTCGTCGGATCGACGGGCGCCGGCAAGTCGACGCTGGCGAAGCTCATCTCGCGCTTCTACGACCCGACAACCGGATCGGTGCGCCTGGACGACGTCGATCTGCGTGACCTGCACCCGAAGGACCTCCGTCGCGCGATCGTCATGGTCACGCAGGAGGCCTACCTGTTCAGCGGGTCGGTCGCCGACAACATCGCGCTCGGCAAGCCCGATGCGACGCGTGAAGAGATCATGGATGCTGCTGCCGCCGTAGGAGCGGACGACTTCATCCGCGGTCTTCCGAACGGGTACGACACGGATGTCAACAAGCGCGGGGGCCGCGTCTCGGCCGGGCAGCGCCAGCTGATCTCGTTCGCGCGGGCGTTCCTCGCGAACCCGTCGGTGCTGATCCTGGACGAGGCGACCAGCTCGCTCGACATCCCGAGCGAGAGGCTCGTGCAGCAGGCCCTCCAGACCCTGCTCGCGGACCGCACCGCGGTGATCATCGCGCACCGGCTCTCGACGGTCGCGATCGCCGATCGCGTCCTCGTGATGGAACACGGCCGCATCGTCGAAGACGGAACGCCCGACGACCTGATCGGCGGCACGGGGCGCTTCGCGCAACTCCACGCGGCCTGGCGGGACTCGCTCGTCTGATCAGGAGCCTGCGACACGACAGAACGGAACCCCCTTCCCGAAGCCCGGGAAGGGGGTTCTGTTCTGCAACTCACGTTGCATCAGGTGGTGGCGGGGAACACCGGGACCAGTGCTCCCGCCACCGAGGGCGCGGAGGGTGGGGTTGAGTCAGCCTGCCGCCGCCCTGGTCTGGATGGACTGTCTGCCGGAGTGCCTGCCGGTGTGGAAGATGCGGTGTCGCGTGTCGGCGAGGATGCGGAAGAACGGGCCGGACTCGTCCTGCTGCCCGTCGACGACGATGAGCGTCGCACCCGCATCGATCGATTCGCTCGCCTCGACCGGATCCACGGCAGCGCGCGACGACTCGGTCACCAGCGTCAGGCATCGGGATGCGACCAGACGGCCCGGCTCCGCCAGCAATGTCAGGCGGTCGGCCAGGGGAAGCAGCATGGTGCGAACGGCGCGTGCGACCTCCGCCAGCTCGACGGCAGAGCCGTGCGCGGCGGTGGGGAAATCGGAGCCGAGGTCGAGAACATCGAACCGGCAGCCGAGCGCGTTCTCGAGCTCGACCATGAGGCCGAGGGTCCGTGCGATCGCCGCAGCGTACGGCTGCGCGCCCCGGCGCCTGCCGAGGTAGAGGCTGAAGCCGTCGATCTTCACGCCGAGACTGTGCGCGAACCGCACGGCGCTCGCGGCCTCGTCGATGGCGACACCCCGCACGATCGCGGGGACCTGGGCTTCGCGGGCATCCGGAAACCGCAGCCGCAGGATCACGGCGACGTCGCCGGGGTAGCCGATGAACTTCTCCACCTCGGTCTGCGAGTCGACGACGAAGAGGCGCACGCCGGCGTTGTACGCAGCGAGGAGGTCCTGCGGATGCTTCACCGGATGCGTGTGGACCACCCGCACTGGATCGACTTTCGACCCCAGGACCGCCGCGAGCGCGCCCTCTTCGGAGACCTCGAAGTACCCTCCACACCCGGCGATCGCCGAGATCACTGCAGGGTGGGCGAGCGCGCTCGCGTCATAGTGGAACCGAACGAACGGGAATGTCGCCTGGAGTTCGCGATACCGCATGCGCGCCTTGTTCGGGTCGAGTACGAGCAGCGGAGCACCGTAGCGGGCCACCAGGTCGTCCAGTCGATCGATGTCGGTTCGCGAATGCGCGCCGGACCAGCCGGTTCGTCGTGCTTCGGCGTACATCTGGACGGGACCTCCACTCGTTGTGCGACCAGGGGAGCCTGCGTGTCGGGCCACGCAGGGCATCCCTCGGGTTCTGGTCGACGCACAACCGATATTCCTCCGCCGTGCGCGGCCGGGCATCGGAGCGGCCACCCGTTTACGGATGCGTGCTAGCCCGGATGCGCCGGCCGCCACCGGTGGCGAGAATCGATACATGAACCTGCGCGTTGTGATCGTCGACGACCACGCGCGATTCCGTGAGCAGGCCAGCGAGCTTCTCCGGCTCGAGAAGTTCACCGTCGTCGGGGCGGCAGCAACAGGCATCGGCGGTCTCGAACTCGCCCGGCAGCTGAACCCGGATTTCGTGCTTCTCGACATCGGACTTCCCGATACGATCGGATTCGACCTCGTTCCTGCGCTCCAGGCGTCGGGCGCCGCCGTCGTGCTCACCTCGAGCCGGGCGTTGCGCGACTACGGAACACGGGTGGAGGACAGCGGCGCCGAAGGGTTCATCAGCAAAGGCGAACTCACCGGCGACGCGATACGCAACGTTCTGGGGTGACCGATGGTGGTGCCGCAAAGGGGGTCCGGGTGGCCGACACCGTGAGGGTGGCGATCGCGGATGATGCTGTCCTGCTGCGTGAGGGCATCGGGCAGATCCTGCGGGCGGGCGGCCTCGAGGTCGTGGCCTCGGTCGGGTCTGCAGAAGAGCTGCTCGCCCTCGCCGCCGAAGACGACTCGCTCGATGCGGTCGTCCTCGACATCAAGATGCCGCCGACCCACACCGACGAAGGATTGCGCGCCCTCGAGGAGTTGCGGCGTCGCGGCTCGACCGTCGGCGTGCTGCTGCTGTCGATGTATACGACCGCGGCATACGCCATCCGCGCGATGAGTGCCGGCAGCGGCACCGGCTACCTGCTGAAGGATCGCGTGGCCGACGCGGACACGCTCGTGCACGCGGTGCGCACCGTCGCGTCCGGTGGCTCCGTCGTCGACAGCGAGGTCGTCTCCGCGCTCGTCGCGGGCCGCGTCTCCAGCAATGCCCTCGAATCGCTTTCGGAACGCGAGCGCGACGTGCTGGCCCTGATGGCAGAGGGACGTTCGAACCAGGCGATCGCATCCGCGCTCCACCTGAGCTTGCGAACCGTAGAGACCCATATCGGCCACATCATGTCGAAACTCGGCGTGGAGGACTCGGCCGAAGGGCACCGGCGGGTCCTCGCGGTGCTGCGCTTCCTCGGCCACGGGGCCTGAGGAGAAACTCATGGCGCGCCACTGGGTCCGGGGGATCGCGGTCGCCATCGCCATCGCGAGCAACGTCGGCGGCCAGCTCGCCGGACTGATCGTCAACGACTACGGCGACCGGCAGAACGGCGTCGGCTGGGACGTGACCTTCGTCGTCGTCGGCCTCGTGTACGCGGTGTGCGCGGTCATCGCCTGGCGTATCGTTCCCCGGCCCTCCCCGGGCTGGCTGATGGTCGGCGCGTCGATCTTCTGGTCGGCAGGCTCGTGGGGCCCGATCGCCCGCTCTGTCGGATGGGTGTGGCCGGTCGTATCCGGCGTGACAGACCTGTGGGCGGTGCTGGTCGGCATCCTCGCTCTCGTGTACCCGTCGGGCAGGCTGGTCTCGCGCTTCGATCGCTGGCTCGTGATCGCAGCGCTCGGCCTGTTCACGATCCGGTTCGTCGGCGTCCTGCTGGTCTACGCGCCGGCCGCGAACGACTGCGGCTGCGTACCCAACTTCTTCGCCGTGTTCCCGAACGCCGACGTCGACCGGGCGCTCGGCGCCGCTTGGCGTGTGTTCGGTGTGTCCCTGATCGTGATCGTGGCCGTGCGCCTGGCCATCCGCTGGTTCGGGAGTACTCTGCCCGCCCGCCGGGTGGCCTTCATCATGCCGGTCGCCCTGCTGCTCTGGGCGTACGCCTCGGTGCAGGATGCGATCGGCTACATCTTCGGCGCGCGGGTGCCCGAGCCGTTCGAGTTCATCCCGCCGTTCGCGATCGCCCTCGTGCCGATCAGTTTCGTCGCGGGCGTCATGTACACCCGTGGTCTGCGTTCACGCGTTGCGGACCTCGTCATCGTCGCGCGCGACAAAGTCGACCGCGGGCTGTGGGAGACGAGTCTCGCCGATTCGCTGCGCGACTCTTCGCTGCGCGTCTACTGGTGGGATGAGGTCACCGGCGGCTACGAGACGTCGGACGGCAAGCCGATGCCGCACGATCTGCCGGTCGCTCGCCCCGGCCGGTCGACGCTGGCGATCGGATCGGAGGACGACCCGATCGCTCTCATCGAACACGACGTCGCGCTCAGCGAGGACACGCGGCTGCTCGACGCCGTGTCGTCAGCCCTGCTGCTCTCGGTGGACAACGATCGCCTGCGTGCCCGCCTCGAACGCACGCTGCAGGAGGTTCGGGATTCCCGGCTCCGCATCGTCGAAGAAGGCTACAACGCCCGCAGACGACTCGAGCGCGACCTCCACGACGGCTCTCAGCAGCTTCTCGTCTCGCTGGCGATCGGACTGAGGATCGCCACCACGAAGGCGCAGGAGGCAGGCAACGCCGAAGTCATGCAGGACCTCGAGCGGTCGTCGTCGCAGCTGGCGGAGGCGCTGCGCGAACTGCGCGAGCTCGCACGGGGCATCCACCCGACGGTGCTCACCGACGGCGACCTGCGGTCGGCGCTGTCCGAGCTCGCCCTGCGCAGCCACGTTCCGGTCGAAGTCGTGGTCGCATTCGATGACCGCCTGCCCGACGTGGTCGAGGAGACGATCTATTTCGTCGTCGCCGAATGCCTCACCAACGCAGCGAAGCACGCCGAAGCACGCAACTGCAGCGTGAACGTGTCACGGTCGGATGGGGCGGTCACGGTGGTCGTGAAGGATGACGGACACGGCGGTGCGGTCGTCACTCCGGGAGGCGGCCTGGGCGGTGTGCGAGACCGGGTCGAGGCGGTCGACGGTCGCTTCGGGATGCAGAGTGTCGCGGGTCTCGGCACGATCATCGAGCTGACCATTCCGGTGCATGCGCCGGTGCCGGTGCCGGCCTCCGATTCGTGAGGCGTGCGCCTAACGGACGAGGTCCAGCACGGTCATCGCCGCGTCGGAAATGGCGGCGAGGACGCGCTCGATCCAGAGACGGAGCGTCATCGGTCCGGGGCGATTCACGACGGGGACTGGCCCTTGGCCGCGTAGACCTGGTCGCCGAGCGCGAAGGCGTGCCAGCCTCCCGGGCAGGAGACGGCGGATGCCGGCACCGTGTCGGCGGGCCACCACGAATCCTGGATAGGAGGCTTGGGCACCGGAGCGCTCGCCGTGCAGGTGCCGTCGGCGAAATGCTTCTTCGACGTGAACGTCAGGATCGCGCCACTGCCGTCGGTCTCGTAGTCGACGCGGATGGTCGTCGCATCGGCGGGAATCCAGGCGGGGGAGCCGAACGCTGAGGTCGCTGCGGTCGTGAAGTCGCTCTTGGTCGCGAAGATTTCGGACGACACGTTGGGTGAAAGCGACTGGAGGGCCGCGCATCCGCCGAGGGTGGCGACGAGCAGCGTGCTCGCGACGAATGCGAACGCGATCCTGGCTGGTTTCACTGAGGCTCCTGAAAACGAAAGGGTCGGTACTCCAGTCTCGTTGCCGCCGCTGTGGGACACATCAGCCTGCGGTATTGATCCTCCCAACCTAGGGGATGACATCGCTCAGGGACGCCAGCGTGCGACACGAAGGTCGACCCGGTACGGCGCATCGGAGTCGACACCGAGAAGCGGGGTCGACTCAGACCGGTAGTGCTGGAGTGCGAGGTGCTCGTGTCCCAGCGGCGGATGCCCGCTTGCGCGGATCACTCTCCACCACGGAACGTCGGCTCCGTAGTAGGCCATCACCTGACCGACGACACGCGCCGCCCGGGAGCCGAGCGCGCCGGCGACATCGCCGTAGGTCATCACGCGACCGGGCGGAATGCTCTCGACGATCGAGAGCACGTGCTCGACGAACGTGGGATCGGGTTGCACCGCCGGTGGCCGTTCGCGGCCGGTCAGAGGTCGAGCGCGCCGATGATCTCGCCGTACTGGGTCTCGCCGATCGGGTTGAAACCGCTGCGCACGAAGAAGGCCTCGGGGCCCAGTTCGCCCTGCTCCCAGATCACGAAGAGACGCGACTTGCCGCGGGCACGCGCCTCATCGGCCAGGGCCTGCACGGCGAAGGTGCCGATTCCGCGACCCTGGTCGTCGGCGTCGACGTTGATGCGCCAGAGGATCGAAGTGAACTCCTCGTGCTCGGCGTTGACGTCGAAGCTGCCCATCACGAATCCGACGACCTCCTCGCCGTCGGTCACGACCCGCTGCCACGTGGTCGCCGGGTCGTTCACGGCGGCCGCGGCCGAGTACGAGACAGGCGTGATGAACTGCTCCTGCCCGGGCTTCAGGCTCAGGGCGTTGGCCGCGACGATGTTCGACGCACTCAGCTCTTCAAGTCTTAACTCAGCCATATCGAAAGGGTAACGTGCGCGGCCGATCCGGGCATAGTCGTCAATTCCGCTGACAGCGGATGCATTCCTCGCTCAGGGCGAACGCATAACCGCCGGCGAATTTGTCTCGACGTCAAGATAGTTGGTTTGCTCGGGTAAGCTGTTCGTGGCCAAAACACGGCACAGACTTGAGGAGACCCATTGGCAAAGATCAAGGTTGAAGGCACCGTCGTCGAACTCGATGGCGACGAGATGACTCGCATCATCTGGCAGTCCATCAAAGATTCGCTCATCCACCCGTATCTCGACGTGAACCTCGAGTACTACGACCTGTCGATCCAGAAGCGTGACGAGACCGACGACCAGATCACGATCGACGCGGCCCACGCCATCCAGAAGCACGGCGTCGGCGTGAAGTGCGCGACGATCACCCCAGACGAGGCGCGCGTCGAGGAGTTCGGCCTCAAGAAGATGTGGAAGAGCCCGAACGGGACCATCCGAAACATCCTCGGCGGTGTCGTGTTCCGCGAGCCGATCATCATCTCGAACATCCCGCGACTCGTTCCCGGCTGGAACAAGCCGATCGTCATCGGCCGTCATGCATTCGGCGACCAGTACCGCGCGACCGACTTCACGTTCGACGGGCCCGGCACCCTCTCGATCAGCTTCCAGCCGTCCGACGGCGGCGAGGCCAAGTCGTTCGAGGTCTACCAGGCGCCCGGCGCCGGCGTCGCACTCGCCATGTACAACCAGGACGCATCGATCCGCGACTTCGCACGGGCGTCGTTCAACTACGGTCTCGACCGCAACTACCCGGTGTATCTGTCGACCAAGAACACCATCCTGAAGGCCTACGACGGTCGCTTCAAAGACCTGTTCCAGGAGGTCTTCGACGCTGAGTACGCGACGAAGTTCGCGGATGCGGGACTCACCTACGAGCACCGCCTGATCGATGACATGGTCGCCTCCAGCCTCAAGTGGGAGGGCGGCTACGTCTGGGCCTGCAAGAACTACGACGGCGACGTGCAGTCGGACACGGTCGCGCAGGGCTTCGGTTCGCTCGGCCTGATGACGAGCGTGCTCACCACGCCCGACGGCAAGGTCGTCGAGGCGGAGGCCGCTCACGGCACTGTGACGCGTCACTACCGCCAGCACCAGGCGGGCAAGCCGACCTCGACCAACCCCATCGCGTCGATCTACGCCTGGACCCGTGGGCTCGCCCACCGTGGACAGCTCGACGGCAACCAGGAGCTGATCGACTTCACGCACACCCTCGAAGATGTCGTGATCAAGACGGTCGAGTCCGGCAAGATGACGAAGGACCTGGCGCTTCTCGTCGGGCCCGAGCAGCCGTACCAGACGACCGAGGAGTTCCTCGCGTCGCTGGCGGAGAACCTGCAGGCGCGCCTGGGCTAGTCCCTGGGCCGGCAGTCACGAACGAGCGCATGGACACGGTCCGTGCGCTCGTTCGTCTGTGTGGGCCGGCTGTGTTCCGCCGAGGCGACTTGGCAGTAGATGTCGTTCGGGGTCGCGGCGGAGCGACATCTACTGCCATGTGACGGATGCTCAGCCGCTGGCCTGGCGCAGGCGCGAACGGTATGCCGCGGGCCGATTGTTACGGATTGGTAAATACCTGCACAATCGCGCGTCGCAGCTTGCGAATATTTTGTTCGTAAGCTTTACTAACAAACATGACCGCATCGGAGCGAGGGTTTTCCACACTGGAAACCTCACACGCGCAACTGGCAACCGGCATGGCGCCGGGCCGGGCGCTGCGTCCGAAAGCGAAAGTCCTTCCCGAGCACGCACGGAGCCACAACCGCTCCCTGGTGCTGCAGACCCTGTACCGCTCGGGTGAGCGCAGCCGGGCCGACATCGCCCGGGAGACGGGGCTCACGCGAGTCACGATATCCGACCTCGTTGCGGAACTCCTGACCGAAGGACTCGTCGTCGAACTCGGCCAGCGCGAATCCGCCCGCCCCGGAAAACCGGCGGTGCTGCTCGACATCAACCGCACCGCGTACCAGATCATCGGCATCGACCTCAGCGAGCACACGACTTTCCGCGGCGCCGTGCTCGACCTCGACGGACAGATCCTCGAACGCGCGGAGATCCCGCTGGCCTCCAGCACAGGCGCGGAAGCGACGGCGAAAGTCGTGTCTCTCACTGAACAGCTCGTCGGACTGGCGACCGCGCCCATCCTCGGCATCGGAGTCGGGTCGCCCGGTGTCGTGGACCTGTCCGGGACGGTACTGACCGCGGCCAACCTCGGCTGGGTCGACGAACACCTGCAGGACATCCTCCAGGCTCGCACCGGGCTTGCGGTGGTCGTGGCCAACGACGCGAACGTGGCCGTCCTCGCCGAGCACGGGTACGGCGATGCGGCCGGTGACATGATGCTCGTGACGATCGGGCACGGTGTCGGTGCGGGGCTGCTCGTCGCCGGGGCACTCGTCTACGGAAGTCGCTTCGCGGCCGGTGAGATCGGCCAGGTCATGGTCGGCACCGACCTCGGGCTCGAAGTCACCTACAACCGCGACCAGGTGCTCGAGCACTGGCTGGCCGTGCCGCTGCTCGAGCAGCGCATCCAGGAAGCCGAAGCCGCAGGCGGCACGTCCGGACCGATCCTGCGAGAGGCGGGGCAGCGCCTCGGAATCGCTCTCGCCCCCGTTGTCGGTGCGCTCAATCTCTCTGAGATCGTGTTGAGCGGACCGACCGAACTGCTTGATGGACCGCTGGCCCAGGCGACCATCGAAACGCTCCGCAACCGGACGATGGCCGAATTCCACGGCAATCTCACGCTGCGGATGACCACGCAGGGGCAGGACATCGTCCTGCGCGGCGCGGCCGTTCTCGTCCTCTCAGGACAACTCGGGGTCTCGTAACACAGCAACGCCCAGAACACAGAAACAGCCAGGACCGACCCCTCGCACCACCGGTGTGGCAAACGCACACACCGACCACCCAAGAAAGGAAAAGCAATGAAGAGAAAGCTCGTTGGCCTCGCCGCTGTGGCAACAGCTTCCGCTCTCGTGCTCGCAGGATGCTCCGCCGCTCCCGGAGGCGCACCGAGCACGGACGGAAAAGGTAAGACCGTCACCCTGTGGCTCGTCGGCGCGGACACCCCTGACCCCCTTCGCACCTACCTGAAGGATGAGTTCAAGAAGGAGACCGGCGCCACCCTCAATATCCAGCAGCAGGACTGGAGCGACATCGTCACCAAGCTGACGACGGCGCTGCCTGACGCGAACAACACTCCTGACGTCACCGAGATGGGCAACACGCAGTCCCCGACGTTCACCAACGTCGGTGCGTTCCTCGACATCTCCGACATGTACAAGGAGCTGGGAGGCTCCGACCTGCTGCAGTCGTTCGTCGACGCAGGCAAGGTCGGCGGCAAGAATTACACGTTGCCGTACTACTTCGGTTCGCGTTACATGTTCTACCGCAAGGACATCTGGTCCGCCGCGGGCGTCACCGTGCCGACCACGCTCGACGAGTTCAACACGGACGTCGCCACCATCGCGTCGAAGAACCCGAAGGCCATCAAGGACTTCTCGGGCTTCTACCTCGGTGGCCAGGACTGGCGCGACGGCATCTCGTGGATCTTCGCCAACGGTGGAGACATCGCGACCGAAAAGGGCGGCAAGTGGACCGCCACGCTCGAGTCGGACAAGTCGCTCAAGGGTCTCCAGCAGCTGCAGGACCTGTACAAGAACGCATCCAAGGCTCCCAACGACGCCAAGGACAGCAACCAGTACGTCTACCTGAACGACAGCGACGTGAGCACCAACGCTGACAACAGCACCACGCCCACCTCGCTCTCGGCTGCCACCATCATGGCTCCGGGCTGGGCGCACTGGTCCATCGGTGACGCATCCACGAAGGACGGCAAGACCGTTCGCACGTGGAACGACAACACCTTCGGAACCTTCGTGCTCCCGGGCAACGACGGCAAGCCCGCTCCGGTCTTCGCCGGTGGGTCCAACATCGGTATCTCGGCCAAGAGCAAGAACCCCGGCCTCGCCAAGACGCTTCTCAAGATCATCTTCTCCCAGTCCTACCAGGAGATGCTCGGCAAGAACGGCCTCGGCCCGGCGAACAGCAAGTACGTCGACTCGCTCGGCACGGACCAGTTCGCCAAGGCCCTCATCGCATCATCGTCGAACTCCAAGCTGACCCCCGCCGCTCCCGGCTGGGCAGCGGTCGAGGCCTCGAACGTGATGGAGGAGTTCTTCTCGAAGATCCGCGACGCGTCCGACCTGAAGGCCCTGGCCCAGGAGTACGACGCGAAGATCACCCCGATGCTGAACAAGAAGTAGTCGTTCCGCATCAAGCCCCTCAGTAGGTTGGGGAGCGCGGGCATGCCGCGCTCCCCAACCCTGCTCCACCAGAAACACCCCGGAAGGAGGACAGACGTGACAACGCAGAACACCGTGGCCGACAAGGTCGTACGGCCCCAGGCGAGGCCGCCGCGCCGCAAGCGCAGCCTCACCGCATACTGGCTGCTCATCCCCTCCGTCGCGATCCTCGTGCTGGCCCTCGGCTACCCGCTCGTGTGGCAGCTCGTCACCTCGACTCAAAGCTTCGGCCTTGCCCAGCAGTTCGGCCAGCCCGCCCCCTTCGTCTGGTTCAAGAACTACATCACACTGTTCTCGGACCCGTACACGTGGACCGTGGTCGCCCGCTCGATCGCCTTCTGCCTCGTCACCGCATCCGTCACCGTCGTGATCGGTGTGCTCCTCGCCCTCCTGATGAACGCAGTCAACAAGGTCGTGCGCATCATCATCCAGATCAGTCTCCTGCTCGCCTGGGCGATGCCCGTGGTCGCAGCGATGACGGTCTGGAACTGGCTGTTCGACTGGCGTCGCGGAGTCATCAACTGGCTCCTGACTGCCGCCGGGTTCGACTTCACGAACCACAACTGGCTCCAGGACCCGCTCTCCTTCTTCTTCGTCGCGATGGTCATCATCGTGTGGATGAGCGTGCCGTTCGTCGCATTCTCTGTCTTCGCCGGACTGACGCAGGTGTCCGGCGAGGTGCTCGAGGCCGCCCAGATGGACGGCGCACGCGGGTTCCAGCGAGTGCGCTACATCATCCTCCCCATGATCCGGCCGGTGCTCGGCATCGTGATGCTTCTCCAGATCATCTGGGACCTCCGGGTGTTCACCCAGATCAAACTTCTGCAGGACAAGGGCTCGATCGCCAGCGAGACCAACCTGCTCGGAACGTACATCTACCAGCTCGGCGTCGGTTCGAGTGACTTCGCGATGGCGAGCGCCGTCTCGGTCTTCGTGCTCGCACTCACCATCGCTCTCAGCTGGTTCTACGTGCGCAACATGCTCAAGGAGGACCAGTCATGACATCAGCGACGGTCGAGGCGAAGCCCGAGACCCTGGAAGCTGGTAGCCAGCACAGCATCGCGCGCAAAGTGCGCAGCGGCTCGCGCAGGTTCAAGCCGTCGCGCGTACTGCTCGGCATCCTCGGTGTCGTGATCTCGCTGATCTGGCTGTTCCCGGTCTACTGGATGGTGAACTCGTCACTCCTGTCCAACGTCGTGCTGCAGAACACGACACCCCAGTTCCTCCCGTTCGGCGGCAGCCTCGACAACTTCACCGCCGTGTTCTCGGGCGGTACGTTCGTCCCGGCGCTCGGCATGAGCCTGGCGATCGCGCTGCTCACAGTCGTGTTCTGCCTGATCTTCGCTTTCCTTGCGGCGCTCGCGATCAGCCGGTTCAAATTCCGCGGGCGCACGTCGTTCGTGCTCGCCGTGCTCCTCATCCAGATGCTCCCGGCCGAAGGTCTCTTCATCGCCCAGTACAAGATGATGAGCAGCCTGAACCTCCTGAACACCATCGTCGGTGTGAGCATCCTCTACATCGCGGCCGTCGTGCCGTTCACGATCTGGATGCTGCGCGGATTCGTCGCGGGCATCCCGGCCGACCTCGAAGAGGCGGCGATGGTCGACGGACTGAGCCGTACGCAGGCGTTCCTGCGGATCACGTTCCCGCTGCTCGCGCCGGGACTGGTCGCCTCGGGGGTCTACGCCTTCCTCCAGGCCTGGAACGAGTTCACGGTGGCGCTCGTGATCCTGCCCGACAACGCCAGTCAGACCCTCCCGCTCTGGTTGCGCGGGTTCATCCAACAGAGCTCCAGCCATGCGATCGACTGGGGCCAGGTCATGGCTGCGTCGACTCTCGTCGCTGTGCCGGTCATCATCTTCTTCCTGTTCGTGCAGGGCCGCATGACCAGCGGACTCGTCAGCGGGGCGGTGAAGGGGTGACCGGTCCATCCGTCGCCGAACTCATCCAGACCCCAGACTCACCCGAAGGAGAAGACCGTGTGCGCCGCCAGGTCGCGGCGACGCTCCTGCCGGGATTCGTCGGGACGACGTTGCCCGAGTGGCTGGCGGAACGCCTCCGGGACGGCCTGGGCGGGGTGTGCATCTTCGGGCCGAACATCGTCTCCCGGGCCCAGCTGCGTGCGCTGACCGGCTCCATCTACGAGGCCAACCCGAACGCGATCGTCGCGATCGACGAGGAGGGCGGCGACGTCACCCGCCTGTACTACGACACGGGGTCACCCTACCCGGGCAATGCCGTGCTCGGCCGGCTGGCCGACCTGTCGTACACCGAATTCGTCGGCCGCCTCGTTGGCTGGGAGTTGCGCCTCGCCGGCTGCAACCTGAACTTCGCACCGGATGTCGACATCAACTCCAACGCGGACAACCCGGTCATCGGGGTGCGCAGCTTCGGGTCGACCCCCGAGGTCGTCGCCGAGCACAGCGCTGCGTGGACACGCGGCCTGCAGTCGGCAGGCATCGCGGTCAGCGCCAAGCATTTTCCTGGGCACGGCGACACGGCACAGGACTCGCACCTGGCGCTGCCGGTGGTCGACCTGACCCTCGACGAGTTGCGCGAGCGCGAGCTGAAACCGTTCACGGCGGTCATCGGGGCCGGGGCACGCACGATCATGACCTCGCACATCCTGCTGCCGCAGATCGACCCCGAGAACCCCGCAACGCTGAGCGCGCGGGTGCTCCAGGGACTGCTGCGCGAGGAACTCGGGTTCGACGGGGTGATCGTGAGCGACGCACTCGACATGAAGGGCGCCAGTGGCGATGTCGGGATTCCCGAAGCCGCAGTCCTCGCCCTCGCCGCAGGCTGCGACCTGCTGTGCATCGGAACCGAGAACACGGATGAGCAACTCGCGGAGATCGAAGCGCGCATCCTCGACGCGATCGGCGCACGCCGGCTCGATCCTGCCCGGGTGAGCGAAGCATCCGGACGTGTGCTCGACCTGGCAGCGCAGCTGGCGGCCGACCGTGCGGAGGTCGCGATTCCCGACTATGTGACGGCCGAAGACGAACCCCAGCTGGAAGTCGCCCGCGTGATCGCCGCATTCGACGTGTCGGACGAAGCCCGTCAGTGGGTGCGGGACCACTCCGGGCCGTACTCGGTGGTGCGCATCGACACCATCGCGAATATCGCGGTGGGCGTCGCGCCATGGGGGCCGTTCGCGGAAATCATCACCGATCCGGAAGCGCCGGTTGCCAGGGCGTTCGCAGCGAACCCGCTCGTCGTGTTCACCGAAGGCGACGACCCCGACCTCGTGCTCGCAGCCCAGTCGCCGGTGCTCGTGATCGGCAAGGACAACCACCGCCACGCCTTCGCGCGCGAGGCGATCGACCGGCTGCGAGCCGAACGCGACGCGGTGATCGTCGTCGACATGGGCTGGCCCTCCGACAACCGTCGCTACGCCGACATCGCGACCTTCGGTGCATCCCGCCTGGTCGGGCGGGCGCTGATGGCCTACCTGTCCGGATCAGGGTCGTGAGACTCGGGATCGACATCGGTGGGACGAAGACGGATGCGGTCGCCATCGATGACGGCGGCCTGCTGACCCAGCGCATCCGGCTCGCCACCGGGTTCGGGTCGTCCGCCGTCGTCGAGACCGCGGTGAATGCGGTCGCGCGCATTGCCGAGCTGACCGGCCTGAGCGCCGGCGGGTTCGATTCGATCGGCATCGGCATCCCCGGTCTGGTCGACAGTTCGTCCGGCCGGGTGCGGCATGCCGTGAACCTCGGGTTCGACGGCCTGGAACTCGGCGGGGAGCTCGCGGGGCGTCTCGGGGTCGGGGTCCGTGTCGAGAACGACGTCAAGGCTGCTGCTCTCGGTGCCTATCACCTGATGGGGCTCAGCGGGTCGATGGCCTACCTGAACCTGGGCACCGGCCTCGCCGCGGGCATCGTCGTCGACGGCGAGCTGTGGCGCGGTGCGCGCGGGATCGCCGGCGAGATCGGGCACATCCCCATCGACCCGAACGGAGCATTGTGCGCCTGCGGGCAGCGCGGCTGCCTCGAGACGGTCGCGTCGGGTTCGGGTGTCGCGCGCCAGTGGCGCACCGATGATCCGCTCCCCGTTCGTGCACTGTTCACCGCGGCCGCGGAAGGCGACCCCGCTGCGGAAGCCATCAAGGCTAGGCTTGCTGCGGGCATCGCATCCGCGGTGCGTGTGCTGGTTCTCACCTCCGATGTCGAGTCGGTCGTCATCGGGGGCGGGCTCAGCCACCTCGGCGATCGGCTGCTCTCAGAGGTGCACGACGTTCTCGCGTCGTGGAGCGTGTCGTCGCCGTTCCTGGCGTCGCTCGAACTCCCCGAGCGGGTTCGCCTGGTCCCGGAAGGTTTCCCGGCTGCTGCCGTCGGCGCGGCCCTGGTTGGAGTGGTGTGAGTGGCTGAAGTCGTCGTCGTCGAAGATCAGGATGCGGCAGGCGAACTCGCTGCGCGCAGCATCGTGCAGCTCATCCGGTCGACTCCTGACGCCGTTCTCGGCCTCGCGACCGGCTCGACTCCGCTCCCGCTCTACCGCGCGCTCGCAGCGACGGTGGCATCGGACGGCGTCGACGTGTCCCGGGTGCGCGGGTTCGCACTCGATGAATACGTCGGGCTGCCTGCCGGGCATCCTGAAAGCTACCGCTCGGTCATCACGCGCGAAGTGGTCGAGCCGCTCGGCCTCGACCCGCAGCGCATCCACGTGCCGAACGGGTCGCTCGAGGGGATCGAGCACGCAGGCGCCGACTACGAGCGCGCGATCGTCGCGGCGGGCGGTGTCGACGTGCAGATCCTGGGGATCGGCACCGACGGGCATCTCGGGTTCAACGAGCCGGGGTCGTCGTTCGCGTCGCTCACGCGGGTGAAGACGCTCACCGAACAGACCCGGCGCGACAACGCGCGCTTCTTCGCTTCGGAGTCCGATGTGCCCGTGCACTGCATCACGCAGGGGCTCGGGACGATCCTCCGGGCGCGGCACCTGATCCTGCTCGCCTTCGGCGCGGGCAAGGCGGATGCGGTGGCCGGCGCCGTCGAAGGCCCGGTGTCTGCGAGCAACCCGGGTTCGGCCATCCAGCTGCACCCGCACGCCACCGTGCTGGTCGACGGCGCCGCGGCCGCCAATCTGCGCAACCTCGACTACTACCGCTACGCCTGGCTGAACAAGCCCTCCTGGCAGGGCATCTAGCTCGCCCTCCCGGGTGCCGAGCACAGGGAAAAGCACCTCAAATCGCGATCTTGGGGTGCTTTTTCGTGTGCTCGACGGACAGCAAGCGCGCGAGCGCGGAGCGCTAGAGGGCGCGGCCGTCGGCCCAGACGCGCCGTGTGGTCCACTCGTGGTCGAGGAGCACGGCATCGGCGGCGTATCCGGTGTGCAGGCGGCCGAATCGGTGGTCGATCCCCAGAGCGCGCGCGGGCGTGTGCGTGAGCGCTTCGACGGCGACCCGCGGATCGAGCCCGACCATGGTGACGGCGTTGCGCAGCGCGACATCGAGGGTGAGTGTGGAACCCGCGATGGTCGAGGTGCCCGACAGCACCGCGAGCCCGTGGGTGACGGTCACGTTGAGTGAGCCGAGACGGTAGTTGCCGTCGACAGCGCCCGCGGCCGCCATGGCGTCGGTGATGAGTGCGACCCGCCCCGGCGCGGCGGTGAAGACCAGGTCGGCGACCCGCGGATGCACGTGGAGCCCGTCGAGGATCAGTTCGAGGGTGATGCTCTCATCTTCGAAGGCGGCGATGATCGGGCCGGGGTTGCGGTGGTGGATGCCGTTCATGGCATTGAAAGCATGCGTCAGGATGCGCGCCCCCACATCGAACGCGCGCTTGGCCTGCTCGTAGTCGGCGCCGGTGTGACCCACAGCGACCACGACGCCGGCTTCAAGGAGCACACCGATCGACTCGAGCGCGTTGGGGAGTTCCGGTGCGATCGTGAACTGCCGAAGGGTGCCACGGGCCGCCCCGACGAGCTCTTCGAGCATCTCGGGTCCCGGTTCGCGCAGGAACGCGGCATCGTGGGCGCCGCGACGTTCGACGGCGAGGAAGGGCCCCTCGAGGTGGGACCCGAGAATCAGCGGGTCGACCTCGGTGAGGTCGGCGACGACCGACAGGCTCTCGCGCAGCTGGGCCAGGGGGTTGGCGACATGGCTGACCAGCGACCGGGTCGTACCGTGCGCCCGATGCGTCGCGAGCGCCTCGAGCATCTCTTCAGGGCCGTCGTCGAAGGGATGCCCGCCACCGCCGTGGCAGTGCAGGTCGATGAAGCCGGGGGTGAGCCAGTGGCCGCCCGCATCGGCGACGTCGGCGCCTTCGGCATGCGCACGCCAGCCGGTGCCCGTGCCGGTCCGGGCGATCGTGTCGCCGTCGGTGAGCATCCAGAAATCGTCGACGAGTCCGTCGGTGTCGAGTTTGCGCGCGCTGTGGATCAGCTGCGGCCGGGCGCCGAGCGGACTCATGTGAACTCCTTATGGCCGTTGATGATGCCGCTCACGGTCGCCACTACGGCGAACACGCCGGCGACGATCGGCTGGCCGAGGCTCCACCACGCCAGGGCGGCGCTCGCCATCACGACGATCTCGACGACGGCGCGGCCGAACGGGTCGATGGCGATCACGGCCTTCGGCGAGCGGAACAGCGCCCACAGCACGATCGCGATGGCCGGGGCCAGAATGCCGACCACGATGTTCCACGGGAAAGGCCATGCGACGAAGCCCCAGAATCCCAGGGAGAAGACCGCAAACAGTTCGAGGAGGAACCTCAGGATGTCGTTGGGGCCGATCTTCACTTCAGGGCGCACGTCAGTCACGCGCCAATTCTACGGCGAGCATGTATTCGCCTGGCCAGCGAACCGGCCGCGACCGGCCGGCGACCGGTCAGCGGAAGATGATGGTGCGCGCACCGTCGAGAAGCACCCGCGCCTCGGCGAACCATTTGACCGCCTGTGTGAGGGTGCGGCTCTCCTCGTCCTGGCCGATCGCCACCAGCTCAGCGACACTGCGCGAGTGGTCGACCCGAACCACGTTCTGTTCGATGATCGGGCCCTCGTCAAGGTCGCTCGTGACGAAATGCGCCGTCGCTCCGATGAGCTTGACTCCCCGCGCATGCGCCTGGCGATACGGGTTGGCCCCTTTGAACCCCGGCAGGAACGAATGGTGGATGTTGATGGCCCGGCCCGCGAGCTTCTCGCACAGGCCCGGCGAGATGATCTGCATGTACCGCGCGAGCACGACCAATTCGATGTCGTGCTCGTCGACCGCCTCGAGCACGCGCGCCTCGAACGCGTCTTTGCTCGCAGCATCCGTGACCGGGAGGGACTCGAAGGGGACGCCGTAGAACCCGGCCAGGTCGCGCAGGGTTCCGTGGTTCGACAGCACGAGGGGGATCTCGACCGGGAGCTGGCCTGCGCGCTGGCGGAAGAGCAGGTCGTTGAGGCAGTGGGCTGCCGTCGAGACGAGGACCAGGGTGCGCAGAGGGCGACCGACGTTGTCGAGGCGGGCGGCCATCCCGTAGCTGTCGATGACGGGGTCGAGCGCGCGCTCGAATTCGGCGCGCGTCGCATCGGACTCCACCTGGAGCCGCATGAAGAACCGCCCGGTGTCGAGGCTCGCGAACTGCTGGCTCTCGGTGATGTTGCCCCGGGCGGAGACGATGGCCCCGCTGATCGCGTGGACGATGCCGGGGCGGTCGGCGCAGATGAGCGTCAGCACCCAGTGGTTGGGCAGCGCAGGGGAGGTCGCAGCAGGAGAACTCACCCGCTCAGGGTACCGGCTTTGACGGCCGCACCCTCGATCCCGGGCGGTGACAGCAATATGATCGCGTTCATCGGGACTCATGGCTGTCCCGGCACAGCGGGAGAGGTGATGCGATCATGACCGCACTGGATGAGGACCACCCCGACATCGTCGGCGGTGCGGCCCAGAGTTTCGGGGTCGAGCTCAACGGGCTCAACACCATCCACGAAAGCGAGCGCAAAGGTCGTCCCCGCGACCTGTTCTGGCCGTGGTTCGCGGCGAACGTCTCGGTGTTCGGCCTGAGCTACGGATCGTTCCTGCTCGGCTTCGGCATCTCGTTCTGGCAGGCGACGATCGTCGGCATCGCCGGGATCGTGATCTCGTTCCTGCTCTGCGGGTTCATCGCCATCGCAGGCAAGCGGGGCTCGGCGCCGACGATGGTGCTCAGCCGCGCGGTGTTCGGCGTGAACGGCAACCGCCTGCCGTCCATCCTCTCGTGGCTGCTCACTGTGGGGTGGGAGACGGTGCTCACGGCGCTCGCCGTGCTGGCGACGGCGACGGTGTTCACCGAACTGGGCTGGGAGGGCGGTACCGCGACCAAGGTGGTCGCGCTCATCGTGGTGGCGGCGCTGATCATCGCGGGCGGAGTGATCGGGTTCAACCTGATCATGCGCATGCAGATGGTGATCACGATCGTGACGGGCGTGCTGACCGTCGTGTACATCATCCTGGTTCTCGGCCACATCGACTTCGGCGCGGTCGCTGCTCTCCCCGCCGGCACGACGCCCCACGTCATCGGCGGGTTCGTGTTCATGCTCACCGGGTTCGGCCTGGGCTGGGTGAACGCGGCGGCCGACTATTCGCGCTACCTCCCGCGCACCGCGAAGAGCTCGGGCGTCGTCGGCTGGACGACGTTCGGATCGTCGCTCGCGCCGGTCATCCTCCTCCTCTTCGGAATCCTCCTCGCCGGGTCGTCGCCCAAGCTCAGCACGGCGATCGGAATGGACCCGATCGGCGCACTCGCCTCCATCCTCCCGATCTGGTTCCTGGTTCCGTTCGTCATCGTCGCTGTACTGGGCCTCGTCGGCGGCGCAGTGCTCGACATCTACTCGTCCGGGCTCGCGCTCCTGAGCGCTGGAGTCCGGGTGCCCCGGTTCGTGGCGGCGGGAATCGACGGCATCCTGATGACACTGGGCGCGATCTACGTCGTGTTCGTCGCGACCGACTTCATCGGCCCGTTCCAGGGGTTCCTCATCACCCTCGGCGTGCCGATCGCCGCCTGGTGTGGCGCATTCATCGCCGACATCAGCCTGCGCAGGCGCGACTATGCGGAGAAAGAGCTCTATGACAGCCGGGGCAGGTACGGCAGCGTGCGGTGGCTGTCCATCTCGCTGGTCGTCATCGGAACGGTTCTCGGCTGGGGGCTCGTCACCAACACCTACGCGGGCTGGCTGGGCTGGCAGGGCTACCTGCTCGGGCCTTTCGGGCTGGGCGGCAAGGAGGGCGACTGGGCGTTCGCGAACCTCGGCGTGCTCGTCGCGCTGCTGGTTGGCTACCTGGGTGTCGTGATCTTCGGGCGCCGTGCGATCCGTCGCCAGGAGGAGCTTCCGACGAACACCGATCCCGGCTCGGTCGACGCAGCCGCGGCCGCCGCCAGGCCGACGACGGTCGATGGCGCATGAGCGAGGCGCAAGACCGGCCGGAGCCCTGGCTGGTCGTCATCGACATGCAGCGCATCTTCGGCGAGCCGGGGAGCGGCTGGTTCACGCCGCGTTTCGCGGACGCCGCAGCCGGGATCGAGCGTCTTGCGCCCGCCTTCGGGCCGCGCGTCGTACACACCCGTTTCGTCGCTCCTGAGACCCCGGAGGATGCCTGGGTTCCCTACTACGACCTCTGGCCGTTCGCGCTCGTCGCACCTGACGACCCCCTCTACGACCTCGTGCCTTCCTCGAGCATCGCCGGCAACCCGGTCGTCTCGGCGACGACCTTCGGCAAGTGGGGCGCCGATCTCGACCGGGCGATCGGGGGGAGCCGGGAGATCGTTCTCGTCGGCGTGTCGACCGACTGCTGCGTCTTGTCGACGGCGCTCGCCGCAGCGGATGCGGGTGTGCACGTTCGCGTCGCGGCCGACGCCTGCGCCGGGCTCTCCGACGCCGACCATCAGCGCGCTCTGGATGCGATGGCCCTGTACGCCCCGCTGATCGAGATCACGGACATCGGTGCGGTCGTAGCCTCCCTGGACGGGACTTCCGCGTGACCTCAGTGCAGGACCGGGCCGAGGGCGCCCTGATCGGGCTGGCCATCGGCGATGCGCTCGGGATGCCGACGCAACAGGTGTCGAGGCAGGCGGTCGCCCAGCGCTGGGGCGCCATCACGACGTTCGAGGCGCCCGACCCGGCGCATCCGCTCGCCCATGGGCTGCGTGCGGGCTCCGTCACGGACGACACCGAGCTGGCCCTCCTGCTGGCGCGGCATCTGATCGCGCGGCACGGCGCGGTCGACGCCCGGCATTTCGCGGCCGAACTGGTCGAATGGGAGGACTCGATGCGGGCGCGGGGGTCGCATGACCTGCTCGGCCCGTCGACGAAGGCCGCGGTCGAGGCTGTCGTGGCAGGCACGCCGGTGACCGAGTCCGGGCGTTTCGGAACGACGAACGGTGCTGCCATGCGCATCACACCCGTCGGCATCGCGAACGACTTCGACAGCATCCCGAAGCTGGTCGACGCGGTGGTGGCCGCCAGTGCGGTCACCCACAACACCAGTGTCGCGATCGCGGGGGCCGCAGCCGTCGCCGCGGCGGTCAGCGCCGGGATCGACGGGGCCACGTTCAGGCAGGCGGCGGGTGTCGCCGTCGACGCGGCACGCGAGGGCGCGACCCGCGGCCACTGGGTCGCCGCGGGCGACATCGCTCGGCGGATCGGCCTCGCCGTCGAGCTGGGCTCGACCGACGACATCGCCCGCGGGGAGCGCGACATCTACGAGCTGATCGGCACCTCGCTCGCGACACAGGAGTCCGTGCCAGCGGCGTTCGGCCTGCTTGCACTGCACGACGGTGACCCGTGGCCGGCGTGCCTGGCGGCGGCGTCGCTGGGTGGCGATTCAGACACGATCGGGGCGATCGCCGGGGCGGTCGGGGGTGCCGTACGCGGTGTCGACGGGTTTCCCCGCCACGCCCGTGAGACGGTTCTCGAGGTGAACGGTTTCGGCCCATCCGAACTCGCGGAGCTGGCTGAGGCCCTGCTCGAGCTGAGGTGACCGTGCTGTTCACGCGTCTGATCAGCGTCGGCAATGTCGTCGTCGACATCCTCGCGACAGTTCCGGCGCTGCCCGCCCCCGGAGGCGACGTGGTCGCGTCGGACACCGGCCTCGCGGCGGGCGGAAGCTTCAACGTGCTGGCCGCGGCACGACGGCAGGGCCTCGCGAGCGCATACGGCGGGGCGCACGGACCCGGACCGTTCGGCGGACTGGTGCGCGCATCCCTCGCCGCCGAAGGCATCGACGTGCTGCTGCCGCCCGTCGACGGCGAGGACACCGGGTGGGATGTCGCACTCACCGACCAGGACGGCGAACGCACGTTCGTCACCGCCGTCGGAGCCGAGGCGCGACTGACGACCGGGATGCTCGGCGCACTCGACGTGCGGTCATCGGATGCCGTGCACGTCTCCGGCTATGGACTGCTGCGGGAGCCGAACCGGGCATCCATCACGAGGTGGCTGGGCGCACTTCCGCCGGAGTGCGTCGTGCTGTTCGATCCCGGTCCGCTCGGCGGGCGGATCGACCCCGACGTTCTCGCGGTGGTGCGGCGGCGCGCCGACTGGTGGAGCGGCAACGAAGCGGAAGCACGGGCCGAGACCGGGGCGGCGGATGCTGTCGAAGCCGGCCGGATGCTCGCAGCAACCGCGTCGCACGGGCCCGGCGGCATCGTCGTGCGGCTCGGAGAGCGAGGCTGCCTGCTCGTGACGCGCGCCGGGGGAGTCGAGGAGATCCCCGGCTTCGCGGTGACCGCCGTCGACACCAACGGAGCGGGTGATGCGCACATCGGCGCGTTCCTCGCCGCGCTCTCCACGGGTGCGTCGGGCGCCGACGCGGCACGCCGGGCAAACGCTGCAGCAGCACTCGCGGTGAGCCGCAGAGGCCCGGCCACGGCGCCCACCGCGGGCGAACTCGACGAGTTCCTTGCGGCCATCGGCTAAACTGGGTGACGGTCGGCGGTTCTCGCCCGGCCCTGGGCGCGCACATCGGCGCGCAGTCGACCCGCATCGGCGATCTGCGTCAGGCAGCGCTGCACCATGCGGGGAACGCCATTCGTGAGCCAGTACCGTCATGTCTGACACCGAACAATCACCCTCCAGAACCTCCCCAGCCTTCCCGTGGGTAGGCCTTTTCGTGCTCGCCGGGGCCGTCTTCCTCTCCGTGACGAGCGAGATGCTGCCCACCGGCCTGCTTCCCGACATGAGTGCATCGCTCGGCGTGACCGAGGCGCAGATCGGGCTCCTCGTCACGGTCTTCGCGTTCACGGTCGTACTGACCAGCACTCCTCTCGCCGCCCTGACCCGCCGGCTGCCGCGCCACGGCATGATCGTGGGGATCCTGCTGCTTCTCGCCATCAGCAACGCACTCACCGCGATCGCGCCCACCTACGCGTTCGTCGTCGGTTCTCGCGTGCTCGGCGGCGTCGCACACGGGATGTTCTGGGCAGTCGTCGGCGCCTACGCCGGGCACCTCGTTCCGAAGGACCAGATCGGCCGGGCCGTCTCGATCACCCTCGGCGGCGGAACCCTCGCGTTCGTCTTCGGCGTGCCGCTGGGAACCATCGCGGGGCACGCGTTCGGCTGGCGGCTCTCGTTCGGCATCCTCGCAGCCATGATGGTCGCAGGCGCCCTTCTGGTCTGGAAGTTCCTGCCGGCGGTCGAGCGCGACGCGGACACCACGCACAAGCGGGTGCGCGGCGCGGAGAAGAAGCCGCGTGACCGCACGATCCCGGCGGTCGTGATGGTGTGCGCGATCGCGGCCGTAACCATGATCGGCCACTACAGCTTCTACACCTTCGTCGTACCGTTCATGACCGACGTGATGGGGGTTCCGGCCGGGAACGTCGGTGGCCTGCTCTTCGCCTACGGGGTCGCGGGTGCGGCCGGGCTGGTGCTCGCAGGGTCGGTTCTCGGCCCCCGCCCGCAGGCCGGACTCGTCATGGCGATCGTCGTGACCGCAGTGGCGGTCGCTGTGCTGTCGGTCTTCGCCGGGCAGCCGATCGTCGCGATCGGAGCCTTCGTGCTCTGGGGACTGGCGTTCGGAACCCTGCCCCCGCTCCTGCAGACGCGGCTGCTCCACACGTCGTCGGCAGGATTCCGCGACACCGCGAGCGCCCTCTACACCACAGCGTTCAACATCGGGATCGGCGGCGGTGCGCTCGTCGGGGCGTGGATCTTCGCCCTGGGCGGGGTGACGGAGCTTCCGCTCGTCTACATCGGCATCCTGGTCGTGTCGCTCGTGCTCGTGCTGGTCGTCGGGCGTATGACGCGTCCCTCCGACCACACGGCGAGCACCCCGAAGGAGTCGTCGAGCAGCACTGCGTCTGCAGCGTAACCGGGGGCGAGGCGGCCGAGGTCGCCTGCCCGGCCGACCGCACGCGCGGGCGTCTCGGTCAGTGCACGCACGGCCTCGCCCACCGGGATGCCGACATCGACGACGGCACGCCGCAGCGCGTCGTCGAGAGTGAGGGTCGAACCGGCGATCGAGTCGCCCTCGACGAGTCGCGCGACGCCGTCGCGCACGGCGACGGCCAGAGAGCCGAGCACGTAGTCGCCGTCACCGAAGCCGGCAGCAGCCATCGCATCCGACACGAGTGCGACCCGCCCGGGCGCACCGGCGAACGCGAGCCGCACGACCTCGCGGTGCACATGGATGCCGTCGTTGATGATCTCGATCGTGACGCCCGGCGTGCGGGTGGCTGCCGCGACAGGACCCGGCGCACGGTGATGGATGCCGTCCATGCCGTTGAAGGCATGCGTCAGGATGCTCGCCCCGGCGTCGAACGCGGCCAGCGCCTGCGCGTAGTCCGCTCCGGTGTGCCCGACGGCGACCGCTACGCCGGCGTGGGTGAACCGGCGGACCGCATCCATGCCGCCGTCGAGCTCCGGGGCGAGGGTGATCTGCCGCAGCGTGCCGTCGGAGGCAGCGATGAGCCGCTCGACGGAAGCCGGGTCGGCGTGCACCAGCAGGGACGGGTCGTGTGCTCCCTTATGGCCGTGGTACAGGAACGGTCCCTCGAGGTGGCTGCCGAGAACCTGCGGGTTCGAGCGTGCGAGCGCGGCAACGGTTGCAAGCCCGCGCTCGAGCGTGTCGACGGGTGCGGTGACCAGCGACAGCACGAAGCGGGTGGTGCCGTGCTCGCCGTGCATCGCCATCGCCGTGTGGATCGCGTCGGCACCGTCGTCGAATGAGACTCCACCCCCACCGTGGTTGTGGATGTCCACGAAGCCGGGGGTCAGCCACGCGCCGCCGGCATCGACCACGGTTCTCGCGCCGGTGTCGGCTTCGGCCGCACGCCAGCCGTCGCCGTTTCCGGTTGCTGCGATCGTCGGGCCGTCGAACAGCACCCAGCCGTCATCGACGACGGCTCCGTCTGTGACGAGCCGCGCCGAATGGATCAGTGTCGGGGTGCCGCTCATCAGGCGACGATGACTTCGATGCCGCGCTCCGCGAACGCCGCGAGCTGTTCGGCCGTGATCCCGCTGTCGGTGATGAGCGTGTTCAGCACCCGTGGACCGCTCAGGGTCGCGAACGCCGTGCGCCCGATCTTGCTCGAATCGGCGACGATCACGGCGCGGGTCGCCCGCCGGGCCATCAGCGAGTTCACACTCGCCTCACCCTCGTCGTGCACCGTCGCACCGACGATCGGGTCGATGCCGTTCACACCGATGAAGGCGATGTCCATCGTGATCTTCTCGAGCACCACATCGCTGTACGGCCCGACGAGCTCGTAGGAGCGTGCGTGCACGACCCCGCCGGTGACGACGGTCTTGATCTGCGGTCGCATGACGAGCTGTGCAGCGATGTTGATCGCGTTGGTGACGACGGTCAGGTTCGGGTGCGGCGACGGCTCCATGAGGTCGGCACGAGAAGCGAGCACGCTCGCGACAGCAGTGCTCGTGGTGCCCCCGCACAGTCCGACCACCGCGCCGCGTGGCACGAGGGCGCTCGCTGCCTGCGCGATCCGCAGCTTCTCCGGTGCGTGCTGTTCCCTCTTGTACCGGATGGGGAGGTCGTAGGCGACGGACTGGCCGATCGCGCCCCCGCGCGTACGCGTGAGGAGCTGCTGGCTGGCCAGGGTGTCCAGGTCGCGCCGGGCGGTGGCAGCGGAGACATCGAGCTTCGTGATGATGTCGTCCACCTCGACCTGGCCGGTCTCTGCCAGGAGATCGAGCACGGCGTTCAGCCGCTCGGCTCTGTTCATGCGGTGACTCCCTCGGGGAAACCGGTTCGTGGACCGGAAGAGAACACGGTGATGAGGCGCGCCGCCTCGGCTGCCAGGGCCTCCCGCCCAGCGCCGACGTACCTGCGCGAGTCGACCACCTCGGGATGTGCGGCCAGGTAAGCGCGTACCGCAGTGGTGAAGAACCCGTTGAGGTGGGTGGAGACGTTGATCTTGGTCATGCCGGCGCGGATCGCCATGATGATCGTCTCATCCGGAACGCCGGACGAGCCGTGCAACACGAGGGGAACATGCACGGCGGCGTGGATGCGCGAGACGAGGTCGAGATCGATCGCGGCGGTGCGCTCGGTCATCGCGTGCGACGAGCCGACCGCGACGGCGAGAGCGTCGACCCCGGTCTCGTCGACGAAACGGTGCGCCTCGCGCGGGTCGGTGCGCGTTCCCGGCGCGTGCGCACCGTCCTTGCCGCCGATGGTCCCGAGTTCCGCCTCGACGAAGGCGTCGTTGACGTGCGCGTATTCGACGACGCGCACGGTCGCTTCGACATTCGCTTCGTAGTCGAGGGCCGAGCCGTCGAACATGACGGAACCGAAGCCCAGGTCGATCGCCCGGCGCGCCAGGTTCTCGTCTTCGGCATGGTCGAGGTGCACCGCGACATGCGCCGACGAGGCCTCGGCGGCGGTCAGCGCGGCACGCGCGATCGGGTCGAGGCCGCCGTGCCAGAGCACGCAGTTCTGCGAGATCTGGAGGATGACCGGTGCGCCAGCCTGCTCAGCCGCGCTCACCAGGGCTTCGGCCGTCTCGAGGTGGATCACGTTGAACGCGCCGATGCCCGTGTGCCGGGCGGCAGCGGCGAGCACGAGCTCCTTGGTCGGAACGAGAGGCATGGGACTCCAGGTGACGGTGCGGATCAGGCGGGGGAGACGACGAGGCTGCGCTCGAACTCGTCGAAACCGGGGCCGAGCTCGCCGGCGACGGGCGCGAGGACTGCGGCGGCCGACCAGGCGACGGCACGGGCGAGGATGACCGACGGATCGCGTTCGCCCTGTGCCAGGCAGGAGGCGATGGCGGCCACGGCGGCATCGCCGGCACCGGTCGCATTGCCGCGGAGGGGAGCGTCGAGCCGGGCACGGAGCGGACGCGACGGGTCGGAGGCGCTGAGCGCGAGCATCCCCTTCTCGCCGAGCGAGACGAACACCAGGCCGGCGCCGAGGCCGATCAGCTGCGCTGCCCCGTCGAGCGGATCGCTCTCGCCCGTCGTCTCCGCGAGCTCCCGCCGGTTCGGTTTCAGCACGTTCGCGCCGGCGCGTGCAGCCAGCACGAGGCCGGGACCGCTCGTGTCGACGATGCTCGGGATGCCCCGGTCGCGGGCGATCGCGACGAGCGAGGCGAAGAATCCTTCCGGCGCATGGGTCGGCAGGCTGCCCGACCCGACGAGGCACTGGGCCGGGATGCTCAGCCTGTCGGCCGCTTCGCCCAGATGCTCCCACTCGTCGATGGTGAGCGGATGCCCGGCCTCGTTGAGCATGGTCGCGTGCGCCGCGGTCTCGTCGACGATCGCGATGCTCGTCCGTGTCTCGGCGGCGACGGGCACCAGCTCGTGGGGGAGCCCGCTGGCGAGAAGGTCGGCCGCGAGCCGGGTGCCGGCCATGCCGCCCGCCGTAGCGAGGGCCATGGCGTGCCCTCCGGTCTGCGCGATGACCCGTGCGACGTTGATGCCTTTGCCGCCGGCACGCCGGACCGGGGATGCCACGCGGTGGCTCTCGCCCGGCTCGAGCGCCACGACGCGGTACGTCACGTCGAGGGCAGGGTTCGGGGTCACGGTGAGGATCATGCCGTCAGCTCCCTCGTCGCGACCAGGTCGCGCGCACGCAGCGCCGCGCCGATCACGCCGGCGTCTTCGCCGATGCTCGCCTGCAGCAGCAGCGGGCGCCGATGGAACGTCAGGATGGCGTCGAGGCGCTGCGCGAGCGGCTCGAAGAGCGCGGTCCCGGCCTGCGACAGGCCGCCGCCGATCACGATCGCCTCGGGGGCGAGCAGTGCGACGGTGTGCGAGAGGTCGAGTGCCAGGGCGTCGAGGGCGCTCTCCCACACCTGGGCGGCATCCGGATCGCCAGCCTGCGCGCGCTCGAGCACCTCCTTCGCGCCCGTGACAGAGGCACCCGTGATCGTGTTGTAGCGCCGGGCGATCGCTGCGGCCGACGCGACGGCTTCCAGGCAACCGACGCCGCCGCAGGCGCACGCCGGGCCGTCGGCGACCCGCGAATGTCCCATCTCACCGGCCATGCCTCCGCCGGTGTATAGGGCGCCACCGATGAAGATCGCACCCGCGATACCGGTGCCGATCACCATGACCACGACGTCGTCGAACGGCGCGGCCGCCCCCAGGCGATGCTCCGCCTCACCGGCGCCGCGAACGTCGTGGCTGAACGACACGGGAACACCGATCAAGGCTTCCAGCCGGGCGCGGAAGGGCACGTCACGCCAGTGGAGGTTCTCCGACAGGATCCCCACCCCGGCCTCGTCGTCGACATGGCCGGGGACGAGCAGTCCGGCCGCGAGCGGGACGACATCCGGGTGCCCCGCGCTGAAGCGCGCGGCCACCTCGGCGACGGTCGCGAGCACGGCATCCGCGGTCTTCTCCCCGTCATGCGGGGTCGGGATGCGCTCCAGCGCACGGATGGCACCGGTGCTGTCGATGAGCGCCGCCTTCATGTCGGTACCGCCGACGTCGAACGCGAGCACGGCGCTGCCGGACCCGAGCGCGATACCGCTGGTCCTCACTGCAGGAGGCGACGACGGATCGGTCACGAGTCGAGTATGACGGAGCGGGTGAGGTTACGGGGAGCATCCGGATCGAGTCCGAAGGATCGCGCCCGTTCCAGGGCGACGCGCTGTGCTCGGATGAGGTCGGCCATCCCGTCGATCGCACGGTTCTCGAAGTGGGCGCCGGTCGCCGCGACGTCGTCGTAGAGGCCCTCCGGTGCTGCGCCGAACATCCAGCTGATGCGTCCGGGTGCCGCGATCGCGATCGGTCCGTGCCGGTACTCCTTGGCCGGGTACGACTCGGTCCAGGACTGGCTGGCCTCTCGCATCTTGAGTGCGGCTTCGTGGGCGATGCCGACAGTCCATCCGGTGCCGAGGAAGGAATACTGGTCGGAGGTGAGGAGGAGTTCGTCGAGATCGGCCGAGACCGCATAGGCGGCATCGACGATCGCCGCGTCGAGGTTCTCGCCCAGCGAGGCGCGCAGCAGGGCGAGGGACGTGGTGGCGAACCGGGTCTGCACCACGGAGACCTCGTCGGCGAAAGGGAGGGCGATGATGTCGTCAACGAGATCGACGAGCGGCGTGTGCGGGTCGCCCAGCAGCCCGACCGTTCTGGTGGTTCCGCGCACGCCGTCCAGCAGTTCGAGCACCTCCGTCGTGGTGCCGGAACGCGTGATGGCGACGATCGCGTCGTAACCGCGGTCGACGAAGGCTTCGGATGCGGCGAAAGCATCGGTGATGCCGTGCCCGCGCGACTCGCGCATGGCGGCATAGGACTGCGCCATGAACCAGGACGTTCCGCAGCCCACGACGGCGATCCGCTCGCCACGGGCGGGAAGGAGCGACTGCTCGGCCCGGAGGTCGGCCGCACGCGCCCAGGTGTCGGGCTGGGAGGTCAGCTCGGCCTCCATGTGCGCGCCGGGCGCGCTTCCGTCGACGTGGTGACGTGCATCGGTCATGGCAGGGCTCCGTTTCGATTGCCGTGATGCACTAATGATCGCAAATGATTGTTAGCTCTGTCTAGTAATCATCTTCAGTCGTTTGTAAGGGATCCTTTCGTTCCCGGCGGGACCTGTGTAAACGGTATGTAACGAAGTTGGAGTCAAGTCTTGACCTCCTCTCCGAATCGCGCTTGAATCTGATCACTGAGTGAATGAATGTGATTGTTTAGTCAGTCAATGATTCATAAACCATCACCGCGTTTCGTCCTGCAGTGGTGACACGGATCACACACGCACCGTTGCGCAAGGCCTTCAGCGGCGGTCGTCCATTCGAGAGTGAGGAAGTCAATGAAGAAGTCTCTGCGACTGGGAGCGATCGTCGCCACTGCGACAGTCGCAACCCTGACGCTGGCGTCCTGCGGATTCGGGGGCGGCTCAAGCTCCTCATCCGGTGACGCGAAAACGCTCAACCTGATGGTCGCCAGCTACTCCGACGGCACCAAAGGCGAGTGGCAGCAGATCATCAAGGATTTCGAGGCCAAGAACGCCGGTATCAAGGTCAACCTCGACGTGCAGTCGTGGACCGCGATCAACGACGTGATCAAGACCAAGATCCAGGCAGGCAAGCAGCCCGACATCCTGAACATCGACTCATTCGCCGGTTTCGCCGCGGACAAGCTGCTGTACCCGGCCAAGGACATCGTCTCGGCGAAGACGATCGACGACTTCCAGCCCTCGTTCGTCAAGAACGCGAGCATCGACGGCACGCAGTGGGGCCTTCCCTTCATCGCGTCTGCGCGCGCCCTGTTCTACAACAAGGACATCTTCCAGAAGGCCGGCATCACCGCGCCGCCGAAGACCTGGGCCGACCTCGAGGCTGACGCCGCGAAGATCAAGACAGCCGGCAGCATCGGCTACGGCATGCCGCTCGGAAGCGAAGAGGCGCAGGCCGAGAGCGCGATCTGGTTCTACGGCGCAGGAGGTGGCTACGGCGACTCCAAGACGCTGACCATCGACTCGCCCGAGAACGTCACGGGCGCCACCGAGATGCAGAAGCTGATCAACGCCGGGGTCACCGAGCCGAACGCCGGCTCCACCGACCGCACGCCGCTGCTCAACGTCTTCATCCAGGGCAAGATCGGCATGCAGGTCGGCCTTCCGCCGACCGTCGGCCAGATCAAGGACAAGAACGCCGGCCTCAACTACGGAATCGCCCCGATCCCGACGAAGGACGGCTCGCCGTTCACCCTCGGTGTCGCCGACCACCTGATGGCGTTCAAGAACAAGACCGACAAGACGGAGTCGATCAAGAAGTTCCTCGACTACTTCTACACGGCACCGGTCTACACGAAGTGGGTCGGCACGGAAGGCTTCCTTCCGACCACGAAATCCGGCGCCGAAGCGATGGCCTCGAACGCGACGATCAAGCCGTTCCTCGACCTGCTCCCGAACGCGCAGTTCTACCCGTCGACCAACCCGAACTGGACGGCGGCACAGGGCGCCATGCAGAGCCAGATCGGTCAGCTCGCCCAGGGTGCCAAGCCCGCGGACCTGCTGAAGGCGATCCAGGCCAAGGCCGTCGGACAGTAGAACCGGTTCCGTGAGTTCCTCCATCGATGAAACATCGCTCCCGGCGGGGGCGGCCACTTCCGGCCGCTCCCGCCGCGGGGCGGACGGCGCCGGACGGCGACCACCGGCACGCTCGACGTCGGGCACCACCGGCCTGTGGCAGGCCGTGCCGTGGACGCTGCCCGCGCTCATCCTGATCTTCGGCGTCGTGCTCTTTCCCGCCGGCTACATGATCTACAACTCGACACGCAAGATCTCGGTCGCGGGTGTCGACCACGGCTCCGTCGGGCTGCAGAACTACGTCACGGTGCTCAGCCGGCCCGAGCTTCCGGGCATCCTCATCAACACGCTGGTGTGGGTGGTGGTCGTCGTTGCGCTGACCGTCGTCATCTCGCTGCTGCTCGCCCAGTTCCTCAACAAGAACTTCCCCGGCCGCCAGTGGGTGCGCATGGCGATCCTCATTCCGTGGGCCGCCAGCGTCGTCATGACGACCACCGTCTTCGTCTATGGGCTCGACCCGTACTACGGCATCATCAACAAGTTCCTCGTCGACATCCACGTGCTGTCGGCACCCTTCGGCTTCACACAGCAGCCGCTGCCGGCCTTCCTGTCGTCGATGTGCATCGCCGTCTTCGTGTCGCTCCCGTTCACGACGTATACGATCCTCGCCGGACTCGCGGGCATCCCCGGCGACATGCTCGAGGCGGCGAAGATGGACGGCGCTGGCGCGACACGCACCTACTTCGGCGTCGTCCTGCCGAACCTGCGCAACGCCATCGCGCTTGCCAGCCTCATCAACATCATCAACGTGTTCAACTCCCTGCCGATCCTGAAGCTCATGACGGGGTCGATCCCGGGCTACAAGGCGGACACGACGACCACGTACGTCTTCAAGCTCCTGCAGGGTGAACAGCGCATCGACCTCTCGAGCGCGCTCAGCGTGATCAACTTCGCCATCGTGCTCGTGATCGTCGCGCTGTACCTGTGGATCGTCAAGCCGATGAAGGATGTGAAATGACCGCCCCCGCACCCGCCATGGTCGCCGGCGAGCCCCGCACCGCAGCGCCGCGTCGCCGATCCAGTGAGCGACGCTTCTCGGGCCGGATCATCGGCAGGATGCTCGCCGGCCTCGTGATCGCCCTGGTGTTCATCGCGCCGTACCTGATCATGCTTGTCGGGTCGTTCAAGAGCCGGTTCAACATCCTGGCCGTGCCGCCGACCTACCTGCCGACCACGTGGCATCCCGAGAACTACATCACGATGTGGTCGACACCCGAGACTCCGCTGCCCGAGAACCTGATCTCGACGATCGTCATCTCGGTGTTCGCGACGGCCCTCGTGCTCATCGTGTGTGTGCCGGCGGCGTACTACACGGCCCGGTTCAGGTTCCCCGGGCGCGGAATCTTCCTCTTTCTCGTGATCGTCACCCAGATGCTGCAGCCGACCGTGCTCGCGACCGGCCTCTTCAAAGAGATGGTCGCCATCGGAATCGCCGACACGTGGCTGGCGATGATCCTCATCAACGCCGCATTCAACCTCGCCTTCGCGATCTGGATCATGCACAACTTCTTCGCCGGCGTGCCGGTGGAGATCGACGAAGCAGCCCAGCTCGACGGCGCCGGCAAATGGACGGTGCTCTTCCGGGTGCAGCTCCCCCTGGTGTGGCCCGGAATCGTCACAGCGATCATCTACACGTTCGTGGCTTCGTGGAACGAGTTCGCGGCGAGCCTGGTGATCCTGTCGACGGATGCGAACCAGCCACTGTCGGTCGCCCTCACCAAGTTCGTCGGCCAGTACGACGCTGCGTGGCAGTACGTGTTCGCCGTGTCGATCGTCGCGGTGATCCCGGTCGTCGTGCTGTTCATGCTGATCGAGAAGCGCCTCGTCGGCGGCCTGACCGCCGGAAGCGTGAAATAGGCCCGACGAGCACAGGAAAAAGCATCCCCAGAGGCACTCTTGGGATGCTTTTTCCTGTGCCCGGCGTCTGTGGGGGAATACTTGGAGTCATGGGACTTCGGGACGTGCTTGTACCGGAGCGTACGGACACCGCTGCGACGACGCGGATCGGCATCGCCGGTCGCTCCTGGCCGTGGTGGATGGTCGTGCTCGGCGTCTACCTCGCGTCCCGCGTGCTCACGACCGTGTTCATGGCAGGGATGTTCGTGGTCGCGACCGCCGAACACTGGACCTTCGCCAGCCCTCGCAGCAACCCCGACTTCTTCACCTTCTCCGGTTCGTGGGACTCCTCGTACTACAAGCAGATCGCAACCCAGGGTTACCCGACATCGATCCCGACCGACTCCGACGGAAACGTCGAACCGAACGCGTGGGCGTTCCTCCCGCTGTTCCCCCTGATCGCGCGGGCCGTGATGGTGGTCACCGGCCTCGGGTTCTACCCGGCGGGCGTGATCGTCGCCGTCGTGTTCGGTGCCGTGGCCGCCCTCCTGCTCTACCGGCTGGTGGCGTCGGTGGTCGGGGCGACGTCGGGCCTGTGGGCGGCCATCCTGTTCTGTTTCGGACCCCTCTCGTTCGTGCTGCAGATCGCCTATGCCGAAAGCCTGTTCTTCGCCCTGATGTTCGCGGGCCTGTGGGCGGCGATGGCGCGAAGATACTGGCTGGTGATCCCGTTCGGCGTCGCGGCAGCGTTCACGAAACCCGGAGCGCTCGCCATCCCGCTCATGCTGGCGATCGTCTTCGTGGTGCGGCTGCTCCGCCGGCGCAGGGACCCGTCCGGGCAACCGTTCCGGCGCCGGGAGCGCATCGCGGTCGTGGCGGCCGGGGTGTCGACGGCGGTGGCCGGGCTCGCGTGGCCGCTCATCGCATCCGCCGTCACCGGGTTTCCGGGCGCCTACCTGCAGACCGAGCTGTCGTGGTGGACCGGGTTCGTAGGGCGGGTGGCGTTCATACCGCTCACACCGTGGTTCATGCTGACGGTGAAGTACGCGAGCGTCTTCGGGGCGCTACTGGTGTTCGCGGTGATCGTCGGGTTCGTCTGGATGCTGACCCGCCCATCCGTGCGCGCGCTCGGCACCGAAGTGATCGCATACGCCGCCAGCTTCGGGCTCTACCTGTTCGCGGTGTTCCTTCCCCAGCAGAGCCTCTTCCGGCTGCTGCTTCCGTTGTCGCCGCTGCTCGGTGCCCCAGGGCTGACGCACTCGCGCCGCGCGAGGAGCATCGTGCTCGGCGCCGGGATCGCACTGCAGCCGGTCGCCATCCTGCTGCTCTGGTTCCTCGGCTACCCCTGAGCCTCCCCGGACCGCCTGCCGATTGTGCAGAAATCGCTAGTCGTCGCGCGCGGCACCGGCCATTTCTGCTGGATCGGCTGCGGACATCCAGGGGATCCCGGGCGCGCGGCGGAAGGCGGTGCCGGCGATGTCCCAGCGCTCGCCGAGGGCGGCGAGGCGCGGGGCGAACTCGGTGAATTCACGCACGGATTCGATGTCGGCGGTGTCGGCGGGCGGCACGGACCAGGCGACCTCGGCGACCGCTGCGATGCGCGGGAAGGCCATCGACTCGACCTCGTCGATGGTCGCGAGCGTCTCGGTCCACACGGGCGCCTCAACGCCGAGGATGTGCGCGTCACCGAGGCCCGGCACGATGCGCGCCGGATCCCAGACGTACGCATCGCGCACGGTCGTCGGTCCGTCGGCCCAGTCCTGGCCGAGCCGGTCGCCCTCCGCGTAGACGATGTCGAGGTAGGAGACGTCTGCGGGCGACATGATCACCGAGCCTCCCTGCCGCACGAACGAGAGGGTGTCGTCTGCGGCGTCGCCCCGCGGCGTCAGGAAGTCCCAGTACTGGCCGATCGTCCCGGCCTGCAACCGGTCGCTCGCGCCCATCTCGTGCCAGCCGATGAGCGTCTTGCCGTGCGAAGCGGCCACGGCGGATGCCCGGTGGATGAACCGCAGGAAGTCGTCCGCGGTGGTGCTCAGGCATTCGTCGCCGCCGATATGCAGGTAGGGGCCGGGGGTGAGCGCGCTCACCTCGCGCACCACATCGTCGATGAACTCGTAGGTGGTCATGTTGTCGGCGTCGAGAGTGCTGAAGCCGACCTTCGAGCCGGTGTACAGCGCGGGGGCGATGCCGGATGGGTTCAGTTGCGGATACGAGGCGAGCGCAGCGTTCGTGTGACCCGGCATGTCGATCTCGGGCACGAGTGTGACGTGGCGCGCGCTCGCGTACGCGACGAGACGGCGGTAGTCGTCGTGGGTGTAGAAGCCGCCACGCGAGCCGTCGCTGCCCGTGGACCCGCCGTGGCGGGCCAGGTTCGGCCAGCTCTCGATGTCGATGCGCCAGCCCTGGTCGTCGGTGAGGTGGAGGTGCAGGTGGTTGAGCTTGAGCGGGACGATCGCGTCGATGAACCGTTCGACCTCGTCGACGGTGAAGAAGTGACGCGCGACGTCGAGCATCGCGCCCCGGTAGGCATAACGGGGATGGTCGCGGATGGTCACCGCCGGGATGGACAGCGGGTCGGTTCCGCACGCGACGGGTATCAGCTGGCGCACCGTCTGCACTCCGAGAAAGGCGCCCGCTTCGGTGTCCGCGCCGACCCGCAGGCCTTCCGCGGTCACCGTGACGGTGTAGCCCTCGGCGCTGTGGCCCTCCGGCGCTTCGCCGTCGGCGATGACGATGGCGAAGTCGCCGAACGCGGGCGGCTCGTGCACGATCGCGGGATGCCGGCCGCAGTCACCGGCGAGAGCTTCCGCGAGTGCGCCGGCCACGGCATCCGCCCCGAAACCTGCGACGCTGATGCGCGCATCCGGCGCGAGGGTGAACGGCGCGGCGTCGTCGATCGGCGTGACGGACACGGGGCGCGGAACCACAGGGACAGCGGGGGTCTGGGGCACAGGTCTTCCCTTCGTCGGCGGTCGACCAAGCCCCACCCCGGAAAGCCGACACCTCCGCGAGTATCGCAGGGCCCCTTACATAAGGGCAAGAGGACCGAGGCCCGGGCCGACGGCTGCTATGCTTCTGTCGTCGCAACTGGCGTTCAAATGGTCACCATTGGGAAGCGACATGTGCCTTGATTACATGGGCGGATTCGGCCGCGCGCCTGGGTCGATACGGATGACACCTGTCCAAACCCTGTCATGAAGGAGCCAGCTTTGTCCGACGCACTATCCACTTTCACCGCACCGCTCTCCGAGGTCGACCCGGAGATCGCCGCCGTCCTCGAGCAGGAGCTCGGCCGGCAGCGCGACTACCTCGAGATGATCGCGAGCGAGAACTTCGTTCCGCGGGCCGTCCTCGAGTCGCAGGGATCCGTTCTCACCAACAAGTACGCCGAGGGCTACCCGGGTCGCCGCTACTACGGCGGCTGCGAGTTCGTCGACATCGCCGAGCAGCTGGCGATCGACCGGGCGAAGAGCCTGTTCGGCGCCGAGTACGCCAATGTGCAGCCACACTCCGGTGCGACCGCGAACGCGGCCGTGCTCGGGGCGATCGCCACACCGGGCGACACCATCCTCGGGCTCGAGCTGGCGCACGGCGGCCACCTCACCCACGGCATGAAGCTCAATTTCTCGGGCAAGCTCTACAACGCCGTGTCCTACGGCGTCGACCCCGGGTCGTTCCTCGTCGACATGAACGTCGTGCGCGACAAGGCGCTCGAGCACAAGCCGACCGTGATCATCGCCGGCTGGTCGGCGTATCCCCGTCACCTCGACTTCGCGGCGTTCCGCGCGATCGCCGACGAGGTGGGCGCGAAGCTCTGGGTCGACATGGCCCACTTCGCCGGGCTCGTCGCTGCCGGCGTGCACCCGTCTCCCGTCCCGTACGCCGACGTGGTCAGCTCCACGGTGCACAAGACCATCGGCGGTCCGCGCTCCGGCTTCATCGTCAGCCGCGACACCGAGCTGGCGAAGAAGCTGAACTCGAACGTCTTCCCCGGCCAGCAGGGCGGTCCGCTCATGCACGTGATCGCCGCGAAGGCGACCGCGTTCAAACTGGCTGCGACGCCCGAGTTCCGCGACCGCCAGGAGCGCACCATCCGTGGCGCCCAGATCCTCGCCGATCGCCTCACCGCAGAGGACTCGAGGGCCGGCGGGGTCGACGTGCTCACCGGCGGCACCGACGTGCACCTGGTGCTCGCCGACCTCCGCAACTCGCCGCTCGACGGCCAGCAGGCCGAAGACGTGCTGCACGAGGTGGGCATCACGGTCAACCGCAACGCTGTGCCGTTCGACCCGCGGCCGCCCATGGTGACGTCGGGCCTGCGCATCGGTACTCCGGCGCTCGCCACACGCGGGTTCGGCGACACCGAGTTCACCGAAGTCGCCGACATCATCGCGGCGGCACTCAAGCCTGCGGCCGACGTCGCCTCGCTGCGCAGCCGGGTGAAGGCCTTGACCGACGAATTCCCTCTCTACCCGGGCCTCGGTGCCTCGGGCCAGGAATCGATCGCGGTCGAGCTGCCCTCCTCGATCTGATCTCCGATCTCACCTCCGATCTCTTCGGTCGCGAACAGGGCCGTCAAGAACAGGGGCCGTCGAGAACAGGGTTCGTCCGGTTATCGGACTCTCAGAGCGTGAACGACCCTGTGCTCGAAGGATGAGGCGAACGCGAAAGGGAATACATGACTGCACAGATACTGGACGGGAAAGCTACCGCGTCTGAGATCAAAGCGGAACTGACCGTGCGGGTCGCCGCGCTGCGCGAGCGGGGCGTCGTTCCAGGGCTCGGCACGATCCTCGTCGGCGACGACCCGGGATCCCAGTGGTACGTCGCGGGCAAGCACCGGGACTGCGCCGAGGTCGGCATCGCGTCAATACGTCGCGACCTGCCCGCCACGATCTCGCAGGCCGAGCTCGAGGCTGTCATCGAGGAACTCAACGACGACCCGGACTGCACCGGGTTCATCGTGCAGCTGCCGCTGCCGCCGCACATCGACACGGATGCCATCCTCGAGCTGGTCGATCCGGCGAAGGATGCCGACGGGCTACACCCCACGAACCTCGGCCGACTCGTGCTCAACGTCAGCCGTCCCATCTCGACCCCCCTGCCATGCACGCCGCGCGGGGTCATCGAGCTGATCAGGCGGCACGGCGTCGACCTCGAAGGCAAGCATGTCGTCGTGATCGGGCGCGGTGTCACCGTCGGCCGAGCGATCGGCTCGCTCCTCACCCGCCGCGACGTGAACGCCACGGTCACCCTCACTCACACCGGAACCGCCGACCTCGACGGGCACCTCCGCCGCGCTGACGTCATCGTCTCGGCGGCAGGCGTTCCCGACCTGGTCACGGCGGCGAACGTGAAGCCAGGAGCCGTCGTGCTCGACGTTGGCGTCAGCCGTGTCGTCGACCCGGAGACCGGCAAGAGCCGCGTCGCGGGCGACGTTGCGGCGGATGTGGCCGATGTGGCCTCCTGGATCTCGCCGAACCCCGGCGGCGTCGGCCCCATGACGCGCGCGCTGCTGCTCCAGAACGTGGTCGAGAGTGCGGAGCGCGCCCTGGAGGTGGCCCCGTGAGCGATCGGACGCATCCGGCCGTCGACCGTGTCGAGGAGGCGCTGAAGGCGAACGGCGTCGAACCGCGCACGAAGTGGTTCGAGTCGGCGACCCCGACGGCGGTCTCGGCTGCGGCCGAACTCGGCGTCGAGGTCGGCGCGATCGCCAACTCGCTCGTCTTCACGATCGATGGTGAGCCGCTCCTCGTCATGACGAGCGGTGCGCACCGCGTCGATACGGCGTGGCTGGGCGCGCGGCTGGGCGGCACGATCCGGCGCGCTGAGGCCGAAACCGTGAAGGCGGCGACCGGGCAGACGATCGGCGGCGTCGCGCCGGTCGGTCACCCGGCTCCGATCCGCACCATCGTGGACACCGCGCTGGCCGGCTACCCGGAGGTCTGGGCTGCCGCCGGTCACGCCCATACGGTCTTCGCGACCACTTTCGACGAGCTCGTGCGTATCACCGGCGGCGAGCCCGGGCCGGTCGCGCCGGAGTGATGGTCGCGCCCGAGTGACGGTCGCGCCGGAGTGATGGTCGCGCCCGAGTGATGGTCGCGCCCGACCGGCGGTGCGGCCGGATTGACGGTGCCGCCGGATTGACGGTGCCGCCGGACTGACAGGCGCGCCCGGCTGACAGGCGCGCCCGGCTGACGGTCGTGCTTCAGGGCGGATGCACGCGTGTCGGGCGTGCTCTGGCGTAGCATGCGGTACGTGGCCGACACGATGACGAATCGACTGGTGCTGCACCCGATCGATGAGATCGAAGCGGAGCGCATCCTCGGCGGCGTGCCGACGTCGCTCGACGACTGGGCTCCTGGCTACCCGTTCGAGGGCGACCTCGAAGCGGTCGGAGGTTTTCTGGCGGCGACCGTCGCCGGTGGCGACCAGCGTCCGTGGGGGTACTACCAGGTGCGCCGGCGTGAAGACGGGCTGGCGATCGGCGGGATCGGGTTCGCGGGGCCGCCTGACGCATCCGGAACCGTCGCGGTCGGGTACGGCCTCATCCCGGATGCCCGCGGCAAAGGCTACGCGGCCGAAGCGCTTCGCGGGATGATCGCCGTCGCCCGGTCGAACGGGGCGTCGCGCGTGATCGCGGAGACGGCATCGACCAACATCGCTTCGCAGCGCACGCTGCGCAATGTCGGGATGCCGCGCACCGGATCAGCGGGCGACACCTGGCGTTACGAACTCGCGCTCACGCCCGCGTGACACGTGTCTGGCCGGCAAGCTGCCGTCTGGCCGGCCGAGCGTGACACCTGCGGCCGAGCGTGCCTGACTTGCCGGCCTGTCTCGACCGGAGCCGGCACCCTCGGGCCGCGCGAGCACGCGGAGCCGGCACCCTCGGGCCGCGCGAGCGCGCGGAGCCGATGGAGAGCGGGTCACGCGTCGCGATGCTCTGTGACGTGGTCGCGGTAGGCGTCGGCGTTCGCCCGGATGCCGGCCCGCTCCTCTGCGGTCAGCTCACGTCTCACCTTGCCCGGTACTCCGGCCACCAGTGAGCCCTCCGGGATGACCGCCCCTTCGAGCACGACGGTGCCGGCGGCGAGCAGTGAGCCCGCGCCGACGATGGCGCCGTTCATGACGGTCGCGCTCATCCCGACCAGCACGTCGTCTCCGATCGTGCAGCCGTGCAGCACCGCTCCGTGCCCGACCGAGACCCCTGAACCGACCGTGAGCGGGAAGCCGCGGTCGACATGGCAGGCGACCGTGTCCTGGAGGTTCGAGCCCGCACCGATCACGATCGGCTCGTGTTCTGCACGCACGACGGCGTTGTACCAGACGCTCGCGCCGTCGAGCAGGGTGACATCTCCGGCCAGCACGGCGCCGGGGGCGACCCAGGCCGTGTCCGCGACGCGGGGTACGCGTCCGTCGGAGAGCGAGATGAGCCGTGCACCTTCGTCAACCGTCATGCCATCAGGGTAGACGGAATTCAGTCCTCATAGCTCAGGATGAACTGGTCCCGCACGACCTTGCGCGACGGGCCGATCTCGTCGCCGAGCGCTCGCCGCACGTGGTCGAGAATCTGCGGCGGCAGGTCGAGCGGCACTTCGTCGGGCTGGTCGACGGTGCCGACCGGATAGTCGACTCCCGGCGTCGTCGACATCTCGACGTGGCAGCCGCGCAGCACCGTCACGTGCGCCGCGTTCGCGTCGCGGAACGCGATCAGGCGGTCGATGGTCGCGCGAAACGCAGCGCGGTCCCTGATGTACAGCCGCCCCGGGTACACCGTGTCGCCGGTGAACAGTGTGCCGGTCTCCCGGTCGAAGAAGACGACCGCCGACGGTTCGTGTCCGGGGCCCGGGATCACGTCGATGTCGCGGTCGCCGAGGCTCAGGACGACGGGATGCCCCGGCCAGTCGCGCAGGCCGAAGAACGCGATCACGTCATCGACGGTCGTGCCGACCACGGAGGTGGAGGGCCGCCCGTCGAACTGCGCGTCCCCGGCGATGTGGTCGCCGTGCGCGTGCGTGTGCGCCACGACCAGCCCGTAGTCGGCGCGCGGGTGCGAACGGAGCCATTCGCCGACGAGTTCGTCGACCGTCTCGCGGAGGGGAAGGCGTTCTGTGTCGGCGGTCGCACCGGTGTCGAGGAGCAGTGCTCGTTCTGAGCCGAAGAGCAGGAAGAGGAAAGGAGCTTCCCAGTGGGCCGCCTTCGGCTGGCGGAGCTGGATGGTGGAGGCGTTCAAGCGGGTCACCTCGAGGGGGATGCTCATCGCGAGTTCACTTCTCTCACCATGTTCACTTCTCTCTCCGTGCTCACTGCGCTGACCGTGCTCACTGCTCGCGCACCGCACCGTCGGCGGCTGTCACGGTGAACATGTCGGGCTGTGCGTACCCGTGTTCGGCGAACGCCCCGTCGACGGCCACGCGCACACGTGAGACGAGCTCGGATGGGACGAGCGCGATGGCCGATCCGCCGAAGCCGCCGCCGGTCATGCGAGCGCCGATGGCCCCGTAGTTCTGGGCCGTCTCGACGGCGAGGTCGAGTTCGGGCACCGAGATCTCGAAGTCGTCGCGCATCGAACGGTGCGAGGCATCCAGGAGGTCGCCGATCGCTGTCGGTCCCTGCTCGCGGAGGGTGCGAACAGTGTCGAGCACACGCTGGTTCTCGGTGATCACATGTCGCACGCGCCGGAATGTCTCGTCGTCGAGCACCTCGCGGGCACGGGTGAGGTCGTCGACACCCAGATCGCGCAGCGCGGAGACCCCGAGCGCACGTGCGCCGGCCTCGCAGGATGCGCGGCGCGCGGCGTATCCTCCGGTCGCGTGCGAGTGGCTCACGCCGGTGTCGATGACGAGCAGTTCGAGGCCGGCCGCTTCGAAACCGAGGGGAACGATCTCGGAGTCGAGGGAGCGGCAGTCGAGGAACACCGCCGAGTCGCGGCGGCCGAGAAGCGATGCGGACTGGTCCATGATGCCGGTCGGTGCGCCGACCGCGACGTTCTCGGCGAGCTGCCCCACCGCTGCGAGCTCCGGCCGGCTGAGTCCGAGCTGCCAGATGTCACTGAGGGCCAGTGCGACAGCACACTCGAGGGCAGCCGACGACGAGAGGCCTGCGCCGACGGGCACCGCCGAGTCGACGAGGATGTCGAACCCGGGCACGGCGCCGAGATCGGCTCCCGACCGGCCGAGGGACCAGGCGATGCCGAGAGGATACGCAGCCCAGCCGTCCAGGGACTCGGGGCCGAGGTCGGCGAGGTCGATCTCGACGAGTTCGTCGGCGTACGAGCTGCCGACGCGTGCCCGCGTGTCGTCGCGAACGCCGACGGCGGCGATCGTGCGACGGTTGATCGCCAGTGGAAGCACGAAACCCTCGTTGTAGTCGGTGTGTTCGCCGATCAGGTTGACCCGGCCGGGAGCGGACCAGAGCCCGTCTGCGGGCCGGCCGAACACCTCGGCGAACGTGTCGAGGACGCCCTCGCGCAGGTCGGTCATCGTGCTTCCCCTCCAGTGGTGGGATGTACAGGGTTGTCGCGGTCCGCGCGGGCGATGCCGTCGCGCACGAGTTCGGCTGCCCGTTCGGGCGGGATGTCGCCGATCCACGCACCCATCGCGGACTCGGAGCCGGCGAGGTATTTCAGCTTATCCGCCGCGCGTCGTGGCGACGTCAGCTGCAGCATGAGGCGGACGTTGTCGCGATGCGCGGCGACGGGGGCCTGGTGCCAGGAGGCGATGTATGGCGTCGGCGTCTCGTAGAGAGCATCGATTCCACGCAGCAGCCGGAGGTACAGGGTCGCGAGTTCGTCGCGCTCGTCGTCGGTGGTTTCGGCGAAGTCGGCGACGTGGCGATGGGGGAGCATGTGCACCTCGATCGGCCATCGCGCGGCGAACGGCACGAATGCGGTCCAGTTGTGCCCCGAGAGCACGACCCGCTCCGAGGCGCGCTCGCTCTCCAGGATGTCCGCGAAAAGCGTCGGGCCGTACTTCCCGACCGATTCGATCAGGCGCGTCGTGCGCGGAGTGATGTACGGGTAGGCGTAGATCTGGCCGTGGGGGTGGTGCAGGGTGACGCCGATCGCCTCGCCGCGGTTCTCGAAGGGGAACACTTGCTGGACGTTCGGCATCGCTGAGAGCGCGGCCGTGCGATCCGCCCAGGCTTCGATGACGGTGCGGGCCCGTGAGGGCGTGAGACTGCCGAACGACCCCTCGTGTTCGGGGCTGAAGCAGACGACCTCGCACCGGCCGACCGAGGTGCGCGACCGGCCGATACCGATCGCGGCGAGGTCGTCGAGCCCCTGGGGCGCATGTGGGTCGGTGATCGACGGACCGAAGGAGGGCGACTTGTTCTCGAAGACGGCGACGTCGTAGTTGCTCGGTACTTCGGACGGGTTCGACGGGGTCGCCGGGGCGAGCGGATCGAGTTCGGCCGGCGGCAGGAAGACACGGTTCTGGCGGGCGGCCGCGATGGAGATCCATTCGCCGGTCAGCGGGTCCTGCCGCATGGTGGCGGTCGCGGGGCGGGGTTCCGGATGACGCAGGTCGGGAGCCCGGTCCGGGGCGAGTGCCGTATCCGCGTCGTCGAAGTAGATCAGCTGGCGACCGTCGGCGAGCGTGTGCACACGTTTGGTGATCGAGGACATGGGCGCCCTTTCAGGAGTTTCGATTACGAAAGCCAGATTAGCGAAAACGAAGGTTATACGCCATCCGTGTTTCATATTGACAAGCGCCTGCCGGTGAAGCACGATGAACGGCATGGCCACGACACCCGGCGAATCGCTCCCCGCGCCCGTGCGACGGCAGCGAATGCTCGAACTCATCGGGCGCGACGGCTTCGCCCGTGTCGCCGACCTCGGTGAGGCGTTCCGTGTCTCCGAAGTGACCATCCGCAGCGACCTCGACCTGCTCGACGAGCAGCGGGCGATCCGGCGAGTGCATGGAGGCGCAGTGCTCCGCGGAGCGGGCGAACCGCGCGAACCGTCCTTCGAGGAATCGGTCGGCACGTCCGCCGCAGAGAAGCAGAGTATCGCCCAGGCGGCGGCCGCCTTCGTACGGCCCGGCAACAGTGTGATCCTCGACGTCGGCAGCACCACGGCGGCGATCGCCTCAGCCCTCGTCGCCCGCGAAGACCTCGACGACGTGACAGTGATCACGAACGGACTCACCATCGCGCTCGAACTCGAGAAGGCGATTCCGCGCTTCCAGGTCATCGTGACGGGAGGCACCCTCAGGCCGCTCCAGCACTCGCTCGTCGAGCCGCTGGCGACCGCAGTGCTCCGGGAACTCCACGCCGACCTCGCCTTCATTGGCTGCAACGGGGTGCACCCCGTGAACGGAATCACCAACATCAACCTGCCGGAAGCGGACCTCAAGCGTGTGATGGTCGAAGCCGCCGAGCGCTCGATCGTGGTGGCGGACGGCTCGAAGATCGGGCGAACGCATCTCGGACGTGTCGCCGCGATCGACGAGGTCGACGACCTGATCACGGGAGGGTCGGCGGATGTCGGCGTGCTGGCCGCCCTGCGCGAGTCCGGCCTTGCGGTGACCGTGGCCGGAGACGCCGCCCGTCGCTAACGGCGGCGCCCGTCGCTAAAGTGATGGGCATGCGCGCACCCACCGGCGACCAGTACGAACTGTCCCTCAGCGCCGGAGGGCGCGACCTGACCGCGACGATCACCCAGGTCGCGGCGGGGATCCGCGGGTTGCGGGTCGATGGGGTCGACATCACCGAGCCGTTTCCTGTCGACGCCACCCCGCCATCCGGCTGCGGAATCGTGCTGGTGCCCTGGCCCAACCGCGTCAAAGACGGCGTCTGGGAGCACGACGGCCAGGCCCGGCGGCTCGCCCTCACAGAACCCGCCCGCGGCAACGCGATCCACGGACTCCTGCGGTTCCGCCCCTACGTGGCGACAGCGCAGGACGCGACGAGCGTGACCCTCCACGCCGACGTGTTTCCCGAGCTCGGCTATCCCTTCCAGCTCGCCACGTCTGTGCACTACGAGCTGACACCCGAGGGGCTGGAGGTCACGCATACGATCACCAACGCCGGAGCGACGCCTGCGCCGGTCGCGATCGGCGCGCATCCCTACCTCAAGGTGGGCGGGGTGCCGACCGGGGAGCTGACGGTGACCGTGGATGCGGCGACCCACCTCGACGTGGACGACCGTCTCAATGTCGTCGGGCAGTCCGCCGTCGACGGAACGCGGTTCGACCTCCGCACCGGACGACGCGTCGCGGAGCTCGATCTCGACGACGGCTTCGCCGATGTGACGATGCGGGATGGCCGGGCCGCCCACGTCGTGTCGGCGCCCGACGGCCGCTCGGTCACGCTCTGGGCCGACGAGAACTTCGGCTACGTGCAGGTGTTCACCCCGCGAAACCTCGCCACGCCTACGGCCTCCGACGTCGCGCTCGCCGTCGAGCCGATGACCGCCCCCGCGAACGCCCTGAACACGGGGCGCGGACTGCACTGGCTCGCCCCCGACGAGTCGTGGTCCCCGCAGTGGGGCATCCGCCCCGCGGGTTTCTGACGGCCGACCACAGGAAAAATCACCTGATCCTCGTGGTGGCTTCAGGTTGTCAGCGCAACACCGTTGATTAGTTGGTTCAGCATGGCATGTGGGCTGCGGTAGTCGAGGGTTTTGCGGGGACGGATGTTGAGGAGGCGTTGGGTTTCGGCGAGGTCGTCATCGGTCACGTCGTTGAAGTTCGTGCCCTTGGGGTAGAAATCGCGGATCAGGCCGTTGGTGTTCTCATTGCTGCCACGCTGCCAGGGCGAGTGCGGATCACAGAAGAACACCGGGCAACCGGTCTTGACCGTGAACGCTCGATGGCCGGCCATCTCGCTGCCCTGGTCCCAGGTGATCGTTTTCGTCAGCTCCGCCGGGAGCCCTTCGATCATGCCGGCCAGGACATCGGTGACCGTGCAACTGTCGCGCATCCCGGGCAGCCGCCCCAGCAACACATACCGGGTTTGCCGTTCAACGAGAGTGACGATGCCGGAGTTGCCCGGGCCGACAACAAGATCGCCTTCCCAATGCCCGGGAACGGCCCGGTCATTCACCTCCGCGGGACGATCCGTCAGACGCGCCCCGTCCAACCAGGGCCGGTTGGTGCGGGCGGGCAGCTTCGACTGCGGAACCCGGCCGGTTCTGCCCGTCCGGAGCGCTTTGACGACCGTCAACTCGTGCCGCAACGCCCCGCGGCCCTGGACATACAAGGCCTGGTAGATCGTTTCGTGGGACACCTGCATCTCCGCCCGGTCTGGGAACACCACCCTCAACTCGCCGGCGACCTGCTGCGGCGAGAACTTCAGGTTCAAGCGTGACACGACCTCGGACCGCAACACCGGATCGGCAAGCTTCCCCGGCCGAGTCCGAGGCCGTCGCCGGAGCGCACGATAGTGAGCGACCTCCGCGTCGTAATGCTGGGCCTCCCAATGCTGCACCTGATGCGCCTGGATCTCCCGCGACACCGTCGACGGGTGAACCCCGAGCTCACGCGCGATCGCCCGCACCCCCAACGGCTCAGGCAATGACAGGGCTGCCTGAATGAACGACCGATCCGCGAGCGTCAACCGCCGATACGACCGGGCTGAGGAACCCGCCACCTGCCGACCCACGTCGACGACTGCGATGCCGCCATTGCGGCCATCCACGATCTCCATGCCAGCCAATCTGGCCCAACTATTCACCGTCGTTCCTGCGACACCCAGCCGCGACCCGACCGACAAAGCCGACTCGCCCCTCAGCAACCCCCGATAAGCCAACGCCCGTGTCTCCCACGCAAACTTCGTCGTCACAACACACCCCACACGATTGAGGTGTTGCGCTAGGAACTAGAAACCACCCGTGTTTTGAGGTGCTTTTTCCTGTGCCCGACGAAGGTGCTCAGACGTCTTCTTCGTCTCCGGCCCCGAACTCCTCGAGATCCTGCAGGCTCGGCACGTCGGCCGTGCCCTCGTCGAGTGTTCCCGTTCCGTCGGGGTAACCGGCCTCATCCGGATACTCGTACTCTCCCGGCTTGTGCTGGCTGTTTTCGGACTGGTCGCTCATAGCCGCTCCCTCGTCGGGTCGCCCGTCTTCCCGATCAGCCCAGTCTTCTCCGATCGCCCGCGTCGGGCAATGGGGTCGCCGCGAGCCGTAGCGCGGCACACCCCGCCCGGGCCAGAATGTCATCGTGGCCAGGCGACTGGTGGTGATCGGCGCTCCCTCGAGTGCCGGGAGTTACGCGGCGGGGCAGGAGTCGGCGCCGCGCGTCCTGCGCGAACGCGGGCTGATCGGGCAGCTGGCGGCTGCCGGACGCGACGTGGTCGACGACGGCGACGGGCCGCACCAGGTCTGGCGGCCAGATCGTGACCGCCCCAGGGCGCAGCACCTCGGCGACGTCATCGTGTCCGTCGAAGCCGTCACCCGGCAGGTCGGGGCCGCCATCGACGCCGGGTGCGATGCATTAGTGATCGGGGGCAACTGCACCATCGCGCTCGGTGCGCTCAGCGCGCTCTCGGCCCGGTTCGCCGAGCCCGGGCTTCTCTACATCGACCGGCATTTCGACCTGAACACGCCATCGACGACGTCGGATGGCGCACTCGACTGGATGGGGCTCGCGCACGCACTGGCGGTTCCCGGCGCCATCCCCGAGTTGCTGTCCGCGCTCGCCCGCATCCCGCTCCTGACAAGCGAACGCCTGCACCTGCTGGGGGTCGACCCTGACGCGACGACCGAGGGTGAGCGCAGGGCGCGCGCCGACCTGCACCTGGTCTGGCGCACGGGCGACGAGTTGGCACAGCATCCGGTCAGCGAGACGCAGCGCGCGCTGGCGCGGCTCGCACCCGGACCGATCGTCGTCCACCTCGATGTGGACGTGCTCGACTTCACCGACGCGCCGCTCGCCGAGGACACGGGTGGGCGCAACTCGGGTCCGTCACTGGATGCCGTGGCCGAGGCCCTCGAGACGGCCTGCCACGATCCCAGCGTGCGCGTTCTCACCGTCGGCGAGCTGAATCCGACGCGATCGGCCGGCGAGCCTGAGGTGCTCGACCGGTTCATCCGCGTTCTGGCGCGCGCGTTCGCGGCCGCTTAGCGCACCACCCCGAGACGCACGAGGCTTTCACCGGTGGCGGTGAGGGCGTCTTCGTTCGAGATCGGGTCCCAGCCGAGCATCCGCCTGGCCTTCGCATTCGTCGCGGGCTTGGCGCGACCGAGTTCTGGCACGATCTGGCGCAGTGAGGGGGCGAAGAACGCGATCGATTTCACGACACCGTCTGGCATCATCCGTTTCGGAACCCGGCGCGCTGCCGACCCGAGCCTTTCGCGCAAGACCGCGGCCATTTCCGGCAGAGTCATAGGATCGCCTGCGATCGCGAGGAACCGGTTGCCGGCAGCGGCCGGGTCGATCATCGCCCGCAGGTGCAGGTCTGCCACGTCGCGCACGTCCACCACGCCGAAGAACATGCGGGGAAGAGCGGGCAGGCTGCCGTTCATCATACGGCGCACCAGCTCGATCGAACTCGAGACGTCCTTGCCGAGCACCGGACCGAAGATGCCGACCGGGTTGACGACGGCGAGCTCGAGATCGCCGCCCTCGCGGGCGATGAACTCCCAGGCCGCCCGTTCTGCGAGTGTCTTCGACTTGACGTAGGCCGAGACGTCGGCGGTCGGGTCGGTCCAGTCCTCTTCGGAGAACGGACTCCCGTCGGCATGCGCAGGGCCATAGCCGATCGCCGCGAACGACGAGGTCATGACGACCCGTTTGACGCCGCCGTCCCGTGCCGCACGCAAAGCGCGCAGGGCGCCTTCGCGCGCCGGCCGGATGAGCTCGTCTTCGTCGCGCGGCATCATCACCGGGAAGGGCGACGCGACATGCAGCACGTAGTCGCAGCCGGCGACCGCCTCGGGCCAGCCATCGTCCGACAGCAAGTCGACCGCGGCGAATGACAGGGCCTCACCGGGTTCGGCGCCCCCGACCTTCAGCATCGCCCGCACATCGGCTTCGCGATCGAGGGATCGGACGGTCGTGCGCACGCGGTATCCGGCCTCGAGGAGCTTCAGGATGCAGTGCGCACCCACGAATCCCGACCCGCCTGTGACCAGCACCAGCTCACCACTCACGGTGTCCTCCTTCGTTCGCGGCTCCGGGTTCAATCATGCAGCCCGGACGCGCTGGAGGCGAGCGTGGGGTCAACTGGCGAGGGCGTCATCCTCTTCACGGGCCGGCGCGAGGGCGTTCGCCCACCACAACAGGTCATCCGTCATCAGCTCGAGCCGGGGCTCGAGGCCCTCCCACACGGTCTCGCGGGTGTCGGGGTGCTCAGCCAGCTGCCGCATCTGGTGGCCCAGGATGTGCACCGACGTGCGCACGGACACCATGTCGAGTTCTGCGGCGACCAGTCGCAGCTGCTCGATGGCCCGGCTGCCGCCGACGTTGCCGTAGCCGACGAACCCGATCGGCTTGTGCTGGAACTCGACGAAGAAGGTGTCGAGGAGGTTCTTGAGGGCTGCCGAGTACCCGTGGTTGTACTCGTTCGTGAGCACGATGAACCCGTCGGCGGCGTCGAGCGACCGGCCGACCGTGGCCTCCGCCTCATTCGCGTATGCCCGACGATTCCAGGCCGGGGGTTTCGGCTGGTCGAAGAAGGGGAGCGGATGCTCGCGCAGGTCGAGCACGTCGAGGGAGAGGTCCGCTCTGGCGCCGAGGCGCTCGCGGAGCCAGGCGAGGGGCAGGTCGGCGAAGCGGCGGGTGCGCGTGCTTGCGACGATGAGGGAGACCGTGGGGAGCTGCATAATCACTACTGTATCCATAGTGCTTCAAATTTCGAAGCACTTATACTGGGCTCATGCCCGATCATGGCCACGGCCGGTGCAGTCCAGATGCGATGAAGCTCGTCGCAGACTTCTGGGTGCTCCGAATCGTCGAAGAGCTCAATTCGAGTTCGGGTGGACTGCGATTCTCCGTACTGGAACGATCGCTCGGCGGCATCAGCCCGGCAACGTTGAGCAACCGGCTCCGCCGCCTCGAAGAGCGCGACCTCATCGAGCGCCGGGAGGGTGCGGATGGGCCGATCTCAGTGACCTATCGACTCACCGACCGAGGGTGCAAAGTTCTGCCCGTCATCCACGCGATCGACGACTTCGCCGACTCGACGGCCCGAGCGGAGTAATCCTCAGTCTCTAGCCGGGGCGTGATGCCGCGTTCTACACTGGGGTCCACTCGGCTGGAATGCCCAGCCATCCGTCGACGTGCCGAATGCGAGCCCGTGATGCCAGAGTTCATCTTTCCCACCAACAGGCATGAGCCCGTGGACCAGGACGGCTCGTGGCAGGGACACAAAGACCGGCATCCGCCGAGCGTGAATCCCGGCGTCGACTTCGGATGCGCGTACGGCTCGATCGTGGTCGCCGCGAAGGCAGGCACGGTGAACACTGCCGACCCGAGCCCGTCGGGCAGCGGCGGCCGGGTCGTCTACATCGATCACGACGACGGAAGCCAGACGCAGTACCTTCACCTGTCGCGCGTCGACGTGGTCAGCGGACAGAAGGTCGCGACGCGGCAGCAGATCGCGCTCTCCGGCGGGTCGGCGTTCGACAGCGATCACGGCGTCGCCCCGCACTGCCACGTCTCGCTGTACCTGCAGGGCGTCAATTCGGACTTCATGCTTCACGCGAGCGCGGCAGGCGCGCAGGACGAGAGGGCAGCGGTTCTCGAGGAGGAGGAAGAAGACATGGGCAAGTTCATTCGGCTCCCCAGCGGGACGATCGGTTACGTCGGCCCCGACGGCCACCTGACGAAACTCAACGACATGGATGAGGTGCGGTCGATCGAAGCGGTCGGGCTCGCGAAGATCGACGAGATGATCCAGCTGCCCGACACCCTCATCTGGACCAAGCTCGAGTCCATCTCGGCCCGGCTCGGACACGGGTGATGTCGGTCGTCGACTGGTTGCTCGACTCGGACCCCGCGATCCGCTGGCAGGTGATGCGCGACCTCACCGACGCCGACGATGCCACGGTTGCCGCCGAACGTGCCCGGATCGCGGACGAAGGCTGGGGTGCGCGCCTCCTCGCGCTCCAGGCGGCCGACGGCGAATGGGGTGGGGCGACGTATTCTCCACCGGTATCACGCGACCCGGACGTGCAGCCGTGGACGCCGACCGCCTTCACCCTCCAGCTGCTCCGCCTCTTCGGCATCGACCCCGCCGACGTCCGCGTCCGCCACGCTGTCGAGCTGGTGGGCGAGCACAGCACCTGGGTGTACGACGGCTCACGGTTCTTCGACGGTGAGGTCGAGCCGTGCATCAACGGCATGACGGTTGCTATCGGCGCCTATTTCGGCCAGGACGTCAGCCGGATCGTGGAGCGCCTTCTCGGCGAGCCTCTCGACGACGGCGGCTGGAACTGCGAAGCCGAGTTCGGGTCGACGCGCAGCTCGTTCAACAGCACGATCTCGGTGCTGGAAGGGCTGCTCGAGTATGAGAACCGTGTCGGCGCGACGCCGCAGATCACGGGAGCGCGCGAACGCGCGCACGAATACCTGCTCGACCGGCACCTGATGCGCCGGCTTTCGACCGGGGAGATCATCGACGAGCGCTGGCTGCGGTTCTCGTTCCCGATGCGCTGGCACTACGACGTGCTCCGGGGGCTCGACTACTTTCGGGCGGCCGGAGCGCGACCGGATGACCGGCTCGCCGAAGCGATCGACCTGGTCGAGTCCAAGCGCACGGCCGACGGTCGGTGGCTGCTCGAGAACACCTACGCCGGAGCGGTGCATTTCGAACTCGAGGACGGCGACGGCCGCCCGAGCCGCTGGAACACGCTCCGGGCGCTGCGCGTGCTCGACTGGTACCGACGCGGCTGATCGGCGCGTTCCGCAACGGCTCCTTACCGGCCGTAAGCCGACAGGAACCGGTTGCGGAACGCATCCATCCGCCACACTGGCGCGCTCGGCGACGGGAGCATGCCCGGCTGCCAGTTCCAGGAGGAGATGCGGCCCATGACCGCCGGATCCTTCGAGATGATGCTGACGGGCACGTCGTGGTTGGCGCCCGTTCCGCTCACGACCGTCGCCGGCTGGTGGTCGCCGAGCACGACGAGCACCAGGTTCGGGTCGTTGAAGGTGGTCAGGAACGAGAAGAGCGAACTCATCGAGTACTGGATCGACTGCCCGTAGAGCTGCTGCACGTGGCGAGGGTCCTGCCAGACGACGGCCGGCGAAAGTCCTTGCGCCGGCTGCGGATCGAAGACCGAGCCGTCGCCGATGGATGCCCAGGGAACGAGCTTCGGCAGCGGAGTCCACGGGGTGTGCGACGAGACGAAGTCGATCTCCGCCATCAGCGGCTGGTGCGGCTTCGACAATACCTGCTGCTGCAGGTGGGCCCACGTGTATTGGTCGGGGATGCGCGCATAGCTGAAACCCGGGCCCTGATAGCCGACGTTCAGCGCATTGAGTTCGGTGCCGAAATGGTAGAAGGAGTGCCCGATCGCCCACGGCGCGGCATCCGATGGAACATCGCTGAGCGTCTGCCAGCCGGCTTTGGCGAAAGCGTCGCTGAGGGTGAACCGGTTTCCTTTGGTCACCTGGTCGTACTTCTGCTGCGAGTCGATCCACAGCCCTGTCTGCAGCGTCGAGTGGGCCAGCCAGCTGATCCCCCCGAACGTCGACGAGGTGAGGAACGCACTGCGCTCGCTGTAGCCGTGAGCCGCGAGATCGGTGTTCCCCTGCCGGAGCACCGCATCGACCCCGGGGGAGAACGACGTTCCCTGCACGGCGACCTGGCCGTAGCTCTCGATGAAAGCGACGATCACGTCTTTGCCTTTCAGGCCGGTGAGCAGGCTCGATGCCGGCAGCTGGGAGAAGCCGTCGCTCGCAGCGCCCACCCTGTCGAACGCCGCCTGCTCGCGTGCCGCGGCGTTCACCTGTTCGGCCTTGGTCACCGCCGTCGCGAAGGAATCCGACGCCGCGACCGGTTCGCCGGGCACCAGCTGCGCGCCCAGGAGTCCGAGGACGATCCAGCTCGCCGTGACGGCACCCGCACCGACCAACGCCCGGCGGCGATGCCGGCGGATGACCGCATCCAGATGAAGCATGGATGCCGCGATCGCGACGACGCATCCTGCCAGCACGACGAGGATCAGCACCAGGATTGCACCGGCCGCGAGCGATCCGGTGGAGTCGCGCAGAACGCCGAACGCATACGACAATTCCGGCCAGTCGGTCACGACGTTGAACGGTGCACCGACGGTCGTCGTGAAGCCACGGTCGAGCCCCGCGCTGACCGACGCCGAAACGAAGACGACAGCGAACAGTGCGGCGACGATCCAGCGCGCAGCGCGCCACGGAAGCAGTGCCAGCACGACGAGCGCAAGGGCGGCCTCCAGCGGAACGCGGATGAGGGCCAGCGCCGATCCGGAGTGGACAAGCCCGGGTGCAAGTGAAGCGAGGAACAGGACGACGACGGAGGCCACGGTCGCACTGGCGGCCCTGACGCGGTGGAATGTGTTCACGGCCTCCCCATCACCATGGACCGCAGCCGTAGCGCGGCGATGCCGGCGTTCTCCGGATCCTTCACGAATCGATCGGAGAGGGCATAGCGCAGGAGCACGACATCACCGATCGGAACAGCCTCCACGAGCCTTGCACGGCGGTCGTTCGTCCAGGGGAAGGCGGCATCGCCGACGAAACGGGGCGCCCGCCGGTCGCCGACGAAGATCGGCGCGATCGCCAAATGGAGCTCGTCGACGATGTCCGACTCCAGAAACTGCGTGTGGATGGTGCCGCCTCCTTCGACCATGACGCGGCGAATCCCCCGACCGCCCAGATCTGTCACGAGCTCGGCCATGGTCACGTCTTCGCCGAGCGCGACGACGATCGCCGCGTCGCCGAGGTGGCGCCGGAGGCGTTTCGCCTTCGATGACGGGCAGTAGACGAGCTTCGTGGTGTCGCCTTCGGTGAAGAACGCAGCCCGCGGATCGAGATCGCCCGATGCGGTCACGGTCACCTTCCACGGTGAGCGCGAGCGGCCCTCACCCTCACGTCGGGCCTGCCGTTCGGCGCCGCGGACCAGCAGGCGCGGGTCGTCGCGCCGCACGGTGCGCGCCCCGACCATGATGGCGTCGTTCCTGGCCCTCACCTCATCGACCCGATCGAAGTCTGCCGCGTTCGAGAGGGCGAGCCGGGGCGGATTCGCCGTATCGAGATATCCGTCGAGCGAGACAGCGCTGCTGAGAGTGACGTACGGACGATCGGTCACGATGCTTCCTCCTTGCGATGGATCATCATCACGAGTGCGCCGGGAGCGACCGAGATGATGCTGAGTATGCCGAAGAGAGTCGACGCCGCGATGCCTGCCGAGGCGCCGAATCCGGCGAGTGCGAAAGCCCATCCGGCCATTCCCTCGCGTGGACCCCACCCGCCGACGTTGAGCGGAATGGATGCGGCGAGCAGGACGATGAGCGCAATGGCCAGCATCCGTGGGGCCGGCACGCTTGCACCGACCGCCTTCGTGGCGATCGCGAAGCAGGCGACGTGGCAGGCGACGACGATGGCGGAGGCGAGCGCGACACGGGCGAATGCAGCAGGAGTCCCGAGCCCAGCGCGCAGCTCATCGGCTTCGTGGCGCAGCGCTCTGCGCACGCGAACGCTGGCGGCCGCGGCAACGGCCACGGCGACGACGAGCGCAGCAAGCCCGAGGACGAGTGCCGCCAGCACGAACCCTTCGAACTCGAGCCCGAAGAACGCCAGCACAATAAGTGCGAGCGTGACTTGAACCACCTGGCCGGCGCTGCGCTCGATGACGACGGCCCGGGACGCCCGGCCGATGCCCTGCGTGCTGCGGCCGTGGGCCACAGCCCGGTGAGCATCCCCGATCACGCCGAGCGGGAGCACGCTGTTGAGGAACTGCGACCGGTAGTACATGCCCACGGCTGTCGACCAGCGAAGGCCGGCCCCGAGACGTCCCGCGACCTGCTTCCATCGCCACGCGGATGCGGCTATGGAGACCGCGCCGAGGAGCAGCGCCGCGCCGACCGATCGGATGGTGAGACTCTGAACGCCATGCAGGAACGGCCCCGCGCCGACGGTGGCCACGACCGCGATCAGCACAGCGCCGCCCAGCACCAACTGGGTTGCGAGGTGGAACCACCGCGACTTCACGATCTCGCGCGCCCTGGTCCCTGCAGCGAGGGTGCTCATCGTGGCCAGGCCAGGAGATCGCGGTGATGGATGACGGCGGAGAGCGTGCCGCTGTTCAGCTGGGATGATCGCTGCCGGCGGTAGTCCGCGACCAGGGCGCGCAGTTCCGGGCGCTGCTCCACGGCGGCATCGACCCAGCCGTCGAACCACTCGCCCAGCAGGCGAGGGTCGTGGTCGTCGAGGCGCCAGGTCGTCGCGGCAGTGCGCACACGCCATCCGGCCCGCTCGAAGAGTCCGCGGGCGATCGGCGCGCCGTATCGGCCGAGCAGCCTGCGACCGCCCGCCTCGCGCCGCTGGTGGGAATTGAACGCGCGGCCGACGACACCGTCGCGCGCATCGCCGGGGTCCAGGTGCACTTCGCCGGTCACGCTGAGCGCAAGGAGTGTGGGGACGCCGACGCGGACGCACGCATCGACGATCGCGTGCAGTTCGGGCGCGGTCAGCACGTCGAGCAGTGCGGATGCCGTGACGAGCGACGCTGCGGACAGGTCGGTCGGCTGCAGATCGGCGAGTTCGCCGACGCGCGAGGTGACCGAAACGGGGATGCCATCGCGATCGAGCGTGGGCGGCCCGACGACGGCGTGTTCGGTCAGGCTCGCGTTCCAGTCGTGGAGCACCCACTCTTGCGGACCGGGGAGGAACGGCGCCAGCCAGCGCATCATCGACCCGGTGCCGCTGCCGAGGTCATGCACCACGATCGGCCGCGTGCCCAGCATGGCCGCCGCGGCGAGGGCGAGATCGCGGGAGCGCGCACGGGCATCCTCCGTCTCACGGAGTGTGAGCCAGTCGCTGCTGACGTCCAGGATGTCGCTCATGCGTCCCCAACCCCCTGCTGTCCGATCGGTGCCGTCGAGCGTGCAGATCCGGTCTGAACGACGTCATCGAGCGTCGCTGTGATGATCGCGCCGGTACGGCTCCAGGGCCGGATGCTCGCCCGCGCCCGCATGGCCTCCACCTTCAGCGCGTCCCGTCTGGCCGGGCTCTCAAGCCATTGGCGCAGCACGACGGTGATTGCCCACGGGTCTTCGGGAGGAACGACGATGCCCGCACCGCCCTTCCCGACCGCCTCGGGAAGACCTCCGGCACCCGTTGCCAGCACGGGAATCCCTCGCGCGAACGCCTCGGACACGACCATGCCGTAGCTTTCGCTGCGTGACGGAACGATCAGGAGGTCGGCGCGTGTGTATTCTGCCGCGAGGCTCTGGCCGGTGAGCACGCCGGTGAACGTGACCCGGCGCGAGAGTCCCGCGGATTCGACGACGGCCGTCAGGGCGGGGACGAAATCGGGTGCGACGGTCAACGACCCCACGATCCTGCATGACCAGGCCTCGTCGTCGGAAAGGCCGGCCAGAGCACGGATGAGGAGGTCCTGGCCTTTGTGGGGTGCGACCGCCGCCACGCAGAGCAGGCGCCCGCCGCTCGCGGAAGGGCGCGTTGCCGGCGCCCGGTCGGCTCCGGGCTGCGCCACCACGATGCGGTGCGGCTCGGCGAGGTCTCGCTCGATGAGTTCCGCCCGCGTCCAGAAGCTGGTCGCGATGACGCGCTCTGCGGCGCGGAGGGCCTCACCCTCGAAGTCCGCCGTGTGTGCAAGCACGACCAGGCGGAGGCGCTCCGAGTGATCGGCGAGTGCCCCGGGAGCCCGCGCGACGATCAGTCCGTCGACCAGCGCGAGGGCGCCATCCTGCACCAGCGCCAGCGCCTGCGCCGCCTGCCATTCCCGGCCGTCGGCGATCGGGACCATCGTGACGGCCCGGCCGCGGGCGATCAGGTCGTCGCGGATGTGCTGGTCGTACACGTTCCCACCGCTGACGCGAGCGTCGTCGTCGATGGTGTCGGGAACCACGAAATGCAGCGGACGTTCTGTGCGGTCGCTCACAAGGGCCTCGAATAACTCGCCCACGCGACATGCGATTCGTGAAGGGTGACGGTGATCGATGTCACGGTCTGACCGCTCCCCAGGCGTCCTGCGGTGACACTCTGCGCGAGGCGGTCGGCGATCACCTGGCAGAGGCGTTCCGTCGTCGTGTTGACTCCGGCGAATTCGGGATCGTCGTCGAGGTTGCGGTAGGTCAGCGAACCGGTGACCTCGGAGAGTTCCGCGGCAGCGCGCCCGATGTCGACCACGACGCCGTCGTGGTCGAGTTCGTCGGCACCGAAGGTCGCGTCGACGATGAACGTCGCGCCGTGCAGTCGCTGCGCGGGTCCGAAGTTCTCGCCCGTGAAACTGTGCGCGACCATGATGTGATCGCGAACCGTGACCGTGAACGTCATTCCGTGTCCCCCCAGTTGATCGTGTGGCACAGGTCGGTGTTCGACCTGTCAGCGATCCTCTCCATCACCTCGGGCAGGTCGCGCCACGAAGACTCCGCCGTCAGCAGGACATCGAACGCAGGATCGCGCAGGAACCGCAACGCCAGCTCGAGGCGATCGCGGGTGGTCCGGCTGCCACGCCGCCGGGCGGCCACCGCACCCACCTGGCTCGACCGGATGGTCAGCCTCCGCGAATGGAAGTCGCCGCCCAGCATGAGCGTTGCCGGGCGGTCCGCATACCAGCTGGCCTCGATCACTTCGCCTTCGGTGACGACGGATGCGAGTGCGAGTTGCAGGCCGGCATCCGACCCGCTCGTATTGATCACGAGATCGCGGTCGTGCGGTGCGTTCGACGGATCGGTGAACGTCACCCCCAGACGGTCGGCCACGGCGCGGCGCGACGGTTCGATGTCGACCAGGGCGACCTCGACACCGGGGATGCCGTGCAGGAGTAAGGCGATGCAGCATCCGATCATGCCGGCGCCGACGACCGTGACCCGGTCTCCGACCAGGGGTGCGGCATCCCACAGCACGTTGACGGCGGTCTCGACCGCGCCGGCGAGCACGGCACGGCGGGCCGGCACGCCCTTCGGCACCGGTACGACCGCTTCGGCGGGAACGACGAACGCCGACTGGTGGGGATAGAGAGTGAAGACGGTCTGCCCGAGGAGTGTCTGCGGGCCCTGCTCGACCACGCCGACGTTCAGGTAGCCGTACTTCACCGACCCGCCGAAATCGCCCTCCTGGAAGGGCGCCCGCATCCGTTCATGCTCGCTTTCCGGCACCCGCCCGGTGAAGACCGAGGTCTCCGTGCCGCGGCTCACACCGGTGTGAAGGGTGCGCACGAGCACGTCATGGTCGTCGAGGCGGGGGAGCCGTTCGCGACGCAGGATGCCGACGCCGGGCTCATCCACCCAGAAGGCGGTTGCTTCGAGCACGTATTCCTCCTGGTGAACCATTGGACTGCGGATGGCGTGTTAATGAAAGGCCTTGACTAAGGAGACACGAGACAGCTGTGACAAGAGTTCAACTCGCCCCGATCGGTTCGGCGCTCGCGGGGACGGTGACGGTGGCGCTGGTCTGGGCGATCATCCCGCTGCCCGCGATCGGGTGGCCGGCAGCACTCGCATACATGCTGGTCTCCAACGCCCTGCTGCTGCGCGGGCTGCAGCGCCGCAACGCGAACCGGTTCGGCGCGGCGAACATCGTGACGGCGGTGCGGTCGACGCTCGTCGGGCTGATCACCGGCCTGGTCGTCGCGTCCTTCGCCGCGACGATCCCGGTCGCCCTGCTGGTCTGCATCGCCGTGCCGGCCCTCGCGCTGGACGCTGTCGACGGCTGGGTGGCGCGACGCACCGCATCGTCGAGCGCGCTCGGCGCCCGCTTCGACATGGAAGTGGATGCTTTCCTGCTGCTCGTTCTCAGCGCCTACGTCGCGCAGACCATGGGCATCTGGGTGCTGGCGATCGGCCTGATGCGTTACGCGTTCGTCATGGTCGGGTGGTTCGTGCCGTGGTTCCGCCGTTCGCTTCCGCCTCGGTACTGGCGCAAAGTCGTGACGGCGGTGCAGGGCATCGCACTGACCGTCGCAGCGTCGGGTCTGCTCCCCGGGATCGACGTCGTCCTCGTCGTCGTGGCGCTCGGGATGCTCGTCGAATCGTTCGGACGCGACGTCGTCTGGCTGGCGCGCGGGCGCAGGGCGGACTCGGCGTTCAGAGACGCTGTGACGGCACCCCGCGGCATCCCGCGCGGAACGCTTACCGCTCAGCCATTACAGCTGCCCGAGCCGGAGTCGGAGTAGTCGAGGGCTGACGCGCTGAGCCCGGCGGCCTGCAATGCGGGGGCATACGAGAACGAGTAGCTGTGCTGCTTGAGCGTGAGCTTCATCGTCCCGTAGCCCTGGTTGTAGGCGGTGACCACATTCGGGTTCGCGTAGCTTCCGTCGGCGTTCGTGGCGAGGGTGTCGAGGGCTTCGCCACCCGTGCCGATGATGAACTCCGGGATGCCGCGCTTGGGGTCGTACTGGCCTGCGGGGTCCATCGGCTTGAACCGCGCGTATGCATGCTCATGACCGTTGAGGATGAGCGTCGCGTGGTTCGCGTAGAGCAGGCTCCACCAGGCATCCGTCATCTGGCCCTCCTGGCCACCGGCGCCCGGCGCGGAGGCCGGCACGGTCGCCGTGGAGGCCGTGGTTGCGCTGAAGGCCGGCTGGTGCCAGTACGCGATGGTGCACTGCTGCTGGTTGTTCTTCAGGTCGTCGGCGAGCCACTGGGTCTCCTGCGCGAGCAGCCCGCCGTCAGTCGTCGAGCAGTCGTTGCTGAAGGCGGCGGAGTTGCACTCCGCGTTGAGGGAGATGATGTGCCAGTTGCCGAGGTTGTACGAATACCAGCCCTGGTTGTCGCCCGTGTCGACGCCGGCCTGGCCCGAGGTGTTCGGCGTGCCGCTCTGGTCGTGGCCGTTGAAGTAGGCGAAGTATCCGTTGCCGTTCTGGCCGGCCTCGTTATCGCCCTTCTTCGCGTACGAGTAGTACTCGTGGTTCCCGGGGGCGGGCCGCTCGAGAAACTTGAGGCCACCCCAGGCCTGCTCGAAGGAGCCCTCGAAGTCGCTCAGCTTTCCGACCTGATACTGCTCGTCGCCGAGGAGCGCGACCGCGTCCGGCTTCATCGCGTCGGTCTGCTTGGCGGTCGCGAATTCGGCGTCGTAACCGCCGAGTGTCGGGCTGCCGCACTTGAGCGAAGACGGGTTGGCGGCGTTCTCGCTGTCATTAGGCTCGCAAGCGATGTCCCCGACCGCGGCGAGCGTATAGGTCTTCGCGTCATCGGCCTTCACTGCAGTGTTGTATGGCCAGCCATTGTCGATGAGGGGCGCGGCGACGGCGGCCGCCGCGCTGAAGAACGTCGCCGCGACGACGCCGGCGGCGATGAACGAGATTGTGCGAGTCCGAGAGCGCATACCGATCCTTCTGAACGGGCGGGTCTGGGCGACTCCGCTGCCAGCTCAGACGCTAGGGACGCCAGGCAACATCGCGGTGAACCGGTGCCGAAAAGCAGGTGAACGCGCGACGATGCCGCGAGCCTGACGGCACCCGCGGCATCCGCCCCGCTCACACGATGGATGCGGCGCTCTCGACGCGAGGGACCGCGGGCACACGTCGCGTGGCGAGGATCACGACGCCGAGCACGACCACCCACAACACGTAGAGGAAGAATGTGAAGAAGAACGGGGCGAGGATTCCGCACACCCCACCGATCACCGAAACCACGCGCAGCCACACGGGAAGAGCGCCGCGCACAGCCAGCACGATCCCGATGACGCCGACGCACATCGCTGGGCCGCACATGGACATAGCGTGGCCGATCTCAGTGAACAGGTAGACGACCGGAGCCGCGACCCCGCTCCGCACGGCGCTGCCGCCTTCGAGCATGCCCACTGCGATTCCGCCGGCAAGCCAGGTGCCCGTGATACTGACCGCGGCGCCGATCGAGGCGAGTGCCGACAGCGGGCGGCCCATCGCCGGCAGCCTCCGGATGCCGGCCCCGAAGACGACGAGGGCGAGAGCACTCAAGGCCGCGATGTACCAGAGCACGAGAGCGGTCGGGGCATGGCCGGGCGCGGTGTACGCAGCGACATCTGCTGCGGAATACTCTCCACCGGGCGATCCCGTGAACATGGCCGCCGCCAGGGTGCCGACGGCATACACGAGAAGACCGATTCCGGCCCAGCGCGGGATGAGAGATGTGGACATTTTTCCTCCTTGGACTGTGCGCCCCGGGTAGGGCATGCAATGCAGGTTAGGAGCGGGCCGGCATCCGCCGCGTCGTGACCGCTGACGATCTTCGACTCATCCGGGCCGTCATGATTCGACCTCGCGGGTCGTGGCTGTCGTCCTTCGAGATGACGACGGCGGGTCGTTCCGAGGAAGGATGCGTCGATGAGTCGCGCGGCATTACTCTGATCTCGTGCGCCTCCGAAGCTGGGGTTTCGACATCGCGATCGCGGTTGTGGTCGCGGCGTTGGGGGTGGCCGAGGCCGTCTTCGGTGCGGGTGCGACCCACCAGCAGGGGCCGGTGTGGACCGAGGCCGCCGTGTACGTCGCGGCGGGACTCCTTCTGGTTTTACGGCGGATCGCCCCTCTCGTCTGCCTGGCCGCGATCGTCATCGTGTGTACGATCGAGTTCGCGCTGTTCGGTTCGCCCGAGGGCCTCGGTGTGACACTGGCTCCATCGATCGCCGCATACTCGGTCGGCCGGTACGTCGACCGGCGGCGCTCATGGTGGGGGCTCGTGCTCATTGCGCTCCTGTGGCTGGTATGGGACGGCTTCGACCCGACGGTCACCACGCTCCTGGAGCGGGTTCAGCAGTTCGCCTGGATCTCTCCCTGGGTGGTGGCGTGGCTGATCGGGTCGCTCGTGCGCACCCAGCTGCAGCACGCGGGCCAGCGACAGACGGCACGCAATGAGCGGGAGGCCCGCGCTGTCGCCGAGGAACGCAACCGCATCGCCCGCGAACTCCACGACGTGATCGGCCACAGCGTCAGCGTCATGACCGTGCAAGCCTCCGCGGTGCGGCGGCGCCTCCAGACGGACCAGGCGACCGAACGGCAGGCTCTCGAGACGGTGGAGGCGGTCGGCCGGGAGGCACTCAATGAGATGCGGCGGATGGTGGGGATGCTGCGCCGCGACGACGATTCGGACCGGCAGCCCGCCCCAGGGCTCGCGCAACTCGATCCGCTCATCAGGAAGTTCCGCGATGCCGGACTTCCGGTGGAGCTACGGATGCACGGTCTGAGGGGTGAGTTGTCGGCCGGCCTCGACCTGACCGCGTACCGCGTGATCCAGGAGGGCCTCACGAACGCGCTGCGGCATGCCGTCGATCCTGTCCACGTGCAGGTCGACATCTCGGATGCGCACGGGCTGGTGATCACGATCCGCGACGACGGCCGCGCGGTAGAGCACGACCTCGAGCCCGGTCACGGCCTGCTCGGCATGCGAGAACGTGTCGTGCTCTACGGCGGGACACTCTACGCGGGCCCCCGTTCGGAAGGGGGATTCGAGCTCGTCGCCCGCTTCCCGGAACAGGTCGGGTCGATGCATCCGGAGGGCATTTCGTGACGATCGGTGTTCTCATCGCGGATGACCAGGCGCTCGTGCGGCGCGGATTCCGCTTGATCCTGGAGATCGAACCCGACCTCGACGTGGTCGGCGAAGCGGTCGACGGGGCGGACGCCGTAGCGCAGACACGCGCATTGCGCCCGGACATCGTGCTGATGGATGTGCGCATGCCGGGCATCGACGGCATCGAAGCGACGCGGAAGATCGTTTCAGACGGGGAGGTCGACGCGCCGACGAAAGTCCTCATGCTGACAACATTCGACATGGATGAGTACGTCTTCGACGCGCTGCAGGCGGGCGCGAGCGGTTTTCTTCTCAAGGACGTGCTGCCGGAACTGCTCGTGTCCGGCATCCGGTCGGTGCACGCTGGCGAGTCGCTCCTGGCTCCGAGTGTCACACGACGGATGATCAGCACCTTCCTTCAGCATGCCCCCGCGGCTTCCCGCAAGTCAGATGGGTATGACATGCTCACCGCCCGGGAGCGGGAGATCCTCCACCTCCTGGCGCAGGGCCTGACCAATGCGGAGATCGCTGCCGCTCTGGTCGTCTCCGAGACGACGGTGAAGACGCACGTCGGACGCGTGCTGATGAAGCTCGGGCTTCGCGATCGCGTGCAGGCAGTGATCTACGCGTACGAGTATGGCTTCGTCGGCAGGGAGGCCGACGTGCCCGGCTCTGCCGGCTCGTCCCACCGTCCGGTCTGATCACGCTGCTTCTCGGCGGTCTCTGGGTTTTTCACAGTGCGGACATATGCCGCCCATGACAACTTCTCATTTACCTGGGGTGTGCTGTGGCTCCAAGCATGAAGCTGAGAGGACGAAGAGCCATGGATACCGTTGATGGGGCGTTTGCACGTACTGGGATCGATCAGAGTGACGGGGAGCCCGGCCGGGCACGTGCCGGTGTCCGGCGCGGTCGGCGTCGGCGCGTTGCCATTCTGTCGATGGCGGCCGTCGCAACAGTCGTCGTCGGCTCCGCGGTCGGGTCAGCCGCTACGGCCTCCACTTCCAGCTCCGCGTTTGCGGCGTCGACGTCGCGCGTGTCCGGCGACATCCACAACGCCCTCGGCTATGGCTACGGCAACAGTTACGGTTACGGCGGCGGCTACGGTTACGGCGGGTACGGTTACGGCGGCAGCGGCTCCTCCTCCGGCTCCGCAGGATCCTCCGGTCTTGCAAGTGCGACTGCCGCGCAGGAGGTCGGCGTCGTCGACATCACTTCAGAGCTCACCTACGACCAGGCGGAGAGCGCAGGCACCGGGTTGGTGCTGAGCTCGAATGGCGAGATCCTCACGAACAACCATGTGGTCGAGGGCGCGACCAGCATCAGTGTCACCGTCGTATCGACCGGCGCCCAATACACGGCCACCGTGGTGGGCACGGATGCCACCGATGACATCGCGGTCCTGCAACTGAGCAATGCCTCGGGCCTCAGCACAGCCCACCTCGACACGTCGTCGGATGTGGCCGTCGGCGACGCCGTCACGGGTGTCGGCAACGCCGGTGGCACGGGCGGTACCCCTTCCGCTTCTCCCGGGACGGTGACGGCGCTCGATCAGACCATCACGACCCAGGCCGAGCAGACCACTGCCTCAGAGACGCTGAACGGTCTCATCGAGACCGATGCCGACATCCAGGCGGGCGACTCCGGCGGTCCCCTCTTCAACTCCGCCGATGAGGTCATCGGTATCGACAGCGCCGCCCAGGAGGGTGGATCGACGGTCGCCGGCTACGCGATCCCGATCGAGAGCGCGCTCAGCATCGCCGGAGAGATCACAGCAGGCCACGCTTCGTCCACCGTGACCATCGGCTATCCGGCCTTCCTCGGCGTCCAGATCGCGTCGTCGAGCGATGCCACGGGGCCCTCCGGCGCGACCATCGCCGGAGTCATCGACGGCACCCCGGCCGCAACGGCTGGACTGACCGCGGGCGACACGATCACTGCGGTGAACGGAAGCACGATCGCCTCAGCGCAGGACCTCACGGCCGCGCTCGGTGGTCTCGCACCGGGGCAACACGTCAACCTCACCTGGACTGACTCATCGGGCGCTTCCCACACCGCCGCAGTCACCCTCGCGCGCGGCCCGGTCGCCTAGCGCGTGACCTTCATCGAGGGAACTGATTCGGCCGGGTAGGGTGAGCCCGTGACGATGGATGCCGATGCTTTGCTGAGGGGACCGCGCGGGCGAAGGGCGTCACTATTTGTAGCGGCCGCCTCGAGTGGCGACCAGAAACTCGAGGCGACGCTCCTCAACGCGGTCATGGAACTTTCCGCTGAACTCGATCCATCCTTAGGCGCTGGTCGGGCATACCTCCGGTTCGAAGCCAGCGCGCAGGGTGCGACCGGTGATTCGGCCAGGTTTCCCGAACCGGAGATCCCGCGCATCGAGAGCGCGAATGACTTGGTTGCAGCACTCCTGGACGCGCCGATCCTCGCAGAACTCATCAGTCCGTCCGACGTGCTCGAGGAGACCGTGAGCTCAGCCCGATACTGGCAGGAGCCCGACGGCGAAGACTTCCTGTGCGCCCTCCCGATCCTGCAGCCGGCCCTGCAGCGGGCCGCTGAGGTCCTGGTGAGCCGACCGGGAACGGAGTGGTGGGATGCTCCGATTGATCGGTCCGATCAATGGGTTGTCGACTTCGACTTCGGCCTGCACGACGCTCCACGAGTTGTGCGACCGGACATTCGCGCCTTTCGTGCGGAGGCGGTGGCCGAGGAGCAGCAAGCTCGTCGTGACCGCCCGTCTGACCCGAAAGCGAGCTTCTCCGGCTCGTGGTGGTCCACTCCGCTCGTGCCTCTGGCTTCGTTCACTACGACCCGAAGTGTTGGAGCTGCCGGGCCGCTTGGCCTGCATCTCGTTGAAGATTCGATGGGGTGGGAGGAGGCGCAGGCTCGGCCGGTGCGCATCGACCGGCGTGCGCGCGTCTACGAGATCAGCACTGCGGACGATTGGGCAGAGCTATGTCGTCGTTTCCCGCTCAATCTCACCGCGTCGCGTCGGCACGACTGGTACCGGGCGACCGGACGCATCGGCGCGTGGGTGATTCCCGACTGGACCTCTGTGGGGGAGCATTATGACGGCGTGCATTTGAGCACCGCGGCCTATCTGCAGGCTGCGGGCCTGCCGGTGCCCGTCGACGGGGATTCCGCATCGCTCATCGCCGGATGGAGCCCGGACGAGACGTGGTGGTTTCAACCCGGAATCGTCGACATCCTCGAAGAGGAGAGCGTTGCGTGGCATCGTGGCGGCGGCCAGGAGTGGCGTCCGCGGTGATAATCATGCAACAGCTCATTACTGGGTGGGCCCGGTGGGGCTCGAACCCAAGACCCGCGGATTAAAAGTCCCTCCGAGACCCGCGCCAGAGCGAAATTTTCTGGAAAATCCGCGGAATTACGGGCCTTTTGAATCAATACCCGGCGCGCACATTTCAGAGACCGCGTTATCACCTGCTCATTGATCGAAGTGGTCATCGGGATGAATGCTCCGGTTCTCGCGGCCGCGGCCTCGTCGACTTACCCGAATGCCGAGGTGGACTTTCGGCAGCATCGATGCGACGGCCAGCGCGACATACATGATGGTGTTGATGGCGACGAAAGCCGCCAGGAACTGGAAGTAAGGAGAGCTGAGGAATTCCGCGGGTAGCACTAGCCCCGCCGGCACCTGCGCGTTCATCGCGGCCCCTCTTGTCTCGCGACCTTCGGTGACGGTGTTTGAGTCACATTCCCCCAACTGGCCTCGCGGCCCATGGCGATGTCCACGATGCCCTTCACATAGACGAGGTCGAGAAAGACCGCGTAGGCGAGCTCTGGAAAGAGGGCAGCGGCGAGGAGGCGCGCACGCCAGCCACCGCGCCACACCGTCACGACTCTCTCGAGGACGAAGATCGCACCTATCACGATCCAAAACGGGAACCACACCCAGACGTCGAACGAGAGAAGGGTGAGCAGAATCAGCAAGAGGTACGCAGCGATGGCCACCACCCCATAGCCGATGCCGAGCTGCTGCGCCCAATAGCGCATCACAGTCGACCGCATGCCGTAAGTGCCGAGATTGTCGACGGCTCCCCGCTGCCATCGCAGCCGCTGAACCCAGAGAGCATGCCAGGTCTGCATCAACTCGGTCACGACGCTGCACTCTGCGGGAGAGGTCATCAGGGCGCCCAGCGATTTCAGTGCCAGCGTGAGTTCGTTGTCCTCGGTCAGAGCGAGGGTGTCATAGACCTCTCCCGCTACGCCGGGAATGGCTAGCCCCCGCTCGGCAGCCACGGTCCGCAACGCCCGAGAGCGGAAGATCGAGGCCGTGCCAGAGAGCACGAACACGCGGCCACGGCGGCGTGAGATCTGGCGCGCGTAACGGGTGTACTCGTTGCGCTGGAACTGGCCGATAAGACCTGCTCCTTCTTCCCCGAAGAAGCGACCTCCGACCGCCATGAGCGTTCGATCGTCGGTGAACCGACGGACTGCGGCGTCCAGGAAGCCTTGCTGCAAGGTCGTGTCGGCGTCCATCACCATCACCGTGTCGTTGTCACCCAGACCTGAAAGCACGGCCGGCAGCGCCTGATTCAAGGCACCGGCCTTCTTCTTTGTGTTGGCCGCCGTCTCGAACACATCTACGCCAGCCCTTTGAGCAATACGGACCGTGTCATCGGTGCAGTTGTCTGCGACGACGATGATCCGCGCCGGTTTGTGGGACTGAGACCGCAGCGAGGCAATCGTCTCGGCGATGCAGGCCGCTTCGTTGTGAGCCGGGATCAGCACTGTCACCGTGACCGGTCCTGCGTATACGCCACGCGATTCAGCAATGACGAGCTTTGGTGCCAACGGCCTCCGCGTAGGATCGTCGCTTTCGTGGGCATTCCTGGAGATCCGGCGCCCAAGCAGCGCGACCAGCGCGGCGACCAGAAGGGCGAAGCCCGCGGCTGCGACGACCACCCCGAAGGGCGGCCTCGCGGTCGAGTAGGCCAGCTCCCAGAACCCGAGGATCGTCGTCGTGGTCGGGTTCTCCCAAGCGGTGGGGTTCTCGATACTGACGAAGGCGACGAGACCCACCAGGCCCGCGCCGAGCAACGCTAGGCAAATCAAAATCACCCCCACCCAGCGTTCAAATCTCATGAGTAATCACCTCCGCGATCCTGGGAAGCAATCGCACGTTTCCCTGCTCGCGGCGGAACGATCGCTGACGGGTGGCGTGGCCGGCCTACGCCCAGCTCGACGCGGGCGCGAATGAGTGCGCCTATCGGTTCTCCGCTCCATTTGACTCGATTCCAAGGGGCCACAGTTGTCGTGCTAATCATGCCGCGACCGCCTTGGATGTGTGAAGCGGTGGATTTCTGACAGTCCCCCCGGCAAGTCTTCGACCACGTGGAGACGTACATTGGGCGCGTCTGAATCGAATAGGAGGTTGTCGCGCAGGAATCGGTCGACGTTGCATGCGCGGCGACGTCCACCGCACGCACCTCGCGTGATCGCAACCAAGAATGCAGCAGTTCATCGGACATTGCGCTGATGAGCAGGCGGGCCATCACTGGGCTCAGTGGCCGACTGCTCGCCGGCTTCTGGTTGACCTCAAGCTGGTCGATCACCCACGAGCGTCCGATGCGCTTTGCCGCCCCAACTGCCTCCCAGCAGTCAGCTGGGGCGGGGGCCGAGGGTGAGGTCGACGAGCCGCCTGGGGAGGCCGGGGTCGGCCGGCGAGTGCGCGAGCGCGCGGAGCATCACGGCGCCGACGAGCGCTTCGCTGACCTCCTCCACCGGAAGGTCGGCCCGTACCTCGCCGGAGTCGCGCGCCGCCAGCAGCCGGGGCAGGAACAGGCGAGGATCCGCCAGCGACTCGCGCAGGCGACGCGCCACGTCAACGTTCTCGGAGGCCGCGGCGATCAGCGAGCGGAACAGTCCCTCTCCCGTGGGGCTCTCGAGCACGGCTTCCACCTCGGTCAGCCAGGCCACGACGTCGGCCCGGAGGTCCCCGGTGTCGGGCATGGCGAACCGCTCGGGCAGCAGCATCCCTTCGAGGAGGCATTCGGCGATGAGCGCGCTCTTGCCTGGCCACCAGCGGTAGACGGTCTGCTTGCCGACGCCGGCGCGCGTCGCGATGCCCTCGATGCTGAGGTGGTCGTAGCCGCGCTCGGCGAAGAGCGCTGCCGTCGCCTCCAGGATCGCGAGCCTTGCCGTCTCGCTGCGGGCTGCGCCCCTTCGGCCTTCGGACATGGCTCACAGCATATCTACATTCAACGAGACGGACCGTTGCGTATTATCTTTTACGGATCATCGAAGGGACCGTCATGGCCGAACTGCTCTACCGCCTCGGAAAGTTCTCCGCGCGCCGCGCCTGGACGGTCATCGTGGCCTGGCTGGCGGTGCTCGGCATCGTCGTGGTCGGCTTCATCGTGGGCTTCAAGGGCCTCACGTCGTCGTTCGACATCCCGGGCACGGCAGCCGGAGCGGTCGTCGACGAGCTCTCTGCCAAGCTGCCCGACTACGCTGGCGCGTCGGGCACGGTCGTCTTCCGCACGAACGATGGCTCCGCCCTGACCGCCACGCAGAAGAAGGAGATCAGCGCACTCGTCGCGGACGGCACGCACCTGCCCGACGTCTCCGGCGTGAACGACCCGTTCGCCACCGAGGCCGAGCGTGCGCAGCGGCAGACCCAGCTCACCGCCGGTCTGGCGCAGCTCACCGACGGGCAGACCCAGCTCGACGCGGCGAAGGCCAAGCTGACCGCCGGCCAGGCGCAGCTCGACGCCGCGAAGGCGCAACTCGCGAACGCGCCGCAGGGGAGCATTCCCGCCGCGCAGGCCGCAGCGGCCCCGGCGCAATTCGCCGCGCAGCAGAAGACGATCGACAACGGCCTCGCCCAGCTAGCGACCCAGCAGGCGCAGCTCACCGCGCAGCAGAAGCAGCTCGACCAGGGCGCCGAGCTGCTGAAGCTCTCCGACGGCATCCGCCTCGTCTCCTCCGACGGCTCCACCGCGCTGGTGAACGTCGCCTTCACCAAGCCGCGACTGCAGCTGTCGGAAGCATCCAAGCAGGCCGTCATCCACCACTTCCAGGCCACGCCCGTGGGCGGCGTCACCGTGTCGTTCTCGACCGACATCGCCCAGGGCGTTCCACAGATCGTCGGCGTCGGTGAGGCGCTCGGCGTGGTGTTCGCCGCGATCGTCCTGCTCGTCGTGCTCGGCTCCGTTATCGCCGCGGCCCTGCCGCTCGTCACCGCCCTGTTCGGCGTCGCCGTGGCCGCACTCGGCTCGCTGGCTTTCTCTGGCGTGGTCGACATGGCTTCCGTCACGCCGGTGCTCGCGATCATGCTGGGCCTCGCGGTCGGCATCGACTACTCCCTGTTCATCATCAACCGGCACCGCAAGCAGCTCCTGGAGGGCGCCGAGCCGCAGGAGTCCATCGGGCTCGCGAACGGCACCTCCGGCAACGCGGTCGTCTTCGCGGGCACGACGGTCGTCGTCGCCCTGCTCGCGCTCAACGTCACCGGCGTGCCATTCCTGGGCCTGATGGGAACGGTCGGCGCGATCGCGGTCATCCTCGCCGTGCTCATCGCCGTCACCCTCACGCCCGCGCTCCTCGGCCTGCTCGGCCTCCGCGTGCTGAGCCGCCGCGCCCGCGCCACCGTGGGCCAGGTGCACCACGACGACACCAAGGCCAAGCCGATGAAGACGTGGCGTGCGGTCCTCACCGCGGTCGGCGCCGTGGTGGCCCTGCTGATCGTGGCCATCCCGGCGCTGTCGATGCGCGTGGGCCTGCCCGACGGCTCCTCCGAGCCGGTCGGCTCGACCACGTACGAGGCGTTCACGACGACCGAGAAGGCGTTCGGCGCCGGCGCGACCGGCCCGCTGCTCGTGACGGCGACCGCCGAGCACGGTGTCGCGAAGGACGACGTGACCGGCGCGCAGCTCGACATCGCCCGCACGCTCGCCGACCAGAAGGACGTCGTCGCCGTCGCACCGATCGCCGTCTCCGGCGACCGCACCCTGTTCGCGTTCCAAGTCGTTCCAAAGGAGGGCCCGAACAGCGTCTCGACCGAGAACCTGGTGACCGCACTGCGCGGCCTCGACGCTGTCGACGGGAAATACACGCTGGGAGTCTCCGGCCAGACCGCGATCAACCAGGACATCTCCGCGAACCTGGCGGCCGTCCTCCCGCTCTACCTCACGGTTGTGGTAGGCCTGTCGCTTCTCATCATGATCCTGGTGTTCCGGTCGATCCTGGTGCCGCTGATCGCGACGGGCGGCTTCATCCTGTCGCTCTTCGCCACCTACGGCGCGATCACGGCGCTGTTCCAGTGGGGCTGGGGAGCCGAGCAGCTCGGCATCCACACCGGGCCGATCCTGAGCTTCCTGCCGGTGATCCTGGTGGGGATCCTGTTCGGGCTCGCGATGGACTACCAGCTCTTCCTGGCCTCCGGGATGCGGGAGGCCTACGTCCACGGCGCCCCGGCGCGCCTCGCGGTCGCGAAGGGCTTCCGCGCCGGCCGGTCGGTCGTGATCGCGGCGGGCCTGATCATGATCTCGGTGTTCGGCGGCTTCATCTTCAGCGACTCCACCATGATCCGCTCGATCGGCTTCGGCCTCGCCTTCGGCGTACTCGTGGACGCGTTCGTCGTGCGCATGCTGCTCATGCCAGCGCTCATGCACCTGCTGGGCCGCTCGGCCTGGTGGCTCCCGAAGTGGCTGGACCGCATCCTCCCGAATGTCGACGTCGAAGGCGCCGCCCTCGAGCGCCACCACCACGCGGCGCCGGCGCCCACCCCTGAGCTGGTGCTGGATCGGGTCTTATCGACCCCACACGGCGCGCCACTCAGGTAGCAGCGATCGAATCGGCCTCGCGGCCAGCTTGTCGCCGCGGTCTTGCGTTGGGGTGAGGTGGCGGCGCTCGAAGTCCGCAATGTGGACTTGGCTCGGCGGCGGATCCAAGTGGAGCGAGCCGTTCCGTTCGAGTCCCGCGCCAGAGCGACACTTTCCTCGAAAATCCGCGGAATTACGGGCCTTTTGAACTCATAGAGATCACTACGATCTCGTTGGATTGTCCTCAAGTGTGTGCAATCCGTGGGCACGCGGGATAGATCGGGACCTCTGGTAGCGGGTGATGAGTAGAGACGCCACAGCAATTCGCATCTGAGCCGCGCTCCATGTGGCAGCATTTGACGAAAACGGGTTTCGCCCGCGGAAGCTGATTCGACACAACTCGATCGGTTGGGAGAGGTTTGACACGTGGCCGATTCCCTTGAGGTTGAGAACGATTCGTCTGCAGCTACAGATACTTCTGACCAGATCAGACTTTGGCCCCACCCGCTGTACCGGTTCGGGATGCTCATCCCGACCGGTGTGGTCGCGGCCGCGGCGATCCATGCCAGCGCAATAGAAAGCCCAACCGTAGGAGGGATGACCTCCGGCGTGCTAATCCTTCTGGGGAGCGCATACGTTGCATGGCGCGCAATCTTCTTCACGGGTGTCGTTTGCAAGAGCGACGTATTGATCGTTCGTGGGACCCTGTGGTCGCGGCGAATTCCCCGACTGGCGATAGAGCGCATTCCGAAGGAACTGGCCGTAGTGGTCTGGCGTGGCGCAAGTAGGCGACGGAGGTACACCCCCCTCTTGCCGTTCACGAGCGTCGGGAACACTGCCGCGTCTGTGGAGGAGTACAACGTCGCCGCAATCAAGGTGGTCCTCAATTGGGTACGTGCTGCGCCCGGTTACGTCACACCGAAACGGAAGCCTGACTTGCATTGAGAGCATCTGATGTGGGTCATTTGTTCTCCGGCGTCACCGACTTGCGGGCCTTCCGGTACTCGTAGCCGTCGGCTCGAGAGAGTCTTTTTGAAGGCGACGCTATAGGCCTATTTGGAGCCTCGTCTGTGACCGAGTGCGCGTTTGGATCGCGATTCCGAATTGCAAAGGTTTTGACACGATAGCTCGACGTGTAAATTTCAGGCGTGTTTTTTTACACGTTCCAGGGATCTGTCATGAGTCTTGACGCGTTCCGGGGGACGACCGGACCTCACCACTGCTGTGCGGTGCGGAGCACAAATATGGGCGCCCCGAATGGCCCGGCGGCGCTTCGTTTCAATCAGGTGTTCCAGGCCGCCGCCGCGAGACGTTGGAGGCCTTGCGCATCGTCGATGCTCAAGGACAGTGGGTCTCCTAGTGCAGCGGTGTACGCGGTGAACAGTTTGGTCCTCTCTTTGCGCTGGAGCTTTTCCCCAACGTGATCTGAGATTCGAATCATTGCTGACAGGACGGCGAAGTCCAGCAGGTGCCGCTGTCGCAGCGGGTCGTTGACGAGACCGTAGGCGTATGCCTTTGCGATCAGCGCTCCCTGCAGGTTGGGCCGAAATATCGTCGCGACCTCGCCATTCAGCGAGACCTCGAGCGCCTCGGCGCGGTAGAGCACGTTCTGAGCACCGGGTGTCTCGAGGGCGGTGCCGCCGCGAACTCCGACGCGCTTGGCGCGGTCGCCTATTCCTTCGGGAAGCAGAATATCGATCTGGCCGTGATCCTCGTTCACCCATCGATGTTGGTGTCCACGCCAATCCTCGCCATCCGGCTCAAAGCCGCTATCGACGAGAGCCTGCGTGAACTGCATCATAATGTCCGGATTCGCGCGAATATCGAGCACGGCGTCTCCGTCGTCGGTTGGACGTGCGGGCTCGACTCCGCGTTCCCAGCACCAGAGTTGGACCATTTGACCCCCGACCAGGCACCACCCTCGCGAAACACGTTGTGCCACCGCGATGATCCCGCGCCACGAGGCCTCTTGCCTCGGGGTCATGTCCGGTAGTTCTAATGCGGCCACGTGACGTCCTTCAGAAGTTCGATAGCGCGTCCGTCTTCGCGTGGACGGTTCCAATCGATCAGATCTGCGATGACGAAACCAATCGGGATAGGCGCGTCCGGCATTTCTTCGACCACGTGGAGGCGGACATTCGGCGCGTCTGACTCGAGCAGGAGGTTGTCGCGCAGGAACCGGTCGAGGTTGGACGCTTCGACGTATCCCTCGAATTCGCGAGCTGAAGAGAGGCCGGCTCGACTGTCGCTGATGCCGGACGCGATGACTCGGCGGTCAGAGGAGATCTCGACAATGTCAGCCGGGTTGGCGGCGACGTCGACCACACGGATCTGGCGGGAACGCAACCAAGAATTCAATAGTCGCAATGGAGAATCTTCGCGCCGAACGCGTTCCACGTATCTGTGGAGGAAGAAGCGCTCCTGCGAATCGAGCTTGAGTTTTTCACCGGACATTGCGCTGATGAGCAGGCGGGCCATCCTCGAACTCAGCGGCCGACTGCTCGCCGGCTTCTGGTTGACCTCAAGCTGGTCGATCACCCACGAGCGTCCAATGCGCTTTGCTTTGACTTGCCCAGAGTTGATGAGGGCAAGGGCGCGTTGCCGTGAGACCCCACGAGCTTCGGCGTATTCGGACAAACTCAACTGCATTGAACAAATATAGTCAAACGACAATAGAAGTTCAATAGTTGGCCCTCAGGGATGAACCGCTGAGTTGAGTCGCCAGCGCTGCAGATTCGGAAATCCTCGACCACGACTTTCATCGCGGCGGACGTGTCCAGGCGGACAACCGTCACCAGCGGCTACGGCTGTCCTCGATCAACTCGCGCGAACTCACCGGCGATACAACGCGCTTGATAGGTGCCAGCGTGTCAGCGCCGGCGTTTGCAGCCCGTGCCTCGCCTCGAGCGATGAGTCTGTCGAGTGGGTCGCCGCCCACCGGGATGATGAGCGCCGCCAGATGGCCGTTGTTGGTTACCTGCAGCGACTCTCCGGCTTCGACGTGGCGCAGGATGTCGGCGCTGCGGTTGCGCATCTCACGATGTGTCACGGTCTCCATCCACTCAAGGTAGTGCGCCGCGGGCCAACCAAGAATGGGTGGGGCAAGTCCAGTCGTGGGAACCGCGCGTCGTTCCGGCCAGCCCAGGCGTCCCGCTTCGCACCTGTCTTGGGTGCTTGACGTGGGCGTTCCGTTACGCGGTCGAGTGAGATCCCCGCGCAGCGATCCTGACGCCGTTGGTGGCATGATCGTCGGATGGACTGGTTTGTCGATCCGCTCCGAGGGCGTTGGTTACAGGAACGCATCCCCGAGCTTGGATTGATGGTGCCCTCAGGGATGCCCGCGTACGCCCGGATCCTGAACCCCGTTGACGCATATCATCTCTCGGACGACCACGAGGCGATCTGGCGGTGGGCGGATGTGGCCGCTCGCAACAACGTGCGCCTCGACTCCGCCAGCGAATGGCGAGATATCACAGCTAATGGCACAGCAGACGCGTGGCCAGACGGCTGGCAGGCCCGGTGGCCCGACGAAGGACGCATTGACCCAGCCTTACTCGCGTCATTCGTTCCGGCGCTGCGGTCGCACACCGCTCGGCCCGACGAGATCACGGTTGCGGTCTGGGAAGGGTGGGGGTTCGGGGCCTCCAGCGTCGCTTTGTACACAGCGTTCGATGACGAAGCGGAGAACGCCCCCGAGCCGATTCCTGACCCGATCGAGCAGAAGCGTCAGGCGACTGACCCCCGACTTGAGGCGATGGACCGTTTCGAAAGCGGCGCGTACGAACGTGCCATGCGCGGCGAGGTCCGCGAGTTCGGTGAGCCGCGTTTCGATCTGCCTGCTCGGAGATACGCTCTCGGATCAACGAGCCTCGACGAACTCGCACGACCGGACTGGCCGCACCACGCAGGGCTCGGGTGGGCTCCAGACGACGAAACAGGGATCATGCCCCAGTTGATCTGGCCGGCGGACGAGACGTGGTGCCTTTCAATCGAGGTCGATGCGCCATACACGGTGGTGGCGGGCCCGCGGGAGCTTGTGCGTGAGCTCCTCGCCCTCCCTGGTATCGAAGGCCAAGCAATCCGCGAGCCCCGGTACAGCTGAGATCGAGCGTCGCCCGCCCATGCGACCCTGACAGCGGCTCGGCTACCAGGATCTGCTACTGCGCGTTCGGTTGTTCTGCGCGAGGGTTTCGTTTGTTGAGTGCTTGCCGGCTCAAGCCGGTCCGTGCCGCGAGGGAGTTCCAGCTCTCGCCCACCTCTCGGAGTTGAGCGACGAGGTCATCCCGATCGAGACGTACGGCGTCCTGCTCGGCCCGGAGTCGACTGAGGATCTGCGAAACCTGGGTCAACCGTTTGAGGGCGTCGGCGCGCGTGCCCCATCTGGCCTGGAGATCCGACAACGCGTCGGCGGCGTGCCGCTGTGCGGCTTCGCGTTCGCGCTCTTCAGCGTGACGAATCGCAGCTGAATCGTGTGCTTGGCGCTGTCGTACGTAAGACGCCTCGCGTCGTCTGGCTTTGCCGGAAATCCCCCGATTTGCCATGCAACCTGGTTTACACGGAACCCCTGTCATTCATTGGGTTGCGAGAGCAGTCCACTTAAAGTGCCTGCTCGGCCTTCCTTTTGGTTGGCCTCCATCGTTCTTGGTTTCGACTACTTCCCATTTAGTTGTCGTCGGATCGTCCGTTTTCATGATTATTTGAGGCTTTTCGTCGCCCGGAGTGCAAAACTGGCCCGACCACAGATCGACTCCACGGAAAAGGAATGTAGGTGAACGCAGGAGAAGTATGGTTGGCAAATTTTGACCAGCCTCGCCCTGTTGTGCTTCTTCATTCGGTCGGGGGCACGTCGCTCCGGGGCATTCAGATTGTTGCGCCGGCGGCGACCGACATCACCGGGACGGCGATTGAAGTTTCGGTCCCTGCTTTGGAGGGATTCGCGTTTAGCGGGGTGGTTCGAATGGCGCTACCGATCGACGGTGCGATTCCGTGCACCTGGATGTTCGATATAAGTAGCGAATCGGATCTGGCGGAGAAGATTGGCACAGTACCCGCGGCGACGCTTGCCGAGATCGAGCTCATGGTTGAACTCTGCGACCCGGCATGGCGCACGTTTAGCCGTGCGATCCAAGCACCACCGACGGCCCACGACAGCGCGCGTCGATCGAGGTCGTAGCGCGTCGGCGGCCACGCCGTCTCGTCGGTCGGGGTGATCATTGGGTACGGGCGGAGCGCATTCTCGTGATCGGCCCATGATCAAGCCCGACTGCTCCAGCGCAGCCCTAACCCCGATCGCCTGTGCCTAACTTTGTCGTCGGTCCGATTCGGGCTCGACTTCGGTCGTCGGGTTCGAGGCTCCAATGCAGCGGCCTGGCCCTCGACGGAAGCATGGCGTTTGATCGCAAAAGAACAACTCCCACGAGATCCCATGCTCGACGCAGACGGTCGTCACCGCACCTCCCGGCGCATCGGGCGGCCGTGTCAGGACCAAAAACGACCGAATGGTCAGGGGTCTATTGATGCAGTTCCGTCATGGATGTCCTGATGCCTAACACACGGTCCTGATAGACCGGCGATGGGCTGGAATCCCAATGTTTGTAAGGGTGGGCCCGGTGGGGCTCGAACCCACGACCCGCGGATTAAAAGTCCGATGCTCTACCAACTGAGCTACAGGCCCGTACCGGACTAATCTACCGTGGATTGGAACCACTCGCGCACGCGCGCGATCGAGACGGTTTCGAGGAGGGACACGACCGCATGAGCGACGAATTCCACAAGCCGACCAAGTTCTCCGGCAGCAAATTCGAGGCGTACAAGGGCGGCGAGGATCCGGCCCAGATCAGCCGGGTCGCGCACGAAACGGCGAACGCGCTTCTCGCTCGCGTGCGCAACGATCCGGATCCGGAGGTCGTCGACCGTCTCGTCGCGTTCACCGACCAGAACGGCATCGACGCCATCGCCGAGCTCTGGGCGCGGGCGAACCCCAAGAGCCTGCCCGGCGCGCTCTGGCGCATCTACCTGATCCGGCTGCTGATCAGGCAGGACCCGGAGGGAACCAGCTACCTGTTCCAGCGCGGCACCGAGGTGATCGGGACGATCGATCCTGTGGTGGCCGGAGCATCCATGCCTACGGGGCCCGCGGAGATCACCGAACTCGCGGACCGCATCCTGCGTGGCGTGTTCGAAGGGGACTTCGCGGTCGCGCTCGAGCGGGCGGCCGCGTTCTGCAGGGTGACGGCGGCCGGCTGCACCAGCGTGGCCGACGACCTGGATGCCACCGAACCGGTGAGGGCAAGCGAACTCACGACGCGCGCGCTCCGGTTCACGAAGACCGCAGAAGAACTCACCAGCTGCGCACGCCTGTGGCGCCACGAATCGCTCGAATAGTTCACTCGTCGCGAACGCGGGGCGCGTTCCTGGCCCCGCGGCTCGGGTAAACTTGTTGTCGGTCGGGCCGCAGTAACCCCGGGCTCCAATATTCGCCGCTCCGAGCGGCCTCGCGCCGAGAGGCGTTCTGCGGCCCGGCCTCTTGCTCTTAAAGCTGATGCGGCACCCGGTGACCGGATGCCGCATCAGAGGTGATTGTGCTGAGGACTCAGCCGAAGCGACCCGAAACGTAGTCTTCGGTGGCCTGCACGCTCGGGTTCGAGAAGATCATGTTCGTGTCGTTGTATTCGATGAGCTTGCCCGGCTTGCCTGTGCCGGCGATGTTGAAGAACGCGGTGCGATCGGAGACGCGCGACGCCTGCTGCATGTTGTGCGTGACGATCACGATCGTGTAGTCGTTCTTGAGCTCTTCGATGAGGTCTTCGATGGCGAGAGTCGAGATCGGGTCCAGTGCCGAGCACGGCTCGTCCATCAGCAGCACGTCGGGGGAGACGGCGATCGCACGCGCGATGCAGAGGCGCTGCTGCTGGCCGCCTGAAAGGCCGGATCCGGGCAGCGCGAGGCGGTCCTTGACCTCGTTCCAGAGGTTCGCGCCGCGCAGCGACCGCTCGACGAGTTCGTCGGACTCGCTCTTCGACATGCGCCGGTTGTTGAGTTTGACCCCCGCAAGCACGTTGTCGCGGATCGACATCGTCGGGAACGGGTTGGGCCGCTGGAAGACCATTCCGACCTGGCGGCGCACCAGCACCGGGTCGACCCCGGGGCCGTAGAGGTTGTTGCCGTCGATCAGCACGTCGCCCTCGACACGGGCACCCGGGATGACCTCGTGCATGCGGTTCAGTGTGCGAAGGAACGTCGACTTGCCGCAACCGCTCGGGCCGATGAATGCAGTCACCGTGCGGGGTTCGATGGTGAGGGAGACGCCTTCGACAGCGAGGAAACTGCTGTAGTAGACGTTCAGGTCGTTGACTTCGATGCGCTTGGACACACTGTTCCTTGGGTTTGGCGGACCGCTCAGCGGCCGTACTTGGGGGCGAAAGCTCTGGCGATGATGCGCGCGATGAGGTTGAGCAGCATCACGATGAGGATGAGGGCGAGGGCACCCGTCCAGGCGCGGTCGATGGAGGCCTGTGCGTTGATTCCGGCAGCCTGCGTGTATTGCGTGTAGACGAAGACCGGCAAGGTCATCATCCGGTCATTGAAGGGGTCGTAGTTCATGCTCGTCGTGAAGCCGCAGACGATGAGCAGCGGCGCGGTCTCGCCGATGACACGCGCGATGGCCAGCATGATGCCGGTGGTCAGTCCGGCGATCGACGTGGGCAGCACGATCTTGAGCACTGTCAGCCACTTCGGGACTCCGAGCGCGTACGACGCCTCGCGGAGTTCGTTCGGCACCAGTCGCAGGATCTCTTCGCTCGATCGCACGACGACCGGGATCATGAGGACTGACAGGGCGATCGAGCCCATGAACCCGTTGCGGATGGCCGGCCCGAACAGGAGCGCGAACAGGGCGTAGGCGAACAGGCCGGCGACGATCGAGGGGATGCCGGTCATCACGTCGACGAAGAACGTGATGCCGCGCGCGAGAGCACCCCGACCGTATTCGACCAGGTAGATGGAGGTGAGGATGCCTATCGGCACGGAGATCACTGTTGCGATCGCGGTGACGATCAGCGTGCCGACGATGGCGTGCAGGGCGCCGCCGCCTTCGCCGATCACGTTGCGCATCGATTCGCTGAAGAACGCCAGGTCGAAGCGGGCCAGGCCGTTCACGAGCACGGTCCAGGCGAGGGAGACGAGCGGGAGCAGGGCGATGATGAACGCTGTCGCGACAAGGGAGGTCACGAGGCGGTCGGTGGCTTTGCGGGAGCCCTCCACCAGCAGTGACGTCAGGTAGATCACGACGTCGAAGAGCACCGTGCCGAAGAAGATCGCGCCGACGATGTTGAAGTTCTTGGTGACCCCGGCTGCGGCGAGGATGCCGAAGATCGCGCCGAAGATGACCCAGCTCCCGGCCAGGATCATCCAGGTCGATCCCCGGGGGAGCTTGCCCGTGGTGAGCGAGTTGACCATGGGCCGGTTGACCGTCGCAGTGCTCATCAGTTCGCTCCAGAGAAGGCCTTGCGGCGATTGACGATGTAGCGCGCCAGCATGTTGATCAGCAGCGTGACGATGAAGAGCACGAGTCCGGATGCGATGAGCGCGTTGGTGGAGATGCCGGTCGCTTCGGGGAACTGCAGCGCGATGTTCGCTGCGATGGTGTTCGGACTCTGAGCCTGGAGCACAGCGAATTTCACGATGATGGCCGGAGAGAGCACCATGGCGATGGCGAGCGTCTCGCCGAGCGCGCGCCCGAGTCCGAGCATGATGGCCGAGATGATCCCGGAGCGGGCGAAGGGCAGCACGGCCATGCGCACCATCTCCCATTTGGTGGCTCCCAGGGCGAGGGCGGCCTCTTCGTGGAGCCTGGGGGTCTGCAGGAAGACCTCGCGGCAGATCGCGGTCATGATCGGGATGACCATGACCGCGAGCACGATCGAGGCGGTGAGGATGGTGCGCCCAGTGCCGGAGACGGGCGGCGCGAAGAGCGGGAACCATCCGACGTAGGTGCCCAGCCATACGTAGAAGGGCTGGACGAAGACGGCGAGGGTCGCGATGCCCCAAAGGCCGTAGACGACGGAGGGAACGGCGGCCAGCAGGTCGATGATGTAGCCGAGCGTCTGCGCGACGCGGCGCGGGGCGTAGTGCGAGATGAACAGGGCGATACCGATGGAGAGCGGAGTCGCGATGATGAGCGCGAGCAGCGCGGCCCAGATCGTGCCGAAGACGAGGGGCCAGACGTAGACCCAGAAGTTGGATGCATTGTTCGGCAGCGTGCCCGCCGGGGCCGTGATGGCCGGGATGCTCTGAATGATCAGGAAGATCGCAACGGCGGCCAGCGTGGCCAGGATGAGCGACCCGGCGATGACGGTGCTGGTGGAGAAGACGCGATCGCCGAGGCGGACCTTGGCTCTGATGGCGCCTGCGGTTCCGGTGGTCATTCCTGTCTTTCTCTCATCGGGTCTGAGGTTGTGGGGCTGTTAACCCCAGCGGTTCGGCCTGGACGCTCGCGCGTCCAGGCCGAACGCTTCAGGTGCTACTTGATGGTAGCGATCGAGGCGCTGACCTTGGAGGCCAGGTCCTTCGACAGCGGGGCCGAACCGGCCTGCTGTGATGCGGCCTGCTGTGCTGCGTCGCTGACGACGTAGTCGGCGTAGCCCTTCACGAGCCCGGCCTTGGCCGAGTCGCTGTACTGCTGGCAGGCGATGATGTAGCTGACGAGCACCAGGGGCCATGCGCCCTGGTCGGTGTTCGTGCGGTCGATCTTGATCGCAAGGTCGTTGGCGGGACGCCCGGTTGCGAGCGGCGACTTGGCGACGACATCGGCAGCACCGGATGCGCTGATCTTGTTGAACGTACTGCCCACCTTGAGCTGCGCGATGCTGAGGCCGGCCGAACCGGACTCGTCGATGTAGGTGATGCTGTTCTTCGCGTTCTTCGTGGCGTCTGCAACACCCGAGGTGCCCTTGGCAGCGTCACCGACCGTGTAGGGGAAGGTCTGGCCGGCAGGCTTCGTCCACACCGTCGGTGCGTTCTGGGCGAGGTAGTCGGTGAAGTTCTGCGTGGTGCCGGAGTCGTCCGAGCGGTGCACGACGGTGATCGGGGCCGAAGGGAGCGACGCACCCGAGTTGAGTGCAGCGATCTTCGGGTCGTTCCACGTCTTGATCGAGCCGTTGAAGATGCCGGCGATCGTGGCGGCGTCGAGTTTGAGGTCCGTCAGGCCGTCGACGTTGTATGCGATTGCGATCGGCGAGATGTAGACCGGGAGGTCGATACCCTTGGTGCCGGCGGCGCAGCCCTTGAAGTCCATCGCGAGCTCGGCGTCTTTGAGGTAGGCGTCCGAACCGGCGAAGTCGGCTGCACCGGAGATGAAGCTGGTGCGGCCGGCGCCGGAACCCTGCGGGTCGTAGTTGATGGTGACCTTCGGGTTGTCGGTCTGGAAGCCCGCGATCCAGGTGGTCTGGGCGGTGCCCTGTGCGGAGGACCCGATGCCGTTGAGCGTGCCGGACAGGTTCGAAGGGGCCTTCGAGGTGGTCGACGCTGTGCTTCCGCCTTCGTTCGAAGCGCATGCGGTCAGAGAGATGGCGGCGGCGGCCAGGATGGCCAGAGTAGCGCCATAACGCTTGAGTTTCACAGTTGTCCCTTCCGGGGATCATTGACAGGACGTTGGGTCGGTGCTGACCCGCCAGCGACGCTATTCCCGGTGCCTTACGAGCGTCCCTCGTGATGGTAAACGGAAGGTTAACGAGCGGTGTGTACTTGGCTCAGATCGCCGGGGAGTACGTCTCGATCGCGATGATGCCCGAGCTGGGGTTCGTCGACGAGAGGTGAACGACAGAGAAACCGCCGGTCTCGAGGTCGGCGGCGCTGCTCAGGTAGGAGCCGGGCACGGTCCCGGTCGCGAGTGCGATCTCCCGCAGGATCTCGGGCAGCACCGGTCCGTGGCTGCAGAGCACGGCGCTCTTGCGCGATCGCACACGCTTGCCGATGACGTGACGGATGGTGGCATGGCCGCGCTCGTACGCATCCTGGCTGATGCCTGATTCGTGTTTGGGCACGATGCCGGTGGATGCGGCCAGCGGCGCCACCGTGGCCACGCACCGCACCGCGGGGCTGGTCACGATCTTGCGGGGGCGCCATGCTTCGATCGTCGGCGCGTCGCTCGCCGCCTGGAGCACCCCGCGCTCGGTGAGAGGACGTGTCGTGTCCGGCCCGTCCCAGGTCTGCGGGGGAGCGGCCTTGCCGTGGCGCAGCGCGATGAGGGCGAAGGTCGTGCTGACGCCTTCGGCCAGCAGTTTTGCGAACGTGTCGAGGATCTCGACGTCGCGCTCGTACGTGAGGTACCCGCGCGCCTTCTTGATGGTCACCCATTCCAGCGCAGCGATCTCGCCGTTGGGCACGAACGTCGACCGGGCGATCGCCGCGTCGGAGACTTCGGCGGCCCAGTAATGCACGATCTTGTCGCGGCCGCTCGAGAGCGGGTAGGTCGAGACCCCGAGCGGTACGCCCAGGGCCACCGAGAGCCCGGTCTCTTCGCCGATCTCCCGCACGGCCGTCTGGGGAAGTGTCTCGCCGGGGTCGACTTTGCCCTTGGGGATGGTGACGTCGCCGTACTTGGTCCGGTGGACGACGAGGATCATCGTCTTGCCGTCGACGATGCGCCAGCAGACGGCCCCGGCAGCGTAGATCGCTGCCGTCACCGCCTCGACCCCGCACGCGGCCGGTGGGCGATCTGCTGCATGAGCTTGTTCTGGAGGTCGTCGAGGGGTTCGCCGGCCTCGTCGAGGTGGTGCCGCGTCCAGACGCCTTCGGAGTCGAGCGTCCAGGCCGAGGTGCGTTCGTCGAACGCGCGGTTGAAGAGGGCGTCGAGTTCGGCCAGGTGTGCGGGATCGGCGAGCCTGACGAGAGCTTCGACCCTCCGGTCGAGATTGCGGTGCATCATGTCGGCGCTGCCGATGTACACCTGCGGGTCGCCACCGTTGAGGAACGAGAAGATGCGCGAATGCTCGAGGTAGCGGCCGAGGATGGAACGGACCCGGATGTTCGACGAGAGCCCCGGCTCACCCGGCCTCAGCCCGCAGATGCCCCGGACCCAGAGGTCGACCGGCACCCCGGCCTCGCTCGCACGGTAGAGCGAATCGATGATGGCCTCGTCGACGATCGAGTTCAGCTTGATGCGGATGCCGGAGGGTTTTCCCGCCAGCGCGTTCTCGGTTTCGACCTGGATGCGCTTGAGCAGCCCCTTGCGCAGGTGGAGCGGCGCGACCAGCAGTCGCTTGAATTTCTTCTCGATCGCGTAGCCGGAGAGCTCGTTGAAGAGCCGGGTGAGGTCTTTGCCGACCTGGTCGTCTGCGGTGAGCAGCCCGAGATCTTCGTAGATGCGGCTCGTCTTGGGGTTGTAGTTGCCCGTGCCGATGTGGCTGTAGTGCTTCAGGACGCCCTTCTCCTGCCGCACGACGAGGGCGAGCTTGCAGTGCGTCTTGAGCCCCACGAGCCCGTAGACGACATGCACTCCGGCCTTCTCGAGCTTGCGGGCCCACGAGATGTTGTTCTGCTCGTCGAACCGCGCTTTGATCTCGACGAGGGCGAGTACCTGCTTGCCGGATTCCGCCGCGTCGATGAGGGCTTCGACGATGGGGCTGTCGCCGGAGGTGCGGTAGAGGGTCTGCTTGATGGCCAGCACGTGTGGGTCGGCGGCAGCCTGCTCGAGGAAGGCCTGCACGCTGGTCGCGAACGATTCGTACGGGTGGTGCAGCAGGATGTCCTGCCGGGCGACCGATGCGAACACGTCGGGCTGGGCGTTCGGCTCGCGCGGCATGAGTTGCGGCGCGGTGGTCGGCACGTGATTGGGGTAGTGCAGGTCGGGACGGTCGATCTTCGCGAGGTCGAACAGCCCGCCCAGGTCGAGCGGGGATGGGAGGCGGTAGACCTCTTGTTCGGTGACGTCGAGTTCGCGGACGAGGAGGCCGAGCGTCACAGCATCCATGTCGTCGGTGACTTCGAGCCGGATGGGCGGCCCGAAGCGGCGACGCAGGAGTTCTTTCTCGAGCGCCTGGATGAGGTTCTCGGTCTCGTCTTCGTCTACCTCAACGTCTTCGTTCCTGGTGACGCGGAAGATGTGGTGGTCGAGGATCTCCATGCCGGGGAAGAGGTCGCCGAGGTGATTCGCGATCAGGTCTTCGAGAGGGATGAACCTCAGCTGGTCGACGCTCTCGCGCTGGTCGATGCGCACGAAGCGGGGGAGCATCTGCGGCACCTTGAGGCGGGCGAACTGCTCCTTGCCCGTGCGCGAGTTGCGCACGCGCACCGAAAGGTTGAGCGAGAGCCCCGAGATGTATGGGAACGGATGCGCAGGGTCGACGGCGAGCGGCGTCAGCACCGGGAAGATCTGCTGCGAGAAGATGTCGCGCATCTGCACGCGGTCGGCGGCGTCGAGGGTGTCCCAGTTGACGACGGTGATACCGGACTCTTCGAGCACGGGCAGCACGAGTTCGCGGTAGCAGGCAGCATGCCTGACCTGCAGTTCGTGCGCCTTCTCCGAGATGTCGGCGAGAACGTCTTGTGGGGCGCGACCGACGTTCGTCGGCACGGCGAGGCCGGTCAGGATGCGCCGCTTCAGCCCTGCGACGCGGACCATGAAGAACTCGTCGAGGTTGCTCGCAAAGATCGCCAGGAAGTTCGCCCGCTCGAGAACGGGGAGGTCGGGGTCTTCGGCGAGTTCGAGCACGCGCTGGTTGAATGCGAGCCAGCTGAGTTCGCGGTCGAGATACCGGTCTTCGGGCAGGCTCGGGTCTGGCTCGTATACGAATGGAGCGAAGTCGTCGTCGAAGTCGCTGCCGAGCCCTGTATCGAGGAGGATGTTCTCGCCGTCCATCCCAACATCATTGCACCGGAGTGCAGGCTGTGGTGGCGCGCGAGGTTAATGGGTGGAAAACGCTCCGTCGGAATCGATCCTGCGTCGGTACTGGACGTCGACAGTGTGTTCGGTGAAGCCGAGCTGGTGGTACAGGCGCACCGCGGACGAGTCGTCAGCCTCGATGGAGACGGTTGCAGTCGTGCGCCCGCGCTCGGCAAGCCGTTCGAGCCCGGCGAGCAGGAGGGCTCGTCCCGTTCCTCGCCCCGGGTGCGCGGGGTCGACGCCGAGCACGTAGATTTCGCCGTCCACCGCATCCGGTTCGGCCTTCACCCAGTCGTAGCCGACGATGCGCCCGTGCTGGTCGCGGGCGATGAGGAAGTCCTTCGCCTCATACCAGGGCTCCGCCTGTCGCGCGCGCAGGTCGTCGACGGTGAGCCGCCCCTGTTCCGGATGCGACTCGAAGATCCGCGCGTTCAGCTCGACCCACTCGTCCTCATCGCCGTCGCGGAACGGCTCGATCGTCACGCCGTCACGGTGCCGGGCATGCGACGCACGCCCGGTTGCATCGGCGGATGCGCTGAGCGGCCCCGATCTCAGCTGGAGCAGCCTGCGGACCGGCAGGAACCCGTGGTGGTCGGCCAGCACGCGCGCAGCAGGATGGTCACCGTGCGACCACGCGGTGAGGTTGCCCCTGGCGGTGGCGAGCAGTCCGCGAAGCGCGACCGAGCCGTAGCCCTTGCCCCGGAACAGCGGATCGATGACCAGGTCGAGCTCCCCCCGCCCGACGATCGCGGCGCCGATGGGACGCGAGTGTTCGGCCTCCGACCAGACGGTCGCGACGATGGGCGTGCGGCGGCCCGAGTGCACATCGAGGCGCGCCTGCTCGTTGAACGGGTCGTATCCGTCGACGTCGATCGCGGCATCCGCAACCCGGAAGAACCCGGTGGCCTGCTCTGTGTCGGCGAGGTCAGGGACGGAGAGGCGTAGGGAGTCGCTCATTGTCCTCTTCGTACACGTTGAATCGGTACCCGACGTTCCGCACGGTTCCGATCAGCGATTCGAGGTCGCCGAGTTTGGCGCGCAACCGCCGGACGTGCACGTCGACGGTGCGAGTTCCGCCGAAGTAGTCGTAACCCCAGACTTCGCTGAGGAGCTGCTCACGCGTGAACACCCGCGAAGGATGCGTGGCGAAGAAGCGGAGGAGTTCGAATTCTTTGAACGTCAGGTCGAGCTGGCGGCCGTGGGCCTTCGCCGAATAGCTCGCCTCGTCGATGGTGACGCCCGACGCCTGGATCTTGGTCTGCGAGTGCTCCTGGGTCTGGCGGCCGATCGCGAGACGGATGCGCGCATCCACTTCTGCCGGCCCCGCCGTCTCGAGCACGACGTCGTTGACGCCCCAGTCGGCGCTCACTGCGGTGAGGCCGCCCTCGGTGAGGACGAGCAGGAGGGGAACGTTGATACCCGTGGTGGTCAGGATCTTGCAGAGCGACTTCGCGCTGGCCAGGTCGCGGCGGGCGTCGACGAATATCAGGTCGCAGCTGGGCGCGTTCACCAGCGCCGCAGGTTCGGCCGGGATCTGCCGGGCGCGATGGCTCAGGAGCGCAAGCGACGGCAGCACCTCCGCGTCGGGCGCAGAGGTGAGGATCAACAACTGCGCCACCCAGACCTCCTGTACGTACTGTGCCGCAATCCTAGCGGAGATGCATTCCGCGCCCCTCGCGTGATCGGGGATCGTCGATCGTGCACAGCAGGGTTCGGATGTGCACCGGTCGGGGGCAGAATAGGACCGTGAGCGAGTCCGAGAACCTGCCCCCGTCGCTGCGCTGGACGAGCATCCTGAGCGTCTGGGCCGCCGCGGTCGTCTTCGCGGTCGTCATCGGAGTGGTCTGCGACCCTCACGCCTACGCGTCGTGGCTCGCGCTGGCGCTCGCCGGGTGCGTGACCGGTGCCCTCGCGGCACAAATCGCGACGCAGCAGAGGGAGGGCTTCGTCGACCGCCTCGCGGCGAGTGTGGTCGGCGCGTTCGTGATCCTCGGACTCGCGGGTGCGGTGCTCGCCGTCGTTGCGGCAGTGCGGTGAACCGGAACCAGTAGACTCGAATCATGCTGGTGACCCTCGAACTCCTTTTCGTCGGCCTTCTCGGGCTGGCCACCCTTGCGATAGCCGGCGTCTCCGTCGTAGTCGTCTACAACCTCTTCCGGGGCCAGCGCTAGACGCGACGAAGGCTTCCGCCATGATCGAGATCCCCACCGACCTTCCGGCCGAACTCGTTCCCCTCTCCTGGCTCATCGGGGTCTGGGAGGGCTCAGGCGTTCTCGACTACACCGCTGGAGACGAGCACGTGCAGCTGGAGTTCGGGCAGCGCATCAGCTTCAGCCATGACGGGCTGCCGTACCTGAACTACAACTCGTATTCGTGGCTGATCGACGAGAATCGAACGCCGCTGGTCGCGGAGACCGGCTACTGGCGGCTCAGCCGGCAGCTCATCGAAGGCGACCCCGGTCCGGCGATGCTGCCGGGTGTCGGGGCCCGGCCGTTCACGACGGCGCAGTCGGTGGAGGCCCTCCGCAATTCCGCGGGCGGCTTCGACATCGACGTGGCGATCGTGCATCCCGACGGTGTCACCGAGATCTACCTGGGCCAGGTGAAGGGTCCGCGCATCGATCTTGCGACGGATGCTGTGATGCGCACCGCATCCGCGAAAGAGTATGCGGCGGCGACCCGGCTCTACGGGCTGGTCGACAACCACCTGCTCTGGGCGTGGGATATCGCCGCCCTCGGCCAGGAGCTGGCCTCGCACGCATCCGGACGCCTCGCGAAGGCGGAATGAGCCCCATGACCACCGCATCCCCCTTCCTTGACCTTTCTGGCGCCGTCGACTCGGTCGATCGCGATGCCGGCGTCGCCGCGCACTACGGCAACCCCGTCGTTGAGCAGCGCGAACTCGAGGCCGGCCGTGCGATCGTCGACCTGTCGAATCGCGCCGTGCTGTCGATCACCGGCCCTGACCGGCTGACCTGGCTCAACTCGATCACGAGCCAGAACCTGCTCGGCCTGTCCGCCGGAGAATCGTCGGAGACGCTGCTGCTCGACGCCAGCGGGCGACTCGAGCACGCGGTCAGGCTCATCGAAGACGGTGAGACGCTCTGGCTTCTCGTCGAACACGACGAAGCGGATGCGCTGCTCGCCTGGCTGCAGAGCATGCGTTTCATGCTGCGCGTAGAACTCGCCGACCGCACCGCCGATCTCGCCACCATCGGGTCGCTCGGCTCGCCGGCGCTGCCGATCGCCGCACCGAACGGCGTGCCCCTGGTCTGGAACGACCCCTGGCGCGAGGTCGCGCCCGGCGGCCACCAGTACGCGATCGGCGAGCACCCGGGTTCCGGCTGGACGTGGAGCGAGACTCTGATCCCGCGGGATGCGCTTGCTTCTGTCGTGGCACGCGTGCGCAGCGGAGAGTTCGGCGTCGCGGGGCTCCTCGCGGTCGAGGCGCTCCGCATCGCAGCCTGGAGGCCCCGTTTCGCGACCGAAGTCGACGAGAAGACGATTCCGCACGAACTGGACTGGCTGCGCACGGCGGTCCACCTGACCAAGGGCTGCTATCGCGGCCAGGAGACAGTGGCCAAGGTGCACAATCTGGGCCATCCGCCCCGCCGGCTCGTCATGCTGCATCTCGACGGGTCCGAGGGTGTGCTGCCCCCGCGCGGGAGCATCGTGAAGGTCGACGCCGCGGGGGAGCGCAAAGAGGTGGGCCTCGTCACTTCGAGCGCCCTGCACCACGAGCTCGGACCGATCGCCCTGGCCGTGGTGAAACGGTCGACGGATCCGGATGCGACGTTACTGGTCGAGGCCGGCGACGTGACGGTCGCGGCGGCCCAGGTCGTCGTCGTGCCGCCCGGCGCGGGAGCCGAGGCACACGTGCCGCGCCTGCCGCGGCTCGGCGCGGTCACCCGGCCGACGCGTTAGCCCCAGGCGAATCCGCGAGGCTCCACGGCCGACCAGTCGACGGTGACCTCTCCGAGCTTCCAGCGGGTGCGGCCGGCGCGGACCGGCCAGCCCGCTGCGCGCAGCCCTTGGACGGAGGCGATCCAGCGCTGCGTGGGCCCGTAGGCCGCGAGCGGGGACGCGTGCCTCCACTGCCGGTCGAGTTCGGCCAGCAGGCCGTGCACGCGCTCGCCGTCGATGTTGCGGTGGATGAGCACCTTGGGCAGTCGTTCGGCGACGATGGACGGCGCCTCGAGTCCGTCGAGCCGCAGGGAGATCGTCAGGTGGCGCGGGCCGTCTGCGGCGACGTCGACCCAGCTGGAGATGCGGCCGATCTCGTCGCACGTGCCCTCGACGAGGAGGCCCCCGGGCTGGAGGCGGGCCGTCATGCGGTGCCATGCCCCCACGACCTCCGCCTCCTCGTACTGGCGGAGAACGTTGAACGAGCGGATGATCGCCGGACGCAGGCCACCTGGAACGGGCACCTCGAACCCTCCGAGCGCGAAGTCGACGCGCGCATCCGGGGCGAAGGGGGTGGTGCCGGCACGGACCTCGCCCAGCTGGTCGAGAGCCGTGCGCACGCGACCCGGCTCGATCTCGAGGCCCAGCACCCGGACATCCGGTCGAGTGCGCGCCAGGCGCTGCTGCAGTTCGAGCGCCGTGACGCCGCTGGCCCCGTAGCCGAGGTCGACCACGAGCGGGTCAGCGGTGCTGCGGAGCACCGGCAGGGTGGCGATCCAGCGATCGACCCGGCGCAGGCGGTTGGTGTTGGTCGTGCCGCGGGTGACCGTTCCGATCGGTCCACGCGTCGCCATGCATCAAGTGTGGCATCTTCGGCCCCGGTAGATTAGGAGCATGACTTCGCCATACACCTTGATCCTCCTCCGCCATGGTCAGAGCGAGTGGAACCAGAAGAACCTGTTCACCGGCTGGGTCGACGTTCGGCTCAGCGAACAGGGCATCGCAGAGGCCAAGCGTGCCGGCGAACTGCTCGCCGAGTCGGGCCTGCTTCCCGACATCCTGTTCACCTCCGTGCTCACGCGGGCCATCCAGACGGCGGACTACGCGCTCGAGGTCGCCGACCGGCTGTGGATCGACGTGAAGCGGTCGTGGCGCCTCAACGAGCGGCACTACGGTGCACTCCAGGGACTCGACAAGGCCGAGACGCTCGAGAAGTACGGTCCGGAGCAGTTCCAGCTGTGGCGCCGCTCGTTCGACGTTCCGCCGCCTCCGCTCGCCGACGACAGCGAATGGTCCCAGGCGAACGACCCGCGCTACGCGGGACTCGGCGACGACCTGCCGCGCACGGAGTGCCTCAAAGACGTCATCGACCGCATGCTGCCCTACTGGGAGTCCGACATCACCGCTGAGGTGGCGACCGGCAAGACGGTGCTCGTGACCGCGCACGGCAACTCGCTGCGCGCGCTGGTCAAGCACCTCGACGGGATCTCCGACGACGACATCGCCGAACTGAACATCCCGACCGGCATCCCGCTCGTGTACCGGCTCGACGAGAACTTCGCGCCGCTCGCCCCGGGCGAATACCTCGACCCCGAGGCCGCGGCGGCCGGGGCGGCCGCTGTCGCCGCCCAGGGCCAGAAGTAAGCCGCCCCTCGCACCTTTCGCGTGCGCTCAGCACACGTCGATGTCTCAGCTGGCGAGTTCGGGAGCCCAGTCGCCGGTGCCGAGGTAGTGGACCTTCTTCGCGATGGACACCGCGTGGTCGGCGAAGCGCTCGTGGTACCGCGAGGCGAGGGTCGCATCCACCGTGTCGACGGCCTGGCCTTTCCAGGTCTCGCCGAGCACCTTGTCGAAGACACTGACGTGCAGTTCGTCGATGCGGTCGTCTTCGTTACGGATCTCGTCGGCGAGCTCCAGGTCCTGGGTGCGCAGCAGCTCGGCGAGCTTCTCGGCGATGACCACATCGAGCCGGCCCATCTCGGCGAACGTGCCGCGCAGGCTCTTCGGCACCACCTTGTCAGGGAAGCGGTACCGCGCGAGCTGGGCGATGTGCTCGGCCATGTCACCCATGCGCTCGAGCGATGCGCTGATGCGGAGTGCACTGACGACGATGCGCAGGTCGCGCGCGACCGGCTGCTGGCGAGCGAGGATCTGGATCGACAGTTCGTCGAGGATCACCGTCAGCTCATCGATCTTGGTGTCGTCGGCGATCACCGTCTCGGCAAGCGTCACGTCGGAGTCATTGAACGCCTGCGTCGCATTCTTGATGGAGATGACGACGAGCTCAGCGATCTCGACAAGGCGATCCTGAACTTCCCGCAGCTCCTGCTGGAATACTTCACGCATCGGTTTCTGGTCCTTCCTGGCGCGAGCGCGCACAGATGGGGGAGCCCTTTGACCCCGAATTCATGATGTCCAGAACAGGTTAACGAACGGTGCCCGGAGCCTGAACACTGTCTAAAGTACCGCGGCCCCCGCTCCGATGTCGTGCGTCGGTGCCCTTGCGGGTCAGTACGCTTGCAATTATGGACTCCACCTGGTTGGTGCTGCTGTCTCTGGCACTCGGCCTTGTGGTCGGCGCGGGATTCGTGGCCATCCTTCATGTGGCCGCGCGGCGCGGCGCCCACGCCGCAGAGGTCGCGAGCCCTGCCGTCCCCGACGGGGTCGACCAGGTCATCGACGCACTCGAATCGGCCGCCATCGTCGTCGATCCGTCGAACAATGTCATCAAAGCGTCGCCGGGCGCCCTGGCGATCGGGCTGGTCTGGAACCAGGCGCTCGTGCATCCGCACCTCGCCGACCTCGTCGCCCGCGTGCGCCGCACCGGTGACCCGATCACGGAGGAATGCGAACTCGCGCGCGGGCCGTTCGGCGATGCGAACATCCACCTGGGGGTGCGCGTCGCGCGCCTCGGCTCGCGCTACATCCTCCTGCTGGCCGAGGACCGGACAGAGTCGTTCCGCCTCGAGAACGTGCGGCGCGATTTCGTCGCCAACATCAGCCACGAGCTGAAGACCCCGATCGGGGCCGTCGGCCTGCTCGCCGAGGCTCTCGACAGTGCATCGGAAGATCCGGAGCAGGTGCGCCGGTTCGCCCATCGGCTCAGCGAGGAATCGCAACGCCTGGCCCGCATCACGCAGGACATCATCGAGCTGTCGCGGCTTCAGGCGGCGGATGCGCTGACCGACGCCGAGCTCGTCTCGGTCAAGCAGGTCATCAGTGCCGCCGTCGACCAGAACCGCGTGGCCGCGGAGGTACGGGGGATCGAGCTCGCGATGCGCGGGGACAAGAGGGCAGAGGTCTACGGGGATGAGACCCTGCTGGTCACCGCCGTGCACAACCTCATCTCCAACGCCATCCAGTACTCACCGCCGGGTTCGCGCGTCGGCGTCGGCGTGCGCACCGTCGACGGTGTCGTCGAGATCGCCGTGACCGACCAGGGTGAGGGAATCCCCGAAGAAGACCTCGATCGCGTGTTCGAGCGGTTCTTCCGCGTCGACCAGGCCCGGTCCCGCCACACCGGCGGCACGGGCCTCGGACTCGCCATCGTCAAGCACGCCGTGCAGAACCACGGCGGCGACATCCGCGTCTGGTCACAGCCCGGCCGCGGCTCCACCTTCACCATCCGCCTGCCCGAAGCATCACACGACGCCGCCGCGCGTCCAGCGATAGGAGAAACCACGTGACCCACATCCTGCTTGTCGAGGATGAAGCTGCACTGAGCGAACCGCTGGCGTTCCTGCTCAAGCGCGAAGGCTACGACGTGACCGTGGCCGAGGACGGCCCGACCGCACTCTCCGAGTTCGATCGTCTCGGTGCCGACCTCATCCTGCTCGACCTGATGCTTCCCGGGATTCCGGGAACCGAGGTGTGCCGCGAGATCCGCGTCCGGTCGTCGGTGCCCATCATCATGCTGACGGCGAAGGACTCGGAGGTCGACATCGTCGTGGGGCTCGAACTCGGGGCCGACGACTATGTGACCAAGCCGTACTCGACGCGCGAGCTGCTCGCGCGCATCCGCGCCGTCCTCCGTCGCCGGGTCGAGACCGACGAACTCGAAGACGACGGCATCCTCGAAGCCGGATCGGTGCGGATGGACGTCGACAAGCACACGGTCGCCGTCAGCGGCAGCGAGATCCCCATGCCGCTGAAGGAATTCGAGTTGCTCGAACTGCTGCTGCGCAATGCCGGACGTGTGCTCACCCGCGGACAGCTGATCGACCGGGTGTGGGGGAGCGACTACTTCGGCGACACGAAGACGCTCGACGTGCACATCAAGCGCATCCGTTCACGCATCGAGGACAACCCGTCGGACCCGTCCATGCTCGTGACGGTACGTGGACTCGGCTATCGCTTCAACGCGTGACGCCCTGAGGCGCTACGGCGTCGACGTCGGCGTCGGGGTGGGTGTTGACGTCGGGGTGGGCGTCGACGTCGCCTCGGGTGCCGGTGGCGACGTGGCGAGGGATTTCGCGACCACGTGCGCCGGCGTCAGGTCTGCATATTCGGGCAGGCCGCCGTCGAGCACGGGAACACGAAGGGGAAGCCCGGTCTGTGCGCCGTACTGGAAGTACAGCGGGTAGAGGCTGCCCGGGATCGAATTGAGGTCCTGGAGGAGGATGACCGTGCCGCCTGCTTCGCCGATCTGCTTCGTCTGGCCGGCACCCACGGTGACGTAGGTCGACTCGTTGGAGCCGGTCGCGCGCTCGATCTGCACGCGGTGCGGCACCGAGCCGTTGTTGACGATGGTCACGACGAGGTTGCCCGTTGTGCCGTCACCGGTCACGATCAGGGCGTTGCGCACGGCGATGTCGTTGCCGACGTTGCCGCTCACGCCATCGCTCGCGTCGTAGTGTCTCGTGGTCGACTGCGGGGCCAGGAAGCCGCACCCTGCAGTACCGAACGTGACCGCGATCGCCAACACGATGGATGCCGCGATTCGTGCTCTCACAAGACCCTCCAAGTCGTTCCGCGTGGCCTTGAAAGTGGCCGTCGATGGGCGGAATGCGCTTCGAGTTTAGCCTATTGGGGAGGGGCCCCCGGGGCAGGCAGGGCGAACTCTACCACCGGGTCTCTGTGGTATCCTAGAGGTTGCTGAAGGGACATCAATCTATGCTTTTCGAGGTTGGCGAAACCGTCGTATACCCGCACCACGGTGCCGCGACAATCACCGAAGTCAAGAAGAGAACCATTAAGGGTGAAGAGAAGCTGTACCTCAAGCTCAATGTGACTCAGGGCGACCTGACCATCGAGGTTCCGGCCGAAAACGTCGACCTCGTCGGCGTCCGGGACGTGATCGGCAAAGAGGGCCTCGACCGCGTGTTCGAGGTTCTGCGCGCTCCGTTCACCGAGGAGCCCACCAACTGGTCCCGCCGCTACAAGGCGAACCTTGAGAAGCTCGCTTCGGGCGACGTGATCAAGGTTTCCGAGGTCGTGCGCGACCTGTGGCGTCGCGATCAGGACCGCGGGCTGTCCGCGGGTGAGAAGCGCATGCTTGCGAAGGCACGTCAGATCCTCATCTCCGAGCTCGCGCTCGCAGAGAAGACTGACGACGAGAAGGCGTCGACTCTGCTCGACGAGGTCCTCGCCTCCTAACCCAGGTATCGCGAACGTGACCGTTCCGGTCGAGTGTGACGCTTCGAATCGTCACTCTGGACCGGAACGGTCACGTTCGTTCTGTTTAAGCGTGCCCCCGCCGGCTCGGGCTGGGCGGGATCGCGTACTCTCGAACGCATGAGCGAATCGAGCGGGCCACGCATCGCCGTGATCGTCGTGGCGGCGGGCAGCGGCACGCGGCTCGGGGCGTCCGCGCCCAAGGCCTTCGTGCCCGTCGGTGGCATCAGCCTGCTCGGCCGATCCCTCTATACCGTGCTCGGAATGCGCGAGCCTGCCCAGGTCGTCGTGGTTGCACCGGCGGAGTTCGTCGCAGACGCCGAAGTGATCGCGGCCGACGTCGCCGGTGTCGCTGCCGCATCCGTCACCGTCGTCGCCGGTGGTGAGACGCGCCAGCAGTCCGTTCTGGCAGGTCTCCGGATGGTGCACGACTCCGCGCAGGTCGTGCTCGTGCACGACGCGGCCCGCGCGCTCACTCCCAGTGCGTTGTTCGACAGGGTCGTGGCCGAGGTCGACGCCCGCCGCCACGGCGTCATTCCCGGCCTTGCCGTGAGCGACACGATCAAGCGAGTGGATGCTCGACAGGACATCGTCGAGACCGTCGACCGCTCCGCCCTCTCCGCGGTGCAGACACCCCAGGGCTTCCCGAAAGACGACTTGCTCGACGCGTATGCCCGTGCGACGGATGAGGCGACGGACGATGCGGCGCTGGTCAGCGCATCCGGCCGCCGTGTCAGCGTCGTGCCGGGTGACCCGCTCGCGTTCAAGATCACGACTCCGTGGGACCTGCGCCGTGCAGAGGAGCTCGTCTCCCGGCGCGACGACAGCCCGCGCATCGGCGTAGGCACGGACACGCACGGGTTCGACCCCGACGCAGAACTCTGGCTCGCCGGACTGTACTGGCCGGGCGAGGCAGGACTGGCCGGGCACAGCGACGGGGATGCGGTGGCGCATGCCATCACTGATGCCCTGCTGTCCGCGGCGGGGCTCGGCGACATCGGCGGTGCGTTCGGAACAGACGATCCGCGATTCAGCGGCGCCCACGGTGAGGTGTTCATCCGCGAAGCGCGGCGGATGGTCGAGGGGGCCGGCTACCGCGTCGGCAACATCGCCGTTCAGGTGATCGGTAATCGTCCGAAGTTCGCACCGCGTCGTCATGAGGCTGAGGCGTTGCTGAGCGAGTTCGTCGGGGCGCCGGTATCCATCAGCGCAACGACGACGGACGGTCTCGGGTTCACCGGTCGCGGCGAGGGTGTTGCGGTCATTGCGACGGCACTTCTCCTCCACAACGTGTGACCCGCGATCCGGTTTCGACACATCAGAGAGGCCGCGCGTCGGCCGTCGAGGCCTGCCCGTAGGCTAGACGCGTGACTGTGCGACTCTACGACACCCGGGCCCAGGCGCTCCGTGACTTCCGCCCCATTACCGATGGCGCGGTCGGCATGTACGTCTGCGGGCCCACGGTGCAGTCTTCGCCGCACATCGGGCACCTGAGGTCCGCGCTCGTCTATGACATCCTTCGCCGCTGGTTCACGCATCGTGGCTACGACGTGACCCTCGTGCGCAACGTGACCGACATCGACGACAAGATCCTCGTGAATTCGTCGGCTGCGCAGGCCGAAGGCAGTTCGGAGCAGTGGTGGGCTCTCGCCTACCGGTTCGAGCTCGAGTTCACCGCGGGCTATACGGCGCTGGGTGTGCGGCCGCCCACCTACGAGCCGCGTGCGACGGCAAGCATTCCGCAGATGCAAGACCTCATCCGCCGGCTCATCGACACCGGGCACGCCTATGTCGCGGGCGACGAGTCGGGCGACGTCTATTTCGATGTGAAGAGCTGGCCGGCCTACGGCGAGCTCACACGTCAGAGCATCGACAACATGGAGCCCGCCGCCGACGCCGACCCCCGCGCCAAGCGTGACGCCCGCGATTTCGCGCTGTGGAAGGGCCGCAAAGACGATGAGCCGGAATCGGCATCGTGGCCGAGTCCGTGGGGAGACGGCAGACCGGGCTGGCACATCGAATGCTCGGCAATGTCGGAGCGTTACCTCGGCACCAACTTCGACATTCACGGCGGCGGCCTCGACCTGCGCTTTCCGCATCACGAGAACGAGCTCGCCCAGTCGACCGCTGCTGGTCATGCGTTCGCCAACTACTGGGTTCACAACGGGCTCGTGAACGTCAACGGCCAGAAGATGAGCAAGTCGCTCGGCAACTCGGTCTACGCAGCAGACCTGCTAGGTCAGGCCAGGCCTCTCGTGATCCGCTACTACCTGGGCGCGGCGCACTACCGCTCGACGATCGACTTCAATGACGGATCGCTGGCCGAGGCAGAGGCCGCGCTCGAACGCATCTCCGGGTTCTTCGATCGGGTCGACCGCCGGCTCGCTTCCACCCGGTTCGCCGGGGTCGGCGCTCCGGTCATTCCGACCGCGTTCGCCGAGGCGATGGATGACGACCTCGCCGTGCCGCAGGCACTCGGCGTGCTGCACGATACCGTGCGTTCAGGAAACGCGGCACTCGATGCGGAAGACTTGGAGGCGGCGGCGATCGCACGCGGGCAGGTTCTCGCAATGACGAACGTGCTGGGCATCAACCCCCTCGCACCAGAATGGAACACCGCGGGGGACACGGGCGCACGCTCGGCGTTGTCCGCCCTCGTCGAGCGACTGCTCGACGATCGGCAGGCGGCACGGGCGAATCGCGATTTCGCCTCCGCCGACCGGATCCGCGACGAACTCGTGGGAGCCGGAATCACCATCGAAGACACCCCGACGGGTGCGCATTGGAGTGTTGAACAGTGAAGAACAGCGGCGGAAAGCCTCGCGCAGGAGCGGTGCGGAAAGCGCGACGCGGCCCCCAGGTCGGCTCAGGCGGCCAAGGGCGACAGGCACTCGAAGGCAAAGGTCCGACCCCGAAGGCTGAAGATCGCCCGTACCACCCCGCCGGCAAGGCGAAGGCGGCGCGTGAGCGGTACTCGGCGGCCGGAGGCAAGGGTGCGCCCGGACAGTCGCGCGGCGGCCGCCCGGATTCGGCACCCCGAACCCAGACGCGGCGGCCGAAGGCCGCTGACGAGAGCGAGGTCGTGACCGGTCGCAACTCGGTGCTCGAGGCGCTTCGTGCCAAAATCCCCACGTCGACGCTCTACATCGCGTCGCGCATCGAGGTCGACGATCGGGTCAAGGAGATCCTGTCGATCGCAACAGGGCGGGGCATCCCGATCCTCGAGATCATGCGCCCGGAGCTCGACCGCATCGCGGGCCGCGACTCGGTGCACCAGGGCGTCGCCCTCAAGGTGCCGCCGTACGAGTATGCACACCCGGTCGAACTGCTCGACCTGACGATCAGCCGCGGCCAGAAACCGCTCTTCGTCGCGCTCGACGGCATCACCGACCCGCGCAACCTCGGGGCGATCATCCGCTCGACCGCCGCATTCGGCGGTCAGGGTGTCATCGTGCCGCAGCGGCGGTCGGTCGGTATGACCGCGGCCGCGTGGAAGACGTCTGCGGGAGCAGCCGCCCGTACTCCGGTCGCCATGGCGAGCAACCTGACGCAGACGCTCAAAGCGTTGAAGGAACGTGGGGTCTTCGTTCTCGGTCTCGACGGTGGTGGAGACGTCTCCCTGCCAGGCCTCGAACTCGCCGACCGTCCCGTCGTCGTTGTCGTCGGCAGCGAAGGAAAGGGCCTGTCGCGGCTCGTCACCGAGACGTGCGACGCGATCGTCTCCATTCCGATCAGCGCTTCGACCGAATCGCTCAACGCCGGAATCGCGGCCAGCGTCACCCTCTACGAGATCTCGAAACTCCGCGCTGGAGCTAAGGGGATTGCATAGCAATCCTGCGCGCTGGAGCTCAGGGGATTGCATAGCAATCGCGCGACGCCAGCGCCGAGCGAGCTACGCTCGCGAGGAAGACCTCTCGCGAGCACTGTCACACCTTCGCGCGCCAGTCGTCCTCGTCGTCGGTGATCGTGCCGATCGCCCCGGTGATGACCGGGATGCTCAATGTTTCGGTGGGCGGACCGATGACGGTCGCTTCGTCGCGGCGGTGACGCAGAACATCCTTGATGTAGGAGGTCAGCGCCTCGGCGAGCGGTACGTCCCGTCCCTCATCCTGTGACATGAACCAGCGGTGCTCGAGCAGTTGGTGGAACACTTCGGCGGGTTCCAGCTTGCCTTTCAGGTCGGAAGGGATCGCGCGGACGATCGGCTCGAAGACACGCATCAGCCACTCGTGAGCCATCGCCTCCTCATCGAGGCCCGCCTTGCCGAGGGTTGCAGAGTACGAGTCGAGATCGTTGAGCAGGCGCCTAGCCTGGTTCTCCTGGGCGTCGAGGCCGGTGAGTCGCAGCAGCCTGCGCTGGTGGTGGCCCGCATCCACGACCTTTGGCTGGATGCGCACCGTGGTGCCCTTCTCATCGGTCTTGATCGCGAGCTCCTCGATATCGAACCCGAGTTCGTTCAGGCGGTCGACACGTTTGCTGATGCGCCAGCGCTCCGAGGTCGCGAACGATTCACTGCCGGTCAGCTCCTTCCACAGGGAGCGGTACGCGGCGACGATACCGTTCGACACCTTGATCGGGTCGAGTTCCTCATCCACACGTCCGCCCGCTTCGAGATCCATCAGCTCGCCGGCGATGTTGACTCGCGCGATCTCGAGGTCGTTCTCGCGCTGGCCGTTCGAAAGGCCGCCGCCGTAGAGCTGCCCGGTTTCGGCATCCACCAGGTACGCGGCGAAGGCGCCGGCGTCGCGACGGAAGAGAGTGTTCGACAGGGAGACATCTCCCCAGAAGAATCCGACGATGTGCAGGCGCACCAGCAGAACGGCGAGGGCGTCGACCAGGCGGGTCGCGGTGTCAGGACGCAGGGTCTGCGAGAACAGCGCGCGGTAGGGGAGCGAGAACTTGAGATGCCGGGTGACGAGCACCGCCTTGAGGGGGTCGCCCTCATCATCCGTTCGGTTGTTGATCACGGCCACGGGGTCGACACACGGGATGTCGAGACGCTGCAACGTTCGGAGCATCTCGTATTCGCGTTTGGCGAGCTCGGCCGTCGTCTCCTTGATCGCGATGACATATCCGGAGAGGTTCGCGAACCGTACGAGGTGGCGCGAGATGCCCTTGGGAAGGATCGCGATGTGGTCGTTCGACCATTCGTCGAGCGGCAGGTTCCACGGAAGGTCGAGAAGGGCCGGATCGACGGTGGCCGCAGTGATGTTGAGGGAGCCGCTCATGCAAGAAACCTATCGGACGAGGCTGGAAAGCCCGGAAATGCGCAGTGCCGTGACCCCAGGAGGAGCCACGGCACTGTGCGTGAAACGGATGGAACGGATTAGTCGACGACTGCCCCACCGAGACGCTCGCCCGTCTCCGCGTTGAAGGTGTGCACGTGGCCGACCTTCGGGGAGATGTAGACGGTGTCACCTGCGTTGGGGTGCACGCGACCGTCGACGCGACCGACGATGTCGGTGCGCTTGCCGTCGATCTCGGTGTGACCGTACAGGTAGCCGTCTGCACCGAGCTCTTCGACCAGGTCGACCGCGACCTTGAGGCCCGAGTTCTCCGTAGTGGAGACGACCACGTCTTCGGGACGGACGCCGATAGTGACCGCCTTTCCGGCGCCCGCGAGGGTCTCGCGCTCGACCGGGACGACCGCAGTGCCGAACTTGACGCCGCCGTCGACGACATCAGCCGAGAACAGGTTCATGGCAGGGCTCCCGATGAAGCCGGCGACGAACACGTTGTTCGGCTGCGCGTAGAGGTCACGCGGGGTGCCGACCTGCTGGAGCACGCCATCCTTGAGGACCGCGATGCGGTCGCCCATGGTCAGAGCCTCGGTCTGGTCGTGCGTGACGTAGACGGTCGTGACGCCGAGACGACGGGTCAGCGACGCGATCTGCGTACGTGTCTGGACGCGGAGCTTGGCGTCGAGGTTCGACAGCGGCTCGTCCATGAGGAACACCTGGGGGCTGCGCACGATCGCACGGCCCATGGCGACGCGCTGACGCTGACCACCGGAGAGTGCTTTCGGCTTGCGGCCGAGGTAGGGCTCGAGGTCGAGCAGCTTCGCGGCTTCGAGAACGCGGGCGGCACGCTCATCCTTGTTGACGCCGGCGATCTTCAGGGCGAAGCCCATGTTCTCGGCGACCGTCATGTGCGGGTAGAGAGCGTAGTTCTGGAACACCATCGCGATGTCGCGGTCTTTCGGCGGAACATCCGTCACGTTGCGCTCACCGATGAAGATGTTGCCGTCGTTGACCTCTTCGAGGCCGGCGAGCATGCGCAGGGAGGTGGACTTTCCGCAGCCGGAAGGACCGACGAGAACTAGGAACTCACCGTCTGCGACCTGCAGGTCGAGTTCGTCGACGGCGGGGCGGGTGGAACCGGGATAGAGGCGTGTTGCCTTGTCGAACGTTACTGACGCCATGATGTAATTACTCCTTCACCGGCAGGTACGTGCCGGACGATCCGTAGTGAATGGATATGGTGCTGCCCCGAATGGGCGACAGTGACCACCACTCATAGTATGGCATCGGCGACGGTGCCGTTCACCCGGACTCTCATGAGGCGCACCGCGCAGGCTCAGGCGCTGTTTGGTCGTTTCCCAGACTGCCGAACTACTATCTCCATTGCGTTTGCATGAACTGTGAATGCCCATTCAGACCCCCGGAGTGAATATCAATGACCCACGGCGGACCTACCGACAGTCGTCCCTCGAGAAATGACCGGCGCGAGGCGGCACGGGAGAAGGCTCGCCAGCTCCGCGTAGAGCAGAAGAAACGCGACCGGCGCAACAAGGTGTTCCTGCAGAGCGGGATCATCGTCGGCGTGCTCGCCATCGCAGCTGTCGTCGTCCTGATCATCGTCAGCGCCATCCGCCCGCCTGTTCCGGGTCCGGCGAACATGGCCAGCGACGGTGTCGTCGTCGGTGCCGGACTCAAAGTCGTGCCGACCGAATCGCTCGCGGCGGATGCGTCGCCGATCGCCTCGACGCCTGATCCCTCTGGCAGCGTGGTGAGCATCCGCATGTACATCGACTACCTCTGCCCGTTCTGCGGTGAGTTCGAGAAGACCAACGGCGACCAGCTCGGTGAGTGGGCGAAATCCGGGGCGGCGACCGTCGAGGTGCATCCGATCGCCATCCTGACGAGTCACTCCGCAGGAACCAAATACTCACTGCGTGCAGCCAATGCGGCGGCCTGTGTGGCCAACTACTCAGGCGACCAGTTCTGGAACTTCCATCGCCTGCTGTTCGAGAACCAGCCCCAGGAGGGCGGTCCGGGTCTGACGGATGCGCAACTCAAGGGATATGTGAGTTCCGCGGGAGCCAAGAACGTCACATCGATCGACAAATGCATCGATGACGGCACCTATACGACCTGGGTGGCGAATGCGACAGACCGTGCGCTGGCGGGACCCATCCCGAACTCGAACGTCCCCAAGCTCACCGGAACCCCGCTCGTCATCGTCAACGGCAAGCAGTACACCGGTTCGCTGACCAGTGCGGACGACTTCAAGGCGTTCGTTCTTCAGGCCCAGGGTGATGCCTATTCGACGGCGACGCCCACCCCGTCACCCTCCAAGTGACGTCGCTCGCTGCCCGATCCCTCTAGTATTGACAGTCGAGACGGGCACGCCCGCCTCATGCCGGCCTGGCGCAATTGGTAGCGCACCGCTCTTGTAAAGCGGGGGTTACGGGTTCGAGTCCCGTGGCCGGCTCCAGGGATCCTCGTGATTCCGTGGAAGTAGGGGACGCGGCAGTCACCCTCCACGGGCCCAAAAAGACAAATCAAAGCCCCGTTTGCTCTTTTCGATCGCGATCGCGGGCAAACAGCGACGATTCGTACCACCGGTCGCTAAGGGCTACCGCCCTCCCGCGAGGGTCAGCAGCCTGAACCCAAGATCGCGAGCACTGGACACCGAAACTATGCGTTCGCGGACGCGGGAACACCACTTCGGCCAAGCCCCAGGCCAGTAGCGGCCGCGTCAATTCGAGGACCGTCCGGTGTGATGAAGTCTCCAACTCCTCCTTAGAGCCTAAGAGAACTCCTTCTTTTCTCACCTCGGAGAACTCCGGCGGACATCTACTTGACACCTCCGAGTTGACCGCTCATACTGTTCCGGCTTGAGGGAAAAATCGTTTTATATAAATCGATTCGGAGATGAGGAGACGACGGAGTCATGTCGCTAGAAGTGGGTCTGAAAGAGGTGGCGTTTCGGGCGGGCGTGAGCCCATCGACCGCCTCGAACGCGCTTTCCGGTGCTCGTCCGGTCTCTGAGCAGACCCGGAAACGGGTATTCGCCATCGCCGAGGAATTGAACTACCGGCCGAATCTGGTGGCTCGTGGGCTACGCCGTCAGGAGACGCGGACGATTGCCTTGCTCGTCGCCGACATCGCCAACCCGTACTATCCGGCGGTCGCTCGGGCAATCCAGGACCGGATCGGCGCTCACGGGTACGTGTCATTCATAGGGAACACCGACGGTGATCCGAAGGCCGAAGTGCGGGTGTTGGAGGAGATGCGGGCGCGAAGCGTCGACGGGGTCATCATGAGCACAATGGCCTTGTCGCCGGAGCGCATCCGAAACGTCGTCGGACCGACGATGCCTCTCGTCCTCATCACCGGCGAGTGGGTCGAGACCCCGAACCCACACGTGGTTCGCAAGTTGCGTGCTGACGAGGTCGGTACCGACGACGCGATGGGGATCAAAGAAGCCGTTGACCATCTCCGCGGCCGAGGCGTCACCGACATCGGATTCATCAGCGGCCCGGCCGGTTCTGTCCCCGGCGACGGGCGGCTGGAGCGGTTCCGCGACGCGATGGCTGAGGCAGGACTGAGCGTCAACGAGGCTTGGATCGAACAGTCTGCAGGCTACGTGCTGGAGACCGGGTACGACGCGGCCGATCGTCTTCTGTCGCGACCAAGCCGTCCCAAAGCGATCCTGTGCGCAAACGACCTCATCGCCATCGGCGTTCTCGAAGCGGCCCGCGACAACAAGCTGGACGTTCCCACCGAGCTTTCGGTGATCGGCTTCGACGACATCCCGACGGCCAAACATGTGAGTCCGCGGCTCACGACGATCATCAACCCGGCAAGGCTCGTCGGGTACGCCTGCGCCGACGCGCTCATGCGACGGATGGAGCACCCGGACGCGCCCTTCGAGCACACGGCTCTCGCGACCCATTTGGTCGCTCGCGGCTCGGCGTGACCATCTCTCCCCACAGAAAGAAGCAAGCAACGTGACCAATACCGACGTTCTGGCTGCCGTCGAACTGAATTCCGTCTATCAGTCCGTGTTCTTCAACGCGCTCTCGCCGATCGATCTCCTTCATGACGAGGTCGAGCAGCGGCGTGAGACGGGCTATGACGTGGACGCGTTCGTCGACGAGGCGAATCGCACAGACCCCAAAGACAGTGCGGCGATCCTGAGAATCGTTGACCGGATGGAGACTGCCGTTCGCCGCCCGGGCTGGCGGTACGTCGAGCCGGACACGTTCGAAGACATCGAAGCGTCCCTGGGTGAGCAGGCGCCTGCGAAGTCGCTACCCGAACATGTCCTGCGCGACAAGATCAACGCCGCCTGGCTCGGCCGGATCGCGGGCTGCAACGTCGGCAAGCCTGTGGAGTGGGGCAGCCACTGGACGGCTGAGCACATCCGCGACTACTTGATCCTGGCGGACGCCTACCCTCTCCGCGACTACGTGCCCGTTCTCGACCCGATGCCCGACGGTTTCGAACTCACCGCGTGCTGGCCGGAGACCACCCGCGGCAACGTCAAAGGCTCTGCCCGCGACGACGACATCGACTACGCCATCCTTGCGCTTCACCTTCTGGAGACCCACGGGAGCGACCTGAGCGCAAAGCACGTCGGAGCAGCGTGGACACGTCTCTTCCCCATCGAGCAGGTCTACACCGCTGAACGTGCTGCGTACGTCAACCTGATCGAGGGCTTCACCGGCTCGGACGTGGCACGCCGTCGTAACCCGTACCGGGAATGGATCGGCGCCCAGATCCGCGGCGATGTGTTCGGCTACGTCTACGCCGGGAGCCCGTGGGAGGCCGCGAAGCTCTCGTACCAGGACGCATCGCTTTCGCACGTCGGCAACGGCGTCTACGGCGAGATGTGGGCCGCCGCACTCGTCGCCGCATCGTTCGCCGCCTCGTCGGCGCGGGAAGCCCTCGAGCAGTCCCTCGCCGTTGTCCCGCCGAAGTCACGCCTCGCAGAGGCACTCCGCCACGTGTTTGAGTTGAAGGACTCGGGTCTCACCTGGGATGCGGCCCTTGCCGATCTCCAAGGCGCGTATGGCCACTACTCCTGGGTTCACACCATCAACAACGCTGCGGCCGTCGCCGCCGCGCTCCTCTGGTCAGATGACGACTTCGTCACCGGCGTAGGACGAATCGTGATGAGTGGATGGGACACCGACTCGAACGGGGCAACCGTCGGATCGGTACTCGGCGTGCTGTCCGGAACGAAGAACCTGCCCGAGCACCTGATCGCACCGCTTGAGAATCGGACCCGATCAGCCCTGTTCGGTTTCGACAATTCCGTGATCTCCGACCTGGCCGATCGGACCTCGCAACTGGCAATCAACGGCCTGAAGTAACCCGCAACCAAGAGAAAGAGACGAAGATGCCTCGCACTACCCGACCGGCTCGCTCCAGCGCATCACGCCGCCGGCTTCTCAAAGCCGGGGCGATCGCGATAGCAGTCGCTGCCACGCTGGCCGCTTGCACAAGCACCAGTTCCACCGCGAACAAGAGCGGAACTCCCAACGGCCAGATCCAGTACTGGTTCGCACCGAACACCCCCGACGCGAAAGGGGTGGCGGACTTCATGAAGTACAACATCACCCCATTCAAGGAGCAGTACCCGCAGGTCCAGCTCCAAGCTGTGCAGAAGAACGTCAACACGATCAATCAGCAGATCCAGGTTGCGCTCTCTGCGAGCAAGGGGCCGGACATCGTCACCGCGTCTGGTATTACGAACCAGATCACCTACTCCAAGGCCGGATACCTGACCGACCTCAGTTCCTTCGCGGCCGAACACAAATGGAGTGACACTCTGCTGCCCTGGGCGCAGGAGGTCAGCAAGATCGACGGCAAGATGGTGACGCTGCCGCAGGGCTACGAGACCCTTCTCCTCTTCTACAACAAGACCCTCTTCGAGAAGAACGGCTGGACCCCGCCGACCAACCGGCAGGAAGTGGAAGACCTCGCGGCCAAGATGGAAGCGAAAGGCATCACGCCGTTCGCCGCGGGCAACTCCGATTACCCGGCCGGGACCGAGTGGTACGTCAGCACCTTCTTCAACGATGTCGCCGGCGCCTCAACCGTCCACGACGCGCTCACCGGAAAAATCGACTTCACCGACCAGCGCTTCGCCGATTCCATCAACCTGATGAAGAACTACTGGGACAAAGGCTGGTTCGGAGGCGGCGTGAAGAAGTACTTCTCCACAACGGACCCCCAGAAGTACACGCAGTTCGCCAGCGGCCAGGCCGGAATGTACATCTCCGGATCGTGGGAGTTCGTGACACTGCCTGAGTACTTCAAGCAGGCGAAGAGCGAGTTCGACTGGGCACCGCTACCTTCCCTCGCCAACGGAGTTCCGGTCACCTACCCGTTGTCCATCGGTAACACCCTCTCCGTGAACAAGGGCACCACGAACGCCTACGCCGCCGAGAGCTACCTCGACTGGAACCTCAAGGACACGAAAACCATGTGGGCCCAGGTCGCCAATACGGGAGCCGACGCCATGCCGGTGAACATCAAGCCGTCGGACATCCCCTCGAACGTCGACCCGCGGATCGCCCGGCAGTACACGGCGCTCGCCGCTGCAAGCGAGCAGGGTGCCGTCGGGTACACGACGTGGACCTCGTGGGGCGGCTCCTCCGACCAGTACATCGTCGACAACACCGACAAGGTGCTGAACGGTAGCCTCTCCACATCGGACTATCTCAAAGGATTGAGCGCAGCCTTCAAGGCTGACGTCAGCAAGGGCAACCTTCCGACGGTCTACTCGACAGGAAAGTCTCTCGGCTAATGAGCTCCACCATCATGGCCGGAGCGGCACTCGACGCCGCGGGCGAGGTCAAGAACCTCGCCCGCGGGCGGCGCCGCAGCCGGCGACGCAGCGCCTGGATCGGCCTGCTGTTCATCGCTCCAGCTCTCGTTCTGAACCTCGTCGTCATCGGCGGACCCGCCATTTCGAACCTGTACTACGCGTTCACCGATTGGTCCGGCCTTGGACCGGCGCATTTCAATGGGCTCGACAACGCGGTCCGCCTGTTCCAGGACCAGTCGTTCTGGAACGCACTCGAACACAACTTCATCTACATGGTGTTCTTCATGACGGTCCCGATCGTCATGGGCCTGTACGGCGCATTCGCGCTCTCGCGGGTTCGGCGGGGAGCCGCCCTCTTCCGCGTGCTCTTCTTCATCCCATACCTGATCGCCAGCGTCGTGAACGCCGCAATCTGGAAGAACATCCTCGATCCGCAGGCCGGGCTCGCCGCCGCACTCGACAAAATCGGCATCCACTGGCTGGACAACGTTTACTTCTTCGGAGACCCCAACCTGTCGCTCGGCAGCGTGATGTTCGTCGACAACTGGCACTTCTGGGGATTCCTTGTCGTGCTCTTCCTCGCCGCGACCGTCAACATCGATGGATCCCGGTATGAGGCGGCGCGAATCGACGGCGCCAACGCCTGGCAGGAATTCTGGCACGTTACGCTCCCAGGCATCCGCCCGACCCTGGCGTTCGCGCTCACCATGATCTCGCTCTGGTCGCTCCTGGCATTCGACTACGCGTACGCCCTCACCGGGGGAGGCCCGGCAGGATCAAGCGACTTGGTCTCACTGCTCGTAAACAGGACCGCGTTCGGAGCCAACGAGGCCGGCTATGCCGCATTCATGGGACTCACCATGTCGGTGCTCGGCGGAATCCTCGTCATCATTATCGGACTACTGCGCCGCAAGGGGGACGAATCATGACCTCGGCAACCAATACCGATCGCGTTCTGCACAAGACGGGGGGAGGTCGACGCTCCAAGCGATCGAACGAGCGCCTCGACTCTCGACCAGGCGGCCTCAAGCGGGCGCCCATCTCAGTCGTCGTCCTCATCCTGCTAGGCCTCTTCGCGATCCTGCCCGTACTTGTGCTGTTCCTGAACGCGTTCAAGTCGGACACGGAGCTGGCCACCAACCCCCTCGGTCTTCCCCAGACGTGGAACTTCTCCAACTTCGCGACCGCGTGGACGGAAGGCCAACTCGGGCAGGGCCTCGGGAACAGTGCCATCCTTGTGGCCGGCACCATCATCGGTGTCTGGATCTGCGCCGGGATGGCCGCCTACGCCTTAGCGCGACTGAGAGTGCCGTTTAAGCGGGGGATCGCTTTCTACCTCTTGATCGTCATCTCGTTGCCGGCGCAGATGTTCCTCGTTCCGTTGTTCTTCCTGTGGACGAATCTCGGCCTGTACGACAACCTCTTTGGGCTGATCCTGATCTACACGGCGCTCAACGTTCCGTTCGCGACCCTGCTGTTGGAGACGTTCTTCGCGGGGATACCGAAGGAACTCGACGAGGCGGCGCGTCTCGACGGCGCAAACGAGTGGCAGGTTGCGACCAAGATCATGCTGCCCCTGGCGCGGCCGGGCTTCCTGACCGCGGGGCTTGTGGTCGGTCTCGCTGTCTACGGTGAACTGTTCTTCGCGGTGATCTTCATCTCGTCGCCGAACAACCTCCCGATCTCCACTGCCTTCCTTTCATTCCAGCAGGGGTTCACCCGGCTTTACGGCGTCACGGACGCGGCCGGCCTCATCATGATCGTCCCCGTGATCCTGCTGTTCCTTCTCATGCAGCGATCGTTCATCAGTGGCCTAGCGTCGTCCGGGGTGAAGGGTTGAGCGCGAGAGTGACGGTCGTCGGCAGTGCGAATGTCGACCTCGTCACCCGAGTCGACCGCATCCCGGCGCCTGGCGAAACGGTTACGGCAGAGTCGTTTGACATCTACGCGGGCGGCAAAGGCCTCAATCAGGCAATCGCGGCGCGGCGAGCGGGCGCACGAGCTGAGCTCATCGCTGCAGTTGGCACTGATGACTACGCACAGGTTCTGATCGATACCGTCATCGCCGAGGGGATGGACGCAACGCTGCTCCGACGGGAGAGCGGCACGACGGGAACCGCGTTCGTCACAACCGACGCGACCGGCGAGAACAACATCGTCATCGTCCCGGGCGCGAACGGACTCCTCCGCCACCTCACGGACGTAGAGCGAGACCTCGTCCGCGAATCAGACGTCCTCATCTGCCAGCTGGAGGTGCCGGACAGCGTCGTCGAAGACGCCGTCACGACCGCCTGGAAAGCGGGAACGAAGGTCGTCCTCAACCCAACACCCGTGCGCCCGGTGAACAGCGCGATTCTCGCGGCCGTGGATGTTCTCATCGTCAATGAGCACGAGGCCGAGCAGTTGCAGGTCGATCTCCTTCCCGTCCCGTGCGTGCTCACAACCCTCGGGTCGAACGGAGCCACCCTCCGAATCCGCGGCGAGGGAACTGTACGGATCCCGGCCAGGAAGACGATCGCCATCGACACGACCGGTGCCGGCGACACCTTCGTTGGTGCCTTCGCCGCGGAGATCGCCCGCGGCGTCAGCTACGAAGCAGCTGCAATGTGGGCGAGTATCGCCGCGTCTTTGTCAGTAGAGGAGCAGGGCGCTGTCCCCTCCATCCCGACCCGGCGGGCCGTCGATGACGCGCTCGGCCCGGAGAGAGTAGAAAGCCTGTGAACGAAGTTGCTCGGAACCGGATCCGAGGAGCCGTGCTCGGACAGGCCATCGGAGATGCACTCGGCGCACCGACCGAAGGCATGTCCCGCGCCGGCATCCGCGAGCAGTTCGGTCGAGTCGTGGACTTCCTGTCCGACGACCCGGCTGGAACGGATGATACGGAGTACGCGGCTCTCACCGCACAGATCCTCCTCAAGTACGGCACCGCAGTGAGCCCGACCGATGTCGCCCGCGAGTGGACCGTCGCTCTCGTCGACCAGGCGACGCCATTCGACGGCGGGGGATTCTCCGAAATGGACGCCATTCACAACCTCGCCAAGGGATTGCTGCCCCCTGCGTCCGGCTCCGACAACCACGAACCCTGGAGCGACGGATCCGCAATGCGCGTCGCACCGATCGGCGCATTCGCCGCCGGCGATCCGGACGAAGCCGCACGGCTGGCCGGAATCGACGCTCAGGTCAGCCACGCGCGCGACGGCATCTGGTGCGGGCAAGCGGTCGCCGCCGCGACTGCCGCCGCTATCGTGACCGACAACTGGACGGATGTGGTCCAGGCCGGCATCGACGCGACGCCTGACGATTCGTGGTCCAGACGGATGATTGAGAAAGCTCTTGCCGTCGCGGCGGGTCCGGGAACCCGCGAGGAACGTCTTGACGAATTGGAGCGCCGCGTCGCGATCTTCCACTATCCCTGGGCGGATGTCGCACCCGAGGCGACTGCGCTCGCCTTCGGAGTGTTCGCAATTGCCGAAGGGGACTACGTGGAAGCAGTCCTCGGCGGCGTGAACATCGGTCGGGACGCGGACACGATCGCGGCTATGTCCGGCGCGATGGCCGGAGCGCTCAAAGGAATCGACGCGATTCCTGCCGAATGGAAGAACCGCCTCGGGCCCCTCAGAGGCAGCTGCATCGCGGCGATGGCTGGGGTGGATCTCTGGGAACTCGCGGACAGCATCGCGGATTCAGTCGACGCACGAAAGGCACTCACCGATGTCTGATCTTCAGTCCCGCGCGCTTGGCGCCTTCGTCGGCCTGGCCGCAGGCGACGCCTCAGGCTTCCCTTCGCGCTATCACCGAATGACGCGTGCGTCGTTCCGACGCGGGTTGCTGTGGAGCCAAGCGGTCGAAATGGACGACCAACACGTCAACAAGTTCCCACTCCCATTCACGCTCTCTGCCCCGCCCGCGGGCGAATCCTTCGCAGCAACCGATGACGCCGAGCAGGCCGCACTCGGCACCGCGGTATTTCTTCGCGCTCTCACGAATCGCGTGGCAGAGTCCGACGCCTCACCTGAAGTATGGGAGCTGTTCGCAGCCTGGCAACAGATCGTGCTGCCGCAGGCGGATGAGTACTGGGGTTCGGTCGCGGATCGGTCCGCCATCCTGAACAGCCTCGACGGACTCCTTCCACCGTCCACCGGCACCGACAACCCGCATTTCTACGACGACTCGTCGATTGCGCGCTCCCTGCCGATCGGAGTTGCGTACGCGGGTCGACCCTCCGAGGCAGCCGTCGTCGCGCGACGGTTGGCCTCGATCACCAACGCCGGCGTGGGGATCGACGGGGCTGCGGCCTTCGCCAGTGTGATCGCGTCGGCGGTCGGCGGCAGCGTGCTTGGCGACGCCATCGCGACAGCCGAGTCGGAGATCGATGGCGACAGCTGGCTCGGACGAAAGTACACGCTCGCGGAGCAGATCTTCAATGACGTCGGCTCACTGATCGCAGCGGTCCCCCAATGGAACGATGAGGTTGCCAACCTGGAGTACAACTTCGGCAATGTGGCTGCCGAGACCCTTCCTCTCGCGCTGATCATCGCCCGCGAATCGCGGTCGTTCGGGGAAGCCGTCGGCATCGCCAACTTGATTCCCAAGCAAGCGGACACCATGCCGGCGATGGTCGGCGCGATCGTCGGCGCCACGCAGGGAGCCTCGGCGATACCAGCGACCTGGCGCGACCGCATCGAAACACTTCGAGGGTATGCCGTACCTTCCACAGCGGGGGTGCGCCTTCCTGACCTCGTCGGAGCGCTGCTGTCGTCTGCCGAGGTCTCGCCGCAGGGGAGGCCCGCGCGCTGATCGGCTAAATCGAGTGGTTCTGCTCCTAAGTTCGTCAAGAACTCACCGGGCAGGCGATTCGTCGTGCCCGCAGCACGACGAAGGGTGCCAACTCGGCTGTGAAATAGCCCTTGACAGTCGAGTGCGAGACCCGAATACTTATCCGGCCTTCACCCCTAAATCGATTTATATAAATCGATTTATGAAAAGGGGCAAGGCAGAATCCAAGAGAAAGGGACAATGATGCCTCACTTCCACAATCGTCGAGATTCGCGCCGCCGTCCGCGCGTTCGAGCAATCCGTGCCGTCGCGATCACGATTGCAGTCGCGACAGCTCTGACGGCCTGCACGGGTCAGGGAAACTCCGCAAGCAAGTCAGGTGAGCCAACGGGGAACCTCAGCTACTGGTACGCACCCAACACGCCCGACGCAAAGGGAGTGGCCGATTTCATCAAGTTCAACGTCACTCCCTTCCAGAAGAAATACCCGAAGGTCGATCTTCAGGCGGTGCAGAAGAACGTCAACACCATCAACCAGAACATCCAGGTGGCTCTGGCAGCGGGCAAAGGTCCCGACATCGTCACCGGCTCTGGAATCGCGTCGGTGTTTCCATACGCTCAGGCCGGATACTTGCAGGATCTGACCTCGACGGCGGAACAGAACGACTGGGCAAGCAAGCTCCTTCCGTGGGCCATGGAGTCTGCGAAGGTCGACGGCAAACTCGTCGCCCTCCCGCAGGGCTACGAGACGCTTTCGTTGTTCTACAACAAGACGCTCTTCGAGAAGAACGGGTGGACGCCTCCCAAGAACCGGCAGGAGCTCGAGGATCTGGCTGCTCAGATGATCCAGAAGGGCATCACGCCGTTCGCCGCAGGCAACTCCGACTATCCGCCGGCGACCCAATGGCTCGTTTCCGCGTTCATGAATGAGGTCGCCGGTCCGCAGAAAATCCACGACGCGCTGACCGGCAAGATCAGTTGGACGGCGCCGGAGTTCGTGAAGACGATGGACCTCCTCAAGGAGTACTTCGGAAAGGGCTGGTTCGGAGGAGGAGTAAAGAAGTACTTCTCCACAACTGACCCCCAGAAATACACGCAGCTTGCCAGCGGTCAGGCCGGCATGTACATTTCCGGCACGTGGGAGTTCGTGACCTTGCCCGAGTATTTCGGCAAGGCCAAGACCGAATTCGACTGGGCGCCGCTGCCGTCTCTCGCCGACGGGGTGCCGATCAACTATCCGCTTTCGATCGGGAACACGTTGTCGATCAACAAGAAGACCCAGAACGCGAACGCGGCCGAGGCCTACCTCAACTGGCAACTCGAGGACACGAAGACGATGTGGGCTGCCGTTGCTGCGACAGGGGTTGATCCGCTGCCTGTGAACATCAGGAAATCTGACATCCCGTCGGATGTCGACCCGCGCTATGCGCGCGTCTACACTTCGCTGCAGGCTGCGAGCGAATCGGGCAACGTGGGATACACGACCTGGACCTCGTGGGGCGGAAAGGCCACTCAGTTCATTTCCGACAACGCGGACAAGGTACTCAACGGATCGGAATCCGTGGACGACTTCCTGAAGGGGATGAACGCGGCATTCCAGAGCGACAAGGCACGGAACCTGATTCCCACCCCGTACTCCACGGGTGAGGCAGCGAAGTAGCGAGATCCGTTTCCACCAGGGAACAGAGCGGGTCGGGACGCGCTTCGGCGGCGCCCGACCCGCTCGGCCACGGAAGTTTGACCAACGGAACAACAGAGGAGAGCCGGGTGCTTGAGGAGCTGAGCCGCGACGAACTACTTGTGATCGAGGCAGCGACAGGCCCGCTCGGCACGGATGCAGTCGGACGAGAGGAGGCGGCAGTCCCCGTCGCCGGCGGGGCGATGCTCAAGGGAACGCTCGCGCGGCCTCTGACCGGTGAACCCGTCCCCGGCATACTCATTAGAACGCCGTATGGGCGATCAGAAATGAGTGCCCCAGCGGCATACCTGGCATCGCATGGGTACGCCGTTCTCGTGCAGGACACCCGCTCATCCACGTCGTACTTCTTCGAAGCTCAAGACGGCAGATCGGCCGTCGAGTGGATCGAGGAGCAGGCGTGGTTCGACGGCAACCTGCTTCTGGCAGGATTCAGCTACCTCGGGTTCGCTGCCTGGGCCACTGCTTCGACTCTCCCTTCCTCCCTCCGCGCGATGGCGATCGCGGAGTACAGTTCTGACCGCGTGACTGCCTGGTACCCGGGCGGGGCGTTCACACTCGACCAGGCGCTGACCTGGTCGGTCGGTAACGAGCCCGGCGGATCGGACATCTCGTCCTCGCCACTGGATTTCAGTCATTTGCCGCTGGGTGACGCCGACACGGCGGCGACCGGCGAGACGCTTCCCTTCTTTCGGGAGCGTCTCGAATTCGGGCCGGACTCGCAGCACTGGAAGTCGCTCGACTTCTCGGCACTTGCCGAGAGCATCGCGGTTCCCGTGCTTCTGTTCGACGGGTGGTACGACTATCAACGCATCCCCATCTTTCAGGACTTCGAGAGGGTCGGACGGGCGGGCGCGCCGCGCCGGCTCGTTTTCGGACCATGGACTCACAACCCGCTCGACATGCGGAAGTTTCTCGCCGAGACACGGGCATGGTTCGACCTCCATGCGAGGGATAAGGGGGAGCCTGCGCCCGAGGCGTCTCTCTTCGATACCGGAACGAACGGATGGGTCGACTTCGATCGCTGGCCGGATAACCTATCCACGACCACGCTGTACGCCACTTCTTACTTCAGGCTCGCGGGCGAATCGGTAGCTGAGCCGACTTGCGTCGGCTGGACCTATGACCCTCTCCATCCGACTCCCTCGATTGGGCTGACTGCCTTCGGGGGGCTTGATGTCGGTGGACCACACGACAACCGGCCCCTCTTCGACAGATCCGATGTGGTTGTCTTCACCAGCGAGCTGTTGACAGCGGAACTTCGGACAGCAGGGCGGGTGTCTGCGCGAGCGACGCTCCGATCGGATGCGCCGAGTACCGACCTGTTCATCCGCATCCTGGACGTTTCCCCATCGGGCGTAGCGCTCAATGTCTGCGAGGCCATCCGGCGCGTCTCAAGTCGCGATCTGCCAGGGTCGGCTGCGTACTCGCTTGAGATTGATCTGGGGCCGATCGCGCATACCTTCGTCGCCGGCCATGCAGTGGCGGTACTCATTGCGAGCGGGGCCTTCCCCTACTACGACCGCAACCTCGGCTACGGAGATCCGCCTTCGACAGGCGCTCGTACCCGAATCGCGAATAACACAGTTGAGGTGGGCGGCGTGGGCGGTCTATCCATCACGTTCTCCATCGCGGCAAGCGAAGACGAAGGGGCGTCCGTCCGTGGACAAGCTGTTTAGTACTGCAGCCGACGCTGTGTCCGACCTCCAATGTGGTCAGCGCTTGGCGGTGGGAGGGTTCGGCTTGTCCGGGGTCCCGTTTTCGCTGATAGATGCGGTCCACCGACTTGGCATTGACGAGCTGGAAATCGTCTCCAACAACTGCGGGACTGACGGTCGTGGCTTGGGCGTTCTTCTCGAGTCGAATCGGATTCGACGGATCGTCGCATCGTACGTTGGCGAGAACCGCGAATTCGCTCGCCGATACCTCAGCGGTGAACTCGAAGTGGAGTTGACGCCCCAGGGCACGCTCGCAGAACGGTTGAGAGCCGCTGGCGCTGGGGTACCCGCCTTCTACACGACCGCCGGAGTCGGCACCCTCGTCGAGACGGGCGGACTGCCGTGGCTGTATGGCCCTGAGGCTGAGGTGTTGCGCGCATCGCCGCAGAAGGAGACTCGGGAATTCGAGCTCGGTCAACGAGCGGGAACGTATCTCCTCGAGACGGCGCTCCCTTGCGACGTCGGTCTCGTTCGTGCGTGGCGGGGAGACCGGTTCGGCAACTTGATCTTCCGAAAGGCTGCACGCAATTTCAACCCGCTGTGCGCAATGGCGAGCGCGCTGGTCATCGCGGAGGTCGAGGAGTACTCGGAGTCAGCACTTGAGCCGGACATGGTTCACCTGCCCGGGATCTATGTGAATCGAATCGTGGTGCTGCCGCCCGAGTCCGCCGGCGACAAGCCGATCGAGAGGCTGACGATAGAGAAGGGCGCCGAGTGACCTGGACAAGACAAGAGATCGCTCAGCGTGCAGCGCTCGAAGTGGAAGACGGCTCATACGTCAACCTCGGAATAGGGATACCGACGCTGGTACCCAACTACATTCCCTACGACCTGAACGTCTTTCTCCAGAGCGAGAACGGCATCCTCGGCGTTGGCCCGTACCCTGACGTGCGCAACGTCGACGCCGACCTCATCAACGCGGGCAAGGAGACCATCACCGTCCGCGAAGGCGCAGCGTTCTTCGACTCCGCAATGAGCTTTGGGATGATCCGATCACGCCGCATCGACGTGGCGATCCTCGGGGCAATGCAGGTCTCCGCTCGCGGCGACATCGCCAACTGGACCATTCCAGGGGCGATGATCAAGGGGATGGGGGGAGCCATGGATCTGGTCCATGGTGCGAAGCGGATCGTCGTCGTCATGGACCACCAGTCCAAAGACGGCTCCAGCAAGCTCGTCCCGAGATGCACCCTGCCGCTCACCGGTGCTGGGGTCGTCGACAGAGTGATCACGAACCTAGGGGTATTCGATGTTGCGGGTGATGCTGGCGGCTTCTGTGTCGTGGATCTGGCCCCCGGTGTCGCCATCGATCAGGTGAGAGCCGCGTCCGAGGCTGCGATCATCGGCTAACGGTGCGACCGCTCGTGAGGTCGCGACGTTCGGCCGGGTGGACAAAAGTGTCGCGATGAAGGTCGCTGCAAGGGCTGACGGGGTGGGCGACACCGGCGACACGGCGGCAAGCTCGCGATGAATCGCCGGACCCTCGAGTGGAATGAACCGAATCTCCCGGGCTCCCGTCAAAGACTGTGTTGATCGGGGAAGCGCGGTGATCCCCACGTCTTCAGACATGAGGGCGAGCGCGGCGGTTGTCGCATCCACGGTGATCGCCGATCGCGGGTACGCAACGGCTGCCGCGAACCCTTGATCAGTGAGCCGCCTGACGCTGGTTCCCTCACTGAGCTGGATGAAAGCGTGAGCGGCCAGCTCTTCCCACCGGATGGAGCTCTCCTTGGCCAGCGGATGCGTGGCGGCGACTACAGCACACATAGGATCCGGCCCAAGCGGCGTAACCGAAAGACCAGTGGATGAGGTCGGTAGCTCCGTGATGGCAACATCGGCACCGCCAGTTGACAGTCGGTCCATCACCTCCTTGGCCGAGCCTGTCACCAATCTGAATTGGACCGCCGGTCGGGGCTTGAGGAAGGCAGCTACAGCCGGACCGAGCAGGCCGCTCGCCAGAACCGGCAGGGCGGCCACAGTGAGAAGGCCGCTTTCCGCACGCTGGTACGCGCCGAACCGACCCATCCCTGCGTCGTACTCGGCGATGATGCCTGTCGCGACGGAGACGAATTCAGCCCCGTCAGCGGTCAGCTCGACAAGCCTGGTCGTGCGCGAAAAGAGAGGCGCCCCGACAAGCGCTTCAACAATCTGGACGGTCCGCGAAACAGCTGGCTGGGTCAGGCGGAGGCTTCGCGCTGCCTCGCTGAACGATGACGACTGAGCGACCGCGGAAATCACACGGAGCTGCTCGATCGTGACATTCATGCAGGCAGTTTATCAATACCCAACGAATCGGCATTTCTCTTTATAAAAGGGAGGGGTCAAGGTGGAAAGGTGGAACATGAAACCGGTGATGTTGAGCGGCGAGGCCCGCTCGACGGGATGCGCGTCCTCGACCTCACAAGCACAATGTCGGGCCCATTCTGCACCCTGCTGTTAGCCCAGCTCGGTGCGTTTGTTGACAAAGTCGAGCCGCCGACAGGAGATGTGCTTCGCCGTGTGCCAGGGGGCAAGAGTCCGACCATGTCCCCAATGTTCTTGGCGTTCAACGCCGGCAAGCGGTCTATCGCGCTTGATCTCGGCGTCGAGTCGAACCGGGAACTGCTCCGGCGATCATTCGCCCGCTACGACGTGATCGTCCACAATATGCGGCCGTCAGCCGCGAGCAGGATTGGTCTCACAACTACCGACCTCACTGAGATGGGCGCGACAGCGGTTCTCTGCGAGATCGTCGGATACGGACCGGGACCACTTCAGGACCAGCCGGCCTACGACGACACAATCCAGGCGGCATCGGGAATGGCTTGGGTGCAGGGGAACGGTGCTGCGCCGGAGTATGTGCGAACTGCGATCGCCGACAAGACCGCTGGGATCTACGCTGCGCTGGCCGTGTGCGCCGAACTGGCCGGGCGCGCGGCGGGCGGTGCCCCTCGCTCCGTGAAGATCCCCATGCTGGAGACTCTTGCGGCCTACACGACCATCGAGCAGCTGGGCGGTTTGACATTCGATCCGCCCACCGGTCCTGCGCTCTACGCTCGAACCGCATCCCCTGACCGTCGGCCGTACGCGACAGCCGACGGTCACATCAGCGTCATGATCTATACCGATCGACACTGGCGCGCATTCCTCGCGGAGGTCGGTCAAGCGGACCTTGTCACCGACCCGCGGTTCGCCACCCTTGAAGGACGGACGACAAACATCGACGAGGTGTACGCGTTCGTCGCCGAGCACATCGGTAGACGTACAACCGCCGACTGGATAACCACGCTGCGGCGAATCGACGTACCGCACGCTTCGGTGAATTCGATTGGCGCGCTGTTCGACGATGAGCAGCTCGCGGCAGTGGGTATGTTCCCCTTGAAGGGGCACCCGACCGAGGGACTCATTCAGACAGCACGCTCTCCGTTTCTCTTCGACGATCAACCTCTTTCCAGCCCGGGGTATGCAGAACGCCTCGGCGCCTCAACGGCGTCGTTCATCGATGAGCAGCGTGCCCGGACGGCGGAAGGCTGATGGGGGAGGGTCGCCGAGTCGTTCAGCGAGGCCTGTACTTCGACGAAATCGACGAGGGCGCAACGTACCTTCATGCGCCTGGACGAACTGTCACCGAAGCCGACAATGTGATTTTCACGACGATGACCATGAACACCCAGTCACTTCATCTCGACGCGGCATGGGCGGAAGGCACTGAGTTCGGCGGGCGTCTCGTGAACAGCATGTTCACGCTGTCGCTGCTTGTGGGGCTGTCTGTAGCCCAACTGACCCAGGGAACCATCGTGGCAAATCTTGGTCTCGACGAAGTCGGCTTCCCGGCGCCAGTGCGAGTCGGTGACACGCTCTACGCAGAAACACTGATTGCAGGCAAGAGGCCGTCAGCGTCGCGACCAAGACAAGGGGTCGTGACCTTTCTCCATACGATGAGAAATCAGCACCACATCATCGTCGCTAGAGCGCGCCGCACCACACTCCTCGCACACTCCGAGGGTCCCCGATGACCTTGGGGCCCGACGATGTACCGAAGCGTGATGCTCGCGAAGACTGAAACGCAGTCGCAGATCGATGAGCTCCAACGGCGGGGATACTCGGTCATCGCCCTTTGTGAAACGGCGATCGGCGTTCAGAACGCCCCGGACATCGCACACCACCCCGCGGTAACTGCACTGATGTGGGGCGCCGAGGACCTTCTTGCCAGCATCGGCGGTCGTTCGAGCAGGCTGCCCAACGGAAGCTATCGTGACGTCGCTCGTGCGGCGCGGGCCCGGGTGCTTCTCGCTGCCCGGGTCGCCGGCAAGCTGGCCATTGACGCGGTGCACCTCGACATCTCGGATCTGGGCGGCCTGGCGGAGGAAGCCGAAGACGCGGCAGCATCCGGGTTCGCGGCGACAGCGTGTATTCATCCGACGCAAGTGCCCACGGTGCGGAACGCGTACGCACCCACCGATGGCGAACTGCAGTGGGCAGCCGAGGTCATTGAGGCATCCCGCAGAGAGCCGGGGGTGTTCAGCTACGCCGGCAGAATGATTGACGAGCCGATCCTCCGACAAGCCCGAATCATCCTCGGTCACCGCTCGCCGAACTCATAGGTCGCCTACGAGGAGCGTGCGGCCACCAGTGCGCTCAGATCGCCGGCGCACGCGATCACCTGTTCGGACAGTTCGGCTTCGAGTTCGGGGTCGAAGCGCTGGCGCGGGAGGATGACACCGATGCTCGTCGTCACCTCGTTCCCGACCCAGATCGGGGCAGCAACTCCGACGGCCCCGAGGTTCACCTCGTCGTCGCTGATCGCGTAGCCCCTCTCGCGCACCAAGGAGTGAGTCCGCTCAAGCGCCGTGGCCGAATGTGGAGTACGCGCCGTGAGTGGAACAAGCCCGAGTTCGATCACCTGGCGAACTTCGCCGCTGGGGCGATAGGCGAGAATCGCGTGCGAGGACGCGCCAGCGTGCATCGGCAACCAAGCGAGTAGCTCAGGGACGAACCGGATGCTGTAGTCGCTGGCAACGCTGTCCACGAACATCCGCTCGCCGCGGTGGGTGTCATAGACGGTAAGGACGGCCGTCTCGCCTGTCGCGTGCTGCAATTGCTCGAGAACGGGGCGAGCCTCGGCGAACGGATACTGACGCTGGCCCAGTGCGGAAAGTCGGAAGAATTCCCACCCGAGGTGCCACAGACCGGACGTGTCTTGGGCCACGAGGCCGGTAACGCCGGCCGCGTCCAGGGTTCTTTGGACAGAGGAGGGAGGAGTATCCAATGCCCGCGACAGCTCGCGGAGACCAACCCCGCCGACGGGTCCCTCGACCAGTGCGTTGAGAAGCCGAGACAGCGCACCGATCGGATTTCGTTCCCGCCGCCCAGATGGGGTCGAACCTGAAATGGATGCGCTCATCTCGCCACAGTGGACCTAGGCGAGGCCGTGACGAGTGACCTTGCTCGGGTCCTCGCCGTACGGCGGACTGTAGATCACAAGAAGCGACGCGGGCTCGGCGCTTGTCACTGTGAAGAGATGAGGCACCCCGGCGGGGAAGAAGCAGGCTTCTCCGGGTTGCATGTCAAAGCGGTCTTCTCCGACCTCGACTGAAGCCGTCCCGCGAAGGAGGAAGCACGCCTGTTCCATGCCCGGATGCGCGTGCGGGAGTGCGCGGCCGCCCGCCTCAAGCGTTCCGAGCAGGACCTCCATCTTCTCGGCGCCTACGGCGGGGCCTATGAGGCGGCGGTTTATCGTTCCCAGGTGATTCGCCGGGGAGAAGCCAGCCACGTCGTCCGGCCGGATGTGAAATCGCGAGAGTTCCGACATGTTCCCGTCCGTAAGGGCGCTATCCGCGGAAACAAACTCAACTTATAGCGTGCAATTGAATGCTAATAGCATACAGGCGTGCTGCTTGATCCGCTAGAGCACACCTTTCGTAAGAATGAAGCACCCATACGCACGGGCTTCCCCGGTGGCGACTACTGCCACTGCCGACTTCGCCCGTGCGTAGAACGACTCTCGCTCAAGAACTTCGACGCCGACTGCCCGGTTCTCGACCGATTGGATGGACGTGATTGCCTCATCCGCGACCGCCGGGATCGTCTTTTCGGCACCCACCACGGCCATTCGGGCAACCGGAGTGGGGTCGAAGTCATCCACGGGGAGGAGCGTCAGGATGGCGCCAAGAGCGTCGACTACTCCGACGCCATCGAGCCGGATCACCGGTACCCCGGCCGCGTACGCGGGGTAGTTGCGGTCGACAACGGCGATTCTGTCTCCGTGTCCCATGCGCGCAAGGACGCCCAGAAGCTCGGGACTGATGAGCGGATCAATTGACTTCAGCACGATGATCTCTTTTCGCCGGTTCGGGTGTGTCTGGACATGGGAACGAGGTCTGTTCGCACGATCAAGGCACGCCAGCCATCCTGGTGGCCCCGATTGTGGCATACGTCACGCCCGGCGATGTGGCCGGACGCGCATGGAGGCAGCCACCAAAAGGATGGCTTGACTTCCGGCATCCCTGCCCCCAAAATAAGCCGGCCTCTGACGCAGGCCACTTTATAGAAATCGATTTTGGTCCGATTCGAACAATGAAGTGAGAGCGAGATGCGACCTTTGAAGCTACGAACAGCACTAGCCGCGGGAGTCACCGCGGCACTCATCGCAACGGGAGCGGTGGCTGCGAGCGCGCCGGCAGCCGCTGAGACACACCCGATCGTCCACGCGAGCAAGCCGGTTCGAACCAGCACCGACTTCCAGAACCTCAACGGGTTCATGTGGTTCTACAACACCTATTTCGGGTACAAGTACACCGACATCACGAAGGATCTCGATCACCTGAAGGCGAGCGGGATCCGCGTGCTCGGGTTCTTCAGCCCGTACAACGGCGACAAGACCCTCTGTGCAGGGTGCGACCCGCTTGACTACTACTCCGTCTCCCCACAGAACGGAACCATCCAGGACTGGAAGAACCTGGTGAGCCAGGCGCACAAGCGCGGAATGAAGGTCGTCGCCTATTTCGTGAACATCTACATGGATTCGAACTCGCCGTTCTTCAAGAAGGCGGAGCAGGAGTACGCGGCCGGCGACCGCACTTCGCGGGAGGTGAGTGCCATCACCTGGACGACGAACCCGAACGACCCGTTGCCGTCACTGCGCATGGGGCCGCCGTTCGCCAGTAGTTGGGAGTGGAGCCCCACCGCGGGCGCTTACTACTGGAAGCTATGGTTCGGTCCTGGCTTCAACTGGGACAGCTCCACGAGTGTCGCCGAGGTCAAACGCGTCGAGAAGTTCTGGCTCGACACAGGCATCGACGGGTTCATGTGGGACGTCGGTCGCTTCGACGCGCGGTTCCAGGAGGCCGCGGTCACCCTGCCCAAGACCTACACCAGCAACGACAAGTGGTTGACGTTCGAAACCACCGGAGCGCCGAGCGCCCAGGCTGCGCACGACTTCGGTCTGAATTCGTGGTTCAACTACAGCGATCAGGGCAACTGGACAAACGACTACACCCGACTTGTCAACGGGCAGATCGACGTCAACGGACTCGAAGCCGAGCTGAAGAACTCGGACTACGCCCGTTCGGTCGGTGCCACGACTCACGCATGGACGATTGCGGCCGACGACGACGAGAACCTCGCCAACCACGACTATCCGTCGTATCCGAACGATGCGGTGCAACGCGTCCAGGAAGCTGCGCTGCTCGCCGGGTCTGGCATCCTTTACGGGTCGCCGATGTACGACCAGTACATCCGGTGGTCGCCGTCGCTTCGGGCGAACTGGGATCGCGTGCTCAGCACGGTCAACGACACCAAGGCGCTGTTGCCTGCCGCGAGCCGTGACCGGGTGCCTGCCGGACCCGACGCGAACGTGTTCGCCGAGCGCCGCACCAGCGAGGACGGCAAGCAGACCGCACTCCTGGTGTACAACTTCAACCCCACGCCGACGACGGTGACCGTTGACCTGACCAACACCGGCATCGACCAGCACCAGCAGCCGAAGGACCTCTACAACGGCGACAAGGGTTCGAAGATCAACGGATCCAGCTACTCGGTCAGCCTGCCCGGCTACGGCTTCAGCATGCTGGAGGTGAAGACGAAGTAGTTCGCGAGATCACCGTCATTGTTGACGCGGGCTGTCGCTCGGCACTGACGGTTCGGTCCGCGCGCTGAGGATCTGGTCCTCAAGCGCGGGTCGCCTAGGTCCGCAGCCGGAAGGTTTCCCCCGCACCTTCCGGCTGCGGCACTCTGTGCTTGGGGCGTTGACGCTTGCAAGCCATCGCTCGACACGGTGACGAAGGAGCCAGCGCTATTCGCGCGTGAGCGACAGCGCCAGGCTGGGAACGACGAAGGACAAGAGAAAGACCGGCAGGATGCTCTTGCCACTGCATCGGAAGCTGATGACTTCGCCCTCTGCGACGTCGAAGGTCTTGGTTCGGCTGGAGTTTCGGCCGCTGCGGAGTCGGAGGGTGTGACGTCCGGCTTCGATCGGTATGGCGATGGTCTGATTCAGTTCAACCGCCCCGGCAGGTTTGCCGTCGACCTCCGCCTGGTAGGTCCCGCGGCGCACTTCCGCTCCGATGGTGTTGTGTGTCAGCTTCAACGTTGCGGTCATGTGCTGCTCTCCTGGTCGCCCAGTGGTTCGAGCTTCATGTGCTGTGCAAGCGCGTATGCGGTCGGTTGATCGCTTTCGTTCTCAACGAAGACACGACCGATGATGAGCGCCGAATTGTGGGGCACGGAAATCCGGGTCATGCCGTGCGGCACGTCTCCCTTCCAGCGAGGCCCGCTGAGCAGAAAGTCGCCGGCAGCGGTTCCGGTCGCCCGTTTGCCGACGTAGGCGAAATTGGCGCTGCTCGACGGGTCGGTGAGCTGCAGGCTGTAGTAGCGGCCATCCATGTCGGGTACGTGCAGGACCTGCGGTCCGTTCTTCACGTCGAGCCAGCCGGCGACATAGAGCACGTCGTCGGTTCCGGTACCCATCAGGCTTCCGGTAGGCGATGCGGAAGAAACATTGGGCTCGGCATACAGCGTGTTCACGGGGATCGGGCCGCCGCCGAAACCACGCTTCAGAATCGCCCTCTTGAAGCCGCCTATCGTGATGCGCGGCCACAAATAGATGAACGTCGGCGCACCGATCGCCCACACGACGACGGCGGCGACGGCCAGGACGAGGACGTTGCCCCATCCTTGCGCCGCCCGTGAGTAGACGACCCACGCGAAGATCACCAGGATGACGGCGGTTATCGGGTAGGCGTATTTCAGGATGAGGCGGTTCATCACTGCGCCCTGACGACCGGTGGCACGCGGTAGGTGCCGTCGAGGATCGCCGCACCGGGCAGGTACGCGCGAAGCATCAACTTGAACTTCCCGGCGGGTGTCGGCAGCCAGTTCTGCTCATGCCCGGTCGGAGACTCGTGTTGGAAGTAGATATCGATCGAACCGTCCGCGTTCTTATCGAGACTAGACCGATCGTTGAAACTCGAGCGGCCAACCGGATTGCTCACCATGTACCCGACAGTGTCCGTGACCGTGAGTGACCAGAAGGCGTCATTCGGCGGGAGTTGCCCGGCCGGAAAATGTAACACATAGTGGTTGGCGCCGTTCAGCGTTCCACCCGAGCCATCCCTGGTGGTCGTCCAGTATGCGGCCTCTTCGAAGACGTTGACGGCAGGGAGCGCTTTCGCGGAGGCGGCCCGCACAAGGACTCCGTTTCCGGGCCGGCCGACTGTGACGACGGAGTTCCAGCCGTTGATGGTCGTTGTGATCGTCCGGCCCACGAGGTTCATCACGACGATCGCCGTGAGAAACGCCAGTGTCGCGCCGATGATGACGCCCTGCACGACGCCAGAGCCTGAGACCCACGCGAGGACACTTGCCATATCGGCACCCTAGCAATAGCCAGACGCGTCACCCGCCAAATCAATGTCCGGCGATCAGGTGGCGCTGCGGGAGTCCGCCGCCGCTTGATGAAAAGATGCTGACATGACTGTTTCCGATCTGCCCGCCGGCTCGTCTGGTCGGTTTCGTCTGAAACCGCCATCGGGAATCGGCACTTTCGGCCGTCGCGTGTGGTGGGCAGGCCAGGTGCTCTGGTTCGTGTCGCCCCTGATGCTCGTGGCGGGAATCGTTTCGATCAACGCCCGAATCGATGTCATCGTCGAGCCGACGACAGACATCGGCATTTGGCTGGCCGGTCTCGGAGTCACGTTTGTCGGTGCCGGCTTCCTGCTGCGGTATTTCTCAAGGACGACATGGGCCGCGAGTGGATCCTCGCCGGCTCGCGTCCGGAGGCTTGTGCTGTACGTTTCCGCGATCGGTGTTGCGATCGCTGTGAACTCGTTCTTCCTCGGCTACGCCGTTCTGGTGGTCATATCGCTCGTCCGTGCCCTGCTCGACCCGAGCGGCTGGACCACCGACTGACCGCTGTCGGTGGTCCAGCCGTCATGGCGCGGCGACTGCCGGGAGGCCGTTCGCGGGCGATTCAGCACTGCGGTCGATCAATCGAAGAGACAACTACTGTTGGACTCGATCAATCGGTCATGCCTACCATCTAACAGAAGGTTGGCGTCGCTGCCCTCGTGACGGCGCCCCACGTCGGAACGACGGATCACGCGACCCCCTCACCCACCTGAACGCTGGCTGACACGAGGTATCCGACATGACTGACATGAAGATCGAATTCGTCGCACGGGATGAGCTCGGCTCGATCGTCGCCCTCATCACGCCGCATGGAGTGGTGGATGCGTGTACCGCATCCGCGGAGATCGCCCGGGGCGACGTGCGCTACGTCACCGGACCCGACTCGTTCGTGCGCGTGCCCGTGCGGGCGATCTCGGACACGGGTGGCGCCTACCTCTACGCGAACTGGGATGGCTCGCGGCGCAACAACCTGCACGACCTCGCGCCCGTCGTTCGGGTGTTCCGGTTCTCAGCTCCGGCAGCCGAGGCTGCGGAGGACACGCGATCGTTCAGGGATCGCGGCGCCGGGCGGTTTGCGCGGCTGGCGCAGAGCATCCGGATGCTCGTGCGGACGCGCCAGCGACCCGCGCTCTGCGTAGACTGCCCGCCCTGCGCCTGAGCGCACTGGCAACGAGCGCGGTTGCGCCCTGTCCGAGACAAAACGGCGCCCGCGGTGACCGAAGTCAGCCGCGGGCGCTCCCCCCGGATATTCGCGCTAGTCGCGCCGGCCGAGTTCGCTCCCGTGGGCGGTCAGAGCGTAGATGACGAGGATGTCCACCCCGATGAGGATCAGTGACCACCACGGCTGGGCGGGCACCAGAAGCAGGTTGCCGATCGCGCTCAGCGAGGCGAGGATCACTGCGACGACGCGTGCCCACGTCTGGCCTGCGAACAGCGCCAGCGCAGTGAGCACGAGGAGGATGCCGATGATCAGCGTCCACCAGGCCCAGCCCTGCACGTCCATCACGAAGAGGCTTCCGCTCGTCTTGACGTAATAGGTGTCCGGGGCGATGAGTCCCACGAATCCCTGGATCACACTGAAGACGCCGCTTATGAGGATGATCGCACCGGCGAACAGCCCCCACCCGAGCCAACCGGTTGTTTTCGTATTGCTCATGATTGCCCTCCCTGAATGCTCAATAGTGCATTGTGTTCGTAAGGTATTGCCCGCGATCGGGCGCTCACATCACCCGATCCGGATGATGTCCGTCGAGCCGGTCGTTCAGCGTCAGGGCAGCATCGATGAGTGCGAGGTGGGTGAACGCCTGCGGGAAATTGCCGAGCTGTTCCCCGGTCTGCGCGATCTCTTCCGAGAACAGCCCGAGGGGGTTCGCGTAGGTGAGCATCTTCTCGAAGGTGAGTCGGGCTTCGGCGAGCTGGTCGGAACGGGCGAGCGCATCCACATAGAGGAAAGTGCATAGGGAGAACGTCCCCTCCGAGCCCCGGAGCCCGTCGGGGGAGGCGCTGGGGTCGTAGCGGTAGACCAGGCTGTCGGAGACGAGCTCCGCCTCCATCGCCCGCAGGGTGTCCAGCCACATCGGGTCCTGCGGCGATATGAAACCCACCTGTGCCATCTTCAGCAGGGATGCGTCGAGCACGGTCTCGCCGTACTGCTGGACGAACGAGCGTCGCTCCTCGCTCCATCCCTTCTCCATGATCTGGTTGTAGATCGCGTCGCGCGCGGACATCCACCGGTCGAGGGGCGCCGGCCGGCCGTGCTCGGTCGCGAGCCGGATGCCGCGATCGAAGGCGACCCAGCACATGAGCCGGCCGTACGTGAAGTCTTTGCGGCCCCCGCGGGTCTCCCAGATTCCCTCTTCGGGCTGGTCCCAGTTGTCGGCGAGCCAGTCGAGCAGCCGGGTGAGGGCCACCCAGCCCCGCTGCCCGATCCCGATTCCGCTACGGTCGACCGCGTAGACGGCGTCGAGAGCCTCACCGTAGATGTCGAGCTGAAGCTGGCCGGCCGCCCCGTTGCCGATTCGAACCGGATAGGAGCCCCGGTAGCCTTCCCAGCCCTCGATGGTCTCCTCCTCGAGTTCCGGGTCGCCGTCGACGCGATACATGATGTTCAGCGGGCCTGTGGCGCTCCCGGTCGGCTCCGACACCCGGTCGCGCAGCCACTGGGCGAACGCGGCAGCTTCGTTCCGGTAGCCCAGCCGCACGAGTGTGCGCACCGAGAATGAGGCGTCACGCACCCAGGTGAAACGGTAATCCCAGTTGCGCTCGCCGCCGATCTGCTCGGGCAGCGCCGCGGTCGGCGCCGCCACGAGGCCACCGGTCGGCGCATAGGTCAGAAGTTTCAGCGTGATAGCCGAGCGCTGCACTTCTTCGCGCCACCGGCCGCTGTATGTGGACTGTTCGACCCAGTCCTGCCAGAACCGCGTGGTGTCGTTGAAGAGGCGTCTCGCCTCGGCGACGGGCACAACGCCAGGGGTCCCGGTCGGGCCCGTCTCGAGCACGACGCCGCGAAGCTGACCTTCCGCCAGCCGCAGGGTGGCACGCAGGTCACCGTCCGGCGCGGCCTCGATCTCGGCGAGCCTGGCATCGTCAGGGTCGCGGATGAGGCTCACCGTCAGCACGGTCGCATCCGACGTGAAGGTGGCGACCCCTCCATCGACCGCGACCTGGTGACTGATGCGACCGTAGTCGAACCGCGGAGCGACTTCGATGTCGAACTCCATGGTTCCCCGCACGCAGCGCACGATGCGCACGAGGCGGTGACGCTCACTGGCGGACTCCCCGGTAGCGGGCATGAAGTCGATCAGCTCGCCGACCCCTTCCTCGGTGAGGAAGCGGGTCACCAGCACAGCCGTGTCGGGGAAGTAGAGCTGTTTCGCGTCGAACGTCTCGGTTTTGGGCCGGATGCTGAAACGGCCGCCCTTGTCCTTGTCGAGGAGCGAGGCGAAGATGCTGGGCGAATCGAATCGGGGACTGCAGAACCAGTCGATGGTGCCCTGGGTCGAGACCAGCGCGGCCGTCTGGAGGTCGCCGATCAGTCCGTGGTCAGCGATCAGCGGATACTCGTTCATGATGTCCTCTTTCGGTTGGTCGGCGGGCAGGCGATACTTGTGCCTGTCGTGAAAGTAGGGGAGATATGACTCAGGTGCGAAGACTTTCCTCCGAAGCATTGCGCCGCGCGCGCCTCGACTACATCACGGAGGAATCCGTCTACGGCACCGTTCTGGTCAGCGGAATGATCGTGGTGGCGGGCTCGTACGGCGCGACGTCGTGGGAGGTGTTCCTCAGCGTCTTCGGAACGGTCGTCGTGTTCTGGGCCGCACATGTCTACGCCGGTACGATCGCGGGCCACGGTGCGTTCGAGGGCGATGACTCGTCGCTGGGGACGGCCTTCCGCACGGCCCTCCGGCGTTCCGTCGGGTTCCTGACGTCGGCTCTCCCGCCGTCCATCGTCCTGTTGCTGGGGGCAACCCAGACGGTCGACGACAAGGTCGCGATCTGGGTCGCGCTGTGGCTCGGCGTGGTGATCCTCGCCGTGCTGGGCTTCATCGTGTTCAGCCTGCGCGGCGATTCCTGGCCGATCCGGATCCTCGGCGCGCTGGGCACCGCGGTGTTCGGTGTCGCGATGATCATCCTCAAGGCGCTCATCCACTGAACGACATGCGCTCGCTGGGCTGAACCCACGGAACCACCGGTTCGGGTCCGGCGGGACCGGGGTTCAGGCCAGGGCCCGGGCCTTCAGCGTGTTGAACTCCGCCTGACTGATCGTTCCATCGTCGAGGAGCTGTTTCGCCTGGGCGATCTGGTCGGCGGCAGGCGTGGTCACCACTTGCTTGATGTATGCGTCGGTCTCCGAGCGCGCCGTCGCCATGTCCCCTGCACGCCGTGCCTCCATCCCCGGGCCGCGCGCGATGAAGTACACGAGTGCGGTGAGGAACGGCACGAAGACCAGGAAGATGATCCAGAGCGCCTTGCCCCAGCCGTTCACCGTACTGTCGCGGAAAAGGTCGCCGATGATCATGAAGATCACCATCAGGTAGGCCACGAAGATGAAGGTCCAGAGAAGGTAGCCTGCGAAATTCCAGAACATGATCGGTGTGTTCTTTCTCTCGGATCAGCGGGTCAGCCGATGGCGCGAGCCTTCAGGGCGTCGTATTCGGCCTGGGTGATGGCGCCCGAGTCGAGAAGAGCCTTCGCCTTCGCGATGTCGTCGGTGGCCGACGGGGACGAGGATGACGCCACCGTGCGGATGTATGCGTCGTTGTCCGCCTGAGCGACCATCATGCGTGCCGCCTGCCGTTCCGCCATCCCCCGTCCGCGCACGACCAGGTAGATCAGCGCACCGAGGAAGGGTATGAACACCAGGAAGATGATCCACAGTGCTTTGGCCCACCCATTGAGGGAGCGGTCGCGGAAGAGGTCCGCGAACATCTGGAACAGGATGATGATGAACGAGATGAAGATGTACGTCCAAAAGAAGAACCAGAGGAAATCCCAGAAGCTCATCGGAGGGCCTTTCGGTTGGGGCGCACCCGACGGTGAGCCATTGGCATGAATGTAATGCGCACCTGAGCGGTCCGACATCATCCGGATCGGATGATGTCGCATGATCGTGGCGGAATGCATACTGTGCCTGCCGGGGCGTGTCCCGGAGGAGCTGGGAGGGTGGCAATGAGCAAGCCGCAGTCGGTCGGCCGGGTCTTCCGGAATCCTGCAGAGAGCACGCAGACACTGGAGTCCGCGGCCCTCGTCGTCGGAGCCGCCATCTTCGTCGTCGCGGCGATCATCGCGTTCTTCTCGTTCGGAGGGAAGGACCTGCCCATCTCGGGGCCCGGTTCGCTGGGCCAGTTCGTGGCCATCACCGGTGGCATCACCGCGTTCGTCGTCTTCGTCTTCGCCCGGATCGTGCTGCGCACGCGGCGTTCGCGGCTCAGCGCCCGGGACAACGCCGAATACGACTCTGCAGGGGTGCGCCTGCGCTGGTTCGACGTCGGCGCCCTCGCGCTCGCCCACGGGGTCATCGCCATCCTCGCGTGGACCGGTCTGGCGGCCCTGATGGGAGTCAGTTTCAAGGGGGCGGTCGTCTTCAGTTTCTCGGCGGTCATCCTGGCCGGAGTGGCGGTCGCGCTCACGGCCTACGTCGTCTTCCTCTCGTCGGTCCACCTGAGCGCGATGCTTCTTTCCCTGGTGCTCGCGGCGTTCATCGCCAGCGGAGCGATCACGAGCATGATGAGTGCGACCGACCCTTTGTGGTGGCAGAAGAACCTGAGCACACTGGGGATGGGAAACGACATCTCGTCACTCACGTTCAACCTGACGCTGATCATCGCCGGCATCATGGTCACCACCATCGCGCACTACGCGACGGCGCCGTTGCCGGCGACCACCCGGGCCGAGGCGCGCGGACGAACGCTGGTGCGGGTGGGGCTCATGGTGCTCGGCATCCTTCTCGCCTGTGTCGGGGCGTTCCCGCTCGACCGTAACGAGGAGATCCACAACTCTGCGGCCAGTGGGATGGCCGTGGTCTACGTCGTCCTGGTGATCGCGTTCCCCTGGCTCGTCCCGTCGATTCCCCGGGTCTTCGTGCTGCTGGGGTACGTGTACGTTGGCGTGGTCGTCGTTCTCGCCGCGTTCTTCATCACGGGCTATTACAACCTGACGGCGGTCGAGCTCGTCGCCTTCACCTTGATCTTCAGCTGGCTCATCGTTCTGCTGCGGAACACGAGTGGACTCGTCTCCGAGCCGGATGCGGTCAGCCCCGTCGTCGATGCTGCCGGACCGAAGGTGGACGTGCCGCAGCACACCTGACTGCCGCTATAGACGATGCGAAACGGTCGGCGTAAGGTTTGCCTCGTCGGGGTTGGAGGCTGGGGCGAGTGGCTGACGTGGCGTCTTACGCACAATCGACCGGACCGATGAACTTCGTGGTCGTGGAGTTTCCGGACGGCCGCATCGTTGACACCGGTTTCGCGTCCCTGCGCGCTGCCGTCGAGGGTGGGACGGTGCTCATCCTGGATGTGGAGTTCATCTCGGTCGACGGGACGGGCCACTCGCGTTCGCTCGACGCCTCGGATGTCTTGGTCGACCAGGATGCGGCACTCGCCTGGTTCTCCGGTGCGAGTTCCGGTCTCCTCGAAGACGACGACATCGCCGAGGTCGCCTCGCGGATGAGCCCGGGAAGTCTCGGCGCAGTGGTCGTCTACGAGGACCGGTCGCTGATCGCCGCCCTCGAAGACTGGGAACGGGATGGCGCCATCGTGGTGGCAGAGGGACCGATCCTTCCGGACGACCTCGAGACGGCGCTCGATCACACCGACGAGCGAAAGGGCTAGGCCCATGGGAATCCTGAAGACGGTCGCGACAGTGGCCGTTGCCAGCAGCGTGCATGGCAGGATCCAGCGTCGGCAGCAGACCCGGTGGGCCGCGCAGGATGCTGCGGCCGGCAATCCTGTGCCCATGCAGCCGGCAGGAGTCGGCTATCCCGTACCCGAGCAGCCGTACGCTGTGCCCACGCCGGCGGTCGCAGCGCCGGCCCCACCCGCGCCGTCGCCTACGGCGGCCCCCGCGATGAGCATGATCGAGGAGCTCCGGCAGCTGGGCGAGCTGCGGGATGCCGGCATCCTCACGAGCGCGGAGTTCGACGCGCAGAAGGCGCGGGTGCTCGCGAACCCGCGCTGACCAGCGCCCGGGATCAGCGGCCGGCGAACGTCGGCTTGCGTTTCTGCTGGAAGGCGGCGAACCCTTCGCGGTAGTCGTCGGTGTCGCACAGGGCGGCCTGTGCGGCGTTCTCTTCGGTCATCGAATCCCACAGCCCGAGGCGGTCGTCGCGCAGGGTGCGCACGAGCTCTTTGCTCGCGCGGAAGGCTTCGGTCGCGCCCGACGCGGCGGTCGTCGCGGCGCCGAGCACCGCATCCGTCAGTTCGTCGGCCGGGAAGACGCGACTGAACAGGCCGGACTGCACCGCCTCGGTTCCCGACATGAGACGACCGGTGAAGATGAGGTCGAGGGTCTTGTGCGCACCCAGGCGCTCGAAGAACAAGGCGTGGCCGCCGGAGTCGAGTGTTGCACCGAGCGCGGCGAAGGGGGATCCGATCTTCGCGCTGTCGGCGACGTAGACCACATCGGTCGCGATGAGCAGTCCGAGGCCGACACCGAGGCAGGCGCCCTGCGCTGCGGCGAAGGTGGGGGCGGGAAAGGCGCTCATCCGCTGGAGGAGCGGCGTGACGAGCCCGTCGAGGTAACCGGACACGTCGTCGGTTCTCGGGTCGACCCCCGAGATGTCCCGGCCGGCGCAGAACGCCCGCCCCTCACCGCGGAGCACGAGTGCGCGCACCTGCGCGGCCTCGGCCTGTTCGTAGGCGTCCGAAAGCTCGCCCAGGGCGGCAGCGTCGAGCGCGTTCAGCTTCTCCGGAGCATTGAGGACGATCTGCGCGACGCCGTCGGCGATGGTCAGGTCGATCACGGGGGAGTCCTTTCGTCGGGCCCGGTCACACGTCGTAGTCGACGGCGACCTTGTCGGTGAGCGGATGCGACTGGCAGGTGAGAACGTAACCGCGTTCCAGTTCTTCGGGTTCGAGTGCGTAGTTCTCGGTCATCCGCACATCTCCGGAGACCAGCCGCGCACGGCAGGTGCCGCACACACCGCCTGCGCACGCGAAGGGGACGTCCGGCCGAACCCGCAGGGCGGCGTTCAGCACGGACTCGTTCGCGTCGACCGGCGTCGTGACCGTTGCGGTCTGGCCGTCGAGGGTGAATTCGATCTCGAACGACTTCTCGCCGGGATGCACGAGCACCGGCCGCCCGACATCGCCGGCGACCTGCACCGGGTCTCCCGTCGTGAACAGTTCGAAGCGGATGTGTGCGCGGTCCACCCCGGCGCTCTCGAGTGTGTCGCGGCACAGCTGCACCAGCTCGAAGGGCCCGCAGAGGAACCACTCGTCGACCGCCGCCGGGTGGATGATCGTGTCGAGCATGCGCCGCAGCCGTTCCTCGTCGATGCGTCCAGAGAGCAGCGGCGCTGACCGCTGTTCGCGCGACAGCACGTGGTGGAGGGCGAGCCGCGACGGGAAGCGGTCCTTCAGGTCGGAGAGCTCCTCGAGGAACATCACGTCGACCGCTGTGCGATTGGTGTAGACGAGGGTGAACCGCGACGTGTCACTGCGGGCGAGCACGGTGTGCGCGAGCGCCATCAGCGGTGTGATGCCCGAACCGGCCGCGATCCCGACGATGTGCTTGCCGTCGAGGTCGTCGAGGTCGGTCGTGAACGTGCCCTGCGGGCTCATCACGTCGATGCGGTCGCCGATGCGCAGCTCTTCGTTCGCCCAGGTGGAGAACTCGCCGCCCAGGTCGCGCTTGATCGCGACAGAGATCGAGCCGGGGGTCGGCGGACGGCAGATCGAGTAGCTGCGACGCAGCTCGTGCCCGTCGATCGTCGCCCGCAGCGCGACATGCTGCCCGGGTGCGTAGTCGTACGCCCCGTGCAGCTGGTCGGGCACGGCGAACGTGACCTCCACGCTCGCATTGGTGAGGGGGCGGATGTCGGAGACGGTCAGGGTGTGGAACCGTGCGCGCTTCCTCGTGCCCAGGTTCGCAGCCGCCACGTCAGAGCACCTTGAAGTAGTCGAACGGCTCCAGGCAGTCGAGGCACTGGTACAGGGCCTTGCAGGAGGTCGAGCCGAAGTGCGAGAGTTCGCGCGTGTTCAGGGACTGGCATTGCGGGCATTTGACGGACATCCGCATCCGCACCGGTGTGCCGGAGGCGTTCGACCGGCCGCTCGGGGCCGCGATGCCGAAACGTTCGAGTTTCTCTTTGCCCAGGTCGGAGATCCAGTCGGTCGTCCACGCCGGCGACAGCGTGATGTCGACGACGACGTTATCGAAGCCGGCGTCGTTCAGCGCGGTCACGACATCGTCGCGGATGGCCTCCATCGCCGGGCATCCGCTGTACGTGGGCGTGATGCTGACGGTGACATCGTCTTCGCCGACGCGCACCGAGCGGAGCACCCCGAGGTCGTCGATCGTGAGCACGGGCACTTCGGGGTCCGCGACGGATGCGGCGATCTCCCATGCGCGCTGCGCGAGGACGCCGCGGTAGCGCGTCTCCGTCGCCGCGTTCACCAGGTCGCCCCGGGGTGCTGACGTGCGAGCACCTGCATCTCGGCGAGGAGCGGGCCGAGGTGTTCGGTGTGTGCGCCACGGCGACCACCGCCGCTGGACACGAAACCGCGCGGCACCTCGAGCTCGGCCTCCTTCAGCACGGGGGCGATGGTCTCGTCGAATGCCGGCCGCAACGACGACGCCCGCGGGGCCACACCATCCAGCCGCTCCATGAGCGGCTCGTCGACGAACAGCTCGTCGACGTACGGCCAGACGTCGCTGAGCGCGAGCGTCATGCGGCGACGCGATTCGTCGGTGCCGAGCGCGAGCCGCAGCACCCACTGGTCGGCGTGATCGCGGTGGTAGTCGACCTCTTTGACCGCCTTGGCCGCGATGGCCGCCAGGGTCGGGTCGGTGGATGCGCGCAGCCGGTCGTACAGCTCGTAGAGGTAGTGCGAGGCGACGAGCTGGCGGGCGATCGTGTGAGCGAAGTCGCCGTTCGGCAGCTCGAAGAGCTGGGCGCTGCGGAAGTCGGCCTCGTCACGCCAGTACGCGAGGTCGTCTTCGGTGCGGGCGGATGCGCTCCCCGCGTGATGGAGCAGCGAACGCGCGTGGCCCAGGAGGTCCAGCGCGATGTTCGCCAGTGCGACGTCTTCTTCGAGTTCGGGCGCCCGGGAGATCCAGTCGCCGAGGTGCTGGGCGAGCACGAGCGAGTCGTCGCCGAGCCACAGCGCGTATTCGGCGATGTCCTCGGTCGTCGCGGTGCCCGCGTCGATGACCTCGCTCGAGAGGTCCAGCCCATCGACCGTGATGCGCTGGTTCACAGGTGCTTCACCCCTTCGCTCTTCGTGTAGTAGACGGCGTGGCGGTAGTTCTTGCCGGCGGGGGATTCGAAAAACGCACCCTTCGCATCCGGGTCGCTGGCCGTGATGGCGTCGGAAGGCACCACCCAGATGGAGACGCCCTCGTTGCGGCGCGTGTACAGGTCGCGGGCGTTGCGCACCGCCATGGTTTCGTCTGGCGCGGTCAGCGAGCCCACGTGCACGTGGCTGAGCCCGCGGCTCGATCGCACGAACACCTCCCAGAGCGGCCAGGCCTCGGTGTGGCCGCCCGTCTGCGGCGTCGGGTCGGACGCGGATGCGGATGCCGTCGTCATGAGGCGACCGCCTCGCGCTCGGACTCACGCTTCGCATAGGCCGCGGCCGCTTCGCGCACCCAGCGGCCCTCTTCGTGCGCGTCACGCCGGCGCTGGAGCCGTTGCGCATTGCACGGTCCGCGCCCCGCGAGCACCTCATGGAACTCGGTCCAGTCGATCTCGCCCAGGTCGTACTCGCCGCGCTCCTCGTTCCACCGCAGGTCGGGGTCGGGGAGCGTGACACCGAGCACTTCGGCCTGGGGCACCAGCATCGAGACGAAGCGCTGCCGCAGCTCGTCGTTCGAGAACCGCTTGATCTTCCACGCCATCGACTGGGCGGAGTTGGGGGAGTCGTCGTCGGGTGGCCCGAACATCATGAGGGATGGCCAGTACCAGCGGTTCACCGCGTCTTGCGCCATCTTCTGCTGGGCTTCGGTGCCGTGCATGAGCTCGAGCAGGATCTCGAACCCCTGGCGCTGGTGGAACGACTCCTCTTTGCAGATGCGGACCATCGCCCGGCCGTACGGTGCGTACGACGCGCGGCAGAGGGGCACCTGGTTGCAGATCGCGGCGCCGTCGACGAGCCAGCCGATAGCGCCCATATCGGCCCACGTCGGCGTCGGATAGTTGAAGATCGACGAGTAGCGCGCCTTGCCGGCGATCAGCTGCTCGGTCATCTCGTCGCGCGTGATGCCGAGGGTCTGGGTCGCGGAGTACAGGTACAGGCCGTGGCCGGCCTCATCCTGCACCTTCGCCATCAGGATCGCCTTGCGCTTGAGGCTCGGGGCCCGCGTGATCCAGTTCGATTCCGGCTGCATCCCGATGATCTCGGAGTTCGCGTGCTGCGACATCTGGCGGATGAGCGTCTTGCGGTACGCGGCGGGCATCCAGTCGCGCGGTTCGACACGCGAGTCGGCGTCGATGAGTTCGGCGAACCGGCGCTCTTCTGCGCTCGGCTGGTTCTCTTCGCTCGTCTGGTCTGGAAGCAGTTCTGCGGGCGTGGTCATCGTCGACTCCTGGATCGCGCTCAGCGGATCGCCTCGTGGGCGGATCGCATTACTTACTGATCGTTCGGTTAGTATATAGTCTAGGTCACCGACCGGCAAACAGCCGAAACTCGACGAGGAGGACGGATGCCCCAACCGACCGTGAGTGCCGCCGCGGCGATGATCGAGAGAGATCGCGCATCCGCCGCTCTCGGCATGCAGGTGGTCCGCAGCCAGCCCGGCGATGCCGTGGTCACCATGCGCATCCGCGACGACATGCTGAACGGCTTCGACGTGACGCACGGCGGAATCGTCTTCGCCCTCGCCGACACCGCCTTCGCCATCGCGTGCAACGAAGACGAGCGCATCACGCTCGCCGCCGGTGCCGACATCACCTTCCTCAAGCCGACGACCGCCGGCCAGACCCTCACTGCGACCGCCGGTGTGCGTGCCAGGAGCGGGCGAACCGGCCTCTACGACGTCAGCGTCACCGACGAGACCGGTGACGTCGTCGCCGAGTTCCGCGGCCGCAGCCACACCACGAGCAGGCAGCGATGAGCGGCGAGCGGCTCCACGCGCCGGCACGCGACGAACTCGACCCGGAGGAGCGCCTGTCGCGCGACGAACTGCGTGCGTTGCAACTCGAGCGGCTCCGCTGGACCGTGCGGCACGCCTACGAGAACGTTCCCCTCTACACACGCAAGTTCGACGAAGCGGGCGTGAAGCCCGACGACATCCGCACCCTCGACGACCTCGCGCTGCTGCCGTTCACGACCAAGGACGACCTGCGCGAGACCTACCCGTTCGGGATGTTCGCTGTTCCGATGGACCAGGTCGCCCGCATCCACGCCTCCTCCGGCACCACCGGACGACCGACCGTCGTCGGGTACACCAGCACCGACCTGCGCAACTGGGCCTCTCTCGTCGCGCGCAGCCTGCGGGCCTCGGGTGTACGCCCGGGCATGCGTGTGCACAACGCCTACGGCTACGGGCTGTTCACCGGCGGACTCGGCGCCCACGCCGGTATCGAGGCGCTCGGCGCGACGGTGATCCCGATGTCGGGCGGCCAGACGAGCAAGCAGGTGCAGCTCATCCACGACTTCGAGCCCGACGTGATCATGTGCACGCCGAGCTACCTGCTGACGATCGCGGATGCGATGGTCGGCGCGGGGCTGGACCCGCGGGCCTCGAGCCTGAAGGTGGCCGTCCTCGGTGCGGAGCCGTGGACGAACGCGATGCGTGCCGAACTGGAGGAACGCCTCGACATCGACGCCGTCGACATCTACGGCCTGAGTGAAGTCATGGGACCGGGCGTCGGCAACGAATGCATCGAGACCAAAGACGGCCCGCACCTGTGGGAAGACCACTTTCTGCCCGAGGTGATCGACCCGGAGACGAAAGACGTGCGGGGTGACGGAGAACTCGGGGAACTCGTGTTCACGACGCTCACGAAAGAGGCGTTCCCGGTCATCCGCTACCGCACCCGCGACCTGACGCGGCTGCTGCCGGGCACCGCGCGACCGGGCATGCGGCGCATGGAGAAGATCACGGGCCGCAACGACGACATGATCATCCTGCGCGGGGTCAACCTGTTCCCGACCCAGATCGAGGAGATCGTGCTCGGCATCGAACACCTCTCGCCGCACTTCGTGCTCGAGCTGACACGGCCCGGCCGCATGGACGAACTCACGGTTCGCATCGAACGCCTGGAGGGTGTGGATGCGTCGGCCGGCGACCGGGCATCCGGCGTGCTCATCGAGCGGGTCAAAGACCGCATCGGATCGACGATCAACGTCACGCTCGTGGAGCCGGGAACGCTCGAACGCAGCGCGGGCAAGCTCAAGCGGGTCTACGACCTGCGCTAGCGATCGGACGTCTTTTGCCGGATGCGGCACGGCATTCGGGCAAAGCAGACCGATCGCGGGAGGGTTGGCACATGACAGAAACGGGTGTGCGGCGCGGGCGTCCGGGTTACGACCAGCAGGGGATCCTGGAGGTCGCAGTCGCGGCGTTCAACGAATTCGGCTACGACGCCACCTCCATGGGTGTCCTCGCCACCCGCCTCGGCCTGTCGAAGTCGGCGATCTACCACCACGTCGCGTCGAAGGACGAGCTGCTCGAGCTCGCCCTCGGTGAGGCACTCGACGGGCTCGAGGGTGTCCTCCGCGAGGAGGCGGGCCGCACCGGGAATGCTTCTGACCGACTGGCCCACGTGCTGCGCGGAGCCGTTCGCGTGCTCACCGACAAGCTGCCGTATGTCACGCTCCTGCTGAGGGTGCGCGGGAACACCGAGGTCGAACGCACGGCCCTCGCGCGCCGGCGTGCTTTCGACCGTGCGGTCGCAGCCCTCGTTGTCGAAGCCCGCGACGAGGGGTCGTTGCGGAGCGATGTCGACCCCGGTGTCGCCACGCGCCTGCTGTTCGGCATGATCAACTCGATCGTGGAGTGGTACCGTCCGGGCGGCGCCGAGGGCGCCGACCAGCTCGCCGAGGATGTGCTCACCGTCGCGTTCGACGGCCTCCGCGTCTGAGCGCGCCTCAGGCGGCGAGTTCCTTGGCGACGAGGGTGAGCACGTCGTATGTCGCCACCGTCTCGTCGTTCTGGTTGCGGATGACCGCATCCCACCGCACTTCCCCGTACTCGTCGGTCTCTCGCGGCGAGATCTGCTTCGCCGTCAGGTCGATGCGGATGCTGTCGCCGGGCGACACCGGAGTGACGAAGCGCAGGTTCTCGAGACCGTAGTTCGCGAGCACAGGCCCGGGTGCCGGGTCGACGAAGAGTCCGGCCGCCCACGAGACCAGGAGGTAGCCGTGCGCGACGCGCCCCGGGAAGAAGGGGTTCGCGGCAGCGGCCTCTTCGTCCATGTGGGCGTAGAACGTGTCGCCGGTGGACTGGGCGAACTGTTCGATGTCCTCGAGGGTTACGGTGCGGCTCTCGGAGTGCACGCTGTCGCCGATGCGCAGTTCGGCCAGTGACTTGCGGAACGGATGCGACCCAGCCGTGTCGACGGCCGCGCCGGTGTGCCACACCCCGGTGATCGCGGTCAGCATGTCCGGTGATCCCTGAACGGCAGTGCGCTGCATGTGGTGCAGCACGGCGCGGATTCCGCCGAGCTCTTCGCCGCCGCCGGCGCGTCCGGGGCCGCCGTGCACCAGGTGCGGAACGGGCGAGCCGTGCCCGGTCGACGTGCGTGCATCGTCGCGGTCGAGGATGAGCACGCGGCCGTTGAGGGCGGCGATGCCGGTGACGAGTTCCACCGCGACCCGGGGGTCGTGGGTCGCGATGCTGGTGACCAGCGAACCGTCGCCGCGGGCGACCGTCGCAATGGCCTCCGGGGTGGAGTCGTAGCCGAGGATGCTCGCCACCGGTCCGAACGCTTCGACGGAGTGCGCGGCGCTCGCCGTGTTGTCCGCGAAACGCAGCACGATGGGCGCGACGAATGCGCCGGACGGGTCTTCGCCGACCGAGCCGTCGACCCGTCGGACGCTCGGCGCCTCGGTCGAGCCGATGACGATCTCGCCGCCCCCGTCGGTCAGTCGCCTGACCTGCCGGAGTACCTCGTCGCGCTGTTCGACGGAGGCGAGCGGCCCCATCGTGACTCCCTCGGCGCGCGGGTCCCCGATGACCACCCGTTCGTCGATGCGCGCCTGCACGGCGGACACCAGGTCGTCGACGGCGGCATTCGGAACGATGGCGCGGCGGATGGCCGTGCATTTCTGGCCGGACTTCGCCGTGAGCTCGGCGACCAGCTGCTTGACGTACGCGTCGAACTCGGGGGTGCCGGCCACGGCATCCGGACCGAGTACCGACGCGTTGATCGAGTCGGTCTCGCTCGTGAACCGCACACCGCCGGTCTGCACAGAATCGTTGGCGCGGAGCCGCTCGGCGGTCGAGGCCGACCCGGTGAAGCCGACGAGGTCACCGAGCCGGAGCTCGTCGAACAGGTCGGGCACCGCGCCCGAGACCAGCTGGAGCGACCCGTCGGGCAACAGCCCGGACTCGACGAGGATGCGCACGAACGCCTCCGCGAGGTAACCCGTGGGCGTCGCCGGCTTGACGAGGCTCGGCACGCCGGCGAGGAACGCCGGCGCGAACTTCTCGAGCGCGCCCCAGACCGGGAAGTTGAATGCGTTGATCTGCACTGCGACGCCCGGCAGCCGGGTATAGACGTGCTGGCCGAGGAACGAGCCGTCCTTCGAGAGCTGCTCCGCCGGACCGTCGACGTAGACGGTACCGTTCGGCAGCTCTCGGCGACCCTTCGACGAGTAGGTGAAGAGCACGCCGATGCCGCCGTCGATGTCGACCCACGAGTCGGATTTTGTCGCTCCCGCACGGCTCGAGAGGGCGTAGAGCTCGTCTTTGCGCTCGGTGAGCACCTGGGCGAACTGCTTGAGCAGCATCGCGCGCTGGTGGAAGGTCAGGCGCCCGAGCGACTCCTGGCCGACGGTGCGCGCGTACTCGAGCGCGGCGGCGAGGTCGAGACCGGCGGTGCTGACCGCAGTGATGACTTCGCCCGTCGAGGCGTCGCGCACGAGTGCGGCGTCGGCGACGGAAGCCGGATCGGCGGGGGTCCACCAGGCGCCGTTCACGTAGCTGGGAAGGATGCTCGTCATGGGGTTGCTCTCTTCGAATTCGTTCGGGTCGGCGGATGGGTACACTGAGCGCCGGAGAAGCGCTGGATGAAAGGATGCGGACCATGGCCGATCGGGACTGGACCATCGAACTGGGTGAACTGGACGTCAAGCTCGGGATCGTGATCCTCGAACAGTCGCCGGAGCGCATCGTCGCGACGATGCCCGTAGAGGGCAATCGCCAGGGTTTCGGGCTGCTGCACGGAGGTGCGTCGGCCGCGTTCGCCGAGGCCCTCGGCTCGTGGGCGGCCGTGCTTCACGCAGGTCCCGGCCGCACCGCTGTCGGTGTCGACCTCAACGCCACGCATCACCGCGCCGTGAAGTCGGGCACGGTCACCGGTGTCGCAACGGCGATCCGTCTGGGCCGCAAGATCGCCTCGCACGAGATCGTCGTGACGGATGAGGATGGCAAGCGCGTCTGCACGGCGCGCATCACGAACCTCATCCTCGATGAGGCGGCCGACTGAGTCGCGGATCACTGCGCCTCGTCCCACGTGTAGAACCCCTGCCCGGTCTTTCGGCCGAGTTTTCCTTCGGCGACGAGGCGCCGCAGCAGGTCCGGCGGCTCGAAGCGCGGACCGAGGCGGTCGGCGAGGTATTCGGCAACGCCGAGTCGCACATCCAGCCCGACCAGGTCGGTGAGGCGCAGCGGCCCCATCGGGTGCTTGTAGCCGAGCACCATGGCCGCGTCGATGTCTGCCGCCGAGGCGACGCCGTCTTCGAGCATCCGGATCGCTTCGAGGCCGAGGGTGACGCCGAGCCGGGAGGAGGCGAACCCGGGCGCGTCGGCGACCGTGACGGGCGTCTTGCGGAGTGCGCGCACCCAGTCCTGCGCCTGCGCGACCAGGCGCGGGTCGGTCGCGGTTCCGGTGACGACTTCGACGAGCAGGGATGCCGGAACCGGGTTGAAGAAATGCAGGCCGAGGAACTGTTCGGGTCGCTTCAGCACGACCGCGAGGTCGTCGATCGAGAGCGACGACGTATTGCTCGCCAGGCTGGCGCCGGCCGGCAGCACTGTTTCGACGGCGAAGAGCGCTTCGTGTTTAGTGACCAGGTCTTCCGGAACGGCCTCGATCGCCAGGCCGACATGTGCGAAGACATCGAGGTCTTCTCCGACGTGCAGACGGGGGGCCACGGTTTCGAGGCTGAGCGTGGTCGTGCCGCGTTCGATGCTGGCTTCGACCGCGCGCAGGATGCGGGCGCGCGCGGCGTCGGCGGACGTCCGGTCTCGTTCGACGACGGCGGCTTCGGCGCCCGCGAGAAGGAACGCATGGGCGATGCCGGCGCCCATGCGGCCACCTCCGAGCACGCCGACGCGCTCGGGGACCGCCTCGCGGTCGGGAGCGGATGGGGCGGGTGCGGCGTTCACCGGCGTCTCCTCTCGAGGAACTCGGTCATGCGCCTGATCTTCTCGGGCGATTCGAACAGCACGGCCTGCGCATCCTGGTCGGCCCGCGGGTGTTCGTCGTCGGACGCGTGGAACACGGCCTTGGTGTATTGGGTCGCGAGCGGGTCGTTTGTTGCGATTCGGTCGGCGAGCGCGTTCGCGCCGGCTTCGAGCTCGTCGGCCGGATGGATCTCGGTCACGAGGCGTGCGGCCAGGGCTTCGTCGGCGCCGAGGATGCGCCCGGCGAGGAGGATCTCTTTGGCGAGCGGCTCACCGACCAGCTCGCGGAGACGCCACAGCGCTCCGGCGGCCGCGATGATGCCGAGCCCCGTCTCGGGGTTGCCGATGCGCAGCGCAGGCGTTCCGATCCGGAAGTCTGCCGCGTAGGCGAGTTCGGCGCCGCCGCCGAGCGCATAGCCGTCGATGGCCGCGATGACCGGCATCGGAAGGGCGGCGATGCGCAGGAAGAGGCCGGAGTTGACGCCGCGGTGCGCATCCGCGGCCCGGCGTTCGCGCAGTTCGGCAATGTCGGCGCCCGACGCGAACACGCCGTTGCTGCCCACCAGGAGCAGGATGCGGGGTGTCGACTCGAGCTCCGCGCAGACCGCGTGGAGTTCGTCGACCATCTCCTCGTTGATGGCGTTGCGCGTCTCGGGCCGGTCGAGCCGGACGATCACGCGGTCGGGTCGCCGTTCCACGGCGAGAGTCGTCATCGGATGCGCTCCAGGATCAGGGCGGCGCCCTGGCCGACCCCGATGCACATGGTCGCGAGTCCGTACCGGGAGTCTTCGCGTTCCATGCGCCCGAGCAGGGTGACGACGAGCCGCGACCCGCTCGAGCCGAGCGCGTGGCCGAGGGCGATGGCGCCGCCATCCGCGTTGACCTTCGCCTCATCGAGGCCGAGGCGCCGCATGCAGGCGATCGACTGGCTCGCGAAGGCCTCATTGAGTTCGATCGAGCCGAGGTCGTCGAGTGAGAGTCCGCTGCGGTCCAGCGCGCGCTGCGTGGCCGGAACGGGCCCGAGTCCCATGATCTCCGGTGCCAGGCCGACGCTGGTCCCGACGACCACCCGGGCGCGCGGGATGAGGCCGAGGCGTCTCACCGCGTCGCCGCTGGCCACCACGATCGCGGAAGCGCCGTCGTTGAGCGGGCTCGAGTTGCCGGCCGTCACCACGGTGCGGCCGGCGACCACGGGCCGGAGGGAGGCGAGCGCTTCCAGGCTCGTGTCGCGGCGGATGCCTTCGTCGAGAGCCACAGGCCCTGTGGGCGTGGCGACCGCGACGATCTCGTCGTCGAAGTGGCCGGCGTCGACCGCGGCGGCCGCACGCTGGTGGCTCTGCAGTGCGAATGCGTCCGCGTCTTCGCGAGAGATTCCGTCGACGCGGGCGACTTCTTCCGCGGTCTCCGGCATCGAGTATGTCGCCTTGTCACGGGCGGCGAGACGGGGGTTGACGAACCGCCAGCCGATCGAGGTGTCGAACTGCGGGCCCGGTTTGGCGAACGCGCGCTCGGGCTTGGCCTGGACCCAGGGGGCCCTGGTCATCGACTCGACGCCACCGGCGACGATGATGTCGGCGTCGCCGGCGCGCACCGCCTGCGCGGCGAGGGTGATGGCGGAGAGCCCGGATGCGCAGAGCCGGTTGACCGTGATGCCGGGCACAGCATCCGGAAGCCCTGCAAGCAGCACGGACATCCTCGCGACGTTGCGGTTGTCTTCGCCGGCCTGGTTGGCGGCGCCGAGGATGACGTCGTCCACCAATGCCGGGTCGGCCCCGGCGCGGTGCAGTGCTTCGCCGACCACGAGTGCGGCGAGGTCGTCAGCGCGGATGCCCGCGAGTGCACCGCCGTAGCGACCGACCGCCGTGCGCACGCCTCCGACGAGGTAGGCCTCTGCCATGCTCACTCCCGACCGCATTGTCTTCGGGCCCATTGCGCGGACCAGGCGCCGGATCGATAATTAGTGACCGATCGTTCGGAAAGTAATTCTTGCAGATCGCCTTGCGAGCGGCAAGCCGCTGACGAGCGGCGCAGCGCTCAGCGCGTGTCGTGGTCTTCGAAGATCAGCGCGGTCTTCGTGTCCTTCACCGACGGGATGGCCGTCAGCTCTTCGAGCACCACGCGCCGGAGGTCTTCATTGTCGCGGGCCCTCACCAGCAGCAGCACGTCGAAGTCTCCGCCGACGAGGGCGATATGTTCCACCTCCGGGATCTGCCCGAGCCGTTCGCGCAGCTCCTGCCACGATGCCTGGTCGACCCGCATGGTCACGTACGCAGATGATCCCCTGCCTGTGAGACGCGGGTCGACCTTCGCCGTGAAGCCCGTGATCACGCCGTCTTCGAGCAGGCGGGCCAGTCGCGCATAGGCATTCGCGCGCGAGATGTGTGCTGCTTCGGCGACTGCCGTGATCGAGGCTCGCCCGTCACGGCGCAGCTCCTGCACGATGCGCAGATCGACGTCGTCTGCCTGCGCGCGCATTCCGTCCATCCGACGGTCGCCATCGGAACTCATGGTGGACATTATGCCGCAATTCGGAGCTTCCGGCCGGCCATCGTCTCGAAAGTGGGGCGCAACTGGCATCGCAGGTCCGAAAGCCTCACTCTATGAAGAGGTGTTGTCTTTCAAAGGAGAACGGATGCTCCCCGATACAGTGCTGCCCGAGAGCCTGCTTCCCCGCCGCGATCCGGTGCAGCTGATCGACCCCACTGGCACGTTCACGCCCGACGAGCAGTACGCGCTTCCCGGGCGCGACCGGCTCATCGACGGCTACCGCCACCTCGTGATCGGTCGTCGCGTCAACGACCAGGCCAGCGCGCTCGTGCGTCAGGGTCGGCTGGCCGTCTACCCCTCGTCGCACGGCCAGGAAGCCTGCGAGGTCGCCGCGTCGCTCGTGCTGGGCGACCAGGACTGGCTCTTCCCGACCTACCGTGACACGGTCGCCGTGCTCAGCCGTGGTGTCGACCCCGTCGAGGCGTTCTCGCTGCTGCGCGGTGACTGGCATTCCGGCTACGACCCGCACCGGCACAACGTCGCACCCCAGGCGACGCCGCTGGCCACCCAGCTGCTGCACGCCGTCGGTTTCGCGCACGCGGCGAAGCTCCGCGGCGAAGACACGGTGGTGCTCGCGATCTGCGGCGACGGGGCGACCAGCGAAGGCGACTTCCACGAAGCGCTCAACTTCGCAGCCGTCTTCCACCTGCCCGTCGTGTTCTTCGTGCAGAACAACGGCTACGCCATCTCCGTGCCGCTGCGCAGGCAGCTCGCCGCCCCGTCGATCGCCCACAAGGCGATCGGCTACGGGATGCCCGGCCAGCGCGTCGACGGCAACGATCTCGCCGCTCTGCTCTCCGTTCTCGGGGATGCGGTCTCGGCTGCGCGCTCGGGCGCCGGCCCTCGTCTCATCGAGGCCGTCACCTATCGCATCGAGTCCCACACCAACGCAGACGACGCCACGCGCTACCGCAGCGACGACGAGGTCGCGCCCTGGCGTGAGAAGGACCCGCTGAAGCGCATCCGCACCTACCTTCGTGGCCTGGGCGTGCTCGGCGACGGTGACGAAGCCGAGATCCACAGCCAGGCGGAGCGCGTAGCCAGCACCCTGCGCGACGGGATGAATGCGGAGACGGTGCCGGACCCATCCGACCTCTTCGAGTTCGTCTACGCGACCAGGACTCCGCAGCTGCAGGAGCAGGCGGCGATGCTGGCGGGCGAGATTGCAGCAGACGCCGCCGGGACAGGAGACGTGAAATGACCCTCATGCATGACGCCGACCTGCGGTCGGACACGACACCGACACCGACCATGACCATGGCGCAGGCGCTCAACCGGGCACTCGCCGACGCCCTCGAAGCAGACCCGTCGGTTCTCGTCTTCGGCGAAGACGTCGGTCCGCTCGGCGGGGTCTTCCGCGTCACCGACGGCCTCACGGCGCGATTCGGCGAAGACCGGTGCTTCGACACACCTCTTGCGGAAGCCGGCATCGTCGGCAGCGCGGTCGGGCTGGCCATGAACGGGATGCGTCCGATCGTCGAGATGCAGTTCGACGCTTTCGCATACCCGGCCTTCGAGCAGATCGTCGACCACGTCGCCAAGATGGGCAACCGCACCCGCGGCGCTGTGCGGCTGCCCCTGGTGATCCGCATTCCGTATGCGGGCGGCATCGGCGGGGTCGAGCACCACTCCGACTCGTCGGAGGCGTATTACGCGCACACACCCGGTCTCACCGTGGTGACGCCGGCGACGCCGCAGGATGCCTACGGGCTGCTCCGCGCCGCGATCGCACACCCCGACCCCGTGATCTTCCTCGAGCCCAAGAAGCTCTACTGGACGAGTGGAACGGTCGACACAACGGCGCCGCTGCCCGAAATCGGGCGCGCCCAGGTCATCCGCGAAGGAACCGACGCCACGATCATCGCGTACGGTCCGTCGGTGCCCGTCGCCCTCGCAGCTGCCGATGCGGCCGCGGAGGAGGGGCGCAGCCTCCAGGTCGTCGACGTGCGCAGCCTCGTGCCGTTCGACGACGAGACCGTCACCGCCGCCGTGCGTTCGACGGGGCGTGCCGTCGTCGTGGCAGAGGCGCCCGGATTCGCGAGCGTTGCATCGGAGATCGCTGCCAGGGTCTCCGAGCGCTGCTTCCACTACCTCGAGGCCCCGGTGCTGCGGGTGACCGGCTTCGACACACCGTTCGCACCGCCGAAGCTCGAGGAGTACTACCTGCCCAGCGTCGATCGGCTGCTCGACGCCGTCGACCGCCTGCAGTGGGATGACGGTGCCGAGCCTGACGACGGGACTGCGGGCGCATGACCGCGCAGATCTTCCTGCTTCCCGATCTCGGCGAGGGACTCACCGAGGCGGCCCTGGTGCGCTGGCTCGTGCAGGTCGGCGAGGAGGTCGTCGTCGACCAGCCGGTCGCCGAGGTCGAGACGGCGAAATCGGTCGTCGAGGTGCCGTCCCCTTACGGTGGCACCATCAGTGCGCTGCACGGCGAAGAAGGGGAGGACCTGCGCGTCGGGGCTCCGCTGATCGAAGTGGATGCGGGCGGTGACACGGCACCGGCGGCACCGGTAGCCGAACAGGCAGCCCAGCGCTCAGGGAACGTCCTCGTCGGGTACGGAACCACCGAGACCCGGCACACCGGCCGCCGCCGTCGTGCGGCACTCGTGGGTGCACCCACCCGCGTTGTCGAGCAGCCGCCTGCTGTGACTCCCGCCGTCCGGCCGAGCGTCGCCGCGCATCCCGCCGTGATCTCGCCGGTCGTGCGCCGACTCGCCAAGACCCGCGGGCTCGACCTGGCAGCCCTCGCGGGGTCCGGGCCGGGCGGACTCATCACCCGCCGCGACGTCGAGTCGGCATCGTCCGGCGCGACGACCGTCGTCGCTGCGCCGGCCGGGGGAACGGATGAACGAACCGGCCTCGGAATCCGCTCCGTCACACCGCTCGGAATCTTCCGCCGAACCGTCGCGGCCACCATGTCGCGGAGCCGAAGCGAGATCCCCGAGGCGACCGTCTGGGTGGATGTGGACGCGACCGATCTCTGGGACCTCCGTTCGCGCATGTGGCTCGGGGACCGGCATCCGTCGCTCCTCTCCTTCATCGCGCGCTTCACGCTGTCGGCACTCGCCCAGTACCCGGTGCTCGCCGGACGCCTCAGCTCCGACGCGGCGTCGATCGAGGAGTTCGACGGAGTGAACCTCGGCTTCGCCGTCGACACCCCACGCGGACTCGTGGTCCCTGTGGTGCGGCACGCCGAAACCCTCACCCTGCGCGGACTGGACGGCGAATTCGACCGGCTCACCCGTACGGCACGCGACGGGAAGGCGGCGCCGTCAGAACTGGCAGGCTCGACGTTCACGATCAACAACTACGGCAGCCTCGGCGTCGACGGCAGCGCGGCCATCATCAACTACCCCGAGGTCGCGATCCTCGGTGTCGGACGATTCATCGAGCGGCCGTGGGTGGTCGGCGGATCGATCGTGCCGCGCCGCATCGTCCAGCTCTCGCTGGTCTTCGATCACCGTGTGTGCGACGGCGGGGTGGCAGCGGGGATGCTGCGGGCCGTCGCCGACTCGATCGAGCATCCGTTCGACCTGCTCGCGGACGCCCCTCCCGCCTGACCCTGACCGCAGGCGGCAGCCGAGGCTACGCTGGGAGCGGGCGCAGCGGCGCCGCGACCTGGGGAGGCAGTCATGGGTGGAACGGACGACGGAAAGAACGACGACGCGTCGGCGGACGACTACGACCTGAGCGAAGAGAAACTCGTGGCGCCCGAAGAGACCATTCCGTGGCTACCGGAGCCCGAGCCGTCGGACGGTGACGCGCCGGCGCCCTGACCCGGACAATAGGCTGGAGTGGTGCCCGACGACCAGGAGACCCGCCGCCGTACGCCGGTCCCCGTGTGGCTCGCCATCGTCTTCGCGCTCATCTGCGGCGCGGGTGTGGCGGTCCAGTCCCGTATCAACGGTGAGCTCGGCCAGCAGCTCGGCGACGGTTTCGTCGCAGCGACCATCTCGTTCGGCTCAGGCCTCCTGATCCTCTTCGTCGCGCTCGCCATCGCACCGTCGGGCCGGCGTGGGCTCGGTCGCGTCGCCAGTGCTCTGCGTGCGCGCTCGCTGCCTTGGTGGTACGTGCTGGGCGGGAGCGCCGGGGCATTCCTCGTGCTCTCGCAGGGACTCACCGCTGCCGTGCTCGGCGTAGCGCTCTTCACCGTCGCGATCGTCGCGGGCCAGACGGTCAGCGGCCTCGTGCTCGACCGCATCGGGCTCGGGCCCGGCGGTCGGCGGGCCCTCACGCCCTCCCGTGTCACCGGCGCCGTGCTCGCCCTCATCGCGGTCACCTGGGCGGTGTCGGCGCAGCTCACGCACAGCGTCCCCCTGTGGATGCTGGTGCTCCCGCTGCTCGCCGGGCTCGGGATGGGGTGGCAGCAGGCCGTGAACGGTCAGGTGCGCGTCGTCGCATCGAGCGCGCTCAGCGCGACGTTCATCAACTTCGTGGTCGGCACCACCGTTCTCGTCATCGCCACGGTGGTGCACTCGTCGATCGTGGGCTGGCCGTCCAGTCTCCCGACCGAGTGGTGGCTGTACCTCGGTGGCGCGATCGGGTGCGTGTTCATCGCGGGGTCATCCCTTCTCGTGCGCATCACCGGCGTGCTCATCCTCGGCCTCGCAACCGTTGCCGGCCAGCTGCTGACCGCGCTCGCGCTCGACCTGGTGCTGCCGAGTTCCGCGCATCCGATCGCCTGGACGACCGTCGCGGGAACGCTCCTCGCGCTCGTCGCCGTCGCCGTCGCGAGCATCCGCTGGCGTCAGCCCAGCGCGGTGAGGTAGCGCTCCGCATCGATCGACGGGCGGTGGCCCTCGCGTGAGTCCTCCGGGACGCCGCCGACGTAGAGCCAGCCGAGCAGGCGCTCGTTCCGGGCCAGGCCGTGAGCTTTGTGCACGGCCTTCGAACGCGTATGGGCGCCTGTGCGCCAGAAGACGCCCCAGCCCGCCTCGTGCAGCAGCAGGCTCAGCGTATGGGCGACACCCGCGGCGACGGCGTCCTGCTCCCAGCCGGGGACCTTGTCGCTCCGGTGCCGCACCGAGACGATCGCCAGCAGCAGGGGTGCACGCAGCGGCTTCCCTGCGAGCTTTTCGGCGTCGGGGCCGTGTGCACCGGCATCCTTGACGAACGCCGCACCCAGCCGGTTGCGGGCGTCGCCGCGCAACTCGATCACCCGCCACGGGCGCAGCGAGCTGTGGTCGGCGACGCGGCCCGCAGCGGCGACGAGGGGAAGCAGCGCGTCGTGTGTCGGGGCCTCATCGGTGACGCGCGAGTACGAGCGCCGGCTCGCGACAGCCTCGAGAAAGGACGTCACCCGGTTACTCTGCCGGCGAAAAGGTGAGCGAGAGGGAGTTCATGCAGTAACGGTCGCCCGTCGGCGTACCGAAACCATCGTCGAACACGTGACCGAGATGCGAGCCGCAGCTCGCGCAGCGGACCTCGGTGCGGACCACTCCCAGGCTGCGGTCCTCGATCAGCTCGACGGCCTCCGGGCGAACCGATTCGTAGAAGCTCGGCCAACCGCAGCCGGAGTCGAACTTCGTTCCGCTCTTGAAGAGTTCGGCGCCACAGGCGGCACAGGTGTACAGGCCGGCGCGCTCCTCGTCGAGCAGTTCGCCCGTCCACGGGCGCTCGGTCGCGGCCTCGCGCAGCACCGCGAACTGGTCGGGGCTGAGCTCGGTGCGCCATTCGTCGTCGCTCTTCGTGACGTTGTACTCCATGGCGCGGCGTCCTTTCCGTGGGTGGGTTGGCCTGAGAGATCTCAGATCCAACCCTAAACGCCATCCCGCGACCTGCCCGCCCGCTTGGGCGAACACTCAGACACGCCCAAATAGTATGAAGCGCACATCAGGGGTCAGGCGAAAGAGGTGAGCGATGGCGGACACGGTTCCGGAGGAGCTCACTGAACGCGACGAGGCGATCCTGGCCTTCGAACGGCAGTGGTGGCGGCATGCGGGCACGAAAGAGAAAGCGATCCGCCAGGACTTCGGACTGTCGGCGGCGCGGTACTATCAGCTGCTCGGCGCCCTGATCGATTCGCCGGCCGCGCTCGCCCACGACCCTATGCTCGTCAAGAGGCTGCAACGCCTGCGCGACGCACGAACGGCCGCGCGGAGCGCACGAACGCTCACGCCCCACGACTGAGGACCCCCACCGAACCGATGGCAGAGAAATTCCCGAAGGACCGCTTCGACGCGATCCCCGACGACATCCAGCGTGTCGGCGCACACCGAGCTCCCCACCAGAAGGGTCGCGGCTGGATCGGATTCGCGTGGGCGGCGGTCGCCACCCTCCTCCTGATCGGCGTCGGCGTGTTCGGGCTCTACCTCATCAACGGCAGCATCGCGTTCAACGGGTCTCCCGGCAGCGGCACCCCGACGCCGACCATCACTCCGACCCCAACGCCGACGGTGGTCCCGACCGTCGACCCCAGCCTGAACGTCACAGTGCTGAACGGCACGACGACCGCAGGCCTGGCGAACCAGGTCGGCGACGCACTCGTCGCGAAGGGATGGAAGGTCCAGTCGCGCGCGAACGCGAGCCAGAGCAACATCACCAGCACGATCGTCTACTACTCGAACCCGAAGTACGAGGGTGCGGCCCTCGGTGTCGCGCAGTCGCTGCCCGGTGCCACGGTGATGCTGACACAGGACTTCGTCGAGACCGGGGCCGACCTGACGGTCGTCGTCGGGAGCGACTACAAGGCTCCGGGGCAATAGCCGTTCTCACCGGGGATTCCGCTCGTCGATGTTTCCGGCGTGTTTAATTCACGCCCCATTCACGTAATTTCACGCCCTATTGCCGGGATCAGCATTCATTGCGGCGGTTGAAAGCATTAGTATCTGGTTTCAACGCGCTGGTGAATGTGCTACGCGTGGACGAAACACAGCAATGGGAGTAATAGATGGCGAACGGAACCGTGAAGTGGTTCAACGCTGAAAAGGGCTACGGCTTCATCACCGTGGATGGTGGGGGACAGGACGTTTTCGTTCACTACTCCGCAATCGACATGAGCGGCTACAAGGTTCTCGAAGAGGGCCAGCAGGTCGTATTCGAGGTCGGTACCGGCAACAAAGGCCCCCAGGCCGAGGCGGTGCGTCTGGCGTAGCACAGCACGACTACTGATTCGAACGCCGTCCGGGTATCCGGGCGGCGTTCGTTCGCGTCCGGCGCTATTCGCGTTCACTTGCACTCGCGGCATCCGAGTGCCAGAATCGTTCTAGCACTCGACGCGTTCGAGTGCTAACAATGAACACGGGCATTCGCCCGGAAGTTCCGTATCTTTCGCAGACGTCCGGGAGGGACGAAAAACAACCATGGCAAAGATCATTGCTTTCAACGAGGACGCGCGCCGCGGCCTCGAGCGTGGCCTGAACATTCTGGCCGACACCGTCAAGGTGACGCTTGGCCCGCGCGGTCGCAACGTCGTACTCGAGAAGAAGTGGGGCGCTCCCACGATCACCAACGATGGTGTCTCCATCGCCAAGGAGATCGAACTCGACGACCCGTACGAGAAGATCGGTGCCGAGCTCGTCAAGGAGGTCGCGAAGAAGACCGACGACGTCGCAGGTGACGGCACCACCACGGCCACCGTCCTCGCTCAGGCGCTCGTCAAGGAAGGCCTCCGCAACGTGGCCGCCGGTGCGGACCCCATCACCCTGAAGCGCGGCATCGAGAAGGCCGTCGCGGCCGTCACCGCCGAGCTCATCGCCTCCGCCAAAGAGGTCGAGACCAAAGAAGAGATCGCAGCGACCGCGTCGATCTCCGCCGGCGACACCACCATCGGTGAGATCATCGCCGAGGCGATCGACAAGGTCGGCAAAGAGGGCGTCGTCACCGTCGAGGAGTCGAACACGTTCGGCACCGAGCTCGAGCTGACCGAGGGCATGCGTTTCGACAAGGGCTTCCTGTCGCAGTACTTCGTCACCGACCCCGACCGTCAGGAGGCCGTGTTCGAAGACCCGTACATCCTGATCGCCAACCAGAAGATCTCGAACATCAAGGACCTTCTTCCGGTCGTCGACAAGGTGATCCAGGCAGGCAAGCAGCTCCTCATCATCGCTGAGGACGTCGACGGCGAGGCCCTGGCCACGCTCGTCGTGAACAAGATCCGCGGCATCTTCAAGTCTGTCGCCGTGAAGGCGCCGGGCTTCGGCGACCGCCGCAAGGCAATGCTGCAGGACATCGCGATCCTGACCGGTGGCCAGGTCATCTCCGAAGAGGTCGGCCTCAAGCTCGAGAACGTCACCCTCGACCTGCTCGGCCAGGCTCGCAAGGTCGTCATCACCAAGGACGAGACGACCATCGTCGAAGGTGCCGGAGACCCCGAGCAGATCGCGGGCCGCGTCGCCCAGATCCGCAACGAGATCGAGAACACCGACAGCGACTACGACCGTGAGAAGCTCCAGGAGCGCCTCGCGAAGCTCGCCGGCGGCGTCGCCGTCATCAAGGCGGGTGCCGCGACCGAGGTCGAGCTGAAGGAGCGCAAGCACCGCATCGAAGACGCCGTGCGCAACGCCAAGGCAGCGGTCGAAGAGGGCATCGTCGCCGGTGGTGGCGTCGCACTCATCCAGGCCGGCAAGAACGCCTTCGCGAAGCTCGAGCTGACCGGCGACGAGGCGACCGGTGCGAACATCGTTCGTGTCGCCATCGAGGCTCCGCTCAAGCAGATCGCGATCAACGCGGGCCTCGAGCCCGGCGTGGTCGTCGAGAAGGTCCGCAACCTGCCCGTCGGACACGGCCTCAACGCCGCGACCGGCGAGTACGTGGACATGCTCGCTGCCGGCATCAACGACCCGGTGAAGGTCACCCGCTCCGCGCTGCAGAACGCAGCGTCGATCGCGGGCCTGTTCCTCACCACCGAGGCCGTCGTCGCCGACAAGCCGGAGAAGAACCAGGCTCCGGTCGGCGACCCGACCGGTGGCATGGACTTCTAAGCCAGAGGTTGTCACAAGAGGGCGTCTCCTTCGGGAGGCGCCCTCTTTCGTTTCGCCCACCGTCGGGCACAGGGAAAGTCACCCCAATTCGTTGCAATAGGGTGACTTTTCCTGGGCTCGACGGCCTCTTCGTGGTTGGTAGAGTGTCGCCACTGAGTCCCGGGGGGAACGTATGTGGAGACAGGCATATCTTGCGGCGCTTGCGGGGGCGGCGCTGGTCGTCGTGGTGCTGAGCGGATGCGCGGCCGGGGACGCTCAGGAGCCCAGCGCGACGGGCACATCGGCGGCCGACCCGACTCCGACGCCGAGGAAGGGTCTTGCGTTCGACTGTGCCTCACTGGCGTCGAACGACGCCGTGTCCGCGCTTCTGGGCGTCGACGCAGGGGCGATCGACGCCGGGGTGCGGGCGGTCAGCGATATCGGCAGAACCTTCTCGCAGCTTGAAGCGGCCGGCGGAGGCTCGTGCCTGTGGGGGACCCCCGAAGCAGCCGATGTCGAGAAGCACGGCGCTTCGGTGACGATCGACGTGCTGCCGAATTCCGACGGGGCCTGGGCGAAGCTCGCCGAATGGTACCCGTCGACGTCCACTCCCGGAGCGGATTACGGCAGCTATCCCTCCCGTGGTGGCGACTGCGCCCAGAACTACTGCCACACCAACATCCTCGTCGGCAACGTCTGGGTCGCTGGGGAGGCCAGTTCACCGACGCGTCCTTCGATCAGTGAGAGCGAATTCCACGCGCTGATGCAACACGCTGTCGATGTGCTCGCCCCGATAGCCGGTGCGGCGACGGGCGTTGTTCCCGATGCGCCGCATCCGGCCTGCATGGCGGATGAGTACGGGGCCGCGGCGGCGGCGAGCTTCGGCGTGCCGCAAGCCTCGTTCCGCGCGCCGGAGAACATGTTTCGCATCGAGGCCGCCGTCGGTCTCGTGCCTGGTGCGGAGTACTGCCCCTATCACCCGAGCCACGACGGGAGCGGCGGTGTGCTCGTCAGCCTGACCGTCATCCCCGGTGGAACGGCCGCCTTCGACCACTATCGAGACCTACTTGCCACGCAGGGTGCCGAGGTGACCGAGTTGACGCTCGAATCGGGTGGGAACACCGCTCACGCGATCCAGCGGACGATCCCGGGCGTCGAATGGGCGACGACGTCCGTCGATGTGATGTCGGGCGACGACTGGCTCTCGGTATCGGCCCCCATGACCACCGCCGGCGCCGCCTCCGGCTCCGTCGCATTCACGAACTGGGTGCTCGCCCATCGCTGAGGTCGGGCACAGGAAAAAGCACCTCATTCTCGCGAATTGAGGTGCTTTTTCCTGTGCTCGACGGGCTCGCGGTCAGGCAGTCGGGGTGATCGGCTGGGGCGCGCTCGGCGAGCCCGCAAGGGGGAGTGCGACACGGAATGTCGCCCCGCCGCCCTCGGTCTCGACGACCTCGACGGTGCCGTTGTGGGCTGCGACGATCGACGACACGATCGCGAGACCCAGACCGCTTCCACCGGTCTCGCGGGCGCGGGAGGTGTCGGCGCGCCAGAAACGCTGGAAGATCTTCTCGCGAATCTGCGGCGGGATGCCCTCACCGTGGTCGATGACCTCGAGGATCGCCCGGTCGGTCTGGTGGTTGACCTGCACGAGGATCTCGATCGGGCTGTCGTTCTGCGTGAAGCGCATCGCGTTGCCCATGAGGTTGGTGACGACCTGACGGATCTTGTTCTCTTCGGCGAAAACGATCGCGGGATCGCTGGGAGGCACGGCAGGCAGTGACATGACCGGTTCCGTGATGACAACGGTCGAACCCGTATTCGTGCGACGGGGCCGCCGGCTTCGCAGTCGGGCGAGGGTCGCGCCGGCGAAGGAGATCGGGCCGGTCGCCGTGGATGCGTTCGCCTGCACCCGCGCCATCGGTGCCGTCGCGGTGTCGACCGACGCGGGCTCCGCTTCGGCACGGGCCAGGATCGGCTCGGGTGTGAGCACCGTGACCACGCGTCCGGGCGACGAGGCCATCGCGTCAAGAGCGGCATCGCGTGCGATCGGCACGAGGTCGACGGGCTTCAGGTCGAGCGGCTTCGTCTCGTCGAGGCGGGCGAGTTCGAGGAGGTCTTCGACGAGACCGCCCATGCGGATCGCCTCTTTCTCGATGCGGTCCATCGCCTGTGCGACCTCTTCGGGCGACTGGAGTGCGCCCATGCGGTAGAGCTCGGCATATCCGCGCACGGAGACGAGCGGCGTGCGCAGCTCGTGGCTGGCATCCCCGACGAAGCGGCGCATCTGCTCGATGGTGCGGGCGCGGTCGGTGAAGGCTCTGTCGATGCGGTTGAGCATCGTGTTGAGGGAACGATTGAGGCGTCCGACCTCGGTGTTGGGGGTGGCGCCGCCGAGGCGCTGGCTGAAGTCGCCGTCAGCGATGGCGGCGGCCGTCTGTTCGACCTCGCGCAATGGTGCGAACGTCGTCGTGACGAGCATCCGCGTGAGCCCGGCGCCGACGATGACCACGATGACTCCGAAGCCCAGGAAGATCGCCAGGTAGCTGGCCATGATCGTGTCGATCTGGTGCGTGGATGCCGCAACGATCGCCGTGCCGTACGCGCCGGCCGGGGACGTGAAGGTCACGAGCGTGGCACTCGCACGGTAGAGCGTGTGCTTGTCGCGACTGTTGAGGTAGAAACCGTCCTGGCTCATCGAGCGGCCCTTGGTCAGGTCGACCTTGGCCGGGACGACCGGGCGTTCCGCTGAGGGCTCGTTCTTCCAGTTGTAGTCGATCAGGTCGCCATCGGCGTTGTAGAGCGCGACGAAGTAGTCGGAAGCGCTGCCGTCTGACGCGATCTTGTCACTGCTGCCGGTGCGTGACGCCAGGTAGGAGTTCAGGTTGTTCGGCTGCGAGGCGGCGTTGAGTTGCGCGTCGAGCTGCGTCAGCAATACGGGCTTGAGCATCGCCATCGTGCCGATGCCCGAAACGAGCAGCCCGAGCGTCAGCATCAGGACGGTCACGCCCGTGATCTTGGTACGTAGCGAGATTGCGTTCCAGCGATCCAGGAGTGATTCGTGCATGAGGCCGCCAGTTTATGCAGCGAAGCTGGGCCAACAGTGTATGACGACTAGACCTTTGCCGCTTTGAGCATGTAGCCGAAGCCGCGCTTGGTCTGGATGAGCGGTTCGCTCGAGTGGGCGTCGACCTTGCGCCGCAGGTACGAGATGTAGGACTCGACGATGCCGGCGTCGCCGTTGAAGTCGTACTCCCAGACGTGGTCGAGGATCTGCGCCTTGCTGAGCACCCGGTTCGGGTTGAGCATCAGGTAGCGCAGCAGCTTGAACTCGGTGGGGCTGAGCTCGATGCCGGTGTCGCCGACGAAGACCTCGTGCGTGTCCTGGTCCATCGTGAGCTCACCCGCGCGGATGACGGCGTCTTCGTCGGCCTGCATGGTGCGGCGCAGGATCGCCTTGATGCGCGCCACGATCTCGTCGAGGCTGAAGGGTTTGGTGACGTAGTCGTCGCCGCCGACGGTCAGGCCGGTGATCTTGTCTTCGGTGTCGTCTTTCGCCGTCAGGAACAGGATCGGTGCCGTGTAGCCGGCACCGCGCAGGCGCTTGGTGACGCCGAAACCGTTCATGTCGGGCAGCATGACGTCGAGGATGATGAGGTCGGGTTCCTCTTCGAGGACCGCGGAGATGGCCTGCGCCCCGTTGCCCACAGCGCGCACGGCGAAACCGGCGAAGCGGAGGCTGGTGGTGAGGAGATCGCGGATGTTGGGCTCGTCGTCGACGATGAGAATGCGTGGTCCGGCGTTCATGGGAACTAGTATCTGCGCGTTGACTGAGACTTGGCTGTGAGGGCGCGGTGTGCGCTCGGTGGCGGGCGTGTGACCGGCGTGCGAGCGGCGTGCGAGCGGCGTGCGAATGGCGTGCGAACGACCCGCGTGCGGTCCGCGAAACATCCGCGAGTCTGATCGGCAGCCTTGACGCAGGCACCGCGTGACCATAGCTTCGGCACAGGCAGCGACGGAAGGAATCACCCATGACGGAGCGCACCACAGTCATCGTCGGAGGAGGCCTCGCGGGTGCGACGGCCGCGACCACGCTGCGCGAGCGCGGCTATGACGGACGCATCGTCATCGTCGGCGCCGAAGCGCACGATCCGTACATCCGCCCGCCGTTGTCGAAGGAGTACCTGAACGGCGGCGAACGTGACGAAGTGTTCGTGCACCCCGCGCAGTGGTACGCGGACAACGCGGTCGAGCTCGTGCTCGACACGACGGTCGCCTCGATCGACCCCGGCTCCCATGAGGCGGTCCTCGAAGATGGCGCCCGCCTCGGGTACGAGCGCCTGCTGATCGCGACGGGTGCGAGCCCCCGTCGACTCACCGTGCCCGGTTCCGACCTCGACGGCGTGCATACCCTGCGCACGCTCGACGACAGCGACGTGCTGCGCGCCGAGCTCTCCGGCGGTGGCAGGCGCATCGTGATCGCCGGCTCCGGGTGGATCGGGCTCGAGGTCGCGGCTGCAGCGCGGCTCTACGGCAACGAGGTGACGGTCGTCGGGCACAGCGCCGTCCCGCTGCAGGGTGTGCTCGGCGACGAACTGGGCTCGGTCTTCGAGCGGCTGCACCGAGACCACGGCGTCGGGTTCCGGCTGAAGAGCGCGGTGGCAGAACTCCGCGGTACGGCCGGCACGGTGGAGGAGGTGACGACGGATGCGGGTGAGCGGCTCGAAGCAGACGTGGTCGTCGCCGGGATCGGCGCGTCGCCGAACGTCCGCCTGGCTGAGCAGGCCGGCCTCCCGATCGGCAACGGCATCACCACCACCTCGGCGATGGCGACGAGCGCCGAAGACGTGTATGCGGCCGGCGACGTCGCCGACCCGTTCCTGCCGGCGATCGGGCAGCACCTGCGCAATGAGCACTGGGCCAACGCCATCGCCGGTGGCAGGGTGGCCGCCGGGGCGATGATGGGCGAAAACGCCGAGTACGACGACATCCCGTACTTCTACACCGACCAATACGATCTGGGCATGGAGTACTCGGGCTACGCGCCGCTCGCGCGCGGTGCCGACATCGTCTTTCGGGGCGACCCCGCTTCGCTTGAGTTCATCTCCTTCTGGGTGCGCGACGGCCGGGTCGTCGCGGGAATGAATGTGAACGTGTGGGACGTCAACGACCAGGTGCAGCGACTGATCCGGTCGGGCGCGCAGGTCGACCGTGCCCGGCTGATGGATGAGGATGTACCCCTTGACGCTCTCTGATGGCATCGCCGCGGCAGCAACGGGTGCGCGCGAGCCCTACCTGCCGCCGCTGCGCATCCCTGTCCGCCGGATCGGCGCGCGCACGTTCGACTTCGCCGCGCAGGTCGCGGTGATGGCGGTCGTGAATCGCACGCCGGACTCGTTCTACGACAAGGGACGCACCTTCGCGCTCGACGCTGCAGTCTCCGCCGCGTTCGCCGCTGTCGACGACGGAGCCGACTGGGTCGACATCGGTGGCGCTCCGTTCGCCCCGGGGGCGCCCATTCCGGTCGACGAGGAGGCTGGTCGCGTCGTGCCGGTCGTCGCGGAACTGCGAGCGGGATCGGATGTCGTCATCTCGGTCGACACGTTCCATGCCGAGGTCGCCCGGTCGGCCATCCGCGCCGGTGCCACGGTCGTCAACGATACGACGGGGCTTTCCGACCCGACACTGCTCGACATCGTCGCGGACAGCGAGGCAACCCTCGTCATCACGCACAGCCTCGCTGCCCCGCGCACGCAGTATCCGAAGCCGGTCTACGACGACATCGCCACAGACATCGCCCGGTTCCTGTCCGAGCGCGTCGAACGCGCGATCGCTGCCGGCGTTCCGGAGGAGCGCATCGTCGTCGATCCCGGCCACGACCTCAACAAGAACACGCTCCAGTCGCTGGAGCTCACGCGCAGGCTGTCGGAGATCGCCGACCTCGGCTACCCGACGCTCGCCGCCGTCTCGAACAAGGACTTCATCGGGGAGACCATTCAGGCGGACCGCACAGCGAGACTCGAAGGCTCGATCGCGGCCGCTGTCGTCTCGATCATGAACGGTGCGCGCATCATCCGGATGCACAACGTCGCCGCGTCCGTCGCAGCGGCGAGGATGACCGAGGCCATCCTCGGCCTGTGGACGCCGCAGGGACTGCGACACAACATGGGAGACGCCAATGAGTGAGACCCCGATCGTGCTCGCCTACCCGTTGCCGGCGCCGGAGGGCCTCAGCGACGACGAGATCGCGCGACTTTACAGCGAGAACGTCGGGTCGGAGCCGTGGGTGCGCGTCAACTTCGTGTCGAGTGTGGACGGGGCGGCGACCCACCAGGGGCTCTCCGCCGGCCTCTCCGACGGCGCTGACCAGCGCGTGTTCGGCATCCTGCGTCGGCTGTGCGACGTCGTCGTGGTCGGTGCGGGCACCGTTCGGGCGGAAGGCTACGGCGCGATGCGGGTCGATGAGGCGACAGAGCGTGCGCGCACATCGGCCGGCTTGGCGCCGCATCCGGTTTTCGCCATCGTGTCGGCCAGCCTCGATCTCGACCCTGCGAGTGCGATCTTCGCCGACGCGCCCGTGCGGCCGATCATCCTGACCACCGAACTCTCCCGCAGCACCACGCGAGCCGCCCTCGAGACCGTGGCCGACGTCGTCATCTGCGGGCGCGAGCGCGTGCAGCCGGATGTGCTGGTACAGGCGCTCATGGAACGCGGGCTCGGCCGCATCCACTGCGAAGGCGGCCCCCACCTGTTCGGCGACCTGGTGGCCGCATCCGTGCTCGACGAGCTGTGCCTGACGGTCAGCCCGCGGCTCGAGGCGGGTGTTGCAACCCGCATCGCGTCGGGTGAGTCGCCGATCGTGCCGGTCGGCCTGATGCTGGCCCACGTGCTCGTTGCGGGCGACACGCTGCTGTTGCGGTACCTGCGGGGCTGAACCGCGTCCGCCCGGCGGTCAGGCCGCCAGCGAGTGCGCGTCGAGGATCGTGTAGCTGTATCCCTGCTCCGCCAGGAAGCGCTGGCGGTTCTGGGCGAAGTCCTGGTCGACCGTGTCGCGGGCGACGAGGGTGTAGAAGTTGGCGGAGAGGCCGGACTCCTTCGGGCGGAGCAGTCGGCCAAGCCGCTGTGCCTCCTCCTGGCGCGAGCCGAACGATCCGGAGACCTGGATCGCGACCGTCGCCTCTGGCAGGTCGACCGAGAAGTTCGCCACCTTGCTGACGACGAGTACGGGCGTCGTGCCCACCCGGAACTCCTGGTACAGACGCTCCCGCTCGTCGACGGGCGTCGCGCCGGTGAGCTTGGGGGCGGAGAGGGCGTCGGCCAGCTCGTCGATCTGGTCGAGGTACTGGCCGATGACGAGGATGCGCTCGCCGGCATGACGCGCGACCAGGCGGCGCACGACATCCAGTTTCGCCGGTGCGGTCGCGGCGAGCCGGTAACGCTCTTCGTCTGCTGCGGCCGCGTAGGAGAGCCGGTCGGACTGCGGCAGGTCGATGCGCACCTCGAAGCAGGACGCCGGCGAGATGAAGCCCTGCGCCTCGATCTCCTTCCAGGGGGCGTCGAAGCGCTTCGGGCCGATGAGGCTGAAGACGTCGCCCTCGCGGCCGTCTTCGCGCACCAGGGTAGCAGTGAGACCGAGCCGCCGGCGTGCCTGGAGCTCGGCCGTCAGCTTGAACACGGGAGCGGGAAGCAGGTGCACTTCGTCGTAGACGACGAGGCCCCAGTCGAGCGCGTCGAGGAGTGCGAGGTGAGCGTATTCGCCTTTCCGCTTCGCGGTGAGGATCTGGTACGTCGCGATCGTGACCGGGCGCACCTCTTTGACCTGTCCGGAGTATTCGCCGATCTCCGCGGCCGTCAGCGTCGTGCGCCGCAGCAGCTCGTCGCGCCACTGGCGGGCCGAAACGGTGTTGGTGACGAGGATGAGGGTGGTCGTCTTCGAGGTCGCCATCGCTCCGGCGCCGACCAGGGTCTTGCCCGCACCGCAGGGCAGCACCACGACACCGGACCCACCGTCGAAGAAGCTCGCGACCGCCTTGTTCTGGTAGTCCCGCAGGTGCCAGCCCTCTTCGACCAGCTCGATGGGATGCGGCGTGCCAGGCGTGTAGCCGGCGAGGTCTTCGGCCGGCCATCCGAGCTTCACGAGCTCCTGTTTGAGCTGACCCCTGGCCCACGCGGCGACGACGAACGTCTCGTCGTCGAGGCGTTCGAGCAGGAGTGGGCTGACGCGTTTCGCGCCGGCGATCTCGGTGAGCACGGCGAGGTCTGTCGACCGCAGCACCAGAGTCCCGTCTTCTGCCCGGTCGATGACGAGCCGGCCGTACCGTGCGACGGTCTCGCCCATGTCGACGGAGACCGTCTGCGGGATCGGGAACTTGGAGTACCGCTCGAGCGTGGCGAGCATGTCTGCCGCGGTGTGCCCAGCGGCCCGCGCGTTCCAGAGGCCGAGCCGGGTGATCCGGTAGGTGTGGATGTGCTCTGGCGCGCGCTCGAGTTCGGCGAAGATCGCCAGGTCGTGGCGCGCATCTTCAGCGGCCGGATGCGCGACCTCGAGCAGAACGGTGCGGTCGCTTTGAACGATCAGGGGGCCGTCGGACATAACCGTTGAGTCTACGCCTCGCCGCCCTCGGTCCCGGTGTCCGGCGCCTCGACGGCGTTCAGTCCCTGGATGCTGGAGAGCGGGAGCGTGCGCTCGATGTCGGCCTTGCGATCCCGGCCCCTGAGCCGACCGCCCCCGAGCCCTGTCGGTTCGAGCAGGTAGTCGACGACCTGCCCGTCGGGCATCGCGACGCTCACCGTGACGGTGGCTTTGCTGCGGATGGCGATGTCGAGCTGTCGTGCGAGCCACTGCGCGCCGGTGTCCGGGCCTTCCGCCTTCTCTGCGGCCCGCAGGCGCTCGACGAGCGCAGCAGCCGGGTTCGGGGCGGGCAGGGGAGTAGTCTGCGCCACACGGTGCCGCTGGAGCCCGACGATCGTTCCGTCCGGGTCTTCGGCGGCGACCGGGTAGCGGGCGTCGCTGAGCGCCCAGAAGACGACGTCTCGCGGGAACCGGCTCACCAGGCGCGTCGGCCCGGTGCGCTGGAGGGCGATCGGGCGCAGCGCCTGGTCGACGACGATCGTCGTGAGCAACTCGGCGTCGTCGGAGGTCACGACCGTGTGCGCTCCCGTTTCGCGATCGTCGCCCAGTGCATCCGATGCCCGCGCAGCGCGAACCGCATCCAGGTCTCCCACCCGGACCCTGCCGTAGCGTTCCGCGGCGTCGGAGATCAGGTAGTCGAGCGGCTGCGGCACGCCGGTGAGAGAGATCTGCGCGAGGAACTCATGGATCGTCTGCGCCGTCTCGCCCGCGGCGATCGCTCGACCCAGGCTCGCTGCTGAGACGCGGTAGGTGGATGCGAGGGCCCGGCTTTCGACGTCGGCGAGCGTGCGCAGGCGCGCATCGACCGCCGGGGTGAGCGGGCCGGGGGAGACGATCGAGAGGTCGTGCTGCAGGTACACATGGTCGACCTCGGGAGGGAACAGCGAAGCGATCGTGCCTGCGGCTTCGGCCGGGCCAGACTCCAGCAGGAGTGTTCCTGCGGTGCTCGGCGTCTGGCGTGCCGTGATGCCGAGCCACTCCGCGTCGCGGGTGTACGCGGTCACCCTGGCCTGCATCGCCGCTCCAGCAGCCGGATACGCCCAGCCGACGAACTCATGCAGCCGGTCGCCCCACACGGCGTGTGCACGGTCGGCGAGTACGCCGCGCAGGTCGGCGGGAAGGGCGTCGCGCCAGGCGCCGGCGAGAACGCGCCACCGGTTCGCGGTCGGCTCCTGCTGCCACTCGACGCCTGCGTCTGTCGGCAGCCAGGTCGCATGCTCGATCGCGATCAGCCCGGCCCGTGCCGCGATCGACACGACGGTCGGCACATCGGTGACGTCGATGGTGAGCGCCATGGCGACACGCTTCGCCGCGGGGAGGGCGAGGCCGCCCTTCTGCAGCTCGCGGGCACCCTCCCGCTGAAGCTCCGACACCAGTTCGGTCACGGTCGACACGGCCAGGAAAGCCCGCTCGGCGGCGAGTCGGTCGCTGAACCGCTGCTCGGTGTCGGGCACCGGAGCGAGCGCAGGAGGCGGCGGGGCGCAGACCAGCTGCTCGGGTGAGGGAAGTCCCGTCTCCGGCCAGGACTCGAGCTGCTGCCGGACGGCGTCGTAGACGATGTACGCGTCGCCGTGGTGAAAGGTGAGCAGCAGCGAAGCCGTCGCCTCGAGGCGGGCGGCCACCGCATCCGGTTCCTGCGAAGGGATCGAGCCGGACGCTGCGAGCAGGTCTGCGACGCGCTGCGCGCTTGCAGGGGCACCGGATGTCGCGAGCACCGCGAGCACGGCGAGCGTCGGCCGGTCGAAAGTCGCGAGCGCCCGCTGCACCGAATCGCGATCGAGCAATGCGTCGGCAAGGTCGAAGAAGTCGTCGACGCCGTAGCGGGGAACCCCGCGGGCCGCGACGGCGGTTGCGAGAGTGACATCGTCGAGGGCGCGCAGCCGCTCAGCCAGGACGAGTGTGCTGGTCATCGGCGCGCCATGCCCGTGTGCATGTCAGCTCGGCCCGGTTCAGCGCTGCGAATTGCGATTCGCGCGGCTCCTCTGCCTGAAATTGTCGATGAGCACAACGATGAGCAGAACGAAGGCGATCGGCAGGCCGATCAGCGGGATGAAGAACACCGTCGGCCAGATCCCGCTCCCCGAGCCCTGGGCTGCGAACGCACCGAATGCCGTGCCCGCGATGATCGCGATGATGGCGAGCACAGACAGGATGAAGAGGGCGGCGATGATGAACGCAAGGGTGCGCTGGAGCCGGCTGGGAGCCGGCGGGGTCTGTTGGGTCACGAAATCAAGGATAATTGAGGTTGGTCACAAGATTCCCCATGTGAAAGAGGTTCCCATGCCAACCGGCAAGGTCAAGTTCTACGACGACGAGAAGGGCTTCGGCTTCATCAGCTCCGATGACGGCCAGGAAGTTTTCCTGCACGCCTCGGCTTTGCCCGCCGGCACGGTGGTCAAATCGGGCACACGGCTCGAGTTCGGCATCGCCGACGGCAAGCGCGGTGCGCAGGCCCTGTCGGTGCGCGTGCTGGATGCGCCGCCCAGCCTCGTCAAGATGAGCCGCAAATCCGCTGACGACATGGCGATCATCGTCGAAGACCTCGTCAAACTCCTCGACGGCATCGGGTCGAACCTCAAGCGCGGAAAGTACCCCGACAAGGCGCACGGCGCGAAGATCGCGGCTGTGCTCCGCCGCGTTGCGGACGACCTGGATGCCTGACGACGACGCTGCGACCGTCGCCGACGCGACCCTTCTCGAGGCCGTCGACCTGGCGCGGGCTGCGCTGCTCGACGTCACTCCGGCGGAGACCGTCGGGCCGGTCGTCGGCCACATCGTCGAGGGCGAGCACGTTCTCACCCTTCTCTTCGAGTCGGCGCTGGCCGGTTACCCCGGCTGGCGCTGGTCGGTGACCATCTCGCGTCTCGACGGCGATGCCGAGCCCGCTGTTCTCGAGACGGAGCTCATGCCGGGCGAAGCATCCCTGCTCGCACCTGACTGGATTCCGTGGTCGGAGCGGCTTGCGGACTACCAGGCCTCACAGGAGGCGCTGGCGGCCGACGCGGCGTCAGGTGACGAGGACGAGGACGAGGAATCCGACGACGACCTCGACGACCTCGACGAAGACGACGACGATGACGACGATGACGATGACGATTCCGGCGTGCCCGTCCTCCACAGCGGCGACATCGATGGTGTCGACATCGACTTCGACGACCCCGAACAAGACGAAGACGACGCCGACATCGACGTCACCCTCGACCTCGCGGCCGAGGAGTCAGCGGCGCTTGACGCTGACGTAGACGAGGCCGACGACACCGAGACCGAGTCCGATGAGGACGGTCCAGAGCCACCAGCTGTCGCTGGCGGCAGAGAGCGGAACGGCGAAGACCAGCACTAGCACCAGCGCGACGAGCCAGAGCACGAGGCCCGTCGCGATGGCTTTGCGGTCGTCTGTCGCCACGGGCACCGGGTCTGGCCGGCGCTCGCTGTCACGCAGCCAGAGTCTCATCGTCCGCTCACTGCCGGGTGCGCATCCGGTTCAGCCCAGACGTTCCACGACGTACTCGATCGATGAGATCAGGGCGCGGACGTCATCCGGTTCGATCGCTGCGAAGGTGGCGACCCGCAGCTGGTTGCGGCCGAGTTTGCGGTACGGCTCGGTGTCGACGACGCCGTTCGCGCGGAGGGTCTTCGCGATCGCCGCTGCGTCGATCGCGTCGTCGAAGTCGATGGTCACGATCACCTGCGAGCGGTGGTCCGGATCGGCGACGAACGGCGTCGCATAGTCCACGCGTTCGGCCCACTCGTAGAGTGCACCCGACGACTCGGCCGTGCGCGCCGACGACCAGGCGAGGCCGCCGTTCGCGTTCATCCACTCGACCTGGTTTTCCAGCAGCAGGAGCGTCGCGATGGCCGGGGTGTTCAGGGTCTGGTTGAGGCGCGAGTTGTCGATCGCGTTCTTGATGCTGAGGAATTCCGGGATGTAGCGGTCGCTCGCAGCGATGCGCTCGACCCGTTCGATCGCCGCCGGCGAGAAGAGGGCGAACCACAGGCCGCCGTCTGAGGCGAAGTTCTTCTGTGGTGCGAAGTAGTACACATCCGTCTCGTTCGCGTCGAAATCGACGCCGCCCGCTGCGCTGGTCGCGTCGATGACGGTGAGCGCACCGGGGTCGCCCTGCACACGACGGATGGGAGCCATCACGCCGGTCGACGTCTCGTTGTGCGGCCACGCGTAGACATCGATGCCGGCGACGGGTTCGGCTTCGGCACGCGAGCCTGCAGGAGCCTCGATCACGTGCGGTGCCTCGAGCCACGGCGCCTTCGCCGCAGCCGCGAACTTGCTGCTGAACTCGCCGAAGACCAGGTTCTCGCTGCGCTTCTCGATCAGACCGAAAGCGGCGGCATCCCAGAAAGCGGTCGAGCCGCCGTTGCCGAGCACGACCTCGTAGCCGTCGGGGATGCGGAAGAGATCGGCGAGGCCGGTGCGGGTGCGCCCGACCAGATTCTTCACCGGAGCCTGCCGGTGCGACGTGCCCAGCAGGGCCGCGCCGGCGCCCGCGAGGTATTCCACCTGCTCCCGGCGGACCTTGGACGGTCCGGCACCGAATCGGCCGTCGGCGGGCAGCAGTTCAGTAGGAATTGTCACATCCGGCATAAAGGGAGTCTATTGGCACTTGTGCATAGGGGGAGCGAGGCTGTCATGGCCAGACAGTAGGCTCTATAGCGTTGTTCAGCCCGGATGCCGGGCGCGTAGGTGGAGGCGGCGATGACCGATCTGATTGATACGACGGAGATGTACCTCCGCACCATCCTCGAACTCGAAGAAGACAACATCATCCCGCTGCGCGCACGCATTTCGGAGCGTCTCGGGCACTCCGGGCCCACGGTCTCGCAGACCGTCGGCCGCATGGAACGGGATGGCCTGGTCGTCGTCTCCGGCGACCGTCACCTCGAACTCACCGGCGACGGCCGCCGCAAAGCCGTGCACGTCATGCGCAAGCATCGACTCGCCGAACGCCTCCTGAGCGACGTCATCGAACTCGAGTGGGAGTACGTGCACGAAGAGGCATGCCGCTGGGAGCACGTGATGAGCGAGCAGGTCGAGCGAAAATTGCTCACGATGCTGGGGCACCCGACGGAATCCCCGTACGGCAACCCCATTCCCGGCCTCGACGAGCTCGGCGACGTGTCCGATCCCCGCTCGATCCAGGGCCTCCTGAACCTCGTCGACCTGGTCGACGGCAAGAACTCGGGGGTGACTGCCAGTATCCGACGCCTCGGTGAGCCCGCGCAGGTCGATCCAGAGCTTCTCCTCCAGCTTAAGCAGGCCGGTGTTTTTCCGGGCTCGACCGGCACTTTCTCTGCCGCGGGCTCCTACGTTCTCGTGCAGATCGACGGCTACGAAGCCGGTCTCGAATTGCCGAACGAGCTGGCTGCGCACATCTTCGCCGACGCCTCATAACTGTTACCAGTTTGTTAAAAACCCCTTCGGGGGATGTGACAAACCGTGCAGGGTCCCGTAGTGTCGAACGAGTTCACAGGTCAGAAGCCGGCCGCTGGACCCGGAAAAGGACGCTCCACCCCCCATCCCGTCTCCTTTACCGCGAAGCCGAAGCTATAAGCATTGAGGACGGGGCAGCTACCTAGTGCTGTCGGAGCGCAGGAGGTTTATACCTTGGCGCCATTAGGTACACCCGATTCTGAAGAGAATCTCCCCGCACCCGGTCAGACGACCCCTCACATCGCAACCCCGTCGAACGATTTCGCCACCCGCAGGTCCCTGCGCGCGTCGGAATCGACATCGAAGGACCGCTCGGTGAGCGCGACAGCCCCGGCAGCGCAGCCGGCCAAGGCCAGAACTGTCGCCGCCCGATCATCCATCCCCCGTGCATCCGTCGCCGTTCCGGCTGTGGCGACGAAGAAGCCCGCCTCTCGCAAACGCGTCAAAGGCAGCGTCATCAACATCGCCGTCATGACGCTCGCGGCCGGCCTGATCGCAACGATGGCCATCCCTGCCTACGCTTTCAATCCGCAGACCGCTGAGAGCGCTCAGTTCAAGTCGTCTGCCATCGAAAGCATGAAGAAGGCGCAGCCGCAGAGCGTCCAGGTCTCGCAGACCGTCGCCCAGGCGGCCGTCACTCGTGACGCGGCCAGCGCGACGACCGAAGCGCAGCTCGCGAACCAGAAGGCCGAAGCCGAGCGTGCGAAGGTGGCGGTGCAGTTCGCGGCGTACAGCCAGGCGTATTCCGGCCCATCGGTCAGTCAATTTCTCGCGCATCCGCCGTACCCGAACTTCAGCCTCGCCCAGGTGTTCAACGTCGCCAAGCAGTACATCGGCGTGCCCTACGTGTTCGGCGGGGCGACTCCTGCCGGTTTCGACTGCTCCGGCTACGTGATGTTCGTCTACGCGCAATTCGGCATCTCCCTCCCGCACTCGGTTTCCGGTGAGGCTGCGCGCGGCAAGACCATCTCGATTCAGGATGCTGTGCCAGGTGACCTCATCGTCATGCCCGGTCACATCGGGTTCTACGCAGGCAACGGCAACATCATGGATGCTCCCGACACCGGTCGATCCATCTCGATCCGCCCCATCTGGACCTCCGACTATTACGTCGTGCGGCTCGGAATCTGACCCTTTCGCATTCTCACGCGGAGCCGAACGGCTTAGCAACACTGTGTGAACAGTGGGTTTCACAGCACGGAATCGGCGCGCCTCGAATATGTGGCGCGCCGATTCTGCGTTAGCCTGATGCCCTGACACCGTGAGAGATCCCGGGAGTGCCACATGGTTACGTCGTGCAGCGTCCACACCGCGGACGCGCGCGGCCTTTTCTACCTCCGGCACAGCAGTCAAACCTGCCGCCACCATTCCGTGGCTTCGATGGGCGCTGTCCGTGTGACAGTGCCCTTTTTGTTTGTCTGCACCCGTTTTTCGACCGCTGTCGTTCCGCCGAACGTCTGGAAGCCATCCAGCCGGTTCAGAAAGGGTTGATATGCGCACACTGGTTCTCAATGCCGGCTATGAGCCGCTCGCCGTCGTGTCCTTCAAACGGGCTCTCGTGCTCGTCATGAATCAGAAGGCCACGGTCGTCGAGATCGACGAAGACCACCCGGTGTGGGGAACTTCCGGCAGCTATGAGCGGCCGGCAGTGATCCTGTTGACGCGTTATGTGCGCATCCCGCGTGGTCGCGCCGTGCCCGTCAGTCGTCGTGGTGTTCTTCGACGTGACGGACATCGCTGCGGCTACTGCGGCAAGACCGCGACCACGATCGACCATGTGATGCCTCGGTCGCGCGGTGGTGCCGACAGCTGGGAGAACCTGGTCGCGTGCTGCCTGCGCTGCAACAACCTCAAGAGCGACCGCACCCCGTCGGAGATGGGGTGGTCCCTCCGCTCCGACCCGCGGATGCCGCATGATGTCTCCTGGGTTGTACGCGGTGTGGAGAGTGCGCAGCCGAAGTGGGAAGGGTATCTCGCGCCGGCTGCGTGAGCCAGCGGTGGGTGCTCGGTGTGGACGATTGGTTGTCGAAAGCTGACGCTCGTCAGCGCTTGGTAGCCAGGGTTTTGGCTACCATTCGGGCCTGCGGTCGAGCGTGTCGCCCACTGTGGCGATTGGTTGCCAGAGGATGGCACGCGGTCGCGATCGGTTGCCAATCTATTGGGTACTGATCGCGGGACTGAGGGTGGCGGCTCTCGGCGGATGTAGCTTGGTAGCGCCGTGGTGGTGCGGAAGTTGAAACCGCGTCCGGCCGGCTGCGACTACGATCGCCGCATGAGCGTCGCGCGCCACGTTGTCTCGCGGAGACGCTCGAAACGTACCGTCGGGCGAATGCGTGACGATGGCGGGTGAGGGGCGGATGCTCGGTGCTCGCCCGAACGCTCCGGTAAACTCGGGTGGTCAGCCTCTGTAGCTCAATGGAAGAGCAGTTCCGTCCTAAGGAAAGGGTTGGGGGTTCGAGTCCCTCCAGGGGCACCATATCGTACGATCGAAATGCCTTGGTCAGAGGCATTTTTGGTGCATTGAAATCTAGATTTTGGGGCCCTTGCCGACACGGTCAATGACTACAGCAGTCTCCGGTGCTGAGTCAGAAGGAATGGAGCATCGGCGCGGGACGCGTGGAGTAGCGGCGCTGACCGAGAGCCGTATTGACTGCTCGCGCTGTCGCGACCACGCTGGCATCGACGTCAAATGTCTTGACATTAGGTTCCGTGCCGAGCGAACCGATCACCCCACCCATCGGGTCCACCAGAAGACTGTGGCCGATCGAGATCGGTGGAAGCTGCGAAACCCCGGCGAAGAAGCAGACATTCTCGATCGCGCGGGCTTGAGCGAGAACCCGCCACTGGTCGATCTTTCCGGTGCCCGGGACCCAGGAAGAACACGCGAGCATGAGCTCGGCGCCGGCATTCGCCAGCTCACGTGCCAACTCGGGGAAACGCAGGTCGTAACAGGCCATGAGTCCCACAGTGACGCCGTCGACGTCGAGGACGACCGGCTCGAGCGTATCCGAGGGTCTGATGCTGTCCGATTCCCGGAATCCGAACGAATCGAAGAGGTGCACCTTGCGGTAGCGCGCGTCAATGGTGCCGGACGGCCCGATCGCAACCAGGGTATTGAACGGTCTCTCGTCGCCCTCAGCCTGTTCGACGACACCGGCGACGATCGTCAAACCCCCATCGACAGCGAGTGCCCGAAGGCCGTCGACGAATGGGCCGTCGAGCGGCTCGGCCGCATTCGAGAAGGTCGAGTCGACGACCTTCTTCTCATACATGGAGAATTCGGGGAACACGACGAGATCGGCACCCGCGTCGCTCGCGGCTCGCGCCCGATGTGCGATGAGCTCGAGATTCCGCAGCTTGTCGGTGCCAGAGTCGATCTGGGCGAGAGCGAGTCTCACTTCATCCTCCGCTCGCCATGCATGCCATCGCAGCAATCATAGGGGGACCGCGGCGGGTCGATCCGTGCTCCCGTTCTGGTCATACGTTCGGACCGTCAATCGACGATCGAGCCCGCAAGGTCTTCGAGCTCGTTGTCCGGTTGCTCGAGTGCTGCGGCCTGCTCCGCGGCAAGCGCTCGCTCCGCCTCCACATCCAATCGGCGCGTGAAGACCCAGTACAGAACTGCCGCGATCGGCAGGCCGATGAACAGCGAAATGTCGACGCCGCCCATCGCCTTGGAGATGAAGCCCTCGTAGAAGCCTGCGACATTGAAGAACGGCGTCATGCAGATGAACGCGATCAGGTATGCGCTGATGCCCTGCCATCCCCAACGGCCGTAGATCCCGCGTGGCTTGAAGATCTCGGCGATGGCGTAGTGCCCCCGGCGAACGATGAAGTAGTCGGTCAGGTTCACCGCGGTCCAGGGGATGAAGAAGTACAGCACGAGGAACAGGAAACCGGCGAAGAACTCCTCGAAGCTTCCGGCGATGAAGATCGCGAGGACGCCGGAGATCGCTGCCGTGATCGCGACCGTGATGATTCGGATCGCGAGCGTCGGCCGCACCTTCTTGAAGCTGTCGATGGAAGAGATCAGCGTCAGCGATCCTCCATACGTGTTCAGCACGATGACCGCGACGAGTCCCAGAGCGAACACGATGAGGGCGATTGTCCCAAATCCCGGGAACAGATCGTTGGACACCGTCTCAATGGCCGCCACCGGGTCGCTGGCATTGAAATCCTTTACTGCGGCGGCGAGGTATGCGCCGAGGATCATGATCCACGCTCCACCGATCGCGCTGCCCCAGAATGTCCATCGGAACGTCTGGCTGGTGGGGGTGTTCGCGGGCAGGTAGCGCGAGTAGTCCGAGACGTAGATCGCCCACGAGATCTGGTAACCGGCGACGACGCCGAGTTGGGCGAAGAACGCGAGAGGTGAGAACTGGCCGAGGTTGAAGGCGCCTGACGGCAACTGCAAGTGCACCAGGGCAGAAATGCTGACGAGCGCCATCACGATGATCGTGAGATAGACGAGGTAGCGCTCCATCCGGTGGATGAGGTCGTAGCCGAAGAGGGCGATGACAGCGCCCAGCACGGTGATCACGATTGCCCAGAACGGGTCGAAGCCGGCCGGGGTCTTCACCGCCTGCGACACGGCGGATCCCGCGAGCACGGTGTTGAAGACGTTGAAGCCCGCATATTGTAAAAAGGCGAACAGCCACACCAGCAGCGCGCCGACATAGCCGAACTGCGGACGCGACTGTACCATTTGCGGCAGGCCGAGCTTGGGTCCCTGCGAAGAGTGCGCCGCCATGAAGATGGTGCCGATGATGAGACCGATCAGAATTGCGATGATCGACCAGATCAGGTTGCCGCCGAGAGCGAAGCTCGTGACCCCCACCGCGAGAGTTGCAATCTGCGCGTTGCTCATGAACCACAGCGGCCCGATGTGCCACACCTTGCCGTGCCGCTCGCTCTTGGGAACGTAGTCGATGGACCGGGTCTCGAGACCACCGGATCTCGGCGCGGCCTTCGTTTCACTCATGGGGTTCTCCTTCAGAGGGTTGGGCGGGATATCAGGGGCGTGGCATGCGTGAGCGCCTCGTAGAGTTCGGGTCTGCGGTCGCCGAACACGTCGACCAGGTCACCCATGGACTTGTCGTGGGACAGGTTGAGGTCGAGGTCAGCAGTGGCAACGCCGGATTCATCGGCCGTCGCCACCACCCAGCCGCGCTGATCGATGACGCAGCTGGCCTCGTTCCAGTCCTGCCCCCGCTCCCTGCCCGCCCGATCGCAGCACGCGATGGCGACGTGGTTGCTGTACGCCGTAGCCATTGCAACCGTTACCTCGGGCACGCGCTCGCCCGCGGGAACACTCTCGCGCGGCCAGTTCGTGGGAGCCACGATCAGTTCCGCTCCGCGTAGCGCCAGGCTGCGCGGAAACTCCGGGAACTCCAGGTCGAAGCAGATCAGGACGCCAAGCCTTCCCGCGGGGGTGTCGACAACCGGTGGTTCGACGGACCCGGGAGTGAAAATCAGCTTCTCTTTGTCCCAGAGGTGCACCTTGCGGTAGACAGCGAGCACGCCCGATGCATCCACCACGGCGGCGCTGTTGTAGATGAGGCCATCGTCGCGGATCTCGGCGAAGCCGCCGATCGCGACACCGTCGGCTGGGGCGACTGCGGCCGCCCAGTCGGCGAACACCGGATGCGAAGGCCGGATTGCCACGGATCGGGCTTCCTCGACCGAGTCGAACATGTAGCCGGATGTCGCCAGTTCTGGCACGACGACAACTCTCGCGCCTGCCGTGACGGATTCGCGGATCGCCGCGGTCGTCATCTCCAGATTCGAATCAAGATCGGCGACGCCGGGCGACAGCTGGCGACACGTGATGCGAGTCACAGGATTCCTTCCATCGGTTGCCTCTTGAGAGTAAAATAGGTCACAATGATCGATTTTGTCTACCCTTGAGTGAATAGTGTGGAAACTGTGTCGGAATCCTCTGGGCTCTCGCGTCCACGGCCGCGGAACGGTTCCGATGGCGCGGTGCTGAGTGATCCCGCAATCGCGGGCATCACGCGGCTCAGCGCGACAGAGACTGTGCGAGCCAGAATTGCCCTCGCGATCCAGCTCGGGTTGTTGGCGCCGAACGAACAACTGCCGTCGGACGCCGAGGTGGCCGGCGCCCTGGACGTCAGCGAAATAACCGTGCGGCGAGCACTCAAAAGCCTCGCCGACGACGGTGTGCTCACTCGGCTCCGCGGACGAAGAGGTGGAACATTCGTCGCCGAAAAGTCCGCCGCGACCTCGGTCGACGCTGTCACCGTGTACCGCTCAGACGCGGAGACCGTTCACGCGCTGATCAATCAGCGCGTGCTGCTCGAGTGCGCTCTGACGCATCATGCTGCTCTGGCCATCACCGAGCAACAGCTGGCCTCGCTCGATCAGTTCGTCGCTCAAGCCTCGTCGGCGCTCAACTGGACCGACTATCACGCAGCGGACGAGAAACTCCATCTCGCAGTCGCGCAAGCGAGCGGTCTGGCCTGGGCCCTGCCGAATTACCACGAGGTGCTCTTTGAGCTGTACCGCTACTTTGTGCCTTATCCCATCGCCTATCTGCACAACGTTAACGAACAGCACAGGCTCCTCGTGGATGCCCTTCGTCGGCGGGATCCGGTGGAGGCCGTGGCGATAATCGAATACCATGTCGCCGAGCTACACCGGTCGATGTTCGTGGGGCTTTCCCAGAACCCGGACGGCGAATGACCGCGCGGGATCTCCACTTTCGGTCCCTCGACGCCGATTTCGGCGATGCCGCCGTGTTGCCTCGGATCGGGATCCACCGCCTGACTGGTAATCGGGATCGCTGCACTCCGCTCTTTGTTTACAGACTCGTGCTCCTCATGTTCCTGAATCGCGTGTCGCGGAGACCTGCGCTTCTGCCTGACAACCCGTGCTCTGGCGGAATGGCCGGACTTGGGTAAGACTGACGCATGACCAAGGCGCAGGGACGGGGCCTCACCCGGATCCCGATAATCGGCCAGCTCCGCTCCTATAACCGATCGTGGCTGCGCGGCGATCTGATAGCCGGCGTCACTGTCGCGGCCCTCATCGTGCCGAAGAACCTCGGGTATGCCGGCATTGCGGGGGTGCCGCTGCAGAACGGGTTGTACGCGGCCGCTGCCGGCGCCATCCTGTACGCCGTCTTCGGAACCAGCCGCCAGATCTCGATGGGTCCCAGCTCAGGGCTTGCGGCGGTGGCCGCGAGCGCCGTGCTCGCGGCGAGCATCACCGGAGAGCAGAATGTCGCCTCGTTCGTTGCCGGCATCACGCTCGCTTCGGGCATCCTGTTTCTGCTTCTTGCGGTGTTCCGGATGGGGTGGATCGCGCAGTTCCTCTCGCGCGCCGTGGTCACCGGTTTTCTCTTCGGTGCGGCGATCGATGTCGTGATCGGGGAGCTCCCCAAGCTCACCGGAACCGAGGTCACCGGCTCCAACCCGATCCAGGAACTGTGGTCGTGGCTCGGGACCCTCGGCGACGCGCAACGGACGACCGTGCTCGTCGGCGCCATCTCGCTTGTCGTCGTCTTCGGACTCAGGGCGATCGCCCCACGGGTCCCCGGCGCCCTGGTGCTCGTGGTGGGCGGACTGTTGGCGTCGGCCCTGTTCGACCTCGGAGCCAAAGGCGTTGCCCTGGTCGGGGACGTGCCCCGCGGGTTGCCGTCACTGCAGGTTCCGGATGGCCGGCTGCTGTGGGAGCACGCGGGCACCGTTGCACTCGCCGCGGTGGCGCTGGTCATGATCGGGTTCTCGCAGACCGCCGGGGATGCGCGCACTTTCGCCGCGAAACATCGCTACCAGATCGACATCAACCAGGAAAGTGTTGCCCAGTCGCTGGCCAACATCGCTGCGGGACTGTTCCAGGGGATGCCCGTTTCGACCAGCCTGTCGGCGAGCTCGTTGAACGACCGGTCCGGGGCCAGGACCGGCCTGGCCTCGCTGACCTCGGGTGTCACCGTGCTGCTCACCCTGCTGTTCCTTGCGCCGCTCTTTTCAAACCTGCCCAAAGCAGTCCTCGGGGCACTGATCATCGAGGCCGTCGTCATGGGGATGATGGACTTTCCGGAGATGCGGCGACTCTTCCGGGTGAAGAAGGTCGACTTCTGGATCGCGATCGTCGCGCTCCTCGGAACGCTGGTGTTCGGTGTGCTCGCGGGCGTGATCATCGGGATCGTACTCTCGCTGGCGTGGCTGGTCGCGGTGGCCACGCATCCCGAGATGCCGACGCTCGGTCGCGAGCGTGGCACCCAGGTCTTCCGCGAGGTCGACTCGTTCCCCGACGACGAGATCCTGCCCGGCGTGGCCGTTGTCCGGTTCGATGGCGGTCTCTTTTTCGCCACCTCCGATGCCTTGGAGGACCATCTCCGCGAGGTCATCCAGGGCAACCCTGAACTGACCGGAATCGTGATCGACTGCGGGGGGATCAACTTCATCGACTCGCAGGGCGCGGCAAAGATGGCGGATGTCGTCACCCTCGCTCGCGACGCCGGCGTCAATCTCCGACTCACCCGGCTGAAGCCTGCGCCACGGGCCGTGCTCGAACGCGACGGCGTGATCGAGATGATCGGTTCGGACCACATCCACGGCAACATCCACCGGGCCGTCGAAGCGGAACAGGCAGATGCAGCACGGGGACGCAAGGACCACTCCTAGTCAGCTGCCGCGCCCATGGGGACCTTCCCATGAACGTCCTAGTCTTGGAGCATGGCAAAGAACTGGTTCATCACTGGAACTTCCCGCGGTTTCGGCAGGGAATGGGCGATCGCCGCACTCGACCGTGGCGACCGAGTCGCAGCAACGGCGCGCAGGCTGGAGACGCTCAGCGATCTGTCCGAGAAATACGGCGACAACCTCCTCCCCATCGAATTGGATGTCAACGATCGCGACGCTGACTTCGCGGCTGTCGCGCGAGCGCATGAGGCGTTCGGGAGCCTTGACGTTGTGATCAACAACGCGGGTTACGGCCAGTTCGGAATGATCGAAGAAATCTCCGAGCGTGAAGCACGCGACCAATTCGAGACGAACGTCTTCGGTGCTCTCTGGATCACACAGGCCGCTCTGCCGTTCTTGCGCGCGCAAGGTCACGGGCACATCCTGCAGGTCTCCTCAATCGGTGGCATCAGCGCTTTCCCGAACATCGGCATCTACAACGCTTCGAAGTGGGCGCTCGAGGGGTTCACTCAAGCATTGGCGCAGGAGGTCGCTGACTTTGGAATCAAGGTCACGCTGATCGAACCGGCGGCGTTCTCGACCGATTGGGGAGGGGACTCAGCACAGCACGCAGCGCCGCTGGCCGCGTACGACACCTATCGCGAGAAGGCGGCCGAAGCCCGGAAGGCGCGAGTCTCGTCCCAGGGCAACCCAGGCGCGACCGGTCAGGTGGTGCTGGAGCTCGTCGATGCTGCGGAGCCCCCGTTGCGCGTGTTCTTCGGCACAGCACCGATCGGGATCGCGAAGGCCGATTATGCGAGCCGGATGGAGACCTGGGAGAAATGGAACCACCTCTCGGTTGAGGCACAAGGCTGAGCCACGACCGCGACGAAATTCACGACCGGCCTATGCTTCATTCGTGTTCCGGCAGCAGCGGAGCCGACCAGCCTGGATCTCGCCCGAGTTGTGCGGCACGAGCGACCGATGCTGCGCCGAAACGATCGCGAACTGCGTCGAGCACGGTGTCGAGCCGCGCCCCGTCGTCCCAGTCGATCGGCAGTTCGGGCTGGAAACTGTCCGCCCGTCCCAACTGGGACAGCGAGACGCCGATGAGGGTGATGCCGCGTTCCGCGATCTCCGGCTGAGCGGTGGCGAGCAGGCTCCGGGCGATGCTGAGCAGCACAGACGTCCGGTCCGACGGGAAGCCGAGCGTGCGCGACCGCGTGGCTTTGGCGAAGTCGCCGTAGCGCAGCCGCAGCACGATCGTTCGGCAGGTGCGGTCGCCGTCACGGAGCCGGCGAGCGAGCCGATCGACGAGCTGGGTGAGGATGACGTCGAGTTCCTCGGCCGTGCGGGGGCGGCTACCCAGCGCTCGCTGAGAGCCGATGGACCCCCGTCGACGCGTGACGTCGACCGGCCGCGGATCTCGTAGCCGAGCCAGGGCGTGCAAATGCGCGCCGGTCGCCCTGCCGAGCAGCTTCTCTGCCGTGGCCTCTTCGAGCTCGGCAAGCTGACCGACGGTGCGGATGCCGAGTCGGTGCAGCTTCTCTGCGGTGACAGCGCCGACCCCCCACAGTCGTTCCACCGGGAGTGGGAGCAGGAAATCCTGTTCCCACTCGGGTTCGACCAGGAGAAGCCCATCGGGCTTGCTCACGGCGCTGGCCACCTTGGCGAGGAACTTGGTTCGCGCGATCCCGACCGAGATGGCGAGGCCGACCTCTGCACGAACCCGCTCCCGCAGCCGCGTCGCGATCTGCTCGGGCGTACCTGCGATGCGCCTCAGCCCCCCGACTTCGAGAAACGCCTCGTCGATCGACAACCCCTCCACGAGCGGAGTCGTGTCACGGAAAATCGCGAACACGTCTCGGCTTGCCGCGGAATATGCGTCCATTCGCGGCGGGACGACGACGGCATCGGGGCAGAGCTCGCGCGCCTGCCGCCCGCCCATCGCAGTGCGCACCCCCCGCGCTTTCGCCTCATAGCTTGCCGCAAGCACGACGCCGCCGCCGACGATGACGGGCCGTCCGCGTAGTGCGGGCGCGTCGCGCTGCTCGACCGAGGCGTAGAAGGCGTCGAGATCGGCGTGCAATACGGTCGCCTCGCCCCGCATCCGCCCTCCGATCGATCGCGCGTCGAGAGAATGGTCGCACAGACCGCTGACACCGGGCGCCTCAGGCGGAAGGCCGGTCCCTGAACGTCATGACTAGGCTCGTTACTCAAGGACCCGTGAGATGGAAGGCTGCAGGCGTGAGTTCGATCCGGCCTGTCTCCCAACCGCGGTGGAGCCAACGATGGCGTCTCACGATCGTGCTTGCTCTGAACGCGGCATTGATCGTCGGACTCGTCGTTGTGGGCTTTGCCGCCAATTCGGTGAGTCTGCTCGCTGCGGCTGGAGATACGGTCGGTGACTGTCTGGGACTGGTCCTTGGGCTGATCGCTATTGCCCTGCGCGACCGGGACCCCGGCCATCCTCACGCGCAGCGTCCGATCGCGTTGGCCGCGCTGGTGAACTCCTGCCTCTTGATCGTCGTGACCGTCTCGGTCGTGACAGAATCCGTGAGCAGACTGGTGGCGGGTTCACCGCCCGTGTCGGGGCTGCCCGTTGTTGTCGCAGCAGTGGTCACGATGATCGTCATGCTGGCCGGCGCCGCGGTCCTCGGTCGTTCGGCGGCGGAAGAGGATATCCATATGCGCTCCGTGCTGCTCGACGCCATTGCTGATGCCGCCGCCGCTGCTGGGGTAGCGATCGGCGGCGCGGTCATCCTGTTCTCTGGCGGCCTGTTCTGGGTTGATCCGGTGCTGGCGCTGGTGATCTCGGTCTTCATTGCCATCGCCGCCGTTCGGCTGGGGCTCAAGGCCATCTCGGCATTGCGAGGGCGCCATGTCGACTTCGATGACGACTGAGCGCGAAGCTTGCCGGTGCTGGTCACACCGCGCCGTGATCGGCGCAGGTTTCAGTCAACGTTCGCCCGCAGTCGGCTGGTCCTCCAGTGGCGGGCGGGTGCCGATGGCGGTCTGAATCGTGCGAATGGTCGAGCCGAGGATGCCTGACGAGAGTAGTCCGGGTCCGAGCGGGCCAGCGGAGTCTTCGCCGAGAGGTGGCAACTGCTGAAGGGCAGCTCTGACCCGAGCGTTCATGTGCTCGAGCTGCCACGCGATCTCGTCTGAGACTGCTGTGGGCTGGTGGGGAGCGGCCAGTCCGGCCGCCTTCGCGGCGTAGGCGGCTGCTCCGAGGGCATGCGCGCCCATGTGGGCGACACCTGAGGCTTGTGCCGCAGCACGCGCGGCCGCCACAGCTGCGGGAGAGCTCACGGCGTGCGCGGCCCGGCCGGCAACGAAGCGCCGGCGAATCTCACCCGCGGCATCCAGCTCGCCGTCGGCAAACGCGCGAGCACGAGCAATGGCATCACGTGGACGACCGTCTGTCGGAGCCTCCGTCTCGAACAGGGGCAGGACTCGCTCAGCACAGTCGGCCGCCCAGGTCGCGACCAGGCGGCGATCAGTTTCGCTCAGCGACTGGGGGGACGACATGCAAGCATTTTCGCACTCCGTCGCGGGCTTGTACCTTTGTCCTGTGACGCAGCGAGACAGACACGAGCCGGGGACCTTGCGCCTTCAGGTCGGCGGTTTGACCCGCACTGAACTGCGCACGACGTTGTACACGCGGGGCGTGCTGCTCAACCCGCACGCCGAGACGCTCCTCGACCACCCGGTCTTCGATTTGCGAGACGAGGAGGAGATCAGCATCGTCGAGCGCAGCATATGCGACCTGGATCTGAGCGCCGGCGGGACTCTGCTGGAGGTCTTCGCGGCAGCGCGTGAGCAAGGTTTGACGCTCTGCCCTGCAGACACCGGCCCGTACCTCCGGCTCGCGATGACAACACAGGGCAACGCCCCCGACTCCGTACTCTCGGCCGGCAAGTCGCCGGCGGGTGCGCTCAAAGTCGCCGCGGCACCGCTCAGTGACAACGTCGAGTACCCGAAAGGCTTCTACCTGCGCGTCGTCGACAACCAGCAGTGCCTGCGGGGTTTCCGTTGCGACGACGCATATCGGTTCACACCCGAGGACCGGTTCGCATTCCGCTCGCTCGTCGCCTGAGACCGCGATCGGCGTTTGTGGTCATACGACCTCGTCGCTTACCTGCGCTCGTCAAGTACCTCGCGAAGTCTGCCGGCGAACGCCTCGGGCTGCCCCGGATATCCGGAGTCTTCGGCGGCGAAGCCGCCGTGGTGGCTCGGGAAAACGACCGCCTCCGTTCCGAGAAGTTGTGCGACGGCGGCGGAGGTGCGTCCGGTGAAGATGCCTTCAGACTCTTCGCCGACTCCGATCACGATGCGCGTCGACGCGGCCTTGAGGGCGTCGATGTTCGGGCGGTAACCGGTGACCGCGATCGAGCGTTGAGAGAGTAGAGGATCGTCGCGTGAGCCGTCGTCGCCTGCGGGCATCCCGAACATCGCTGGATCCGGCGCGGGCAGGGCGAAATAGTCGTCCGTGAATTCTCCGCGCCACGATGTCATCGCGATGAACGCCGCCATTCCCGACCCGAAACCGCGGGAATCGTAGGCGTCGTGGACCGCTGCCAGAGCGCGCTCGGCGCCCTCGGCGTCGGGAAGGATGCCCGGCAGCGGCGGCTCATGGGCGACAAGCGTTCGCACGTCACCCGGGTGGGCGGCCACCAACGCCAGCGCGGTCACCGCTCCGCCGCTGCTTGCGAACATGTCGACCGGTCCGGTGCCAAGCGCCGTGATGAGTGCATGCACATCCTCGGCCTGCACGGTAGGCATGTTGGTGACCTCACCGTCGCTCCGTCTGCTCCGACCCAGTCCGCGGGGGTCGTACGTGACAACCGTGCGGTCGGGCAGGTACGACGCCAGGGCCCGGAAGCCGCTCGCGTCCATCGGCTGGCCGATCATGACGAGCGGTGGATGCCCGTTCTCGCCGTTGTGCGCGTCGGCGATGTCGTAGACGATCTCGGCGCCGGCCGTGTCGATGCTGTACGTTTCCATGTCTGACCCGTCTCTGTCGGCGATCATTTCCCGCAACGGATGCTACTCCGTCGAGCCCGTCACCGACCGCGTCAAGCTGATGGTCCGAACCAGGTGGACAGGTGGCGAACCAGGTCGTTCTGGTCGTCCCCGATCCAGGCCACGTGGCCGTCGGGCCGGAGCAGGACCGCGGGCGCCTCGAGTTCCTCGCTGATGTCTGAGACGTAGTCGACCCGACCCGACCATCCGCTCACCGAGAGCTCGCCGGTCTGGTCGAGCAGGAGCCCGCGGCCGTCGCGAGTGAGCTCGTAGAGGCGGCCACGCGACAGCGGGATGTCGCGCAGTCGTCTGCCGAGCAGGGGAGGTTCGTCGCCGAAGTCGTAACGGATGCCGATGGAGGTGACCTTCTCGGCGAGGAAACGGCTGACGTCTTCGAAGTCCATCAGGTCCGTCAGCAGTCGGCGAACAGCCTGCGGGCCGGGCTCGGGGGAGAGGAGCTCGCTCTGGGCGCGGGTGATGGTCAGCACGTCTTCGGCGACGGGGTGGCGCTCGGTGAAATAGGTGTCAAGAAGTCCGTACGGAGCCCATCCGTCGACCTCGGCGGCGAGCTTCCAGCCGAGGTTGAAGGCGTCCTGGATGCCGAGATTCAGGCCTTGCCCGCCCAGCGGCGGGTGGACGTGCGCCGCATCGCCGGCCAGGAGAACGCGGCCCGCCCGGTACCTTTCGGCAAGCCGGGTGGCGTCGGTGAAACGGGCCAGGGAGCGCGGTGAGTGAACGCCGAAGTCGGTGCCCGCGTATGCGTGCAGCTGCGTCCGGAACTCGGTCAGCGTTGGCGTGACCGACCGGTCTTCGGCCACAGTCGCGGCAGGGACGACGGCGCGGTACAGCCCGTCTGAGGCGGGGCCGATGCCGAACCCTCTATGGGTCGCGCGCACCTTCTCTGCCACCTCGGCCAGCCCATCCGCCGGCATGGTCACCTGAACTTCGCCGAGGAGCCACTCGGTTGTGGCGGGATCGCCCGGAAAATCGATGCCAAGCAGTCTGCGCACCAGGCTTCGCCCGCCGTCGCAGCCGACCATCCAGCGCGAGCGAAGCAGAGTACCGTCGGCGAGCGCTACGCTCACCCCGCTCTCGTCCTGCTCGACACCCGTGACCTCGCAGCCGCGGCGGATCTCGGCTCCGAGTTCGGCCGCGCGCTCAGCCAGCAGGCGATCGGTCACCGGCTGGGGGATGCCGAGAATATACGCGTGGGCGCTGTCCAGTTTCGGAGGTGTGGGGCTGGCGATCCCGGCGAAACGGCCGACGCCGCCGGGATACTGCTGCCCGAGTGCGAGGAACCGGTCCAGCAGCCCGCGCTGGTCCAGGATCTCGATGCTGCGCGGGTGCAGGCCGAGCGAGCGAACCAGCCGGCTCGGCTGTGGGTCCTTCTCCAGCACAAGGACGTCGACGTCGTGCAGCCGCAACTCGCTGGCCAGCATCATCCCCGTAGGGCCGCCGCCGCTGATGATCACGTCGAACATGCGATTACCCCGATCCCTAGCAAGTGGTGCCCGTGCAAGGGTACGACGCGGGGCATCGTTACGGTCTGCACCGGATTGAACCTTTTCCGCCGCCCGCTCGTGTCCCTGATGAAGCCCTCCGCGGGTGGAGGCTCGAATCGGAAGCGGGTATGTACATGTGGGTCATGCGAGTCCTCAGCGCGATCGTCCTTCTCGTGATCGCGGGGATCCATCTCTTCCTTGTCTTCGACGGCGTCGGGGGCTTGCTCGGCGTGCTCTTCGTGCTCAACGTCATTGCAGCGGTCGTTCTGGCGGTCGGGATGCTCGTGACGCGCGGCGGACTCCTGAAAATCGTCACGGTCCTCAGCCTGCTGTTCATCATCGCGAGCCTGCTCGCTCTGGTGCTGGCGCTGACGGTCGGACTGTTCGGCATCCGCGAGATCTGGACTTTCACCCTCGTACCGGAGACGGTCGTGGTCGAGGCGATCGGGATCGTGGTGCTCGCGATCACCACGGCAATGGTTCTGCGCACGCCACGGGGCGTGGCCGCGCGTCAGCCTCAGATGAGCTGACCGGAGCAGGAATCACACGCAGAAGGGTCCCGGTGGGCCGCCGCGGATATTCGCGCCGGCCGCACCGGGACCCTGATCCCATCGGTCAGGTCAGCGCGGGCTCACAACCGTGAAGCCGCCGGCTTCCACCGTGACGTTCGCGTGAGACCCGAGCATCGAAGGCCCGCCGACAGCCTGTCCGAACCGATCGAAGCGCTGCACCGTCACCGGCCCGGTCGCTGACAGTTTCTGCCGTGCTCGCTGGTCTGTGCCGTTGATGTAGATGTCACGGCTGATGCTCGCTCCCGCCTGACCGAGGTGGGACACCACCGGCTGCACCATGACGGCGTCGAGGTCCACCGTGCCGCCGACTCGGGCGGTCAGTGTCGTCGTGCCGTCCGGCGCCGTGCCCGCAAGCGTCTGCGGCTTGAGGAACACGGTCGTCGGTGCGATTCCCTGGGGCGCGAGCAGAGTGTTCGCGCTCGAGCCGAGGCTCGTCGAATGCGAGCCGGCCAACGCCATCCAGCTGGTCGTGCCCGAACCCGCGGTGTTGCCGAGGTCCGCGATCGGCAGGATGCGGTGCGCACCGGCCAGCGCCGGAAGCGTCAGCGTGATCGTGTCGCCGACACCCGCGTGAACGTACTTGCCGCCCGACCAGTTGGCCGAACCAGTCCACGCCGACGGGGGAGTGACGATCGTCGCCGACCCGGTGAGCGTTCCGCTCTCGGCTTCGACGACGGTCAGGCCGTCGGTCGCGGTGGTGCGGTTGAGCGACGTCGCGATACGGGCGACATCGGGATGCGCATCCAGTGCCAGCATCGACAACTCGGTGTGGATGACCGACTCGGCTCCGCAGTTGCGGTTGATGGTCTTGTCGGAGTTGATTCCGTCGACGCACACACCCGTCGCCGGGTCGTATACGGGCACGCCCGCGGGGTTCGCCCCGAAATACCAGGCAGCCTGGGCTCCGGCCAGCTGGTCGAGCCCGGTCGCATGGGTTGCATCGGCGACGGCGAGCAGGCCTTCCACCCGGGAGTCGACGCCGTAGGCGATCTGCGTCTGGTCTGCCGGGGTCGGGGTCCAGCCGTTGTCCGGTCCACCGGTCGCGAGCAACTGCGCCGTGAATTGGGCTGTGTCGACGGCTGCGGTCTGCTGGTAGTCATCCCGATGCAGAACGGATGCGGCTTCCGAGAGCCCGGCAGGCTCCATCCCGCCCCATGCGTGCCAGAACGTCGGCGAGTTCTTTTCGGGAAGTATCGCGCCGAACGGCCACTGCCCGATGCCGCCGCTCGACATGCGGTTGATCGCGTCGGCGTAGCGGGCGAGTGCTGTCGCGGCGGTGCTGTCGCCGGGGGCTGCCTTCACGTAGGCGCTGAGCCCGAGAACTGCCTCAGAGGTCGCGCTCGCGCTGTCGACGATCATCCAGCCGGGCACTTTCACTCCGTTCGCGACCTCGGTCGTGCCGTATTTGGCGAGCGACTGGTGTTCGAGCGAGCCGAGAGCGAGCGCCATGCGCTGCTGCAGGAACTGTGCGAACGCGGGGTCCGCAGTCTTGAAACCGGCGTAGCCCTCACCGAGCGCCCACACTGTGCGCGCGAGCCAGAACGATTCGGCTGAGTCGCTGGGGTTCGGCTGCTCGATGGGGATAGCGCTCGGGTTGAGTGTGCCGTCGTGCTGCTGCCACAACACGACGTTGCCCGCGTTGGGGCCGCTCGAGGTCTGCAGGTAGGTCAGTTCGCGCAGCAGCTCATAGGCGTGCTGCTTGCTCGACGCGGTGTGGTTCTGCGCCCAGTCGCGCAGGTAGACCACGGCCGAACGAGAGATGTCGTCGGCGTCGAACGAACCCTGCGAGTAGTAGCCCTTCGCCCCATCCGTGATCGCTCCGCCGCCGACGTGCGTGAACGAGCCGTCGGGGTTGCGGTTCGCGTACACCCAGGGCGCTGTCGCTGTCGGTTCGGATGCCTGGTTGTACGTGGTGTGCCCCGGCACGTTCGCGAGAAGCGGCACCGTGTCGAGCAGCCAGTCGAGGTGTGCCAGGTTGGTCAGTTTCGGAGTCGCGGCGGGTGGTGATGAAGTGCGGGTGGCGGATGCCGAGGGTGCGGCGGACGTCTCGGTGGCGGAGGCGGGCAGCTGGCCCGCGAGCGCAACCGCTGTTGCGGTGGCCGCGACGGCTATGGCCGCAAATCCGCGCCGCACTGCTGCTGATGAATGAGGTGGTCGCATCGTTGCAATTCCTTGTCTTCAGACCGATGTTGGGGATCTAAACCGGTTTAAGCGGACGGTAGGCGCGTTCGGCGGCGATGTCAACCGACCGGGTCCGCGCAGGCGTACGCATTCCGAACCGGCGCTTTACAAATCCCGAACATCGGCAACGGACGCTGGGAGATGTCAGAACACCTCTGACGCTCCACCTGAAGAACGGGAAAAGAATGTCCAAAAGATCCGTCGGTCTCGTCGTCACTGCAGCTGCAGGTGTCACCTGCCTTGCCCTCGTCGGCACGCCCGCCTTCGCTGACACCACCCCGACCCCTGCGCCGAAATCGACCTCCTCGCATGCACCGAGAACGCTCTCCGAGATTCAGGCGGCCGGCGCGAAAGCGACGTCCGGTCGGGAGGCGAAACTCAGTGCGGCGATCACGAAGGTCACGGCCGACAAACACCTGAGCTCGAGTGATCGGTCCACCATCCTCGGGACACTCAATGCTGACCTTGCGGGCATGAAGTCGTCGGCATCCACCATCGCTGCCGACACGACGACGACCCAGGCCGCGGCCGACCTCAAGGAGGTCTTCACGAAGTACCGGGTCTACGCCGTCGCGCTCCGGCAGGCTCGTCTCGCGTCGGACGCCGACCGGCTGACCGGTACCGCGCTGCCGAAGCTGACCGCAGAGCAGGCGAAACTGTCAGGGCTGCTCTCCGGCAAGGACACGTCGAAGTCGACGGCGGCACTTCAGGCCGATCTCGCCGACATGACCGCGCAGATCTCGACGGCGTCGCATGACGCGGGTGGCGCAGCGGCGGCGGCGCTGGCCGTGACCCCGGCCGCCTATGATTCGAACCACTCGGCCCTCTCGCCTGTGAAGTCGTCTCTCGAATCCGCCCGAACTGCGGTCAAGAAGGCCCAGTCCGACGCCAAGGCGATCAGGCAGGCCCTGAAGTAACTGTTGGTGCCTTCCGTGAAGCACCCGGACGTGACACCCTTGGCACCATGAAGACGGTGTTCGAAGCGGCCGGTGGAGCAGATGGGATGCTTCGCATCGCCGCGGCGTGGCACGAGCGCGTGATGGCGGATGAGGTGGTCGCCCACGCATTCCACAACGGCTTCCGCGCGGATCACACCGAACGCCTCGCCGCCTATTGGGGCGAGGCGCTCGGTGGACCCGCGAGCTATTCACAGAGGTACGGCTCGGAGACGAGTGTCGTTCGGCTGCACAGTGGCAACGGTGAACATCACGACATGGACCGCAGGGCCATCGCCTGCTTCGATGAGGCACTCGTCGATGCCGGGCTGGACGACGAACTCCTGCGGGGTGTGCTGCACGACTATTTCGCCTGGGCGACCATCACGACGATGGCCCAGTATCCGCAGGGCCCGGAGGGCGTGCCCGATGGCTTGACCGTGCCCCGATGGTCGTGGGGCGGCCTCCAGCCCTAACCCGCCGTGCCGGCCCCCGTCGCGCTCGCCTGAGCCGGCTGCCGCCTGAAGATGATGAGCGCCGTCGCCAGGAGCAGCGCGCCGCACACGGCCTGTTCGATCACCATCCACACCGGCAGCGGGAGGAAGAACAGCACCGCGACAACCGCCACGAGGAGGATCGCGACCACGATGCGCAACCGCAGCAGTGCGCGCGGCGACCCCTGTGCGGCACGGCGTGCGAATGCGAAGGTCAGGATGGACGTCGCGGCGATGATGATCCCGCGTACCCATGCCTGTGGGCTGACGAGGTGCGGTGCAACGAACTGGAGGACGACGATGGCGAGCACCGTCAGGATGCTCAGCACGGCGTAGGCGCCGACGAGCCATCTCACGGCCAGGAAGGCTGGTGCGGCCGACCCCGCGGTCTCCTGCGTCGTGCGTGTGGGTTGTGTACTCATGGATGTGTCCTTTCGTGTTCCGTCAGGGTGCAGTGGCCCTGTCGAAGATCTGGATGGCTTCGCTGACGTAGTGGTCGATGTCGAGGCCGGGATGCGCGGTGAAGTGGAACGAAGCCCCGTCGACGATCGCGCGGATCGCCAGGGCCATGACCTCCGGATCGAAGTGCGAACCGAATTCGCCCGTCTCCTGGCCTGAGGCGAGAAGGTGAGCCAGCGGGACGACGGCGTCTGAGCCGTCACTGAGCGGGCCGGCGTTCTCCTGGATGCGGTGGACGGCGTTCACGTGTGCGGCGTTCTCGGCGATGAAGCTCAGGTTCGAGGCGAGGTAGGCGTGGAGTTTGTCCTGTCGGGTGTCTGCGGCCATGATCCGCTCGGTCATGTATGCGCCACCGGCCTGGAACAGGGTGACGACGACCGCCTCGTAGATCGCCTCCTTCGTCTTGAAGTGGTACAGCACGGTGCTCTTGGTCGTTCCGGCTTCGGCGGCGATCCGCTCGACCGATGCCGCGGCGTAGCCCTCGCGGTCGAGCAGGGCGATCGCGGCAGCCACGATGTCCGCCTGCCGCGCCCGCTGGGTTCGTGTGGGCTCGGATCTGGCGGAATCTGACTGCATGGTCCGAGTTTAGACCAGTTGGTCAGATTTTGGAACCCGTGACGACGACGCGTGCTACTGTTTCGGCATGACGCCCCAGGAGCTTGCCAACCTCGCGCATCTGCGCAGGGCTCGTGACCTGATCGACCGGGAGTATGCGCGCCCCCTCGATGTGCCGACCCTTGCGTTGCACGCGCTGATGTCGCCTGCACACTTCTCGCGCCAGTTCCGTGCTGCCTATGGCGAGACGCCGTACGCCTACCTGATGACCCGGCGCATCGAGCGCGCCATGGCGCTCCTGCGCGAGGGGATGAGCGTGACCGACGCGTGCATGACCGTCGGCTGTACGTCGCTCGGCTCGTTCAGCTCGCGGTTCACCGAGATCGTCGGCGAGACGCCGACCTCGTACCGCCAGCGCGAGCACCACGCCGTGACCGCCATGCCGCCCTGCGTGGCGAAGATGCGCACCCGGCCCACCAGGACCAACACGAGCAGGATTCGAGAAGCCGCCGATTCAGCCGCTGCCTAGTGTGGTCGGTATGACAATCTCACTTCAGTACACGAACATCACCGTAAACGATGTCGACGAGTCCCTCGCCTTCTACCGGGATGCTCTCGGCCTCAACGTGCGCCAGGACGTGTCGTCGGGCGGGTTCCGCTGGGTGACACTCGGAAGCGACGAGCAGCCGGGGCTCGGCATCGTGCTCTCCGAGCCGCATGCCGGTCGCTCGCAGGCAGACGGAGACACCCTCCAGGAGCTCGTCACCAAGGGCGCGCTCGGACCGATCGTCTTCGCGTCAGATGACGTCGACGCCGCCTTCGAGAGCATCCGGTTGTCTGGAGCCGAGGTGCTCCAGGAGCCGATCGACCAGCCGTGGGGGCCGCGCGACTGCGCCTTCCGCGACCCGTCGGGCAACATGGTGCGCCTGTCGCAGGCTTCGGCGTAGCGCGGGGATCGACCGGGCGCGCCCTCGAGAGGCCGCCGGCCGGCAGGCTCTATTCGACGAAGTCGTCGTCGTTGGGGAGCGCGTCGTACGGGTCGTCCTGGCGGTCGTGCTCGTCATACGTGGGCGACCCTTCAGACGGAGACCCGCCCGTCGGCCCATCGTTGCCGTCGCCGGGTCCGGCCCAGATCGTCTCGCCCGCCACGGCGTCGTTCGTCACCAGCCTGTCGGCGTAGTCGTCGTCGGCGATCGCGTCGTTCAGTGCGTAATCCTTGTCGCCGTCTTTGTCGTACCCCTGCGCGTCGTGTCCGTCCGCATCGTACTGCGGGGTGATGTTGTCGTTGCTCATGGGGTGAACGCTACTCCGGCAGGTCGGAGCGTCAACGCGCGGTGACCTGCCGGAGTATGCGGTGAACGGCTACTTCGACGGAGTCGGTGTCGGCGTCGTCGTCGGCTTCGCAGTCGATGTGCCCTGGACAGCAGTACCGACGAACTGCAGGAAAGCGTTCGCGTCGGTCAGCGAGCCGGTGTACTGCTTGCCGTTGACGATAACGGTCGGTGTGCCCGTGAGCTTCGCCATCGTCGAGTTCGGCAGCGGCTTCGTGAGGACACGCGTCGTGGAGGATCCCACCCAGTCCTTGAAGGTCTGGTCGTTCACACATTTCGTGATCGCGGACGAACTGGCCCCAGCACCCTTGAGGACCGACAGGATCTTCGCATCCGTCAGACCTGTCCCGCCCTCGGCGGGCTGGTTCGCGAACAGGGCGCTGTTGACCGCATAGTACTTGTTGGGGTCGTAGTTCGCGACACACGCAGCAGCGTTTGCCGCACGCGTCGAATACTTCGTGCCGCTCGACGAACTGTCGAGGATCGCGATCGGGTGGATCTCGACCGTCGCGATGCCGCCATCGAGCCACTGGCCGATCTGTGTGGCGTTCGCGGTCTCGAACTGGTTGCAGTACGGGCACTGGTAGTCGACGTACATCGTGATGTTCGCCTTGCCGCTCCCGTTGTCCTGGGTCGTCGGAGTCGGGTTCTCACCCTTCGCGATGGCCGGGGTCTGGACCGCCTTGGTCGTGCTCGTGAGCAGGATGCCGTTGCTCACCATGTTCTTCGGATTTGCCACATTGGCCGAGGCGGAGACACCGTTGTAGACGATGAGCCCGACCACGACAAGGATGGCGAGCGCTACGACTCCGATGGAGCCCTGGATCCACCAGCGGCGACGCTGGGCGCGCTTGCGGGCCTCTTCGCGCATCTGGCGAGCGTGCTCGCGAGCCTCTTCGCGACGGTCACGCTTCGTCGGACCGTTCGCGCCCCTGCCTGTTGCCATCCGGTTTCATCCTTATCGACGGTTCTTGACACGTACGATCACGATGCTAGGGGTCCGTACCTTTGAGTCGGCTGTGGCGTGGCCGCGGATGTCGTCATGTTTCCCTTGAAATGCGGGCGTTTCGCCGGGTGCCGGCGTATCAGGGGAGTGCGGCTCCGACCCGTGCCGCCTGGGCGAGGAGGTACGCCTGCTCCTGCCGGTTGAGCGCGGCGCGGGCAGCCCGGTTGTAGGCGTCGCGCGCCTCCGCAAGGTCGCCCGCGCGCTCGAGAAGGTGGGCGCGCACGGCGTCGAGCCGATGGCTGGTGGCGATGCGGGCATCCCCGTCGAGCGTTCCGAGCAGGGCGAGGCCCGCTCGCGGTCCGGCGACGCGTGCGAGCGCCACCGCGCGGTTGAGTGTGACCACCGGCGACGGGGCGACGCGCTCGAGCACGTCGTACAGTGCGAGGATCTGCCTCCAGTCGGTCGCCTCGTCGCTGGAGGCTTCGTCGTGCACGGCGGCGATCGCCGCCTGGAGCTGGTACGGTCCCACGAGGCCGCGACCGAGGGTCCGGCTCAGGAGCGCCACGCCCTCCGAGATGGCGTCAGAATCCCACAGGTCTCGTCGCTGCTCGGCGAGCGGGACCAGTCCCCCGTCGTCGGTCTCGCGCGCGCTGCTCCGGGCATCCGTCAGCAGCATCAGGGCCAGCAGGCCCGCGACTTCGCCCTCATCCGGTTGAAGACGCAGCAGCATCCGCGTGATGCGGATCGCTTCGGCCGTCAGGTCGGAACGCTGCAGGGAGTCGCCGGATCGTGCTGCGTAGCCTTCGTTGAAGATGAGGTAGAGCACCTGCAGCACGACGACGAGGCGCTGCGACCGGTCGGTGGCGTCGGGCAGCACGAAACGGGCGCCGGCGGTTCGGATGCTCTGCTTGGCGCGACTGATCCGTTGCGCCATCGTCGCCTCCGGCACCAGGAACGCGCTCGCGATCTCGGCCGTCGTCAGGCCGCCGACCGCCCGCAGCGTCAGTGCGAGCTGCGAGGGAGCGGACAGCGCAGGATGACAGCACAAGAAGATCAGACGCAGCGTGTCGTCTTCGTCGCTCACCTCGGCGTCGCCGGGCGGTTCCGCCCCCACGACAGCGAGCTCCCGCCTCCGTCGTGCGCTCTCGCTCCGCCAGGAATCGGTGAGCCTGCGGTCCGCGACAGTTGTCAGCCAGGCGCGCGGGCTGTCCGGGATGCCGTCGGTCGGCCAGCTCGTCGCTGCGGCGAACAGGGCTTCCTGCACTGCGTCCTCGCACGCGTCGAACTGGCCGTAACGTCGCACGAGAGTGCCGAGGGCGTACGGGGCCGCGTCGCGGAGCACCGTTTCAAGGTGCACTTCGCGCTTCCTGCTCGGCGACGTCAGGGCTCAGACCTCCGGTGGCCCGGACGGCACCGGACGCACTTCGACGACATTCGAATACTTCACGATGCTTTCCGCGATCTCGAGCAGTCGCGCTTCGCTTTCGACGTCGACGATCCAGAATCCGATCACGGACTCCTTTGCTTCGGCGAACGGTCCGTCGGTTGCGGTGACCGCGCCGTCGACAAGCCGAACCGTCTTCGCCGTGCCCGGATCGGCGAGCCCCTCGCTGTAGACGAGTTCACCCGCATCGGCGAGATCTTTGTCGAGCTGGGTCATGTAGGCGATCATCTCCCGCACCCACTCGGGCGTTTTCGTCTGCATCATCGACTCGGCGCTGCCGAACATCATGATCATGTACTTCATGGGTTCCTCCTGGAGTTTGGGTGCCCCGTGGGACACGGTACGAAAGGGGTCGGAGCGGTCGGGCTGTTCTCGACATCGTCCGGGATCGAATCAGAGAAGCCGGCTGGAATCAGAGGAGACTATCTGACAGCCAGGGCCTGATGACCGGGAGGACCGCATCCGGTTGCATTGCGCTCGTATGGTCGAGGCCCTCGAGTACGCGCACGTGCCACCCCAGCCGCTCAAGGGTGTCGCGTTCGCGCACGAGCGGCCCAGCGAGGTCCACACGCACATCTCCCCATTTCTCGCCGTAGTCGATCGCGTCGGCGGAGCCGGCGAAACACAGCCGCGGGATCGTGAGGCGGTCCTGGATCGCGCGGTCGTCGAACCCCTGCAGCTCCCGGTACAGCGTGAGGTATTGGCTGGTCTGCTCCTCGGTCAAGGAGATCTCGACCGACGACCAGTCGAAATCGGCGGGGTCGCTCCAGTCGGACGCGGCGGCGTCTGCAGATGCGGCGTCTGCGGATGTCACAGCGGCCGCATTCGCCGCGTTGCGTTCGGCCACCTCGATCGCCTGGTCATGACCGGCCGTGGTGACGGCCAGCATCTCCTCGTACGGCCCATCGAGCGGAGGGTATCCGCCCATCACCAGAGCGGAGAGGCGGTCGGTTCGGAGGGCCAGTTGCAGCCCGGCGAGGGCCAGCCAGGAGTAGCCGTAGTAGGCGAAACGGTCCGCGCCCGCCGCATCCGCAACGGTCAGGAAATCGGCTGCGGTCGTTTCCGGTGTGAGCGTGTCCGGTTTCGGATATGCGGACAGGTGACCCTCGTAGTCGAACGCCACGACCCGGAAACGGTCGCTCAGCCCGTCGACGAGTCGTCGTCCGAGAGCCGGATCGACGCCCCACTTGCGGAGTTCCACCGCGCGGTCGCCTTCGACGGGTGCCGGATCGACCGGGAGCAGGACAGCCGGCCCCGCTCCCTCGATCGTCGCCTCGATCACGGACCCGTCGCCCAGTCGGATGTCTGCCATGCGAACCACCCTTCGCCGCTTGCGTGCGTCACTCTATACGGTGGAGTAGGGCGAGACCAGCCCCTCGGAAAGGACCACAGATGCCCCCGTTCACGCAGCCGGATGCCTTTACGACGCGACCCACACTCGAGGGAACGTTCGGGATGGCCGCATCGACACACTGGCTCGCAAGCCAGAGTGCGCAGGCCGTTCTCGAACGCGGCGGCAACGCGTTCGACGCAGCCGTCGCGGGTGCTTTCGTGCTCCACGTCGTCGAACCGCACCTGAACGGCCCCGGGGGAGATCTCGTCGCGATCGTTGCGCCGAGCGGTGAGGAGCCGCGCGTGCTCATGGGTCAGGGCCCGGCGCCGGCCGGCGCTTCGGCTGCTGCATATCGGGAGCTCGGGCTCGGCCTCGTTCCGGGTTCGGGTTTCCTTGCCGCGGCGGTTCCCGGATCGGTGGATGCCTGGATGCTGCTTCTGAAGGATCGGGGTACGTGGGAGCTCGCAGATGTCTGGGAGTACGCGATCGGCTATGCGCGGGACGGGCATCCGGTCGCGCCCGCAGTCGTCAAGACCATCGGCGCTGTCGCCGGGCTGTTTCGCACGGAGTGGACGTCGTCGGCCGATCAGTGGCTGGTCGACGGCGCGGCTCCCGTGGCGGGGTCGATCGTTCGCAACGAAGCGTGGGCCCACACCCTGGAGCGGCTGCTCGCTGTCGGTGGCGCGGCTGCAACACGGGAGGATCGTATCGACGCCGCCCGGGGTGCGTGGGCCGGCGCGCTCGTCGCTCAGCAGGTTGAGGAGTTCGTCGCCGGTCCTGTGCTCGACTCGTCGGGAGCACGGCACTCCGGGGTGATCGCTGCGAGCGACTTCGCAGCGTTCCGTGCGGCCTGGGAGAGGCCGGTCTCCGGGACCTTCCGGGGTCGCACCGTGCTGAAGGCGGGAGCCTGGTCGCAGGGCCCTGCGTTCCTCCAGGCGCTTGCCATCCTCGACGGTTTTGCCGATGACGAGCTCGATCCTTCGACTGCGGGCGGCGTTCACCGCATCGTCGAAGCGCAGAAACTGGCTTTCGCCGACCGCGATGCGTACTACGGCGACGGTGTCGATGTTCCGATCGATCACCTGCTTTCGGAGGAGTACGCCGCCGAGCGTCGCGCGCTCATCGGCTCCGTCGCTTCCTCTCAGCTGCGACCAGGCTCGGTCCCCGGTTATGGTGATCGTTCCCTTGGCGAGCACCCGGTCGTCGGGGCCACGGATGCCGCCAGTGCGAGCGAGGCGACCGTCGCGGCTGCAGCATCGGGTGAACCGACGCTGGGTGTGCGTGGCGAAGCACGCGGCGACACGTGCCACATCGACGTCGTCGACCGGTGGGGGAACATGATCGCCGCGACGCCGTCGGGTGGCTGGCTGCAGTCGTCGCCGTACATCCCGTCTGTGGGGTTCGCTCTCGGAACGCGCCTGCAGATGACGAGGCTCGAGCCCGGGTTGCCGACCACACTCACTCCGGGACGCCGTCCGCGCACCACTCTCACCCCTACCGTGCTCGTGCAGGATGGTCGTCCGTATGCCGCGTTCGGCTCGCCGGGGGGCGACCAGCAGGAGCAGTGGCAACTGCCCTTCCTCATCAGGCACGTTCTTGGCGGGTACAGCCTGCAGGCCGCTATCGACGCGCCCAGCTTCCACACCACCTCTCTGGTGAGTTCGTTCTGGCCGCGCGACTGGGAGCCGGCCGGGCTTGTCGTCGAGGACCGTCTCGCTGACGATGTCATCGAAGAGCTCCGTCGCCTCGGGCATCGTATCGACGTCGTCGGTGGCTGGACGCTCGGTCGGCTTTCCGCCGTTTCGTGGTCGGGCGGGATCGTTCGGGCCGCTGCGAATCCCCGGGGAATGCAGGGGTATGCCGTCGGGCGGTGAAACTCTGTCCATCGCGGCCGGTGGGGCGCTAACCTGCTCGAAGGAATGAGTGCCGGTGAGGCGAGCCACGGGAGGACCTGATGTCTGACGGAAGCTGGAACCGCGTACCGATCGAACCGCAGAGCGTCAACGCACCGCTGTCCGCGTCGGCGATCTTTCTCGTGGTCACCATCGGTACATCGGATGAAGCCCTCACGACCGCCCGTTCGGTCGTTGCCGACATGGGGGCTCTCGTTCGCACTGTCGGGTTTCGCGATCTGAACGGCCACCTCTCGTGCAACGTCGGTATCGGCCGGGAGGCGTGGGACCGTTTCGGGCAGCCGTCGCGTCCCGCGCAGCTGCATGTCTTTCCGACGATCGCCGGTGCGGTTCGCGAAGACGGCACCCGCCACGTCGCAGCTTCGACCCCCGGGGACCTGCTGTTCCACATCCGGAGCGAGCGCAGCGACTTGTGTTTCGAGCTCGAACGGCTGCTGCTGGATGCGCTCGGCGATTCTGTGACCGTGATCGACGAGGTCAGCGGGTTTCGCTACTTCGATTCGCGTGATCTGCTCGGGTTCGTCGACGGGACCGAGAACCCGACCGGCGACTCCATGTGGATGTCGTCGCTGATCGGTGACGAGGACCCCGATTTCGTCGGTGGGAGCTATGTCGTCGTGCAGAAGTACCTTCATGATCTCGACGCCTGGGAAACACTCTCAACGGATGAGCAGGAACGCATCATCGGACGCACCAAACCCGACAACATCGAGCTCGACGGCGATGCCGAGAAGCGGCCGTCGCACAAGACGCTCACCACGATCACCGACGCGAACGGGGTCGAGCACGACATCCTTCGCGACAACATGCCGTTCGGGCGGCCAGGGAACGGCGAGTTCGGCACGTATTTCATCGGCTATTCGCGCGACCTGTGGGTGATCGAGCAGATGCTGCGCCGCATGTTCCTGGGTGATCCCCTCGGTTCGTATGACCGCATCCTCGACTTCTCGACCGCCGCAACGGGAACGACGTTCTTTGTTCCGTCGAACGCCGTGCTGGAGTCGCTGGGCTGAGGTCGGGATGGTTGACCGCTCCCGGTATACTCGGCCTGACAATGGACGACCCTCCTTCTGCCGATAGCCCATTCGCCTCGGCGCGGCCAGCGGTCGCGCTGAGCCCCTCGGTGAGGTTCAGCGGGCGCACATTCCGGAACCGCGGTGGTCGCTATGGCCTCTGAGTGGATCATGCTCGGCATCGGGGTGGTGCTGACGATCGGTACGGGCCTTTTCGTCGCGAGCGAGTTCTCGCTGGTCAATCTGGATCGGAGCGACCTCGAAGCCCGCCGTGCCCGTGGCGAGACGCGCCTGGGCATGACGATCGCGGCGCTGAAGATCACGTCGACCCACCTCTCGAGCGCACAGCTCGGCATCACCCTGACCACGCTTCTCACCGGTTACACGATGGAGCCGGCGATCAGCACACTCCTGACCGGTCCGCTGACATCGATCGGCATACCCTCTGCGGCGGTTCCGGCGATCGCCACGACGATAGCGATCGTGGTCGCGACCCTGCTGTCGATGATCCTGGGTGAACTGGTGCCCAAGAATTTCGCACTCGCGCTGCCAATCGCGACGGCCAAGCTGGTCATCCCGTTCCAGACGGTGTTCACGGCAGTCTTCAAACCTTTCGTGGCGCTCCTCAACGGCACAGCGAACGGGGTGATCCGCCTGTTCGGGATCGAACCGAAAGAGGAGCTGTCCGGGGCGCGAACCGCCGAGGAGCTGTCGTCCCTCGTGCGGCGTTCGGCCAGCGCGGGGGTGCTCGAGGCGGATACGGCGACACTGCTGAGCCGAACGCTGGCGTTCTCCAGCCATTCGGCATCGGATGTGATGACACCCCGTCTGCGGATCGCAAGCGTCAAGCGCACAGACCCCGCGCAGGCGGTCCTCGAGCTCGCACGCAACACGGGATACTCGCGTTTTCCCGTGGTCGACGAAGACGTGGATGACGTGGTCGGGCTGGTGCACGTGAAGCAGGCGGTCGCGGTGCCGCGCGGCCGTCGCGCCCGGGTACCGGTCTCCGCTCTGCAGACGGATGCTCTGCGCGTGCCCGAAACCATGAGCCTGGACACGCTGCTCGGCGAGCTTCGCGCGAGCGGCTACCAGATGGCGGTGGTCGTCGACGAGTACGGTGGAACGTCCGGGATCGCGACCCTCGAAGACCTGGTCGAAGAGCTCATCGGTGAGGTCGCGGACGAACACGACCGCACACGCGCCGATGTGGTGCGCGGGCGCGATTCGCTCACGTTCCCCGGCATCCTGCGACCGGACGAACTCCTCGAACGCGCGGGTGTCGAGGTGCCGGAGGAGGGACCTTACGAGACGGTCGCGGGGTTCGTCATGAACGAGCTCGGACGCCTTCCGGTGGTTGGCGATGAGGTGCTGATCGATGGCGGGATGCTGCGGGTGGAGCGTCTCGACGGTCGCCGCATCGACCGCATCCGCTTCACACCGGACCACGACACCGATCCAGGCGAAACCGACCCAGGCGAACGGCGAGGGGAGGACGACCATGAGTGACTGGGCGGGACTCGCTTGGCTGGTCGTGCTTCTTCTGGTCAACGCGTTCTTCGTCGGAGCCGAGTTCGCAGTGATCTCGGCCCGCCGTTCGCAGATCGAACCGCAGGCCGAGCACGGCCGACGGAGCGCACGAACGGCGCTGTACGCGATGGAGCATGCCACGCAGATGCTGGCGACGACCCAACTCGGCATCACGGTCTGTTCGCTGCTGATCCTGAACGTGTCGGAGCCCGCCATCCACCACCTGCTGCAGGCGCCGCTGAGCCTGACCGGATGGCCGGACCAGGTGATCGGGACGATCGCGTTCATCATCACGCTGGTCCTGGTCTCGTTCCTGCACGTGGTCTTCGGCGAGATGGTTCCGAAGAATCTATCGTTCTCCATGCCGGACCGCGCGGCGCTGCTGCTGGCGCCCCCTCTTGTCGGGATCGCACGGGTGTTCCGCCCGATCATCGTCGCGCTGAACGCGTCGGCAAATGCCGTGCTCCGCCTGTTCCGCGTGGAACCGAAAGCGGAGGCTTCGAGCACGTTCACACTCGACGAGGTGGCGACGATCGTGACCCAGTCGACCCGGGAGGGCGTGCTCACCGACCGCACGGGCGCGCTGACCGCGGCGTTCGAGTTCACCGAGAAGAAGGTGCGCGATGTCGCCCTCGGCGCGCGAAAGCTGGTGTCGCTGCCGCAGAACGCGACCCCGCGCGATGTCGAGCGTGCGGTGGCGAAGCACGGGTTCTCCCGCTATGTCGTGCTCGACGAGTCGGGCGAGCCGGTCGGCTACCTGCACTTGAAGGATGTGCTCGACCTGGAGGAGACCGGCTTCGAACTGCCGGTGCCGACGAAGCGCATCCGCCGCCTGGTGACCGTTTTCGCTGACGCCGACCTCGAGGACGCGCTGGCGAGTATGCGACGCTCCGGCTCCCATCTCGCCCGGGTGTTCGACGAGGAGGGCGAGACGACGGGCGTGCTGTTCCTCGAGGACATCATCGAGGAGCTCGTGGGCGAGGTTCAGGACGCGACACGTCGCGCCTGACGCTTCGTCAGGATTCCGGCCAGCGCGCTCGCAGGTACTGCCCGGGCCAGTAGTCGATTTCGACACCCAACTCGTGCGCGGCACGCAACGGGAAATGCGGGTCGCGCAGCAGCTCGCGGGCGAGCAGCACTGCATCTGCCCTGCCTTCTTCGATCACGGCCGCAGCCTGCTGCGGGGTCGTGATGAGTCCGACGGCGCCGACGGCGACCTCTGATTCATGCCGGACGAAGTCGGCGAAGGGCACCTGGTAGCCGGGACCGAGAGGGATGCGAACTCCGGCGACGAGGCCGCCGCTGGAGATGTCGAAGAAGTCGGCACCGGCCTCGGCAGCCCACCCTGCGACTGTCGCGGTCTGCTCCTGGTCCCACCCGCCCTCGGCGTAGTCGGACGCGGAGAGCCGCACGATCACGGCGATGTCGTCATCGACCTCGTTGCGCACGGCGCGGACGATGCGGAGCAGCAGGCGGGCCCGGTTCTCGAGCGAGCCGCCGTATTCGTCGTCGCGGACGTTCGACAGCGGCGAGAGGAACTGGTGCACGAGGTAGCCGTGGGCACCGTGGATCTCCAGCACCCGAAAACCGGCGTCGACGGCGCGGCGCGCTGCCGCGGTGAAGTCGCCGACGACCTTCTCGATTCCGGCGGCGTCGAGTGCGAGCGGCTCGTCGTAACCGCTGAAGGCGACCGCAGAGGGGGCGACCGCACGCCATCCCCCGTCTGCCTGGGGCACGGTTCCGTGCTTGCCGTCGTGGCCCCAGGGTGCCCAGGTCGATGCCTTGCGGCCCGCATGCGCAAGCTGGATTCCCGGAACCGCACCCCGCTCGGCGATGAAACCGACGATGCGTGCCCAGGCATCGCGCTGGGCGTCGTTCCAGATCCCGGTGTCTTCGGGGGAGATCCGGCCTTCAGGGCTCACGGCGGTCGCCTCGGTGATCACGAGTCCGGCACCACCGGTTGCGAGCGATCCCAGGTGCACGAAGTGCCAGTCGTGCGGTACTCCGTCGCGCAGTGAGACGGAGTACTGGCACATGGGGGACACCCAGATGCGGTTGCGCATGGTCGCGCCACGGATGCTCAGGGGGTCGAAGAGAGTAGGCATGGAGGTCAGGTGTTCCGTTCCGTGGTCTGCGAAGGGGGTCGACGGTGGGCGCGCGCGTCTCAGGTTGCGAGCGACTCGAGGAACCGCCGGAGGTCGGCCGCCCCGGTGAAGACGTGCCCGGTGATTCCGAGCACCTCTGCGCCGCGAACATTGTCTTCCCTGTTATCGATGAAGATCATGTCGGCTGCGGTTATTCCGAGTTCACCCATCACGATCTCGAAGATGTCGGCGCTCGGCTTGATCGTGCCGAGTTCCCCGCTCACGAACACGGCCTCGAAGATGTCGCCCAGCGATCCGTGCCGGAAATAGGAACCGAAGTCGCGACCTGCGTTGGAGAGCAGCGCCAGGCGCGTGCCACCTTCCTGCAGATCGATCAGCACGTCGAGGGTTTCGTGATCGATCGACAGCCAGCTGCGGAAGTCTGCGAGCCACAGCCGGTGGATCTTCGAGTCGCTCCACTGCTCACCGAGTTCGGACCCGATGCCGCGCCAGTAGTCGCGGATGGTCATCGTGCCCTGGTCGAGGGCGTCGCGATGACGCCAGTAGGCCGGCCAGAATGCAGACGACTCGCCGCCGGCCAGACCGGCGATCGTGGCACGGTCTGCCTCGCTCGGGCTGACGGAGATGACCTCGCCGTAGTCGAAGACGACGACCTTGCCGGGGATGCTGATGCTCGCGTTCACGGTTTTCAACCTATCGTGAAGGAATGAGCACGAATGCCGGGGGCGGGAAAGCTGTGGATGGTGGCAGCGCTGTGAAGAGACCGGGCGGCTGGCGAGACTGGACGGCCGAAGACGCGAGCATCTGGATCTCAGCACCGATGGAGACCGACGACAAGTACAGCAGGGGAGTGCTCGGCGTTGTCACCGGCTCCGACCGCTATCCCGGCGCGGCGGTGCTCGGCGTCGAGGCAGCGGTGCGCACCGGAGTCGGAATGGTCCGTTATGTCGGCGCCGCGCATCCGACCGAGCTGGTGCTGCAGCGCAGACCCGAAGTGGTCACCGCACCCGGGCGGGTCCAGGCCTGGCTGGTCGGTTCCGGGATGGATGCGGATGCGCGACCGGAGGACGACGCGACACGGCTGCGCGCGGCTCTCGCCGACGGGGTCCCCGTCGTCGTCGATGCCGGCGCGCTCGACCTCATCGGTGACGCGGCCGGTCCGGTCGTCATCACGCCGCATTTCCGTGAGCTCGCAGGAGCTCTGGCGGCGAAAGGGCCGACCGCCGACGCGCCCACCCGCAAGCCGCCCACTGCCGCCGCGATCGCCGCGGACCCGGGCGCGTGGGCCGCGCGCGCGGCAGTACAGCTCCGGGTCACCGTGCTGCTCAAGGGGCACACGACGTACATCGCAGACCCGGCCGGCACGCGCATCCGCGTCTCTGCCGGCCCGGCGTGGCTTGCCACCGCGGGGAGTGGCGACGTGCTCGGGGGGGTGCTGGGTGCACTTGTAGCGACGCACGCGCGCGCAGTGGCGGCCGACGTGTCGGCGTTGGCGATGCTCGCGGCGACGGCGGCCTTCGTGCACGGTCGGGCGGGGGAGCGCGCGTCAGCGGGGGGCCCCATCGCCGCGCTCGACATCGCTGAAGCGATCCCGGCGACGATCGCCGAACTGCTCGCCTGAACGTCGAGCGGCCTTTCGGCGGCTACGCTCAATCTCGCACCGCTACGATGGGCGACTATGGCGTTCGAACCGGCACTGCGCGCGGGGTCGGCGACGCCGGAGCGCGATGCATCCGGGTTTCGCCGGGTGCTCGCATCCCCTCTGGTGCTGTGGATCGCCTTCCTTCTCGTGCACCTGCTGCTGGGTTTCCTCGCATTCCATTCTGACGGCGAGCCGCTCGGCGACGTCTACCTCGTCTACAAGCCGTGGGCGCAACTCGCGCAGGTCGGATCGGTGGTGGGCATCCAGTCCGACTGGGTGTATCCGATCGGCGCGATCGTTCCGATCATGCTCCCGCTGCTCCTCGGTGCCGACAACTACATCGGTTCGTGGCTGACCCTCGTGCTCCTGCTCGACGCCGGGGCATTCGCGGTGCTCACCATCGGCCGCCGCCCCCGGCAGCTCGTCGCAGCCTGGTGGTGGCTCGGATTCCTGCTCCTGCTCGGCCCGATCGCCATCGGCAGGCTCGACTCGGTCTCGGTTCCGCTCGTGATCGTCGGACTTCTTTGGCTGACCCTGCGTGAACGGGTGGCTGTCGTCATGCTCACGGCCGCGACCTGGATCAAGGTCTGGCCCGCCGCCATCCTCGCCGCGGTCGTGGTCTCCGTGCGAACCCGCTGGCAGGTGCTGGTCGTCGCTGGGGTGACGAGTCTCATCCTCGTCATCCTGGCCCTCACGTTCGGCGCCGGCTGGCACGTGCTCAGCTTCATCACCATGCAGACCGGCCGCGGTCTCCAGATCGAAGCGCCGGTCAGCGCGCCGTGGATGTGGGAGGCCGCGCTGGCCAGGCCGCACGCGTTCGTCTACTACGACCCTGAACTGCGCACATTCGAGGTCACGGGCGACGGCAGCTCCGTCGCCAGCTCGCTGATGAATCCCCTGCTCGGCATCGCGGTCGTCGTCGTGCTGCTCATCGGGATCCGGGCGGTGCGTTCAGGCGCACCGATGACACGACTCCTGCCGTCACTGAGCCTGGCGCTCGTCGCCACCCTCATCGTCTTCAACAAGGTCGGATCGCCCCAGTACATCACCTGGCTGGCCGCACCGGTCGTGGTCGGGCTCGTCTATCGAGGCCGCGGCTTCCGCACGCCGGCGATCCTCGTGCTCGTGACGGCGCTGCTCACGCAGGTGATGTATCCCAACCTGTACATGCTCGTGCTGAACGTGCATCCTGCCGGACTTGCCGTGCTGACCGCCCGCAACATCATGCTCCTCGTGGTGCTCGGGTGGGCTGTCTGGTCGGTCTGGCGTGCCGCGCATCCGTCGATGGACAATGTCGATGAGATCCCGGTTCGCGTCTGGCCGTTCCGTGCACTTGCGGTCGAGGGTGAGGATGCGGGCGCCGGTGGGGCGGGCGGTCCCGGTCGGCGCGACACCGGCATCCCGACCTCGTGGCCTCCCGTCGCCGGAACGCCCGGTTCGCTCGAAACGAAGGAGTAGGAATCATGCTTGTTGCATTCTCGGTCGCTCCCAGCGGCGGTGAAGCCCCGGATGCGTCGGTTCACGACGCGGTCGCCGCGGCGGTTCGCGTCGTGCGCGAATCCGGGCTCCCGAATCGCACGGACTCGATGTTCACCACGATCGAGGGGGAGTGGGATGAGGTCTTCGGCGTGATCAAACGGGCGACGGATGCCGTCGGCGCGTTCGGCACACGCGTGTCCCTGGTGCTGAAGGCGGACATCCGACCCGGCCACACCGGCGAACTCAACGGCAAGGTCGAACGCCTGGAGGCGGCGCTCGAACGCTCGGCGCCCGAGGACTGACGGCGGTCGCAGACCGATTTCCACGAATTTATCGAATCGATTCGATTTTCGGCGATTTCCCTGTAGTCTCGACGTGTGAACCCCGCCACCAACGGGCCGACGCAGATGTCGTCGGCCCGTATTCGTTTTGCGCTCCTGGCCCTCGCCATGGGCGGTTTCGGCATCGGTTCGTCCGAATTCGTCTCCATCGGGCTGCTGCCGAACCTCGCACACGACCTGCTGCCGTCGCTGTACGCGTCGTCACCGGCGGATGCGAACGCGCAGGCCGGATGGGTGATCTCGGCTTACGCGCTCGGCGTCGTCGTCGGCGCACCAACCATTGCAGCGCTCGCAGCGCGATGGCCGCGCAAGAAGCTTCTCCTCTGGCTGCTCGTGGCCTTCGCGGTCGGAACGGTCGCCTCTGCCCTCGCGCCGACGTTCGGGCTGGTGCTGCTCGCCCGGTTCCTCACGGCGCTTCCGCATGGGGCGTATTTCGGGATCGCTTCGCTCGTGGCCGCCTCCCTGATGGGGCCGGGTAAACGCGGCAAGGGTGTTGCCTTCGTGCTGTCGGGCCTCACGATCGCGAACGTCATCGGCGTGCCGCTGATCACCTGGCTGGGCCAGGAACACGGATGGCGCGTCGCCTACCTCGTGGTCGCCGCGATCTTCGTCGCGACCTTCGCCGCCGTCGCGACCCTCGTGCCGTGGCAGGCGGGAAACCCCGCAGCGACGATGCGGAGGGAACTGCGCGCGTTCACGCGCCTGCAGGTCTGGCTGACCCTGGCGATCGGCGCCATCGGGTTCGGTGGGTTCTTCGCGGTCTACACGTATGTGGCTCCGATCGTCACCGAGATCACCGGACTCAGCTCTTCAGCTGTGCCGCTCGTGCTCGTGCTCGTCGGAATCGGCATGACGGTCGGCAACTTCGTCGGAGGCTGGGGCGCAGACCGCAGCCTCAAGCGCTTCATGCTCGTGGCGTTCGGGCTCGTGCTCGTCGGCCTGGCCGTGCTGTTCTTCACAGCCGCGAACGTGGTGGGCCTTCTGGTGTCGCTCTTCGTCATCGCTGCTGCGTGTTCGGCGCTCTCGCCGGCCATCCAGACACGTCTGATGGACGTCGCGCACGACAGCCAGTCGATCGCCGCTGCGCTCAACCATTCGGCGCTGAACATGGCCAATGCGTCGGGAGCTTTCCTCGGCGGCCTGACGATCGCGGCCGGCTTCGGCTACCTGTCGCCGATCGCGGTGGGCGTCGCGCTCTGCATCGCCGGTATCGCCCTCTCGGTGCTGAGCTTCGGGATCGACCGCAGTCGCGCCCGCCGCACGAACGGGTCCCTGTCGCCGCATCGCGACGCCGTCCCTGTGGACACCGCCCCCGTCGCGCTCTGACCCGGCTCTGCACGCCCTGAGTTGTTCGGGCCCCTAGCCCCGGCGTGAGCCTCGCTCACTGGGCGCACATGGCAGTCAAGGGCGCCCTCCGCTACATGCCCCGGCACGCGCGAAGCGAAGGGCCGTCGCGTCGGGCCGCAGCGAAGCCAGCGCGCGCCGGGCCGGGACCGGCGCGCCAGCAAGCACGGCGCCAGCGCGCGCCGGGCGGGGACCGGCGCGCCAGCAAGCACAGCTCAGTCCCCCTGGAGGAGAATCCCGTCCTGGATCGCACGCTTGCGCAGTGCGACCTTCGTTCCCACGTCGTATCCCGCAACGCGGTATTTCTCGCGGATGCGCTTGAGGTAGCTTTTCGCGGTCTCGTCGGAGATGCCGAGCTGGAACGCGACAGCCTTGACCGGCTCGCCCGCACCGTACAGCGCCATGACGCGGCGTTCCTGCGCACTCAGTTTGGGTGCGCCGCCCACCTCGCCGGCGTTGAGTGCCAGGTCGAGTTCGGCCGAGATGAACGACTCGCCTTTGCTCGCGGCTCGGATCGCCTCGACGATCATTTCAGCGTCTTCGCTTTTCACGAGGTAGCCGAGCGCGCCTGCCGCAAGGGCTTCGCGTACGACGGCCGGCTCTGAGTATGTGCTCATCAGCACGGTGCGCACCCCGGTGGTCTTCAGCGTCGACAGCTTCAACGACACCGGGATGTTGTCTTTGAGGTCGAGGTCGAGGAGTACGACGTCTACGGGGAACTCAGGGTGCGTCAGCAGTTCGGGCCAGCTGGCGACGGCCGCTACCATGCGGATGTCGTCTGCTGCGCTGCGGATCCACTCAGTCAGTGCGCCGAGGAGCATCTTGTGATCGTCGACGATCGCAATTCGTATGGGTTGCGCTGGCTCGCTCACGTGTGGCCTTTCGTCATGCCGTTGCCGGGGGCTTCCGGCTACAGGTCGGCCGGGTTGTCGACAACGCTTTCGATATCAATCCGCAGCGTAGTACCCGAGAAGGTCTCGACGTATCGACCCACCTTCCTGATAGCTTGCCACGCCGCAGGGTCTACCCCGTTTCGCGGCACACCGGTGGCTGAAATCGTGATCGGGATGTGGATTCCCGCCGACGAGTCCATCCCGTGCTCCCGGATGCGTCGTTCGAGGGTGACCTGAAGCTCTCGTGGCTGGTTCTGCCCGAGTCGCACGGGGTCGCTGATGAGCAGCCAGATGGCCGTGAGAAGGCCGTCACGCTGATCACGGGTGAGCAGCCCCGCGAGCCCGTCGGGATCGCTCACGGTCACTGCAGGGCCGAGCAGGGCCGATTCGGTGACCGCATGATAGAGCCAGGTCTCGCGGCGACCCTGGATGAGGTGCAGTCGCAGTTCGGTCGCAATGGATGCGGCTTCTGACGCCGTGTGCTCGTCGAGGGGGAGCGGGGTGCGGCCGGTGGCGACACCGTCGAGAAGGCGTTCCGCCGCGAGGTCGAGGCGGGCGAGTTCTTCGCTGGCCATCATGCCGACGGCGAATCGCGGTGAGCTCACCGTGCTCTGCACCTGCACGAGGTCGAGTTCGAGTTGTACGACCGTGCGCAGGGACCGCACGATCTGCACGCCGAGAAGTGGCGGCGCGACCGAGAGCGCGATCGTGATGAATGCGGGACCGAGTGCGAACGGGTCGTGCTGCCCATGGAGCGCGAACGCTCCCGCGAGGATGATGCCGAGTGCGATGGATGTGATGACGATGTCGCGCGGCGGCCGCAGGGTGACGCAGAGCAGCAGCGCGGCCCCCACGGCGACAGCGGCGGTGGGCGGAGCGCCCTGGTCCCCGGAGTTCCAGGTACCGGCGATGTCGAGCGCGACCACGACTGCCCAGGCGGCGAGGGCGCCGATGAACAGGCCTGTCGGAAGGTGCTCGGAATACCGGCGATGGATGACCAGGCCGATGACGAGCGTGGCGATGAGGATCACCCAGGCTGCGATCGTGAAGGGGAGTGCCGGGTAGTCGCCCAGGTTGAGCAGCATGATCGTCACCTGGTAGGCGATCAGCACGCACCCGGCGAGGTTGAAGCCGATTTCGAGGCGGGAGCGGTTGAGCGCGTCCCGTTCGGTCGCGCTCGTCACCATCGAGGACAGGGATGCGGTCACTTCGGCACCTCCAGCACCACGGTCGTGCCGGACCCGGGCGACGAGAACAGGCGTGCATTTCCCCCGACGTCGCGCAGGCGGGCGACGATCGACTCCGTGAAGCCCAGCCGGCCTTCTTCGATGGAGGCTACGTCGAACCCCTTGCCGGAATCGGTGACCATGGCGCGCACGGTCGTCTCGTCGTCGGTGATGGTCACATGTGCCTCGCTGACGCCACTGTGTCTCCGGACGTTCTCCAGGCATTCGGCGAGCGCCAGGAGGAACGAGTCGAGCACCTCGCTCGGCAGCAGCACCTGGCCGGTTCCGTGCCAGTTGACTTCGAGGCCCATACGCTTGAACCGCTGCTTGACCGACTCGAGGGTGTTGCCGAGGGTGGACTCTTCGACAGGTTTCAGCTTGTAGTCGCCCGATGCTGTCGGGTCGGGGTCGAAACCGAGCCTGAGTTGTCGCAGTAGTGCAGCATCCTCTGCCGCCTGTTCCGTGAGGGCGGAGACGCTGACCCCCACGCCGGAGTGGGCCAGCAGGGTGAGCGTTGCAAGCACGGTGTCGTGCAGCAGCCGGGCACCCTGGCGTCGTCGCGCCTCCGTCTCGCTGGCGTGGCGTTCGACCCGGTAGGCGCGGCTCATGGTCGTGATGCGTTTGAGCGTGCGTGGGACGGTGCGCGACAGCCAAACGCCGGTGATGGTCAGTGCGCACCATCCCGCGAGGGTCAGCGCGAGAGGCTCTGCAACTCGCGAGGAGGTCAGGAGGAGTGCGCCGGCGGCAGCTGTGAACGTGATGACGAACGACACGACGAGCCCGACGACGCGACGGGGGGTGGTGACCAGCACGATGGCGGTGGATGCCACGGCGCCGCCTGCGAGCATCCCGAGTGCACTGATCGCCGCAGGGTTGAGTGGTACGCCGGGGAGGACCTGCATGAGGATGAGCGCCACGCCCGCCGCAACGATCGTCACCACCCAGATCGCTGGATGCAGGGAACCGAGGCGCAGCTGGCCGTATGCGAGCCCGGTGAGCAGGACGACGGATGCCAGGTAGAGCGGAAGCGGCATCGCCCCGGGGATGCTCAGGCACAGCAGCGTGGTCGCGGTCGCGGTCAGTCCGACATATCTCGCCGTGGTGCTGAGAAGGCGATCACGCTCCTTCTGGATGCGCGACATTCGACCTTCTCTCATCGGCGGACGGATGCCCGGCGCGCGCGCTCCGCCGTGACACTCCGCGCGTCTTGTCTATTCCGCGAACAGACGGCGCAACTGTTTTCCGACCAGCTCGTCTTCGATCAGGAATCCGTCGTGTCCGAAATCAGACTCTAATACGACCGTAGAGTGTCCGTCGATGTTGCCGGGCAGGTGTCGCGCGATCTCCACCTGGCCTTCGAGAGGGAACAGGCGGTCGCTGTCGATCCCGACCACCAGGGCTCGCGACGTCGCGAGCGTCAGCGCCGCCTCGACACCGCCGCGATCGCGCCCGACATCGTGCGCGTTCATGGCCTCGACCAGGGTGATGTAGCTGTTGGCGTCGAACCGGCGGGTGAACTTGTTCCCGTGGAAGTCGAGGTAGGACTCGACGGCGAAACGACCGCCCTTGCCCAATGGGCTGATCTCGCTCTGCCAGGTGCGCTCGAAGCGGTCGTTGAGCTCGGAGGGGCTGCGGTAGTTGAGGAGGGCCATGCGGCGTGCGAGGGCGAGGCCACGGTGCGGGCCGTCGCCGTCGTCGGCGTCGTAGTAGTGCCCGGAGCGGTAGAGAGGATCGGTGCGCACGGCCTCGATCTGCACCGAGTTGAGCGCGATCTGGTCGGCGGTGGAGTACGGGGGTGCTGCGATGACGGCGACACGTTCGACCCGCTCCGGAAAGCCGACCGCCCATTCGAGCGACTGCATCCCGCCCATCGATCCGCCGATGACGCCGGCCCAGCGGTCGATCCCGATCGCGTCGGAGAAAGCGGCCTGCGCGTTCACCTGGTCGCGGATGGTCGTGAACGGGAACCGCGGACCCCATTCGTATCCGTCGGGTGCAAGTGACGCCGGCCCCGTCGTGCCCTGGCATCCGCCGATCATGTTCGGGGCGACCACGAACCAGCGGTCGGTGTCGATGGCTTTGCCCGGTCCGACGATGCCGTCCCACCAGCCGGCTGTCGGATGCCCGGGGCCGCCCGGTCCGATCAGGTGGCTGTCGCCGGTCAGGGCATGGAGCACCAGCACCGCGTTGTCGCGGGCGGGGGAGAGTTCACCCCAGGTCTCGTAAGCGATGCGCACGTACGGGAGGTTCTCGCCGCTTTCGAACGTGAAGGCGCCGATCCCCGCGAACCGGCGGTTGCCGGCAGGGTCGCTCTCACGCCAGGCGCCGCTCGCCGGGGGCTTGCCGAGCAGCGACCGGGCCTGCGCCTCGGTGATGAAACTCGACGGCGCCGTGTCCGCCGATGTCTGCCACTCCATAAGACCAATTCTGGCGGACGCCGGATGCCTGCGCCGCCGTGTTACGTCGCGCGCTGCTGCTGTCGCGTGTGCCCGCCAGCCCGGGCTGTGCCCGCCAGCTCGACGTGGCGGGGATGTCCCGCGGTGGCGGGGATGCGGCGGCCGGACGCCGAGCGTCGCCGAACCCGACCCAATCCGGTCGCAGCGGCCTACGGCGCGGATGTGGGAAAGGGGCCCGCAATCCGAAGATCGCGAGCCCCCAGGACAGAACCCAAGCTACGCGCGCGCGGCCTCCGCGACCGAGCGTGCGGCGGCGAGTCCGGCGTCGAGGTCGGCCTTCAGGTCGTCGATGTTCTCAAGGCCCACCGAGAGGCGCACCAGGCCCGGCGTGACGCCGGCGGTCAGCTGCTGCTCGGGGGTGAGCTGCGAGTGGGTGGTCGACGCCGGGTGGATCACCAGGCTGCGCACATCGCCGATGTTGGCCAGGTGGCTGAACAGCGAGAGGTTGTCGACGAGGGCGGCACCCGCATCCACTCCACCCTTGAGCTCGAACGACAGCACCGCACCGACACCCTTCGGGGCGTACTTGTTGGCGGCCGCGTACCACGGGCTCGTGGGGAGTCCGGAGTAGTTGACGGAGGCGACATCCGGGTGGTTCTCGAGGTATTCGGCGATCTCCTGTGCGTTCTGCACGTGGCGCTCGACGCGCAGCGAGAGCGTCTCGATGCCCTGGATGAGCTGCCAGGCGCTCGCGGGCGCGATCGCGGAGCCGAGGTCGCGGAGCAGCTGGACGCGCGCCTTGATGATGTAGGCGAGGCCGTCGCCGACCGCGGCCGTGTAGCTGGCGCCGTGGTACGACGGGTCGGGCTCGGTGAGGCCGGGGAACTTCGCGACGTTCTTCGTCCACTCGAACTTTCCGCCGTCGACGATGACACCGCCGATGACCGTTCCGTGACCGCCGAGGAACTTCGTGGCCGAGTGGATGACGATGTCGGCGCCGAACTCGAACGGACGGATCAGGTACGGCGTGGCGATCGTGTTGTCGACGATGAGCGGCACACCGGCTTCGTGTGCGACGTCGGCGACGAGCGTGATGTCGAGGATGTTGATCTTCGGGTTGCCGATGGTCTCGGCGAAGAACAGCTTGGTGTTCGGGCGGACCGCGCGACGCCACTCGTCGGCGTCGTCCTGGTTCTCGACGAAGGTGGTCTCGATGCCGAGCTTGGCGAGCGTGTACTTGAAGAGGTTGTACGTTCCGCCGTAGATCGAGCTCGACGAGACGATGTGGTCGCCGGCCTGGGCGATGTTCAGCACGGCGAAGGTCTCTGCGGCCTGGCCCGATGCGACGAGGAGGGCGCCGGTGCCCCCTTCGAGTGCGGCGACGCGCTCCTCGACGACCGCCTGGGTCGGGTTCTGGATGCGCGTATAGATGTTGCCGAACTCGGCCAGCGCGAACAGGTTCTTGGCGTGCTCCGAGTTGTTGAAGACGTACGACGTGGTCTGGTAGATCGGCGTCGCCCGCGCGTTGGTGACAGGGTCGGGCGAAGCTCCGGTGTGGATCTGCTTGGTTTCGAACTGCCATTCGGCGGCGTTGGTCATTGTGCTCTCCTGGAGTCGGGTGCGTCGGTGAGCGTGGTCCTGTCACCGCCCCATCAGGCTAGGCGCGCATCCGGCACGCGGCAACGGCGCCGAAATACTGCGTAATCCGGGCGGACGAGGAAAATAGGGGTCATGACGAAACGGCGAGTGGTGGTGACGGGCGCGAGCTCGGGGATCGGGGCGGCGACAGCGCGGCTCTTCCGGGCGCAGGGCTGGGATGTGGTGGGGGTCGCGCGACGCACCGAGCGTCTTGCTGAACTGGCTGACGGGACCGGGATCTCCGTCTTCACAGCCGACCTCACGGTGCAGGACGAGGTGGATGCGCTCCGCCGGCACCTCGAGGCGACCGGCCCCATCCACGCGCTCGTGAACAACGCGGGTGGCGCCCTGGGCCTCGACTCCGTAGAGAAGTCGCTCGCCGAGGACTGGGTGCGGATGTTCGACATCAACGTGGTCGCGACGAAGCGTGTGATCGAAGCGTTGCTCCCGTTGCTCCGGCAGGCGGCGGCCGAGTCCGGGCATGCCGACATCCTGAACGTGACCTCCATTGCCGGCCACACGGCATACGTGGGCGGAGGCGGCTATAACGCGGCGAAGTTCGCCGAGCACGCACTGACCGAGGTGCTGCGGCTGGAACTCAACGGTGAGCCCATCCGCGTCATCGAGGTCGCACCGGGCATGGTCGCGACCGAGGAGTTCTCCCTGGTGCGGTTCGGCGGCGACAAGGCGCGCGCCGACGCAGTCTACGACGACGTACCCAACCCCCTTACGGCGGAGGACGTCGCCGAGACCATCGTCGCGGCCCTCGAACGGCCACGGCACGTCGACCTCGACCTGATCGTGATCAAACCGGTGGCCCAGGCCGCGCCATACCGCTTCCACAAGGGCGAACTCGCGGTCCGAGACGACAGCTGATGGCCGCGAAGCCGGAGCCGGCCGGGAACACGGTCGCGCGTGACCGCTGGGAGGCGGCGACGACGTGGCCGCTGCTGATCGCCTCCGCGCTCTTCCTCGTCGCCTACTCGTGGCGAATCCTCGATGAGAACCCGTCGGAGACGCTCATCGTCGTGCTCTCCGCAACCCTGATCGTCGTGTGGGTCGCGTTCGTCGTCGACTACATCGTGCGTGTCGTGCTGAGCCCGGACAAATGGTGGTTCGTCAACCACAGCAAGGTCGACCTGCTCTCCGTCTTCATCCCGATCGCCCGACCGTTCCGGCTGCTCAAATACCTCGGCCGGCTTCCGCTCCTGGGCGGCAACTCCGGCGCGGCCCTCCGGCGCCGGGTGATCATCATCGCCGCCACGTTCGTCGTCATGTTCATCTATGTCATCTCGTTGGCGGAATACGCGGCCGAGCGAAGCGCGAAAGGTGCGAACATCACGAGCTTCGGCGACTCCGTGTGGTGGGCGTGCGTGACCATGGCCACGGTCGGGTACGGCGACTACTTCCCGATCACCGTCATGGGGCGTGTTCTCGCCGTCATCCTCATGATCGGCGGTGTAGCGATCGTCGGTACGTCGACAGGAACGCTGGTGTCGTTCCTCAACGATCGGATGGTCACGGTGCGCAACCGCGAGCAGCGGGGACGCATGGCGATCGTCGAGGATGACGATCCGAGCGAGTCCGAACCCAGGTGACACGCGGGCGGATGGCGTTCGGGTGGCGGCCACCCGATCGGCGTCGTCAGGCGACCGGAGCCGGAACCTCGGCGACGCCCTCTTCCGGTGCCGTGTCGGCGAACGCGAGCTTCGGCACGAAGAAGAGCAGCACGGCGGCGACGAGGGCGCCGAGTCCGCAGATCGTCCACACCAGCATGTAACCGAAGAGGCTGGCTGCCGTGGCGGTGACCGCGGTTGCACCCGTGAGCAGCACGACTCCGAACACGGCGGACGCGAACGATCCGCCGATGGTCTTGGTGGTGTTCGTGAGTGCCGCGGCGATCCCGGTCTGCCCGCGAGGCGCTGCAGCTGCGGCGGCGGCCGGCAGCGCGCCGACGAGCGCGCCCGAACCGATGCCGGCGATCGACATGTTCACCATCACCTGCCAGGTCTCCTGGTGGAACGGCAGGAACAGCAGGTAGCCGATCGCGACGAGGAAGGATGCGCCGATCAGCGCCACCCGCGGCCGCGTCCACCTCGACACGAGCGGGAACAGCACCGCGCCGACGATCATCGAGACCAGGTAGACGCCGATCAGCGTCGAGCGGGCGCTCGCGTCGAGGCCGAGACCGTAGCCGTTCTTCGGGTCGGTACCCGCGAAGGTGCTGAGCGGAGCCTGCGCACCGAGCAGGCTGATGCCGATGAGACCGGCGGTCAGCTGCACCGGCCACATGTTGGGCTGGCGGAACACGCGGATATCGATCGCAGGGTCGTCCTGCCTGAGCTCGTACCGCACGAAGGGCACGATCGCCGCCACGCCGACGACGATCAGTGCCCACACCCAGAAGGCACCCGGGCCGTTGATCCGCAGGAAGGTGAGCCCCGAGGTGATGAGCAGGAGCGACAGGGTCAGCATGCTGAATCCGACGACGTCGAGTCGTCGCTTGCCCGGCATCGGTTCCGACTCCGGCACGCCGAACCAGATCGCGAAGAAGACCAGCGAGACGGCGATCGCGGGCACGATCAGGGTGAGCTGCAGGTTCTGGCCGAAGGCGGTGAACAGCCTGCCCGCCGCGAGTGCGCCGATGATCGCACCGGCCTCGAGCGCGACGACGAGAAGGCCGGCTGCGCGCCGGGTGCGGGATGCGGCGGTACCGGTACGGCGCCCGCGATCGAAGATGAGGGCGATCTCGAGCGGAAGCCAGACCGTGTAGAAGCCCTGCAGTGCGAAGGCGATGAGGTACGAGGTGAAGTTGCCGGCGAACGCGATGCCCCACGACGCGACCGCCGTGAACACGGTTGCGACCAGAAGGATGCGCTTGTGGCCGAACATGTCGCCCAGCTTCGCGAGCACGGGCACCACCAGCGCGGACAACAGCAGCTGTGCCGCCTCGAACCAGTTGTAGTCGGCATCGTGGATGCCGAGATGCTTGACGATGTCGGAGATGAGCGGCACGTAGTAGCCCTGCAGTATGCCACTCGTGATCTCCACCAGGAACAGCCACCCGATCAGGCCGGCGGTGATGCCGATCGCGCGGGTCGTGCGGGTTCGGGTACCCGTCTTCGATGACGTCATTGGAGGATGCTAACAGCACGGTGAGCACTGGCGGGTACGGTAGATGGATGGCCACCGACATCGACGATTCAGGAACCGCGGTCCTCGCCGAAACGGAACGGGAAGTGCTCGGCTGGCTCGAGTTCGGGGAGGCCTCGAGGCACCTCGCCTCCGAGGTCGTCGAGAGCGGTTTCGAGCCTGATCTGGTCGTCGCAATCGCGCGCGGCGGCCTTCTCCTCGCCGGCGCCATGTCGTACGCCCTCGGCATCAAGGCGTGCGGTGCGCTCAACGTCGAGTTCTACACCGGCGTCGACTCGCGGCTCCCTGAACCCGTCGTGCTCCCGCCGATGATCGACCAGACGGCACTCGACGCCAAACGGGTGCTCCTCGTCGACGACGTCTCCGATTCGGGGCGCACGCTCGCCATGGTCGTGGAGCTGATCGAAGCCAGCGGTGCGCAGGTGCGCACGGCCTGCCTCTACACCAAGCCGCGTACGGTGCTCGTGCCCGACTTCTTCTGGCGGCGGACCGCCCGCTGGATCACCTTCCCGTGGTCCGCGCTGCCGCCGGTCACGGCCGCAGCCGGGGCATAGGTCGCCAGTGGTGCCCAAGACCCTCGCCGAACTGGCGGCAGACGGCTCGATGGACCCCGGATGGTCTCGCGCGCTGGAGCCGGTCGCCGACCGGATCGCGGCGATGGGCGAATTTCTGCGTGGCGAGACGGCCGCCGGCCGCGGCTACCTGCCGGCCGGGCCGAACGTGCTCAGGGCCTTCGCCGCGCCACTCGACGACGTGCAGGTGCTCATCGTCGGGCAAGACCCGTACCCCACGCCCGGGCACCCGATCGGCCTCTCGTTCGCCGTCGAACGGCACGTGCGCCCGCTGCCGCGCAGCCTGCAGAACATCTATACGGAACTGCGCTCCGACCTGGGCGTGACGCCGCCCGCCCACGGCGACCTGACCGGGTGGAGCCGGCACGGCGTCATGCTGCTGAACAGGGTGCTCACGGTACGGCCCGGCGAGCCGGCATCGCACCGCGGTAAGGGATGGGAGCAGGTCACCGACCACGCCATCCGCACCCTCGTCGCCCGGGACAGGCCGTTCGTGGCGATCCTGTGGGGCCGGGATGCTGGCACCCTGAAGCCGATGCTCGGTGCGACGCCGGTCATCGAGTCCGCACATCCGAGCCCGCTCTCCGCATCCCGCGGATTCTTCGGTTCCCGACCGTTCTCGCGAGCGAACGACCTGCTCGAGCGGCTCGGCTCGCAGCCCGTCGACTGGAGTCTCGAAGACTGAATCCGGCTCCTGGCGTTTACGTGGCCGAAACAGTGCTGGCGTAAACTCGCAGGGTGCTTGAGGAGGAATACGAGACGCGGCGCGAGCTTCCGCGCCACCTGCGCAAGCCTGCGCCCGAAGAGCCTCCGTTCGAGTACTCGATCCGGGATGCGGTTGCCGGCGACCTCCCCTGGGTGCGCGAGATCTACAACCACTACGTCGCCAACAGCACGGTGACCTTCGACGAAGACGCGATGACGCTGCGCGAGTGGAAATCGAAGTTCGCCTACCTCAAGAAGCTGAACATGCCGTTCATCGTCGCCGTGTCGCCGAGCGGGCAGATCCTCGGCTATGCGCTCGTCTCCCCGTGGAAGCAGAAACGCGCCTACCGGTTCACGGTCGAGAACTCGATCTACCTGGGTGCGGCGTCCACCGGCAAGGGTCTCGGGCCCGTCCTGATGCAGGCGCTCATCGACGAGTCGAAGGCGGCGGGGCTGAAAGAGATGATCGCGGTCATCGCCGACAAGGGTGCCGAAGCATCCATCAAGATGCACGAGAATTTCGGGTTCACCAAGATCGGCGAGATGGGCAGGGTCGGCTACAAATTCGACCGCTGGCTCGGCACCGTGCTCATGCAGAAATCCCTCAAGTAACGGTTTCGCATCCTGCGCGGTGACTGCGGTCGCCGTCGGCTAGTATCCCGCTACAGGTCCACACGATGGATCATGCCTAGGGGGGAATATGAGGTACCGACGCATCGCCGCGGTGATTATCGCGGCGGTCTCAATCGCAACGCTCACCGGATGCGCGGCAGCTGTCGCAGTGAAAACGAACGCCCCCGTGGTGGCGGCTCCCAGCGCTACTCCCACGCCGACGCCGGTGGCGACAGGGCCGACCCTCCGGGTGCACACCACCTGTGACGAGCTGATGCCGGCAGCGATCATCCAGCCTCTGACGGGCGCGAACCTGTCGCCGGTTGCGCGGGAGCACACGATGAATCCCACCGGCTACGGCAATGCCCGGGTTGGATCGCTCGAGTGCGAGTGGTCGAACGGGAAGCCCTCTGGGGCTGACGGCTCGGTGACGGTATACGTGACGGTGGCGCCGGACGCTACACGTGATGGATTCGAGTACTTCCTCAACGGAGAATCGGGGGGCGGGACACCGTCAACGGTCGGCCCCGACACCTATCTGGTCCACCCGAGCAGTGGGTTCGGCGGGTTCTTCTTCCTCACCTCCGGCTACGGAGCCAGTGGCTACATCGTGGGCGGCGCCGGAACCACAGTCCCGCCCACCGCGTCGCAGTCATTCCTCGAGCGCGTCTACGGGATCGTCTCGGCGCTGCCCGCGCCTGACTCGCTGTGGAAGCCGACGCCTGACCTGCGAGGGACCACGGATTGCGATGGTCTGGCGACGGCAGACCAGCTCGCGGCGACCGTCGGACTTGTCTCGGCCCGAGTGTCGAAGAGTGACGACGGCGAGTACTCGACTTCCCTGTTCGACGTCGACCGCCAGGTCGGTGGGTACAACTGCATCTGGACATCGGACGGGCCGTCGAATGCCGACGCACGCGTTGCCGTTCTTCCTGGTGGAGCCGTCTACGCATCCCAGGTCAGGACGGACGGCGCGCGGGACATCTCAGGTCTCGGCGACTCGGCTTTCATCGGTGGGGACGGCGACCTGAACGTGATCGCCGCTGATGGCTGGGTGCAGGTCGGGGCCACAGGTGCCACCGACGATCAGCTGGTCGCCCTCGCACAAGTGGTCCTCACGAATAACGGCTACATGCGGGGCTAGTTTCAGCTGATCGCGGTCATCGCCGACAAGGGTGCCGAGGCATCCATCAAGATGCACGAGAACTTCTCATTCAGAAATCCCTCAAGTAACGGTTTCGCATCCTGCGCGCTGGCAGCGGTCGCCGTCGGCTAGTATCCCGCTACAGGTCCACACGATGGATCATGCCTAGGGGGGAATATGAGGTACCAGCACGGGGTCACCGTCGTTCTCGCAGTGGTCTCGATCGCAACACTCTCCGGATGCGCGGCACCTGTCGCGGTGCACACGAACGCCCCCGTGGTGGCGGCTCCCAGTGCGACACCCACGCCAACGCCGGCGGAGGCAGGGCCGACCGTCCGTGTACCCACTACCTGCGATGCGCTCGTGCCGCACGCTGCCGCCGATGCTGCGGCGGGAGTCTCCGTCGTAGCGGCGAAGCCCGAACGCTCGGCGAATCCGGTTTCGTACGCCGATGATCGGGAGGGTGCGCTGACCTGCCGGTGGAGCAGCGATCCGGCGCGTTCCTACCTCGAGACGACCAATGTGTACGTCACGATCGTGCCAGATGTGACCACGTCCGCATTCGATGACGAACGCCACGGCATCGGCGTCGGAGGCGAGGATCGTCAAGCCGCTTACGGCGCGGATTCGTACTCGTTCTGTAACTTCATGGGTTGGGCGACGTCGTGCGTCTTCCGCGAACTCGTCAACGGCTACGGCGTGGCAGGGTCGGTGGCAAGGGCCGGCAACACGGTCGATTCGAGGACGGACGCAGCTATGGCGACGCTCTTCAGCAGCGTCAACAGTGCGGTCTCGGCGTTCGCCCCACCTAGTGCGCTCTGGGAACCGTCGGCGGGGTCGATCAACGGTGCCTCGACGTGTAACCAATTGGCGACGCCCGCGCAGATCACGACAGTGTTCCCGATCGAGGGTCCCCACGAAGCCAAGGGGGAAGGGGGCGAGGATGCCATCTCGACACTCGGAGCGGCCCAACTCGTCGACTCGTACTACTGCATACTCACTGCGACGTCCGGAACGTTCTCCCTCGAGCTTGCTGTGCTGCCCGGAGGCGCGTTGTACGTCGACACCGCGGAGCGCGCCCGGGTCGCGAGCGGTGGTGCCCCAGGGCAGGTCGTCACCGGGGTCGGCGATCGGGCGCTCTACGATCAGAAGACCGGGACGCTCGATGTCGTCGCGGGCGGCGGATGGGTGCAGGTGGGTGACGCGACGGCGCGACTCGACCAGTTGACGGCCATGGCGAAAGCGGTCCTCTCGAACCTCGGGTATCACTAGAGGTCGTTCATTCCGAGGGAGGAATATGACTGTGCACCGCACTCAGGTGTTCGTGGGGATCGCCGTCGGACTTGCGCTCGTCTTGTCCGGCTGCAGCGCGGGAGTCCCGCATGCCGCTGCCAGCCCGCACGCCGCCGACGTGACAGAACCCCCTCCAACGGATACCGCGACGCCTCTTCCGACGGATCCGTCCGTGACCGTGCCGACGGGCTCCCCGTCCCCCTCGCCGTCATCGTCGCCCTCGCCGTCGCACGTGCCCTCCCCGACGACGGCGCCGCCATCGCTCGGCCCGACCGTCCGGGTGCACGCCACATGCGACCAGGTGGTTCCCCTGTCCGTGATCCTCCAGGACGCGGACGAGGCCAACGAGCCGACGGCTTACGTCCCCGGGATCGCCCCGGCAAGCTTCGCGGACCACCGGGCCGGAGCACTCAGATGCCTCTGGGCGGGCGGCGACATCTACGATCCCGCCACGGCGACGGTGCAGATCTCGGTTGTTCCCTGGGTGACTCGCCAGGTGTTCGACACATACCGAGCCGGTCTCAGCTGGCCGGAGACGCCGACGACGATCGCGCCGGATTCCTACACCTACTGCGAGCCCGGGGGAAGGCTGTGCGCGTTCTACGAACTCACCCCCGACTACGGATTCGTCGGCTACGCATGGAACCTGCACACGAAGCCGCCCGCAGAAGTGAGGGCAGCTGCCGTGGCCCTGCTGCAGCAGGTGAACAAGGTCGTCTCTTCGCTGCCCGCACCCATGCCTTAGCAGGCAACCGGTCGCGAAGTGACTAAGGTGTCGTTCGTGACCACCGTGACCCCCAAAGATGACAAGCTCACCGCATCCGCTGCGGTAACGCCCCCGAACCTGACGCTGCGGCAGCGCCCGATCGACATCTTCTTCCTGGTGATGTTTTCGCTGTTCATCGTGACCTGCATCATCAGCGACGCCATCCCGACCCTCGGCATCCCGCAGACGGCGACGACCCACAACCTGTTCGCACAGTGGAACTACACCTACTCCTCGCAGTACGACCCGCTCTACGAGAACCCGCCGATCTGGCTGCGATTCATCACGGGCACGTCGGCGTTCATTTACCTGCCGTTCTATGTGCTGCTCAACATCTGCCTGGTCAAGGGCTATAACTGGATCCAGTTGCCGAGCGTGATCTACGCGACCATGATCATCAGCCTCACGGCCATCCCGATCTTCGGCGTCGAGTTCTTCGGCGACGCCGCCCAGCGCACGCCGCAGCCGATCATCTTCCTGCTCTACAACGGACCGTACGTGCTGGTTCCGCTGCTGCTGCTGATCCGGATGCGCAAGCCCATGCCGTTCACACGCAAGTTCTGATCCCGGCCGCGCGGCCGGCTGCGGTCACGCGTGCTTGCCGCCGAGCTCCAGGAGGCCGACGCCGGCGATGACGAGCACGATGCCGACGAGCTGCACCCAGGTGAGCGACTCATGGAAGAACACCCACGAGATGAGGACGATCAGCACGACTCCGACCGCCGACCAGATCGCGTAGGCGACGCCGAGGGGCACTCCGCGTGTCAGTGACTGGGAGAGGGCGGCGAACGAGGCGAGGTAGCCGACGATCACGATCAGGTAGGCCCACCACTTGGGGTCGGGGCCGGACGTGAACTTGAGGAACGTCGTCGCGATGACCTCGGTGACGATCGCGATCGCGAGGAATACGTAGCCCAGCATGCTCGGTTGCTCCTGTCGTCGGGCGCGGATACCCGATCTGGAGCAAACGTACCGATAAGGAGGCGGGTTCATGGATGATGCGACCGGCAACGAGGCGAAACCCCGGGTGAGGCAACTGCGGGTCGTCGTCGAAGCAGAAGACTACGGGGCGGCGCTCGCGTTCTACCGGGAAGTGCTCGGGTTGCCCGAACAGGAGTCGTACGCAGCTGACGGGGGTGCGCTGGTGACGATCCTCGACGCCGGACGAGCGACCCTCGAAATCGCGAACCCGGCACAGAAGCGCATGATCGACGAGGTGGAAGTCGGCAGGCAGGTCGCACCGCACATCCGGCTCGCCTTCGAAGTCGGCGACACCGCTGCGGTGACCGCAGACCTGGTGGATGCGGGTGCAGCCCTGGTCGCCGCGCCGACGCTGACACCATGGCAGTCCCTGAACGCCCGGCTCGATGCTCCCGCAGACCTGCACATCACCCTCTTCGAAGAACGCGGCCGGCTCGAAAGCTGAGCGTTCCCTTTCACCCGGTTTCGGAAACGGTGGGGGTTTGGTTCTGCCACCCCGGGCCGACCTAGATTGAGACTGACGTCATCGACGGTCCGGATGCCACGCAAAAGATGGTAACCGGGTCGTGGCGAGGCAGATGCGAAAACCGGGACCGGCAGGGACGATACCTGCCGGTCCCGTCCATTTATTGCGTAGCATCGGGGGATGCAGGAAGCGCCACTCGAACGGCCCGCGAAGAACACGCCAGTGCTTGCGCTCGCCGGCGTCGTGCACGCCGACCCCGACACGACGTACGACGCCCTCGCTGATCTCGTGACTCCGCAGGCCGGCCAGGCATCCTTCTTCCTCCGCCATGACGAGACGCGCACGCTCGTCGTGCAGGGCGGATGGTGGTACCGCGGCGAATACCGGGTGCTGCCCGATGAAGAGGGCGCCCGGGTCGAACACGAACTCGTCAACGTCGCGCAGACCGCCCACTGGGCGGGCCCCATCACCGGCCGCGCCGTCATCGCCGACACTCCAGCCCTCTTCCACCAGCTCCTCACCGACCTCGCGGCCCGCGTCGAGTAGCGGGCAATTTGGGGTGCTTCTTCCTGTGCTCGACGGCCCCGGGGCCTTGCGCCGATAGTCTCGAGAGATGGCTGAACTGCACGAGCTGACCGCCCTCGAACAATGGGAGGAGCTGCAGGCCGGCTCCGTCTCACCGGTCGAACTTGCCACCCACTACCTCGATCGCATCGACCGCCTGAACCCCGACCTGGGAGCGTTCGTGACGGTCACGCGGGATGCCGCTCTCGAGCGCGCAGGGCACGTCACGACCGCCGTGCCGCGCACGGCTCCACTCTGGGGGCTCCCGTTCGGCGACAAAGACCTCTGGCTTCGTGCGGGCGTGCACGCCGGGTTCGGGTCACGGCTGATGGCGGGGTTCGTGCCCGACCGCTCGGATGAGATCGTCGAGACACTGGATGCGGCCGGCGCCGTCAGCCTGGGCAAGACGAACGCTCCTGAGTTCGGCCTTCCCGCCTACACCGAGAGCCTCGCGGCCCCGCCTGCCCGCAACCCGTGGAACATCGACCTCGGGTCGGGCGGTTCGAGCGGCGGTGCAGCCGTGGCGGTCTCGGCCGGGCTGCTGCCGTTCGCGCCGGGATCCGACGGAGGCGGTTCGGTGCGCATCCCGGCCGCTGCGTGCGGGCTGGTCGGCCTCAAGCCGACGCGCGGGCTGGTGCCGGCCGGGAGCGGCATCGACTCACTGGCGGGGCTCGTCGTCGACGGACCGCTGGCGCGGACAGTGGCGGATGCCGCCCTCCTCCTCGACGGAATGATCGCCCGCGTACACGGCGCCATCGACCACCACTACACGCTTCGCGCCCCCGACGACGATGACGGGCCGCTCCTCGGGGCGGCCATCCGTGGCGAGGGCCGCTTCCAGCTGGGGGTGATGACGACCTCGGCGTGGGACGACGCGTACGACATCGCCATCGACCCGGCGGCGCTCGGCGCCCTCGAGGAGGCAGTCCTGGCTTTCGACGCCCTCGGGCACGGGATCGAGCAGACCGCGCTCGAGCACGACGAGACGTACGCGCCCGCGTTCCGCACGATCTGGCAGGCGGGCGCCGCGCGCATCCCGGCCGAAGGCGACGCGCTCGACCTTCTCGAGCCGCTGACGCGCTGGCTGGTCCTGCGCGGGCGGGAGCTCTCCGCCCGGCAGCTGAGCGAGGCGCTGACGGCGCTCACCACCTATGAGCGCTCGATGATCCGCCAGCTCGCAGGCTACGACGCGGTGCTGACCCCGGCGATGGCGATGACACCGCGGCCGCTCGGGTGGTTCGACCAGGAGGACGGGGAACGCAACTTCGCGCAGCAGGTGCAGTACACGCCCTTCACATCCATGCTGAATGTGAGCGGGCTTCCCGCGATCGTGCTGCCGGTCTCGCAGACGGAGGACGGGCTGCCGATGGGTGTGCAGCTGATCGGGAGGCCCGGCGGGGAGGCGACGCTGCTATCGCTGGCGCGTCAGCTGGAGCGCAGCATCCGCTGGGACCGCCGCCATCCGCCGGTCTGGTAGCGCGCCCGGGGATCGCCCCCGCACTCGGAATTCCTTAGGTTAGGCATGCCTATACTGAATGCGTCATGTACCGGCCAGATCACGCGAAGCACACCGGGAGTACGGCGCATCACGACGATCGGGTGCAGTACCTCGTCGTCGGCGACGAGTCGTCGCTCGCAGAGCTCGAGAGCGAGCTTGCGCTCCTTCCGCTGTGCGCTCGCGGCCGTGTCTTCGTCGAGGTCGATCGGCCCGGTGACGTCTCCGTTCTCGTGACGCCCCTGCGCATGACCGTCACCTGGCTTCCGCGGGCGGCCCGTGCCGGGGCCCCGGGCAGCGGTGAGCCCTGCCGCCCGGGCCAGGCTGCGCTGCGCGCGGTGAAGGCCTGGACGGCCGAGATGCTGTGCGATGGGCCGGGGGAGACCCACGCGATCCTCGCCGGCGGCTATGCACTGGTCGCCGACGTCCATGACCACCTCGTCGATGAGATCGGCATGCGCCCCGACGTGGTCTCCGCTCCGACGGCGTTCCGCCTCCGCGCCTCGAACTGACCGCGCTGCGCCGGCTGCGCCGGCTGCGCCGCGCTGCACCGGCTGCGCCGGCTGCGCCTCGAACGGACCGCGCTGCGCCGGCTCTTCGGCCGAGCGTGCACGTTCCGGTCGAGCGTGCCCGACGCAACAAGCACACTCGGCCGCAACTGACCGTCTCGGCGGAATGCGTCGCGGAAAGCGTCGCGACAAGCCCCGTCAGGCGACCCCGGTGAGCTGCGCCGACAGCGCCCACAGGTCGCGGCCGAGGTGCGCATCCGCCGCCTGTGCGCGCACGCGGCCGTTCGCCCTGAGCTGGTCGAAGTAGGTTCCGCTCGGCGCACCCACCGGCACATCTCCGGCGAGCGCGATGAGTGGCGCAGCACCGGCTTCGGCCGGGATGCCGTAGTTGCCGCGGGTCGCCCAGTTGCCGAAACGGATGAAGCCGCTTGAGTTGCCGAACCGGGTCACCACGGTTCCCGGATGGAACGAGAAGGCGTCGACGCCCGCCCCGGTGAGGCGCTCTGCGAGTTCGCGGATGAAGAGGATCGTGATCAGCTTCGAGGTGCCGTAGGCGCGCCACCCGCCCGCCCAGGCCCGCTTCTCCCAGTCGAGGTCGTCGAGCCGCACATGCCCGAAGAGGTTCGCCAGGCTCGCCGTCGAGACCACGCGGGGTGCGTGCTCGCCTTCGCCGAGGCCTTTCGCCGTCTCGATCAGTCGAGGCAGAAGCAGGTTCGTCAGCAGGAACGGAGCGAGGTGGTTGCTCTGGATCGTGCGCTCATGCCCGTCGACGGTCACCTCGCGGCGGGAATGCAGCCCGCCGGCGTTGTTGGCGAGCACGTCGATCCTCTCGTAGCGGTCGAGGAGCGCGTCGGCCAGGCTGCGAACATCGTCGAGCCGGTCGAAGTCAGCGAGGAAGGCCGTGCCGCCGACCTTGTCGGCCATCGCCCGGGTCCTCTCGGGGTTGCGGCCGACGACGGCCAACTCGGCTCCCTGTTCCGCGAGACGTTCCGCGGCGACCGCCCCGATTCCGGAGCTCGCTCCGGTGAGCACGATCGTGCGCTTCCGCTGGCTCACAGGTAGCCGCCTTTCTCGAGGCCGGCCTCGATCTCGTATCGGTTCTTCAGCGGATTGCGGCCCGCTGCCAGGTAGAGCAGCGGAAAGAGCATCCCGTACCGCTGCCATTGGCGCTTGTGCACCGCTTCGTGTTCCATGACGTCGTCGCTCACGTTCTGCCCGGTGAGGTAACAGCCGCCGACACATGACCCGCCTCGCCCGAACGACCAGGCCGGCAGGCCGCGGAAAACGAACAACCCGGCCCGGCGCTCGATCGGTCCGGTGCTCCAGATGAAGCCCCACACCAGTCCGACCGCCGTCGCATAGAAGTAGCCGAGGCGGCTGATCGGCGAATCGAACAGCAGGTCTTCGAGCGTCTTCACATCACTCCGTCGGTCGTCCGTAGGCTTCGAGCAGGCGCAGCCACACTTCACTGAGCGTCGGGAACGACGGTACGGCGTGCCAGAGGCGGGAGAGCGGAACCTCGCCGACGACCGCGATTGTGGCCGAGTGGAGGATCTCCCCGACATCCGCTCCGACGAACGTCGCCCCGAGCACCACGTGCCGGTCTTCGTCGACGATGAGGCGGGCTTGGCCGACGTAGTCGTCGGCGGCGATGCTCGCACCGGACAGTCCGCTCATGTCGTAGTCGACGACGCGGATGCGGTGGCCTGCCTTCTCGGCTGCCGCTGCGGTGAGCCCGACCGATGCGACTTCCGGGTCGCTGAAGGTGACCTGCGGCACCGCGGAATGGTCGGCGGTTGCGACGTAGGTCGTCCACGGCTCGGTCGGGAGGGTGTGACCTTTCGCGCGTGCAGCCATCGCATCCCCGGCGATGCGCGCTTCGTATTTGCCCTGGTGTGTGAGGAGCGCGCGGTGCACGACGTCGCCCGCGGCGTACAGCCACTCGACCGGCGAGCCGTCTGCGCCGATGACCCTCATCGTGTCGTCGGTCTCCAGCCAGTCGCCGGGCTCGAGTCCGACGTTCTCGAGACCGAGGTCGCCCGTGCGCGGATGGCGGCCGACAGCGACGAGGATCTCGTCGGCTTCGACGGTGTCGCCGTTGCTGAGTTCGATGCGCACCGTGTCGGCGGCAGTGCGTTCGACGCGGCCGACGCCCGTGTGCAGGTGCAGCCTCGCACCGAGATCCTCGAGCGCGGTGCTGACCAGCTCGCCGGCGAACGGTTCCTGGTTCGACAGCAGGGTGCTGCGGGCGATGAGGTCGACCCGCGTTCCGAACCCCGCATACGCGGTCGCGAGTTCGACGCCGACGACTCCGCCGCCGAGGATGGCGAGGCGTTCAGGCACATGCTTGACGCTGGTCGCGTCGCGGCTCGTCCACGGCCGGCTCTCCCGGAGGCCGGGGAGGTCGGGAAGCGTGGCGACCGAACCGGTGCACACGGCTATCGAGTGTGTGGCCGTGAGCTTCGTCACCGTGCCGTCGGCCGCCGTGACGGTGACCTCGCGAGGTGCGGTCAGAACCGCGTGACCGCGCACCAGGTCGATGCCGGCACTCGTGAGCCATTCGACCCCGCCGTCGTCGGTCCAGTCGCTGGTCATCCAGTCGCGGCGTCTGAGCACGGCGGCGACGTCGAGCTCCGCGGTGATCGCCTCGCGCGCCCCGCCGACTTTGCTCGCGGCCCGCAGGAGCGCACCGCTGCGCAGCAGTGTCTTCGACGGCATGCAGGCCCAGTAGGAGCACTCGCCGCCGACGAGCTCCGCTTCCACGACGACAGTGTGCATGCCGCTCTGGGCGGCACGGTCGGCGACGTTCTCCCCGACCGTGCCGGCTCCGATCACGATCACGTCGTACTCGGCTGCGTTCATGGGTGCTCCTTCACGGTGTCGATGTCACGCTGTGGTCGGCCACTGTACGCTCAGGCGGCCCCGCCCGCCCGCACGGTCAGCGCCCCACGAACTGGGCTTCTGTGCGCCGCAGGAACGCCTCCATGCCGATGCGGGCATCCTTTGTCGTTGCGAGTCGGGCGAGGGCCGGCTGAAGCTCTGATTCGGCGGCGGCGTCGCCGTCACGGATGGCCAGCTTCGCATTGGCGAGCGTCGCCTGCACGGCAAGCGGCGCCTGGGCTGCGATCCGCTCGGCGATCGCGAGCGCCCGGTCGAACTGCTCGCCGTCGGGGACGACCTCCTGCACGAGGCCGATGCGGTGTGCTTCCGCCGCGTCGAAGTAGTCGCCGGTGAGGATCCAGCGCATGGCGTTGCCCCAGCCGACGGCACGCGGAAAACGCAGCGTCGCCCCGCCGAAGGGGAGGATTCCGCGGGTCACTTCGACCTGGCCGAACCGGGTCGATTGCGCAGCAACCGCGACGTCGCTCGCGAGCATCAGTTCGATGCCGAGGGTGAGGCACGTTCCCTGGACAGCGATCACGACGGGTTTGCTCAGCTGTTCGCCCGAGACCTGCCAGGGATTGATGCCGCCTTCGGTGACGTAGTCGATGCCGTCGGCTCCGATCCGGGGCCCGAGGTCTGCGAGGTCGAGCCCCGCGGTGAAGTGATCGCCGACCGCGTACACGAGGCCGGCGCGCAGGTCGGGATCGCGCTCGAGCTCACCGTAGGCGAGCGAAAGCTGGCTGAGGAACTCGAAGTCGGCGGCGTTGCGCTTGTCGGGCCGGTTGAAGCCGATGAGCAGAACGTGCCCGCGGCGTTCGGTGAGGATCCTGGGTTCGGTCATGATCCGAGGCTACCCTCGCGGGCCGGCCGCCTCATCCGGTCGCAGCCTCAGCGCACCGCGCCGGGGAGCGGTGCGGTCATGGCGCCGAGCACGCGCAGGATGACGGCGAGGTCGGCCGAGGCGGCGTCGAGCGATTCGGGAGCGAATTCGGTCAGTGCGGCTCCTGCGAGTTCGAAGCGCCCGCGCACCGCGCGGATCAGGTCGCTGAGCTGTTCGGGCTGAACGCCGAACGGTTCGGGGAACCCGATTCCGGCGACGCTGGCCGGGTCGAGCACGTCGAGGTCGACATGCAGGTAGACGGCGGATGCTCCGGTCGCCTCGATCGCGGCGATGAGAGTCGCAGGGTCTGCCAGGTCTTCGACACCGACCACCCGGATGCCCGCGGCATCCACGTATGCGCTCTCACCGTCGTCGAGCGCGCGCGTTCCGGCGAGGATCACGTTCGTCGGGGACAATACCTCGGCGCCGGTCGAGGCGAGGCCCTGCGGCCCGTCGCCCAGGAGGGTGCGCAGCACCATGCCGTGGAACGCGCCGGAGGGGGACGTGGCCGCATCGTTCAGGTCTCCGTGGGCGTCGAGCCAGACGAGCGTGACGTCGCCGGCAGGACGGGAGGCCACGACGTGCTGCACGCTGGCGAGGTCGGCCGCGCAGTCGCCGCCGATCGTGACGACGGGGCTTTCGAGGGCGCGCAGTTCGGCCAGCGCGCTTTCACGGACGGCGACGAGCGCCGAGAAGCGGTGCACCCCCGTATCGAGGGCTTCTCCTGCCTCCAGCGGCACCTCGACGACGTGCGTGGCCGAAGCCGGCAGGTCGCCTTTGATCGCTTCTGCCCCGTCGATCAGCCGCATCGCGCGCGACGAACCGGAGCCTTGCCATTGGGGTATCACCAGGAAGCGTGCAGCCACGCACCCAGTCTGCCCTACATGTCGCGGTAACGCTTGGCAGAGGCGAGTGCCTCGCCCAGTTCGCCTTCGGTCAGTCGCGGACCGTAGGCCGGGGTGTCCCGCTGGTAGCGCCAGCCTTCGGCGAGGGGGCCGGCATCCACCACATCGAACCCGATCGTGTCGATGAAGCCGGCGACCGCGGCCTTGGCGGTCTCGTCGTCGCCTGCGATCGCGAGCGCGCGCCGGTGCGGGTCGCCCGCGGGCAGGCCGTCGGCGGCGAGTCCCGACGAGAAGATGTGGTTGAACGCCTTCACCACGTGGGCGCCGGGCAGCTGGTCCTGCAGGAGCTCTGAGACGGTCGTCGTCTCGTCGTCGAGAGAAACGATGTGTCCGTCGCGCTGGGGGTAGTAGTTGTTCGTGTCCATCACCGTCTTGCCGTCGAAGGCGGCGGCGGGCAGGCTCCCGATGTTCTTCAGCGGGATGGTCACGACGAGGAGGTCCGACGACCGGGCCGCATCTTCCACCGTCGCCGCGCGGGCGGACGGCCCCAGTTCGTCGACGAGTTCCGCCAGTGTTTCCGGTCCGCGGGAGTTGCTGACGACGACGTTGTAGCCGTAGGCGACGCCGAGGCGGGCGAGCTGGCCGCCGATGTGTCCGGCGCCGATGAGTCCGAGAGTGGTCATGTGATGAGGCAACCACGGTCGGCCCCGGCATATTTCGACGGCGGCGGGTGTGTTTCGGGGTATTACGCGGCGGATGCGCCGCAAACGCCCCGCAGGCACACTGGATGTCATGCCCGCATCCCGCTCCCTCGCCGTGGTCGAGGTCACGCGCTTCAGGGCACACGATCCGGGCTACCACGACTATGTGCAGGTGCTCATCGGCCGCACCATCGCGCTCGCCGAAGAACTCGGCTGGAGCGTCGATCGTGTCGCAGCGGCGGATCTCGGTCCGGCGTCGCTTCTCGCGCAGACCGACGCGGCCGATGCTGTCGTGATCATGGGCGGCGAGGACATCGCTCCACGGTTCTACGGTGGCGCGAGCGGCTATGAGGGCGAGAGCGCCCATTTCCCGTCCGCCGACGAAGGCCAGATCGCCCTGGTGCTCCGCGCGCTCGAGCGCAGGACTCCGCTGCTAGGAATCTGCCGCGGGCACCAGATCATCAACGTGGCCCTTGGCGGAACGATCATCCAGCACCTGGGCGACGGAACGGTGCACAAGAACCACGGTGCCCCGATCGAGCAGATCATGTCGTCACATGCCGTCGAGGTCGCGCCGGGCAGTGCGGTAGCGGCCCTGCTGGGCGCCGAGCGGGTTCAGGTGAAGAGCGCCCACCACCAGGCAATCGCAGCACTCGGTGACGGTCTGCTGGCAGTCGGCCACACGCCCGGCGGCGAGATCGAGGCCATCGAGCACGCGACCGCGCCGATCGTGGGCGTGCAGTGGCATCCGGAAGATCCGGGTGCGCCGACCGGACAGCTCGCCGCGCTGCTCGCATCCCTCGATCGCGTGCCGGTCGCCGCACGCGTGGCGGCCTGACGCGAGCGGGCCGACCGAACGACGCGTCAGCCTTCGACCGGCCAGGCCTGCTCCCCGAGCAGCGGCACGAAGCTGACAGCACCGAGGTTCTGCTCCTTCAGCCGGCCGTGGGTGTCGAGGGTGAAGGCCGCCAGGTGCTGGGCTCCCCGTGGTGACCCGATCGGCATGACGATCCGGCCGCCCGGAGCCAGCTGTTCGACCCAGGCGCCTGGCACGGATGGTCCCGTCGCCGCCGCGAGAACGGCGTCGTACGGAGCGGCCCCCGGCCACCCCAGCGAGCCATCGCCTTCGATCACCTCGACGCGGTAGCCGAGCCTGCTCAGCAGTGTCGCGGCGCTCGCGGCGAGGCGAGGCTGGCGTTCGATGCTGTAGACGCGGTCGGCGAGTTCTGCGGCCACGGCTGCCGCGTAGCCCGAGCCGGTGCCGACGTCGAGCACCACGTCATCCGGGCCGATCCGTGCGAACTCGACCATCAGCGCGACGATGTACGGCTGCGAGATGGTCTGTCCGTCGCTCAGCGGCAACGGCCGGTCGTCGTAGGCGTAGTCGACGAGATCGAGCGGCACGAACTCGTGCCGCGGCACGCGCGCCATCGCGTCGAGAACCCGTGGATCCCCGATCCCGCGCGGGATGAGCTGCCGCTGAACCATCCGGCGCCGAGCGTCGTCGTATGCCGTGAGATCCTCCCTTTGTCTGATTAGACCACCGGTCCGCGCAATCGGGAAGCACCCCTCGTGCCGGCCGGCCTACCTCGTGACGGAGAGCGAGGCCTGGCGCGACGAGAGGCCGGCGCGCGCTGTCTCCAGTGCATCCCGGCCCGCCCCGACCGCTTCGAGGGCCAGCAGGCCCGCTCCGAGAATGGGTGCCGCCGTGACGAGCTCGATATGGGCGAAGGGGGCGCGTTCCGCCAGTCCGCGCTCGATCCCCGAGAGCAGTCGCTCGTCGCGCGCTCCGATGACGCCGCCGCCCAGCACCAGCGGCGTCGGCCGGTCGAGCAGGTCGAGCCTGCGCAGCGTCGTCTCGGCGAAGACCACGATCTCCTCCGCCTGCCGGTCGACGAGCCGCCCGGCGACAGCGTCACCCTCGCGCGCTGCCCGGAACACCGCGGGGCTGAGCGCCGAGAGCTCCGCATTCGCCAGCCGCCCGAAATGCATCGCCTCGATGACCGCCTGCACGTCGGCGAGGCCGAACGCCTCAGGAACAGCATCGACGAGGGATGTGGCAGGCCCGCGCCCATCGACGGCCCGCGCCGCGTGCCAGAGCGCCTTTTCGCCCAGGTGCCAGCCGCCGCCCCAGTCGCCGGAGATCATCCCCAGCGACGCGTACCGCACGACTGCTCCGTCAGAGCGGACGCCGACGCAATTGATACCTGTCCCGCAGACGACGGCGACCGCATCCGCTTCGTTCGTTCCCGCGCGCAGCAGGGCGAACAGGTCGTTCTCGACGATCGCCGGGCGACCGGATGCGCCGGTCGCCCAGGAGAAGGCGCCGATGGAACGCGAGAACGCCGCCACCTCGGCCGGCAGGTCGAGGCCGGAGAGGTAGATGTTCGCCTGTACGATCGGGCGGCCCCCGGTCTGCTTCACGATTTCGTTCGCGAGACCGTCGATGAGGGCGATCGTCGCGTCGACGCCGATGATGTGCGGGCTGGAGGTCGCGGCCCGTGCGCTCGCCAGGACGGTGCCTGCGAGGTCGAGGGCGACCGCATCCGTCTTCGAGCCTCCGCCGTCGACGGCGAGGACGATGCCGTCGGCGGGATATGCGTCGCTCATCGTGCCCACGCCAGGTGGTCGCGGTTGCGCGCGATGAGCAGGTCGGCGAGTTTCTCGGCCTTGTCGTATTGTCCGACGAGCGGATGCGCGAGAAGCGTGCGGACGACGCGGTCACGACCGCCGTGGACGGCAGCGTCGAGTGCGAGCCGCTCATACCCGGCGACATGCGAGATGAGGCCGGCGAGGTCGGCGGGAAGCGGCTCGACCGGGAGCGCGGTGACGCCGTCGGCACCGACCACGGCGGGAACCTCGATCACATGGTCGTCCGGCAGGAACGGCAGTACACCGTTGTTGCGCAGGTTCACGATCTGTGTGTCCCGCCGGTTCGACGTGAGGGACGCGATCAGATCGACGGCCGCCTCGGAATAGAAGGCGCCGCCGCGCTTGGCCAGCGCATCCGGTTTCGTATCCACTGCGGGGTCTGCGTAGAGCTCGAGAAGTGCGCGCTCGACCTCCTGTACCGCCTGCGCGCGTGTGGGTGCGCCGAGCTGCTCCCGTAGCACCGCGTCGTGTGCGTAGTAGTAGCGCAGGTAGTACGACGGCACGGTGCCGAGCAGCGAGATCAGCGATGCGGGCAGTTCGATCTCCTCGGCGAGCTGGTCGAGGTGGGTTGCGAGCAGGCCGGGCAGTGCGTCGTGTGTCCCGCTCTCGTCGGTCACGAAAGCCGCGCGCTCCCAGGTGAGGTGGTTGAGCCCCACGTGGCCGAGCGTGATCGCGGTGTGGTCGACCCCCAGCAGGCTCGCGAAGCGGCGTTGGAAGCCGATCGCGACGTTGCAGAGGCCGACGGCGCGATGACCCTCCTGCAGGAGTGCGCGGGTGACGATGCCGACCGGGTTCGTGAAGTCGACGATCCACGCATCCGGCTTCGCGTGTGCCCGCACCGCCTCGGCGACCCGCAGCACGACCGGAACGGTGCGCAGGGCCTTTGCGAAGCCGCCCGGACCCGTGGTCTCCTGCCCGATGCAGCCGCACTCGTGGGGAAAGGTCTCGTCCCCGTGACGTGCAGCCTGGCCGCCGACCCGAAGCTGGATGAGCACGGCATCAGCGTCGGACACGCCGGCGACGAGGTCATCGGTCGCAACGATGCGCCCGGAGTGGCCGGCGGCGCGGAACATGCGCTCGCTCATCCCGCCGACGAGCCGCAGGCGATCCGGGTCGGTGTCGACCAGCCAGAGCTCCTCGATCGGGAGCAGGTCGCGCATGCGCGCGAACCCGTCGATGAGTTCGGGTGTGTAGGTGGAACCTCCACCGACGACAGCAAGTTTCACGGCTATCCCTTCACGCCGGTCAATGTGATGCCCTCGACGAACACGCGTTGGGCGAAGAAGAAGATGAGGACGACGGGGACGGTGACGAGGATGGTCATCGTCATGGTGAGGCCCCAGTCGGTGCCGTGCACGCCGCGGAAGGATGCGAGACCGTAGGCGACCGGCCAGTTGTCGGAGTTCTCCGACGTGTAGAGCAGGGGCCCGTAGTAGTCGTTCCACGAATTGAAGAACATGAAGATCGCGGTCGCGGCGATGCCGGGTTTCGCCATCGGGATCATCACGCGCCACAGCACGCCGAACTCGCCGCACCCGTCGATACGGGCGGCGTCGGCGTACTCGCTCGGGATGGTGAGGAAGAACTGCCGCAGCAGGAAGATCGAGAACGCGTCGCCGAGCAGGTTCGGCAGGATGAGCGGCCACAGGGTTCCGGTCAGGTTCAGCTGCGACCACATGACATAGATCGGGATGGCCGTGACCTGCGGCGGCAGGAGCATGGCGATGATGATCGCTGTGAAGAGCACGTTCGATCCGCGGAACTTGATCTTCGCCAGGGCGTACGCGGCCGGAACGGAAGAGAGCAGCATGAAGGCGGTCGCCAGCACGGCGTACATCGCCGAGTTGCCGAACCACTGCAGCAGTGGCACGGTCTGGAACACGGTGAGGTAGTTGCTCCAGACGAACGGCTTCGGCCACAGCGAAGCCGTGAGCGTCTGGTCGCTCGACATCAGCGAGGTCAGCACGACGAAGACGACCGGTGCGATGAACAGCACGGCAAGAGCCACCAGCACGGTGTGTTCGGCGATCCAGCCGAGCAGGCGCCGGCCGCGCAGCGGAGGTTTGCGCCGGTTGGGCGCCGGCGGCGCCGGCGGCGGGGCGGGTCGTTCGGTGAGCGTAGCGGAGGTCATTGTGCGCCTTCCGGGGTGAACGCCTTGAAACGGCGGAGCAGGACGATGAGGATCGCGCTCGACACGATGAACAGGATGACCGCGAGGGCCGAGGCGTAGCCGAGCTGGTAGGTGCTGAAGCCGCGCACATAGAGCCATTGCGTATAGGTGAGCAGGGACTGGTCGGGGTAGCCGATGTTCGAGCCGATGCCTTCGCCGACGACCGCCTTGCCCGATGCGACCCCGGATGCGACCGCGGCCTCAGTGAAGTACTGCACGGCAGCGATCACCCCGGTGATGAGGGCGAAGAGCAATACGGGCCCGATGCTCGGAACCGTCACGTAACGCACCTGCTGCAGCCCGTTCGCGCCGTCGAGCGAGGCCGCCTCGTACTGCTCGCGCGGCACGTCGAGCAGCGCCGCCAGGAAGATGATCATGATGTCGCCCATGACCCAGATGCCCAGCAGGACCAGCGACGGCTTCGACCAGGCTGGGTCGTTGAACCACAGGGGTCCCTGGATGCCGAACACCTTCAGAATCTGGTTCACCGGCCCCGTGCCCGGGTTGAACAGGAAGACGAACGCGACCACGCTCGCGACCGGCGGTACGAGGGCAGGAAGGTAGAAGATCGTCCGCCAGATCCCCGAGGCCTTCTTCGCCCGGGCGAGAAGTCCGGCGATCAGCAGGGCGAAGACCAGCTTCGCCGGCACCCAGAACACGATGAACCAGAGCGTGTTGACCGTCGCCGTCCACACGTTCGGGTCCTGCGTGAACAGGTAGACGTAGTTGCGCAGGCCGATCCACTGCGGCGCCGACACGAGGTCGAACCGCGTGAAGGAGTAGTACACCGACGCGATCAGCGGGTAGACGAAGAAGATCACAAGGCCCAGGAGCGCAGGCGTCAGGAGCGCGAGTGTCGCCAGCTTGCGACCGCCCCGCGAGGAGCGGCCGGCAGTCGCCGCCCGCCCCTCGCGTGTGGTGGTGGATGTCACGTCACGGACCCGAGACGAGTGCGAGGGCGTCGTTGATCTGCTTGTCGACGCTCTTCAGGCCGGCCTGGACGTCGCCGCCCTCGCTCTGGTACTTGTTCCACCAGTCCTGGAACGACTGCTGGTAGCCGGCACCGAGGGGGCTGGCCGGGGTCGTCGAGACGTTCTTGTTCGCTGCGACATCGAGGAACGTCTTGTACTGCTCGGATACCTGCAGGTCGGGCGAGTTGAGCGCATCCGTCGTGGTGGGCACGTTCTTCAGGCCGTTGGCCAGCTTGACGACCGCACTCGTGTCGGTCGTCAGGTACTTGAGCAACGCCCACGCCAGTTCCGGGTTCTTCGAACCCTTCGAGATGCCGATGATGTTGCCGGTCATGTAGCCGCCGCCGTAGAGGTCGGTGTGGTCGTCGGCCGTCGGGAAGGGCGCGGTGCCGTAGTGGAGGTCTTTCGCCTGGTCGTCGATGAAGGCCGTGCGGTATTCGCCGTCCATGTTCATGGCGACCTTGCCTTTCTGGAAGGCGTTGTCGGCCGAGAACTCCTGGCCGAGGCCCGAGGTGAACGTGTTCAGCTTGTTCCAGCCGATCTTGTCGACGTAGGCCTTCTGCCAGTTGATCAGCTCGGTCCAGCCCGGCGAGGAGCTGATCGCACTGGTGCCGTCCGCCTTCAGCCACTCGGCGCCCGCTGCGGGTCCATAGTGCGCCGCCGCGTTCTCGTACCAGCCCATGGTGGGGTTGAACCCGAGCGTCTTGATCGAGCCGTCCGGGTTGTACGTGGTCAGCTTGTCCGCCATCTTCTCCAGCTCCGACAGCGTCTTCGGGGGAGCGGTGAACCCCGCCGCGGTGAGCAGGTCCTTGTTGTAGTAGAGGCCGTAGACGTCGGCGAGCATGGGCATCGAGCACCGGTTGCCCTTGTACTCGGTGTAGCTCTTCACCGTCGGAGAGAACTGGCTCATGTCGACCTTGTCGCGCTCGATCACCTTGTTGAGGCTGCGGAACGCGCCCGTCGAGCAGAAATTGCCGACGATGTCGGTCGAGTATGACAGCCCGACATCGACCTTGCTTCCGGTCGCGATCGCCTTGCGGAGTTTCTCGTCGTCCTGGCCGGAGTGCACCTCGACCTTGATCTTGGGGTACTTCTTCTCGAAGTCGTCGACGACGGACTGGATCACTTTCGCTTCGCGGTCGGAGAAGAAGTGCCAGAACGAGACGGTGCCCGAGAGGTCGGACGGGGCAGTCGACTGGAATGCGGTGGCGCTCGCACCGCCGGAACATCCGGCGAGGGTCAGCGCTGCTGCGGTGGTGACCGCGATGGCGGCGATGATGCGGGAATGATGTTTCACTGTGTCTTCCTCACTTCTTGTCTGATGGCGGTGCCCGTTCGGTGCTTCATCGACTCTGGCGGGCGCGGCCGGTTGTTCTGCTTGTGGTGCTGTGGTGCGTGGTGCGTGGTGATTCGGTGCTGTTGTGCGTCAGGGTGGTGCGGGCGGTCAGGCGGTGATGCGGCTGACCTCGGAGAACAGCGAGTTGCGCACCTCGGCCAGCAGGTGCTCGCGCGCTCCACGGAGAACGGGATGCTCGGACACGTCGGTCGCGACGATGGTGGCCGTCCAGCGTGAGGAACGCCGGAGGTGCTGCCCGACCAGTTCGGCCAGGCGGTCGCCGCCGGCGCGGCCGGTGGGGCCGCCGAGAACGACAAGTTCGGGGTCGAGAAGTGCCAGCACCGGGACGACGCCGACGGCGATGCGCGGCGCCAGGTCCTGAAGCACGGCCTCGCGCTGGGGCGAGCTGGAGATCGCCTCGGCGAGGGCGGCGTAGCCGCGGCCTCTGAGCCCGTGCGATCGCGCGATCCGTGCGACGCTCGGCCCACCGATGAGGTCCTGCAGGTCGGCGGCCTGGGGGTCGAGTGCGCCTGCCGACTTCGGGATCGGAAGGTACCCGATCTCGCCAGCACCCCCGGAGGCTCCCCGGTGCACGACCCCGCCCTGGTCGACGGAGAGGCCGAGGCCGTCGCCCATCCAGAGCAGCGCGAAACCGCCGGAGTCTGCACCCGCACCTTCCGAGCGTTCGGCGATCGCAGCGAGGTTCACGTCGTTGTCGATGTGCACGCTGATGCCGAGTGCATCCTCCAGGTGACGCCGGATACCCTTGCGCGGCCATCCGGGAAGGGTCTCGACAAAGCTCAGCTCGTCGGTGCGGGGATCGAGCGCACCCTGCACGCCGACGCTCACCGCTCGCACGGCGCCGGTCGGTGCGCCCGCTGCTTCGCAGGCCTTCTCGATGGCGGTCCGGACATCCGTCACCGCGGAGCGATCCCGTGCGGAGCGCGACAGGGTGAGGGTGACGGTCGGATGCTCGTGGCCGCCGGCGTCGACGACGGTGGCGCGCATCACCTGGTAGTTGATGTCGACGGCGACGCCGAGCGCGCGGTCGGCACGAACGGCATAGCTGGCGGCGTTCGGACCGCGTCCACCCGAGACCTCGCCGACGGCGTGGATGAGCCCGGCCGTCTCGAGACGGGCGACCATCTGGGCGGCGGTGGGCTTCGAGAGCCCGGAGAGTTCGCCGATCCTGGTGCGGGTCAGCACACCGTGTTCGAGCAGCAGGGCGAGGGCGGTGCGGTCGTTGGTCTCGCGAAGCCACGAGGGCGTTCCGGGTACCGGTTTCGGTGTCACGCGCCGCACATCCCTTCGTTGGAACGATTCTGGTCTCAGAATGTATCAGGAAAGTTTCTTAATAGTAAAGAGATCGTTTCCCGAATACGCAGAAACGGCCAGTAGCCGACAGGCTCACTGGCCGTTTCTGCCCAACCGATCGGCGGCGAGGCGGGACGGGCGGATGCTCAGGCCGAGCGGGCCAGGTCGGCGAGCCGGTCGAATGCGGCATCCAGGTCGCGGTCGACCCGCTGGCGCGCGGGGTCGGCGAGGTGCCAGTCGACGATCTCACCGGCTCCGTGCGCGAAGGTGACCCGCGTCTGGAACTCCGGCACGAGAGTCTTCACCTTGGTGTTGTCGAACAGCATCGAGTGGGCCTTGTCCCCGATCAGCCCGGGGCCGAGTTCGGGAATCACCGAGGCGATCGTCTCTGAAGCGACGTGCACGAGGTCGGCCTCCACCCCGAGGCCTTCGGCCAGCCAGCGGTAGATCTGGTCCCACGTCGGCGCTTCGTCCGAGGTGATGTGGAAGGCGTCGCCGACGGCCTCCGGGCGACCGAGCAGCCCGACGAACGCGACCGCGAAATCCGTGTTGTGGGTGATCGTCCACAGGCTCGTGCCGTCGCCGTGCACGATGACCGGCGCGCCACGTCGCATGCGGTCGAGGTCGGTCCAGCCGCCGCTGGTCGGGATCATGGTGCGGTCATAGGTGTGCGACGGCCGCACGATGGTCACCGGGAATCCGCGCTCGCGGTAGGCCCCGACGAGGAGGTCTTCGCAGGCGATCTTGTCGCGCGAATACTGCCAGAACGGGTTGCGCAGGGGGGTCGACTCGACGACGGGCACCCGCGCCGGAGGCTTCTGGTACGCCGAAGCCGAACTGATGAACACGTAATGGCCGACCCGGCCCTCGAACAACTCGAGGTCGGTGCGGATGTGTTCGGGCGTGAAGGCGAGGAATTCGGCCGCCACGTCGAAGCTGCGTTCGCCGAGCGCCGCGTGCACGGTCTGCGGATCACGGATGTCCGCGTGCAGCTCCTCGACACCGTCCGGCAGCGGACGGCTCGTCGGACGACCCCGTGTCAGCACCGTGACTTCGTGGCCCTTCTCAACGGCCCTGGCGACGCACGCCGAGCTGATCACTCCCGTGCCCCCGATGAAAAGTGTCCGTGTCGCCGCCATGCGTCCCACTCCCTCTGTGCCCGTCCCCTGTACCGGTTCAGCGTAGCCCGGTCCCGACCCGTGACGCTCGCCTCAGTTGCCGGCGCCTCCTCCGTCGGCCTGCGTGCGGAACCGCTGACGGTATTCGGTCGGGGTAGCGGCGTAGAGAGCACGGAACCGGCGGCTGGCGTAATTGGGGTCGGACCAGCCGACGGCACGCCCGATCTCCGACACCGGCAGGTCGGTCTGCACAAGGAGTCGCGCCGCCGATTCGCCACGCACCTGGTCGAGCCAGGCCATCGGCGGCATCCCGACCTGGCTCCGGAACGAGCGGTGCAGGTGCGGGGCCGAGATCCTCGTCTCGGCCGCAAGCGCCTCGACGGTCCACGGACGCGAAGGATCGTCGGCGAGCAGCGCCATGGCCCGGCGGACGAACGATGAGGATGCCCGCGCTACGGCCGGAGCGCCGGTGAGGCGCGCATCCACCAGTTCGGCGAGGATGCACGCGGTGAGGCCGAGAAGGCTCGGGCGACGACGGGGAGGAGGCTGCGTCTCGAGCTGCAGAAGCCAGACGGATGCGCGTTCGAGGGCCTCCTCGGAGATCGACCCCGTCGACGCACCCCCGCGCAACAGGGCGGAGGCCAGCGCAGGATAGTCGAGGATCCACGACAGCTCTCGGTGCAGCAGGTCCGGCGCGATATAGAGGTTGACGACGGTCAGCGCCTGGAGGCGCTCATAGGCGTGCCAGCTGCCGGGGCGCACAAGGGCGACGGATGCCCGCCCGATGGTCGCCGACCCCGTCGCTGAGCGGTGGAGCGCCTGCCCCTGAAGCACGAAGGCGATTTCGATGAAGTCGTGCGTGTGCTCGGCGACGTCGCCCCCGACCTCGATGCGCGCGGCGCCCACTTCCTCGTCGGGCGCGACGAAGATGTCGCGACGGCGGTACAGGTCCACGAGAGCTCCAATAGCAGGATCGTGCTAGTTCTGGGTCGCATCGTACTACGTGAGCGCGTGTCGGCGATGAAGAATGGAGTGTGCGCATCCGCCGCCCCTGACTACCGAAAGGCTCGAATCATGGCCAGTGCCGACCTCGTCTCGACTCCGTTCAGGATCGACGACGACCTCGTATCGTCCTATCGCCGCAACGGGTTCGCCCATATTCCGTCGGTGCTCACCGGTGACGAGGTGGCCCGCTACCGCGAGGCCGCCTCCCGACGATACGACGCCGACACCGGACTCGCCTATGCGGGCAGGATCTTCCGCCAGATCATCCAGGTCTGGAAGACCGACGACGTGCTGCGCGAGCTGACGTTCAACGCCGACCTCGCCTCGATCGCGAAGGAGCTGTCCGGGGTGCCGGTGCGGCTCTGGCACGACCAGCTGCTGGTCAAAGCCCCGCACAACGGAGCGAAGACCGAATACCACCAGGATGCTCCCTACTGGCCCCACGAGAACTCGCGGCACAGCCTCTCGGCGTGGATCGCGCTCACCGACGTCACCGTCGAGCGCGGGTGCATGACGTTCATCCCGGGCCAGCAGGACCGCCACGACATCCGCGCGATCGAACTCACGGGAGGAACGGACCTCTTCACCGCTGCCCCCGACCTCATCTGGGAAGAGCGGGTCACGATCCCCCTGCGGGCGGGCGACGTCACATTCCACAACGGGTATACACCGCACACGGCCAACGCCAACGACACCGACGAGTTCCGCTGGGCACACGTCAACATCTACGTCGACCGCGACCTGACGTTCAGCGGTGGTGAGCATCCGGTGACCGACGGGCTCGCACTGGCGCGTGGTGATCGGCTGCCCGACGCGGACTTCCCGCCGCTCCCGCGCTAGCCGTCGCCCGTCGTGTGCTCAGCCGCGGATGAGCTCGTCGTACATCGCCTGGCTGGCCGGGCTGGGGGAGATACCGAGCTCGTCGCGGAGGACAGCACGGAGCTCGGAGTAGACCGTGAGCGCCTCCGCGGGATTGCCCTCGTCGCGCAAGGCGCGCATCAGCAGCTGGTAGCCGCTTTCACGCAGCGGTGCGAGGCGGACGAGCTCACGTGAGGCGCGAACGGCGGCCGGCAGTTCGGTGCCGCCCATGCCCGCGCACGCTGCGGCATACGCTTCGAGGGCGCGTGTACGCACGCCCGCCATGAACCGGCGCTGCTCGTCCACCCACAGGTTCTTCTCGCCCGCCAGGAACTCGCGCTCCGAGACGAACAGCGAGGCGAGGGACGGTGCCCAGGCGCCCGCGTAATTCCCCAGTGCGAGCTGGGATTCGGCGCGATGCGCGGCGCGAACGGCGTCCTCGACATCCACGCGGGTGTCCGCGTCGAGAACCAGCCGGACGGTGGCGTGCCCGTCGATGCGGTCGGCACCGAGCATCCGCCGGAGTTTCGAGATCAGGGGCGTGAGTCCCGTCTCGGATGCGGCGCCGCCCTGGCCCGGCCACACGGCCTCAGCGAGCTCCGGCCGGCTCGACGGCCGGTCGCGGTTCAGCACCAGGTAGGCGAAGAGGATGCGCCCCTGCCGGCCCGGAAGGCGGCCCTCGAGCCGCTCGCCGCCGGCCTCGACGATCGTCGTGCCGCACAGCTGGATCCGCGTCGGTGTACGCGACGCCAATGTCATGCCAACATTCTGTCAACAGTCCCCGAGTACACCTACAGAGGAGGACGAGATGTCCAGGATCATCCGCTGCGAATGCGGCTACATCGCCAGGGGCGACAGTGACGCCGAGGTGATTTCGGCCATCCGCGCGCACATGAAGACCGATCATCCCGCCCTGTACGAATCAGTGGAGCAGGAGGACCTGCTCAGCTGGATCCAGTTGGAGTAGTCGAAACGGGAGGCCACGATGTCGCAGGCAACAGCGAGCGAGAACAGCGCGATGACACGGACGGAGGTGCTCGTGTCGCCCGAATGGCTTGCGGGCAGGCTCGACGATCCGTCCGTTCAGGTGATCGAAGTCGACGTGAACGCCAGGAACTACCGGGCGGGGCACCTTCCTGGTGCGCAGCTCTGGAACGTCTACCAGGACTTCAGGAAGCCCGACTACGGCCTGGTCGACGAGACAGCCATCGCGAGCCTGTTCGGCCGTTCGGGCCTGACGCCCGACACCACCGTCGTCTTCTACGGCTACGCGCCCGCCCTCGCGTTCTGGATGATGAAGGTCTACCGGCACGCCGACGTGCGCATCCTCGACAGCTCGCGTGACACCTGGCAGGATGCCGGACTCCCGTGGACGACGGATGCGGCGACCCCAGAGCCCACCGATTATCCGCTGCCCGCGCCGGATCCGGGCATCCGGGCGTCGCAGGCCGACGTCGCTGCGTCGATCGACGACCCGGAGACCAGGATCATCGACATGCGCACCCGCCCCGAGTTCGACGGCGAGCAGTTCTGGCCGTCGGGCGGCATGGAAGAGGGCGGACGCGCCGGCCATATCCCGTCTGCGACGAACGTCACGCTCGACGGGGTGTTCGATGAGGCGGGGCGCTACCGCGGCGCGGATGAGCTCGCGGAGGTGTTCGCCCTCGACGGGGTGGAACCTGCGCGGATGATCACCTACTGCACCGTGGGCGGCCGCGGGTCGACGGCATGGTTCGTGCTCACCTGCCTGCTGGGCCGCACGGGCGTGAGGGTGTACGACGGCGGCTGGGCCGAATGGGGCAAGAACCCAGCGAACCCCGTCGCGTGAAAAAGTGCCCCCAGTAGGATTTGAACCTACGGCCTTCTGCTCCGGAGGCAGACGCTCTATCCCCTGAGCTATGGGGGCCAGGAGTGCGAAACCTAGGTTAGCATCACTGCTTCGGCAGGTTGTCCAGCACGTTCTGCATCAGCGGAGCGGCGTCGCCGGGCTCCTGGAATGCGGGCGAATTCGCCACCACCCAGTACGCACCAGTGAAGATCTGCACCTCGCCTTTGCCGCCGCGCAGCGCGAAATAGCCTTCGACCTGCGGCGGCACACCGTAGGTGGGCACGGGCTGGCTGGTGGTGATCGCGCTGTTCTTCAGCCCGTCGAGGTCGCTCGCCGGCGGCTTGGCCACGGCGATCTCGATCACATCGTTGCTGGTCTGGTTCAGCCATCCGCAGGCGACGCCCTTGTCTGTCACGACCGACGCTTCGAGCGACCCGGCCGTGGGCGTGTACCCGGGGTCGGCGCCGAAGTTGGGGTTGTACGCGTACATCTGGTCGGCCGTGACGATCTGGTCGCAGCTGAGGGCCACCGGCGTCGGGGGATCGGACGGCGTCGGTGTCGGCGTCGGAGTGCTGGGTGCCGCCGAGGGTGTCGATGACGCGGCGTGCGTTGCGGTGGGCGCCGGCTTGGCGTCGCCGGCGCAGCCGCTGAGGGCGATCGTGCCGGCCACGACTGCGACGACGGCGCCCGCGCGCGCGAAGCCTGCGAATCGGTTACGGGTCGGTTGAACCATGTCGGGGGTCCTTGTGTGCGATGCGGGTGTGCGGAATGTCTGGTGAGTCGCGCACCGTCGCGCGCATCGCGACCTTATCAAGCCCGGATGGGTGGTACCCGCCACGCCCCGGCTTCGTTGCGGAATCGATGCGACGGACTCTCGCCCGGCCCTCAGGCCCCGCCCGGTAGAATTGTTCGCTGTGACTCCAGCCGACCTCTCTGCCGCCCTGCTCGACATCGTGACCCCGATCGTCGACCGGCGACGCGCGGCTGAACCCGACGCCGCGCCGGTCGTCCTGACCATTGCGGACGTCCCCCTCGAGCGCCCCAAGAACCGCGAGCACGGCGACTGGGCCACGAATGTCGCGATGCGGCTGGCGAAGCCGCTGGGCGTCAACCCGCGCGAGCTCGCGTCGGAGATCGCCGACGCCGCATCCTCGATCGACGGTGTCGCGTCGGCCGAGGTGGCCGGGCCCGGGTTCATCAACTTCCGCCTCGACGCGGCGGCCGCCGGACAGCTCGCGAAGACCATCGTCGACGAGGGCGACCGATTCGGCAACGGTTCGCTCTATGCGGGCATCCCTATCAACCTCGAGTTCGTCTCGGCGAACCCGACGGGCCCGATCCACATGGGCGGCGTGCGCTGGGCCGCGGTCGGCGACAGCCTGGCGCGCATCCTCGCGGCCGAGGGTGCGGAGGTGACCCGGGAGTACTACTTCAACGATCACGGCTCGCAGATCGACCGTTTCGCCCGCAGCCTGCTCGCCGCCTATCTGGGTGAGCCCACTCCCGACGACGGCTACGGCGGCGCGTACATCGGCGACATCGCGCAGCAGGTCGTCGAACGCTTCGACGGCGACATCGCGAGCCTGCCGAGGGAGCAGCAGCAGGAAGTGTTCCGTTCGATGGGCACCGAGCTGATGTTCGGCGAGATCAAGTCGAAGCTGCACGGCTTCGGCGTCGATTTCGACGTCTACTTCCACGAGGACTCCCTGCACGAGTCCGGCGCGGTCGAGAAGGCGATCGAGCGTCTGCGGGAGCAGGGGCACATCTTCGAGGAGGACGGGGCCGTCTGGCTCCGCACCACCACGTTCGGCGACGACCGCGACCGCGTGATCATCCGCAGCAACGGGGAGCCTGCATACATCTCGGGCGACCTCGGCTACTACCTGGACAAGCGCGAGCGCGGTTTCGAACAGAACCTGATCATGCTCGGCGCCGACCACCACGGCTATGTCGGGCGCCTGATGGCTGCAGTCGAGGCCTTCGGCGATACCCCCGGCGTCAACCTGCAGATCCTGATCGGCCAGATGGTGAACCTGCTCCGTGACGGCGAGCCCGTGAAGATGAGCAAGCGCGCCGGCACCATCGTCACGCTCGACGACCTCGTCGACGCGGTCGGTGTGGATGCCGGCCGGTACGCGCTCGTGCGCTCGTCGAGCGACTCGCAGCTCGACATCGACCTCGACCTGCTGGGCAAGCGCACCAACGAGAACCCGGTCTTCTACGTGCAGTATGCGCACGCACGCACGCGTTCCGTCGCCCGCAACGCGGGGACGTCGGGCGTCGACCGGAGCGCGTTCGCACCGGAGCTCCTCACCCACGAGACGGAGTCGGCCCTCCTCGGGGCCCTGCAGGAGTTCCCCCGGGTCGTCGCGCTGGCCGCCGAGCTGCGTGAGCCGCACCGCGTCGCGCGGTACATCGAGGAGGTCGCCGGCCTCTACCACCGCTGGTACGACTCGACGCGCGTGATCCCGCTGGGCGACGAACCCATCACCGACCTGCACCGCACCCGCCTGTGGCTGAACGACGCCACCGGCCAGGTGATCCGCAACGGGCTCGGCCTCCTCGGGGTGTCGGCACCCGACCGCATGTGAGGATGAGGCGATGACGGACGCAACCCAGCCCACGGAACCGCTCGTCCCATCCGCGCCTGCCCCGGCGCCTCCACCCCGCAGACGGCGGCGCGGGATGTGGGCGGCGATCTGGATCGCCATCTCCCTCGTAGCGCTCGTCGTCGTCTACTTCGTCGCCGACGGGCTGGTCCGCGCGTACGCGCAGAATCAGGTCGCGGCCCAGATCGAGCAGAACTTCCCCGATTCCGTGAAGGGCGATGTCACCGCGCACATCGGGGGAACGTCGGTGATCGCGCAGTACCTGTCCGGCTCGTTCGAGCAGGTGACGCTGGATGCACCCAAGCTCACTTTCGAAGGCATCCCCCTATCCGCATCCGTGGTCGCGAACGGCGTGCCGGCTGACCTGACGAAGCCAGTCTCCAACATTGCAGGCACGATCACCATCAGCCAGTCGTCGATCAACTCGCTGCTCAAACTGCCCGGCGCGACCGGCGATCTCGTGCTCGGCGATGGGACGGTCCAGTACGACGGCACGACGAAGGTCCTCGGCCTTCCGATCGGCTACACGGTGACCGTGGAGCCGACGGCCGCCGGCGACTCGATCGACCTGCAGCCCACGAAGGCCGAGGTGAAGGCCGGGGGAGGCAATCTCGACCTGTCGAAGCTGCTCGGCGCAGTCGTCTCGAAGCCGCTCTCGGTCTGCGTCGCGCAGTACCTCCCCGCAGGGGTGCAGGTCGATGACGTCACCGTGCACCCCGGTGAGGCGACCATCCACCTGACGGCGCACGACCTCGTGCTCTCGCAGGACACGCTCGCGACCAAGGGCACCTGTTCGTAACGAAGTCGTAGGCCGTCGCCGATCCTCGCTAGAATTCCGGTACCACGCGCTTGACGCGCACGTTCTCCATTGGCTTCAGGGACCAAGCCGGGTCCGCTCGCCCCGAGAGACCCCCACTCGTCCCGACCCGTGAGGTTTCCCCGTGGCTTCGAATCCGCTCGCACCGCACTGGCTGGCCGTCCCCGACGACGCCAACGCGCTCTCGCCTGCCCTCTGGTCGCGAACCGTCACCCGGTCGGATGGCGCGCTCACAGTGGGCGGCGTCACGGTCGGCGCGCTGGCGGCAGAGTACGGAACCCCGCTCTACGTCGTCGACGAGCGCCACGCCCGTGAGCGTGCGGCCGAGGTGCGGGACGCGCTGTCCTCCGCCTTCGCACGCATCGGGTCGTCAGCGATGGTGTATTACGCCGGCAAGGCGTTCCTGAGCATCGAGGTCGCGCGCTGGATGGCCGAGGCGGGCCTCAACATCGACGTGTGCAGTGGCGGAGAGCTCGCGGTCGCGCTCGCCGCGGGGGTCGACCCGGCACGGCTGGGTTTCCACGGCAACAACAAATCACTCGCCGAGATCGACCGGGCGGTGTCGGTCGGCGTCGGGGCGATCGTGATCGACAGCCTCCAGGAGATCGACCGGGTGGCGGAGGCGGCAGCGCGGCACGGGCGCGTGCAGCGGGTGCGGCTCCGCGTCAACAGCGGCGTCCACGCGCACACGCACGCCTTCCTGGCGACGGCGCACGAAGACCAGAAGTTCGGCATCGGGCTCTCCGACGCAGTGGATGCGGTGACGCGCATCCGCTCGAACGCCGGTCTCGAGTTCGTCGGCCTCCACTGCCACATCGGCTCGCAGATCTTCGGCTCCGACGGGTTCGCCGAGTCGGCCGCGCGGCTCCTCGCCGTGCACGCCGAGCTCCTCGGGGCCGGCCCTGTTCCGGAACTCAACCTCGGCGGCGGGTTCGGCATCGCATACACGACCACCGACGACCCGTCCCCGATCGGCGAGCTCGCCGATCGCATCGCGGATGTGGTGGCCGCGGGCTGCGCGACCCTCGGCATCCCCGTGCCGGTCGTCGCCTTCGAACCGGGCCGCTCCATCATCGGCACCGCGGGGCTCACGCTCTACACGGTCGGGACCACCAAGGATGTGGTGGTCTCGGCCGCCGACGACGGAGTCACCGCGGTGCGCCGGTACGTGAGCGTCGACGGCGGCATGAGTGACAACGTGCGCCCGGCGCTCTACGGGGCCGACTACTCGGCACGCATCGCCAACCGGGTAACCGGCGCGCCGCCTGTGCTCGTGCGGGTGGCGGGCAAACACTGCGAGAGCGGCGACATCGTCGTCGACGCCGACTATCTTCCCGGCGACGTGCGGCCGGGCGACCTGCTCGCCGTCCCCGTGACGGGGGCATACTGCTGGTCGCTCGCCAGCAACTACAACCACCTGGGGCGGCCGCCGGTCGTCGCCGTACGCGACGGGGCGTCCCGCGTCATCGTTCGGGGCGAGACCGAAGCCGACCTGCTGGCGCGTGACGCCGGATTCCGCGAAGGAGCATCCGCATGATCGAATACCGCAACCTCAGGGTGGCGCTCCTCGGCGCCGGCTCGGTCGGCTCCCAGGTGGCGAAGCTCCTCCTGGAGCACAGCGACGAACTCGCCGCCCGGGTGGGAGCGAGCCTCGAGGTCGTCGGCATCGCCGTGCGCGACGAGAACGCGAAGCGCGACGTCGAGCTTCCCCGGCACCTGTACACGACTGACGCCGAATCCCTGATCCTCGGCGCCGACATCGTCGTCGAACTGATGGGCGGCGTCGAGCCGGCGCGCAGCTACGTGCTGCTCGCGCTCAATTCGGGGGCGGATGTCATCACCGCCAACAAAGCGCTGCTCGCCACCCACGGCCCGGAGCTCTTCGAGGCCGCCGAACAGGTCGGCGCCCAGCTCTACTACGAGGCCGCCGTCGGAGGTGCCATCCCGATCATCCGCCCCTTGCGCGACAGCCTCGCCGGCGACCGGGTGAACCGTATCCTCGGCATCGTCAACGGAACGACGAACTTCATCCTCGACCGCATGGACGTCAACGGCGAGACGCTCGAAGACGCGCTGGCGACGGCGACCGAACTGGGGTATGCCGAAGCCGACCCGACCGCGGACATCGGCGGATACGACGCCGCGCAGAAGGCGGCCATCCTCGCCAGCCTCGCCTTCCACACGACCGTCCCGATCGAATCGGTCTATCGCGAGGGCATCACGGAGATCAACCGTGCCCAGGTGGAGGCCGCGCGTGAGAGCGGCTCCGTCATCAAGCTGCTCGCGATCTGCGAGCGCATCGTCAACCCGAAGACCGGGGTCGAGGGCGTCTCCGCCCGGGTCTATCCCGCGCTCATCGGCCGCACCCATCCGCTCGCCGCCGTGCACGGCGCCCACAACGCGGTGTTCGTCCAGGCCGCCGCGGCAGGCGACCTCATGTTCTACGGGGCCGGCGCCGGGGGAGTGGAGACCGCATCCGCCGTTCTCGGCGACCTCGTCTCGGCCGCGCGACGCCACGTCGTGGGCGGTCCCGGTGTCGCCGAGTCGACCCACGCGCAGCTGCCGGTGCTCGACGTCGGCCAGGTCATCACCCGGTACCAGATCACCCTCGAGGTGGTCGACCAGCCCGGCGTGCTCGCGACCGTTGCGCGCATCCTCAGCGACGGCGGTGTCTCCGTCGAGACCGTGCAGCAGTCGATCGCCGGTCCCGCCAGGCCCGCCCAGCCCGGTCAGGAGCAGGGGGCGCCCACCGCTACCCTTGTAATCGGCACCCACGAAGCCGAAGAGGCCGCGCTTGCGGCCACCGTGGAGGCACTGGGTGCGAGTGATGTGGTCAGTGCCATCGCATCCGTACTCCGAGTAGAAGGATCGTAATGCCCGCCGAATACACCCCCCGCCCGAACAGCCGCCAGTGGCGCGGAGTCCTGCGCGAGTACGCGGACCGCCTCGACATCTCGGACGCAACACCCGTCATCACCCTCGGCGAGGGCGGCACGCCGCTCATCCCCGCGGCCGCGCTCTCTGCCCGCACCGGCGCGAACGTGTTCGTCAAGTTCGAGGGGATGAATCCGACCGGTTCGTTCAAGGACCGCGGCATGACGATGGCCATCTCCAAGGCCGTCGAGCACGGCGCCAAGGCCGTCATCTGCGCATCCACCGGAAACACCTCGGCATCCGCGGCCGCCTACGCGACCCACGCGGGCATCCAGGCCGTCGTGCTGGTGCCGGAAGGCAAGATCGCGATGGGCAAGCTGAGCCAGGCCATCGCCCACAATGCGCAGCTCCTCCAGGTGCAGGGTAATTTCGACGACTGCCTCGAGATCGCGCGCGACCTCGCCACCAACTACCCGGTGCACCTTGTCAACTCGGTCAACCCCGATCGCATCGAAGGCCAGAAGACGGCAGCGTTCGAGGTCGTCGAGGTGCTCGGCGACGCACCGGACTTCCACATCGTCCCTGTCGGCAACGCGGGCAACTACACCGCGTACCACCGCGGCTACACCGAAGAGCTCAAGCGTGGCGAGTCGACGAAACAGCCCCGGATGTTCGGCTTCCAGGCCGCGGGGAGCGCGCCGCTCGTGCTCGGTCACCCCGTCAAGAACCCTGACACGATCGCGAGCGCGATCCGCATCGGCAACCCGGCCTCGTGGGATCTCGCGCTCAACGCCCGCGCCGACAGCGACGGCTACTTCGGTGCGATCGACGACACGCACATCCTCGAAGCGCACCGCATCCTCTCCGCCGAGGTCGGAATCTTCGTGGAGCCCGCTTCGGCCATCAGCGTCGCGGGACTCCTCGAGCGGTCCGCCGCCGGCGTCATCCCCGCCGGGGCGACCGTCGTACTCACCGTGACGGGCCACGGCCTGAAGGACCCGCAGTGGGCGCTCCGCACCGCGGACGGCTCCGACGTGCAGCCGACCATCGTTCCCGTCGACGTCAAGGCCATCGCCGAGGTGCTCGGCCTGGCGGCGGGAGCCGGCGCGTGACCTCCTCGGCCGACGACCTGCGCGGCCGCTCGGTCACCGTCAAGGTCCCGGCCACCAGCGCCAACCTGGGTCCGGGTTTCGACACTCTCGGGCTCGCTCTCGCTCTCTACGACGAACTCGAAGTCAGCGTCCGCGATGAGCCGGGTGCGACCGTCGAGGTGCACGGGGTCGGAGCCGGAGAGGTGCCCACCGACGAGACCAGCCTGGTCGTCCGTGCGATCGCGCACACGTTCGCGGCCGTCGGGCATCCGATGCCGGGACTCGACCTCGTCGCGCGCAACGCGATCCCGCACGGACGGGGGCTGGGTTCCTCCGGCGCCGCCATCGTCTCGGGCATCATGGCGGCCAAGGGCCTCCTCGATGGCATCGTCGAGATCGATGCGCAGGGGCTCCTCGCGCTCGCCAACGAGATGGAGGGGCATCCCGACAACGTCGCCCCCGCCCTGTTCGGCGGACTCACGATCGCCTGGGTGACCCCGGACGGCCCGCGTTTCAAGAAGCTGATCGTGCACCGCGGCGTCTCGCCCCTGGTCTTCGTTCCCGAACACGTGATGTCGACCGCGCTCGCCCGCAGCCTGCAGCCCGACTCGGTGCCGCACGAAGACGCCGTCTTCAACCTCTCCCGATCGGCCCTGCTCGTCGCAGCACTCATCCAGAGCCCGGAGCTGCTCCTCGCGGCGACGGAGGACAAGCTCCACCAGAGCTATCGTGCCTCGGCGATGCCGGAGACGGACCGCCTCATCACCCTCCTGCGCGACAGCGGCTTCGCGGCCGTCGTCTCCGGTGCAGGACCATCGATCCTGGTGCTGTGCAGCGACCCCAGCCAGCGCCTCGCCGCCGCCGACCTCGTCGCCCAGAAGGCCGAGACCCGGTGGCAGCCGCTCATGCTCGCCGTCGACTTCAAGGGCGCAACGGTGCAGCAGACGGCAGTCGGCACGGTCGACACGCCTGCGGCCTGACGGAATTTCACCCTCCCCAGAAGTGTTAGACTGTGACAACACCCGGAAGACACCGCGTAACGAGCGAATCTGGTCTTCGGGTGAATTTCTAGCAATCAAGCTGTCAGCCCTGCCTGTGTACCCGGGCGTCTCGCACCGAGTACCGACACCGTGTGGATCAGAACACACCGCGTGAAAAGGCAGTTCACATGACACGCGCTCCGGACGCCAGCGAAAAACGCTCGTCGGAGGAAAGGAATCCTCTTAGTGACTGATGTCAATCTCCACGCCCCGGGTGTGGAAAAGAGCGAACTGACGACTCTCAAAGTGGCGGAGCTCCAGGCTCTCGCCGCCCAGCTGGGTATTCAGGGAGCCAACAAGCTTCGTAAGGGAGAACTCGTGGATGCCATCTCCGAGGTCCAGAACCAGGGCGAAGGTGACGGGGTGGCCGATGCCGCTCCCGCAGCCGAGCCCGCGGAGTCCGAAACGACCGAGCCCGCCCGCGCCGCGTCGCAGGTCCTGATCGAGCCGCTCATCGCTGAGCCGCTCTCGAGCACTGCTGCCGACGTCGCAACGGAAACCCCGACGGCTCCTCGCAAGCGCGCACCCCGTCGTGCGACGAGCGCCGACGCCCTCGCCGGCGTCTCCGCCGGTTCGCACGTCAACACGGGTGTCACCGGGGTCGACTCGCTGATCCCCGCCGTCGACGCCCTTCTCGACCGTGCGCAGGCGGCTGCCGCCGACCGTGGTCGCAGCGATGCAGCGACCGAACAGCCTGTCGCACAGGATGGCGCGCGCTCCGAAGACGGCCAGCGCAACAACGGCCGTCGCGGCCAGCGCAACAACGCCACTGCCGACACGGCGACCGAGCAGGCCGAAGCCGGCGAGCCCGGTGCCGAGCGGGTCCAGGGCGACCAGCAGCCCGAGGCCGGCCAGGCCGACGGCACACAGGCCGACGGTGCGCAGTCAGACGGTGCTGAGCAGCCCCGTCAGGGCCGTAGCCGCAACCGCAACCGCAACCGCAACGGGCAGAACCAGGGCGAGCGCACCCAGGGCAACCAGAGCCAGGGCGGCGAGTCGCAGGGCGACCGCAACCAGGGCGACCGCGCTCAGGGTGACCGTAACCAGGGTGACCGCAACCAGGGTGACCGCAACCAGGGCGACCGCAACCAGGGGGACCGCAACCAGGGTGACCGCGAGCAGGGCGACCGTCAGGGTCAGAACCCTCGCAACGGCCAGAACCAGAACGGCCCGGCCGGCCAGCTCCTGGCCGAGGGTGAGCGCAGCAGCCGCAGCCGCTACCGCGACCGCAAGCGTCGCGGCCAGGGCGTGACCGACGACCTCGATCCCGAGATCGCAGATGACGATGTGCTCATCCCCGTCGCAGGCATCCTCGATGTGCTCGACAACTACGCGTTCGTCCGCACCTCGGGCTACCTGCCCGGCTCGAGCGACGTCTACGTCTCGCTCGGACAGGTGAAGAAGTACAACCTGCGCAAGGGTGACGCCGTCGTCGGCGCGATCCGCCAGCCCCGTGAGGGCGAGAACAATGGCCGCCAGAAGTACAACGCGATCGTCAAGGTCGACTCGATCAACGGCCAGACCGTCGAAGAGGCCGAGAACCGCGTCGAATTCGGCAAGCTGACCCCGCTCTACCCGCAGGAGCGCCTGCGCCTCGAGACCGAGCCCGGCAAGCTGACGCAGCGCATCATCGACCTTGTCGCTCCGATCGGCAAGGGCCAGCGCGGCCTCATCGTCGCGCCGCCCAAGGCCGGCAAGACCATCGTCATGCAACAGATCGCGAACGCGATCACCACGAACAACCCTGAGGTGCACCTCATGGTCGTCCTGGTCGACGAGCGGCCTGAAGAAGTGACCGACATGCAGCGCACGGTCAAGGGTGAGGTCATCGCCTCCACCTTCGACCGTCCGGCAGAAGACCACACCACGGTCGCGGAGCTCGCCATCGAGCGCGCGAAGCGCCTGGTGGAGCTCGGCCACGACGTGGTCGTGCTGCTCGACTCGATCACCCGTCTGGGTCGGGCGTACAACCTGGCCGCCCCGGCATCCGGTCGCATCCTGTCCGGTGGTGTCGACGCATCCGCCCTCTACCCGCCCAAGCGGTTCTTCGGTGCTGCGCGCAACATCGAGCACGGCGGATCGCTCACGATCCTCGCCTCGGCGCTCGTCGAGACCGGCTCCAAGATGGACGAGGTCATCTTCGAGGAGTTCAAGGGCACCGGCAACATGGAGCTCCGCCTGTCGCGTTCGCTGGCAGATAAGCGCATCTTCCCCGCCGTCGACGTGAACGCTTCCGGCACACGCCGCGAAGAGATGCTCATGGGCGCCGACGAGGTCAAGATCACCTGGAAGCTGCGCCGCGCACTCGCCGGCCTCGACCAGCAGCAGGCGCTCGAGATCGTTCTCGGTCGTCTCAAAGAGACCACGAGCAACGTCGAGTTCCTGATGCAGGTGCAGAAGTCAATGCCCGCCGCTCCCGCGAACACCCACGGCACGGCGCACTCGCACTCGAGCGAGCACGACCACCGCTAGCTGCCTGAGTGCCCGCCCGGTTCGACCCTGTGTCGACCGGGCGGGCACTTTTCCATTGGTGCGATGTGTGCACCGCGAGAAGAATGAAGGCAGCGAAGCGCTGCCGAGGGAGAAGATGAGATGTTCGAGTCGGTGAACAGTCTGCTCGCAGAGCATGACCAACTGCAGGAGCAGCTCGCCGACCCCGACCTGCACAGCGACCCGGTGCGCTCCAAGCGCGTCAACCGCCGGTACGCCGAACTCAGCAGGATCGTCGCCGCGTACCACCAGTGGAAGCAGCTCGAAGACGACCTCGCCGCTGCCCGTGAGCTCGCCACAGAAGACGAAGCGTTCGCCGAAGAGGTCCCCGAGCTCGAGCAGCAGCTCGACGACTCGAGCGAGAAGCTCCGGCGACTCCTCATCCCGCGCGACGAGAACGACGGCCGTGACGTCATCATGGAGATCAAGATGGGCGAAGGCGGGGCCGAATCCGCCCTTTTCGCCGCCGACCTGCTGCGCATGTACCTCCACTATGCGGAGTCGAAGAAGTGGAAGACAGAGATCCTCGAGCAGACCTCGAGCGACCTCGGCGGCATCAAAGACGTGCAGCTCGCCATCAAGGGCAACTCGAGCGATCCCGCTCAGGGCGTGTGGGCGCACCTCAAATACGAAGGCGGCGTGCACCGCGTGCAGCGTGTTCCCGCGACCGAGTCGCAGGGCCGCATCCACACGTCGGCCGCAGGCGTGCTCGTCTTTCCCGAGGTGGACGAGCCGGAAGAGGTCGAGATCAGCCCGAACGACCTCAAGATCGATGTGTACCGGTCGAGCGGCCCCGGGGGCCAGTCGGTCAACACCACCGACTCCGCGGTGCGCATCACCCACCTCCCCACCGGCATCGTCGTTGCCATGCAGAACGAGAAGAGTCAGCTCCAGAACCGTGAGGCGGGGATGCGCGTGCTCCGGGCACGCGTGCTGGCGCGCCAGCAGGAGGAACTGGATGCCGCGGCCTCTGCCGTGCGCAAGAGCCAGATCCGTACGATGGACCGCTCCGAGCGCATCCGCACCTACAACTTCCCCGAGAACCGGATCGCAGACCACCGCACCGGCTACAAGGCATACAACCTCGACGCCGTCATGAACGGCGCCCTCGACCCGGTCATCGAGTCTGACATCGCCGCCGACGAGGAGGCCCGCCTCGCCGACCTCGGCTCCGAAACCTGACCCCGGCCCAGACGCTCGAGCACAGGAAAAGGCACCTCAAATCTGAGGTGGCTTCAGGTTGTCAGCGCAACACCGTTGATTAGTTGGTTCAGCATGGCATGTGGGCTGCGGTAGTCGAGGGTTTTGCGGGGACGGATGTTGAGGAGGCGTTGGGTTTCGGCGAGGTCGTCATCGGTCACGTCGTTGAAGTTCGTGCCCTTGGGGTAGAAATCGCGGATCAGGCCGTTGGTGTTCTCATTGCTGCCACGCTGCCAGGGCGAGTGCGGATCACAGAAGAACACCGGGCAACCGGTCTTGACCGTGAACGCTCGATGGCCGGCCATCTCGCTGCCCTGGTCCCAGGTGATCGTTTTCGTCAGCTCCGCCGGGAGCCCTTCGATCATGCCGGCCAGGACATCGGTGACCGTGCAACTGTCGCGCATCCCGGGCAGCCGCCCCAGCAACACATACCGGGTTTGCCGTTCAACGAGAGTGACGATGCCGGAGTTGCCCGGGCCGACAACAAGATCGCCTTCCCAATGCCCGGGAACGGCCCGGTCATTCACCTCCGCGGGACGATCCGTCAGACGCGCCCCGTCCAACCAGGGCCGGTTGGTGCGGGCGGGCAGCTTCGACTGCGGAACCCGGCCGGTTCTGCCCGTCCGGAGCGCTTTGACGACCGTCAACTCGTGCCGCAACGCCCCGCGGCCCTGGACATACAAGGCCTGGTAGATCGTTTCGTGGGACACCTGCATCTCCGCCCGGTCTGGGAACACCACCCTCAACTCGCCGGCGACCTGCTGCGGCGAGAACTTCAGGTTCAAGCGTGACACGACCTCGGACCGCAACACCGGATCGGCAAGCTTCCCCGGCCGAGTCCGAGGCCGTCGCCGGAGCGCACGATAGTGAGCGACCTCCGCGTCGTAATGCTGGGCCTCCCAATGCCGCACCTGATGCGCCTGGATCTCCCGCGACACCGTCGACGGGTGAACCCCGAGCTCACGCGCGATCGCCCGCACCCCCAACGGCTCAGGCAATGACAGGGCTGCCTGAATGAACGACCGATCCGCGAGCGTCAACCGCCGATACGACCGGGCTGAGGAACCCGCCACCTGCCGACCCACGTCGACGACTGCGATGCCGCCATTGCGGCCATCCACGATCTCCATGCCAGCCAATCTGGCCCAACTATTCACCGTCGTTCCTGCGACACCCAGCCGCGACCCGACCGACAAAGCCGACTCGCCCCTCAGCAACCCCCGATAAGCCAACGCCCGTGTCTCCCACGCAAACTTCGTCGTCACAACACACCCCACACGATTGAGGTGTTGCGCTAGGAACTAGAAACCACCTGACGATTGAGGTGCCTTTTCCTGTGCTCGACGCTCCGAGGAGGCCCGGGGCAGGGGGTTAGGTCAGATGTAGATGCCGGGGTCGATCCAGGTGTCGCCGGGGATCTGCTCGGTGCCCGTCCGGGGGCGCGCCGTGGCCGGGACTCCGACCAGGAGCGAATCCTGAGGCGCGTCGTGGACGACGACCGCGTTCGCGCCGATGACGCTGTGTGCGCCGATCGTGATCGCGCCCAAGACCTTCGCCCCCGCGCCGACCGTCACGCCGTCGCCGATCGTCGGATGACGTTTGCCGTGCCCGCGACCTTTGCCGCCCAGCGTCACCCCGTGGTACAACATCACGTCGTCGCCGATCTCCGCCGTCTCGCCGATGACGACGCCCATGCCGTGGTCGATGAAGAACCGGCGGCCGATCGTCGCGCCCGGGTGGATCTCGATCCCCGTGAGGAAACGCGTGAACTGCGAGACGATGCGCGCGACCGTGCGCGCCTTCGCCATCCACAGCCGGTGTGCCAGCCGGTACGCCCAGATCGCGTGCAGTCCCGAGTACACGACGAAGATCTCGCCATCACTGCGCGCCGCCGGGTCGTGGCGGCGCGCATTCGCGATGTCTTCGCGGAGCCGGGACAGGACCGTCATCGCTGTCAGTCGACCAGGTCGGCCCAGAGTGCGGTGGAGATGTAACGCTCGCCGGTGTCGGCGACGATCGCGACGATCGTCTTGCCGGCGTTCTCGGGGCGCTTGGCCTGCTCGAGGGCGGCCCAGACGATCGCGCCCGACGAGATCCCTGCGAGGATGCCCTCCTCGGCCGCGAGGCGCTTGGCCACCGCGATCGAGTCGTCGAAGGTCACGTCGACAACCTCGTCGTAGACCGTCGTGTCGAGGACCTCGGGCACGAAGTTCGCGCCGATGCCCTGGATCTTGTGGGGGCCCGGCTTTCCTCCGGAGAGGATGGGGGAGTCGATGGGCTCGACGGCCACGATCTTGACGCCCGGCTTGCGCTCCTTGAGCACCTGGCCGACGCCGGTGATGGTGCCGCCGGTGCCGATACCGGCGACGAAGATGTCGACCCCACCGTCGGTGTCGGCCCAGATCTCTTCGGCGGTCGTCGCCCGGTGGATGGCCGGGTTGGCTTCGTTGGCGAACTGCTTCGCCCAGATCGCGTTCTCGGTCTTCGCGACGATCTCCTGTGCGGCCTCGACGGCCCCGCGCATCCCGTCAGGACCAGGCGTGAGTACGATGTCTGCGCCGAACGCGCGGAGCAGGACGCGCCGCTCCTTGCTCATGGTCTCCGGCATCGTGAGGATGACCTTGTAGCCGCGGGCAGCGCCGACCATGGCGAGGGCGATACCCGTGTTGCCGCTGGTGCCTTCGACGATCGTGCCGCCGGGCTTCAGCTCACCGGACGCCTCGGCCGCGTCGATGATCGACACCCCGATCCGGTCTTTCACGCTCGATGCCGGGTTGGCGAATTCGAGCTTCACGAGCACGGTGGCCGCAGCCCCGTCGGTGATGCGGTTGAGCCGGACCAGCGGGGTGTTTCCGACCGTTTCGGCGACGTTGGCGTAGATGTGACCGGACATGAGCCTCTTCCTTGCGACAAGCGGGTGGATCGTGGGCTCCACCAGCCTAATCTCCTGCTCTCGGCCCCGGGCTTGTGTGACAAAGTGTGATCCCGGCAGCCGCGCAGAAGATAGGCTCGACGGGCGATGACGAGTGCTGCCGATCCCCACCCGACCACGTTCCGGTCCCTGCGCGACCACGTCGTGGCCCTCCTCGACCGCGCCGGCGGCCCGGATCCAGCGGTCGACGCGGAACTGTTGATCGGCCATGTCATCGGCGAAGGGCGGGGCAGGGTCCAGGCGCTCGTCGCGATGGATTCGGCGGTCGAACCGGGCATCCGGGATGACGTTCTCAGCCTCGCAGACCGCCGCGCCGCCAGGGAGCCGCTGCAGCACATCACCGGGCGCGCTCCGTTCCGGTCACTCGAACTCGCCGTCGGTCCCGGCGTCTTCGTTCCGCGCCCGGAGACCGAGCAGGTGGCCCAGTTCGCGATCGACGCCCTGCGCGCTGTCGCGTCGCCCGAGCCGGTCGGCGTCGATCTCGGCACGGGAAGCGGCGCGATCGCCCTGGCGATGGCCACCGAGGTCCCCCATGCGCGGGTCGTCGCAGTGGAGAACTCGCCCGAGGCGTTCGTCTGGGCGAGACGCAACGTCGACGAGTCCGGGGCGTCGAACGCCCGGGTCGTCTTCGTCGATCTCGCCGATGCGCTCCCCGAGCTCGACGGGATGGTCGACGTCGTGATCTCGAACCCGCCGTACATCCCGGCGGACGCCATCCCGCGCGACCCGGAGGTGCGGCTGTTCGACCCAGAGCATGCACTGTACGGGGGCGCCGATGGACTGGATATCGTGCGCGCCGTGTCGCAGACCGCGCTGCGCCTTCTGCGGCCCGGCGGAACACTGGTGATCGAGCACGGCGAGCTGCAGGGCGCGCAGATCCGTGCACTCCTGGCGGCGGATGGCTGGCGTGCGTCGGCCACACACCGCGACTTCACGACACGGGACCGCGCGACCACCGCCATCCGCTGACCCGCGCCGCCCGCTCGTGGCCGCGCGCCCGCGCCGCCAGCTCGCGGCCGCTGTGGCGAAAGCGGCGAAAAGTGGGTTATCGCGCGACCACAATCCACCTCTGGCACATTTCGCGGCCAGAATCGCAGCGCTCAGGGGCGCTTCGCCGCGCGCTCGCGCGCCTTCGCGATGACGTCGCGCTCGCGCTTCCGCGCGTCCCGCAGCCGAACCTCCGCCTCCCGCCTGAGCTTCGCGGCATCGCGCACCGCCTTGTCGTTGGGCACCGGTTCCTGGCGCTCCGGTGGCGCAGCGACGGGTTCGCCCGAGCTGCGGGCATCCACGTATTTCTCGATGCCGTCGAGGATGCGTTCGAGCCCGAACGCGAAGTCGTCCTGCCCGTCTTCCCCGGGCGGCGCGGTGTACGCGCCGGAGGCGACCAGCGGACCGAGGTACGGGAACCGTTCCGGGGTGACGAGTTCGGCGAGTGCCGCCGCGAACGCCTCGCCGGTGACGGTCTCTTCCCCGTTGCGCTCGGCGGCCCGGCTCACATCGCGCTCGACGACGCCGAATGCGCGCGAGTACGACGCGAGAAGCAGTGTGGTCGACATTTTCTCGAGGTCGGTCAGCGGCAGGTCTTTCATGATGCGCAGGCCCCAGTCGACCACCGCGAGGTTGTTGGGCGTCATAGGGATTCCCGAGATCGGGATGTCGACGAACCACGGATGCGCGCTGATGACGTTCATCGAGGCCGCGACCCAGCCGCGCATCCCCTGACGCCAGTCGCCGTCGTCGTCGTCTTCGGAGGGGATCGGCACAGCGCACACCGTGTCCTGCATGAGCAGGAGCAGGTCGTCTTTGCTGGTCAGGTAGCGGTACAGCGACATCGTGGTGAAGCCGAGGGATGCGGCCACCCGGCTCATCGAGACCGCGGCCAGTCCTTCCGCATCGGCGATCTCGATCGCGGCGTCGACGATGCGCTCGATGCTGAGTTCACGTTTGGGGCCGCGTTGAGGGCGTTCGGCGACGCCCCAGCTGAGTGCGACGGCACGGGGGAGCGCATCTTCGACAGCGTCGGCCATTCTCGCCGCCTTTCGGGGTGGTCGTTGACACCCATCCTAGAACTGTGTATTACTTAAACAAAACCGTGTGCGACGTAAACAGTTTGCGCCGTACGCAGAAAGGAGAACGACATGGCAACCCCCGCGATCGAGGTGAAAGGGCTCCACAAGTCCTTCGGCACCCAGCGCGTGCTCACGGGCATCGACCTCAGCGTGCCGGCCGGCACCGTCTTCGCCCTCCTCGGGCCCAATGGAGCGGGCAAGACCACGCTCATCAACATCCTGTCCACCCTGGTCGTGCCAGACAGCGGCAGCGCCCGCGTCGCCGGCCACGACGTCGTCACCGACGCGGACGGAGTGCGGGCATCCATCAGTCTCACCGGGCAGTCGGCAGCAGTTGACGAGGTGCTCACCGGCGAAGAGAACCTGCGGATGATGGCCCGGCTGTCCGGATACCCGGCTGCGGACGCGCGCCGGCGCGCACAGGAGCTCATCGAACGGTTCGACCTCGCCGAGGCTACCCGGCGCCGGGTGAAGACCTACTCGGGTGGCATGCGCCGACGTCTGGACCTCGCCATCAGCCTGGTGGCGACCCCGCCGGTGATCTTCCTCGACGAGCCGACCACCGGGCTCGACACCCGCAGCCGGCAGACGCTGTGGGACTTCATCCTCGGCCTCGCCGCACAGGGCATCACGATCCTGCTGACGACGCAGTACCTGGATGAAGCCGACCAGCTCGCCGACCGCATCGCCGTCATCGACAACGGTGTGGTGGTCGCCGACGGCACCCCGGCCGAACTCAAGGCCCGTATCGGCGGCGACGTCGTCGAACTCCGCGGCGCCGGCGACGAGGTGCTGCGCGAGCGCTCGACGGACGGGAGCGTGCACGCGCTCCTCGCCGCCATCGACGAACTCGATGCCGCAGCGGTCCCGGATGCGCATGTCAGCATCCGCAAGCCGAGCCTCGACGATGTCTTCCTCGCCCTCACGGCATCGGCCGCCCGCAGCGAAAGCGAAAGGCGTGCCGACCTCGAACTGGAGGTCCCGGCCTGATGTCCACCGCACTACTCCCTCCCCGCCCCGCGAGCATGTCCGCCGGGCCGGCCGTCGTCGACCGGGCCATCCCGCTCACAACCAGCACCCGTGTGTTCATTGGGCGCAGCATCCGTCACACCCTGCGCAACGTCGAAGTGCTCAGCATGGCGATCATCCTGCCGATCATGCTGATGCTCATGTTCACCTACGTCTTCGGCGGTGCGATCGACCCGGGCGGCGACTACGTGAACTACGTGGTGCCCGGGATCATCCTGCTGTGCGCCGGATTCGGATCGGCGAGCACCGCCGTCGACGTGGCCGACGACATGACCAACGGCATCATCGACCGGTTCCGGACCATGCCGCTGCGCAGTGACGGTGTCATCGTCGGGCACGTGGTCGCGAGCCTGCTGCGCAACCTCTTCGCGACGGGGGTCGTGATCGGCGTGGCACTGCTGGTGGGCTTCCGCCCGACGGCCGGTGCGATCGAGTGGCTCGGCGCGCTCGGGATGATCGCCCTGTTCATCCTGGCGATCACGTGGCTCTACGCGAGCATCGGCCTGGCTGCACGCAGCGCCGCCGCGGCGAGCGGATACGGGTTCGTACTCCTGTTCCTGCCGTACCTGTCGAGTGCGTTCGTGCCGACCGACACGATGCCGCAATGGTTGCAGTGGATCGCAGACAACCAGCCGATCACCCCGATCATCGAGACGATCCGCGGTCTGCTGATGGGCACGCCGATCGGCGACCACGCCTGGTGGGCGGTCGGATGGTGCCTGGTCATCCTGATCGGCTCGGCCGTCTGGGGTGCCTGGCTCTTCCGCCGTAGGGCCGCCCGCCGCTGATCAGGCGCGCGCGAGAGGTGCGAGAAGTGGGCCTGGCGCCCTGGCGAAGCCCACTTCTCGCACCTTTCGGCGGCCGGTGTCAGCGACGGTCGAGGCGCGCGACCCCGATCTTCGAATCGGCCATGCCGTAGAAGACGTAGTCGACTCCCTCGACTGTCTCGATGGCGGTCGGAAAGACCACGTTCGGAACAGTCCCCGAGCGCTCGTCGGCCGTCTCGGCAGAGAGCAGGGGAGCCGTGGTGCGGTCGATGACCCGCCACGGCTCATCGCCGTCGAGGATCATCGCGCCGGCAGCGTAGTTGACGTTCTGCTGCTGGGCCATCGAGTTGGTGATCACCCCGGTGACGCCGTGGTGGAGCAGCAGCCAGCCTTCCGGAACCCGTCGCGGGGCCGGGCCGCCGCCGATCTTCAGTTCCTCGTAGGAGTACTCGGGGCCCGCGAGGAACCGGTTGCCCCGCCACCGTGCGAGTTCGCGCACGTCGTCGCGCACCGCCGCCAGCGGGATGAACGCGATCCAGATGCTCGGTCGCGGGTCGGGCAGGCGCGCCGGCGACCGGTTGCCCTCTCCGGGCCGCACTTCGCCGAGCTCCCACACCGGCCGGTGGAGCACAGCGAGGCTTTCGACACCGTCCGGGGCGATCACCGGCTCGGGAAAGAAGACCGTGTCCTTGTTGTGGTAAAGCCCGAGGTCGACGCCGAGGTCGTCGTCGTACTCGAACGTGACGGGGCCGAGGCGCCTCCAGTCGCGGAGGTCCTCGGAGACGGCGACCGCGGTGCGTGGGCCGAGCGGTCCGAACGCGACATACGTCATGACGTGCAGGCCGAGGGCCGGGATGGTCGTGATACGCGGGTCTTCGACACCCGCATTGTTCGCGCCGATCTCCCATTCGCGTTCCGGTTCGAGCACGACGCCTTCACGGGTGACGCTCTGGGGCACGCCGTCGACGAGGTTCACGCGCGCCAGGCCGACGCGGGAGATGTTCCCCTCTGCGACGAGACGGGGCAGCAGATAGAGTTCACCGTCGGGGCCGCGGCCACTGGCGGGATTCAGCACGCCCTCCGCTTCGAGCGGGTTGCCGTCTTCCGGCGTCATCACGACGCCGATGCGCTGGAGGACGTAGGGGAATTCGTCAGGGGTGCTCATTCGGTCTCAGCTCTTTCGGTCTTCATGGATCGGTAGACGTACATTTCACGGGTGTGCTTCGGGGCGTCCCAGCCCTGTGCGAAGATCCAGTCGCCGTCGACCTGGAGCAGGCCGCCCCACGCCAGCGAACCGCCGCGGTTGAGCGCGAGCTGCGTGAACGGGGCATTCGTCGAATACAGGGCCTGTGCCGCGGCGAACTGGCCGTCGGGGTCGCTGTAGAAGAAGTCGAGAACGAGGTCGTGCTCGTCACGCGCTCCGACGACGGCGCAGGCGACTTCGTAGAGCGAGCCGCCCACTTCGCCGAGGTCGAGGTAGGGCTGCCGCTCGAAACGCCAGTCGAGGAGGTCGGTCGATCGACCGATCGTCGGCACCCCACCGCATCCCTCGGACAGGAACATCAGGTATTCGCCGCCAATCCTGACGGCTTCGCCGGCTCCGTTGCGGGGGATGACCGCCCCCTTCGCCCAGAGCTTCGACACCTCATAGGGCACCGCGAGTCCGCGCTTCTCCCAGCTGACCAGGTCGTCGGAGACGGCGATCATGATGTCGCAGCCGATATCGCCGAACGGAAAGTCCGGCGACGGCATCGTCTCGCCATGAGGCGAGCCGGCGATCGAGCGGATGGCGTTGTAGAACATCACGTAGCGGCCGTCGATCGCGTAGACCTTCGGGTCTTCGCAGCCCAGGGTCTCGTTCTCGAGCGTCGGAAAGATGACCGGGTTGGCGGGGTCATCGGTCCAGCCGACGCCCGGGCGGTGCACAGCGTGCCCGATCCTGCTCGCCGTCGACTCCTTGCGCGGCGAGGCGCGGTAGAACAGGTGGAGCTCGTCGCCGCGGGCGATCATCGTCGGGTTGAAGATCGAGTCGCTGGTCCAGCCGATGCCGGTCGGGTCATCCCATTGCCCGGTCAGCTCGAACGTCAGTGATTCGTCGCGCCTGAAAGGGCCGATCGCCCAATCGGGCCGCTCGTCGTAGCTGGCGGAGAACTGATCCGTGGAGATCACGTCGGTGATGGCGTTGCTGTGGTTCAGGGCCGCGCGATAGCTTTCTCTGAGCGCGCTGATATCAACTTGCTGCATGCGTAGGGCGCCTCCTAGCCCTTGACCGACGAGCCGAGGTCCGTCGAGATGAAGTAGCGCTGGCCCGCAATGAACAGCACGACGACCGGCACGGCGAGCACGACGGCGCCGGCGAGGATCGCGCCGTAGGGGTTCGACGTCGACGCGGCTACGGTGCTGATGTAGTTCGCCAGCGACACGGCGAGCGGCTGCATGCTCGCTTCTTTGGTGATGAGGAACGGCCAGAGGAATTCGTTCCACGGACCGATGAAGGTCAGCAGGATGACCGTGATGAGTGCCGGCCTCACCAGAGGGAGCGCGATCCGCCACAGCAGCGTCAATTCGCCGGCACCGTCGATGCGGGCGGCATCGAAGAGCTCCTGCGGTATCTGGAGGAAGTACTGCCTGAAGATCAGCACAGCCGTCGAGTTGATCGCGAACGGCAGGATCATGCCCAGGTAATTGTCGGCCAGACCGTAATTGCGTGCAATGAGGACGTAGAGCGGGATGATCAGCAGCTGGAACGGCACGATCTGCACGAGCAGGGCGAGTGCGAACGTCGTTCCACGGCCGCGCCAGCGGAGGATCGAGAGCGCGTAGCCCGCGAGCACCCCGAACACGACCGTGCACAGGAGCACGCCGCCGGTGAAGATGCCGGAACTGACGAGCCCGCTGAGCAGGCTGATGCGCGAATTGATCGCCACATAGTTGTGGAGGGTCAGGTTTCCCGGGTTGGGGAACGCGCCGGCCACCGTGGTGTCCGGCGTCGCCTGGAGTGACCCGACGAGCATGTAGTAGAAGGGGAACAGGAAGAATATTGCGCCGATGGCGAGCACCGTGCCCTGCAGGATCGCCTGGCCCCGGGTGAGGCGCCGGGCGGATCCGAGGTCACGACGACGGCGTCCTGGCTTCTTCAGAACGGGAGGAGTGGTGCCCACCGCTGGTTTGATCGAGGTCATTAGTCCCGTCCTCCTGCGAATCGGTTCTCGAGGAATGCGATGATGAGCACCCCGATGACCAGCACGATGCCGATCGCGGCCGCGAAGCCCGGGTGTCCCTGTTCGATGCCCTGCTGGTACATCAGGAGCACGGGCGACGCGGATGCGCCGTTCGGCCCTCCGCCGCCTGTCAGCAGGTACGGCTCGGTGAAGAGGTTGGCCCCCACGATGGTCGACAACAGCAGCACCAGCACCGTCGCCGAGCGCACGCCCGGCACCGTGACGGAGAAGAACGACCGGATACGCCCCGCGCCGTCCGTCGCAGCGGACTCGTACAGCTCCGTCGGCACGTTCTGGAGTGCGGCGAGGTAGAGCAGGATGTAGAAACCGAGCTGCTTCCAGGTGACGTAGATCGCGATCGACGGCATCGCCAGCACCGGGTTGATGAACCACGTCGGGTTGGGCGCGAGCGGCCCGAGGATGTGGTTGACGAGCCCGTCCCCGCTGAAGAGGAACAGCCACACTCCGATGATCGCCACGCTCGCGGTGACGTACGGCACGTAGTAGCTCACTCGCAGGAAGGAGCGGAACCGCTTGATGCTGTTGAGACCGCTGGCGAGCACGAGCGAGAGCACGACGGTCAGCGGCACGTTGATGATCAGGAAGATGCCGACGTTGGCGAACGATTGGAGCATCGCCGGATCGGTGAATACCTGCACGTAGTTCGCGAAGCCGACGAACGGACGGTCGACGACTGCGCCGGGGGCCGCGAAGAAGTAGTCGAAGAACGACATGTAGACCGCGAACACGAGCGGGTATGCGAAGACCACGAAGATGAAGATCAGGTAGGGGGCGCTGAACAGCCATCCGAGCGGATTGCGCCCGAAGACGCGGACGCGAAGCGATTTGCGCGCACGACCGGAACGCGGCTCCGGCCGCCCGGCGCCGGGGGGCTCGGTGAGCCCTCCGGCCGCCGGGGTGGTACTGGTGTCGGCCATCGGTGTTACTTCTGCGTCTGCAACTGATCGATCTTGTCGGATGCCGTCTTGAAGGCATCCTCGACGCTGCCGCTGCCGCTGATCACAGACTTCGTGTATGCGTCACGCAGGGCCTGCATCTGGGCGATGGTGTTCGGACCCGACGGGTCGTCGACCGTGCGCGCAGCCTGCGCGCCGAACTCCTTGTAGGCCGGGTTGGCCGCGAAGTAGCTCGCGTACACGGTCTGCAGCTGGTCGCGGATCGGCATCTGGCCGGTCACGTTCAGCAGCTTGCCGTCCTGGTCCTTGCTGGTGGCGTACTTCAGCACGTCCCAGGCGGTGCCCTGGTTCTTGCACGAGGTGTACATCCCGATGTTCTTGGCGTCAGGGAAGGTGTAGGTCTGGTCGGCCGAGACACCGTCCTTGGTCGGGACCGGCACGGACGACCAGTCGACCTTGCCCTTGTAGTAGGCGATGGCCCACGGGCCGACGATGGCCATGGCCGACTTGCCGTCGGCGAAGGCATCGCCCTGGTACTGCTCCTTGCCGGCGAGGCCTGCGCTGTAGATCGACTTCCAGAAGTTGGCGACCGTGATGGCGTCCTGGCTGGTCAGAGTCGACTTACCGTTCTCGACCATTCCCTTGCCACCGGTCTGGGCAGCGTACAGCGGGAGGAAGTCAAAGTTCGGCTGGAAGAACTCGCTGGTCGGCGCGGGGTAGATCGCATACTTGGCTGCGCCGCTCGATGTGAGCTTCTTCGATGCAGCGAGGAACTTGTCGTAGGTCGAGAGGTCGGGGGTGTCACCGAGCCCGGCTTTTTCGAAGATCTTCTTGTTGAGGAAGATCATCACGGGGTTCGACTTCCACGGCATCTGGTAGTAGTCGCCGTTCGGGGACTTGTACTGGGCTGCCGCGCTTCCGCTGCGCCCGTTGATGTACGAGTTGCCGTCACTGAACTTCGAGAGGTCGACCAGTCCGCCCTGCTTCTGGAACTGGCCTGTCGCCGCCGGCAGGTTGTTGAACACGAGGCAGGGAGTCGTTCCCGCGGTGATCGCGGCCCCGATGACCTCTTCCGTGCTCTTCCCGGCAGGCACTTCCTGGGCCTTGATCTGCTCCTTGGGATGCGAGGAGTTCCAGGAGTCGACCATGGCCTTGCCCCACTGCACTTCCTGTGCGTTGTTGGAGTACCAGATCGTGATCGGACCGTGCGCCTTCATCGCATCGGTCGTGGAACCGCCGGAGCCGCTGCAGGCCGTGAGGCCGAGCGCGAGCGTCGTCGCCGCGGCGATCCCGATCAGGAGTTTGCGTCGTTGCATTGTGTGCTTTCCTTTGTCTCTTTTGGTGCGGTGCCCGGAGAGTCGTATGAACTCATGGGCGGGCGGGTGGCGCCGTCGAGGCGCGCACCACGAGTTCGGCGGGCGGGAGGGCCACGTCGTCGGCCGTTCCCTCTTCGATGAGTCGCAGGAGGGAGCCGGCCGCAGCGAGCCCCCATTCGGTCGGATCGTTCCTGAGCGTCGTCAGCGCGGGAAACACGTAGGATCCGATCTGGGAGCCGTCGAGCCCGGTGACGGACAGGTCGTCGGGCAGGCGCAATCCGCGCCGGTGTGCGACCGACATGCCGGCGATGGCCATGGGGTCGTTGCCGTAGATGATCGCGGTCGGCGGCTCGGCACTGTCGAGGAGGGTTTCGGTCGCCGCAGCACCCTGCTCGGGCGAGAAGTCCGTCGGCACGACCTGGTAGTGCAGCCCGGCGCTCTCCATCGAGCGGACGAACTGTTCCCGGCGGAGACGCCCGTGGAGCATGTTCTCATCGCCGGAGACGTGCGAGATGCGCGTGTGGCCGAGCGAGATGAGGTAGTCGGTGAGTGAGGCGATGCCGCGGTCGTAGTCGCGGCTGACGACCGGGAACGTGCTGTCGATGTTGGGTTCGCCGAGCGTGACGGCGTGGATCCCGAGCCGTTCGATGAGGCGGATGCGGTGGTCGTCGTCGAGCAGGTCGGTGAGGAGGAAGCCGTCGACCCGCTTGTCCCTGGCGAGGCGCGTGTACGCTTTGACCTCGCTGTCGACATCGGGCACGACGCTCAGCACGAGTACCTGGCCGCGATCGGCGAGCACGGTCTCGACGCCGGCGATGAACGCCGAGAAGAAGGGGTCGGCCTCGATGATGCTCGGGTCGCGTCGCACGATGAGTCCGAGTGCGTACGCCCGCCGGCTGGTGAGTCCGCGTGCGCTCGGATTGGGACGCCATCCGAGTTCGTTCGCCGCTTCCAGGATGCGTGTGCGCGTCTCCGGCGCGACACCGGGCCGGTCGTTGAGTGCGAGGGAGACGAGGCCTTTGCTGACGCCGGCAGCACGGGCGACATCGTTGATGGTCGGTTGCAGCGCCACCCTGTCATCTCCTTTGAAAACGACTAAACCGGTTTAATGGCCTCGTTATCGCAGACGTTAAACCGGTTTAGGAGCGAAGTCAACCCCTTGATTGCGATCCGGGGAAGCGTCGCCCCTCAGGCGCGGTCGGACTGCGCGGCGGCGAACGCCTCGATCGCATCGACCAGAGCGGCGGGGGTGCTGAACAGGTGCGCAGTGATCCCGATCGACTCGGCACCGGCGACATTCTGGGCCATGTCGTCGGCGAAGAACGTCTCCGACGGGGCTGCGCCGTAGCGCTCGAGCACCCGTCGGAACACGACGGGATCCGGCTTGCGCGCGCCGTATTCCGACGAGGTGAAAAGGTGATTCTCGCCGAACAGGGGCACCAGGTCCGGAGCCAGTGCATGCAGGTGTTTCGCCGTCAACGCCCCGTTGTTGGTCAGCAGCGTGATGGTTCCCAGCTCGGATGCCCGCTTCACCGCAGCGAGCGAGTCATGCCACGGCGTCATGGCTGCTGCACGCACGCGCACCCAGTCGTCCTCGCTCACCTCGACTCCGAGCGCCGACCGGAGGGCGCTCAGATAGTCGTCCGCCGTCGAGTACACGCCCGCCTCGGCCGCCCATTCGCCTTCGTCGTTCCACCAGCGGTCACGGAGCTGGCCGAGATCGAGACCGGTCAGCTCGGTCATCGCGGCCATGCGGTGACGCCAGTCGTACTCGTAGAGCACGTTGTCCATGTCGAAGATGAACAGCATCAGCGGTCCCGTTCGGCGAAGGCATGCATGGCGGCTACGAGGCCGTCGGTGTCGAAGCCGTTTGGACCGCGCTTCAGCTGGAACGCGTGCATCCCCGCGTCGCGTGCGCCCGCGACGTTCTCGGCCGAATCGTCGAACAGGATGGCGTCGCCTGGTGCCACGCCGAACCGGCCGAGCGCGCGGGTGTAGATGCGCCGTTCCGGTTTGCGGGCGCCGAGCACCGCAGAGATGAGGTCGTTTCCCCGGAGCGCATCCACGATCTCGGGCGTCAGCACGGGGAGCGAGTCTTTGAACGGGATCGGGTTGTTCGACAGGAGCGAAACCGTGCCGAGAGTCGCAGCCTCGTGCAGGGCGTCGATCGACGCAGGGATGGGCGTCATCGCGGCCTTGCGGGCGCGCTGCCACTGCTCGAGCGTGAGGGGTGCGCCGGTCACTTCCGCGAAGGCCGCCAGGTACTCCTCGCTGGTCGCGTACTCGCCGATTTCGGCGGCGCGCTCGAAGCCGCCGGCCCACCAGCTCGAGGCGAGCCGGTACTGGCTGACGCCCGTGAGCTCCGCAAGCATCGGGAGCCGCTTGTGGAAGTCGTAGTCGTACAGCGTCTTGTCGCAGTCGAAGAAGTAGACATCCATCGCGTCAAGTATCGCCCAGTACTCAGGGTCTCCGCCCCGCCCTCAACTATCATTGGTGCCGACATGGCTCCCATCTACGACTGTTCGGTCGACTCCGAACTCCTCACCGGCATGAGGCTTGCCCGCGCGGCCATCGGCCGCGGCGAGCTCGTCGTCATCCCCACCGACACCGTGTACGGGGTCGCGGCCGACGCATTCGACCCTGCGGCCGTCCAGAGGCTGCTCGATGCGAAGGGCCGCGGCAGGCAGTCGCCACCGCCGGTGCTCATCCCCGGCATCCCGACCCTCGACGCCCTCGCGCAGTCGGTGCCCCAGGCCGTGCGCGACCTCGTGGCCGAGTTCTGGCCGGGTGGCCTCACCATCGTCGTGCCTGCGCAGCCGTCGCTCGCGTGGGATCTCGGCGAGACACGCGGTACCGTTGCGCTCCGGATGCCGAGCGACACCATCGCTCTCGAACTGCTCTCCGAGACGGGCCCGCTCGCAGTCTCCTCGGCGAACCTGACCGGCCGGCCATCGGCCCACACAGCCGCAGAGGCCGAAGCGATGCTGGGCGACTCGGTCGCGGTCTACCTCGACGGTGGCGAAGCGGGCGCGGGCTACGAGGGCCACGGCGCGGCAGACTCGTCGTCGACGATCGTCGACGCGACCGCCCTGGCCGCCGGAGTCGGCCCCCTGCGCATCCTCCGCCACGGTGTCATCACCGAAGAACAGCTCCGCGCGGTGGTCGGCGACCAGCTCGCCGCGACCGAGACCGCTGCGGGCGAGACGACGACGTGACCCTCTATTTCGTCCTCGCGCTGATCTCCGCGGTCATCACCTACCTGATGTCCCTGGTCGTCTATCGGCTCAGCCTCAAGTACCGGCTCTACCCGAAGATCCGCGCGCGCGACGTGCACACCCGGCCGACCCCGCGCCTCGGCGGGATCGCGATGTTCCTCGGCATCGTCGTCGCCTTCGGCGCGGCCTACCTGCTGTCGAGCCAGTTCACGATCCTCCGGCTGATCTTCGCCGACCCCGGTCCCATCCTCGCGATCCTCCTGGCGTCGCTGCTCATCGTCGCGATCGGCGTCGCCGACGACGTCTGGGACCTCGACTGGATGACCAAACTGGCCGGCCAGTTCGTCGCGGCAGGTCTCGTGGCCTGGCTCGGCGTGCAGATCTATTCGCTGCCCATCGGCGGGATCACCGTCGGCTCGCCCCTGATGAGCATCGTGATCACGCTGTTCGCGATCGTGCTGGTCATGAACGCGATCAACTTCATCGACGGGCTCGACGGCCTCGTCGCGGGTGTCGCGCTCATCGCCAACGGCACGTTCCTCGTCTACACCTACCTGCTGCAGCGTGAGATCAACCCGACCAACTACTTCAGCCTGGGAGGCGTGATCGCGGCGATCCTGGTCGGCGCCTGCGCCGGGTTCCTCCCGCTCAACTGGCACCCGGCGAAGATGTTCATGGGCGACGCCGGTGCGCTCCTCGTCGGCCTGCTGATGGCCACGTCCGCCATCTCCGTCACGGGCAACATCAACCCTGAGACGCTCCCGACCCTGGGCCGCTCCGCCCTGGTGCCGGCGTTCATCCCGATCATCCTTCCTTTCGCGGTGCTCATCGTGCCCCTGCTCGACTTCGGTCTCGCGGTCGTGCGACGCCTGCGCGCGGGCAAGTCGCCTTTCAGCGCCGACCGCAAACACCTGCATCACCGCCTGCTCGACATGGGGCACTCGCACCTGCACGCCGTGCTCATCTTCTATGCGTGGACGGCTGTGCTCTCCATCGGCTGCCTGCTGTTCTTCTTCCAGCCGTACTGGATGGCCATCGTCTTCATCGCTATCGGCCTGGTGGTCTGCGCCGCGTTCACCTTCGCCCCGCTCAGCAGGCGCAAGATCGCCGAGGCCGCGGCGGAACTGACTCCCGCCGGGTCGGCAGAAGCCGACCAGACCGCGCAGTACGACCCGCTCGACCGGGCATCCGACGACCTTCCGATTGACGACGCGACGCCCGTGGCGACACCGGCCGCCATCACCAAGGAGCTGTAAGTGACCGACAACCAGAACCCGGCGCCGGCACGAATCGTGCCGTCGTCGGAGCCCGTGCTCCGCAATGTGCTGAAGTGGGGCGGGTTCCTCGCGATCGGCATCGCCATCGTCGGCGCCGTCGTCGGCTACCTCTTCGCGGGCTGGATCGGCGTGACGAGTGCCCTGATCGGCACCGCGATGGCCGTCGTCTTCCTCGGGATCACGGCTGCCAGCATCCTGCTCGCGAACCGGTTCTTCGGCTCGGACATCTACGTTCCGGTGTTCTTCGGCATCGTCCTCGGCGGCTGGCTGCTCAAGTTCGTGCTGTTCATCATCCTGGCGTTCGCGCTCAAGGGCCAGCCCTGGATCAACCCCGCCGTCATGTTCCTGACCCTCATCGCGGGCGTCCTCGGATCGCTCGTGGTCGACGTGCTCGTGGTGTTCCGGTCGAGGATGCCGTACGCCAGCGACGTCACGTTGCCGGGGGAGAACCCTAAAGCATGATTCGATTCGTTACCTCGGAGAAACTCTTGTAGAGTTATCGGAGATTCCCCCCACCCGCTCCGCGATTCTCGTGGAAATCCCGGGTGCCACATGTTCGTCGTCGCGAGAGCTTAGCTCGACGCCCCGAAACAGGAGATAGCGCTGTTAGCTAACGCTGTGAACCTGCTGGTCCAGACCACGACTACCGACGATGGTAGCTTCCATGGTCCGTCGATCGATGAGTTCTTTCCCCCGGCCGTCTTTTCCATCGGCAGCTTCGAAGTCAACCGCATCATGCTGGTGCGCTTCGTCGCGGTCCTCGCCATCATCCTGGTCTTCTGGCTGGGCACCCGCCGCATGAAGCTCATTCCGGGTCGCGGGCAGAGCATCGTCGAGATGGGTCTCGACTTCGTGCGGGTCAACATCGCCGAAGACCTCCTGGGCAAGAAAGACGGCACGCGCTTCCTGCCGATCCTGACGTCCATCTTCTTCATGGTGCTGTTCATGAACCTGACGGGCATCATTCCGTTCCTGAACATCGCAGGCACCTCGGTCATCGGTGTCCCGCTCGTGCTGGCGATCGTCGCCTACACCTGTTTCATCTACGCCGGTGTCAAGAAGAGCCCGGGCAGCTTCTTCCGCAACTCGCTCTTCCCGCCCGGCGTGCCGTGGTACCTCTACATCCTGGTGACACCGATCGAGTTCGTCTCGACGTTCATCCTGCGACCGATCACGCTCACGCTCCGACTTCTCATGAACATGGTCGTCGGTCACCTTCTTCTCGTGCTCTTCTTCAGCGCGACGGCGTTCTTCCTCTTCACGGCAGGCAGCTGGTGGTCGCTCTTCGGAATCGGCACGTTCGCCTTCGGCTTCGCTTTCACCCTGTTCGAAATCCTGGTGGCAGTCCTCCAGGCTTACGTCTTCGCCCTGCTCACGGCTGTTTACATCCAGCTCGCAGTCGCCGAGGAACACTAATCGAGCTGCGCGCCCGCACAGCTCACATCACGGAAGGAAACACATAACGTGGACATCGCTGCTATCAACGGCAACATTGCCACCGTCGGATACGGCCTCGCGGCCATCGGCCCCGCCATCGGCGTCGGCATCGTGGTCGGCAAGACCATCGAAGGCGTTGCCCGTCAGCCCGAGCTGGCCGGTCGCCTCCAGGTCCTGATGTACATCGGTATCGCCTTCACCGAGGCGCTGGCGTTCATCGGTATCGCCGTCGGCTTCATCTTCCACTAATCCTCTTTATCTTCTTCAGTAAGGAGGAACGATGCTCAACGGTGTGGTTAGGGCCGCAACGAGCGCGACGATCAATCCGCTCATCCCGGCGTGGTACGACATCGTCGGATCGCTGATCTGCTTCGTCATCATCCTGTTCTTCTTCTGGCGGCTTGTTCTTCCGCGTATGAAGAAGTTGCTCGATGAGCGCGCGGAAGCCATCGAAGGCAACATCGCGAAGGCCGACGAGGCCCAGCACAAGGCGGAGGCGCTCCTCGAGGAGTACACCGAGCAGCTGGCGGATGCGCGTGCCGAGGCAGCGAAGATCCGCGAGCAGGCTCGCACCGACGGCCAGAAGATCCTGGCGGAGCTGAAGGAGCAGGCGTCGAGCGAGGCCGCGCGCATCACCGCGACCGCGCAGGCCCAGATCGAGGCCGAGCGCCAGGCCGCTGTCGTCTCGCTGCGCGGAGAGGTCGGATCGCTCGCGATCGACCTGGCATCCGGCGTTGTCGGAGAAGTCCTCAGCGACGACAAGAAGGCCCAGGCCATCGTCGACCGGTTCCTTGCGGACCTCGAGGCGAGCGAAGCGAAGGCAGGATCGGGCAAGTAATGGGAAGCGCCACCAGAGAAGCACTGGCCAACGCCGTGTCGGCACTCGCCGAACTCGGCGCCAAGGCCGATCTGGCGACGGCTGAAGACCTGTTCGCTGCAGGACGAGTCGTCGCCGACTCCGCCCAGCTGCGTGCGATCGTCAGCGACCCCTCCGCCGACCCCCAGGGCAAGGCGGAATTGGTCAAGCGCGTGTTCGCCCAGCTCTCGCCGGGTGCGGTCTCGCTCCTGTCCACGGTCGCCGCACAGCGGTGGTCGCGCCAGCGTGACGTGCTCTCCGCGATCGAAGAGCTCGGTATCCGCAGTATCGCGACGTCCGCGCCGGCCGGTACCGATGTCGAAGGCGAACTGTTCACGTTCGGAGTCGCCGTGACCTCCAACGCAGAACTGGAACTCGCCCTGCGCAGCAAGCTCGCCGATCCGGCGCAGAAGGCGGCGCTCGTCGATCGGCTGCTCGCAGGAAAGGCCTCGGCCCAGACCGAGGCGATCGTGCGGCAACTCGTGCTCCAGCCTCGTGGTCGCACCATCCGGGAGGCGCTCCGTGAGTCCGCCCGCATCGTGGCCGACCAGTCCGGACACTCGATCGCGACAGTGACGAGTGCACGTGCCCTGCCGGCAGCGCAGCTCGCGCAGCTGCAGACCGTGCTCTCCGCGAAGTACGGAAAGCGCCTCAAGATCAATGAAATCGTCGACGCCGCCGTGATCGGTGGAGTGCGGGTGCAGGTCGGCGATGATGTGATCGACGGAAGCATTTCACGCCGCATCAACGATCTACGACTTCAGCTGGTGGGCTGACCCGACGGGTCGACCACCTCAACAGGCATCTGGGACGACGTGTCCCGCATAGATAGGGAACAAAGATGGCAGAACTAACGATCAGCCCCGACGAGATCAGGGACGCGCTCAAGGACTTCGTTTCGGCTTACGAGCCGAACAAGACGGGCGCGACCGAGATCGGCCACGTCATCGACGCCTCGGACGGCATCGCGCACGTCGAGGGACTCCCCGGCGTGATGGCCAACGAGCTCATCCGCTTCTCGAACGGCGTCTCCGGCCTCGCCCAGAACCTCGACGAGAACGAGATCGGCGTCGTCATCCTGGGCGAGTTCGACGGCATCGTCGAAGGAATGGAAGTCACGCGCACCGGCGAGGTCCTCTCGGTGCCCGTCGGCGACGCCTACCTGGGCCGTGTCGTCGACCCGCTCGGCGTCCCGATCGACGGACTCGGCCAGATCGAGTCGGAAGGCCGTCGCGAGCTCGAGCTGCAGGCGCCCGGCGTCATGCAGCGCAAGAGCGTGCACGAGCCGCTCCAGACCGGCATCAAGGCGATCGACGCCATGATCCCTGTCGGCCGCGGCCAGCGCCAGCTGATCATCGGCGACCGCCAGACCGGCAAGACCGCGATCGCGATCGACACGATCATCAACCAGAAGGCCAACTGGGAGTCCGGCGACGCGAACAAGCAGGTGCGCTGCATCTACGTTGCGATCGGCCAGAAGGGCTCGACCATCGCTTCGGTGAAGGGCGCCCTCGAAGACGCAGGCGCCATGGAGTACACCACCATCGTCGCGGCTCCCGCTTCCGACCCCGCAGGCTTCAAGTACCTCGCGCCCTACACCGGTTCGGCGATCGGCCAGCACTGGATGTACGCCGGCAAGCACGTCCTCATCATCTTCGACGACCTGTCGAAGCAGGCCGAGGCCTACCGCGCCGTGTCGCTCCTCCTGCGTCGCCCGCCGGGACGCGAGGCGTACCCCGGTGACGTCTTCTACCTGCACTCCCGTCTGCTCGAGCGCTGTGCCAAGCTCTCCGACGAGCTCGGCGCCGGCTCGATGACCGGTCTTCCGATCATCGAGACCAAGGCCAACGACGTCTCGGCCTACATTCCGACCAACGTGATCTCGATCACCGACGGCCAGATCTTCCTGCAGTCCGACCTGTTCAACGCGAACCAGCGCCCGGCGGTCGACGTCGGAATCTCGGTCTCGCGTGTCGGTGGCGACGCCCAGGTCAAGTCGATCAAGAAGGTCTCCGGAACACTCAAGCTCGAGCTGGCCCAGTACCGCTCGCTCGAGGCCTTCGCGATGTTCGCGTCGGACCTCGACGCGGCGAGCCGTCGCCAACTGGCCCGCGGTGCCCGCCTCACCGAGCTGCTCAAGCAGCCGCAGTACTCGCCCTTCCCCGTCGAGGAGCAGGTCGTCTCGATCTGGGCCGGAACGAACGGCAAGCTCGACGAGGTGCCGGTCGAGGACATTCTGCGTTTCGAGTCCGAACTGCTCGACCACCTGCGCCGCAACTCCGACGTGCTCGACGTGCTGCGCGAGACGAACGTGCTCTCCGACGAGACCGTCGACAAGCTCGCAGCCGAAGTCGACAAGTTCAAGCTCGAGTTCCAGACCGGCGAAGGCAAGCCCCTCGCCTCGGTCGGCAGCGAGAAGTTCGAGGCGAGCGCAGAAGAAGACGTCAACCAGGAGCGCATCGTCAAGGCGAAGCGCTGAGGCGCCACGCGAACATCCGACGCATCGACAAGTTAGGTAAGTAGGAGACATGGGAGCGCAACTTCGGGTCTACCGGCAGAAGATCAAGTCTGCCCAGACGACCAAGAAGATCACTCGGGCCATGGAGCTGATCTCCGCCTCACGCATCCAGAAGGCGCAGGCGCGGGTGGCAGCATCCACGCCGTACGCGCGCGCCATCACCCGCGCGGTGTCGGCGGTCGCGACGTACTCGAACGTCGAGCACGTCCTGACCACCGAGCCGGAGAAGATCGAGCGCGCCGCGATCGTCATCTTCTCGTCCGACCGCGGACTCGCGGGCGCGTTCAACTCGAACGTGCTCAAGGAGTCGGAGCAGCTTGCGGAGCTCCTGCGCAGCCAGGGCAAGGACGTCGTGTACTTCCTCGTCGGCCGCAAGGCCTCGGCATACTTCAGTTTCCGCCGCCGCGCGTTCGAGCGCGTCTGGACCGGCGGAACCGACGCTCCCGAGTTCGAGATGGCGAAGGAGATCGGCGACGCCCTGCTCGAGTCCTTCCTGCGCGATGCGTCCGACGGCGGGGTCGATGAGATCCACATCATCTACAACCGCTTCGTCAACATGCTGACGCAGGTTCCCGAGATCGTGCGACTCCTGCCGCTCGAGGTCGTCGAAGGCGTCGAGGAGCCCGTCGACAACGAAGTGCTCCCGCTCTATGAATTCGAGCCCGACGTCGAGACCGTTCTCGACTCGCTCCTGCCCGTGTACATCGAGAGCCGGATCTTCAACGCGATGCTCCAGTCGGCCGCCTCGAAGCACGCCGCGACGCAGAAGGCGATGAAGGCCGCGAGCGACAACGCCGACAAGCTCATCCGCGACTACACCCGGCTGGCGAACAACGCGCGCCAGTCCGAGATCACCCAGCAGATTTCCGAGATCGTCGGTGGCGCCGATGCACTTGCCACCTCCGACAAGTGATCCCGGCCACGAAACACGTTTGACGTAGAACGAGAAGAGAAGACAATGACATCGATCGCAACCGACGAGACGCAGACGGCGCCGGTGCAGGCCGCAGGTGCTACCGGGCGTGTCGCCCGCGTCACCGGCCCCGTCGTCGACATCGAGTTCCCGCACGACTCGATTCCGGGCATCTACAACGCCCTCAAGACCACGATCACCATCGGCGAGACCTCGCACGAGATCACTCTCGAGGTCGCACAGCACCTCGGAGACGACCTCGTTCGCGCAATCGCGCTGAAGCCGACCGACGGTCTCGTTCGCGGCCAGGAGGTTCGTGACACCGGCGGTCCCATCACGGTTCCGGTCGGCGATGTCACCAAAGGCAAGGTCTTCAACGTGACCGGCGACATCCTGAACGGCGAGCCCGGCGAGAAGATCGAGATCACCGAGCGCTGGGGCATCCACCGCGAGCCCCCGAAGTTCGACCAGCTCGAGTCGAAGACCCAGCTCTTCGAGACCGGCATCAAGGTCATCGACCTCCTCACCCCGTACGTCCAGGGTGGAAAGATCGGCCTCTTCGGAGGCGCCGGCGTCGGCAAGACGGTGCTCATCCAGGAGATGATCCAGCGCGTCGCGCAGGACCACGGTGGTGTCTCGGTGTTCGCCGGTGTCGGCGAGCGCACCCGTGAAGGCAACGACCTCATCCACGAGATGGAGGAGGCAGGTGTCTTCGACAAGACCGCCCTCGTCTTCGGCCAGATGGACGAGCCGCCGGGAACGCGTCTGCGCGTGGCCCTCTCCGCTCTGACGATGGCGGAATACTTCCGCGACGTTCAGAACCAGGACGTGCTGCTCTTCATCGACAACATCTTCCGGTTCACCCAGGCGGGCTCAGAGGTCTCGACGCTGCTCGGCCGCATGCCTTCCGCGGTGGGCTACCAGCCGAACCTGGCCGACGAGATGGGTGTGCTCCAGGAGCGCATCACCTCGACCCGTGGACACTCGATCACCTCGTTGCAGGCGATCTACGTTCCGGCCGACGACTACACCGACCCGGCGCCGGCGACCACCTTCGCCCACCTCGACGCCACCACCGAACTGTCGCGTGAGATCGCGTCGAAGGGCCTCTACCCGGCCGTCGACCCGCTGACCTCGACCAGCCGCATCCTCGACCCCCGTTACCTGGGCGAGGACCACTACCGGGTGGCGACGACGGTCAAGCAGATCCTGCAGAAGAACAAAGAACTCCAGGAGATCATCGCGATCCTCGGTGTCGACGAGCTGTCCGAAGAAGACAAGATCACAGTGTCGCGCGCGCGCCGCATCCAGCAGTTCCTCTCGCAGAACACCTACATGGCCAAGAAGTTCACAGGCGTGGAAGGCTCCACCGTTCCGCTGAAGGACACCATCGAGTCGTTCGACGCGATCGCCCGCGGTGAGTTCGACCACGTGGCCGAGCAGGCGTTCTTCAACGTCGGCCCGATCACCGACGTCGAAGAGAAGTGGGCGCAGATCCAGAAGGAGAACGGCTGAGCATGGCTTCGCCGCTGAAGGTGAGCGTTGTCGCCGCCGACCACGAGGTGTGGTCGGGTGAGGCGAGCATGGTCGTCGCGCGTACGGTCGAGGGCCAGATCGGTATCCTCGCGGGGCATGAGCCCCTGCTCGCGATGCTGGCGGTCGGTGAGGTTCGCGTCACCCTCGTCGGCGGTTCGACCGTGACGGCCCAGGCCGACGAAGGATTCCTCTCGGTCGAGAACGACACGGTGACCGTCGTCGCCCGCCAGGCGGAACTGGTCTAGGCGCAATGGTCGAAGCGGGGGCGGCCGTCGACCGGCAGTTCGGGGATGTGCGTGTACCTGCGCTCATCGCCATGGCCGGTCTGCCCGGTGCGGGAAAATCCACGATCGCAGAGATCATCGGTGCGCGGCTCGGGGCCACGGTCGTATCTGTCGATCCCATCGAATCCGCGATCCTCAGTGCGGGCATCGACTCAGACCAGCCGACGGGCCTCGCGGCCTATCTCGTCGCCGAGACGATCGCCGAGCAGGAGCTTCTCGCCGGACGAACCGTCATCGTCGACGCGGTCAATGCCGTCGAGCCTGCACGACTTCAGTGGCGTGACCTCGCCGCACGTGCGGACGTGAAACTGCGCGTGGTCGAGGTCGTTTGCAGCGACCAGGAGCTCCACAAGGCGCGGCTCGAGAAGCGCATCCGTAGCCTTCCGCACGTCGACGAGACGACGTGGCACGCCGTCGAGCAGAGCGTCGAAGAGTACGACGAGTGGAGGGGCGCGAGCGCGGCGCTTCCCCGCGTCACGGTCGACACGACCGCGACCATCGGCGAGAACGTCGAGACCGCGCTCGCTTTCCTGGAGGGATAGGTGCTCATCCTCCTGCCGCCGTCGGAGACGAAGAACGACGGCGGTGATGGTGGCACGCTCGAGCTCGCGCGCCTGCAGTTCCCAACGCTGACCAGGACGCGACGTGCGGTCCTGCGGGCGGTCGCGGAGTTGTCGAAGGACCGCGAGGCGAGCATCCGTGCACTGAAACTGGGACCGAAGCAGCATGCCGAGGTCGACCGCAACCGGGCGCTCCGGCGGGCACCGACCATGCCGGCCATTGCGCTGTACTCCGGTGTTCTTTACGACGCTTTCGACGCGGCCTCGCTGTCTCCGCTCGAAGCCGCGCGGGCGCACGAAGTGGTTGCTGTGCACTCGGCCCTGTTCGGGCTCGTATCGGCCGGCGACTCCATTCCGGCCTACCGGCTCTCCTTCGATTCGCGGCTTCCGGGTATGACGCTCAAGCGTGCCTGGGCCGCGCCGGTCACTGCCGCCCTTGATCACACTAGCGGCGTCATCGTCGACTTGCGGTCGGAAGGCTATGCCGCGCTCGGGCCGCTCCCTGCGACGAAGAGCTCGGTCTATGTGCGCGTGCTCGCCCGCGACGACACCGGCAGGATTCGCGCTCTGAACCACTTCAACAAGCAGGCCAAGGGCCTTTTCGCTCGCGCCCTGGTCACCAGCGGGGCCGACTTCGGCGATGCGGCGCAACTGCTCGACTGGGCACGGTCCGAAGGCTATGAGGTCGGAATGAACGGTCACGAGCTCGAACTCGTCGTTCCCGCGGTAACGGGCGAACCCGGCAGCTTGATGGCGACCCTCCGCTAGATTCTCCGCGAGATTCCAGCCAGGGGCGCGGCGGTAGAACGTGCTGGTGTGCCCACTAAAAGTGAGATATGCTCAGCGCAAGGTGAAGCTCAATCACAGCTTCGTATCGAGTTATGCGAATCAGAGGAGGAGCACTGAGCCTCGGTGGGCTCTCTGCCAGCGGCGGTCGGTCGCGGCGAAAGCCCCCGCAATCTGTCGGGCCGACGCATCGGTTGTAAGGCGCGAATCCCCTCGCGCCGGGGTCGAGAAGCTCGGACGCGTGATGATCCCCTAGTTCCGCCTGCGGTCGGGCACGTGCGGAGGTGATCTCACGAGCGAGAGTCCGTAAAGCTCCGATCCCTGCAGTCGTCGTCGGCCCGGCGCTTTCCGTCGCGCTGCAGCCCAGAGCTTTCAGTCCTCGGCGCGAAAGCACCCCACGACGTGATCGTCGACCATTCCGGTCGACTGCATCAGGGCGTACATCGTTGTCGGCCCGACGAACCGGAACCCGCGCTTGCGGAGTTCTTTGCTCAGCGCAGTCGAGTCAGCGGTGACGGCAGGAACCTCGCTGAAATCCGACGGTCGCGGCCGACCCGGCGCCGGGGCGAAGCCCCACATCAGCTCAGAAAGTCCGATATCGAGGGCGAGGGTAGCCCTGGCGTTGGCGATCGTGGCCTCGATCTTGCCGCGATGGCGAATGATCCGCTCATCGAGCAGGAGCCGGTCGACATCGGTCTCGGTCATGGCCGCGACCTGCTCCGGCTCGAAGTCGTGGAAGTCCTCGCGGAAGGCCGTCCGTCGCCGCAGGATGGTGATCCACGAGAGGCCCGCCTGGAATCCCTCGAGGCAGAGCTTCTCGTAGAGCGCGCGAGGGTCGCGCTGTTCGCGCCCCCACTCCTCGTCGTGGTAGCGCCGGTACTCGTCGTCGCTTGCCGCCCAGGAGCAGCGCGTCACTCCGTCGTCGCCGATGATCGTCGAGCTCATGCGGCCAGCATGATCCCCTCGTGCGTCAGCAGCCAGAGTTTCGTCGGGATTCCCTCGCCGCCGCTGTACCCGGTGATCCGTCCGTTGGACGAGAGCACGCGGTGGCAGCCGACGATGATCGGAATCGGGTTGGCCCCGACTGCTCCGCCGATCGCCCGCCCCGACCCCGGCCGCCCGATCTCGGCGCCCAGCTCACCGTATGACGTGAACTGACCGAACTCGAGCCTCTCGAGCGCCTCCCAGACGCTCCGCTGGAATTCGGTGCCTTCCAGGCGCACTGGAAGCACGAAGTCTTTGCGTGCGCCTGCGAAATACTCGTCGAGCTGGCGCGCGGCTTCATCGAGGACAGGGGCGGTGCGCTCGGGATGCTCCTCGAGCGGGAGGTGGCCGTCGCGCTCGATGGAGAGCGAGGTGATCGCCTCACCGTCGCTGGTGAGCTCGAGCCGGCCGATGGGGCTGTCCGTTCGGATCAGGTACGCGAATGAAGTGCTCATGCCTCGACTGTAGACGGAGCCGGTGACACGTTCGCGCGGAAATCGGACATTGGGGATAACTCGTCCCCGGGGTGTGCCCCGAGGGTAAAAAGCACCCTCCCGGAGCGGTTAGCCTTGGCAGATGGTGATCACAGACGACACTTCCTCCGGCATCCCTGCGGTCGTCACGCAGGTGCTGCGTCGCACTCCCGTGATCGACGGTCACAACGACTGGGCGTGGGAGTGCCGCGAGAGCCGAAGCTATTCGGTCGAGGGCCTTTCAGAGCTCCTCGCGACCGACACGGACATCCCACGCCTTCGCGCGGGCGGTGTCGGCGCCCAGTTCTGGTCGGTCTACATCGACGACGGCCCGGATGGCCCGTCCTCCGTGCAGGGAACACTCGAACAGATCGACTGGGTGTACCGGCTCGTCGCACGCTACCCGGAGACGTTCTCACTCGCCCGCTCGGCTGACGATGTCGAGGCGGCCATCAGCTCCGGCCGCATCGCCTCCCTGCTCGGCTCGGAAGGCGCCCACTCGATCAACGACTCCCCGGCGGTGCTGCGGATGCTCGCCAGGCTCGGCGTGCGCTACCTCACCCTCACGCACGTCAACAACACCGCATGGGCGGATTCGGCGACCGATGAGCCGCGCCATGGAGGGCTCTCCGAGCGTGGCAGGGACTACATCCGCGAGCTCAACCGGCTGGGCATCCTCGTCGACCTCTCGCACGTATCGCCCGCGACCATGCACGACGCGCTCGACGTGACGGACGCGCCGGTCATCTTCAGCCACAGCTCCTGCCGGGCACTGTCGGACCACCCGCGCAATGTGCCGGACGACGTGCTCCTGCGCCTCGCGGCGAACGGCGGAGTGGTGATGATCACGTTCGTGCCGCAGTTCCTCTCAGAGGAGTTCTCCGAGTGGGCCGACGGCCCCCGTACGGAGCCAGCGCCCGTCGTCACGATCAGCGACGTCGCCGACCACATCGAGCACGCGCGTGCCGTCGCCGGCGTCGAGCACATCGGGCTCGGGGGCGACTTCGACGGTACCGACATCTTCCCGGAGGGGCTCGAGGGGGTCGACGGGTATCCGGCGCTCCTCGCCGAGCTCGCCCACCGGGGGTGGACCGCATCCGATCTCGAAGCGCTCACCGGAGGGAACATCCTGCGTGTGCTCCGAGCGACGGACGGCGCGTTCTCCAACCCGGACCCGGCCGTGCCGGTCCTCGAACTATAAATAGCCGCGAGTCGGAAACTCGCCCGAAACGTGCGAGCCATACGCTAAGCGGACACAGCGCAAAGAAGGGGTATCCATGACCAGGTCTCACACGGGCCGCACGATCGCGGGCGTCATCGCGGTCGGCGTCGCCACCGCCCTCGCCATCACCGGCTGCTCGCCGAACACATCGTCGTCGTCGTCGTCGAGCAACAAGACCCTTGTGGTCGACCAGTCCTTCGACCTCAAGACGTCTGACCCGGGCCGGGCGTTCGAGCTCACCGGCAGCATCGTCGACCGTGCCCTGTACGAGACGCTGCTCACGTTCAAGGGCTCGGACGTCACCAAGCCGGTGCCGCAGCTCGCGACGTACAAGGAGTCGTCGGACAACAAGACGCTCACCCTGACGCTCGACGGCAAGCACAAGTTCTCCGACGGCACGACGGTCACAGCAGACGACGTCGTGTTCTCGCTCAAGCGCGTCCAGGGGCTCAAGGGCAACCCGTCGTTCCTCCTCGACGGCGTCACGGTCAACAAGGTCGACGACAAGACCGTCACCCTGACATCGGCGACCCCGAACCCGGCGCTTCCGTTCATCCTCCCGAACCCCTCGCTCGGAATCCTGAACTCGGCCCTCGTCAAGAAGAACGGCGGAGCAGAGGACGACACCGACAAGGCGGAGGCGTTCCTCAACAAGACCTCAGCGGGCTCCGGGCCCTACGAGCTCGAGTCCTACAACGTCAACACCAAGGTCGTATTCAAGCTGAACCCGCACTACGTCGGCACCGCGCCCGCCTACGGCCGGGTCGTTCTCGAGAACGTCGCGGGGCCGACCCAGAAGATCAACGTGCAGGCCGGCTCCAGCCAGGTCGCGCTCGACCTGAACTCCGACCAGGTGCAGGGCCTCGACAGCGGCTCGACCAAAGTCATCAAGGGTGTCTCGCCCTACGTGATCTACACCTGGTACAACCAGAACCCGACGGTCGGCGCCGGTGTGACGAACAAGGCGCAGTTCCTGACCGCGGTACGACACGGCATCGACTACTCGAAGATCCTCTCGATCGCGGGGGCTGGCTCGACCCAGCCGGGCGGCATGGTCCCGTCGATGTTCCTCGGCGCGCTGTCCTCCGACCCGTCGAACACCTTCGACGCGGCGGCGGCCAAGACCGCCCTCGCGGCATCGGGATACGCGGGCCAGCCTGTGAAGTTCTCCTACCCGAACGACATCACGGTCAACGGTCTGCAGATGCAGACCCTCGCCGAGGCGATCCAGGCGCAGCTGAAAGACATCGGAATCACGATCACGCTCGCTCCGTCGCCGATCTCGACCTTCCTCGACGCCTACCGTGCCGGAAAGCTCCAGTCGGGAATCATGTACTGGGGCCCGGACTTCCCGGACCCCTCGGACTACCTCGTGTTCAACCCGGGCGAGTCCCTCGGTCTCCGTGCCGGGTGGGCGAAGGGTGCTGACCCCGCGGTCACCACGCTGGCAGACGCAGCGGCATCAGCCGTAGGCTCCGCCGACCGCACCAAGGCATACCAGGCGTGGCAGACCCAGGCCAACGCGACGGGGCCGTTCCTGCCCGTCGTGCAGCCCGGCCAGTACGTCGTCACCGCGACGTCGATCAAGCAACTCCTGCTCAATCCCGTGTGGACCGTTGACCTCGCAGAAATCAAGTAGCTCGACCCTGGAGGCGCCCGCGCCCGCCAGACTCGTCTCCGACGAGCGCAGGCGCCTCCCCCCTCTCGTCCGCTACATCGCGCTCCGCCTGGGCGTCAGTGTGCTGCTGATCTTCGGCGTCACACTCGTCACCTTCACGCTCACCAACCTCGTGCCTGCCGACCCTGCGCAGGCCGCGCTGGGGGAGCGGGCGGCGAGCGACCCCGCCGTCGTCGCAGAGTTCCGCAAGGCGCAGGGCCTCGACAAGCCGGTCGTCGTGCAGTACTTCGTTTACCTCGGCCACCTGCTCCAGGGCAACCTCGGCACCTCGACGCAGACGCACAACCCGGTGTCGCAGGACCTGTCGGTCGCATTCCCCGCGACGGCCGAGCTCGCGATCTTCGTGATCGTCTTCTCGATCTTCATCGGGATCGGACTCGGCCTCTATGCAGCGCTCCGACATAATCGCTTCACCGATCAAGTCATCCGCATCTTCAGTCTCGGCGGTATTTCGATTCCGACGTTCTGGCTGGCGCTCGCGGTGTTCTACATCTTCTTCTACCAGCTGCACTGGGCGCCCGGCAGCGGCCGGCTCGATCCGGCCGCGCAGGCCCCGCCGACCGTGACCGGCATGTATACCGTCGACGCGCTGCTTGCCGGGCAGTGGGACACGTTCTGGGACGCGCTCTCGCATCTCGCTCTCCCCGGACTCGTGCTCACGCTGTACACCGTCGGCCTGCTGATCCGGTTCGCCCGGTCGGCGGTGCTCGACGTGCTGGGGCAGGACTACGTGACCGCCGCGCGCGCCAAGGGTCTGACATCCCGCCGGGTGGTCTTCGGCTACACGCTGCGCGGAGCGCTGCTGCCGATCCTGACGATCGTCGGTCTCGCTTTCGGCTCCCTCCTGTCAGGTACCGTGCTCACCGAGCAGGTCTTCTCCTGGGGCGGGATCGGGCAGTACGCCTACAAGGCCGCCACAACACTCGACCTGCCGGCGGTCATGGGCGTCGGCCTGATCGTAGGCATGGTCTACATCATCACCAACTTCGTGATCGACGTGATCTACGGTGTGGTCGACCCGAGAGTGAGGGTCCAGTGACCGCAACCCTGGACATCGCCGTCAAGCGCAAGCGCCCCATCCTGCCCGCCGTCTGGCGACGGCCGATGGCCGTCATCGGCGTGGTCGTGATCGCCATCTGGCTGATCATCGCCATCTTCGCCCCGCTGATCGCGCCATACGATCCGCTGGCGCAGAGCTTCGCGCGGCTCGCCCCGCCGAGCGCCGAGCACTGGTTCGGTACGGACGCCGTCGGACGCGACGTGCTGTCGCGCACCCTGTACGGCGCGCGCGTCTCCCTGCCCCTCGCCCTCATCCTCGTGGTCTGTTCGATGATCATCGGCTCGATCCTCGGCGCGGTCGCCGGCTATTTCGGCCGCGGCGTCGACGAAGTGATCATGCGAATTTCCGACCTGGTCTTCGCGTTCCCGACGATCATCCTCGCCATGATCGTCGCGGCGTCCCTCGGCCCGAGCCTCACCAACGCCGTCATCGCACTGCTCGTCGTATCGTGGCCGAGCTACGCCCGCGTCATGAGGTCGATGGTGCTCGGGGAGCGCGCCAGGGAGTATGTCATCGCGGGCAGGCTGCTGGGCGCGAGCGCTTATCGCTCGCTCGGCCGGGATGTCCTGCCGAACGTGGCAGCGCCGGTGCTGGTGCTCGCCACCCTGGACTTCGGCAACGCGATCCTGCTGCTGTCGGGCCTGTCCTTCCTCGGCCTCGGAGCGACCCCGCCGACGCCGGAATGGGGATCCATGGTCGCCGACGGTGTACAGAACTTCAGCGCCTGGTGGCTGTCCGCCTTCCCCGGTCTCGCCATCTTCACCGTCGTGATGGCCTTCAACTTCCTCGGCGACGCCATGCGCGACGCGCTCGATCCGCGGGCAGCCGGCAAAGTGCAGGGGGTGTCCGTATGACCGGGCTCACCATCACGGACCTCAAGCTGGAGCTGGGCGATCCGAAGTCCCCGAAGCAGATCCTGCGCGGCATCGACCTCGAGGTGCCGGCGGGCCAGATCTCCGGTCTCGCGGGCGAGTCCGGGTCGGGCAAGACGGTGACCGGCCTGACCGTCTGCGGGCTGCAACCGGCGGGCTCGCGGGTCACCGGGCAGATCAGGCTGGATGGTGCGCGCACCTCGGTCGACAACCTCCTCGCCATTTCGCCGGCCAGGCTCAACCGCCTCCGCGGTCGCGAACTGGCCATGATCTTCCAGGACCCGACCGCGAGCCTGCACCCGATGATCTCGATCGGCGGCCAGCTCACCGATCATGTGCGCCACCATCTGGGCCTTGGTCGCCGGCAGGCGCGCGAGCTCGCCGTCGAGCTTCTCGAGCGGGTGCGCGTGCCGGAGCCCGACGCGGCGCTGTCGAAGTATCCGCACCAGTTCTCCGGCGGCCAGCTGCAGCGCATCGCCATCGCCATCGCGATCGCGTGCGAACCGTCCGTGCTGATCGCAGACGAGCCGACGACGGCTCTCGACGTGACGGTGCAGGCGGGCATCCTGAGGCTGCTGCGCGAACTGTGCGACACGATGGACCTGGCCATCCTGCTGGTCACCCACGACCTCGGTGTCATGTCGGCGGTCGCCGACACGGTCGCCGTCATGCACAACGGGTCGATCGTCGAACACGGTTCGCGATACCAGGTCATCCGGGAGCCGCGCACCGAGTACACGCGCTCGCTCATCGACTCGCTGCCCGCTGTGCCGCCTCCTCCGCAGGTCGTGCACGAGGTGGCCGTGGAGACCGGCATCGAAGACGGGGAGGGGAACGGATGACGGGCGAACTGGTGGTCGACGGCGTCAGCGTGCAGTACCGGCGGCCCGGACGCAGCAAGCTCACCGCCGTCGACAACGTCTCGCTGTCGCTCGGAACCGGCGAAGTCGTCGGCCTGGTGGGGGAGTCCGGCTGTGGCAAGTCAACGCTTGCGCGTGCGATCTGCGGGCTGGAGCCTCTGTCGGGCGGAACGATCACGTTCGACGGCGAACCGGTGCCGCGGCTGCGACTGCGTGCACGCCCGGTTCGGCTGCGCCGCATCCAGATGGTGTTCCAGAACCCGTACGCCTCGCTGAACCCGCGCCGCAGGGTCGGCGCCCAGATCGCGGATGCGTTCGCCGTCGCCGGACCCGACCGCTCGACCGTCCCGGTACTGCTCGCCGACGTCGGACTCGACGCGGATGCGGCCGACCGCTATCCCCATGAATTCTCGGGTGGCCAGCGTCAGCGCATCGCCATCGCGCGGGCGATCGCCGCACGCCCCGACGTGCTCATCGGCGACGAGCCGATCGCATCGCTCGACGCCTCCCTGCAGGCGAAGGTCGCCCAGCTCATGCGCGACGTCGCGCTGAAGAACGGAGCATCGCTCCTGTTCATCAGCCACGACCTCTCGGTCGTGCGGGTGATCGCCGACCGGGTCGCCGTCATGCAGGCGGGCCGCGTGGTCGAGACCGGGCCGATCGACCAGGTCTGGAACGCACCGAAGGACGACTACACGGCCCGGCTGCTCGCCTCGATTCCCGTCCCCGACGGCCTGGGGAACCTGCCGGTCGGCTGACCGGCCGGCTGGGCTCGATGCCCACAGCGCTGACTATCGTGCCGGGCGGCTAGCCTTGGAGCATGGCTCAGATCGAATATCGCCCCCTCGGAAAATCCGGCCTCGTCGTCTCCACGATCGGTCTCGGCTGCAACAATTTCGGCAGGCAGGGAACCGCCTCGGAGAGCCAGGCAGGAACCGACGCCGTGATCGGGGCAGCGATCGACGCCGGCGTGACCCTGTTCGACACCGCCGACATCTATGGGGCCGAGCGCGGTCTCTCGGAGACGCTGATGGGCCGTTCTCTCGCCGGCCGGCGAGACGGCATCGTGCTCGCGACGAAGTTCGGGATGGACATGGCCGGCGCCAACGGGCCCGACTGGGGCGTCCGCGGGTCGAGGCGGTACATCCGTCTGGCCGTGGAAGCGTCGCTCCGCCGCCTGCAGACCGACTGGATCGACCTCTACCAGCTGCACACCCCGGATGCCGTCACGCCGATCGAAGAGACGCTCGCGACCCTCGACGACCTCATCACCGAGGGCAAGATCCGTTACATCGGTCACTCGAATCTCTCCGGTTGGCAGATCGCCGAGGCCGAGTTCACCGCGCAGCTGGCCGGGCATCCGAAATTCATCTCGGCGCAGAACGAGTACAGCCTGCTGGTGCGTGGGGCCGAGAAGGAGGTTCTGCCCGCCGTCAACCGGTACGGTCTCGGCTTCCTGCCGTTCTTCCCGCTCTACAACGGTCTGTTCACCGGTAAGTTCTCCCGGCAGGGGGGCCCCGCGGACAGCCGCATCATGATGATCCGCAGGCATCTCGCCGACAATGCGCCGTGGGATGTCATCGAGGAGTACCAGGCCTTCTGCGACGAGCGCGGGGTCACCATGCTCGAGGCGACGTTCGCGTGGCTGCTCGCCCAGCCCGGGCTGACGAGTGTGATCGCGGGGGCGACGAAGCCCGAGCAGATCATCCAGAACGCCGAGGCGGCCTCCTCATGGTCGCCGAGCGCAGACGAGGTCGCGGCCATTTCGGAGTTGTTCGCCTAGGGCCGGGAAACGCCGGGGTTTTCGCTGGCGGCGAACGCGGCGCTCGTTGTTGAGTGAGCACTCACTCAGCTAGGGTCGACGTTATGGTGCACAACCGGCGAGCGCAGCCGTTGTCGGTCGAGGAGCGGCAGGCGATGATCATCGACGCGGTCATCCCGCTGCTCATCGAGCACGGCCGCGCCGTGACGTCGAAGCAGATCGCCGAAGCCGCGGGAATCGCCGAAGGCACGGTATTTCGTGCGTTCGGCGACAAGGACACGCTCGTCACCGCCGCCCTCGAGAGGTACCTCGACCCGGAGCACCTGCGGCAGGCCCTGCGGTCGATCGACCCGTCGCTTCCGCTGGAGAACAAGGTGCGCGCCATGATCTACCTCATGCGTGAACGCTTCTCGAGCATGTTCCGCATGATGGCCGCCATCGGAGGCGAGCGTCCGCCCGTGCACAACGCCCGTCACGAGTTCCCCGCCATCATCGCCGAAGTACTCGCGCCCGAGGCGGCCGCACTGAACTGGCCGCCCGAACGCGTCGCCCACATCGTGCGTATGGTGAGTGTCGCATCCGCCGTTCCCGCCCTCAACGAGGGCATGGAATTCAGCGTCGACGACCTCACCAGCATCGTCCTCTACGGAGTCGCCGGCTGCCCGGCCGGCGACCTGTCCACCACCTCATCCGCCATCGCATCCGCAACGAACTAGGACCGAAAATGCTGCTGAAACTCCTCGGACGCTTCCTGCGCCCGCACTGGCGACTCCTCGTCGGTGTCCTCGTCTTCCAGACGGCCCAGTCGCTGCTGTCGCTGTGGCTGCCGACCCTCAATGCCGACATCATCGACAACGGTGTGGTCAAGGGCGACACGAACTACATCCTCTGGGTGGGCGCCGGGATGCTCGGCGTGACGGTGCTGCAGGTGGCGTGCTCGATCACCGCCGTGTACTTCGGGGCGAAGGTCGCGATGCGGGTCGGACGTGACCTGCGCGGCGCGATCTTCGTGAAGGTCGGCGAGTTCTCCGAGCGCGAAGTCTCGGCCTTCGGGGCGCCGTCGCTCATTACCCGCAACACCAACGATGTGCAGCAGGTGCAGATGCTGGTGCTGATGACCTGCACGCTGTTGGTGTCGGCGCCGATCCTGGCGATCGGCGGCATCATCCTGGCCCTCAAGCAGGACGTGCAGCTGTCCTGGCTGATTGTGGTCGCTGTGCCTGTCCTGCTGATCGCTATCGGTCTCATCATCGTGCGGATGGTCCCGCTGTTCCGTCTCATGCAGGCCCGTATCGACAAGGTGAACAAGGTGCTGCGCGAGCAGCTCACCGGCATCCGTGTCGTTCGCGCGTTCGTGCGCGAAGACGTGGAGACCAACCGGTTCAAGCAGGCCAACGAAGAAGTCACCGACACCGCGCTACGCGCCGGACGCCTTTTCGCCCTGATGTTCCCGATCGTGATGCTGGTGATGAACGTCTCGAGTGTCGCGGTGATCTGGTTCGGCGCGTTCCGCATCCAGGACGGCTCGATGCAGATCGGAACGCTCACGGCCTTCCTGCAGTACCTCATGCAGATCCTCATGGCGGTGATGATGGCGACGTTCATGGCCGTGCTCATCCCGCGCGCTGCCGTCTGCGCCGACCGCATCTCTGCGGTGCTCAACACCGAATCGACCGTCAAGCCGGCAGCAAGCCCGGTCAGCGTGCTCGAAACGCATGGAACCGTCGAACTGGTGGATGCCAGCTTCGAGTACCCCGGCGCGGAACAGCCCGTCCTCAGCGACGTCAGCTTCCTGGCCCGTTCCGGCCGGACGACAGCCATCATCGGGAGCACCGGAGCCGGCAAGACCTCGCTGGTGAATCTGATTCCACGGCTGTTCGACGCGACGAGCGGTCTTGTTCTCGTAGACGGCGTCGATGTGGCGGAACTCGAGCCCGACCTGCTCTGGTCGCGCATCGGGCTCGTGCCGCAGAAGCCCTATCTCTTCTCGGGCACCGTGGCCAGCAACCTCCGCTACGGCAAACCGGATGCGACAGACGACGAGCTCTGGGCGGCGCTGTCGACCGCGCAGGCGCGCGACTTCGTCGAGGCCATGCCGGAGGGACTGGATGCGGCCATCGCCCAGGGTGGCACCAACGTCTCCGGCGGCCAGAGACAGAGGCTCGCCATAGCCAGGGCGCTCGTCAAACGGCCGGAGATCTACGTATTCGACGACTCGTTCTCGGCTCTCGACGTCACCACGGACTCGCGGCTCCGCGCGGCACTGAAGCGTGATGTCACAGGGGCCACGTTCATCATCGTCGCGCAGCGCGTTTCGACGATCATCGACGCCGACCAGATCCTCGTCCTCGAGGACGGCCGCATCGTCGGCCGGGGTACGCATGAACAGCTCCTCGAGACCTCCGAGACCTATGCGGAGATTGTCTCGTCCCAGCTCACAGCGGAGGAAGCAGCATGAGCACGACAGAAGAGAAGACGCCTCCTCGTCCGCCCGTGCCGCGGCGCGGACCGGGCGGCGGCGGACCGTTCGGCGGAATGCAGGGCCCAGTAGAGAAGGCCATGAACTTCGGGCCGAGCGCCAAGCGCCTCGCCGGCCGGCTCGCCCCGGAGCGCTGGGGAGTCGTCTTCGTGACGATCCTCGGCGTGTTCAGCGTGGCCTTCGCCGTACTCGGGCCGAAGATTCTCGGCAACGCGATCAACATCGTCGTCGCCGGGGCGATCTCCAAGACGATGCCGAAGGGCCTGACCCAGGACCAGGTCATCGCGGGCCTCCGGGCGACGGGCCACGGCCAGCAGGCCGACCTGCTGAGCGGGATGACCCTCACCCCGGGCGAAGGGATCGACTTCCGTGCGCTCAGCATGGTGCTGATGGGAGTGCTCGCGCTCTACATCTTCTCGTCGCTGTTCGGCTATGTGCAGGCTTACGTGCTCAACGGGATCACCCAGCGCACGGTCTACCGCCTGCGTGAAGAGGTCGAGGAGAAGATCAACCGGCTTCCGCTCCGGTACTTCGACGGGATGAACCGCGGTGAGCTGCTGAGCCGGGTCACCAACGACATCGACAACGTCTCGCAGACCCTCCAGCAGACGCTGAGCCAGTTGCTCACGTCGCTGCTGACGGTGATCGGCGTCGTCGTGATGATGTTCATCGTGTCGCCGCTGCTCGCCCTGATCGCGCTCATCACCATTCCGCTCACGCTCATCGTGACGATGCTGATCGCCCGGCGTTCGCAGAAGCTGTTCGTCGCGCAGTGGAAGCACACCGGCGAACTCAACGGCCAGATCGAGGAGGCATTCACCGGCCACGCACTGGTCAAGGTGTTCGGTCGCCACCGCGAGGTCGAGGAGCAGTTCCGCCTCAAGAACGAGGAGATGTACAAGGCGAGCTTCGGTGCGCAGTTCATCTCGGGCATCATCATGCCGGCCATGATGTTCGTCGGGAACCTGATGTACGTGGTCATCGCGGTGGCCGGCGGACTGCAGGTCGCATCCGGTGCACTGCAGATCGGTGACGTGACTGCGTTCATCCAGTACTCGAGACAGTTCACCCAGCCGCTCACCCAGCTCGGCTCGATGGCGAACCTGCTCCAGTCGGGCGTGGCATCATCGGAGCGCGTCTTCGAACTGCTCGACGCCGACGAGCAGTCCCCGGACCCGACCGAGCCGAAGAGCCCCGTCGGGACCAAGGGGCGCCTCGAGTTCGAGGACGTCTCGTTCCGCTACGTGGAGGAGACGCCACTGATCGAGGACCTGTCGCTGGTCGCCCAGCCCGGCCAGACGGTCGCGATCGTCGGACCGACCGGCGCGGGCAAGACCACGCTGGTCAACCTGATGATGCGGTTCTACGAGATCGACTCCGGCCGCATCACGCTCGACGGAGTCGACATCGCGTCGATGACGCGTGACGACCTGCGAAGCCGGATGGGCATGGTGCTGCAGGACACGTGGCTGTTCGGCGGCACGATCCGGGACAACATCGCGTATGGGCGACCGGATGCGACGGAGGAGGAGATCCTCGACGCCGCCCGGGCGACCTACGTCGACCGATTCGTGCACTCGCTGCCGGACGGCTACGACACCGTGCTCGACGACGAAGGCTCGAACGTGAGCGCCGGCGAGAAGCAGTTGCTGACGATCGCGCGGGCGTTCCTCGCCCGGCCGAGCGTGCTGATCCTCGACGAGGCGACCAGCTCGGTCGACACCCGCACCGAGTTGCTGGTGCAGAAGGCGATGAGCGCACTGCGAGCCGACCGCACGAGCTTCGTGATCGCCCACCGCCTGTCGACGATCCGCGACGCCGACCTGATCCTCGTCATGGAGTCGGGCCGCATCGTCGAACAGGGAACGCACGCCCAGCTCCTGGCGCAGGGCGGCGCGTACTACAACCTGTACAACTCGCAGTTTGCGGCGGCGATCTCCGAAGACGTCTAACCAGAGCCGGAGCCGGAGAGGCAGGGGTCAGTGGCCGGTGAGGGGGGCCATGAGGCGTGCCGCGACGGAGGGGCGTCGGGTGACGCGCTCCTCGGCGTCGGCGAACTGCGTGCCGACCAGTCCGGCATTGGCCCCGACGAACCGCAGTGGTTCCGGCTCCCAGCGCGGTGAGCGGTGGTTCACCCAGGCGAGCGAGGTCAGGTCGGTCGTCGCTCCGGTGATGAGATCGGCCAGAGTGCGTCCGGCGAGGTTCGTGGTGCTCACACCGTCGCCGACGTAGCCGCCTGCCCAGGCTTCTTTGCGGCCGGCGTCGAACCCGACCGAGGCGTGCCAGTCGCGGGGGACTCCGAGAGGTCCGCCCCACTCGTGGGTGATCCGGGCATCCGCAGCCGCCGGGAAGAGGTCGACGAGGGCCTTGCGAAGGTGGTGGGTGACCCGGCCCACGCGGTCATAGGCCGGCCGGATCGCGCTGGCGAGGTGATAGCGGGCACCGCGCCCGCCGAAAGCGAACCTGTTGTCTGCGGTGCGCTGCCCGTAGATGATCAGGTGGCGGAAGTCGGTGAAGGTCTGGCCATGCTCGATGCCGATTCGGTCCCAGACCGCGTCGGAGAGCGGCTCCGTCGCGATCATCAGAGAGTAGAGCGGAAGGATGCGTCGCCCGACCTGGCGCAGTGCCGAGCCGTAGCCCTCGGTCGCGTTCACGACCGTTCCGGCGCGAACCGTGCGGAGCGAGCCGCCGACCCGGGCATCCACCCGGCCGTCGGCCCAGGACTGCACCTCGGTGCGCTCGTAGATGGTGGCCCCGCGGCGCTCGACGGCGCGAGCGAGGCCGCGCACCAGCTTCGCGGGCTGGATGCGCGCGCACTCGGGCGTGAACGTCGCGGCGATCGCGCTCGGCACACCGAACCGCTCCTGCACCCTCTGCGTGCCGAGGAGCGAGACCTGGTCGACCCCGAAGCGCGCGGCCTCCTCGAGCTCGGCCCGCGCGCTTGCGAGCTGCACGGACGAACGCACGAACGAGACGGTCCCGCCGCGCACGAAGTCGCAGTCGATGCCTTCTGCGGCAGCCGCCCGGCCCACCTCGTCGACGGTGTCGACCATTGCCCGGCGCAACGCGACGGCCGCGTCGAAGCCGTACCGGGATTCGAGTGAGGATGCCGAGAGCGGGAACAGGGCGGAACTCCAACCCCCGTTGCGACCGGATGCGCCGAACCCCGCGATGTCCTTCTCCAGGATCGCGATCGACAGCGTCGGATCGGCCTCCTGGAGGTAGTACGCCGTCCACAGGCCGGTGAGGCCGCCGCCGACGATGCACACGTCGACCGTGAGATCTTCCGCGAGCGACGCTCGTGGCTGCAGCTCGTCCGCGCCCGACGCAGCGAGTGCATCCATCCAGAAACTGACGCGGCGGTATTCGTCGCTCATCTCATCTTCTCCAGGTCGTCGAATACAGGAAAAGTGGGCTCAAAGCGCTGCTTTGGACCCACTTTTCCTGTGCCGTGCGGAGGTTAGAGCCTGGTCCACGCCTCGGAGAGGACTCCGCGCAGGATCTGGCCGATCTCGCTGAACTCGGCGGGCCCGATCGTGAGCGGCGGCGCCAGCTGCACGACGGGGTCGCCACGGTCGTCGGCGCGGCAATAGAGGCCGGCGTCGAACAGCGCCTTGGAGAGGAACCCGCGGAGCAGGCGCTCCGACTCGTCGTCGTCGAAGGTCTCCTTGGTCGCCTTGTCTTTCACGAGCTCGATGCCGAAGAAGTATCCGTCGCCGCGCACGTCGCCGACGATGGGCAGGTCGAGGAGCTTCTCGAGTTCGGCACGGAACAGCGGCGAGTTCTCGCGCACGTGCTCGTTGAGCTTCTCTTCTTCGAAGATGTCGAGGTTCTCCATGGCGACGGCGGCCGACACCGGGTGGCCGCCGAACGTGTAGCCATGGTAGAACGACGTGTTGCCGTGCTTGAAGGGCTCGTAGATGCGGTCGCTGACGATGGTCGCGCCGATGGGGGAGTACCCGCTCGTCATGGCCTTCGCGCAGGTGATCATGTCGGGCACGTAGCCGTACTCGTCGCAGGCGAACATGTGGCCGATGCGTCCGAAGGCGCAGATGACCTCGTCGCTGACCAGGAGCACGTCGTACTTGTCGCAGATCTCGCGCACCCGCTTGAAGTAGCCGGGGGGCGGCGGGAAACATCCGCCCGAGTTCTGCACGGGCTCGAGGAAGACGGCGGCGACTGTCTCCGGGCCCTCGAACTGGATCATCTCCTCGATGCGGTTCGCTGCCCACACTCCGAAGGCCTCGAGGTCGTCGGCGTGCTCCGGCGCGCGGTAGAAGTTGGTGTTCGGAACACGGAATCCGCCAGGGGTCAGCGGCTCGAACATCTCTTTCATCGCCGGGATCCCGGTGATGGCCAGGGCGCCCTGCGGGGTGCCGTGGTAGGCGACGTTGCGCGAGATCACTTTGTGCTTCGTCGGGCGGCCCTGCAGTTTCCAGTAATACTTGGCGAGCTTGAAGGCGGTCTCGACGGCCTCGCCTCCTCCGGTGGAGAAGAACACCCGGTTGAGGTCACCGGGGGCGTAGCTGGCGAGACGGTCAGCGAGTTCGATGGCGTTCGGATGCGCGTACGACCAGATCGGGAAGAAGGCGAGCTGCTCGGCCTGACGGGCCGCGGCCTCGGCGAGCCGCTTGCGCCCGTGTCCGGCGTTGACGACGAACAGGCCGGACAGGCCGTCGATGTACTTGCGGCCCTGGGAGTCCCAGATGTGGTGCCCCTCACCGCGCGTGATGATGGGCACCCCATGCCCGTCTTCCATGACGGACTGGCGTGCGAAATGCATCCAGAGGTGGTCTTTGGCCTTGGCCTGGAGTTCGGCCTCTGACGAGGTCGTGACCGGTGCTGTCGTGGTTGTGCTCATGTGTTACCGCGTTCCCCAGTTATAGAACTGTTTGTGGAGTTTCAGATAGACGAACGTCTCGGTCGAGAGCACACCCTCGAGGGTGCGGATCTCCGAGTTCAGCATGGTGATGAGGTCGAGGTCGTTCTCGCACACCACCTCCGCGAGGATGTCGAACGTGCCTGCGGTCAGGACGACGTAGTCGACGGCCGGCATGGCCGCGAGCTTGTCGGCGACGACCCGGGTGTCGCCGCTCACACGCACGCCGATCATCGCCTGTCGATAGAAGCCCAGCTGCATCGGGTCGGTGACGGCGACGATCTGCATGACCCCGGATTCCGTCAGCTTCTGGACGCGCTGGCGTACGGCGGCCTCGCTCAGCCCGACCGCTTTGCCGATCTCCGCATACGATCGTCGACCGTCGGCCTGCAACTGTTCGATGATCGCCTTTGACACGTCGTCGATCTGCATCGGCTTGCCCGGCATCGACGCCCGAAGGGTGCTCATGGGTCGATTCTGTCAGTGAGATTCGCCTTCGGCAAGTGATTCCGTATATTTCTGCCCACTTCGCAGACGAAATCAGTAGACTCACGGCATGAGTACGCAGGAACTCCGCAATTTTGTCAACGGTGTTTACACCGATTCCCGCGCGACGGAGCGCATCGAGCTGATCGACCCCGCCACCGAGGAGGTCTACGGATCCACCCCGGTGTCGACCGAGGCCGACGTCGCCGAGGCCTATTCCGCCGCCCGCGACGCGTTCGACGTGTGGAGCGACACCACGCCGGGCGAGCGCCAGCTCGCCCTCTTCCGGATCGCGGATGCGATGGAGGCGCGCGCAGAGGAATTCGCCGACCTCGAATCCCAGGACACCGGCAAGCCCAGGGCGACCCTCGTCGACGATGAGATCCTCCTCTCTGTTGACCAGATTCGTTTCTTCGCGGGTGCGGCCCGCAACCTCGAAGGCCGCAGCGCCGGCGAGTACATGAGGGACCACACCTCGTTCATCCGGCGTGAGCCGATCGGCGTCGTCGGTCAGGTGACGCCGTGGAACTATCCCCTCAACATGGCGGTCTGGAAGTTCGCGCCGGCGATCGCAGCAGGCAACACGACAGTGCTGAAGCCGTCAGATACGACGCCGCTGTCGACACTCCTTCTCGCCGAGGTCATCGCCGAGTTCGTCCCGGCCGGCGTCGTGAATGTGATCACCGGCGACCGCACGACCGGAGCTGCGATGACGCAGGACCCGATCCCGCAGATGATCTCCATCACAGGTTCGGTGCGTGCGGGCATGGAGGTGGCACGCGCAGCGTCGTTCGACCTGAAGCGCGTGCACCTCGAACTCGGCGGAAAGGCGCCCGTCATCGTCTTCGACGACGCGGACATCGACAAAGCCGTCGAAGGCATCGTCGCGGCCGGCTACTTCAACGCAGGCCAGGACTGCACGGCGGCGACGCGACTGCTCGTGCAGGGGGGCATCCACGACGAATTCGTCGCGGCACTCACCGCCTATGCGCGCGCCAACGCGACGACGGGGGCTCCTGACCAGGATGGCGTGCTCTTCGGCCCGGTCAACAACGCGGGCCAGCTGGCCCAGGTGTCGGGGTTCATCGACCGGCTGCCCGACCACGCGAACGTGGAGCTGGGCGGCCGGCGGCAGGGCTCGACCGGCTACTTCTACGAGGCGACGATCGTCTCTGGGCTCCTGCAGGACGACGAGGCGGTGCAGCGCGAGATCTTCGGGCCCGTGCAGACCGTCCAGAAATTCTCCGACGAGGCCGAGGCGATGCGCTGGGCCAACGGTGTGCAGTACGGCCTCGCATCGTCGGTGTGGACCCGCGACCACGGCCGTGCGATGCGCTTCGCCAAGGGGCTCGACTTCGGCTGTGTGTGGATCAACACCCACATTCCGATCGTCGCCGAGATGCCGCACGGCGGATTCCGGCACTCCGGCTATGGCAAAGACCTCTCGATGTACGGGTTCGAAGATTACACTCGGATCAAGCACGTCATGAGCTACATCGGCTCGTAGGCCGCAGCGGGTCGACCCGGCGGACCACCAACGCATCGTCGGCTGCAGGAGGCATCAGGAGTGACCCCCGGCTATACGCGATATGCCCCGAGCGCCGGGCGGTCGCCGTGGCATTTCGTGGCCGGACGCACGTTCGTCGCCGTCGTCGACAGCTCGGCGAGCGATTCGGTCGTCGACGCGCTCTGGTGGCTTGCCGAGTCAGAGCTCGCCACGATCGAATCGGTGGTCGGTGCGTTCCCGCTGGTCGGCGACGACGCCGTCCGCTCGTTCGCGGCCGCCACGATCGCCCTGCAGCACGAGACGGGTGAGGCGCACGTGACGGCGGTGGTGCGGGGGTCGGCCGCCGTCGACGTCTTCTCCGTCGGCGGGTCCCGCCGTTTCTCCGCGAAGGGCACTCAGCCGTGGGTGCTGGCCGAGTTCCGCTCGGTGACGGGGCTTGTCCTCGGGGATGACGGCCATCCGACCGCGCCTGTCGCGACCGCGGCACGCGGCGCGCTGCCTCTCGGAACCGGCGTCGTCGACGGCGAACTGCTCGTGTGGTCCACGCAGCCGATCGAGCGTGTCGCCGTGCCGGTCGATGCTGCCACGTTCGCGAAACCTCCGGCCGGGCACGCACCCGAGGCCGGGCACGCACCCGAGGCCGGGCACGCACCCGAGTCCGGGCACGGCGGCGAGGGTGGCCGGTCGCGGATCGACGAGGCGGATGAGACGATCATCCGGCCGAAGCGGGTGCCGCCGGCGGTCGACGTCGTCACGGCCGTGATCGCGCTTCCCTCGCTCGACGACACGGTGCGGGCGGTGCGGCGTCCCGTGCTCGCGCAGGTTCCGGACGAGGTGCTCGGCTTCCGCATCGGCAGCGCCGACCCCGTCGATCTCGATCTTCCCGTGCTCATCGGCCGTAGTCCACGCCCACCACGTGTCGCATCCGGGGTCGCACCGCGGCTGATCGAAGTGGAGTCGCGCGCCCAGCAGGTCTCGTCGACCCACGTGCAGCTCGAGCAGGTCGGGGACACCGTGGTGGTCACCGACATGCGCTCGACGAACGGCACCTTCGTGTCGTCACGCGAAGGGCTGCAGAGCCGCCTGAAGCCCGGCGAGTCGATCGTGGTGCTGCCCGGCGCCCGGGTGGACATCGGCGACGGTAATATCATCGAGATCACCCCTGCCCGGGAGGAACCGTGATGACCTACTCGTCAGGCACGACAACGAGAGGATGCGCGTGACCCAGATCGGTCGCAGCAACAGACGCCACAACGTGGCCGTGCCCGGAGGTTCCGGTGCGCGCGTCGGGCTCGCGTGGGCGGCGCTGAGCGACAAGGGATACCGGCGTTCCGTCAACGAGGACAGCCTCCTCGCCCGTTCGCCGATCTTCGCCGTCGCCGACGGGATGGGAGGCCACACGGCAGGCGACTTCGCCAGCACCGCTGTCGTCACGCGCCTGGCCGAGCAGGTGTCGGTCGACTTCGTACGCGAGGACGCGATCAACGACGCGCTCCGGTCAGCGGTCGACGACATGGGCCGCGGCGTCGGGCACACCGACCTCGGCACCGGCACCACCGTGACGGGGCTCGCCCTCGCGCTCGTCGACGGGGCGCCGCACTGGCTGGTGTTCAACATCGGTGATTCGCGCGTCTACAGCTACCTGGACGGCGTGCTCGAGCAGCTCACGGTGGATCATTCGATCGTTCAGGAACTGCTCGACGCCGGCGCGATCACCCCTGCGGAAGCAGAGGTGCACCCGCACAGCAACGTCATCACCCGCGCCGTCGGCTTCAACGAAGACCCGGTGCCCGACTACTGGTTCATCCCGATCGTCGCGGGCACGCGCCTGCTCGTCTGCTCCGACGGGCTGACGAAGGAGCTGACCGAGCACGGTATCCGCCACTTCCTCCGTGAAGGATCGTCGCCGCTCGATGCCGCACAGCAGCTGATGGATGCGGCCCTCGGCAACGGCGGGCGCGACAACGTTACGGTCGTCGTGATCGATGTTCTGGAGACGCCGGAAAGCGGCGCACGCGGCGAGGGCTCCTCACGCCGGGCGGTCCGTCGGCACTGACGGCGGCGGCCGCTCTTTTTTGACCCCCGAGTTGGGGGTGTTTAAGTTGTCCCCAACGAGGAAACGCGACACGGACCGTTACCTTCGCCTGCCTAGAATAGGGAAACGTTTGCCGTTCAACCCGTGCCGGCGACGTTGACGAGACCGACACAGGCAGCACGACGTACCGGAGTGCACGAGCTCATACGGGAGGCGAAATGGCCAGGCGTCTGCCGTCCCAGCCACCGAACCTTCCCGGGTTCTCGTATGTCCGCGTCCTCGGCTCTGGCGGGTTCGCCGACGTCTTCCTCTATGAGCAGAACCTTCCGCGCCGGCAGGTCGCCGTCAAAGTCATGCTCGCCGAAGTCGTGACCAGCCAGGTGCGGCAGATGTTCCAGGCCGAGGCGAACCTGATGGCCCAGCTGAGCACGCATCCGTCGATCCTCACCGTCTACCAGGCGAGTGTCTCCGCCGACGGCCGGCCCTACCTGGTGATGGAACTGTGCTCGGCGGCGATCGGCCAGCGCTACCGCACCGAGCCGCTCCCGGTTCCCACGGTGCTCAGCATCGGCATCCGCATCGCCAGCGCCGTCGAGACAGCCCACCGGGCGGGCGTGCTGCACCGCGACATCAAGCCGTCGAACATCCTGACCACCGTCTACGGGCATCCGGTGCTCAGCGACTTCGGCATCGCCGCCACCCTCGGCGAGGCCGACATCACCGAGGCGATCGGACTCTCCATCCCGTGGTCGGCGCCCGAGGTGCTGCTCGACGAGACCTCGGGCACGATCGCCAGCGAGGTCTGGGCGCTCGGGGCGACGATCTACTCGCTGCTCGCGGGTCGTTCGCCCTTCGAAGTGCCGGGCAAAGAGAACACCTCGGCCGAGCTGATCTCGCGCATCACCCGGGGTCGCCCCCAGCCGATCGACCGGGCCGACGTTCCGCCCCGGCTCGTCTCCGTGCTCGAGCGCGCGATGTCCAAGAAGCCGAACTCGCGGCAGCACTCGGTTCTCGAACTGATCCGGGAGCTGCAGGCGGTCGAGACAGAACTGGGCCTCGCCCAGACGCCGATCGAAGTCGCGATGGACGACTGGGCGCTCGCCACGGCAGCAGACCCCGAAGACCGCACGCGCATCAAAGGTGTCGTGACGGTCGACCCGGCGGCCGGCGGGCGGCGACGGCGGTCGGGCGGGGGAGCGTCGACGTCGCGCACGCCGACGAGCACCATCGTGCGCGAAAGTCTCGGAAGCACCGATGCCGCGCAGGCTGCTCCCCAGACCCGCTGGTCGCGCGCGCTCGTACTGTCGATCGCTGCCTGCGCCGTGCTGGTCGTCGCCCTCGCGGTGACCGCCACGCTCGTGCTCGTCCGTGTCGGCGGCGCGAGTACTGACATCCCCACCGTGAGAGACCTCTCCGGCCAGCTCACGCAGGGAACGGTCGTCTTCACCTGGAGCGATCCCGGCCTCCAGCCGGACGATGCGTACCAGGTCGCGGTCGGGGACTCTCCGCCCAGCATCCAGCGCGGCACGGAGTTCCGGGTGGATGCCAAACCCGGCGACCGCGTGTGCGTGACGGTCACCGTCAACCGGGACGGACGCACCGGCCAGCCCAGCGCGCAGAAATGCGTCGAACGGTCCGCCGGCTCATGATCGCGAAGTGGCTCGCAGCGCACAAATCGCTCGTCGCGACAGCGACAAGCGGTACGGCGATCGTCGCGCTGGTGACGACGATGGCCGTCGTGTCGAGCGGCTACAGCGCCCAGCGCATGGACCTCGGCGATGCCGCGGTCTGGGTCGCCAGTGACCTCAAGAAGTCGATCGGGCGTGCGAACACCGAGATCGACGCCCTGAACGCTGTCGTTCCCGCTACCGGGAGCACGGTCGAGGTCGTGCAGGACGGCACCAACGTGCTGCTCGTCGACTCCGAGAGCAACACCGTCGCCGTCGTCGACCCTGCGACGAACGCGACCGGCAAGAGCATGCCACTGCCGCCTCGGCAGCCGTCGGTGCACCTGGCCGGCGACCGCATCGCGATCGCGTCGGAGGCGACCGGCCAGATCTGGCTGACGACCGTCGGCGACCTCTCCAACTTCAATTCGGGTGCAGCCCCGACCCTCGACCTGGGCGGCGCCGCCAAGACCACGATGGACGCATCCGGGGTGCTCTACGCGTTCCTGCCCGACACGGGCGTCGTGCACCGCATCGACACGTCGGGCAGCGAGACGGTCAGCACGACGGAGAAAGTGCCGCAGGCAGCCCAGGGCGTCAACGACACCATCACGACCGTCGGCGGGCACTGGGCGCTCCTCGACCCGGATCGCCGCGTGCTCTACCTGCACGGACGCACCGTCGACCTGGGCGGCATCCTCGGCTCGTCGACCGATCCTGTGCTCCAGGCGCCGAGCACGTCCGGTGACAGCGTCTCGATCGCGACGTCGACGGGTCTCATCCGTGTCCCGCTCGACGGCTCGCCGCCTGTGCTGCGGGTCGGCGGGCGTACCGGTGTGCCTGCGGCGCCCATCCTGGTGGGCGGCTGCACCTACGCCGCGTGGTCGGGCGGCTCGACGTGGTCCTCGTGCTCGGACAGCTCGCCGGGATCGACGCGTGCGCTGGCGCAGGTGCCGCCCGGCGCATCCCTCGTCTTCCGGGCCAACGGCCCGCGCGTCGTGCTGAACGACGTGAAGTCCGGAGTCGCGTGGGCGGTGCAGAAAGACAACGCCCGCATCGACAACTGGGATCAGCTCGTCCAGAAGAAGAACAACCAGGAGCAGGTCGACCAGAGCAAGCAGGACACCCCTCCCCAGTACGCGAAGGCCCAGCAGCCGCCGGTCGCCGTCAACGACACCTTCGGCGCCCGTCCCGGCCGGGTGACGCCGCTTCCTGTCCTGCTGAACGACTACGACCCGAACGGCGATGTGCTCGTCATCGACTCCTTCACGGGCATCCCGCCCCAGCAGGGGATCGTGCAACTCGTCAACAGCGACCAGCTGCTGCAGATCACCCTCCCCGAGACAGCATCAGGACGTGTCTCGTTCCAGTACTCGATCTCCGACGGCCACGGCGGCAGCGCGTCGGCGACGGTCACGGTGATCGTGCGCCTGCCCAGCGAGAACTCGCCGCCGGTGTGCACGCGCACGGCCAAGGCGGTCGTGCAGTCGGGCGGCCGCGTGACCAGCCAGGTGCTCGGGAACTGCTACGACCCCGACGGCGACGCGTTCTTCCTCGCCTCGGCCACGGTGCCCGCTCCCGACTCCGTCACCTTCACCCCGCAGGGCTCGGTCGCATACTCCGACAAAGGCCAGGGCGGCACGCTCAAAGATGTGGCGCTCGTGGTCTCCGACTCGAGGGCGGACGGCACCGGGGCTCTCGCGGTGACGGTGCGACCGCCGGGCTCTGTGCCGATCATCGCCGATCCGTTCGCGGTGCTCGCCTACCAGGGCCAGGAGATCACGGTCTCCCCGCTCCTGCATGTGCGTGGAGGAACGGGAGCGGTGCGACTTGCCAATGTTCCCGCCAAAGCAGACGCCACGATCACCCCCGACTTCCAGGGCGGGACGTTCCGGTTCTCCAGCGACCAGGTCGGAACGCACAACCTCGAATACGCCGTGACGGATGGCGTGCTCACCGCCACCGGTTCGATCCGGATCGACGTCAAGGCGCCGCCGGGCGCCAGGACGCAGCCCATCGCGGTGCCGCACACCGCGTTCATCCGTGAGCAGACGACCCAGACGGTCGACGTGCTGGCCACCGACATCGACCCGTCGGGCGGGGTGCTCCTGATCACGGCTGCGACGCCGCCGCCCATCAGCACCGGGGTGCGCGTCGAGATCCTCGGGCAGCGCATCCTGCGTGTGACACTCGACCGCCCTCTCGACGCGCCGATCGACTTCCACTACCGGATCAGCAACGGTCTCGCCGAGACCGAGGGAACAGTGACCGTCGTCCAGCTCCCGCCGCTCACGATCCACCAGCCGCCGATCGCGAACCCGGACACCGTCTCGGTGCGTGTCGGGGACATCGCCGACATCCCCGTGCTTGCCAACGATGTGCAGCCCGACGGCGACAAGCTCACCCTCGACCCGACACTCGCCTCCCCGCTGCCGGCCGGCGCCGGCCTGCTGTTCGCCTCGGGCGACGTCCTGCGCTACCTGGCGCCGTCGAAACCCGGGAACTTCACCGCGGTCTACCGGGTGAACGGCGAGGACGGGCAATGGGCGACGGCCGAAGTCACCATCTCGGTGCGGGAGCGTGACGCGGCGACCAACAACCCGCCGGTGCCGAAGACCGTCACCGCACGCGTCCTTTCGGGCGACACGGTGCGCATCGTGATCCCCCTTTCCGGGATCGACCCCGACGGCGACTCCGTCCAGCTCATCGGACAGGAGACGAACCCGCAGAAGGGTGCTGTCATCGCCTCGGGGACCGACTGGATGGACTACCAGGCCGGCGAGTACTCGGCGGGCACCGACACCTTCACCTATGCCGTCGTCGACGCCCTGGGCGCCCGGGCGACCGGCGTCATCCGGGTGGGGATCGCTCCGCGGATCGACGGCGCGCGCAACCCGGTCGCCGTCGAAGACGACGTGACCGTTCGCCCCGGGAAGACCCTCGCGATCCAGGTCCTGGCGAACGACTCCGACCCTGACGGAAGCCCGCTGTCGATCACCAAGGTGATGTCGCTCGACGGCAAGGCGACCGCGAAGATCGTCGGAAGCATCGTGACCGTGAAGGCACCGAAGACCGAGGGCGTCACAAGCTTCATCTACACGATCCAGAACGAGCGCGGCGGCACGAGCGAGAACTTCATCAAGGTGTCCGTCAGCAAGGACGCTCCCCTCGCCAGGCCGGTCGCCAGCGACACTGTGCTCGGACTCTCCGACATCCTCGGCAAGCGCACGGTGTCGGTGAACGTGCTCGCCAACATCTTCTTCGCCGACGGACCGGTGAGCAGCCTCAAACTCTCGGTCGTGCCGGGCTACGGCAACAACGCGGTGGTGACGAGCAGCAAGCGCATCCGCATCACCATCACGGCCAAGAGCCAGATCATCCCGTTCAAGGTCGCCAACCCCGACGACGAATCCATCGCCTCGTATGCCTTCGTGCGGGTGCCCGGCTACGACGATGCGCTGCCGCAGCTCAAGCGCGGTGCGCCGAAACTGAGCGTGCCGAGCGAGAAGCAGCTGACGATCCACCTGAACGACTACATCGTCGCCGTCGGCGGCCGCAAGGTACGGCTGACGGATGCGGCGACGGTCCGCGCGACGCATTCGAATGGCGACGACCTGGTGGTCAGCAACGACACCCTCCAGTTCACCAGCGAGCCCCGCTACTTCGGTACGGCGTCGATCTCGTTCCAGGTGACCGACGGCTCGTCCGACACAGACCCCAACGCGAACGTCGCCACGATTGTTCTGCCGATCACCGTCACGCCGCGCCAGAACCAGCCGCCGGTCTTCACCGGCGCTCTCATCGACTTCGAGCCCGGCCAGTCCAAGACGATCAACCTGACCAAGCTCACCAGCTACCCGTATGCGAAAGACCAGAACGAGCTCGTCTACACGATCCAGGATCCGAAGCCGGCCGGGGTGAGCCTCAGCCTCAGTGGGCAGAAGCTGACGATCACGGTCGATTCGAATACGCCGAAGGGAGCGCATCCCTCGATCTCCATCGGCGTCAAGGATGCGATCCATGCGGGCCAGGCCGGACGCATCGACCTCAGCGTCGTGCCATCCACCCGGCCGCTCGCCAGCCCGGCGGCCGACAGGGTGATCGCCCCGCGCGGTCAGACGACCACCGTCGACGTGCTCGCGAACGACAACGCGACCAACCCGTTCCCGGACAAGCCGCTCAAGGTGATCGCGGTGCGCGGGCTGAGCAGCGCGAACATCCCGGCCGGCGTCTCGATCGCCCCGAGCCCGGACAAGAGCACCCTCACGGTGACCGTCGCCCAGACCGCACTGCCGGCCGACACGACCCTGCAATACGAGGTGGCCGACGCAACGGGTGACCCGGATCGCTACGCCTGGGGCACGGTCACGATCTCGGTGCAGGACCGGCCGGGTCCGGTCTCGAACGTGCAGGTGACCACCTTCGCCGACCGTGCACTCACGCTGTCGTGGATTCCGGGGGCGTTCAACAACTCGCCGATACTCGGCTACGACCTCACCGTCATCCGCGCCGACACCGGCCAGGTGTTCGGAACGACGACCTGCGTGAGCACGACCTGCACGGTGCCGACCCCCGGCAACGGTCCGGACAACGCTGTGCACATCACCGTCGCGGCACGCAACGCCCTCGGGCTCTCCGACCCGGTGCCGTACACGGATGCCGTCTGGTCCGACCTCGTGCCGACGGCGCCGGCGAATGTCTCGACGGCTCCGCTCGACCACGGGCTGCGCTTCACCTGGACCAAGCCGGCCGACGCCCCGGGCGCCAGCCCGATCACGTCGTACCTTCTGACGCTCGGTAGCACCACTGCGTCGCTCAGCGTCTCGGGCAAGGATCCGGTGGGAACGGCATACGCCCTCAACCTGACCGACGGGTCGATCGCGAACGGCGCGAGCGTGCCGTTCAGCGTCGCGTCGCGCAACGACTTCTATGGGGGTCGCACCACGTGGAACCAGTCGGCCGGCAGCGACATCCCGGCCGGCGCGCCGATCGCGACCGGTGCGGCCCCGTCAGCGACCCCGGACCAGACCGACGGCCGCACCGCGACCCTCTCCTGGGGCGGCGGCTTCGTCGACAACGGTCGTCCGATCACGATCTACTTCGCGGGCGTCTTCGAGGGGAACAATGCGCCTTCGTGCTCCGTGAGCGGTGTCGAGACCGGAAACCCCCAGCTGAGCCACGATCCCACCGGGCCACAATTCCAGCCGATCACGGACGGCTCGACCTCTACGACCTTCCGTGGACTCTCGCCGAACCACGTCTACTCGTTCATCGTGTACGCATACAACGGCCAGGGCTGTACGGCCGGGCCGGTGGTCCAGGCCGTCCCGAGGCTCGCACCCGGCACTCCCACCGACGTGCAGACCACGGCACCGCCGTCTGACGACGGCACCGGCCTGTTCGACTTCTCGATGACGGGTGTCACGTACCGCCAGGGCGGCGGCACGAACGGCACCGTCGTGGACTACAGGCTCACTGGCACAGGCGTCTCCGAATCCGGGGAGCTCGGCCTCGGCGGGGGCGTGCTCGCACCGGCGGGAACGCGCCACTACGGGGTCGCGCTGACGCTGCAGGTGACGGTCTGTGACCTCTACCCCGGTTCGAACCCGATCTGCAGCGGCACCTTCCAGAAGGCGCTTGGCACGCCCGTGAGCACGCAGCTCACAGGCGCCCGCTACGACCCGACCAGCCGCACCTTCAGCTGGACCGGATGGCCGACCGGCGCCTATGAGTACGTGCGGTTCAGCTGCGATGGGGGCGTCACCCGCACCGACATGCCCGCCGTCGGCCAGACGCCGACGTGCACGGTCACGCCGACCGAGACCAACCCGACGATCACGGTGTACGTCGGGGCCGACGGCTTCGCCTACGAACACAGCTGGAGGAGTGCCGACCTTGGATAGTCCCTCGACCGCCATACTGATGAATGGAACGCCGCCGATGAGCAGTGCCCCGCAGACGAGCACGATCGAAAGAGACCAGACCATGACGATGACGCCGGAACAGGCCACCTGGTTCTCCGGCGTGTTCGAGCGCATCGTGTCGAATGTCGACCAGGTGCTGCTCGGCAAGGCCCACATCATCCGGCTCGCGCTCACAGCTCTCTTCAGCGAGGGGCACCTGCTGCTCGAGGACTACCCCGGCACGGGCAAGACCTCCCTCGCGCGGGCCATCGCCCAGAGTGTGCGCGGAACGAGCAACCGCGTGCAGTTCACACCGGACCTGCTGCCTGGCGACATCACCGGCGTCAACATCTACGACCAGCGCACCGGCAACTTCGAGTTCCACCGCGGCCCGGTGTTCGCGAACATCGTTCTCGCCGACGAGATCAACCGGGCGAGCCCGAAGACCCAGTCGGCACTCCTGGAGGTCATGGAGGAAGGCCAGGTGACCGTCGACGGCGTGACGCACCCCGTCGCCGGCCCGTTCATGGTCATCGCCACGCAGAACCCGATCGAGCAGGCGGGCACCTACCGGCTGCCCGAGGCGCAGCTCGACCGGTTCATCATGAAGGCGTCGATCGGCTACCCGGACCACGAGGCGACGATCCGCATCCTCGAGGGGTCGGAGCGCAAGGCGCACGACATCATCGTTCCTGAGGTCGTGCCGGCGGCGACGGTCGTCGAGATGGCGGCGCTCGCGCGTGCGGTGCACGTCGACGCCTCAATCAACGACTATGTCTCGCGCCTGGTGGATTCGACCAGGACGGCGACAGAGGTGCGCCTCGGCGTCAGCGTGCGCGGCGCGCTGGCCCTCGTGCGGGCGTCCAAGACCCTCGCCGCAGCGAGCGGCCGGTACTACGTGACCCCCGACGACGTGAAAGCCCTTGCCGAACCCGTGCTCGCTCACCGCCTCGTGCTCGACCCCGAGGCGGAGTTCGAAGGTGTGACCTCCTCGAGCGTCGTCGCACAGATCCTCATCGAGACGGCACCACCGATCGATCGGCCCGCCGTGTGACGAACACCGCGAAACTGCCCCAGACGGAGCTCACCAACGCCCGCGCCCGGATCGTCGGGACGCGTGACGGTGTGCTCGCCGACGCCATCGTCTCCCTCGTGCGGTTCACCCGCGCGACGGGTGCGGCGATCGCGCGCGTCTGGGCGTGGCTGACCGGCGTCATCACCGCGCTCGGCTGGTCGATCATCGTCGTCGGCGTCGTCTCGCTTGCAGCCGGGTACGGGCTCGGCTGGGTCGAGGCGGTGGTCGTCGGCTGGACCGCCCTTGTGATGATCGCCATCGCGACGCTGTACCTCGCCGGCCGCAACGCGTACGACGTCAGGCTCGGTCTCCCCGGCAACCGGGTCGTGGTCGGCGACAAGGCGCCGGGCGAAGTGATCGTCGCCAACCCCACCCGCAGGCGGCTTCCGGGCGTGCGCGTCGAGGTGCCCGTCGGCAGCGGCCTGGCCGAGTTCGCAGCCCCCTCCCTGCCCCGCGGTGACAGCCACAGCGATGTCTTCCTCGTGCCGACCTCGCGCCGCGGGATCATCCCGATCGGTCCGGTACGTACGGTGCGCGCCGACCCGGTCGGCCTGTTGCGGCGTGAAGTCGTCTGGGCGGAATCGCTCGACCTCTTCGTGCATCCGCGCACGATCGCCATCCCGAGCATGAGCACCGGGTTCGTGCGCGACCTCGAGGGCGCGCCGACCCGTGACCTCACCGCGAGCGACGTCGCCTTCCACGCGCTTCGCGAATACGTGCCCGGGGATGAGCGGCGCAACATCCACTGGAAGAGCACGGCGAAGACCGGCAGCTACATGGTGCGGCAGTACGAGGAGACGCGGCGCAGCCACCTGCTGGTCGCGCTCAGCCTCTCGAATTTCGACTACGCCACCGCGGAGGAATTCGAGCTCGCCGTCAGCGCGACCGCTTCCCTCGGCGTGCGCGCAATCCACGATTCGCGCACGCTCTCGGTGGTGGCGAGCGAGGAGACGCCGGAGTTCGCGAAACGCACGGTGCACGCGGTGCGCCGCATCAGCACCATCAACCGAGGCAGGCTCCTCGACGACCTCTCCGCCGTCGAGACCGCGAATTCGGCGTTGCGGGTGACCGAGCTCGCGCGCATCGCGGCAGAAGGGGCCGCCGGCACCTCGATCGCCTTCCTGGTCTGCGGCTCCGCTGTGACCCCCGCGCAACTGCGCTCGGCCTCTGCCCACTTCCCGGCGGGGGTCGATGTCGTGGCCGTGGTCTGCGACATCGGTGCCACACCGCGACTGCGCCGGGTGGCCGAACTGAGCGTGCTCACGATCGGGTTCCTCGAAGACCTCCAGAAGAGCCTGGCGAAGAGGATGGCGGCCTGACATGAACAGGACACGCGCCGGTTTCGTGGTGATCAACACCCTGCTCGCCATCCTGACGACAGGCCTGGCCGCGGCGTCGTTCTGGCCGGTCTACCAGGATGTCGCGTTCTTCACGATGCTCTCCGTCACCCTTGCCGTCGGTGCGGCCATCGCTTTGTGCGGGGCATTCTTCCACTGGCCGAGCATCGCCGTCACGGGAGCGGTCGTCGCCGCCTATCTCGTGCTCGGGGTGCCGCTCGCCGTGCCCAGTGAGGCGACCGGCGGCGTCATCCCGACCGGCCAGGGTCTCACCACCCTCGTGACGGCGACCTGGGAGAGCTGGAAACAGCTGGTGACGATCTCCCTCCCCGTCGGGTCGTACCAGGCGCTGCTGGTGCCCCCGTTCATCCTCACCCTGCTCTCGATCGTCATCGGACTGTCGGTCGCACTGCGGGCGAAGCACGGCGAGCTCGCGGCGATCCCGCCGGTTCTGCTGCTCGCGGCCGGCATCATTCTCGGCCCCGGCTCGTCTTCACTCCCGATCGCCCTCACGCTCGGGCTGATGGCACTCCTGCTCGTCTGGCAGGTCTGGTTCCGCTGGCAGCGGCGGTCTGTCTCGATCGGCATGCTCGCCGAGCACACCGGTGTGCTCGTCGAGACGCCGCGGGAGCGTCGCTTCGCCGGCGTGCGGACGGTCGTCGGCGCCGCGGTCATCCTCGTCGTCGCCGGGACAGCGGGTACCGCAGCGGCCGTCGTGCTGCCCGCAAGGAGTGAACGGCAGGTCGTGAGGACCGCGATCGAGCAACCCTTCGACCCTCGCGCATACGCGAGCCCGCTGAGCGGGTTCCGCAACTACCTCCAGCCCGCCGAATCCGATCAGCCCATGCTGACCGTGAGCGGCCTGCCCGCCGACCACCGCATCCGTATCGCCACCCTCGACACGTACGACGGCATCGTCTACTCCGTCGGCACCGACCGGGTCTCGAGCGCGTCCGGCTCGTTCACACGCGTGCCGTACCACCTCGAGCAGTCGGGGGTGGACGGCACGAAAGACGTGATCTCCGTCACCGTGCGTGGATACTCGGGCGTCTGGGTGCCCGGCAGCGGCCAGCTGCAGCAGATCACCTTCATAGGCGGCGACACCGAGGCGCTCGCAGGCTCGTTCTTCTACAACGACACGTCGGGCACAGGAGCCGTGACCCGCGGCCTGCGCGCCGGTGACGCATACACGATGGATGCCGTGGTCAAGCCGCAACTCACACCGGCGCAACTGGTCTCCGCCCAGCCCGGAAGCGCCACGGTGCCGAAGCCGGTCGTCGTTCCGGACGAGCTGGCCCAGACTCTGCAGAAGTACTCGTCGGCGCAGAGCACGCCCGGCGCGAAGCTCGCCGCCGCCCTGAAAGGTCTGGCCGCCGACGGCTACATCAGCCACGGTATCGGGCCGAACGAGCCGGTCAGCAGGTCCGGGCACGGAGCCGACCGCATCACCCAGCTCCTCACAGACGACCCCATGGTGGGCGACCAGGAGCAGTACGCGGTCACCGCCGCACTCATGGCACGCCAGCTCGGCTTCCCGGCTCGTGTCGTGGTCGGTTTCGTCGCGCCCGCCAGCGCATCCACCGGGACTCCGGTCACACTGACCGGCGCGGACATCTCGGCCTGGATCGAAGTGCAGACCCGCTCGGCCGGCTGGGTGACCGTCGACCCGACCCCGCCCATCCGCCCGATCCCGCCCAAGCAGCCGGACACTCCGACGCAGATCTCCCGCCCGCAGACCAACGTGCTTCCCCCGGTCGACGACACGCAGGGCCAGCGTGACGAACCGCCGCAGGCGCAGATCGACAACAGCGACCAGAACAACCCGGACCCCCTGCTGGCGACGATCCTGGCGATCCTCACGATCGTGGGATGGACGCTGCTCGGTATCGCGGTGGTCTCGGCGCCGTTCCTCGCGGTCATCGGCGCGAAATGGCGCAGGCGCACGCTGCGGCGGACGGCGCTCACCTCGGTCGACCGCATCAGCGGGGGCTGGCGTGAGTTCGCCGACGCTGCAATCGACCACGGTTACGATCCGCCGCCGGCCGCGACGCGCAGCGAGTTCGCCCGCACCATCGGCGGCTCACGGGCCGCCGCGCTGGCATCGGTGGCCGACCGCGCCGTCTTCAGCCCGTTCGCACCGAGCCCGGAAGAGGCGGACACGGTCTGGCGCGCGGTGGACGACCTGCGGCATGCCCTCGGCAGACGCCAGTCGCGCTGGCGCCGCTTCGTCGCGCTCATCTCGCTGCGCTCGCTCGGTGTCAGTCGCGCGCGAACCGTTCGGAGGTCCCGAAGGTGAACTGCAGGGTATGCGGCAGCGAGCTGCCGGACGGCGCGCTCTTCTGCGGGGAGTGCGGAAGTTCCGTGACGGCGACCCGGGTGCGCCCCCCGGCGGTCGCGGACTCGCGGCCGTCTGACACGAGCGTTGTCCAACCCCTGCCGAAACCCGCCGTGGTGGGGCGGTTTCCGGGCGCCGACGACGCCGCCGCGTGGCAAGGGGCCGAACCGGAACCCGCCGAGCAGGCGTCGGTATCCGCGGCTGAGCCTGTGCCCGCGGCTGAGCCTGTGCCCGCGGCTGAGCCTGTGCCCGCGGCTGAGCCTGTGTCTGAGCCTGAGCCTGTGTCGGAGCCTGAACCCGACCTGGCGCCGGCGTCCCGCGGCACCGTCGCCCCCGAGGTCCCGCACGCCGCCTTCACCCTGTCATTCAGTACGGGGGAGACCGTCAGGGTGAGCGGGACCGGGCTCGTCGGCCGCCGCCCGATCGCGCAGCCCGGGGAAGCGTTCGACCAGCTCGTGGCTCTCGATGATCCCGGCCGCTCCGTGTCGAAGACGCATCTCGAGTTCGGCCTCGAGGGCGACGAGATGTGGCTCCTCGACCGCTACTCCGGCAACGGCACCATCGTGCGGCCGCCCGGCGGCGTCGTCCGCCAGTTCGAGCCAGGGCGACGATATCGCGTCGCCCGGGGCTCACGGGTGGAGATCGGCGACCAGTACTTCGACGTGAACTGATCGCCGTTCACGGGGTCCTCCGGCCGTATTCAGCCTGCGACGGCAGAGCCCACGGTTCCTGCAGTGAGCCCGAGTGCCGCAGCGACTGCATCATTGGTGACGATGCCGGCGTGCGTGTTGAGGCCGAGCGCGAGGGATGGGTCCGCCGACAGGGCTTCGCGCCAGCCACGGTTCGCCAGTGCGCGGGCATACGGCAGCGTCGCATTGGTCAGCGCGTAGGTCGACGTGTGCGGCACGGCGCCCGGCATGTTGGCGACGCAGTAGAACAGTGACTGGTGAACGGTGAACGTCGGGTCGGTGTGGGTGGTCGGGTGGGAGTCGGCGAAGCATCCGCCCTGGTCGACGGCGATGTCGACGAGCACGCTGCCGGGCTTCATTCGCGACACGAGTTCGTTGCTGACCAGTTTCGGTGCCTTCGCCCCCGGCACGAGCACGGAGCCGATGACCAGGTCGGAGGCAACTACGGCCTTGTCGATCTCGAAGCTGTTCGAGGCGATCGTCTTGATGCGTCCTGCGTACAGGGCGTCGAGTTCGCGAAGCCGGGCGATGTTGGTGTCGAGCACCGTGACCTCGGCGCCGAGGCCGACGGCGACGCTCGTCGCATTCGTGCCGGCGACTCCGCCGCCGAGCACGGTGACGACGGCAGGATGGGTTCCCGGCACACCGGGCACCAGCAGACCGGGGCCGCCGTTGGGCTTCATCATCGTGTTCGCGCCGACGATGGGGGCGAGTCGCCCGGCCACTTCGCTCATGGGGGCGAGGAGGGGGAGCGCGCGGTTCGGCAGCTGCACCGTCTCGTATGCGATCGCTGTCACGCCGGAGTCGAGGAGCGCGCGCGTGAGCGCTTCTTCGGCGGCCAGGTGCAGGTAGGTGAAGAGAACGAGGTCGGAACGGAAGTACCGGTACTCGGATTCGACCGGCTCCTTCACCTTGAGGAGGAGTTCTGCGATCTCCCAGGTGCTCTCCGCGTCGGGGAGGATCGTGGCACCGGCCGACACGTATGCCTCGTCGGGGATCGACGAGCCGGTGCCTGCACCCGTCTCCACATACACCTCGTGGCCGTTTCCGACGAGGTCGTGGACCCCTGCCGGGGTGATCGCCACCCGGAATTCGTTGTTCTTGATTTCGCGGGGGATCGCGACCTTCATGGTGCTCCTAACACATCTTCGATGACCGTGCGGCTGCAACCAGCGTAAACCGTCGGACCGACGATTTCGACCGGCATATGACCACTTCGATGCTGATTTCGTAAAGTTTATGTTTCCAAATGGCCGATTTCCCCATTGGGTGCTGCGCATCGGTGTGTGCCTGTGACAGTATCGATCCACCGCAGCGTCGCGGAAGAATACGTAACCCTAGTGTCGTATATCAAAGGAGCACCAACGTGAGCTCGAGGCCCCAGCCCCAGGACCCGATGATCCAAAGACTCATCCAGACCGCACGCCAGTCGCAGGTCACCCGCCGCGGAATTCTCGCCGGTGCCGGAGCCGGAGCGGCGGCGCTCGTGCTCGCCGCCTGCTCGACCGGCGGCGCGTCGGCCAAGCCAACAGCGGCCAAAGACCAGTCGTCGACCGACAAGACGCTGACCTGGGCCAACTGGCAGGCCTATCTCGACCAGGATTCCGGCGGCAAGTATCCGACGCTGGAAGCGTTCCAGAAGAAGACCGGTCTCTCGGTCAAATACGACGTCGCCGTCGACGACAACAACACGTACTATGCCAAGGTCAAGGACCAGCTTGCCCTCGGCAAAGACATCGGCGCCGACACGGTGTGCCTCACCGACTGGATGATCGCCCGGCTCATCCGGTTCGGTTATGTCCAGAGTTTCGACGAGGCGAAGATTCCGAACAAGAAGAACCTCGTGCCCGCACTCGCGAATGCGGATTTCGACCCGGGGCGCACCAAGTCCCTGCCGTGGCAGAGCGGGTTCGCCGGCATCTGCTGGAACAAGAAGAAGGTTCCGAACGGCCTGAAGTCGGTGGACGATCTCTGGGATTCGAGCCTCAAGGGCAAGGTCGGCGTGCTGAGCGAGATGCGCGACACCATGGGCCTGATCATGCTCCAGCAGGGCGTCGACATCTCGAAGAGCTTCACCGACGACCAGTACATGAAAGCCATCGACAAGCTCACCAAGGAGGTGAGCGACGGCCAGGTCCGCAACATCAAGGGCAATTCATACCTGAACGACCTGAAGAGCGGTGACACCCTCGCTGCGATCTGCTGGTCGGGTGACATCACCCAGCTCAACGCGGAGGCCGGCGACAACTGGGAGTTCGCGCTCCCCGAGGCCGGCGGAACGCTGTGGAGCGACAACTTCGTGATCCCGATCGGTTCGCCGCGCAAGTCGAACGCTGAAGAGCTCATCAACTACTACTACGAGCCGGCCGTCGCCGCCGAAGTCGCGGCCTGGGTGAACTACATCACGCCCGTCGTCGGCGCGAAGGAGGAGGCGATCAAGATCGACCCGGCCCTCGCGGACAACCAGCTGATCTTCCCCGACTCCGCGACCCTGTCGAACGCCAAGATCTTCCGCTCGCTCACCCCTGCAGAGGAACAGAAGTACCAGGCGGCATTCCAGAAGGTGATCCTGGGCGCCTGATGGCCAAGGGAGTTTTCGCCGAATCCGGCGCCGACCTGCAGCTGGTCGGGATCACCAAGCGTTTTCCCGGGTTCACGGCCATCGAGAACCTCGATCTCACGATCCCGGCCGGCTCGTTCTTCGCCCTGCTCGGCCCCTCGGGGTGCGGAAAGACGACCACGCTCCGCCTCGTGGCGGGGCTGGAGGAGCCGACAGCGGGCAGCATCCTGATCGGCGGCAAAGACGTCACGTCGACCAAGCCGTTCCAGCGGCCCGTCAACACGGTGTTCCAGAGCTATGCGCTCTTCCCCCACATGACGATCCTGGAGAACGTGGCCTTCGGGCTTCGCAGGCGCAGGATCGCAGACCCGGTCGCGCGGGCGCACGACGCGCTGAGACTGGTCGAGCTCGACCATCTCGCGGCCCGGCGCCCCGCCCAGCTCTCCGGTGGCCAGCAGCAGCGTGTCGCCCTCGCCCGCGCCGTCGTGAACCGTCCGGCGCTCCTGCTGCTCGACGAGCCGCTCGGCGCCCTCGACCTCAAGCTCCGCAGGCAGATGCAGCTCGAGCTCAAGTCGATCCAGACCGAGGTCGGCCTCACGTTCGTGCACGTGACGCACGACCAGGAAGAGGCGATGACGATGGCCGACACGGTCGCCGTCATGAACAAGGGCACCATCGAGCAGATGGGCTCGCCCGAAGTGCTGTACGAGCTGCCGGCGACGGTCTTCGTCGCCAATTTCCTCGGCCAGTCGAACCTGTTCTCCGGCCCTGTGCGCGACGACGGCGGAACGACGATCTCCCTCGACATCGGCGGTCACCGACTGGTCGTCCCGAAGAGCAGGGCGCAGCGACACCACGGTCGGGTCACCGCCGGCGTACGGCCCGAGAAGCTGTCACTGCACACCAGCGAGGCAGCGGTCCCGGGCGGTCGCAACCAGCTCGGTCCCGGCCGCGTCATCGACGTCTCCTTCAGCGGCGTCAGCACCCAGTACCTGGTGGACGTGCCCGGCGTCGGCACCGTGGTCGTCTTCGCGCAGAACATGGCCGCAGGCCCCGTCGCGGCCCTCGGCAGCCAGGCCTGGGTGAGCTGGGATGCCGACCACACGTTCGTGCTCGCCGACGACCCGGCCGACGTTGCCGACGCGGACTCGGCCGGGGATGCGGACACGGCGATGATCGCGGCACAGACCAGGGAGCGGCTGCTGTCCGAGCTCGAGGAGGCCTGAGATGGCGCTCGCCGCGTTCACGACAGCCGCCCCGGCGCAGGAACCCGCCCAGCGCCGCAAGAGCGGCATCGCGCTGGTCCTGCTGCTGCCCGGTGTGCTCTACCTCGTCCTGTTCTTCCTCACGCCCCTCGTCTCGCTGATCATCACGTCCTTCCAGGCGCCGGTCGAAGGCGGCGATATCGGGCAGTACCAGGCGGCGTTCCAGTGGCAGAACTACACGGATGCGGTCGCCGAGTACTGGCCGCAGATCATCCGCTCGTTCGGCTACGCGCTCATCGCGACCGTGGCCGCCCTGCTTATCAGCTACCCGCTCGCCTATTTCATCGGCGTCAAAGTACGACGCTTCCCGCTGGTGCAGAACCTGCTGATGACCCTCGTCATCGCCCCATTCTTCATCAGCTTCCTGCTGCGGACGCTCGCCTGGAAGCAGCTGCTCTCCGACGACTCCTGGTTCACGAGCTCGCTCAAGGCGCTCTCGATCCTTCCGCCGGACGCGCACCTCACGGGCACGCCGTTCTCGGTGATCTTCGGCCTGACCTACAACTTCATCCCGTTCATGACCCTGCCGCTGTATTCGACGCTCGAACGGCTGGACACCCGGCTGCTCGAAGCGGGCTCCGACCTGTATGCCGGGGCGTTCACGACCTTCCGCAAGATCACCATCCCGCTGTCGATGCCCGGCATCGTGTCCGGCACCCTGCTCACGTTCATCCCGGCGGCCGGCGACTACATCAACGCGTCGCAGGACTTCCTGGGCAGCGCGGACACCTCCATGATGGGCAACGTCATCGAGAGCAACTTCCTGGTGCTGCAGAACTATCCGGCGGCTGCGGCCATGTCGGTCATCCTCATGGCGGTCATCCTCGTGATCGTCGGATTCTATGTAAAGCGCAGCGGAACGGAGGACCTGCTGTGAGACGCACCCGTTTCCGTTTCCGGGGGTTCGGACTGGCCACCTATGCGTTCCTCGCGCTCGCGTTCCTGCTCATCCCGATCGTCTACACGTTCATCTTCTCGTTCAACGACGCACTCAAGAACAACATCGCCTGGCGTGGCTTCACCCTCCGAAACTGGACCAATGTCTGCGATGCGCCGGGGATCTGCGACGCCTTCACGGCGAGCATCGTCATCGGGGTCGTCTCGACCGTGATCGCTACAGCACTCGGCACCATGATCGCGATCGCCCTCATGCGTTACCGCTTCCGGTTCCGCTCGCAGACGAGCCTTCTGCTGTTCCTGCCGATGGCGAGCCCCGAGGTCGTGCTGGGTGCCGGCCTCGCGGCGCAGTTCCTCAGCCTCGCCGTGAACAAGGGCTTCGGCACGATCATCATCGCCCACGTGATGTTCTGCATCAGCTTCGTCGTCGTGACGGTGAAGGCGCGTGTGGCGAGCCTTGACCCGGCACTCGAGGAGGCCGGCCGTGACCTCTACGGTTCGCCGAACGCTGTGTTCTGGCGTATCACGTTCCCGCTGCTCCTGCCGGGGATCGCGGCCGCCGCCCTGCTGTCCTTCTCCCTCAGCTTCGACGACTTCATCATCACGAACTTCAACGCCGGTGCTGTGACGACGTTCCCGATGTACATCTACATCGCGGCGTCGCGCGGCATTCCCGCGCAGGCGAACGTGATCGCATCCGCGGTGTTCATCCTGACGATCCTCGTCGTGCTGATCACCCAGATCACCGGTGCCGCACGCGCGAGGCGACTCGCGCGCGTCCGCTAGCACACCGAACGAGCACAGGAAAAGTCACCCTATTACTGAGGTGGCTTCAGGTTGTCAGCGCAACACCGTTGATTAGTTGGTTCAGCATGGCATGTGGGCTGCGGTAGTCGAGGGTTTTGCGGGGACGGATGTTGAGGAGGCGTTGGGTTTCGGCGAGGTCGTCATCGGTCACGTCGTTGAAGTTCGTGCCCTTGGGGTAGAAATCGCGGATCAGGCCGTTGGTGTTCTCATTGCTGCCACGCTGCCAGGGCGAGTGCGGATCACAGAAGAACACCGGGCAACCGGTCTTGACCGTGAACGCTCGATGGCCGGCCATCTCGCTGCCCTGGTCCCAGGTGATCGTTTTCGTCAGCTCCGCCGGGAGCCCTTCGATCATGCCGGCCAGGACATCGGTGACCGTGCAACTGTCGCGCATCCCGGGCAGCCGCCCCAGCAACACATACCGGGTTTGCCGTTCAACGAGAGTGACGATGCCGGAGTTGCCCGGGCCGACAACAAGATCGCCTTCCCAATGCCCGGGAACGGCCCGGTCATTCACCTCCGCGGGACGATCCGTCAGACGCGCCCCGTCCAACCAGGGCCGGTTGGTGCGGGCGGGCAGCTTCGACTGCGGAACCCGGCCGGTTCTGCCCGTCCGGAGCGCTTTGACGACCGTCAACTCGTGCCGCAACGCCCCGCGGCCCTGGACATACAAGGCCTGGTAGATCGTTTCGTGGGACACCTGCATCTCCGCCCGGTCTGGGAACACCACCCTCAACTCGCCGGCGACCTGCTGCGGCGAGAACTTCAGGTTCAAGCGTGACACGACCTCGGACCGCAACACCGGATCGGCAAGCTTCCCCGGCCGAGTCCGAGGCCGTCGCCGGAGCGCACGATAGTGAGCGACCTCCGCGTCGTAATGCTGGGCCTCCCAATGCCGCACCTGATGCGCCTGGATCTCCCGCGACACCGTCGACGGGTGAACCCCGAGCTCACGCGCGATCGCCCGCACCCCCAACGGCTCAGGCAATGACAGGGCTGCCTGAATGAACGACCGATCCGCGAGCGTCAACCGCCGATACGACCGGGCTGAGGAACCCGCCACCTGCCGACCCACGTCGACGACTGCGATGCCGCCATTGCGGCCATCCACGATCTCCATGCCAGCCAATCTGGCCCAACTATTCACCGTCGTTCCTGCGACACCCAGCCGCGACCCGACCGACAAAGCCGACTCGCCCCTCAGCAACCCCCGATAAGCCAACGCCCGTGTCTCCCACGCAAACTTCGTCGTCACAACACACCCCACACGATTGAGGTGTTGCGCTAGGAACTAGAAACCACCTGAGTTTTAGGGTGACTTTTCCTGGGCTCGACGGCTGGTGTGCTCGTCGGCTGGTGGGCTAGGTCAATACGGCTAGGCGGGGTAGGACGCAGTGATCGATCCGACGGGTGCGCCGCCTCCGAGCACCGCGAGGTCGAGCTCCGGCGTGAGCGCGTCGACGTCGGCCGCCGTGACCGCGCCGGCGTCGACGAGGAGCCGGAGAGCGACGATCGACGCGGCGCGCAGGCTGCCGTCGAGCACTTTGAGGGCCACGGTCGTGCCGTCGGCGGCGGCCATCACCATGACGCCCTCAGCGCCGAGCTTCGCGAAGACACCGAGGCGGTCGATGACGACCGTGTTCGCCCGGCCGGGTCCGTCGATGGCCCACCCGTCGGCGAGAACGGCGCTCTTGAGGATCGCCGCGTTGCGGTAGAGCGCGAACGGCGAGCCGTCCGACGCGGTCGCGATCCGCTGGATGCCGCGGGCGAGCGCTTCGAGGGACATCGCGTAGACGGGGGCGCCGCAGCCGTCGACCGCAGTGGCGGCGACCTTCTCACCGGTCAGGCGTTCGACGGTCTCGCGGATGCGCACCTGCAGCGGGTGCTGCGGGTCCAGGTAGGTGTCGGTCGGCCATCCGTTCGCCACACAGGCGAGCAGCATGGCTGCGTGCTTGCCCGAGCAGTTCATGAACAGCCGCTGTTTCGTCTCGCCCGCACGGATGAGGTCTTCGCGTGCGTGTGGGTCGAGCGGCCAGTCCCGCGGGCACTGCAGCCCCGTCTCAGGGAGCTGTGCCTGAGCCAGCAGCCCCCGCACGACAGAGAGATGCGCGGGCGTCCCCCCATGGCTGGCTGTCGCGAGCACGGCGCCCGGGCCGTCGAGCGGCACGCCGGCGCCCATGACCGCGATCGCCTGGAACGGCTTCATGCTCGAGCGCGGGAAGATCAGCGCGCGGGGGTTGCCGAGCGCACGCACGACGGCACCGTCGCGGCCGAGCACGATCGCCGACCCGAGATGCCGCGATTCGGCGAATCCGCCCCGTTCGACGACGGCGAGTTCGACCGCTTCGTCGCCTGTGAAGGTTCCGCGCGGCGCCGTTCCCAGCGTCACAGGGCGGCGAAGGCGTCGTCGAGCACCGAGACGGCGTCGGCGATCAGCTCGTTGGTGACGGCGAGGCTCGGCAGGAACCGCAGGACGTTGCCGTAGGTGCCCGCGGTGAGCACGAGCAGGCCGTGCTGCGCCGCGTAGGCGGCGATCGCGGTGACAGCCGCCGCGTTGGGCTTCTTCGACGAATAGGCGGTGCCGGGCTGCACGAGTTCGATTGCGAGCATCGCGCCGATTCCGCGTACGTCGCCGATGATGTCGTACTTCTCCTGCAGGTCGAGCAGTGCGGGCTTGAGGGCCTCCTCGATGCGGCGACCCTCGGCGAGCAGGTTGCCGCGCTCGATCTCCTCGAAGACGGCGACGGCTGCGGCTGCGGCGACGGGGTTGCCGCCGAAGGTGCCGCCCAGCCCGCCCGGGTGGGAGGAATCCATGATCTCGGCACGGCCCGTGACGGCGGCCAGGGGGAGCCCGCCCGCGATGCCCTTCGCGCTCAGCACGAGGTCGGGCACGAGGCCGAAGTGCTCGCTGGCGTAGTAGGCGCCCGTGCGTGCCATGCCGCTCTGGATCTCGTCGGCGATGAACACGATGCCGTTGGCGGTGCACCACTCCTGGAGCGCCGGCAGGTAGCCGTCGGCGGGAACCATGAAGCCGCCCTCACCCTGGATGGGCTCGACGACGAGGCAGGCGAGGTCGGCAGCGCCGACGATCTTCTCGAGGTAGCCGATCGTGCGGGCCGCGGCCTCGGCCCCGGTGAGCCCGTCGTGGTAGGGGTAGGAGCTGGGGGCGTGGTAGACGTCGCCGGCGAACGGTCCGAACCCGGAGCCGTACGGCATCGCCTTGAAGTTCATGGCCATCGTGAGGTTGGTGCGCCCGTGATAGGCGTGGTCGAGCACGGCGACGCCGCGGCGCCCGGTGTACTTGCGGGCGATCTTGACGCCGTTCTCGACGGCTTCCGCACCCGAGTTGACGAGTACGGTCTTCTTGGCGTGGTCGCCGGGAGTGTGCTCGGCGAGCAGCTCGGCGACGCGCACGTACTCCTCGTACGGCGTGACCGTGAACAGGGTGTGGATGACGTCCTGGAGCTGCGACGCTGCAGCTTCGACGACGGCCTTCTCCGTGTGGCCGATCGTCGTCACGCCGATACCGGCGCCGAAGTCGACGAACTGGTTTCCGTCGACGTCGACGAGGATGGCACCGCTCGCCTTGGCGATGTAGACGGGCAGAACGGATGAGACACCCGACGGGACGACGGCCAGCCGTCGCTCATGCAGTGCCTGCGATCGGGGGCCGGGGATCGCCGTGACGATGCGGCGCTCCTGGGGGATGGAGACGACGGGGGCGTCCGAGGACGCAGCGGTGCTCAGCGTTTCAGTCATGATGGGAAAGTTTAGCCCGGGGCCGCTGCTGACAGAATCGGATCATGAAGAACGCACACCACTACGAGGTCTCCGTCGAATGGACGGGCAATCGGGGCACCGGAACGAGCGCGTACCGCGCCTACGGCCGCGATCACATCGTGACGGCGGTCGGCAAACATGAGATCTCCGGTTCGTCGGACCGCGTGTTCTTCGGCGACCGGGATCGGTGGAACCCGGAGGAGATGCTGCTGAGCGCACTCAGCCAGTGCCACATGCTCAGCTACCTGCACGTGGCGACCAATCACGGCGTGGTCGTCGTCGCCTATTCGGACGACGCGACGGGCCTCATGGAGGAGACCGGCAACGGGGGCGGCCACTTCACCAGCGTCACGCTGCGCCCGCGCGTGACGGTCCTGGATGAGGGGATGCTCGAGACGGCCAGGGCCATCCACCGCGAGGCCGCAGAGAAGTGCTTCATCGCGGCGTCGGTGAACTTTCCCGTCGGCCACGAGCCCGAGACCTACGTGCTCGTCTGACCCGGCCCCCGGCCCAGGTCACGCCGTGGCGCACTCCACGGTGGCGGGCGCGCTCGTCGCCACCCTGGTGGCGGGCGCCGCGGCTGCTGCCGCATCCTCTTCTGACCAGCGGCGCATGGCCGCTGCCCAGCGACCGTCGCGCGCGACGTCGAAGTCTCGGCCGCGCGCTTCGCGCTGGCGCCTCAGCATGCGGTCGTCGTCGTCGCGTTCACGGAACTGCGACGAGTTGATGAGCCAGAGTGCGAGCGGATGCATGGTGTCCTCCTACAGCGATGTAACCTGCAAAACCTTTTCGGTAGTTACAATACTAACTAACCTGCTATCGGGTTACAATGGTTATATGCGTACGAATGAAGACGAGCTCCGGGAGCCAGAACTGGGCGCCGACCTGCTTGTCGCGTTCGTCAACACGCTCGACCTCGACGAGGGCACCGACGTGCTCGACGACCCCGCCGCCTTCGAGAATTGGTGCTCCGAGCGCGCTGTGAGCGCCGGCGACCCCGAAGAGGCCCGGTCGGTGAGGGATGCCCTCCGCTCGTTCCTCGGGGGCGGCAGCCCTTCGCTGCCGAGCCTCGAGCTCGAGACGACCTGCAGCGATCGGGTCGTATCGCTGCGCGCGCGCACGGCCGCCGAGGCAGCCGTCGCCTCGTCGGTGGTGCTGAGCATCCAGGGGTCCATGGGCCGGGTGAAGCTCTGCGCGGCCGACGACTGCCGCTGGGCGTTCTACGACCGGTCGAAGAACGGTTCCCGCACCTGGTGCAGCATGGGCGTGTGCGGCAACCGCCAGAAGGCGCGGACCTACCGTGCCAAGGGCGACGAATGACGACCGGTCGGGCGCCCGCTACAGGCGTTCGTGCGGCAGTGCCCGCCTGACGCGTTCGACCGTGGTCGACGGCGGAGCCTCGTTGTACTTATTCGCCAGTTCCTGCCCCGTGAGGGCGTGGATGGCCGCCATCACCTCATCGGTCGCCTGGCGACGGGCCCGGCCGGAATCCGCGCTCCCGTAGTGCGTGAGATCGATGGGTTTGCCGAACGTGATGGTGATCGGACGCACGCGCGGCACGCGGGTTCCGACCGGCTGGAGTTCGTTGGTGCCGACCAGGCCGACGGGAACGACCAGGGCGCCGGTGGTGAGTGCGAGCCACGCGATGCCGGTACGTCCTTTGTACAGCCGGCCGTCGAGTGAACGGGTCCCCTCGGGGTACAGGGCGAACGCTGCGCCCGTGTCGAGGATGCGCTTGCTCTGGTCGAGCGCATCCTGCGCGGCCTGACCTGCGCCGCGTTCCACTCCGACGGCACCGATCGCCGTGAAGAAGGCCCGAGAAATCGCGCCCTTGAAGCCGGTGCCGGTGAAATAGTGCGACTTGGCCAGGAACTGCACCCGGCGGGGCGCCATCAGGGGGATGGCGACCGAGTCGATGAACGACAGGTGGTTGCTGGCGAGGATCACCGGCCCCGTGCGCGGAACGTTCTTGCGCCCGATGACGGTGGGGCGGTAGACCAGGCGGGCGATAGGCGCGACGACGGTGCGGATGAACAGGTAGAGGAAGCCGGGGCGCCGGGGGGCCTCCGTCGTCCCGCCATCGGGTTCGATTTCCGTCACGTCATCGAGCGTAGCGATATTTGTATTCCCGTGGCGGAATGATCTCAGCGGTTGTCTCACACAGCTGGCAGGTCGAAGGGCCGGTCAGACGGACAATCGTGACCGCCGGCATAGTTCAGGCATGACGGGAGCCAGTCGGAGAACCGCACGGTGAGCGGCGAGCCGAACCATTGGTTGAAGATCCGCGAGAAGTTGAGGTTGCCGAAGGTCGAGCATGCGCCTGCCGGACCTTTCGGGTGGGCGACGGTGTCCGCGTTGGGCTGGTACGGCGTGTAGTTGTAGAGGTTGGCGGTCGCCTGGTTCCGGATGTGCACGGTGCTCGCGCCGCAGGCCTTGTCGGGGTGGTACTGGATGGGCACTCGGCCGACGCGATAGTGCCATTCGTTCGGGTGGAGGGTGTATTCACGGAACTGCCACGCGGCGCGGTACACCTGGTTGAAGAATCCGCGGTACTTCGTATCGCAGGCGGCGGTGTCGGGGCACGCGTACCCGGTCGCTTTCGCGTAGCCCGACGCACTCGGCGCGGTCAGCAGCGACTGCTCCTTCTGGAGGAGCACCAGCAGTACCTGCGGGTTGATGCCGCAGGCCACCGCCACGCGCTCGATGATGCTGCTGGCCTCCTCGTCGCGGCGGCCCTTGATCGCGTCGCAGTGGCCAGGACCCTGCGCAGGGATGCTCCGGCTGTCCGTCGTGTAGTCGGCCAGGCACGGCGACGTGTCTTTCGGGATGCATGCACGCGCTTCGAGGAAGTCCTGGATGTCGCTCGCCGACATCGACTGCACGTTGTAGAACGAATCGTCGCTGATGATCAGCCCGGGATGGAAGGGAGGATCGGATGCGGCGACCGCCGGCGCAGCACCGACCGTCATGACGACGGCGATCGCCGCAGCCACAGCGCCGATCGCCGTGGAAGTCCTGCCGCGCAGTCCCATGCCCGGCCGGATCAGTTGAACCGCGCGAGAGCCTCTTCGATGACGGTCGCCGCGTCGCCGATGAGTTCCTCGCTGATGACCACCGACGGCATGATGCGCAGCACGCTGTCCCAGCTGCCGGCGTCGAGGGCGATCACGCCGTTCGAGGTCGCATGCTTCAGCACCGCCGTCAGCGCCTCCGGGTTCGGCTTCTTCGTGCCGGGGTGCACGAGCTCGACGCCGAACATCGCGCCCTTGCCCCTGACCTCCCCGACGACGGCGAACCGCTCCGCCCAGTCGCCGATGCGGGCGAGGAGGGCGCGCTCGACGCGCTGCGCTTCGGCGAGCAGGCCTTCGCTCTCGATCACCTCGAAGACGGCGAGGGCTGCGGCTGTCGAGACGGGGTTGCCCCCGAAGGTGCCGCCGATGCCGCCGGGCTGGACCGCATCCATGATCTCCGCGCGGCCGGTGACCGCGGCGAGCGGGAACCCGCCGGCGATGCCCTTCGCACTCGTGACCAGATCGGGGACGACACCGTGGTGCTCGATCGAGTACCACGTGCCGGTGCGCCCGATGCCGGCCTGGATCTCGTCGGCGACGAAGACGATGCCGTTCTCTGTGCAGAACTCGCTCAGCCTGCGGAAGAAGCCGGGGGCCGGGATGATGATGCCACCGTCGCCCTGGATCGGCTCGACGAAGAGCGCTGCGAGCTCGGTCGCCCCGATATGGGTGTTGATGTAGTCGATGGTGCGTTCTGCGGCTTCTTCGCCCGTCATGCCCTCCGGGTCGCGGAACGGGTAGCTGATCGGCACGCTGTAGAGCTCGCCGGGGAAGGGGCCCATGCCGGCACGCTCCGGCCACGGCCGGTAGGTCATCGCCATCGTGAGGTTCGTGCGTCCGTGGAACGCGTGGTCGAGGGATGCGATGGCGCGTCGGCCCGTGAACTTGCGGGCGATCTTCACGGCGTTCTCGACTGCCTCGGCCCCTGAGTTGACGAGGATCGAGTGCTTCTCGAAGTCGCCCGGGGTGATCTGGGCAAGCTTCTCGGCGACGCGCACGTAGTTCTCATACGGCGTGACCGTGAAGAGCGTGTGTGTCAGCTTCGCCGCCTGTTCGGCGGCGGCGGCCGCCACTTTCGGGTGGGCGTGCCCGATGGTCGTCACGCCGATTCCGCAGCCCAGGTCGATGAGCCGGTTGCCGTCGACGTCGACCAGGATCGCGCCGGAGCCGCTCTCCATATAGATGTTCGCCAGCGTCCCGGCACCCCGGCTGACAGAGGCGACCCGCCGTTCCTGCAGGGCGATCGACCGCGGACCGGGAAGGGCGGTGACGAGCTTGCGGGCCTGAGGTACGGAGAAGTCACGAGTCATACGGTCCATCGTAGGTCGGTCGTGTTTCGGGCTCGTCACCGAGCGCCGGAACCGGTGAATGGTCAGGAGGTGTTAAGACCGCTGTCAGCTTGGGCAAAGCCGGATAGGTCAGACTGGGCAACACACCATCTGTCTTTCGAAAGTGATCCCGTGCGCAAAACCCTCTCCCTGATCGTCGCCGCCGGCGCCATCCTCGCCCTCGCGGCCTGCAGCTCGGGTTCCCCGACGCCGACCTCGACCACCGCAGCGGCATCCGGCGCGAAGTGCGTGAGCACCCCGTCGGGCTCGACCTCCAAGTCGGTCTCCGTGACCGGCGACTTCCGCGCAACGCCCACGGTGAAGTTCTCCACGCCGCTGAAGGCGACCTCGACCGAGCGCACCGTCGTCATCAAGGGCTCCGGCTCTGACGTCAAGCCGGCGAGCACGGTCGACATCGCGCTCGCCGCCTACAACGGCACGACGGGCAAGCTGCTCAGCGCGAGTGGGTTCGACAAGACCAGCCCTGTGCCGATCGTCGTCGACGACACCCAGTACGTTCCCGGCCTCGTGCGCACGATCGAGTGCGTGCCCGTCGGTTCGCGCGTCGTCACGACCTCCACGGTGAAAGATTCGTTCGGCAGCGCAAACACCTCCAGCCTCGGCCTCAAGGCGACCGACACGGTCGTCTTCGTCGCAGACGTCGTCGACGTGGTGCCGACCCGCGCCAACGGCAAGGCCGTCGCGCCGACCGCAGGGTTCCCGACGGTGAAGCTGTCGAGCATCGGCCAGCCGACCGTCACCATCCCGAAGACGGCTCCGCCGACCACGACGAAGATCGCGCTGCTCAAGCAGGGCGATGGCGCCGTCGTCAAGTCGACCGACACGATCTCGCTCCAGTACCAGGGCGTGCTCTGGCGCACCGGCAAGGTCTTCGACCAGAGCTGGGGCCGCGGGGTCTACAGCGGACCCGTCACCGGCTTCGTGCCCGGCTTCACCAAGGCGCTCGAAGGCCAGAAGGTCGGTTCGCAGGTCATCGTGATCATCCCGCCGGCCGACGGCTACGGCTCCAAGGGCAACGGCGACATCAAGGGCACCGACACCATGGTGTTCGTGATCGACATCGTGAAGAGCACGCACTAGCGAAGTAGCATGGGCCCTGTGCGCAGGGTAGTGATTCTCGGTTCGACCGGGTCGATCGGAACGCAGGCCCTCGACGTCATCCGCGCCAACCGTGAGCGGTTCTCCGTGGTCGGCCTCGCGGCCGGCACGAACACCGAACTCCTCGCGGAGCAGGCGACCGAGTTCGGTGTCGCGGACACCGCGCTCGGAGCCGAAGACGCCGAGCGGCTGGTGCGCTCCGTCGACGCCGACGTCGTGCTCAACGGCATCACCGGATCGGTGGGCCTGGGGCCGACGCTCGCCGCGCTCGAAAGCGGGCGAACCCTTGCGCTCGCGAACAAGGAGTCGCTCATCGTCGGCGGCGAGCTCGTGACACGGATTGCACAGCCGGGCCAGATCGTGCCGGTCGACTCCGAGCATTCCGCGATCGCGCAGGCGCTGCGTTCCGGCACGGCAGCTGAGGTCGCGCGGCTGGTGCTCACCGCATCCGGGGGCCCGTTCCGCGGGCGCAGCCGCGATTCGCTCCGCGATGTGACGCCGGCCGAAGCGCTCGCCCATCCGACCTGGGACATGGGCCTTGTGGTGACGACGAACTCGTCGACCCTCGTGAACAAGGGCCTCGAGGTGATCGAAGCGCACGTGCTGTTCGACGTGCCGTACGAGCGCATCGAGGTGACGGTGCATCCGCAGTCCGTCGTCCACTCGATGGTGGAGTTCGTCGACGGCTCGACGATCGCCCAGGCGTCACCGCCCGACATGCGCCTGCCGATCTCGCTCGGCTTGGACTGGCCGAACCGCGTCGCGGGCGTCGGCGTTCCGCTCGACTGGTCGGCGGCCCACGCGTGGACGTTCGAACCGCTCGACGCCGAAGCCTTCCCGGCTGTCGCACTGGCCAAGCGCGTCGGCACCGCGGGCAGCACCTATCCCGCTGTGTTCAATGCGGCAAACGAGCAGGCGGTCACGGCGTTCCACGCCGGCCGCATCGGCTACCTCGACATCCTCGACACGGTCGAGCGCGTCGTCGACGCCCACACCCCGGAACCGGTTCTCACCCGCGAGACGCTGGCCTTCGCCGAGCTCTGGGCGCGCGCCGAGGCCGACCGCCTCATCGCCGCCCACTGACCCCCGCTCGCTCCATCCGCCGAGCACAGGGAAAAGCATCCCATTTTTGAGAAATGGCATGTCTTTTCCTGTGCTCGAGGACATGCCGGGGCGCACAGGGAACGGTCGGGTGGTTCCAAGGTGGGCGGCGGTAGTGTTGCCGCGTGGAATCCGTGCTTCTCTTCATCCTCGGCGTCGCCATCATGGTGGTCGGCCTCGCCCTGTCGATCGGTCTGCACGAGATCGGGCACCTCGTGCCGGCGAAGCTGTTCGGCGTCAAGGTCACCCAGTACATGATCGGGTTCGGCAAGACGCTCTTCTCGTTCCGCAAGGGCGAGACCCAGTACGGCGTCAAGGCGATCCCGCTCGGCGGCTACATCTCGATGATCGGCATGTTCCCCCCGGGCAAAGACGGCGCGGGCGCACGCGACGCGACCACCGGCTTCATGCAGAACATGGTGCAGGATGCGCGCGAGCAGAGCGCGCAGACCATCGCAGCAGGCGAAGACAGCCGCGCCTTCTACCGCCTCCCGGTCGCCAAGCGCATCGTCATCATGCTCGGCGGGCCGGTGATGAACCTCCTCATCGGCATCGCGTTGTTCGCTGTGCTGCTCTGCGGCTTCGGCACCGCCCAGAACAGCACGACCGTCGCCACGGTTAACACCTGCCTGATTTCGCCGACGGCGACGAACCAGAAGTGCGCTCCCACTGACCCTGCCGCACCGGCATACGCCGCGGGCATCCGCCCGGGCGACCGCATCGTGAGCATCGACGGGACAGCGATCACCAGCTGGGACCAGTCGACCGCGATCATCCAGAAGTCCGCGGGCACGCCACTGGCCGTCGTCATCGAGCGCAACGGAGCGAAGCAGACTGTGACGGTCACCCCCGCCACGACGAAGAAGTACGTGACGGACGCACAGGGCGCCGTAAAGAAGAACGCGAGCGGCGCATCCCTGACCACCGAGGCCGGTTTCGTCGGAATCGGTCCGCTGCGTGAACTCGTCCAGCAGCCGCCGACGGCGGTGCTCCCCGCGGTCGGCACCCAGATCGGCGCGGTCGGCGGCATGATCGTCGACCTCCCGCAGCGTATGGTCGGCGTCTGGAACGCCGCCTTCGGCTCCGGCCCGCGCGACCCCAACGGCCCGATCAGCGTGGTCGGGGTCGGACGTGCGGCAGGGGAGCTCACCGCGCTCAACAATGTTCCGGTCGTCGACAAGGTTTACACGATGATCGGCCTGCTCGCCTCGCTGAACATCGCGCTGTTCGTGTTCAACCTGATCCCGCTGCTGCCGCTCGACGGCGGCCACATCGCCGGGGCGCTATGGGAGGGCATCCGCCGGAGCTGGGCGAAGCTCTTCAAACGGCGTGACCCGGGTCCCGTCGACATGGCGAAGCTGATGCCGCTGACCATGGCTGTCGTCGTCGTCCTGGGCGGCATGAGCCTGCTCCTGATCTACGCGGACATCGTCAACCCCGTCAACCTCTTCGGCTAGTGACCGCTCGGAGCGCACTCCCATCGCGCTCCCGGCGGACGAGCATAGGATTGCAATCGTGGCTGCTATCAATCTCGGAATGCCCAAAGTTCCCGAAGTCCTCGCACCGCGACGGAAGTCACGGCAGATCAGAGTCGGCAAGGTCCTCGTCGGAGGCGACGCACAGATCAGCGTGCAGTCCATGACGACGACGCCGACACCGAACATCAACGCGACGCTCCAGCAGATCGCGGAGCTCACGGCATCCGGATGCGACATCGTGCGTGTCGCGGTCCCCAGCCGTGACGATGCCGAGGCGCTTCCGATCATCGCCAAGAAGAGCCAGATCCCCGTGATCGCCGACATCCACTTCCAGCCGAACTACGTCTACGCGGCCATCGACGCCGGGTGCGCGGGAGTGCGCGTGAACCCGGGCAACATCCGCAAGTTCGACGACCAGGTCGGCGAGATCGCCCGCCGTGCCAAAGAGGCCGGAGTGTCCATCCGCATCGGCGTCAACGCCGGTTCCCTCGACCCGCGCCTTCTGGAGAAGTACGGCAAGGCGACGCCAGAAGCTCTCGTCGAGTCGGCGGTCTGGGAGGCGAGCCTGTTCGAGGAGCACGACTTCCACGACTTCAAGATCTCGGTCAAGCACAACGACCCGATCGTGATGGTCAAGGCCTACCGCCTGCTGGCCGAACGCGGCGACTGGCCGCTGCACCTCGGCGTCACCGAGGCGGGCCCGAGCTTCCAGGGCACGATCAAGTCTGCGACCGCCTTCGGGATCCTGCTCTCCGAGGGGATCGGCGACACCATCCGCGTCTCCCTGTCCGCGCCGCCGGCCGAGGAGGTCAAGGTCGGCCTGCAGATCCTGCAGTCGCTGAACCTCCGCGAGCGCAAGCTGGAGATCGTCTCCTGCCCGAGCTGCGGGCGCGCGCAGGTCGACGTCTACAAGCTCGCCAACGACGTCACGAGCGGGCTCGAAGGCATGAGTGTCCCGCTGCGCGTCGCGGTCATGGGATGCGTCGTCAACGGCCCGGGCGAGGCACGTGAGGCCGACCTGGGCGTGGCCTCCGGCAACGGCAAAGGCCAGATCTTCGTCAAGGGCGAAGTCATCAAGACTGTCCCGGAGTCGGAGATCGTGGCCACCCTCATCGCGGAGGCCAACCGGCTTGCGGCCGAGATGCCCGACGTGACGAGCGGGGAGCCCGTCGTCTCCGTCGGCGCGAACTGAGGGCGATCGCACCAATCAGTTCCATAGGGATCGCATAGACGATCAGAGGGACGGTTGCGTATCCTGTCGCCATGCGTATGCGGCGGGCGAGGACCCCGGCTGCCCTGGCGGCCGGTGCGCTCGTCGTCGCCGTGTCGCTGGCCATCGGCGACGTGAGTGCCACCAGCTCGCCGAAGGTCGTCGCGCACACGACCGATGCCGGCCCTGACGGCCCGGTCGTCGTGGCCATCGGTGATTCGATCATGGAAGGCCACGGCCTCGACCCGAGCCAGGCGTGGCCGTCCCTGCTCGCACGCCAGAACGGCTGGCGCCTCACCAACCTTGCCAGTGACGGTTCAGGATTCGTGACGGCAGGCAACAACGGCGACACGTTCGCCGACCAGGTCGCGGTCGCTGTGCGGCTCAACCCCTCCATCGTGCTCGTGTCGGGGAGCAGCAACGACCTGGGCAGCGATGACGAGATGATCGCCGGCGAGACCGCTGCGACCATCCGCGCCCTGCATGCTGCCGTGCCGCGTGCCGAGATCTTCGCGGTGAGCCCGGTCTGGAACGACAAGAGTGTGCCGCCGCAGCTGAACAGCATCGACCTCGACGTCGTGCAGGCCGTCGCTGCCGTCGGCGGGTACGCGCTGGATATCGGCCAGCCCCTCTCCGGCCGGCCCGGGATGATGCAGTCCGACGACGTGCACCCGACCCCGGCCGGCCAGGAGCTCATCGCGGCGGCCGTGGAGAAGGCTCTCGGGCATCCGGTGGCCTGATCGCCGTGCGAAGCGCCGGTCGCCGCCCTCTAACATGGAACGGTGCCAACACGCCTGTCGAATTACTTCCTCCGCACCCTTCGTGAAGACCCGTCTGACGCCGAGGTGACCAGTCACCGGCTGCTCGTGCGGGCCGGCTATATCCGCCGCCAGTCACCGGGCATCTTCGCGTGGCTCCCGCTCGGATTGCGGGTGAAGGGGAAGATCGAACAGATCATCCGCGAAGAGATGCGGGCCGCCGGGGCGCACGAGGTGCATTTCCCTGCCCTCCTGCCGCGCGAGCCGTATGAGGCGACCGGCCGCTGGGAGGAGTACGGCGACGGCATCTTCCGGCTCAAGGACCGCAAGGGAGGCGACTACCTCCTCGCCCCGACCCACGAAGAGGTCTTCACCCTCCTCGTGAAAGACCTGTATTCCAGCTACAAAGACCTGCCGCTGTCGATCTACCAGATCCAGGACAAGTACCGCGACGAGGCACGGCCCCGCGCCGGTCTGCTCCGCGGGCGCGAATTCACGATGAAAGACGCCTACTCGTTCGACTACACGGACGAGGGGCTCGATGTGAGCTACATGGCGCAGCGCGACGCCTACGAGCGCATCTTCAGCCGTCTCGGACTCGAATACGTGATCGTGCAGGCCGACGCCGGCGCCATGGGAGGCTCCCGCAGCGAGGAGTTCCTGCACCCGACCCCGGTCGGCGAGGACACTTTCGTCCGGTCCGCCGGCGGATACGCGGCGAACGTCGAAGCGTTCACCACGATTGCGCCACCGGCCCGCTCCTACGAGAAGCTGACACCGGCCGAGGTGCTCGAGACCCCGGACACCCCGACGATCCAGACCCTGGTCGACCTCGCGAACGAGAAACACCCGCGTCCGGACGGCCGGGCGTGGACTGCAGCGGACACGCTCAAGAACGTCGTGCTCGCCCTCACACACCTCGACGGACATCGCGAGCTCCTCGTCGTCGGCCTTCCCGGCGACCGCGAGGTCGACCTCAAGCGTGCCGAGGTCGCCTTCGCGCCTGCAGAGGTCGAGCCGGCGACGCCCGAGGACTTCCTGGCGAACCGCGGGCTGATCAAGGGCTACATCGGGCCCTGGTCTGCGCTCGGCCCGGTGCTCGGCGAAGACGCGAGCACGGGCATCCGCTACCTCGTCGACCCCCGGGTGGTCGACGGTTCCGGCTGGATCACCGGCGCGAACGAAGAAGGGCACCACGTGTTCGGGCTGGTCGCTGGCCGCGATTTCTCGAACGACGGCACGGTCGAGGTCGCCGAGGTGCACGCGGGCGATCCCGCGCCCGACGGCTCCGGCCCGGTCGAGCTCGCCCGTGGCATGGAGATCGGCCACGTGTTCCAGCTGGGCCGCAAGTACGCCGAAGCGCTCGGGCTGAAGGTGCTCGACGAGAACGGCAAACTCGTCACGGTGACGATGGGGTCGTACGGCATCGGCGTGACGCGCATCCTCGCCATCATCGCCGAACTCAACAACGACGACAACGGGCTGATCTGGCCCGCGTCGGTCGCTCCGTTCGACGTGCACGTGGTGGCTGCGGGCCGTGAGCCCGTCGTGTTCGAGGTCGCCGAAGCGCTCACCGCCTCGCTCGAGGGCAATGGGCTCGACGTGCTGTTCGACGACCGCCCGAAGGTCTCACCCGGGGTGAAGTTCGGCGACGCAGAACTCATCGGCGTACCGAAGATCGTGATCGTCGGCCGGAGCGCGGCCGACGGCGTCGTCGAGGTATGGGATCGCCGCACGAACGAGCGCACCCAGGTTCCCGTGGCCGAAGTGCCCGGCCTCCTCTCGCGCTGAGCGTGCCCGGTCAGAGCCGGACGACGAACGCCCGCACGCAGTAGTACACGCCGTATGCGATGAGCCCGACGGCGACCAGGAAGAGGATGACGGGGCCGAACGGGAGCTGTCGCAGGGTCAGGATCGCCCCATCCAGCCCGTTGGCCTTCGAGGGGTCGACCGTCACGCCGGCGACGACGAAGAGAACGCCGACGATCCCCAGGGCGATGCCCTTGGCGATGTAGCCGACCACACCGAGGGTCATTGTCGCGTCTCCTGCCGCGCCGGGAGGCATCTGGATGTCGCGGGCGAAGCTCTTCCGCGCCCCACGCACCACGTACCCCACGCCGATCGCGAACACGACGAGGCCGATCAGGACGATCAGGAAGACACCGCCAGGGGTGCTGAGGATCTTCGCACTCGTCGACGAGGTGGACGACGCGGAATTCGACGAGCCGCCCAGGGCCACCACGATTCCCACCCACGCGAGCGCGAAATAGACGACGGCCTTCGACGCCTCCTTCAGCCGCCGGGCCCAGCGCCGCTTCGGGTCTCCACCCGGAGGAACGATCGTCTGGATGATCTCCCAGAGGCCGAGGGCCAGCAGGCCGACGACGACGATCCAGATCAGGAACACCCCTCCGGGTGTGCGCATGAGCTGGGTGAAGGCACCGGACTGGTCGGCCTCGCCGCCGGACCCGAAGGCGATGCTGATGGCGATGCCGCCGATGAGGATGTGCACCACTCCGACGGCGACGTTGCCGACGCGGGCGAGTGCCCGCACGGCTGGATTGTTCTCCGCAGATCGTGCGGCGCCTTTAACTTCGGTCGTCATTCCGCACACGGTACGCCCGACGGTGGGATTGTCCAGCGTTACGGGAGGGCCCACGATCGGGTACCGTAGATAGCTGAGTCCGTCGCGCGGTTCGCGGCGGCAAGAATCTGAATAGAGGAGGCCGGCATGGACATCGACCTCAGCGTCTTGCGTCTTATGGAACGCGAACGAGAGATCCCCTTCGACGAGCTGGTGCAGATCATCGAACAGGCGATCCTGACCGCCTATCTGAAGCACACCAACCAGCCTGACCACCGTCACGGCCACACGGATCAGCCTCCCGCAGCGCGTGTCCACCTCGATCGCAAGACCGGTCATGTGTCCGTCTTCGTTCCTGAACTCGACGACGACGGAAACGTCATCGGCGAGGCGGAGGACAGCCCGAGCGACTTCGGGCGCATTGCTGCGTTCGCGGCCAAACAGGTGATCAACCAGCGCCTCCGCGACATCGCCGACGACGCCGTTCTCGGGGAGTTCCGCGGTCGTGAGGGCGACATCGTCGCCGGCGTGATCCAGCAGGGTCCGAACCCGCGCATGATCCATGTCGACCTGGGCAGCGTCGAGGCGATCCTTCCCCCGGAGGAGCAGGTCCCGGGCGAGGAGTACACGCACGGTTCGCGCATCCGCGTCTACGTCACCAGCGTGTCGAAGGGGCTCAAGGGTCCGTCGATCACCGTGTCGCGCACGCATCCCGCGCTCGTACGCAAGCTGTTCGCGCTCGAGGTTCCCGAGATCGCAAGCGGTGTCGTCGAGATCGTTTCGCTCGCCCGGGAGGCGGGGCACCGCACGAAGATCGCGGTCCGGGCGACCGAGCCCGGGGTGAACGCCAAGGGTGCATGCATCGGCGAACTCGGGCAGCGCGTGCGTGCCGTGACGGCCGAGCTGAACAACGAGAAGATCGACATCGTCGACTACTCGCCCGACCTCGCCACGTTCGTCGCGAGCGCGCTTTCACCGGCGAAGGTGACGAGCGCCTTCGTGATCGACGAGTCGATCAAGGCCGTGCGCGCGCTCGTTCCCGACTACCAGCTCTCGCTGGCCATCGGCAAAGAAGGTCAGAACGCGCGTCTCGCTGCCAAGCTGACGGGCGCGAAGATCGACATTCAGCCGGACTCGATCCTCGACGAGGAGTAGCCTGCTCGGCCACCACCCAGCCGGAGTCGATCCCCGACAGTACGCTGCACGTTGAACGAATGAACCCCCGTTCCGGCGGAATGTGCCGGGCGTAACTGGCGCGATCGACCCGAGGCGACTGGTCGGGCATCCGACCCGGTCAGTGCACGTAGGCGCCGAGTGCTGCCTGAACGGAGCTGTCGATCGCGCCCGTTCCGCCGACCACGATGATCGCGGTCGGCTGCAGCCGAGTGAGCGCAGTGGCGATGGAGGCGGGAATCGCATGCGGAGCGACGAGAAGCACCGGGGCGTTGAAATGGCCTGCGGCACTCGCAGCCGCGAGTCCGTCTGCGAAGGACGTCCCGACCGCGACGTAGGCGGCTGACGTGCCTGGCGTGAACTGGTTCGCGACGGCCGCGCTTGTCGCGTACCGGTCGGCGCCGCTGAGCGGTGTAACCGGTGCGATCGTGGCGAGCGCAGCCCTCACCGAGTCCCCGATCGCTCCTGTTCCCCCGAGCACGACGATCTTCGTCGGACTCAGGCGCCTGAGTTCGGTGGCGATCGGGTCCGGAAGCGTGTCATGAGTGGCGAGAAGCACCGGACCGCCCTTGATGCTGCCGGCGGCGAGCGCACCACCGGAGAGCGCGTCGGGGAAGTCCTCGCCGCTCGCGATGTAGGCGACCGGATGCGGAGCCGCAAACGTTTCCGCCGAGACCATGGCGCTGGTCGCGTACCGATCAGCGCCCGCGATCCTGATTACGCTGGACGCGCCGCCGCCGGTGTAGTGGGCCAGCTGCTGCTGCACGCTGTCACTCACGACGCCCGACCCGCCGAGCACGACGATTTTCATCGGATGCAGGCGGGTCAGTTCGGCGGCGACGGACGACGGGATGGCGGTGGGGGTCACCAGCAGGACAGGACCATGGCCTGCGCCCGCTGCGGCCGAGCCGGAGAGCGCATCCGCGAAGCCCGCGCCCGACGCGATGTAGACGGTCGGCACGCCTGGGGCGAAGGTGGACGCAGAGAGTGCGGCGCTCGTCGCGTACCTGTCGGAGCCGGCGATCCGAGATGCTGCCGGGAGCGTGAACGCGCGGAGACCCCCGGACCCGTCGGCGTAGTACAGCGCGCCGTTGACAACGATGGGGCTCTGCCAGTGGAGTCCGACAGTTCCGGAGGTGTCCGTCCACAGGACCTGACCTGTTGCCGGGTTGAGGGCACGCGCTCCGCCGTTGGTCACGTAGAAGAGCACCCCGCCTGCGATGATCGGCGAGGTGCCGGCGGATGCGCTCCCGGTGTGGGTCCAGCCCTGCGTGAGCTGCGGCTTGCCGCCCGTGCCGAGTACGACCTTGAAGGCCGAGATGCCGTTGGCGTTAGCGACGAACACCCATGAGGTGTTTGTCGTCGGGTCGACCCATGCGGCCGGCTGGGTGAGTACCGTACCGCCCTGAGGGAGATCGATCAGTTGCAGTTCGCCACCGAGGTGGCCCGGGCCGCCCTGCCCGCTCAGGTTCGACAGGTTCAGGAGCCGCAGTTTCGCATCCTTGCCGCCCTGCACGCCGAGGTTCGCGACCGTCGAGCCGTTCGGGGCGGTCACGATCTCCGGCGAGGTGCTTCCGAGGTCGAGGTCCGCCGAGTCGAGCTGCGCCTGGTTCGTGGGCGTATAGCTGTCGACCGGGCCCGCGGTGGTTCCGCTGCCGTCTGGGTGGATGGCGAGGACGGAGTCACCCCAGTTGTGAACCCCGTCGAAGCCCGCGTTGCCCGTGGCGAAGTACACCAGGCCGGTGGCGGCGTCGTAGTCGACGCTCGGCCGCGCCCAAACAGCGGACTGGACCTGCGAGCAGTCGGTCGATGCTGTCGTGGTGAAGTGGATCGTCCGGTCGCTGCACAGCGTGTTGAAGACCTTCTGGGTTCCCGTGGCGAGATTGATCGTCGTCACGTGGCCCTGGTAGTCGCCATTGTCACCGGGATAGCCGCCGTTCGCCGCGTACAAGTAGGACGTGCCGCCGACGGTCGCGACCGTGAGTGCGGGTGAGCTCTTCTCGTCGAACCGTTTCGTCGTTGTGAGCTCGGGCCAGGATGCGGACGTCACTTCGGTACCGTCACCGATGCGGTACTTGTGCACGCGCCCGTCGAGCCCGTACGAGTAGACGAACGTGCCCGCCGGGTCGATTGCAGGCGACGACGTCGTGTAGCAGGGGGTTCCGCCATTGTTGATGGTGCAACTGCCCGGGCCGTTCTGGTGCGACCAGATGGTCGACCCGGTGGAAGCGTCGAGGGCCACGATCCAGCCGGACTTCGTCGTCACGAAGAGGAGGTCGTGCGTGCCGCTCGGTGTCACGACCCCCGGCTGGTAGACCGGCGCTCCGTCGGACACCCCGGGCAGCGATGCGGTGTACTTCTTGCTCAGGTTTCCCACCGTGGCTGTGCTGATCGTCGTCTCGGATGCGTTGACACCGGAATGGGACGGACCGTCGCCGAACTGCGGCCAGGATGTGGTCGCGCCGGCGGCTGGCGAGGCGATGCCGAACGCCAGGAGGACGGCTGCGGCGGCACCGGCGGCGGTCACCGCGATACGTCGGGGTCGTTGCTTCACCAGGGCATGCTTCGTCACGATCGATCCCTCCCGCATGCAGTGTGCCCCCTCGTCGGGGTCGTTGACAAGGCTCGCCTGCGTGGCGCCGAGGTAGCCTGAACGGTGGACGTGGCCCACCCGTGCGCCGCCGCCGCCTCAGGAGGGGTAAGATGGTACCTGTAAGAACGTGCGTCGGTTGCCGTTCTCGCGCCTCCCGGTCCTCGCTTCTGAGGGTTGTCGCCCGGGGTTCAGAACTCGTGGTGGACCACTCCGCCACTCTGCCCGGGCGTGGTGCGTGGCTGCATCCGACTGGCGAGTGCCTCGAAAAGGCCCTGCAGCGACGTGCCTTCGGGCGGGCGCTGAGGGTCGAGGGAATGCTCGACACCAAGGCCATCCAGGCCGCACTACGAGAGAACAGGCTGAACGGCACAGTGAACTCAAATGAGTGACAACTAATGAGCGGCTCGAAATGAGACCCGTCCGTTACTAACGGTCTGCCCTGTCCGGGTCAGGCCCAGACAGGAGAATTGTGGCTGCAAAACCACGCGTACACGAGGTCGCCAGCGAACTCGGAGTCGACAGCAAGGTAGCCCTTGCAAAACTGAAGGAAATGGGCGAGTTCGTCAAGGGACCGTCCTCCAGCATCGAACCGCCGGTGGCGCGCAAGCTTCGCGCTGCGCTGCAGGCGGATGGCCTCGCCGCGCCCGCAGGCGCCGCGGCCCCGGTCGCACCGAAGGCACGCCCGACCCAGGCGACCGTCGCAGCTCCGGCACCTGCCCCCGCTGCGCCCGTCGCAACGGTACCCGCGGCATCCGCAGCGCCCGTTCCGAGCGCGCCGCTGTCGGTCGCCGAGCGCCAGGCGATCGCCGAAGAGAAGGCGGCAGCCGAGAAAGCCGCCGCGGACAAGGCTGCTGCCGACAAGGCAGCATCTGCTGCCGAGGCCCCTGCCGCCGCAGCGGCCGCCCCGGCCACCGGTGACACCGACAAGGCTGCGGCACCGCGCCCCAGCGGCAACATCCCTCGCCCGGGTGCACCCCGCCCCGGCAACAACCCCTTCGCCTCCAACCAGGGCATGGGCCAGCGTCCGGCGAACCCGCGCCCGGGCAACAACCCGTTCGCCAGCTCGCAGGGCATGGGCCAGCGGCCCAGCCCCGGCAACATCCCGCGCCCCTCGGCGCCCAGGCCCGGTTCGCCGCGTCCGGGTGCTCCAGCGCAGGGTCAGCGCCCCGGCGGCTTCCAGCGCCCCGGCGCCGGTCCGGGCGGTGCCCGTACCGGCGGCTTCCAGCGTCCCGGCGGCGCCGGTGCAGGCGCAGGCGGCGGCTTCCAGCGTCCCGGCGGCGCCGGTGCAGGCGGCGGTGGCGGCTTCGGCGCACCTCGCCCGGCCGGTGGCGGTGGCCGTGGCCGTGGCCCAGGCGGTGGCACTGCCGGTGCGTTCGGACGCGGTGGCGGAAAGAGCAAGGCCCGCAAGTCGAAGCGCACGAAGAGGCAGGAATTCGAACTGCGCGAAGCCCCGTCGCTGGGTGGCGTGAGCGTACCCCGCGGCGACGGCAACACCATCGTTCGACTGCGTCGCGGCGCCTCGATCTCCGACTTCGCCGACAAGATCGACGCAAGCCCCGGAAACCTGGTCACCGTGCTCTTCCACCTCGGTGAGATGGCGACGGCGACCGAGTCCCTCGACGAGGCCACGTTCGGCATCCTGGGCGAAGAGCTCGGCTACAAGGTGCAGATCGTCTCGCCGGAAGACGAGGACAAGGAGCTGCTCGAAGGCTTCGACATCGACCTCGAACAGGAACTCGAAGACGAAACCGACGAAGACCTCGAGATCCGTCCGCCCGTCGTCACGGTCATGGGCCACGTCGACCACGGTAAGACCCGGCTCCTCGACGCGATCCGTAACGCGAACGTCGTCGCCGGCGAGGCGGGTGGCATCACCCAGCACATCGGTGCCTACCAGGTGACGACCGAGCACGAGGGCCTCGAGCGGGCCATCACCTTCATCGACACCCCGGGCCACGAGGCGTTCACCGCCATGCGTGCCCGTGGTGCCCAGGTCACCGACATCGCGATCCTCGTGGTCGCGGCCGACGACGGCATCATGCCGCAGACGATCGAGGCGCTCAACCACGCACAGGCGGCGAACGTGCCGATCGTGGTCGCAGTGAACAAGATCGACAAGCCGGACGCCAACCCGGCCAAGGTGCGCCAGCAGCTCACCGAGTTCGGTCTGGTCGCCGAGGAGTACGGCGGCGACGTCATGTTCGTCGACGTGTCGGCACGCAACGACATCGGCATCCAGGACCTGCTCGACGCAGTGCTCCTCACCGCCGACGCCGGCCTCGACCTGCGCGCGAACCCGAACAAGGACGCCCGCGGTGTCGCGATCGAAGCCAAGCTCGACAAGGGCCGTGGTGCTGTTGCGACGGTGCTCATCCAGTCGGGAACGCTCCGCGTCGGAGACGCGATCGTCGCCGGAACGGCGTACGGCCGTGTTCGTGCGATGGTCGACGAGAACGGCGACGTGGTCGATGAGGCCACTCCGTCGCGTCCCGTCCAGGTGCAGGGCCTCTCGAGTGTTCCGCGAGCCGGCGACACCTTCCTCGTCACCGAGGAGGACCGCACGGCCCGTCAGATCGCCGAGAAGCGCGAAGCCGTCGAGCGCAACGCCCAGCTGGCGAAGGCGCGCAAGCGCATCAGCCTCGAGGACTTCACCCGTGCTCTCGAAGAGGGCAAGGTCGAGTCGCTCAACCTCATCATCAAGGGCGACGTGTCCGGTGCCGTCGAGGCGCTCGAGGACTCGCTCATGAAGATCGAGGTCGACGACTCGGTGCAGCTGCGCATCCTCCACCGCGGTGTCGGTGCGATCACCGAGTCGGACATCGACCTGGCGACCATCGACAACGCGATCGTCATCGGCTTCAACGTGCGCCCCGACGTCAAGGCCCGCGAGCGCGCGGCCCGCGAGGGTGTGGATGTGCGCTTCTACTCGGTCATCTACAACGCGATCGAAGACATCGAGAACTCGCTCAAGGGCATGCTCAAGCCCGAGTTCGAAGAGGTCCAGTCGGGTGTGGCCGAGATCCGCGAGGTGTTCCGCTCCTCCAAGTTCGGAAACATCGCCGGTGTCATCGTGCGGTCCGGAACCATCACGCGCAACGCCAAGGCGCGGGTCATCCGCGACGGCGTCGTCGTCGCAGACGGTCTCGCGATCGAGTCGCTGCGCCGGTTCAAGGACGACGTCACCGAGGTGCGTACCGACTTCGAAGCCGGTATCGGCCTCGGCAAGTACAACGACATCCAGATCGGTGACGAGATCGAGACGATCGAGATGCGCGAGAAGCCGCGCGTCTGACCGACCACGAGCCGGAGGTGGGGCAACCCGCCTCCGGCTCGTCCGGTATCCGCGACTGATTCGCGGGGCACCACCAGGCAGTGACTCCCCGACGGGAGAGAGAGGGGACAGCGATGGCCGACCCGGCACGCGCGAGAAAGCTCGCCGACAGGATCAAAGTGATCATCGCCAAGCGACTGGAGCGCGGCATCCGCGATCCGCGCATGGGTTTCGTCACGATCACCGATGTACAGGTGACCGGCGACCTCCAACACGCCAGCGTCTTCTACACGGTCTACGGAACCGACGAAGAGCGGGCAGACACGGCCGCGGCCCTCAAGGCCGCGACGGGCATGTTCCGCACCGAAGTGGGCAAGAACATCACCGCACGCCTCACGCCGTCGCTCGAATTCATCCTCGACGCGATCCCCGAGAATGCGGCGCACATCGAAGACCTGCTTCGTGAAGCGCGCCAGCGCGACACCGAAGTGGCAGGGCTCGCCGCCGGCGCCGAATATGCGGGAGATGAAGACCCGTACGTGAAACCGCGCGAGACGGATGCCGTGGGCGAGGACGACGATTTCGGCAGCGATTTCTATGCCGATGACGACGACGCCGCTGAAGAAGAGGCCGCAGAAGACGCCGCCGGGAAAGCGTAGGCGGTACCCTTCCAGCATGTACGCCGTTTCGTTCTACGACAGTGATCCCGAAGCGGATCCGAAGCACTTCGAACGTCTCGTCGAGACGTATCCACGCCATCGCGCCTACCTCGACGAGTTCGCGAAAAGCGGTGACGTCGTGATGATCGGCACGTTCGGCAACCCTGTGGCGGAAGGCTCCATGGCCGTGTTCCGCAGTCGCGAGGCGGCGGAACGGTTCCGCGAGGGCGACCCGTTCTACACCGAAGGCCTGGTCTGGCGTTCGAGGATCCTCGACTGGAACCCGCTCGTCTTCGGCGACGGCGGCGCCCTGCTCGAAGGCTAGGGAAGCAGCAGGCCGTCGGAGCCTTCGACGGCGAGGCCGTCGGCGACGAGCCCCGCGATGGCACGCTCGCGCTGCAGGTCGTCGGGCCATACTGCCTCGAGTTCGCCACGCGTCACCGGGATGTGCGACGCCCGCAGCTCCGCCATCACCAGGCCGCGCACCTGCCGGTCCGAGCCTTCGTACTTTTTCTGCACGGCCTTGCGGGGACCGTCGTAGGCCGGGTACCCGGCGAGGCGCCACGCGCAGGCGTCGCGCACCGGGCATCCGTCGCATTTCGGCGCGCGCGCCGCGCAGACGATGGCGCCGAGCTCCATCATTCCCGCGTTGAACGCCACGGAGGCGGCGCGGTCCGCCGGCAGCAGCGACTCCATGGCGGCCAGGTCGCGCCGCGCGCTCGGCGGCCCAGGGTCGGCGTCGCCGTCGACGGCACGGGCGATGACCCGGCGGATGTTGGTGTCGACGACCGGATGCCGGCCTCCGTATGCGAAGACCGCGACCGCACGCGCCGTGTAGTCACCGATTCCCGGCAGGGCGAGCAGCGCATCCACGTCGTCGGGGACGACGCCGCCGTGCTCCTCGGTGATGGCGACGGCGCAGGCGTGCAGCCAGAGGGCGCGGCGCGGGTAGCCGAGCGACTTCCACGCGCGCACCGCCTCACCGGGCGGGACGGCCGCCAGGTCGGCGGGTGTCGGCCAGCGGGTCAGCCATTCCTCGAGGTGCGGGATGACCCGCGAGACCGGGGTCTGCTGCAGCATGAACTCGCTGACGAGCGTGCCCCAGGCGGTGAACCCGTCGCGGCGCCAGGGCAGGTCGCGGCGGTTGGCGTGGAACCAGTCGATCACGGTCGCCGCGAACGGCAGCGGCGCGGATGCTGCTGCACGTTCTGGCACGATCCCAGCGTAAGCGGCCCCGGCGGCTTAGGCTCGTCACATGCAGCTGCCGCCAACACCGCGCAACGAATTCCTGAGGGAACTGGTGGGAGAGATCGCCCACAACTACGGTCACGGCCGCGTGATCGTCGCCGTCGACGGCATCGACGGCGCCGGCAAGACCACGTTCGGCGACGACCTGGCCGCGGTGTTCCGCGAGGCGGGACATGACGCGTTCCGGGCATCCATGGAGGACTTCCACCGTCCGCGTGCCGAACGGTACCGCGACGGTCGTGAGTCTCCCGTGTCGTTCTACCGCGACTCGTTCGACTACCAGACGTTCCGACGGGTGCTCGTGGATCCGTTCCGCATGGCGGGCAGCACCGGTTTCCAGACCGCCGCGTGGGATGTCAGGCGGGATGCGGCGACCGTGTCGCGCTGGGTGACCGGCCAGCCGGACGGCGTGCTCATCGTCGACGGGGTCTTCCTCAACCGGCCGGAGCTGCGCGGGATCTGGAACTATTCGATCCTGCTCGAGGTGCCGTGGGAGGTCGCCTACGGGCGCCTCGCCGAGCGCGACGCGCGCGACCCGAATCCCGATGCGCTCGCGAATGCACGGTATCGCGACGGCCAGGAACTGTACTTCACCGAGGCGAACCCGCGGGAGTATGCGAGTGCGCTCGTGGACAATGCCGACCCGGAGCATCCGCGCCGGATCTTCGCGGACAGCTGCTGACGCCGACACCAGGGCGCCCGTGCCCTACAGGAGCGGTGCGAGTGTCGTGGTGACTTCGGCCGGGTCGACGAACGTGCCCGTGTGCTCCACCCGGTGAACGAGACCGACGAGTGCGGCGTTGATCGGGGCGTGCCTGCCGATGCGGGCCGCCTGGTCGACCACGGCGCCGTTGAGGTAGTCGATCTCGGTCGGCTGGCCGCGACGGATGCTCTGCAGCGTCGATCCCGGATTCGGGGTGCGCCCCATCCGCCGCTTCATCAGCAGCGGCACCACCTGCGCGACGGAGAGCGGAGCGCGGGCGACGAACCGGAGGATGCCGTCGGTGAGGCCCTGCAGGCTCCCGAAGCGCACGCCTGAGGCGATGGCGATGCGCACAGCCTCGCGCAGGCTCGCGGTGACGATGCGCCGCAGGTGCCGGTCGCCGAGGGTCTCCTGCACGCTCAGTCCGGTGATCGCCGGCATCGCGTTGATCTGGTTCACCATGAGCTTCGTCCACTGGCAGCCCGTGAAATTGTCGGTGGCCTCACTCGGCATGACCGCGCCGAGAACGCGGGCGACTTTCAGTGTCGCCGGGCTCGGGGCGTCGTCGCCCGAGCCGAGGTAGGTCGTCGACGGGGTGGTGACGCTCACCCTGCCGGGGGCGAGGTAGCTCGCAGCCCAGAGCGCGAGTGCGCCGACGCAGTCGGAGTCGGGCAGCAGGGCGGAGGCTTCGCTCAGCCCCGTGAGCCCGTTCTGCACGATCACGACGGGGATGCCGGCGAGCAGCTCGGCGTGTTCGCGGATCGCGGCCGCCGCATCCTGTGCCTTCGTGCACACGAAGGCGAGCTCGGGCGCCGCAGTGAGCTTCTCTGCCGCCCCGACGTGCGCGGTGTGCGTGCCCCACCCGCCGGAAAGCTGCAGCCCCGTCGAGCGGATGGCGGCCAGGTGGTCGCCGCGGGCGGTCACCTCGACCGTGTGGCCCGCCCGGTCGAGGAGCGCGGCGATCGTGCCGCCGATCGCGCCGGCTCCGATGACTCCGATTCGCATTCCACCAGCGTAGGGCGAGCAGGGCGGGTCAGGATGCGCGCGCGGGCTCCGGGGCAGGCGTGGCGGCGATCTCCGGCGTCTCCTCGCGGCGGCGGATGCCGGACGGCAGCGCGAGCGAGATGATCGCTGCGAGGCCGAGCACACCCGCGCCGACGAGAACGGCCGGTACGGCAGCGTGCACATAGCCGGTCGGGGTGAGGGTTCCGCCCGCCCCGGTGAAGACTGCGGTCAGCACGGCGACACCGAGGGCGACACCGATCTCGCGGAGGGTCGAGTTGGTCCCGGAGGCCTTGGCATGGTCGTCCGGCACCATGTTGGCCAGGACGGCCGTCGAACTGGGCGCGAACACCAGGCCCATGCCGATGCCGGCGACGGCGAACGCGGGCCACATCTCGCTGTACGGCTCGGTCGCAGACAGGGTGAGGGCGATCCAGAACATCGCGGCTGCCAGGAAAACGAGACCGATGAAGATCGGGAGGCGCGTGCCGGTGCGCGGCGAGAGAAGTCCGGTCAGGGGAGCGACCACCATCGGGGCGAGCGTCCACGGCATCGTCATCACGCCGGCTTCGAGCGGGGTGTGGCCCTGTACGACCTGCAGGAACTGGATCAGGATGAAGATCGATCCGAAGATCCCGAAGCTGAAGGTGATGCCGACGAGGTTCGCCACGGTGAAACTGCGGTCGCGGAACAGCCGGAGGGGGAGGAGCGGTGCTGCAGTGCGTGACTCCCAGATCACGAAAGCGACCAGGAGCACGCCTCCGGCGACGAGCGACCCGACGACTTCGAAGCTGTCCCAGCCGGCCGGATTGCCTCGCACGATGCCGTAGACCAGCCCGAGGAGCCCGAGCCCGGCGAGGAGCAGACCGACGACGTCGGCGCGCACGCGCTCGCCGAAGCTGTTCGGCAGGGCGAGCAGGATGAGCGGCACCGAGATGATGCCGAGTGGAACGTTCAGCCAGAAGATCGCCTGCCAGTTCCAGCCCTGCACGACGGCGCCGCCGATGAGCGGCCCGAGGGCGACGCCGAGACCGGCGATGCCACCCCAGATGCCGATGGCGGCGGGTCGCAGCCGTTCGCTCACCGTGCCGGCGAGGAGGGTCAGCGACAGCGGCATGAGTGCTGCGGCACCGACGCCCTGTACGGCGCGTGCTGCGATGAGCATCCACGGTTCGGTCGCCAGCGCGCTGAGCGCGGAGGCGACGGTGAAGACCACGACACCTGCCAGGAAGACGCGTCGCCGCCCGAAGCGGTCGCCGAGTGCCACCGCCATGAGCATCATCGTCGCGAACGTGAGGGTGTACGCGTTCACAACCCACTGGAGTTCTTCGATCGTCGCGCTGAGGTCGCGGGCGATGACCGGGAGGGCGCTGGTGACGACGAGGTTGTCGAGTGTCGCCATGAACATCGGGAGGGATGCTGCGATGATGGCGAGCCAGAGGGGTACGCGCCGTGCGGGTGAGCTCATCGTCCGTCTCCGTTCGGGAGGAAAGGTTGTGGTTATTGGATGATTACTAAGCCACAGAGTAGTAATCGACTGATAACCTGTCAAGCGTGAAAGACAAATCGGCCGAGCGGATACCGGCAGGCGAACGACGCGAGTCGATCCTCGCTGCGGCGAGCCTCGTATTCGGCGAACGCGGCTACTTCGGCGCCACCACCGACCAGATCGCACGCGCGGCCGGTATCAGCCAGCCCTACGTCGTGCGCATGTTCGGGAGCAAGGAGAACCTCTTCCTCGAAGTGCTCGACCGCGCCGTCAACAAGCTCATCGACGCGTTCCGTACCGTGCTCGACGAAAGCAGCGACAGTGACGACCCCGACGAGGTGCTCCACGTGCGCATCGGGTTCGCCTACGTCAACCTCATCGAAGACCGCGGCATCCTGCTCTCGCTGATGCAGGCGTTCAGCATGGGCGGCGACCCGGTCGTCGGGCGCAAGGCGCGCGAAGGCTTCCTCACGATCTACCGGCTGCTGCGCGACGAGGCAGGCTTCGAGCCCGAACGCATCCGCGACTTCCTCGCGCACGGGATGCTGCTCAACACCGTGCTCGGCCTCCGACTGCCCGACCTGTACGAGACCGACGACGCAGCGCACGCCCTCGTGGAATCCACTTTCGGCACGAAACTGCAGATGGTGCTCGACCTCGTCGCCCTCGAAGCCGGGCGCGCGCCTCGCGCGGTCGGGGCAGAGGCGTGAGCCAGACCGACGGGGCGCCGGTGCGCACGCCGGCACCCAGCGGAATCCTTCTCGTCGACAAGCAGGAAGGCTGGACCAGCCACGACGTGGTCGCCCGAACCAGGCGCCTGGCCGGCACGCGCAAGGTCGGGCATGCAGGAACGCTCGATCCGATGGCGACCGGCCTGCTGATCCTCGGCCTCCAGAGTTCGACGCGGCTCCTCACCTACATCGTCGGCACCGACAAGGAGTATCGCGCCACCATCCGTCTCGGCGCATCCACCACGACCGACGATGCAGAGGGCGAGCTGGTCTCCGAGGCGGACAGCGCAAGGCTCGACGCTGTCGATCCGGATGCCGTGCTCGCCGGGATCGCCGACCTCACCGGTGAGATCGAGCAGGTTCCGAGCTCGGTGAGTGCGATCAAGGTCGAAGGAAAGCGGGCGTACGCGCGCGTGCGCGCCGGCGAGGACGTGGTGCTCGCTGCACGGCCGGTGACGGTGTCGGAGTTCGAACTCCTCGTCTCGGAGCGTGTCGTCGTCGACGGCGAAACGGTCGCGATCGACCTGGCCGTCCGGGTCGTGTGCTCGTCGGGAACGTACATCCGCTCGCTCGCCCGCGACCTGGGCGCGGCCCTGGGCGTCGGAGGGCATCTCACGCGGCTCCGGCGCACCCGCGTCGGCCCGTTCGAGGTGGCGGATGCCCTCCCCATCGACGACATCGACGTCGCGTCGCGCATCATCCCGCCCGCCGACGCCGCGTCGCGCCTCTTCGAACGCTTCGACCTCACCGAACAGCAGGCGATCGACCTCGGGCATGGCAAACGCATCCATGTGCCCGACCGTGACGGAGGAGGAGAGCCGGTCGCCGCGATCGCGCCGACAGGCCACCTCGTCGGGCTGGTCGAGTTCCACGGCAAGGAGGCCAGGACCCTGGTGAACTTCCCGGCAGACGAAATCGCCGAAGGCACCGGGGCATGATCGAATGGTTCACGGCGGTCCAGGTGGCCGTCGCCTGCATCGCAGGTGCGCTCTGCATCGTGCTCGGTCTCGCCGGCCGCGTGCCGTCCGACCTGACCATGGGTGCGGTCGCCCTCGTCGAGATCCTGCTGGTCGCCCAGCTCGTGGTGACGATCGTCGCTCCCATCGTCGGCAACGAGCCGACCGGGAGCCTCGCGGAGTTCTACATCTACCTGATCTCGGCGCTCGTCCTTCCGATCGCCGGCGGGTTCTGGGCGCTCATCGAACGCAACAGGTGGAGCACCGTCATCCTGGGCGCGGTCTGTCTCGCGATCGCGGTCATGGTCTACCGGATGGGACAGATCTGGTTCGTGCAGGGAGCGTAGCGGCGCGCGTCTAGAATCGTAAGGCGATGCCAGAACAGACCCCCGCCGTGCACCAGAAGGCGAAGACCAAGAGACCGCGTGTCACCGGCGTCGGCCGCCTCCTCATCCTCGTCTACGGCATCCTGGCGCTTGCTGCCACCGGCCGCAGCGTGTTCCAGATCATCGACCGGTTCGGCGAGGCGCCGGTGGCGTTCACGCTGTCCGGACTCGCCGCGATCGTCTACATCGTCGCCACCATCGCGCTGATCGCCCCCGGTGCCGTCTGGTACCGGGTCGCCTGGTTCACGATCTCCTTCGAACTCGCCGGAGTGCTCGTCATCGGCACCCTCAGCCTGTTCAGGCCCGAGGCCCTCGGACTGACCAGCATCGACCCGTTCGGGCGCACCGCGACCGTCTGGTCGGTGTACGGCATGGGCTACCTGCTCATCCCGCTGGTGCTGCCCATTCTGGGCATGATCTGGCTCTCGAAGAACAAGCCGGTCCCCGCAGAGCCGGACGAGACCACGGCGACCGGTACCGCCGGGGCTTCGTCGTGATCGTCTTCCGCACGCTCGACGACGTGCCGGCCGGGTTCGGCCCGAGTGCGGTCACCATCGGCAAATTCGACGGGGTGCACACCGGCCACCGGGCGGTCATCTCGACGCTGGATCGCGAGGCGCTGCAGCAGGGGCTCACCGCGACCGTCATCACCTTCGACCGGAACCCCCTCGAACTCCTCGCCCCCGAGAAGTGTCCGCCGGCCCTGACCGGCATCGAACAGAAACTCGACCTGCTCGCCGGCACGGGAATCGCTGCAACCCTCCTCCTCACCTTCGACCGCCAGACGGCCGACCTGAGCCCCGAGGCGTTCGTCGAGAGCATCCTCGTCGACCGGCTTCACGCGCGGGTCGTGCTCGTCGGCGCCGACTTCCGGTTCGGTGCGCGCGGTGCGGGCGATGTCGCGATGCTCGCGGCGCTCGGGGAACGGTTCGGGTTCGTCGTGCACCTCATCGACGATGTCCGGCCCGAGGGCGGCAGGCGCGTGTCGTCGACCTGGATCCGCGACCTGCTCGCCGAGGGCGACGTCGCACACGCGGCGCGGCTGCTCGGACACGTGCCCGCCGTGCGCGGTGTCGTCGTGCACGGTGCTGCCCGGGGGCGGGAGCTCGGGTTCCCGACCGCGAACCTCTCGCCGGAGTCCGACGGGCTCATCCCGGCCGACGGCGTCTACGCGGGATGGCTGACGGATGAGGGCGTGCGGTATCCCGCGGCCATCTCGGTGGGCAACAACCCCACATTCGAAGGGGTGCCCCAGAAGCAGGTGGAAGCCTACGTGCTCGATGAAGACCTCGACCTGTACGACCACCGCGTGGAGATCGCGTTCGTCGAGCGCATCCGCGGCATGGTCGCTTTCTCGGGCATCGAGCCGCTGATCGCGCAGATCACGGCCGACGTCGAGCGGGCGCGCGCCATCCTCTCCTGACCTGCGCCCGCCTGCGCCCGTCTGCCTGCCGCTCGACGGGTGGGTGGTACGCCTCCCGATAGGATCGAGTGGTGCCGGATCCTCTGAAACGTCCCCTCTGGCGCGGCCGGACCCTGGCTCTGCTCGGCATCCTGCTCGTCGCGGCCAACCTGCGCACCGCCGTCGCGGCACTCTCCCCGATCTTCGCCGAGATCCGCGTCGATTTCGCGATCTCCAGCATCGCCGTCGGCGTGCTCGGGATGCTGCCACCGGTCTGTTTCGCGATCTTCGGTATCGTCGCCCCCGCTTTCACCCGCCGCGCGAGCCTCGAGACCGTGATGGTCTTCTCGCTCGCCGCCATCCTCCTCGGCGACCTGGTGCGCGCGTTCGCCGGGTCTTTCGTGGTGCTGGCCGTGGGCTCGGCGATCGCTTTCGCCGGTATGGGCGTCGGCAATGTGCTGCTGCCGCCGCTCGTCAAGCGCTACTTTCCCGACCGCATCGGCCTCGTCACGTCGCTCTACGCGACCGTGATGTCGATCAGCACCCTGCTTCCGCCGCTCATCGCTGTTCCGGTCGCCGACAGCGCGGGCTGGCGCATCTCGGTGGGGATGTGGGGCGCGATCAGCGTTCTGGCGGTGCTCCCGTGGCTGCGCATCCTCGTCTCGCACAGGCCGGCGCATCCCGACCACGATGTCGAGATCGAGGAGGCCGGGCCGCGCATGCTCGGGCGGGTGTGGCATACGGCGATCGGCTGGTCGCTGATGGTCGTCTTCGCGGTATCGTCCGTGAACGCGTATGCGATGTTCGCCTGGCTGCCCGAGATCCTGCACGACACGGCAGGTTCCGACCCGGCAGAGGCGGGCGCGCTGCTCTCCCTGTATGCCGCGATGGGCATCCCGGCCAGCCTGCTCGTGCCGATGCTCGCTGCGCGGCTCAGGAGTGTCGGCATCCTCGTCTACGCCGCTGTCGCCTGCTTCGCCGTCGGCTACCTCGGCCTCATCCTTGCGCCGGCGTCTGCCACCTGGATCTGGGTGGTGTTCGCCGGGCTCGGACCCCTGCTGTTCCCGCTGTCGCTCGTGCTCATCAACGTGCGCACCCGCACGCACGAAGGCGCGGTGGCGCTCAGCGGGTTCGTCCAGGGGGCCGGCTACACCCTCGGTGCGCTCGGCCCGCTCGTCGTCGGCGTGCTGCACCAGGTGACCGGCCAGTGGACGATCGCTCTCGTCGTGCTGCTCGGCACGGCGGTCGCGGCTGCGGTCGCCGGCTCGATCGTCGCACGGCCGCACCAGCTGGAGGACAGCTTTCCGGATCGCTGAGCCGCGCTGCTGCGCTGCCGCGCTGCCGCGCTCCCGCTGCCGCGCTGCCGTCCCCGCCACCTGGGTGCGTCCCCGCCAGTTCGAGCTGGCGGGATAGTACCGAAGTGGCGGGCTTACGGCGTCAGGGGAGAAGGTTCGCCCGGTGGACGAGCGCGCCGGCGCCGATCAGGGGACCTTCGCCGGACAACGCGGACGGCACGACACGCACCTTGCGCACGAACGCGAAGTAGTGGTGTGAGATCGTCGTCCGGATGATGTCGAACAGATCGGGCGTCGACTGGGAGAATCCGCCGCCGATGGCGACCAGTTCGAGGTCGACGAGAGCGGTGGCGGATGCGATGGCGCGGCCCAGCGCCTCGCCGGTGCGTTCGATCGCCTGGCGCGCGATCGGGTCACCGGCGGCATAGGCGGCGGCCAGGTCTTCGCCGGTCGCGCCGGCGAACCCCTGCCTGCGCGCCCAGGAGACGGTGTGCGGCCCGGATGCGATCGCCTCCAGCGCAGTCGGGCTTCCGAAGGTGTCGTCGCCCGTCATGCCGCCCACCTCGACATGGCCGATATGGCCGGCGTTGCCTGTCGGGCCGGTGATGACCCGGCCGCCGACGATGAGGCCGCCGCCGATGCCGGTCGACACGACCATGCCCATGACGTTGTCGACCCCCTGTGCAGCCCCGACCCAGTGTTCTGCCATCGTGATGGCGACGCCGTCCATCTCGAGTGCGGCGGGCACCGTGTACCCCGCGGCCGCGGCGACGCCGGCCACGAAGGCCCGCATCGGGTAGTCCCGCCAGGCCGGAACGTTGAGCGGTGAGACGAGCCCGTCGACACGCTGGATGGGGCCCGCGCTTCCGATTCCGGTGCCGATCACCTCGCTATCGGCCGGAACAGTCGACAGGGCGTCGCGGACGACCGCGGCGACGGATTGTTCGAGGGTCTCGGAGGTCGCCGTGCGGCCCGTGGGCTGCCGGTGCCTCGACCCCGGGACGACTCGTCCGTCTGCGTCGACGAGGGCGGATTCGACTTTGGTTCCGCCGAAGTCGACGGCGAGCGCGAGGGGTGTTGGCACCCGTCAAGCGTAGGCGAAATGCATCTTGCTCATATGAGCGAAAGGCGCGCAAACGTTGATCGTGGCCTCGGCACCTTTCTAGACTGAAGGGGTGCATCGTGCGAAGGGAGACAGCCGCGATGAATGACAGCGACGAGATCCTCGCCGTAAAAGCAGCCGAGCTCTACTACGAAGCGGGCAAGACGCAAGACGAGATCGGGCTCGCGCTCAGCGTGAGCCGATGGAAGGTCGGCCGGCTCCTCGTACAGGCGCGCGAACAGGGTTTCGTGCGCATCGAGATCGTGCACCCCAGCGCCCGGCGGTTCTCACTCGAGCGCGAACTGTGCGGCTTCTACGACCTCGCCGACGCCGTCGTCGTGCCGACGATCGACTCGGACTCCGACGTGCAGGCCCGGGTCGCCCAGGCGGCAGCTGACTACCTCACCACCCTGCGGCCGGTGCCGCGCACCCTCGGCGTGAGCTGGGGTCGCACTCTCCACGCTGTTGCGGCACGGCTCCGGCCGGGCTGGGCCGTCGGGGTCAACCCCGTGCAGATCAACGGCAGCGTCAGCAGCACCCGCCAGGCCACCGCCGCAGCCGATACCGCCGTCGTCATCGCCCGCAAAGCGCAGGGCACGGCGACCCTGCTCCCGAGCCCCGCGATCTTCGAACAGGCGGCGACCAGGCGCGCCATCGAGGCGGACCGCGCAGTGCAGAGCGTCCTCGAGATCGCGCGCAACGCATCCGCCTACCTGTTCAGTGCCGGCGTGGTGGACAGTAGTTCCGTCCACGTCGACAGCGGCTACCTCACTGCGGAAGACGTGCGGAACCTCGCCGAGAAGGGCGCCGTCGGCGACGTCGTCGGCCGGTTCATCACCGAAGACGGCGCTGTGGCAGACGACGAGCTCAACGGCCGCACCCTCGGCATCACGCTCGACGAACTGCGCGCGGCCCGCGTCAGCATCGCGGTCATCGCCGGGGAGACCAAACACAGGATCGCCCATGCGGTCGTCTCGAGCGGGCTGTGCACCACGCTCATCACCGACGAATCGACCGCGAACGACCTGCTCGGCAGGCCGACGAACGCCGGCCACGGTGCCGGCGCCGTCAGAATCGAAGGAGTGAAGTGACGATCGAAACCACGCCGCCCGTGCGATCCCTCGCGCCGGCGGCACGTGCAGTGGACGTGCTGGGCGGTGACCTCACCGAGGCCAGCCTGCGCCGGTACCTCGAAGGCATCCCGGGGGTCGACGCTGTCGGCCTCGAACAGCGTGCCGCCGGTCTCGGCACACGCTCCATCAAGACATCGAGCAAGCGGTGGGCGCTCGACAAGATCATCGAGCTCATCGACCTCACCACTCTCGAAGGTGCGGACACGCCCGGCAAGGTGCGGTCGCTGGTCGCCAAGGCGATGACCCCCGACCCGAGCGACCTCACGACGCCGCGGGTCGCGGCCGTCTGCGTGTACGGCGACATGGTCCCGTACGCCGTCGCGGCGCTGGGCGACGCCCACCTCGCGAAGAACCCGGCGGGCATCGCCGTTGCGGCGGTCGCGACGGCATTCCCCAGCGGGCGCGCCTCCCTCGCCGTCAAACTGGCGGATACGGCCGATGCCGTCGCCGCCGGTGCCGACGAGATCGACATGGTCATCGACCGCGGTGCCTTCCTCGCCGGCCGTTACGGTCTCGTGTTCGATGAGATCGTGGCGGTCAAAGAGGCGTGCCGCCGCGCCGACGGCAGTTCTGCGCACCTCAAGGTGATTCTCGAGACCGGCGAGCTGAACACGTACGACAACGTACGCCGCGCATCCTGGCTGGCCATCCTCGCCGGGGGCGACTTCATCAAGACCTCCACCGGCAAGGTCTCCCCGGCGGCGACACTGCCCGTCACCCTGTCGATGCTCGAGGTCGTGCGCGACTGGCACCGCCTCACGGGCGAGAAGATCGGGGTCAAGCCGGCGGGCGGCATCCGATCGTCGAAAGACGCGATCAAGTACCTCGTCACGGTCGCCGAGACCGCGGGCGAGGAATGGCTGCAGCCCCACCTGTTCCGGTTCGGCGCGTCGAGCCTGCTGAACGACGTGCTGCTCCAGCGGCAGAAGATGACGACCGGTCACTACTCCGGCGCCGACTACGTGACGATCGACTAAGGACAGACAATGAGTTTCCTCGAATACGCACCGGCACCCGAGTCGCGGTCGATCCTGAACCTTCGCGACCAGTACGGCCTCTTCATCGACGGCGAGTTCATCGACGGCGGCGGGCCTGCCTTCCAGACCATCTCCCCGGCATCCGAAGAGCGCATCGCGACGATCGCGACGGCCGACGCCGGCGACATCGACACCGCGGTCGCGGCCGCACGACGTGCCTACGACCGGGTCTGGTCCCGGATGAGCGGCTCCGACCGCGGCAAGTACCTGTTCCGCATCGCGCGCCTCATCCAGGAGCGGTCGCGTGAGCTCGCCGTCGCAGAGAGCCTCGACAACGGCAAGCCGATCAAAGAGAGCCGCGACGTCGACGTGCCGCTGGTGGCCGCATGGTTCTTCTACTACGCCGGATGGGCGGACAAGCTCGACCACGCAGGCCTGGGTCCCGCTCCGCGCGCGCTCGGGGTCGCAGCCCAGGTCATCCCGTGGAACTTCCCACTGCTCATGCTGGCGTGGAAGATCGCCCCGGCGCTCGCCGCGGGCAACACCGTCGTGCTGAAGCCGGCGGAGACCACGCCGCTGACCGCACTGCTCTTCGCCGAGATCGTGCAGCAGGCCGACCTCCCGGCCGGTGTCGTCAACATCGTGACCGGTGCGGGGGAGACCGGGCGCCTGCTCGTCAACCACCCCGACGTGAACAAGGTCGCGTTCACCGGGTCGACGGCCGTGGGTCGCGAGATCGCCCGGTCCGTCGCAGGCACCGACAAGAAGCTGACCCTCGAGCTCGGCGGCAAGGCGGCGAACATCGTGTTCGACGACGCACCGATCGACCAGGCCATCGAGGGCATCGTCAACGGCATCTTCTTCAACCAGGGCCACGTGTGCTGCGCAGGCAGCCGCCTGCTGGTGCAGGAGAACATCCACGACGAGGTCGTCGACCGGCTGAAGACCCGGCTGTCGACGCTGCGCCTCGGCGATCCGCTCGACAAGAACACCGACATCGGGGCGATCAACAGCGCAGAGCAGTTGCAACGCATCCGCGAGCTCTCCGACATCGGCGAGGCCGAGGGCGCCGAACGCTGGAGCCCGGCCTGCGACATCCCCGAGAACGGGTTCTGGTTCGCGCCGACGATCTTCACCAACGTGTCCACCAGCCACCGCATCGCCCGCGAAGAGATCTTCGGGCCGGTGCTCTCCGTGCTGTCGTTCCGGACGCCGGCCGAGGCCATCGCCAAGGCGAACAACACTCCGTACGGACTGTCGGCCGGAGTCTGGAGCGACAAGGGCAGCCGCATCCTCGCGGTCGCGGACAAGCTGCGGGCCGGTGTCGTCTGGGCGAACACCTTCAACCGGTTCGACCCCGCCAGCCCGTTCGGCGGGTACAAGGAGTCGGGCTATGGGCGCGAGGGTGGCCGGCAGGGGCTGGCCGCCTACTTGCGCGCTGGAGCTGTAAGCGACGCGTCGCGTCGCCGGGACGCCAGTGCCGTCGAGGCTGCGCCTCGTCGGTCGGCGGGTTCCGGAACGCCGAAAACGGCAACCGCATCGACCAAGGGAGCGAAGAAATGAGCCGTCTCGCCGTGCCGAAGACCTACAAGCTGTACATCGGCGGAAAGTTCCCGCGCAGCGAATCGGGCCGCACCTATGAGGTCGTCTCTGCGAAGGGAGCGTTCCTCGCGAACGCTGCGAAAGCATCCCGCAAAGACGCCCGTGACGCCGTGGTCGCTGCACGCGCATCGCTGGGCGGATGGGCGGGCGCAACCGCATACAACCGCGGCCAGGTGCTCTACCGCATCGCCGAACTCCTCGAGGGCCGCCGTGCGCAGTTCGTCGACGAGATCGTGCGTGCGGAGGGGGTCACGTCGGCCGCCGCGGGCGCGCAGGTCGACGAGGCGATCGACCGTTGGGTCTGGTACGCGGGCTGGGCGGACAAGTTCGCGCAGGTCGCCGGCAACGCCAACCCTGTCGCGGGTCCCTACTTCAACATCTCCGTGCCGGAGCCGACCGGCGTCGTCGCCGTCATCGCTCCTCAGGGTTCCAGCCTGCTCGGCTTCGTCAGCGCCGTCGCCCCCGCCCTCGTGGCCGGGAACACCGTCGTCGTGGTGGCCAGCGAACGGTTCCCGCTGTCCGCGATCAGCCTCAGCGAGGTGCTCGCGACGAGCGATGTCCCTGGTGGTGTCGTCAACATCCTGACCGGTTCTCCCGCCGAGATCGCGCCGTGGCTCGCGTCGCATTCCGACGTCAATGCCGTCGACCTGGTCGGTGCAGGCGACCTGGACTGGGTCGACCTGCAGATCGCGGCGGCGGAGACGCTGAAGCGTGTGCTTCCGCCGGAAAGCGGCCCGGATGCGGCGTCGCCCAGCCTCGATCGCATCACCGCGTTCACCGAGACGAAGACCGTCTGGCACACGAAGAGCATGATCTGACTGCAGGCGCAACCTGCTGGCGGTTCGCGCCCGCGGGGGTGATGATGGATGCATGTCGGAATTCGGAGCCACAGCCTTCGTCGGGGATAGCCTGACCCAGGGGGGAAACTGGCAGGAATGGCTCGCCGACGAAGAGGTGCTGAACTTCGGGGTGAGCGGCGACACCACCGACGACGTGATCGCCCGCCTGGGCGACGTGATCGAAGCCGGCCCGGGTTCGGTCGTGCTCCTCATCGGAACGAACGACCTGGCGTGGCGTCGGTCGGCCGAGCACATCGTGCGCAACGTCGAGACCATCCTTGTGACACTGCGCCGCGAACTGCCGGAGACGCGCATCCTCGTGCAGTCGGTGATGCCGCGCGGCCACGAGTTCGCACCCGATATCAGGGACGTGAACCGGCACCTGTGGCAGTTCGCCCCGACCATCCACGCCCAGTGGCTCGACCTCTGGCCCGCCATGGCCCTCGAAGACGGGGAACTGAACCCTGCATACTCCGACGACCGCCTGCACCTCAACGATGCGGGGTACAGTGCGTGGCTCGGCGAGCTGAAGCCGGCACTGGAGCGCCTGCGTCTTCAGCCCCCGTCGAGCCGGGCGATCCAGCTGCCCGACCTGGGCGGCCGCAGCTGGGGCGCGAATTAGGCGCGGTGGGCTCGCCCAGCGCTCAACGTGACCGGAGCAGCGTCGCGTAGAAGCCGATTCCTTTCAGCCACGTCGTAACCCGGATGCGTTCGTTGCGTGCGTGCAGGGTGCCGCGCTCCCCGGTGCTCATCTCGAACGGTGTGAACCGGTACACCGCATCGCTGATGCGCGTGAAATGCCTGCTGTCGCTCGCGCCGAGCATCACGTACGGCGAGACGATCGCTTCCGGGTGGCTCCCGGCGAGGCTGTCGCGGATCGACTCCCATTCGGGTCCGCTCGTCGGTGAGACCGGCGACGGCTCGTTGGCGTCGATCACGACGACCCCGACGAGCGGGTCGCGGATCGCCCGCCGCACATGCCGCAGCGTGTCTTCCACGGTCGACCCGACGGCGATCCGCACGTTCACGTCGGCGTGCGCCTCCTCCGCGAGCGCGTTGGAGGCGAGGCTGCCGCTCAGGCGCGTAACGGCCGTCGTGGTGCGCACGAGCGCCCTGGTCTCGTCGCTGAGGCGGCCGAACACCGCGATCATGAGCGGCTTGAGCAGGCGCGCCCTGGTGAACACGTGCCGGAGCGGCCCGGTCGCGTGAGAGCCGAGTGTCTCGATCATCTGCAGGTTGGTCTCGGACAGGCGCGCCGGGAACGGCCGCGCGTTCAGGCGGGTGATGGCGCGTGCGAGACGCACGGTCGCCGTCACCCGGGGCGGTGTGGATGCGTGCCCTCCCGCCTGCGCCACGTTGAGCCGCAGCGTCGTGACTCCTTTTTCACTCACCCCGACCATGGCGATCGGGTCGTGGACGGCAGGGAAGACGCCTTCGACGACGGCGCCGCCTTCGTCGATGACGAGTGCCGGCCGGATGCCGCGCTCGGCCAGGTGGGCGACAACGGCTTGCGCGCCCTTCCCCACCGTCTCCTCGTCGTGCCCGAAGCTCAGGTAGACGTCGTGCAGCGGCAGGTGACCGGCGCTGACGAGTTCGTCGACGGCCTCGAGGATCGCCACCAGCGCGCCCTTGTCGTCGAGCGTGCCGCGGCCCCAGATCACCTGCTCATCGCCGTCGCCGGTGACGTCGGCGGCGAACGGGTGATGCTCCCAGCCCTCCCCGGTCGCTGGCACCACGTCGTAGTGCGCCATCAGCACGGTGGGCGCGCCGGGTTGGCGCCCTGCCCACCGGTAGAGCATCGAGTGGCGCGCGATCATGGTTCTCTCGAGGGTCGCGTGGACGTGCGGGTAGAGACGCTCCAGCGCTTCGACGAAGGCGTCGAACTGCGGCCAGTCGGTGGTCTCGACCTCGTTGCGTGACATCGTCGGGATGCGGAGCAGTTCGCGGAACCGTTCCACCGCCCGTGCGGCCGCGGCGGGACTCAGAGGGCTGTCGGGCATGGATCGACTGTAGTCATTCACCCGTCATTCACCGGCTGCCGCGCGGAACGCGTGGAGCGCGGTGTCGGAGAAGAGCACGAATCGGACGAGCTCGACGGGTCCGATCGATGCGGCGAGCACGGCCCGCACCGTGCTGACCGCCGTGCGGGCGGCGTCGTCCATCGGCCATCCGTAGATTCCGGCCGAGATCGCCGGGAAGGCGACGCTGGTGGCGCCGAGCTCGCGGGCGACACGCAGCGAGGACCGGTAGGCGTCCTGGAGCAGGCCGGTGCGGTCGTCGGCGGCCGACCAGACGGGTCCGATGGCGTGGATCACCCAGCTCGCATCCAGCCTGCCCGCCGTGGTCGCGACGGCCTGTCCGGTCGGAAGGCCGTCGGGCAGGGTCGTTGCACGCAGCCGCCTGCATTCCTCGAGGATCTCGGGGCCGCCTGCCCGGTGGATGGCGCCGTCGACACCGCCGCCGCCCAGCAGGGAGCTGTTCGCGGCGTTCACGATGGCATCGACGTGCTCGTCGGTGATGTCGCCTCGGACGATCTCGATCCGGGTCATCGTCAACCGCGGTTGTTGGACAGTTCGTACACTTTCAGCAACTCGGCGATGGCTTCGTCCCTGGCGCTGCCGCCTTCTTCGAACATGTCGGCGACGTGGGTCTTGAGGTGGTTCTCCACCAGCAGCTTGTTGAGCGAGCCGAGCGATTTCTGGATGGCGAGGGACTGCGTGAGGATGTCGACGCAGTAGTCCTCGTTCTCGATCATCTTCTCGACGCCCCGGAGCTGGCCTTCGAGGATGCGCGCGCGGTGGAGGGCGCGCTTCTTGATGTCTGCGATCACTGGTCAAGGATAACTCCTGATTCGCGTATACCCCTATGGGGTACGTGTTAGGGTCGTGGAATGGACACGATCGAGACGACCTGGCCCGTTTCCGGGATGACCTGCGACCACTGCGCCCGCGCTGTCGCCGACGAGCTGGAGCGCGTCGCCGGCGTGGAGGACGTGACCGTCGACGTCGCAGCAGGGACCGCCACGGTTTCCAGTGCGCGTCCCGTCGCCGAACGAGAGGTTCGCGCGGCGGTCGAAGAGGCCGGCTACCTGCTCGGCCGCCCGGGCCTCCTCCCGGTGCTGTGACAGCGGGAGTCGACTCGTCGCTCGTCACGATCGACCTCGCGATCGACGGGATGACCTGCGCCAGCTGTGTCGCGCGCGTCGAGAAACGACTCGGCAGGATCGACGGTGTGCAGGCGACCGTCAACCTCGCGACCGAGCGTGCGCGTGTGCTCGCGCCGGCATCCATCAGTCCTGACGCGCTGATCGCGGCGGTCACCGGGGCCGGCTACGGAGCGCACGTCGTCGAGCAGGTCCGCCCGCCCGCGAACCGCACCGGGATGCTGCGTCGCCGACTCCTCGTCAGTGCCGTCCTTGCGGTGCCGGTCATCGTTATCGCGATGGTCCCCGCCTGGCAGTTCGCAGGCTGGCAATGGCTGTCGCTGGTGCTCGCCGCGCCCGTCGTCTTCTGGGGCGGACTGCCGTTCCACCGCGCCACCCTGGCGAACCTGCGGCACGGCGCCGTCACGATGGACACCCTGGTCACCCTCGGCACCGGGGCCGCGTTCGCATGGTCGGTCTGGGCACTGGTCTTCGGCTCGGCCGGCGAACCCGGTATGCGGCACGCCTTCAGCCTCGCCGTCTCCTCCGGCAATGCCTCCGGCGCCGTCTACTTCGACGTCGCCGCGGGCGTCACGGTGTTCCTGCTCCTCGGCCGCTCGATCGAGGAGCGCTCCCGGCGACGGGCCGGATCCGCGCTGCGTTCGCTCCTCGAGGTCGGTGCGCGCACCGCGACGCGCCTCGAACCGGCCCCCGATTCGGCCGCCGGTTTTCGTGAAGTCCCGGTTCCGGCCCAATCGCTCGTCGTCGGCGACCTGTTCCTCGTTCGGCCCGGCGAGAAGGTGCCGGCCGACGGCATCGTGGTCGACGGCGAGGCCGCCGTCGACACGAGCGCTCTGACGGGTGAATCGATGCCGGTCGACGTCAGTGCGGGAGACCAGGTGTCCGGCGCCGCGATCGCACAGGGCGGCTCTCTCGTGGTGCGTGCGACGCGCGTCGGAGCCGACACACAGCTGGCACGGATGACGCGGATCGTCGAGGACGCCCAGACCGGCTCATCACGTTCCCAGCGGCTCGCCGACCGCGTGTCGGCCGTGTTCGTGCCGATCGTGCTCGCCATTGCCGTGGCAACGGTCGCCGGCGGGATACTGGCGGGCGGCACGACCTCCGAAGCCCTGACGGCGGCCGTGGCTGTGCTGATCGTCGCGTGTCCCTGCGCCCTCGGACTCGCCACGCCGGTCGCGCTCCTTGTCGGAACAGGTCGCGCAGCGCAGTCGGGCATCCTCATCACCGGCCCGGAGGCGCTCGAGCAGGCGCGGCGCATCGACACGATCGTGTTCGACAAGACGGGCACCCTGACGACAGGGCGGATGCGCGTCAGTGCCGTCGTCGTGGTGGGGGAGTCTGAGGAGGTGGTGTTGCGCCGCGCGGCCGCCGTCGAGCGGCTGTCGGAGCATCCGATCGCCCGTGCCGTGGTCGCGGCGTGGGATGACCGGGAGCGCGACGCGCGGCCGGTGCGTTCGCGGGTCTCCGGCTTCCGCTCGCTCGCGGGCTCCGGCGTCGCCGGCACCGTCGACGGCGTACGCGTCTCCATCGGGCGACCCGATCAGCTCGTAGCGCACGGTGCGATCACCGCAACCATGGATGAGACCGTGTGCGACGCGATCGACCGGGCTGCTGCCGCCGGGGCGACGGCGGTGGTCGTCGCCTGGGAGGGCCGCGCACGCGCCGTCCTCGTGGTGGGCGATGCGCTCCGGCCGGATGCCGTCGAGACCGTGACCCGGCTGCGTGCACTGGGGCTCGCCCCTGTGCTGCTGAGCGGGGACAGCGCGGCAGCCGCACATGCCATAGCTGCGGAACTCGGCATCGACGAGGTGGTCGCGGGTGTTCTCCCTGCGGGAAAGGCCGAGGTCATACGGGCGTTGCAGGATGCCGGGCGCACCGTTGCGATGGTCGGCGACGGTGTGAACGACGCGGCCGCGCTCGCCCAGTCGGACCTGGGTATCGCGATGGGGTCCGGCACCGATGCGGCGATGCACGCGTCGGACATCACCCTGGTGCGGTCGGAACTGTCCGCCGTGGTCGATGCGGTGAGTCTGTCACGACGTACGGTCCGTGTGATCCGCGGCAACCTCTTCTGGGCCTTCGCCTACAACGCGGCGGCACTTCCTGTGGCCGCGGCCGGCCTGCTGAACCCGATGATCGCTGGTGCCGCAATGGCGTTCTCGAGCGTTTTCGTCGTGCTCAACAGTCTGCGCCTGCGTCGCGATCGCGGTGCATGACCCGGCGCGTACATAGCGGATCCGCCAGCCTCACCGGCGTGTCGGTGTCAGGGCTCCTGCCCGCGATCCGCGCGTCCGCGCGGCCTGCGGGATATATGCCGCAACGCGCATAATCGCCTAGCAGATTCGTCCCCCGGAATGGGTCTGGTTTCACGGCGCGTCGCGTGAATTACCCCAGAACGGGGGGTGGGGTCCCCTAAACAGACGGGTCTATGCTCTCCGTAGGGGTTGAGAAATATTCGTTTAACAGGAAAGGCCCGACTTTGCTGAAGAACCTCAGCCCGCTGCTGTCCGGTGCGCTCTTGAGCGCCCTGGATTCCATGGACGATGGCGACCTACTTACCTTGGTCGGCAGCGGCTACCCAGAAGAAGAAATCGTTTCACCTGTCATCCATCTCGGAGAGGTGACGACAGAGGCCGCGGCAGACGCGATCCTCAGTGTCGTTCCGCTCGACTGTCACGATCCGGCTCCCATAGCGTTTCTCGACTGCACGGGCACCCTCGACGACTTGCCCGACGTGGCATTCGCAGTGAACGGCATCGCATCCGATGCCGAACTCCGCCGCATCTTCATGTCGCGTCTCGAACTCGACGAATTCGTCGCGCTCGCCCGCCAGTCCGTAGTGACCGTTCGAGTGGGGTCAGACGCCCCGCCCTGTGCGTTCCTGCTCAGGAAAGGCAGCTGCTAGTCACGTCCGCGGGGGTCGGCCCGCGAACCTGTCCATTCGGTCGAATCGCTCACCCGCCGGGGAATGGGGCGAGTGAGCACCCGGGTGGGATCCTCGGTCGGGATCCCACCCCGGGCCGGGGCGCAGCGGCAACAGTGCCGTGCCGTAGACTCTGTTCGCTATGACACGACCGGCGGCCAGGCCCGAATTCTCGCGCAGTGCGCTCGTCCCCGGACTCCTTGGCGCCATCGTGCTGATCGCCGGATTCGCCCTCATCGGCACCGAGTGGTACCTGTACGTCCGCTACGTCGTCAGCATCCTCGCCCTCATCATGTGCGTCTTCGCCGGGCAGGCGAAGCAGTGGTGGTGGCTCGTCGGGCTGCTCCCCATCGCGGTCATCTGGAATCCCGTCTGGCCCGTGACTCTCGACGACCTCGTGCTCCGTGGCCTCGAACTGGCCGCCTCCGTCGTCTTCGTCGCCGCCGCGATCGTGATCAAAGTGCCCGTCGACCAGCGTCGCTGAACCAGGCGGACAACACGTGCGGGATCGGTGGTTCCGAACCGCTCCCTCTCGCGTAAACTGAGACGTGCGTCACCGTTTCATGACGCACTCGCTCGTCGTCTCGACCGGGATCACCCACTCCGGTCGCCTCGGCTGACATCTCAGCCACACGGCGTCGCCTGCCTCTGTCGGCGGCGCACTGCGGTCGTCCATCGACCGTCCGCTCTCACTGGAGGACCATGCCCCGTTCCGGTCAACGCAGCGCCTCGCCGCGCGCGACACAGCAGCGCCGCACCCGGCACGCGAACAACGACGGCCTCATCCCCGTTCTCGCGCGCAAGGTGCGCGAGGTCGAGGCGAAGGCGGCCGACGGCAAGAAACTCGGGCCGACGAACCGCACGAAGTTCCAGGTGATCGCGTTCCTCATGCGCGAGGAGCGTGCGCGTGCGAAGGCCGACGCCGAGCTCACCGACGCGGCTCGCGCCGAGCAGCTGAAAAGGCTGGACGGGATCGCCACGATCCTTGCGAAGACCGCCGCTCGCGACACATCGCTGATCTCCCTGCTCGAGAGCGAGGCGCCGCCGAGCGCGACCGCCCAGAAGCTCCGGCGCGACTGGCTTCTCGAATCCGGCACCGAGCTCAGCCCGGACGACCTCATCATCACGACGGAACGGCCGACACCGCAACAGGAGTCGATCATCCCGCCAGAACTGGCGGAGAAGCAGGTCATCCCGCAGTCGGTCAAGGCCCGTCAGCTGTCCAACCCGTTCCTCGCTCCCGACTTCTCGCGCGCATCCGCTGCCACCCCTGCACCGCGGCGGCGACTCGATTCGTGGGAACTGCTCGGACCACTCTTCAAATCGTTCGAGTACGGCTCGGGCGGCCAGGCCGCCAGCATGGATCTCCCACCCGCTCCGGCGATCGACCGCTATTCGCCTCCCGGTCTCGAGCTGATGCACCACCAGGCACGTTTCGTCGAAGAGGTGCGCCGCGGTCACCGGAGCTTCCTCCTCGCCGACGAGCCGGGCCTCGGCAAGACGGCCCAGTCCGTACTCGCCGCGTCGGTGGCGGGTGCATACCCGCTGCTGGCGGTCGTGCCCAACGTGGTCAAGATGAACTGGGCACGTGAAGTCGAACGCTGGACGCCGCATCGCCGCGCCACGGTCATCCACGGAGACGGCGAGGGGCTGGATGCGTTCGCCGACGTCGTCATCGTCAACTACGAAGTGCTCGACCGGCATCTCGCGTGGCTCAGCAGGCTCGGCTTCAAGGGCATGGTCGTCGACGAGGCGCACTTCATCAAGAACCTGCACTCGCAGCGCAGCAAATACGTGCTCGGGCTCGCCGAAGCCATCCGGGCGACCGCTCCCGCCGGCGATCCCCTGCTGCTCGCGCTCACCGGAACGCCGCTGATCAACGACATCGACGATTTCCGGGCCATCTGGCAGTTCCTCGGCTGGATCGACGGAGCGAAGCCACGGCCCAAACTGATGGAGAAGCTCGAAGAGACCGAGCTGACCCCCGCCGACTTCGGCTTCTACGCTGCCGCACGCGAGGCCGTCATCGACATGGGCATCGTGCGCCGGCGCAAGATCGACGTCGCCGCCGACCTTCCGAGCCGCCGGGTCGTCGACCTTCCGGTCGAACTCGATGACGACCTCGGCCGTTCCATCCGCCAGGCCGAGAGCGAGCTCGCCGCGCGACTCGTCGCGAAGTTCAGGCGGGCTTCTGCGGCGGGTCGTCCCGATTCGTTCGACGGCGACGACGACGCGCACCGTGCCCACCTCATCCGGCTGGTCGCGCAGTCCGAACTCGAGGAGTCGAAGTCGGCGAAGACCGGTGAGAACGTCTTCACCATGGTCCGCAAGATCGGTCAGGCCAAGGCCAACCTGGCCAGCGACTACGCGGCGCAGCTCGCCCGCTCGGTCGGCAAGGTCGTGTTCTTCGCGAAGCACATCGACGTGATGGATGCTGCCGAGGCCGCGTTCGCTTCACGCGACCTGAAGACCATCTCGATTCGCGGGGACCAGACAGCGCTCTCCCGCCAGAAGGAGATCGACGCGTTCAACAACGACCCGACCGTCTCGGTGGCCGTGTGCTCGCTGACGGCGGCCGGCGTCGGACTGAACCTCCAGGCCGCGTCGAACGTGGTGCTCGCCGAACTGTCGTGGACGGCTGCCGAACAGACGCAGGCGATCGATCGCGTGCACCGCATCGGCCAGGAAGAGCCGGTCACCGCATGGCGGATCATCGCGGCGCAGACCATCGACTCGAAGATCGCGGAACTGATCGACGCGAAGCAGGGCCTCGCGGCCCGCGCGCTCGACGGCTCGGATGTCGAACCCGGCTCGGCCGACTCGGTTCAGCTCGAAGCGCTGATCGGCCTGCTCACCGACGCACTGAACGCGTAGCGTCCATTCGGCGCGGGTAGTCGAGTTCGGCGCGTTCAGTCGCGTTCGGCGCGTTCAGTCGAGTTCGGCGTCGTCGAGGTCGAGGGGAACCGGGCGGTCTTCGTCGGGGACGAGCTCGTCGTCCTCTTCCTCGACCGGCACGTCGTCGGCGTCGAAAGGAGTCGGCGCCGGCTCATAGTCGCCGTCCTGCGCCTCGATGAAGTCGTCGAGTGAATCGTCCCGGTCCGTGCCGCGATCGCTCATGGCTGCAACAGTACGCCGCCGCTTGCCGGGGGTCGACCCCCGGGCTCTGATCGCGGCTCTGGCCGTGGGATCGTGCCGGGAGTTGAATGGGCGCATGGCCACAACAGTCGCAGACCAGCTCATCGCCCAGCTCCTGGATGCAGGGGTGCACCGCATCTACGGGATCGTCGGAGACAGCCTCAACCCGGTGGTCGATGCGGTGAGGCGCACCGGCGGAGCCAAGAACGGCGGTATCGACTGGATCCACGTGCGCAACGAGGAGGCCGCCGCATTCGCGGCCGGGGCGGAGGCGCAGCTCACGGGAGAACTCGCCGTGTGCGCGGGCAGCTGTGGCCCCGGGAACCTGCACCTGATCAACGGACTGTACGACGCTCACCGCTCCGGTGCGCCCGTCCTCGCGATCGCGAGCCACATCCCGAGCGCGCAGATCGGGTCGGAGTACTTCCAGGAGACGCATCCGGATCGCCTCTTCATCGAATGCTCCAGTTATCGCGAACTCGTCTCGACCGCGGAGCAGGCGCCCCGGGTGGTCAATTCGGCGCTGCGCCACGCGATCGCGATGAAAGGCGTCTCCGTCGTCTCGCTTCCGGGCGATGTCGCCGAATTGGAGGCGGTCGGACCGACACCGGCATTCGTGCCGACGCTTCCGCCATCCATCGTTCCCGCACCCGCGGACGTGCTGGCCCTCGCCGATGCGATCAACGCGGCCAAGCGGGTCGCCGTCTTCGCCGGGGCTGGTGTGGCCGGAGCACACGACGAGGTGGTCGCCTTCGCCGACCTTCTGGCCGCGCCGCTCGGCCATTCGCTGCGGGGCAAGGAATGGATCCAGTACGACAATCCGTTCGACGTGGGGATGACGGGCCTTCTCGGCTATGGGGCCGCGCACGACGGCATCCACGACGCCGACCTGCTGCTCCTCCTCGGCACCGATTTTCCGTACAACCAGTTCCTGCCCGGCGCAGACGACGACGTCGTGATCGCCCAGGTGGATGCACGTGCGGAGCACCTGGGGCGCCGCGCGAACGTGACCGTGCCGGTGCACGGCGATGTCGCCGCGACGATCGCCGCGGTGACCCCGCTGATCGACCGCAATCCCGACCGCCGGTTCCTGGACCGCACCCTGAAGCGCCACGCCAAACTGCTCGACTCGGTCGTCGGCGCATATGCGAAGAACGTGGAACGCAAGACACCGATCCACCCCGAGTTCGCCGCATCCCTTCTCGACGACCTCGCAGCCGACGACGCCATCTTCACCGCGGACACCGGCATGTGCAACGTGTGGACCGCGCGGTACATCAACCCCAACGGCAGGCGCAGGCTCATCGGATCGTTCCTGCACGGCTCGATGGCGAACGCGTTGCCCCAGGCGGTCGGCGCACAGTTCAGCCACCCGGGCAGGCAGGTGATCTCGGTCTCGGGTGACGGCGGCCTCTCGATGCTGCTGGGCGAGCTCGTCACCGTTGCGGCGTACAAGCTGCCCGTGAAGATCATCGTCTTCAACAACTCGACGCTCGGGATGGTGAAGGTGGAGATGCTCGTCGACGGGTTCCCGGACTTCGGCGTGGACGTTCCCTCGGTCGACCACGCGGCGGTCGCCAACGCCCTCGGCATCTTCGGGCGGCGCGTCGAGAAGCCCACCGAGATCGAGGACGCCCTCCGTGCCGCGTTCGCCTTCGACGGCCCAGCGCTCGTCGACCTGGTGACGGATCCTCTCGCGCTGTCCCTCCCGCCGACCATCACCGGCGTTCAACTCAAAGGCTTCGCACTCGCCATGTCGAAGGTCGTGATGAACGGAGGTGTGGGCGAAGCCGTCAAGCTGGCGAAGACCAACCTGCGGAACATCCCGCGCCCGTGAGAGCGAGGACTGCGACTAGTCGAGCGTGAACACGAAGAACGGCCCGGTCTCGTCGTGCACGATGCGGGCGGTGCCCGAGAAGTGCGCGAAATCGCCGGTTCCCGTCCCCGTCACGATGTAGCCGAAAGCCGAGTCGTCATCCGGATGCTGCAGTGCGCCGTGATGCACGGTGAACGCCCCCGACCGGCCGTCGGCGAGGGTTCCGGTGACTCGCTCCGCGGCCAGGTAGCCCCGCCCCGATTCGTCGCCTGACGAGATGAAATGCGCGACGGATTCGCCGATCAGCCCCTCCGTGTACGTCTTGCGCATCGTGACAGCGCCCACCCAGTCGCCGTCGATTCCGGGCAGGTCGGCCGGGTCCCAGCCGGTCACGTCGAAGCGTGCAGTGATCGTCTCGCTCATAACAACACGATAAAGGCGGCCCGGAACGACCGCTTGAAATTTCGCGACAGAGGAAACCTCGACTAGACAAGGGGAATGACCAAGCGAAGCCAGGTCGAGATCGAACGCAAATACGACGTCGACGAGAATGCGGTTCCACCCCGTCTCGTCGGCGCGGGGCCGGTCGCCCTCGAGAGCGACCCGTCAACGGTCGAGCTCGTCGCCGTCTACTTCGACACGGCGGACCTTGCGCTCGCCCACAACCGGATCGCGCTCCGTGTGCGGCACGGGGGCGGCGACGCCGGCTGGACCGTGAAGCTGCCGGGTGACGAGGGGCGCACCGAGGTCAGCTGGCCACTCGGTGAAGCGGACAGCGCGGAGCCGGGATCGGTGCCTCCGCCTGCCGAAGTCGTCGAGGCGGTACGCAGCTATATCGGGGATGCGCCGCTCGAGCCGCTCGCGCGCGTCACCAACACCCGCACCACGGTGATCCTGCAGGATGCCGCCGGCTTCGCCATCGCCGAACTGTGCGACGACCACGTACGCTCCGAAGCCCTGCGGGGAACGAAGGAGCCGTCACGAGAACGCCGGTGGCGGGAATGGGAGATCGAACTCCTCGAAGCAGCCCCGGATACGCGCGAACGACGCACCGCACTTCTCGACGACATCGAGGCCAGGGTCCTGGGAGCGGGGGCGCAGGTATCGGTCAGTTCGTCCAAGCTGGCGAGGGCGCTCGGAGTGGACGCGCTCGGCGAATAACTTGCGGTCGCCGTTTTGGCGGTACCGCCCCTGCTCGGGCAAGATCAATGCAGGCGTAATGAGATGAGGAGCACCATGAAGATCGGCATTCTCACCAGCGGCGGCGACTGCCCAGGGCTGAACGCCGTGATCCGTGGAGCCGTGCTCAAAGGCGACCGCGTGAACAAGGCCGAGTTCGCCGGTTTCCGTTACGGCTGGAGGGGTGTCGTGAACGGCGACATCATGCCGCTCGACCGCCACAGCGTCCGCGGGCTCTCGCGACAGGGTGGCACCATCCTCGGGTCCAGCCGCACGAATCCCTTCGAAGGCGACAACGGCGGCCCTGAGAACATCCAGCGTGTGATGGACGACAACGGGATCGACGCGATCATCGCGATCGGCGGCGAAGGCACGCTCACCGCAGCCAGGCGGCTGACGGATGCGGGCATCCGGATCGTCGGAGTGCCGAAGACCATCGACAACGACCTCGCTGCGACCGACTACTCGTTCGGCTTCGACACCGCGGTCGAGATCGCGACCGAGGCGATCGACCGCCTGCGTACGACGGCGGAATCGCACCAGCGCTGCATGGTCGTCGAAGTGATGGGGCGCCACGTCGGCTGGATCGCCCTGCACTCGGGCATGGCGGCCGGTGCGCACGCCATCCTGATCCCGGAGCAGCCGCAGTCCATCGAGCAGATCTGCGAATGGGTGGAGTCGGTGCGTGACCGTGGGCGCGCGCCCGTGATCGTCGTCTCCGAAGGCTTCCACCTCGACACGATGGAGGAAGCCCACTCGCACAAGGGGCTCGACGCGTTCAACCGCCCGCGACTGGGCGGAATCGGCGAGATGCTCGCCCCGATGATCGAGGCGCGCACGGGTATCGAGTCGCGTGCGACCGTTCTCGGCCACATGCAGCGCGGCGGTGTGCCCAGCGCCTACGACCGTGTTCTCGCCACCCGTCTCGGCATGTCGGCGATCGATGCCGTCTTCGAGGAGCGCTGGGGGACCATGGTCTCGCTGAAAGGTACCGACGTCGTCAACGTCAGCATTGCGGACGCGACCGGAGGCCTGAAGACGGTTCCGCAGTACCGTTACGACGAGGCGGCGCTACTCTTCGGTTAGGCGGCCGACCGGACCGGTGCCCGGGGGCCGTCCCAGGACGAGGTGTGAAGGGACGAGAATGTCGCGTGTCGTACAGTTCGACGAATATGGTTCGACCGAGAACCTTAAGATCGTCAACGTGCAGCCGCCATGGCCCGGCGAAGGCGAGGTGCGTGTCCGGGTGATGGCCGTCGGTCTCAACGCCGTCGACTACAAGGCGATCGCCGGCGGCCCGACCGTGAGCGCATTCGGGCTGACCCTTCCGTCGGGGATCGGCTACGACTTCTCCGGCTTCGTCGACGAGGTCGGACCGGGCGTCACGCGCTACACGCCGGGTGACGCGGTGTTCGGCAGCAAGCCCTTCGAGGCGGCGGCTGACTTCGTGATCGTTCCGGAGGACGGCCAGCTCGTCCCGAAACCCGCCTCGCTCACGTTCGAGGTCGCCGGTGCGCTCGCCGTGGTGGGCCGTACCGCGATGATGAGTGTCGCATCCCTCAGCCTCGACGAATCCGACACGGTGCTCGTTAGCGCGGCGGCGGGCGGCGTCGGTGTTCTGGCCTGCCAGCTCGCTGTCCGCGCCGGTGCGACCGTGATCGGCACTGCGAGTACTGACAACCACGACTTCCTCAGCGACCTCGGCATCATCCCTGTCGAATACGGCGACGGGCTGGCGGAACGCATCCGCGAGGCACTGCCCGATGGCCAGCCGCTCACGGCGGCGCTCGACAACCACGGGGTGGAGACCATCGACGTCGCGATCGAACTCGGCGTGCCGCTCGGGCGGATCAACACCATCGCCGCCTACGGGCCGGCAGCCCGTGGGGTGTCGCGGGTCGGTGGACGCGGGGCGACCAACGAACTCCTGGCCGAGGTCGCCGAGCTGATCGCGAGCGGCGAGCTCGTGCTGCCGATCGACTCGATCTTCCCGATCGAACGAGCCGCGGAAGCATACCGGCGGCTCGCGGCCGGACACGTTCGCGGAAAGGTCATCCTCGTCACCGCCTGACGCGGGTCGTAATAGACTCCGAAAAACCGCTCGGGCGGGCACGCTGCCGGGACGGCGACCTGAAGATGGAGTGTGACATGGTTCCTGCGATCAACTACTGGGCCGTCCTTCTCGCCACTGCGTCGAGCATGATCGTCGGGGCGATCTGGTATTCGCGGCGCGTCTTCGGCACCTACTGGCTGAAGGCGGTCGGGCACGATGAGGAGTCGATGCGCACCGGCGCGGCGTTTCCCCTGATCATCACCGTCGTCGTCAGCTTCATCACTGCCTGGGTCCTCGCCGGGGCTGCAGACATCACGTGGCGCTTCTACAGCGGCAGCTTCCTGTGGAACGCCGTGCTGACCGGCATCATCCTGTGGGCGGGCTTCACCGCCGCTCGCATGATCACCCACGACGCCTTCGACCGCAGACCCAGCGGGCTGACCGTGCTCAACCTCGCCCACGAGTTCGTCACCATCGTCATCATGGCGATCATCATCGGGGTGTGGCCCCCGGCCGGCGCATGATCGATCTCGTCCTCGCCCGCGAGCTGAGGGATGCAGGCCTGCGCTGGCGTCCGCTCTCCGGCGACTCCTTCGCGATCGACCGCCCCGAACTGCAGGGCGAGCACTTCACCGTCAGCGAGATGACGATCGAACCGCACGAATTCGACACCGGCACCATCCTCGGCTTCAACGGGACCACTGAGTGGGCCCTCGATTCGCTCGCCCTCGAGGATGCACTCTGGCTGCCCAGGGAAGACCAGCTGCGGGAACTGCTCGGTGCATCCTTCCGCTCGCTGCAGCGCACCGGCGACGGGTTCAGGGTGGAGGTCGACGAGCCGGGCGCGAACGGCGGGATCGCCGCGTATGAGGATGCCGACGCTGCGACCGCCTACGGACGTGCGCTGCTCATCCGCATCCGGGAGGCCTTCGGCTGATCGTCGAGGATGTCCGCCGTCAGCCCGGCGATCGACGTCGCGCCTGCGAGACCCATCGTGATGTCGAGCTCGGCCGAGAAGTTGCGCAGCAGTTCGCCGACGCCGTTCTCTCCGGCGATCGCGAGGGCGTAGGCGTACGGCCGGCCGATGCCGACGGCTGAGGCACCGAGCGCGAGGGCGATCACCGCATCCGCACCGCTGCGGATCCCGCTGTCGAAGAGCACGGGGATGCGGCCGGCGACGGCTTCGACGACACCCGGCAGGGCGTCGAGGCTCGCGATCTCGCCGTCGATTTGCCTGCCGCCGTGATTGGAGACGATCACGCCGTCCACTCCGTACTCGACAGCGCGGGTCGCGTCGTCGGAGTGCAGAACGCCCTTCAGCACGATCGGCAGCGTGGTGTGCTGGCGCAGGAAAGCGATGCGTTCCCAGGTGAGCGCGGGATTCGCGAAAACGTCGAGGAAGGTCTCCACTGACGCGCGGGGGAGAGGTGAGCGGAGATTGTCGAGCAGGTTGCCCGGGTGGTGGCGCAGGATGCTGGCGAGCGAGGCGATCGTAGCGGGCGTGACGCGCGTGCGGGGCGGCGGTGCGGCATCCGTGGCACCGGCGGACTCCGCCGCATCCACGTTCTGCGCCGCAGCGCGACGTGCGTCGTCGACACGTTCCTGCACGAGCCGCTGGAAGACCGGGTCGCTGGTGTACTGCGCGATCCCGCGTCCGCGACTGAACGGCAGGTAGCCGAGATCGAGGTCGCGGGGTCGCCAGCCCAGCACGTGCGTGTCGAGAGTGACGACGATGGCTTCGCAGCCGGCGCGTTCTGCACGCGTCACGAAGCTCGCGACGAGCTCGTCCGAGGAGCTCCAGTACAACTGGAACCAGCGCGCGGCGGTGTCGTTCGCGGTGCGACCGGCGTCCATCGCCCGTGCGACGTCCTCCATCGGGGTCGACGCCTGGTTGGACAGGACCGCGGGCACCCCCGCCTGTGCGGCCGCTCGCGCAGCCGCAATATCTGCGGTGGGATGCGCGAGATCGAGCACGCCGATCGGCGACAGGAAGAACGGTGTCGGCCTGCGCACGCCGAACAGCTCGATCGACTGGTCGCGGTGGGCGACGTCGCGCAGCACGCGCGGCACGATCCGGTGGTCGCGGAACGCCGCGGTGTTGGCCGTCTCGGTGCGCTCGAGGCCGGCAGAGCCCGCGATGTAGGCGAAGGCTGGCCGCGACAGGCGCCGCCTCGCCTCACGCTCCAGAGCGGTCCACCCGACAGGGATGCGGGGCCGGCGACCGGAGACACCATCGCGATAGATGGCCGACTGGGCTTCACGACCGACACTCGTCGGAGGCCGCTTCACGGGTTCCATGCGCTCATTCTGCACCCGGGGCGACCTGCGCAGCGCAGCCGCCCCGGCGCTCGCGTCGCGATGCAGCGGTGCGGCACTTTCAGCTCCAGCGCCGACGTGTGGGACCATGAGCGCGTGCAGGACTTCTTCGAGACGGTGACGATCGCATTCGAGTTCCTCGGTGTCGCGACCATGGTGGTCGGATTCGTCGTCGCCATCGGGATCGCGCTGCGCGCATGGGTGCGCTCGCGCGACGGAGGCGCTGCCTTCCGCACGCTGCGGGCGGCGATCGGGGGCGTCATCCTGCTCGGGCTCGAACTTCTGGTCGCAGCAGACCTGGTCAAGACGGTCACGTCGCCGCCGTCGCTGACCGACGCCGTCGTACTCGCCGTGATCGTGCTCATCCGGGTCGTGCTCAGCTTTTCGCTTCAGATCGAGATCGACGGGGTCGCACCCTGGCGCAGGGCGCTGGTCAGCGGTGGCCAGGTGATCGCGCAGGCCGCCCGTCGCCCGAACGGTTCGACGGAGACGCGCGGGACAGACCCCACCGGAATCTGAGGGTCGGCGGCAGCGGCAGCGTCAGCGGTAGTGGCAGCGTCAGTTGTTCGCGGCCGACGTCAGCGTCCGTCGTTCGCGGCAGACCGTGCCGCCCGCTCTGCGTTGCGCGCCTTGACGCGAGCATTCTCGGCGCGCACCTCGGCGTGCGTCGCACGCTCCTTCACGAGCCACTCCGGGGGTGCGGCGAGGAGGTCTTTGATCTCTGCGGTCGTCAGCGCTTCGGTGATACCGCCGCGAGCCAGCCCGGACACGGAGACGCCGAGCTTGTTCGCGACGACATCACGCGGGTGGGGGCCCTCGCGTCGCAATTCGGCCAGCCAGGCGGGCGGCTCGGCGAGCAGTTCGTTGAGTTCGGCGCGGGTGATGTCATGGTCGCCGAAGCCGTCCGGAGCGGCCGGGAGGTAGATCCCGAGCTTCTTCGCTGCCGTCGCCGGCTTCATGGTCTGCGGCTTCTTGTCGGCGCTCATGAACTCAGGGTATCCCGCGCTACCCTCGACACATGGCACCGGGAACTTTCACCATCGCGTTCCCGCTCGGCGTGACGGTCGGAAAATGGACCCGTGTCTTCGAGGAACGGCATCCGGATGTGGAGCTCTCCGTGGTCAGGGAGCGCCCGGATGAGCTGCGAGTGCGCCTCGATCTCGGCGAAGTCGACCTCGCGTTCGTGCGCCTGCCCATCGACGTCGACGGCTTGCACGTGATCCCGCTCTATGCCGAGAACGTCGTCGCCGTCATGCACCACGAGCACGTGCTGACGCTGGAGAAGAAGCTGTTGCTGGCCGACCTCGACGATGAGACGTTCGTCGCGCCTCCCGCCGACGATGAATGGGACGAGACGCTGATGCGGCGCATCGCGGAAGGCGCAGGGGTCGGCGTCGTGCCGCAGTCCGTCGCCAAGGCCCTGCGCCGGCGTGATGTCGTCGCCATGCGACTCGAGGATGCCGCGCCGGCCGAGGTCGCCCTCGCCTGGCCCCGGGATTCGGAGAACCAGTGGGTGGACGAGTTCATCGGCATCGTCCGCGGGCGCGCGGCTCACAGCTCCCGCAACCCCGATGTCGCGGCCGCGGAGGCCGCAGACGCACGGGAGAAGAACGCGGCCAAGTCGCGGCCTGCAACGGGTGCAGCCGGCCCGGGTAAGGCACGTGGCGGTTCAGGAGGTGCGCGACGCTCGACAACGAAAGGTTCGAAGGGGTCGTCGCACGGCGGACGTGGTGCGGGCAGGCGCGGTCGGCGTTAGCCTTGAGCTGGTCGGACCCGACCGGCCGCTGAGCAGGGGAGCGCGAGATGGCGCAGGGAACCAAGGACGATCCGTGGGTGCTGAAGACGGCGCCGGGAACGAGCGAGTACACCATGTACCGCGACGAGAGCGCCGACCCGCCCGCACTCGTCTGCCAGGTCGGCTCGACCAAGCTGCTCTACCACCTCAGCGCCATCGACGATCTGCAGGCGTGGCTGGTCGCACAGGGCGACTGGGTCCCGCTGGGCGCCGCGGACGAACAGAAGCCCGCAGGCGCGGGGACGGTCGAAGCCTGGGGCCGCGACGAGGGCAATCCCGTCGGCGGCTGGTACGGCCTGCGCAAGGGTTATCGCGGTCGGTTCGGAATGTACCTGCCGCCGCTGCTCGAGCGGCTCGGATACGTCGAACTCACGCACGACGCGCGCAACAACTCGGTGCGGGCGATCTGACCCTCCGCCGTCCGGCCGTCAGCTGACGTGCACGGCCGGACGCCGCTTGACGTCCCTCTCCGCTTCGCGCAGCACCTCGCGGGTCACCGGTGCGACCTCGCCTCCTCCGGTGATGAGGAAGCGGAACATGTTCGAGATCGGGTTGCCTTCAGTCCACTCGAAGTAGATCGTCGGGACGACGCCGGTCACATCCCGGATCTCCAGCAGCACCGCTGCGATCGTGTTGGGGACGTTGCCGCTGCGCACCTGCAGCACACGGTAGCCGTGCTTGATCACGCCCTCGACGATGAGGTCTTCTTCGAAGTCGGACGAATCGGACGGGTAGACCTCGAGGAAGATCGTGCGTGCCCGTTGCGGTATGTGGCTGAAACGGCGTTCGTCCTTGTTCTTCTCCGCGTATTCCTTGTCGGTGTCCACGTCCGGTTCATGCGAGATGATCCGGATCTCGCCCTCTTCGGCGTCCTCGAGCACGAAGTCGAGCGCGCCGACGTCGAGGGTCACACTCGTCGCACGCAGCTGGAAGGACCGGCCGACACGGGAGACGAGCGAGATCACCAGGATGCCCAGGATGAACAGGCTCGCGATCCGCAGGCCGTCTGGCCGCTCGATCATGTTGTCGATCGTCGTATAGATGAAGACGACGGAGATGATCGCGAACGCGATGGTGCGGTTGCGCTGGCGCTTGCGCCTGGCGGACAGGGTCACGGCGATGGATGCGGAGGTGATGAGCACCAGCACGCCGGTCGCGTATGCGCCGCCCTGTGCATCCACGTTCGCCTGGAAGACGAGCGTGATGATGAACGCGATCGTCGTGAAGACCAGCACCAGGGGTCGCACGGCGCGGGACCATTGCGGGGCCATGCCGTACCGCGGAAGATACCGGGGCACCAGGTTGAGCAGGCCGGCCATCGCCGAGGCGCCCGCGAACCACAGGATCAGGATCGTGCTGATGTCGTACACCGTGCCGAAGCCGTTGCCGAGGAACTCGTGTGCGAGGTAGGCGAGAGCACGGCCGTTCGCTGGGCCGCCCGGCTGGAAAGCACTTTGGGGGATCAACAGCGTGGTCGTGAAACTCGAGGTGATGAGGAAGACGCTCATGATGATCGCGGCCGTGCTCAGAAGCCGTCCTGCGCCGCGGATGCGCCCGCGCGGGTACTCGGGGTCGTCGTTCGGTGCGCCTTTGATCTGGGGCATCACTGCGACGCCGGTCTCGAAGCCGGACAGGCCGAGCGCGAGGCGGGGGAACACGAGCAGGGAGATGCCGACGATGATCAGCGGATCGCCGTGCGAGGTGGTGAGTGCCGTCCACCAGTCGGTGACCGCGAGCGGGTGGGTGAAGACCTCGCCGATGGACACCCCGACTACGATGACGTTCAACGCGAGGTAGATCGCGACGAGGACCACCGCGATCCCGATCGCCTCCCGGAACCCCTTGAGGAACACAGCTCCCAGCAATGCCAGCAGGAACAGTGTGATACCGACCTGGTTGCCGTGGAACCACGCCGGAGCGAACGGATTCTCGATCGCGTGCGCGGACGCATCCGCGGCCGACAGCGTGATCGTGATCATGAAGTCCGTCGCCGCGAATCCCAGGAGGACCAGGACGAAAAGCTTTCCTGCCCACCACGGGAGAAGGCGTTCGAGCATTGCGATCGAGCCGGAACCCTTGAAGCTTTCGCGCGCCACACGGCGGTAGACGGGCAGTGCGCCGAGCAGCGTGAGCGCCACCAGCACGAGTGTCGCGAAGGGCGCGATGAGCCCCGCCGCGAGTGCCGCGATCGCCGGCTGGTAGCCCAGGGTCGAGAAGTAGTCGACACCCGTCAGGCACATGACCTGCCACCACGAGTGCGTACGCTCGGGAGTCTGCCCGTGCGGGCCCTGGTGCTGGCCGCGTTCGTCGACGATGCCCTTCAGCAGCCAGTAACGGAACGGGCTCAGCTGGCGTCGGGGAGGCGGAATGTGCGCCTGTCCGGGAACCGGTGTGGATTCCGCGGGAGTGGTGGACATCTGCATCCTTCTTCGCGTTGCGCGCGGTTGCGCACAATCAGATTAGCGTTCCCGCGAGGTCACCATGCCGAGACGCGGTAGTCCTTCAGGAAGACGCCGTGGATGTCCTCGCCGGACTCCCCACGGACGATCGGATCGTAGACCCGCGCTGCGCCGTCCACCAGGTCGAGGGGCGCGTGGAAGCCTTCCTCAGCCAGGCGCACCTTCGTGAAATGGGGACGCTCGTCGGTAATCCATCCCGTGTCGACGCTGGTCATCAGGATGCCGTCGGTCTCGAACATCTCACGGGCGCTCGTGCGGGTGAGCATGTTCAGGGCAGCCTTCGCCATGTTCGTGTGCGGGTGGCCGGGGCCCTTGTAACGACGGCCGAAGACGCCCTCCATCGCCGACACGTTCACAACATAGGAGCGGTGGGATGCGGTCGCCGCCATCGAAGCGCGAAGTCGGCTGATCAGCAGGAACGGCGCCGTCGTGTTGCAGAGCTGCACCTCGAGCATCTCCAGTGGATCGACATCTTCCACGTTCTGGGTCCAGCTGTTCACGTGGTTGATGTCGGGGACGAGTCCGCCTGCGTCGATCGCGCTGCCGTCGGCGTGACGCGCCAGCGACGACGAGCCGGGGGCCATCGCGAGCGCTGCCAGGTCATCCGCTGTCAGCACCGGTGCCGCCGAAGCGGCCACCGTGCCCGCGAGGGACGCGACCGACAGGATGGGGTGGCTGGCGACGGATGCTTCGAGCGCCTGCGGGTGCGGATCGTTCGTGTGACCGAAGGTCTCCATCTCAGGGAGCGGGCCGTCCGGGAGGGGCTGGGTCTCCGCATCCGCAAGAAACGAGTACGAACCGGGGGAGCGGCGGACCGTCTGGGCGGCGTTGTTGATCAGGATGTCCAGCGGGCCCTGCGATGCCACCGAATCGGCGAGTGCGACCACCTGTGCCGGATCGCGAAGGTCGATGCCGACCACACGGAGGCGATGCAGCCACTCCGGTGCATCCGGCAGGGAGGAGAACCGCCGGACCGCATCGCGCGGGAACCGGGTGGTGATCGTCGTGTGGGCGCCGTCGCGGAGCAGCCGGAGCGCGATGTGCATGCCGATCTTCGCGCGTCCGCCTGTGAGCAGGGCGCGTTTGCCCGTGAGGTCTGTTCGGGCGTTGCGCTTCAGATGACTGAATGACGCGCATTCAGGGCAGAGCTGGTGGTAGAAGGAATCCACAACCGTGTAGTGCTTCTTGCAGATGTAGCAGGCGCGGGATTTGAGGAGCGTGCCGGCGGTCGGTGCGCTCGTTGAAATCGCGAGCTGGACACCGCGGGTCTCGTCGTCGATACGGTCGGGTGCGCCGGTCGCCGTTGCCGCCACGACCGCGCGGTCGGCGTCCTGTACGGCGTCACGGAGTTCGCGGCGGCGAGCCTTCTTGACCGCCTTGAACATGTGTGCGGTTGCGCGACGGACGGTGATGAATTCGTCGCTGTCCTCGTCGAGATCCTGCATCGCGGCCAGGACCCGGAGGGTCGTGGCGAGATCGACCGGGTCGATCGGCTGCGCTGGGGTCGCGGGAATCGGCGGAGTCGGCGCGGTCGCGGTATTCGCCGGATTCGCTGGGTCGGTCGGGTCGTCGGGTTCGGCGGGGGTCTCGTGCAGCACCGGAGGAGTCTACTCGCGCCCTGCTGAATGGGCCCGTGGGCGTGACCGGGGGGATTTGCCGAGTCCTCCACAGGCGGGGGTACGGAGTAGCCGTTCACTGATGACCACGCGCCATATCTTGACGGAGGCGCAACGTCTGGCGCCGCCGGGGTCAGAACATTCCAGATGCGCCGGGCCGTAGACGAAACGCGAATCCGCAGACCAGCGGGGCAACAATCTGACCGATTTTCATGAGTATGACGAGTGGGACGAGTTGCAGTCCGGCTGCTAGGGGGAGCAGAAGGTAACAGATGACGCCAACGATGGCGGCGATGATCGCCGTGCGCAGCCACAGGCGGGCTGGCATAACGGTCCGAAGGAGCCTGAGTGGCCTGAATCTAAGGCTGGCTGAAAGGCGTCCTGCCCAAAGCAGAAGGAGCCAGCCTATTGCCAGCAAAAGGCCGGCAATGATGAGCGATACAATTCCCGTCACGAAGTATCGTTCGACGGCCTGCGGCGTGAGATCGCGATAGGCAAGGTAACCGAATATCCATAGCCCGACAGCGGCCAGGATAAGTAGAGACACCGCAACGACTGAAGACGCAGGCTCAGCGCGTGACCCGATATTTATCGCACCGAAGGCCTCGATCGCAGCGAATGCGACCAGGATCAGCGGCGGAAACAACCAATCGCGAACCCGGTATGGAACACCAGCGGGCACGTCCAATGCAGGATTGGCCGCTGCATCGTCTTCCACCTGTGCACACTACCGCGCGGTACGCGGTGATCCTCGCGGAGGGACAGTCAGGCGAAGATTTCCAGAAATCCCAGCCCGCGCAGATCCAGGCAGGTGGAATGATCCGTTTCGACGATCCGCACGAGCACGCTTTCACACACGGCGCATCTCAGCACCATGCCGTGGTCATCCGGGTACAGCCGGGAAGCAGCTACGACCGCCTCGTTCCCGCAGTTCACACACCGGCCACGGGCACTGGTGACGTCTGCAGAGAACACAGACGAAAGCATGCCGGCGGCGGCGTTGCCGTCCATGTAGTCCTTGCGAGGGAAGTCCTGCCGCTCGAAGTCCTCGACCATCTCGGTCATGATGCTCCTCCGATCCCGCCATAGCGTTCGGTCTTGATGCGATCGGGATCGTGTCCGGCCTGCACGAGCCAGTCGGACACGGTTTCGACGAACCCGGTCGCTCCACAGATGAAGAAGGCGGGATTCTCTGAGGCGGGAAGGATACTGCGGGCGAGAAGGTCCGCATCCAACCGTCCAGGCGGCGTCGACCACCCTGGAGGGGCGACACGGGTGTACACGAATGTAAGGTCGAGGGGCGCGGCCGCTCCTGGCATGGCCAGCTGGGCGAGCTCGTCACGGTAGAACACAGCGTCAGGGTTGCGCACGGAATACAACAGCCTGAACGGAGCGAGACTCCGCGAAGCGGCATGTGCGCGAATCATCGACATCAGAGGCACAACCCCGGAACCGCCGGCGATGAGCTGGGTGGGCGAGGCGTCTTCGGCGTGCCAGACGAACCAGCCGCCGACAGGTCCACGGATTTCGAGTTGGTCGCCGACCGAGACACCGTGGACGAGATAAGGGGAGACCTCGCCGTCGGCGAGCTCCTCCACGGTGATCTCCAGTTCATCCGATGCCAGCGCAGACGCAACGGAATACGACCGCACGGCCTGGTAGCCGTCCGGCGCGGTCAGCCGAACATCGACATGCTGGCCGGGGAGGTGCCCCATGAGCTTCGGCACGCGCAACCGAAGCGTGCGGGCGTTCGAGGTCTCCTCGTGCACGGCGACGACATCGGCCACCTTCCAGCTGCTGCCTACCAATAGCGTTCTTCTCGCCAGGGATCGCCGTACATGTTGTAGCCGTTCTGCTCCCAGAACCCGGGCTCGTCGCGGCGCAACATTTCGAGTCCGCGAACCCATTTGGCACTCTTCCAGAAGTACAGGTGCGGAACGAGCAACCGCGCCGGACCGCCGTGCTCCGGGGCGAGATCTTTGCCGTCGAACTGGTGCGCGACCCAGGCTTTGCCGTCGAGCAGATCTTTCAGCGGAACGTTCGTCGTGTATCCGCCGTACGAGTGCGCCATGGTGTACTCGCAATCGCTATCGACGTTTTCGAACAACGTGTCGAGTTTGACGCCGCGCCAGCTGGTGCCCAGTTTCGACCAGCTGGTGACGCAGTGGATGTCGGTGCTCACGTCGTCCTGCGGCAAGGCCATGAACTCGTCCCAGCTCCACCGGTAGACCTTGCCAGTCTCATTGGTGATGGTGAATTCCCACTCGGACCTGGCGACCTTCGGGGTGGGGCCGGCCGAGAGCACCGGGAACCCTTCGGTCAGGTACTGTCCTGGTGGCAGGCGCGGGTCGTCGGTACGTCGACGACCGAGGAAGCCGTTCGAGATGATTCCCATGGTTCGCTCCTCATGGCGAGATGACGTGTGTCGCGTGGTGCGCTGCGGAACAATCGCAGCTTATTCGCACGTGCCGCCGCCGGTCTATGGTGAAGGTGTGACGCAGACGACAGTGACGGTTCGCTATTTCGCGGCGGCAGCGGATGCGGCAGGACGCGAAGAAGAAACGATCGCGCTCGAGGAGCCGACTGTCTTCGCCCTTCGCACCGCGCTCGCGAGCCGGTATGGGGAGCCGATGGAACGGGTGATGCGTTCGGGTTCGTTCCTGGTGGATGCGGTCGTCAGCCGGGATCCGTCGCGCACGATCCGGAAGACGGTGGATGTTCTGCCTCCCTTCGCGGGCGGCTGAACGTCGGTCACACGGTTCAGGCGGGGTAGAGGTCCACGTCGGCCGGAGCGAACCAGAGTACGACGGGCGTGCCGGGCGCGAGGTCGAGGTCGGCCACCCGACCGGGTGTGACATCGGCGGAGAGCCATTCGGTTCGGACACGGACGAGGTCTCCGTGGGGTTCCAGATCGCGAACGGTGGCGACGACGGAATTCATTCCGTCCGGGACGACAGCCGATCGACCCGGGTCACGGATGTCCACGCGCACGGCCGACGGCCTCAGTGCGGCCGTGACCCGGGAATCGGCGCCAAAGCCGGCTGCTGATCCGCTTGGCGAACGCGCGGCCACACTTCCGCCGCCGACGGTGACACTGCGTGATTCGACGGCCGAGATCGCGACGCCTTCGTCCGTGATGAGGCCGGCAGGAGTGCGTCGGCCGGTCAACAGGCTCACACCGGCAAGCTGCGCGGTGAACGCTGCGCGAGGCCGTTCGAGCACGTCTCGGGTGGGCCCCTCCTCGACGACCCGTCCACCGCCGACGATGACGACCCTGTCCGACAGGAGATACGCATCAAGGGGGTCGTGTGTGACGACGATGACGGTGCGGTCCGCGATGACGCGTCTGAGCATCCTCCGGATCGTGGGCGCGACGGCGACGTCGAGGGCGGCGAGCGGCTCGTCGAGCAGCAGCAGTTGCGGTTCCGCAGCGAGAGCACGCGCAATGGCGACGCGCTGCGCCTGACCCCCGGAGAGTTCGCCCGGCTTCCGGTCTGCGAGTCCGAGGGTCTCGGTTTCGGTCAGCCAGTGCTCGGCGCGTGCCGCGGCATCCGCACGCGAAGCACCGGCGCTTCGTGGACCGAAGGCGACATTCGCGCGCACGGTGAGGTGCGGGAACAGCAGCGGTTCCTGGGCGAGGAGTACAACGCCGCGACGGTGCGGTGCCAGCCAGGTCGGGGGCTCAGCGGAAAGGTCGAACAGAACGCGCTCACCGAGGCTCGCGCGACCGTCGTCAGGCCGGATGAGTCCGGCCAGCACTCCGAGAAGGGTCGACTTTCCGGCGCCGTTCGGTCCGAGCACGGCGAGGGTCTCCCCGTCGGCGACATCGATGGAGATATCGAAGTCGCGTGACCGCAGACGGGCATCGAAGCTGACGGTCACCGGGCATCCCGCCCGGGCATCCGGCTCAGCGACCGCTGCGTCACTGTGCATCCCTCAGCCGGGCGCGCGCGGGTTCAGCAGCACCGTGGGCGACCGCGACGACGATGATGGCGACGACGACGAGAACGAGCGAGAGGGCGACAGCGGCATCCGGGTCGGTCTCGCGCTGCAGGTAGATCTCGAGGGGCAGCGTTCGCGTGACACCCTGGAGGCTCCCGGCGAAGGTGAGGGTTGCACCGAATTCGCCGAGGGCGCGGGCGAACGAGAGTACGGCGCCGGACACGACGGCCGGGAGCACGAGGGGGAGGGTGACTCGCCACATCACGGCGCTCGGACGCGCACCCAGCGTTGCGGCGACCGCCTCGTAGCGTGTGCCGGCCGTTCGGAGCGCACCCTCGAGGCTGAGGACGATGAACGGCAGTGCGACGAAAGTCTGGGCGAGGATCACGGCCGTGGTGCTGAATGCAATGGTGATGCCGAGCACGTCGAACGTCGACCCGAGCAGGCCACGCCGACCGAACAGGTACAACAGCGCGAGACCGCCGACGACCGGGGGGAGCACGAGGGGGAGCAGTACGAGTGCCCGCACGATCCGCTGGCCGCGGAAGGTGGTCCTGGCGAGCACGACAGCCATCGGCACACCGAGCACGATACAGAGAACGGTTGCGACCAGCGACGTCCGCAAGCTCAGCAGCAGCGCATCGATCGCCGACGGCGAGGTGATGAGGGGGATGAAGTTCGACCAGTCCACCCTGGTGACCAGGGCGACCAGCGGGAGAACGATGAACAGTGCGCCGACGACGGCGATGACGACGACCCAGCGGGGGACACCGAATCGCTCCGTCGTCCTACGGCTTGCCGAAACCTGCGACACTCAGCACCTTCTGCCCTTCGGGGCCGGTGACGTACGTGACGAAGGCGTCGGCGACCTTGCTGTCCGGCGCCCCTTTCAGCACGCTGATCGGGTAGACGTTCATGACGCCGCCGGCTTCGGGGAACGGAACGGATTCGACACTCGATCCGGCGCCTTTCACATCGGTGACGTAGACGATTCCCGCATCCGCTTCACCCGAACTCACTTTCCCGAGCACATCGGTGACCGCCGATTCCTGACTGACCGGATGCAGGGTCACCCCGGTCGACTGTTCGACTTTGACCGTCGCGGCACCGCACGGCACCTGCGGGGCGCAGACCACGACCTTGACGCCGGGCTTGGCGAGATCGTTCCAGCCGGTGATCTTCGCGGGATTTCCGGGAGGCACGGCGATCGCGAGCACGTTCGTCGCGAAGTCGACGGGAACTCCGGCGGCACGTCCGGCATCCGTGACCTTCTTCATGTTGGTCTGGTCTGCTGACGCGAACACATCGGCGGGGGCGCCTTCCTTGATCTGGGAGACGAGGTCGCTCGACCCGGCGAACGAGAAGCTCACTGTCGTACCCGGGTGCGCTTTCTCGAAGTCGGCACCGATCTCGGTGAACGTCTTCGTCAGCGAGGCGGCGGCGAAGACGGTGATGGATCCGCTGAGGGCTGACGTCGATGCGGCAGGAGCCGGAGCGTCTCCGCCCGAGGAGCACGCGGTCACGCCGAGCAGGGTGGCCGCGGCGAACGCTGTAGCCCCGATGAGGACGCGTAGCCGGTGTCCGGCACCTGTCACTGCATGTGTCGCGCGCATCCGTTCAGTCCTTTCCCTGCGGAGTCTCGATGATGACGGTGGTCGCCTTGACGACGGCGATCGCGACCGAGCCCGGTTCGAGACCGAGTTCGCGAACGGCTTCGCTGCTCATGAGGGAAACGACCCGGTGGGGCCCGCACTGCAACTCGACCTGCGCCATGACGGTGTCCATCAGGATGTTCGTGACCAGGCCGACGAAAGTGTTGCGAGCGGAGCGTCCGACCTCCGAGGGATCGGTGGGGAGCACGGCGTTGCTTCTGGCGAGTTCGGCGAGTGCCAGGCCGTCGATGACGGTGCGTCCGGCACCGTCGCGACTGCTCTCGAGGGTTCCCGCCTCGATCCACCGCCGGACGGTGTCGTCACTCACTCCCAGGTACAGCGCGGCATCCCTTACCCGTATTTGCGGCATAAATCACATCGTATGACCGAATCTGCTGATGCGGGAGGAATCCTTGCGACCTAGAGACCGACCCACTCCGAGACGCCGTCGGCGAAGTGCTGGCGTTTCCAGATCGGTACGTCGGTTTTGATGAGCTCGACGAGGTCGGCGCACGCCGCAAAAGCCTCCGCGCGGTGCGGTGCGGCGACGACCGCGAGGAGGGCCAGGTCGCCGACGACGAGCGAGCCGACGCGGTGGATGGCCGCGACAGGCAGGCCGGTGCGATCGGAGACGGTGCGACAGCAGTCGAGCAGGAACCGCTCGGCGTCGGGATGCGCCTGGTATTCGAGGAGGGAGACCCCGCGACCGCCGTCGTGGTCGCGGACGATCCCCTGGAAGCCGACGATGGCACCGTTCGCCGGCGAGAGCACGACGCTGTCGAGTTCGCCGGGCCGGATGGGTTCTGCGGTGATCCGCGCGACGAGGTCAGTCATGGTGCTGACCGTAGTGCGGGTGTGACGGCGCGGACTCATCGTGCTGTGCTGGGCCGGAGACCTGGTCGACGAGATGGGCGAGCATGCCGTCGAGCACGTCGAGCCCATCCGCGACACCGCCGCGCGAACCCGGAAGGTTGACGACGACCGTGCGGCCGGAAGTACCGGCCAGCCCGCGACTCAGGGCGGCGGCCGGGGTGCTGGCGAGTCCCCGGAAACGGAGGGCTTCGGCGATGCCCGGCAGCTCGCGATCGAGAACGGCAGCGGTCGCCTCGGGTGTCGCATCGGTGGACGATACGCCGGTACCGCCGGTCGTGATGATGACGGATGGCTGCTCACGAACGGCATCCGCCAGCGCGACCGCGATATCGGCGTCGGCGACGACAGAAGCAGGCGCGGTCGCGAACCCTCGGGCCGCGAGCCAGTCCACGATGACGGGGCCGGTCGTGTCCTCACGTTCGCCGGCGGCACCACGGGTCGACGCGACGAGCACCCGCGCGGTCCGCGGGCCCGCCGGCACAGGTGCTGCGGTTGCATCCGCGCGCCCGCGCTCCCACCGGCCGCGCTTCCCGCCGCTCTTGAAGTCGAGGCGGATGTCCGTGAGCGTCGATCCCGGATCCACGGCCTTGATCATGTCGTGCAGCGTGAGACCGGCGATCGCGACCGCGGTGAGAGCTTCCATCTCCACACCGGTACGTCCGGTGGTCCGGGCGATCGCTTCGATGTCGATCGTGGAGTCGCCCAGCTCGAAGATCACCGTGACGCCGGTCAGCGGCAGTGGGTGGCACAGTGGGATGAGATCGGAGGTGCGTTTCGCCCCGGCGATCCCGGCGATGCGTGCGGTGGCGAGCACATCCGCTTTGGGGAGCCCGTCGGCGCGGACGAGCGCGACGACCTCTGCAGTGGTCTGAACCCGTCCGCGGGCGATCGCGACGCGTGCCGTCTCGGGTTTTCCGCTCACATCGATCATGCGCGCGCGGCCCTCGTCGTCGACGTGCGAGAGGCTCACTCCCTGGGTTCGCGCTTCGCTCGTCCGCGCGGCCTGCCCCAGGTCGTCGTGGCCCCGGTCGTCGTTGTCGCTCACATCGTGCTCCTCACAGGTTCCATCCGCTTACAGGTACCAGACGGTGACGGTCTCGCCGACCTCGAGGTGTGTCGTCTCGAGGGGGATGTCGATGAGCACATCCGCCCGCGCCATGGCGGCGACGAGGTGCGAACTCGGACCGGACGCCAGCGCAACGGTCCCGTCGACGCCGGTGATCCCCCGCAGGAACTGGCGTTTGCCGTGGACCGACACGATCGGTGACACGAGCGTTCGAGTCCCGGTGCACTCGGCCGGCAGACCCGAGATCCGCCGCAGCAGCGGCGCGAGGAAGACGGCGAACGAGACCTGCGTGCTGACCGGGTTGCCGGGAAAGCAGACGACCGGAACACCGTCGACGACGGCAGTGCCCTGCGGACCGCCCGGCTGCATCGCGATCGATCCGACGGATGCCCCGAGCGGCTCGAGCACCTCCCTCACGACCTCGAAAGCGCCTTTCGAGACGCCACCGGAGGTGATGACGAGGTCGGATGCGCCCACGACGTCGTCGAGGATGCGCCGGAAGGTGTCCGGATCGTCGTCGCTGCTCTCGGCGACGGAGACGACGGCACCGGCCTCGGCGATGCCGGTTGTCAGGGCCACGCGGTTGGCGTCGAAGATGCGGCCGGCGGCGAGCTCTTCGTCGTGTGCGACGAGTTCGGCACCGGTGGTGATGACGCCGACCCGCAGCCGCCTGCGCACATCCACGTCGGCGATGCCTGCCGCAGCGAGCGCAGCGAGGTGCCGGGGTGCGAGCCGGGTACCCGCAGCGAGCAGGAGGTCGCCGCGTCTGAGGTCGCTGCCGCGCTCGCGGACGTACTCCCCGGCTTTCCGGCTTCGCGAGATGGTCACGATGGCCCCGTCGAGGGCGTCGTCCCTGCCGAGTACGAGCTCTGTGTCTTCGACGGGGACGACCGCGTCGGCACCGGTCGGCATCGGTGCGCCCGTCATGATCCTGAGCGCCGTACCCGCGATGAGGGTGACCGGGGTCGCGTGCCCGGCGGGAATATCGCCGGTGACTTCGAGGGCGATCGGCGTCGAGACCACATCGGCCGCCCGCACGGCGAACCCGTCCATCTGCGAGTTGCGGAACAGGGGGAGGTCCACGTCGCTGTGGACGTCCGCTGCGCTCACCCGGCCGAGGGCGTCGAGCACTGCGACCGGCTCGGCGCCGAGAGCCTGGATCACCGGGGCGACCAGCCGCTCGATGAGTCCGGCGTGGTCGTCGACGGTGGCTGAGGGCGTCATGCGTTCAGTATCGCGCAGACGGCGCGGTCAGTACCGCGTCATCTCCGGGTCGATCTCGCGCGCCCAGGCGTCGATGCCGCCCACGAGCACGACGGTGTCGGCGACGCCCGCTTCGATCAGGAGCCGTCGCGCCATTTCGGCTCGCGGCCCGTAGTGGCAGTAGATGACGACGCTCGCATCCCGCAGGGCGGTCGCGACGCCTTCGGCGTCATCGTCGAGGTCGGCCTGCAGCTCGCCGAGCGGCACGAGGGCCGACCCGGGGATGGAGGCGAGCTGCGCCTCCCACGGCTCGCGCACATCGATCAGTGTGATCTTCTCGCCCCTCGCGAGGAGCTCCTGCAGCTCCCGGTTGCTCACACCGCCACCGGTCCGTTCGGCCAGCGACGCCACTCCGGCCGACGAATCCGGCTGAGCGTCGATACCGCAGAAGAGCTCGTAGTCGATGAGGCCGGTGATCGGCTCGGCGAGCGGGTCGCGCTCATAGCGCACCTCGCGGAACGTGCCGCGGAGTCCGTCGTGCACGATCGCACGGCCGAGGAGCGGTTCCCCGATGCCGGTGACGAGGGCGATCGCCTCGGTCACCATGAGACCGCCGATGACGGTGCAGACCGACGGCAACGCGCCTGCTTCTGCGCAGCTGGGAACCGACCCGGGCTCGGGCGGCACGGGGAACAGATCGCGGTAGGTCGGGCCGTACTGCGCCCAGCTGAGGCCCACCTGGCCGCCGAATTGGTGTACAGCACCCCAGACGGCGGGGATGCCGGCGAGCGTCGCCGCGTCGTCGACGAGATAGCGGGTCGGAAAGTTGTCGCTCCCGTCGAGCACGAGGTCGAATTCTTCGAAGAGCTCGAGCGCGTTGGTGGAGTCGAGCATCGCACCGACGGCGACGACGCGCGTCTCGGAGTCGAGGCCGGTGATCGTGTCCCGCGCCGATGCGACCTTCGAACGCCCGACATCCGAGGGGGTGTGCAGGCTCTGGCGGGGCAGGTTGCTCGTTTCGACCGCATCCGCGTCGACCACACCGATCGTGCCGAAGCCGGCCGCAGCGAGGGCCGGGATGACCGCACTCCCCAGTCCGCCCGCGCCGATCACAAGAACCCTGGCCGCGCGGATGCGTCGCTGAGCTTCGTCGCCGAAGCCGGGGAGTGCCAGCGTGCGGGAATACCGTTCGAGTCGTGCAGCCGACAGCACCGGTCCGGGCCCGACGAGGGGTCCCGGGCGCATTCCGGGCGCCGCAGCTGGCTCGGCGTGCGAAGACGTTTCGGTCATGTCGTCCACCCTACGTTTCGTCATCCGCCGACGTGCGCGGTCAGTCGACCGACACCGAGATCTCGTGCAGTCCTGTGGCGCCGTTCGGCACCACATCCTGCACCTTGGCCGTCTGCACTTTGCCGTTCGCGTCGGTCGCCCGCACGCGCAGGGTGTGGTGTCCGGAGCCGGCCGGCCACACCCACTTCCACTGCCGCCACGTGTCGGCCGAGATCGCGTCGGCCAGCGTGGCTTCGTTCCACGACCCGTCGTCGACCTGGACCTGCACGCGGCTGACCCCGACATGCTGGGACCAGGCGACGCCGGCCACGACGACGTCACCCGCTTTGACGTTCGCCCCGCCGGACGGAACGTCGATGCGGGACGAGAGCTTCACCGGCCCGCGCTCGGACCAGCCGCGGTCCGTCCAGTACGACGTGACTTTGTCGAAGCGTGTCACGTCGAGTTCGACGACCCACTTGGTCGCCGAAACGTACCCGTACAGGCCGGGGACCACCATCCGCACCGGGTAACCGTGCTCGAGCGGGAGCGGCTGGCCGTTCATGCCGACTGCCAGGATCGCGTTGCGCTCGTCCGTCAGCGCTTCGAGGGGGGTGCTCGCCGTCCAGCCGTCCTGGCTGCGCGACAGCACCATGTCGGCGTTCGCCGACGGCTTCGCCTGGGCGAGCAGGTGACGGATGGGGTAGCCGAGCCAGGTCGCATTGCTGATCAGGTTCCCCCCGACCTCGTTCGATACACAGGTGAGGGTCGTCGTGCTCTCCTCGAGCGGGAGGGCGAGGAGCTGGGCGAAGCTGAGCTCCACCTCGTTCTCGACCATCCCCGTGATCTTCAGCTTCCACGTCGACGGATCGATCCCCGGGATCTGCAGGGCGGTGTCGATGCGATAGAACTGCGCGTTCGGCGTGATGATAGGCGAGAGACCCGGCACGGGGAACGACGCACCGGCAGGGATGGGCGGCGCGGGCACCGAAGGCGCCGGGAGGTGGAACGACGCCCTGGCCGTCGTCGCCGCCCGGTATCCGGCCGAGATGACCTGGCCGAGCACGATGCCGACCACGCCCAGCACGGCCGCCGCCCCGGTCGCACCCACGAATTTGCGTCGGCTGACGCTTCCCCGCGGCGCGACACGTGTGGGCAACGTGCCGTGAAGCATCCGGATGAGCACGGTGAGCAGCACGGCTGCGACGATCATCGCGACGAGGGACGGCACGGCGTCCCAGAGCGAGGCGGATGACCGGGTCAGGGCCGCGAGCACCCCGAGCGCGCCACCGGCGACGATCACGATGCGTCCCCACGGTGGCCGGCGGTCCTCGACGATTCCCGCAGCACCGGCGCCGACGAGGACGACCAGCGCGAGGCTGATGATCAGCACCGCCTTGTCGTTGGTGCCGAAGACGGAGATCACCGCCTCTTTGAGCCACCCGGGCACCAGGTCGATGACGGCCGCGCCGACGACGAGGATCGGGCTGCCGTTCTGGGCGATGAACGAACTCACCAGCTCTGCCGCGCCGAGTCCGGCGAGAACGGCGGCGACGCCGACCGCAGCCGCGAGCCACCACGGAGCGCGCGGGGGAGGCGGCTGAGCCGGAGGCGCCGAACTCTGCGCGGGGGAGTCACGCACGACCATGCACTGAGCTTACGAGCGAATGCTGTGCTTACGACGTGGATGCTGTGCGCTCCTCGTGCATTGCATGACAGTCTTGGAGCACCATGGCCGACGCCCGCACCCTGCCCCGCACCCTTTCCGTCTTCGACATTCCTTCTCCGGCCGACGCCAGCGCACGCGGCGAGGGGGGATTCGACGAAGATGCGGTGTACCAGGCGTTCGTCGACTGGGTCGAGGCAGGCGGCATCAGCCTTTACCCGGCGCAGGACGAATCGGTCATCGACATCGTCTCGGGTGCCAACCTGATCCTCAGCACCCCGACCGGGACCGGCAAATCGCTGGTTGCGGTCGCCGCGCACTTCACGGCGCTGGCCCGCGGCATCCGCACCTTCTACACGGCGCCCATCAAGGCGCTCGTCTCCGAGAAGTTCTTCTCGCTCGTCGACATCTTCGGAGCGGAGAACGTCGGCATGATGACCGGCGACTCCGCGGTGAACGCCGATGCTCCGATCATCTGCTGCACCGCGGAGATCCTCGCCAACCTCGCGCTGCGCCAGGGGGCGGAGACCCCGGTCGGGCAGGTGGTGATGGACGAGTTCCATTTCTACGCCGACCCGGATCGCGGCTGGGCGTGGCAGGTGCCGCTGCTGACCCTGCCGAACGTGCAGTTCGTGCTCATGTCTGCCACGCTCGGCGACGTCACGGCGCTCGCCGACGACCTCACCCGCCGCACAGGCCGCGAGACGGCGACGGTCACCGGTGTCGAGCGACCCGTGCCGCTGCACTACTACTACGAGACGACGCCCGTGCACGAGACAGTGGAGGACCTGCTCAGTACAGGCCAGGCACCGGTGTACATCGTGCATTTCTCCCAGCTCGCGGCGCTGGAGCGGGCGCAGGCCCTGTCGAGCGCGCGCATCGCCAGCCGGGAGCAGAGGGATGCGATCGCCGACCTGATCGGCGAGTTCCGCTTCACGACGAGCTTCGGTAAGACCCTCTCCCGGTTGATCAGGGCCGGTATCGGCGTGCACCATGCCGGAATGCTCCCCAAGTACCGGCGCCTCGTCGAGCAGCTCGCCCAGCGCGGTCTCCTCCGCGTCATCTGTGGAACCGACACCCTCGGAGTCGGCATCAACGTCCCCATCCGCACGGTGCTTCTGACGGCGCTGACCAAATTCGACGGTGTGCGCATGCGGCAGCTCAACGCGCGCGAGTTCCACCAGATCGCCGGCCGCGCCGGGCGGGCCGGCTACGACACGGCGGGCACCGTGGTGGTGCAGGCGCCCGAGCACGAGACCGAGAACCTGAAGGCGATCGAGAAGGCGGGCGACGACCCGAAGAAGCGGCGCAAGATCGTGCGCAAGAAAGCTCCGGAAGGCTTCGTCTCCTGGGGTGAACCGTCGTTCCACAAGCTCGTCGATGCGCAGCCGGAGACCCTGACATCCAGCATGCAGATCACGAGCGCGATGATCATCAACGTGGTCGCTCGCGGAGGAGACGTCTTCGCGCACGTCCGCGCCCTGGTGTTCGACAACCATGAGCCGTGGCGACGGCAGCTCGCCCTCGCCCGGCGCGCGCTCGGCATCTACCGCACGCTGCTGACGGCGGGCGTTGTCGAAGTGGTCGATGGCCCGGACGGGCTCAAGAGCATCCGTCTCACCGTCGACCTGCAGCCGAACTTCGCACTGAACCAGCCGCTCTCACCGTTCGCGCTCGCCGCATTCGAGCTCCTCGACCCCGGCACGGAAGCCGCACCGAACCCGAGTTATGCGCTCGATCTGATCTCCGTGGTCGAGGCCACCCTCGACGACCCGCGCCCGGTGTTGTCGGCCCAGCAGTTCGCCGCTCGCGGTGAAGCCGTCGCCGCCATGAAGGCCGACGGTGTCGAATACGACCAGCGCATGGAACTGCTCGAAGAGGTGACGCATCCGAAACCCCTCGACGAACTCCTCACCGCCGCTTTCGAGACGTACGCGAGCAGCCAGCCGTGGGTGAACGATTTCGAGCTCAGGCCGAAGTCGGTCGTGCGCGACCTGTACGAGCGGGCGATGACTTTCGGCGAGTTCATCGCGTTCTACAAGCTCGCCCGGTCGGAGGGGGTGGTGCTGCGCTACCTGTCGGACGCCTACCGGGCGCTCGGCCAGACGGTGCCGTCCGACCTGCGCAACGACGACCTGCGCGACATCATCGAATGGCTCGGCGAACTCGTGCGTCAGGTCGATTCGAGCCTTCTCGACGAGTGGGAGGAGCTCGTGCACCCCGACTCGGCCAGGCATGCGGCCGAAGCGGCAGCGATCGCACCGCCGGTGCCGAAGAACGTCACCACCAACCGTCGCGCATTCCTGGTGCTGGTGCGCAACGAACTGTTCCGCCGGGTGCAGCTGGCCGCGCTCGACAAGTTCGAGGAGCTGGGCAGGCTCGAGGCGGAGGCGGCGACGCTGTCTCCCGCGGGCGCAGGCGGCGAAACCGCGCCTTCACCAGGCGCTGCCCTGCCGAGCCCGGCATTGCCGAGCTTCAGCGCGCTCGACTGGGCGGATGCGCTCGAAGCGTATTTCGCTGAACACGACGAGATCGGCACCGATGCCGACGCACGCAGCTCGGCGATGATCGTCGTCGACGAGACGCCCGCGATCTCCGAAGGAGTATGGAGGGTGAGGCAGATCCTCGACGATCCGGAAGGCGATCACGACTGGGGGATCTCGGCCGACGTCGACCTCGCTGCGTCGGCGGAGGCCGGGGTCGCCGTCATCCGCGTACGTGCTGTCGACCGGCTCTGACCGGGCCGAGGCTGACCGGGCCGACTCGACCTGCGGCGCCCGGAGTGTGGGTCGATTCATAGGCGATGGGGGACGCACCATCCGGTGCCCGCGGTCTAATCTCGAAGGGTGACCGTCGACACGCGTACCAGCTCAGCACTCGACGTGCCCGTGACCGGCGGTGTCGTGCGCGGCATCAGCGAACGGGGAGTGGATGCCTGGCGCGGCATCCCGTACGCGGAACCGCCGATCGGGCGGCTGCGCTTCCGTGCGCCCCACCCGGTCGTGCCCTGGGAGGGCGTCCGCTACGCCGCCGAGCACGGCAAGGTGTCGCCGCAGGCCCACCGTGGGCAGTTCCTCGGCGCGAAACCGGGGACGCCGATGGGAGAGGACTGCCTGACGCTCGAGGTGCTCCGTCGCGCGGGCGGGTACGCGGAGCCGGCACCCGTCATGGTGTTCATCCACGGCGGCGCATACAGCGTCGGGTCGGTCGGCTCGGTGCCGCACAACGGCGAGACGCTGGCGCGACGTGGTGGTGTCTTGTATGTGGCCATGAACTACCGCCTTGGCGCGCTCGGCTACCTCGACTTCACCCGCTATTCGACGCCCGAACGACCGTTCGAGAGCAACCTCGGGTTGCGCGACCAGGTGGCCGCGCTCGAGTGGGTGCGCGACAACATCCGTTCGTTCGGGGGTGACCCCGGCAACGTGACGGTCTTCGGCGAGTCGGCGGGCGCGAACGCCGTGACGACGCTGATGACGACCCCTGCTGCGCGCGGCCTGTTCCACCGGGCCATCGCCCAGAGCGCACCGCCGAACGCGCTCTACCTCCCGGACCTGACGGCGAAATGGGCCGGTGAATTCGTGGAACTGCTGAGCGCGGAGGTCGACGACGCGAGTGTCGAGTCCACCACCCCTGAAGATGCGGTGACCCTGCTCGAACACGCGGACATCGGTGCCATCGTGCGCGCGACGACGGCACTCCAGCTGCGCACGCCCGACGAGAACCCGGGGACGATCTGCCTGTGCCCGGTGATCGACGGCGACTACCTGCCGATGCGACCGCTCGATGCGTTCAAGAGTGGGGATGCGCATCCGGTTCCCCTGATCATCGGAACCAACGACCGCGAGGGGTCGCTGTTCATCGGTCGGCTGGACATTCTCGCGACGTCGCCCGCCCGCATCCGTGCGATCTTCTCGCGAACCCGCAAGAAGACGCGCAAGGCCATCAAAAGGGAGTACCCCGGCCTGCCGGAACGCCGGCCGGCGGCCGATTTCGGCGGCGACTATTCGTTCTGGTACCCGAGCATCAAGGTGGGCGAACGGCATGCGCAGTTCGCTCCGGTGCACTTCTACCGGTTCGACATCGCTCCCCGGCTGATCCGGATGCTGGGCTTCGACGCCACCCACGGCCTGGAGTTGTTCGCCGTCTTCGACCGGATGGACTCGTTGTTCGGGCGTGCGATGACCGTGATCGGCGGCCGGAAGGCATTCATCGCGGCCGGTGAACGGATGCAGCGGCGCTGGCTCGCCTTCGCCGCGACCGGCGACCCGGACGGACCGCTGCCCGCGGAGGCGGAGATGAAGCCGGGTCCCCGTGATCCGGCGTGGCCGCGCTACGACGCCGCGACGGACGACGACTACCGCCTCACATTGATCATCGACCGCCGTGACCGGATCGAGTCCGACCCCCGCGCCACGAAGCGCGTGGCGTGGCAGGAGTTCGTCCCGCACGTCTGAGTCCGAGTTTGACCATCCGGGCGCGCCGTGTGAGTATCGTCGTGGTCGGCGAACGGCGCCGGTCTGTTTTCCTGAAATCCCGGTGAATCACGCCCGGTATCCACGAGAAGGGCGCTGGTGGATCTCACCTTCATCGTCGTGCTGGTCATCGTGCTGGCGTTGTTCTTCGACTTCACAAACGGTTTCCACGACACGGCCAACGCCATGGCGACGCCGATCGCGACCGGGGCGATGCGCCCGAAGGTCGCCGTCGCCGTCGCCGCCGTGCTCAACCTCGTCGGAGCGTTCCTGTCGACGGAAGTCGCCAAGACGATCTCGGGCGGCATCATCAAAGAGGGTCCCGGCGGGGTGCAGATCACCCCCGAGCTGATCTTTGCGGGCCTGATCGGTGCGATCATCTGGAACATGGTGACCTGGCTCTTCGGCCTGCCGTCGAGCTCGAGCCATGCGCTGTTCGGCGGCCTCATCGGAGCGACGATCGTCGGCGTCGGCGTGCAGGCGGTCGATTTCGTCGTCGTGCTCGACAAGGTGATCCTGCCGGCTGTCATCGCCCCGTTCACAGCCGGGCTCGTGGCGTATGCGGCGACGAAGCTCGCCTACGCAGTCACGCGGCGGTTCGACGGCAGACCGGATGGGCGGGGCGGCTTCCGCGTCGGCCAGATCTTCTCGTCGTCGCTCGTGGCCCTTGCTCACGGCACCAATGACGCGCAGAAGACCATGGGCGTCATCACCCTCACCCTCATCTCCGCGGGGGTGCAGCCGGCCGGCAGCGGCCCGGAACTCTGGGTGATCACCGCCTGCGCGCTTGCGATCGCACTCGGCACGTACACCGGTGGCTGGCGCATCATCCGCACGCTCGGAACCGGGCTCACCGCCATCAAGCCGGCGCAAGGTTTCGCCGCCGAAACCAGTACAGCGGCGACGATCCTCGCATCGAGCCACCTCGGGTTCGCTCTGTCGACCACCCAGGTCGCGTCCGGCTCGGTGATCGGTTCCGGCCTTGGTCGCCGCGGCGCGTCTGTGCGCTGGGGGACGGCCGGCCGCATCGGGGTCGGCTGGCTGCTGACCCTGCCATCGTCTGCCATCGTCGGCGGCGTCGCGGCCTGGTTCGCGACTTTCGGTCCCGCCGGGATCTTCATCGACCTGATGCTCGGTTTCGCCGTCATCACCGCGATCTTCGTGATCTCCAACCGCAACCGCGTCGACAGCACGAACGCGGTGACCGGCGGTCCCGTCGCCGGTCCGGCCGGCGTGAGCGAGGTCGCGCGGTCGGGGGGCGTCGTGAAGATCAGGAAGGTCAAGCCGCTGAAACGGCCGAAGCCGCCCAAGCCTGGTAAACAGCCCCAGGACGCTGAAGGCGACCTGGCCCCTGAGGAGGAGCGGTCATGATCATCGACTGGGGTTCGTTCCTCTCGGTGGCGCTGGCGTCGCTCGTGTCGACCTGTGTCGTCGTCGGGCTGTACGCGCTGGCGACCCGCCTGATGGCGGCTGCAGGCCGCGCTCCGCAGGTCGACCCTGTCGAGTTCACCGACGCGATCACCGTCGTGACACCGGCAGAGGCGGCCGCCGCTGCCAAGCGGGCACGCAAGGCCGAGAAGAAGAACCCGCTGACGCCTGCGCAGAAACGCACGGCACTCGTCGGTGCCTACGCGTGCTTCACGCTCTGCTGCTTCGCTGTGCTCTACGGCATCTACCTGATCGTCCCCTACTTCCACCAATAGCGTCACCGGCCACCAGTAGCGTCACCGGCCACCAGTAGCGTCACCGGCCACCGGTAGACAGAATGGCCGCTGGAGGCGCCTTCACACGCCACTCCGTCTGTCGGGTTCGACGCCCGCCCGGATCTAGGATTGGTGCATGACCCACGGCGAGATCGCCGGCACTGTAGCCGGCCTCCGTTCGACGTTCGAGGCCGGGACGACCAAATCCCTCGCCTGGCGTGTCGACCAGTTGAAAGCACTCCGGCGCATGCTCGTCGAGCGTGGAAGCGACTTCGAGGCAGCGCTGCTGAGCGACCTCGCCAAGAACCCCACCGAGGCTCAGCTTGCCGAGATCGGCTTCGTCGTCGGCGAGATCGACCACACGCTGAAGCACCTGCGGTCCTGGCTGCGGCCACGCTCCGTGCGGGTACCCGGCGCTGTGATGCCGGCCCGCGCATCCATCGTCCGCGAGCCGCTCGGCGTCGTCCTCGTGATCGCGCCATGGAACTACCCGGTGCAACTGCTGCTCGCGCCGGTCGTCGGTGCCATCGCGGCCGGCAACGCCGTCGTGATGAAGCCGAGCGAACTCGCTCCCGCGACCTCCGCGGCCATCGCCCGGCTGGTGCCGCTCTACCTCGACCAGCGCGCCGTCGCCGTCGTCGAGGGCGCGGTCGATGAGACCACCGAACTGCTCGCACAGCGATTCGACCACATCTTCTTCACCGGTAACAGCCGTGTCGGTCGTATCGTCATGGCTGCCGCCGTCGCAAACCTGACACCCGTCACCCTCGAACTGGGCGGCAAGTCACCGGTGTATGTCGACGACACCGTCGACATCGATGCCGCCGCCAGGCGCATCGCCTGGGGCAAGTTCATGAACGCAGGCCAGACGTGTGTCGCCCCCGACTACCTGCTGGCCACCGCCGATGTCGCCCGCAGGCTGGAGCCCGCGCTCATCGCTGCGACCCGTGATCTGTACGGCGACGACCCGGAAGCCAGTCCGGACTACGGTCGCATCGTCAACGAGCAGCACCTGGAACGGCTGACCGGCCTGCTCAGCTCCGGTCGCACGGTCGTCGGTGGGGCCTCCGACACCGGATCCCTCTACCTGGCACCGACCGTGCTCGCAGACGTTCCGCGCGATGCGCCGATCATGCAGGACGAGATCTTCGGCCCGGTCCTCCCGATCGTCACGGTCAGCGGGCCGGATGACGCCATCCGCCACATCACCGCGGGGGAGAAGCCCCTCGCCCTCTACGTGTTCAGCGAGAACGACAAGGTGCGTCGGCGCTTCCTCACCGAGACGAGCTCAGGCGCGATCGGGTTCGGCATCCCTGCCGCGCACCTCATCGTGCCCGGCCTGCCGTTCGGCGGCGTGGGCGAAAGTGGCACGGGCGGCTACCACGGCGATCACTCGATGCGCACGTTCAGCCACGAGAAGGCCGTACTCAGCAAGCCTCTGAAGCCCGACACCATCAAGCTGATCTCACCCCCGTACACGACCGGAAAAGACCGGTTCATCCGGGGGTTGCTCAGGAAGCTCGGCTGACACCTTGTCCCGAGGTTCGCGCGCTAAAGTCGACACGTCGACAGCCACAAGCACGCCGACGACGAAACACAATGCCACCGCACAACGACAGGCAATGGAGCCACCAGTGAATACCCCCAGCAGTACCGCAACACGCACCAGCCCGATCCCCGTCATCGACGCCTCAGAGAACGTGTCAGACGTTCCGACCCTGGCTGCCGAGCACGGGCCCGTCCGCATCGAAAGCGATTCGCTCGGTCCCCGGGAGGTCCCCGCCGACGCCTACTGGGGCGTCCACACCTCACGGGCCCTCGAGAACTTCCAGATCGCCAAGCGGCCCATCTCGGTCTACCCCGACCTCATCGTCGCCCTCGCGAGCGTCAAGCAGGCGGCCGCTCGCGCCAACCTCGAAATCGGTGTGCTCGACCCACACAAGGCCGACCTCATCGACCGCGCCTGCCAGCTCATCATCGACGGGCGCTACCACGACCAATTCGTCGTCGGTGTGATGCAGGGCGGCGCGGGCACATCCACGAACATGAACGCCAACGAGGTCATCGCGAACATCGGGCTCGAGCTCGACGGTCATGCCAAGGGCGAATACCAGTTCCTGCACCCGATCGACGACGTCAACCGCAGCCAGAGCACGAACGACACGTACCCGACGGCGATCAAGATCGCCCTCACGTTCGCGCTCTCCCACCTGCTCGACGAACTTGCCCTGCTGCGCGACTCGTTCGCTCGCAAGGGCGAAGAGTTCCGGCACGTGCTGAAGGTCGGCCGCACCCAGCTGCAGGACGCGGTGCCGATGACCCTCGGCCAGGAGTTCCACGGCTTCGCGACGACACTGACCGAAGACCACGCGCGCCTGACCGAGACCAAGTGGCTCCTCGCCGAGATCAACCTCGGGGCGACTGCGATCGGCACCGGCATCACGGCCGACCCGGGCTACGCCGCGGCAGCGTGCCGTCACCTCAGCGAGATCACGGGACTCAACCTCGAGACCGCTCCCGACCTGATCGAATCGACGAGTGACGCGGGAGCGTTCATGTCGTTCAGCGGCTCGCTCAAGCGGTCTGCGATCAAACTGTCGAAGATCTGCAACGACCTCCGGCTGCTTTCGAGCGGCCCCCAGGCCGGACTCGGCGAGATCAACCTCCCTCCGCGCCAGGCAGGTTCCAGCATCATGCCCGGCAAGGTCAACCCGGTCATCCCCGAGGTCGTCAACCAGATCGCCTTCTCGGTCGCCGGTGCGGATGTGACCGTCACCATGGCAGCGGAGGGCGGCCAGCTGCAGCTGAACGCTTTCGAGCCCGTGATCGCGCACTCGCTGCTGCAGAGCATCACGTGGATGACGCAGGGCTTCCACACCTTGCGCGTCAACTGCATCGACGGGATCACCGCCAACGAGGAACGCCTGGGTGCGATGGTCGGCTCGTCCGTCGTCGTGATCACGGCATTGATGCCGCACATCGGCTACTCGGCGGCCGCGGCTCTCGCGAAGACGGCGCTCCTGACCGGCGGAAACGTGGCGGACCTCGTGGTCGAGGCCAACCTGATGAGCCGCGAAGAAGTGACCAAGCTCCTCTCGCCCGCACGCCTCAGCGGACTCGAAGCGATCACCACAGCGATCCCGGTCATCACGTAGCCGGACTCGGCAGGGCTCAGGTCACGCGGCAGTACGTCGTGAGGTAGCCGATCCCGCCGATCGAGACCGTCACGGTCGACTTGTCGCGCAGAAAGACCGGAGGGGTGCGGGAGTAACCCGCGCCCCCCGGGCTTCCCGTGGAGATCAGGGTGCCCGGCTGCACGGTCGCCGAGCGGGACAGGAAAGCGATGATCTCGGCGACGCTGCGCACCATGTCGGCCGTTGACGCATCCTGCAGGATGGTTCCGTCGACGTTCGTCGTCAGCCACAGGTCCTGCGGGTCGGCGATCTCGTCGGCCGTGACGACGACGGGGCCGTTCGGCGTGAACCCGTCGAACGACTTGCAGCGCGACCATTGGGCCTCGGAGAACTGCAGGTCGCGCGCGGTGATGTCGTTGACGACGGTGTAGCCGTAGACGTAGTCGAGGGCGTCGCGCACGTGCACGTCGCGCGCGGGCTTGCCGATGATCACACCCAGCTCGGCCTCGTAATCGACCTGGGTGGTCAGGTCCTCCGGCCACGAGGTCGTCCCCTCGTGCCCGGCGAGCGAGTTGGGCCAGAGGGAGAAGACGGTCGCGGCCTTCTCGCTCCGCAGCTTCAGCTCGGAGGCGTGCGCGGCGTAGTTGGCGCCGATCGCGATCACCTGTGGTGGGCGCAGGACCGCGGATGCGTGCCGCAGATCGCGGACAGGCTCGAGCTCTGTGCGGTTCGCGATCGCATTGTCGACGACAGCACGCACGTGGGCGAGTCCTTCGTCACCGCGTTCGATGAGCGTCTGCAGGTCGCCCGGAGCGTCATCCATCACCTCGTCGAGAAAGAGGGCGCCGTCACCGATGACGGCGGCCAGGCGTGGATGGCGATCTGTTGCGGTGCTGAGGTGCGAGAATCTCACGGTCCAAGGCTATCGGGCAGTCTCGGCTGCGGGAAAACGTCGGCCGAAACAGCTAGCGTTGGTGTGTGTCCATCGGTGAAAGGCAGCCCGGGCTCGCGGGCGGAGGCGACGAGGCGGAGCGTCTTGATGCCGCGCTGCCTGAGATCGACTGGTCGATCGCCCCGGTCGGCGCGGTCTTCTCCACCTTCGTGGCTCCGAGCGGCGAACTCGCCACGTTCTCGCTCGGCAACCCCAGCGATCCGCGCGTTGTGCTGATCCCCGGGGTGACCGGGTCGAAAGAGGACTTCTACCTGCTCGCGCCGATCCTTGCCGCCGGCGGCTATTTCGTGCAGAGTTACGATCTCGCCGGTCAGTACGAGTCGGCAGACGCGGGTCCCGTTCGCGGCGGCCATTACACGTATGAACTCCTGGTCGCCGACGTGATCGCGTTCCTGCGGTCCGGGCCTCCGGCGCACGTTCTCGGGTATTCGTTCGCGGGCATCCTCAGCCAGATGGCGCTGGTGGAGCATCCGCACCTCTTCCGCAGCCTGACGCTGCTGACCACTCCACCCGAGCCCGGCCAGGCGTTCCGCGGCGTACGCACGATCGGCTGGCTCAGCCGGTTCCTGTCCGGTAAGCAGGGCGCGGGCCTGATGATCTGGGGAATCGTCACGAACAAGAACAAGGTGCCCCCGACCAGGCTGGCGTTCGTGCGCGCACGGTTCGCGCTCACACGGCGTTCGAGCGTCGACGACATCGTCGGCCTCATGAAGCAGGTGCCGGACACGCGCGCGGCCGTGGCTGCCAGCCCCATCCCGAAACTCGTCGCCACCGGAAACCACGACCTCTGGCCGACCCAGCTGCACGCGGAGTTCGCGCAGCAGATCGCAGCGACTCTCGCGGTGTACCGCACCGGGCACAGTCCGTGCGAGACGGCCCCCAACCAGCTCGGCCGCGACATGCTCGCCCTCTTCGCATCCGCCTGACCCAGTCTTCGCCGAGGGTTGTTCCCGCTGAGACGCGCTCAGAGCGTGGCCCTGTTCCCGACGGCCGCTTCAGGCGATGGCGCCGGGGAGGCCCTCTTCGGCGTGCTCCTCTTCCCAACGACGGCGAGCGGCGCGGCGGCGCCACGGCGACTCCTCAGGCAGGTGCATGCGCAACGTGGAATACGCCCAGCTGAGGCGCCGGCCGAGGCCGCGCCACGACGAGAACGGACGCGACGAGATTCCCACGGTGAGCCGTTCGTCGAGCCGCACGATCTGGTCGGGGTCGAGGTGGATGCTGAGGTCGAGGTCGTCGTGGATCTCGCGCAGGTCGCGGTGTACTCGCCCGCGCGCCCGTTGCCAGACCTCACGCCGCATGGCGAAGTTCGAGCCGAATATCGGCGGCTGGCCCATCCAGATGGACATGGACCAGAAGTAGCCCCCGATGTAGAGGGTCTGCCCGAGGCCTGCGACCAGCGGATTTCCGTCGTAGAACACGCCGGGCCCGGTGAGCACCGAGATCTCGGGCGAGTCGATGAACTCGGCTTCGATGTGCAGCAGCCAGTCCTCAGGCGGACGGGAGTCGGCGTCGAGTCTGGCGATCAGGTCTCCGGTCGCTGCGTCGTATCCGGTCGATGCGGCCGGCCAGATGCCGCGCCGGGGCTGCTCGAGCACGCGTGCGCCACCGGCCAGGGCGACTGCCGCAGTGTCGTCCGTGCTCCCGTTGTCGACGACGATGATCTCGTCGGCCGGCCGCAACTGAGCCTGAAGGTCGGCGAGGCACCGAGCGAGCATGACGGAGTCGTCCAGCGCCGGAATCACCACGGTGATCGAAGGCACGTTCGCGTCCTCCTCCGTTCCGGCTGCGTTTTCGATCCTACGCCTGGGCCGCTCGCCACAGGTGCATTCCGGCGTAGCTCCGCCACGGCGCCCAGGCCGCGCCGCGCAGGGCCAGTTCGCGCGGGTCGCGGGGCAGCCCGAGCCGGACGGCGCCCTGCCGGATGACCAGATCGCTGGTCAGGAGGATGTCCGGGCTTCCGAGCACGCGCATGGCCACGTAGCCGGCGGTCCACGGCCCGATCCCGGGCAGCGCGGTCAACCGGGCTTCGAGTTCTTCGCGGGACTCGCCGACGTCGATGACGAGGCTGCCATCGGCCAGCGCCTCGGCTGTCGCGAGGATCGTGGCGACACGCCGGACGGGCCCGCGAAGCACGTCCCGCCCTCCCTCGGCGATCTGTTGTGCGGTGGGAAAGAGCCGCGTGAACGGACCGGCGTCGATGGGCGTTCCGAGCGCATCCGTCAGCCGGGCGAGCGCCGTTCGCGCTGCGGGGACCGAGACCTGCTGCCCGATCAGCGCACGGAACAGGATCTCTTCGGCATTGATGCTTCCGGGGACGCGCCGCCCGGGCGCGGCGGCCACACTGGCAGCGAGTGCCGGGTCTGCCGCGAGTGCTTCGTCGATCGCGACGGCGTCCGCGTCGAGGTCGAGCAGCCTGCGGACGCGTGCCACGAGCGGGGCGAGGTCTGCGACGTCGGCGAGGTGTGCTTCGCAGTTCACGTGGGGACTGGCGGGCGTACCGCCCAGGGTGAGGGTGACGACAGCAGGACCGTGCGGCAGCGCGAGGGCGCGCGAGTATGTCGTCGCGTCGCCGGCCTCGGCGGTCGGCACCGCCCGGGCCGCGAGGAAGGAGAAGAGGGCGGTGCCGTCGAAGGGGGCCCGCGCAGGGAGGCGGAGTGTCAGGGATGCGGCCTGTCCGGCGTGAGGGTGGGCACGCGCCGCCCGGTCTGGCCGCCCTTTCGCCGACGCCCGGATCGCACCGGGCGTAGTGCGGTAGATGCCGGCCATGGTCTCGTTGAACTGCCGCACGCTCGTGAACCCGGCCGCGAACGCGACGTCGGTGATGGAGAGGTCGGTGCCGGCGAGCAGCAGCCGCGCGGTCTGGGCTCTGTGCGCACGCGCGAGGGCGAGCGGACCGGCACCGAGTTCGCTGGTCAGCACGCGTCCGAGGTGCCGCGGTGTGTAGCCGAGGCGGCGTGCGAGCCCCGGCACGCCTTCGCGTTCGACGGTACCGTCGGCGATGAGGCGCATCGCGCGGGCGGCCAGGTCGTCGCGGATGTTCCATTCGGGGGAGCCCGGCACGGCGTCGGGCAGGCACCGTTTGCACGCGCGCAGCCCCGCCTCGTGGGCCGCAGCCGCGGTCAGGTAGAAGGTGACGTTCCCCGGCTTCGGCGTCGCCGCCGGGCAGCTGGGCCTGCAGTAGATGCCGGTGGTGTGAACGCCGGTGATGAATTGTCCGTCGAACCGCGCATCCCTCGACGACATCGCACGGTAGCGTTCCGCGAAGACGGGGTCGGCCAGTGACGTTTGCGGGGCGGACGAATTCATGACTACAGCCTGACACCTGCCACCGACGTGTGGTAGCGGAAATCGGACGTGACGCGGTCGAGCTAGTCTGGCACGCATGGATGCGATGACCTGGCTTGCAGCGGCGCTCGGCACGGAGGCGATCTCCGCCGGCGTCCTCAGCACAGATCCGGCCGAGCTGGATGCGCTGCGCACCGACCGGTCGGGCTGGGTCTCGCCGGGGCGCCCACTCGCCCTGGTGAAGGCGCGCTCCGTGGCCGACGTGCAGGCGACGATGCTGGCGGCCAGCGAGTTCCGCATCCCGGTCGTCCCGCGCGGTGCGGGAACGGGTCTTGCGGGCGGTGCGAACGGTACCGACGGCGCGATCGTGCTGAGCGTGGCCGGAATGGACCGCATCCTCGAAATCAGCCCGGAAGACGAGCTCGCCGTCGTCGAACCGGGGGTGATCAACGCCGACCTGAATGCAGCCCTCCGTCCGTACGGACTGTGGTTCGCGCCAGACCCCGCGAGCAAGGCGATCTCATCGGTCGGCGGCAACATCGCCACGAATGCCGGCGGCCTTCTCTGTGCGAAGTACGGCGTCACGCGTGAAGCCGTGCTCGGACTCTCGATCGTCCTCCCCGACGGGCGGCTGATCCGCACCGGCCATCGCACGGTGAAGGGCGTGACCGGCTTCGACCTGACCGCGCTGTTCGTCGGCTCGGAGGGCACCCTGGGCGTGATCGTGGATGCGACCGTCCGCGCGCTTCCGCTGCCGGTCGGGGGTGTCACGACGGTCGGCGCCTTGTTCCCGGATGTCGGCCAGGCCGCCGCCGCCTCGGCCCGCGTCACCGCATCCCGTCTCCGCCCCGCCGTGATGGAGCTGCTCGACGGGCCGTCCCTCGAACGCATCGCAGCCCATCTGGGCACCGAGACCATCGAAGCGGCGATGGGAACGTCCGGGGGAGCGGCGTTCCTGCTGGTGCAGTTCGACGGGCTCGCGTCGGCGACGGATGCCGCGGCGGCATCCGAGCTGATCCGCGCCTCGGGAGGCAGCGTCCGGGTCTCGACGGATGCGGCAGAAGGCGAACGGATGCTGGCCATCCGTCGCGCGTTCCACCCTGCGCTGGAGGCGTCAGGGAATGTGCTGATCGAGGATGTCTCCGTTCCCCGCTCCCGGATGCCGGAGATGTTCGCGGCGATCCGGGCGATCGGCGAGAAATACGGCGTGGCCATCCCGACTGTCGCGCACGCAGGCGACGGTAACCTGCACCCCAACTTCGTCTACGACGGCGACGACGTGCCCGACCGCGTCTGGGATGCCGCCGGCGAACTCTTCCGCACGGCGATCGAGCTCGGCGGAACCCTGACCGGCGAGCACGGCGTTGGGCTGCTGAAACGCCGGTGGCTGGCGGATGAGCTGGGCGCCGACGCCTACGAGCTGCAGGTGAAGGTGAAGTCGGTCTTCGATCCGCTCGGCATCATGAACCCGGGCAAGGTCTTCGGCTGACCTGCACCGGCGACCTTCCCGAACTACGGCGACCTTCCCGAACTACAGTGAGGGAACGAGAGCCAGCGGATCGGCGAGCAGGTCGTCACGAAGCTGCCAGAAGGCGCCCGCGAGCGCCGCGTCGGCGCCGAGCGAGCCGGCCACCACGCGCGGAGGGCGCGCCGTCCCGGGGTCGCTCAGGGAAGGGTCGGCCGCCAGGTGAAGGCGGGGGGTGGCCGCTTCGGCGATCAGATCGGCGAGCCCGGCCCAGTATCCGCCCAGAACGACGACTTCCGGGTCGACGGCCATGCGAAGGATCGCGATCGCGCGCGCGATCCAGTCCGCCGCCTCGGTGAATGTGGCCACGGCATCCGGATCGCGTGCGCGCACCCGGGCGACGAATTCGTCGAGGGCCGCGGTCAGTCCTTCCGAAGCCAGGAGAGGGCCGAGGCCGGCACGGGCGAGCACGACATCGGGTCCGGCGACGGTGACGAGGCATCCCCGCTGGCCGCACTGGCACGGCGTGCCGTCATAGTCGATCGCGATGTGGCCGACCGCGCCGGCGATCGCGTTGGCGCCGTCGACCACGTGGCCGCCGGAGATGATCGCCCCGCCGATCCCGCTGTTGCTCTTGAGGTAGAGCAGGTCGCCGACGTCGGCGAGCAGACGGCGTTCGGCGAGGGCGGCGAGTGGCGCATCCGCCGCGAGCGTCGCCGTGGCGGGAAACCCGGACACCCGCGCAGCCAGGCCGGCCAGAACATCCACCCTGCCCCAGCCGAGGTCGGTGTCCGCGACGACGACGCGGGGATGGCCGCCGACCGGCGCGAACACGATTACCGTAAGGCCCGCGATCCGGCGACCAGAAGCGGCGATTCGGTCGAACGCCGAGACGAGGAGGGACGCGGCAAGGTCGAGGATCGCGTCGGGATCGCCCATCGGCCGCCCATGGTGGGCCGCGGTGCGGTCGAGCGCCGTCCCGGCGAGGTCGTGGACGACGACGGTGACCTGGTCGGCGTCGATCTGCACGGCGACCAGTGCGACGCCGTCGGCGGCGATGCCGATGAGGGTCTTGGGCCGGCCGGAGCGTTCACCGGGCACGATCACCGACTCCGCAACCAGTCCGCCGTCGGCGAGTGCGCCGACCAGCGCGGTGATGGCGCCGCGGGTGAGGCCGGTCGCGGTCGCGAGATCACTGCGGGCACTCGGGCCGCCCTCGGCCAGGGTACGCATCACCAGGGCGAGGTTGTGGGTGCGCACATCGCTGCTGACCAGGCTGCCCGCGGCAAGGCGGGGGGCGGCGGATGCGGTGCTCACCCCGTAAGAATCTCACACGTCTCGAGGAGCTCAGAAAGACCCCTGGTCGTTAAAAAGACTCATCGCCCGGTGGTGCGGCGATGCCTGCGACTCTCCCGAACGATGAGTTGACCTGTGACCAGACTGCCGTGCGGCCCCGTCGATTGCAAGAGCGGATTTCGGACATCCGGCCCGGATACGCGACAAGCGGACAGCTTTGACGTGGCGCAGCGCCGCACGGTTGGATGGACGCATGACTGATTCGAAGCATGAGAAGCCCGAGATCGACGCACCCGACGGCCCCGCGCCAGACGCACTGGAGATCGTCGACATCATCGTAGGAGACGGCCCGGAGGCCACGCCCGGCGCGAAGGTCGACGTGCACTACCTCGGCGTGGAGTACGACTCCGGCGAAGAGTTCGACTCGTCCTGGAGTCGGGGCCAGTCGATCAACTTTCCGCTGAACAACCTGATTCGCGGCTGGCAGGAGGGCATCCCTGGCATGAAGGTCGGCGGTCGCCGCAAGCTGACCGTTCCGCCGCAGCTCGCATACGGCGCAGCGGGTGGTGGCCACCCGCTCAGTGGCAAGACGCTCATCTTCGTGATCGACCTGCTCGGCGTCAGCTGAAAGCGCAGCGTCAGCTGAGCGGGGAGCGTCAGCTGAGCTGAGGCTCGAGCTCCGGGGGGAGCATCCTCGTCGAGATGGCGATGCGGTTCCAGACGTTGATCGTGCTGATGGCGAGCACGAGGTCTGCGAGGCCGCGATCGCCGAATTCTGCCAGTGCGCGGTCCCACAGGAAGTCGGGGACGCCGCCCTGGATGCGGGTGATCTCCTCGGTGAGCTCGAGTGCGATCTTCTCCCGCTCGCTGAACCATTCGGATTCGCGCCACGTGATCACGGAGAAGATCTTGCGCAGCGGCACGCCGGCCGCCTGCAGGTCGACCGAGTGCATGTCGACGCAGAACGTGCATCCGTTCAGCTGTGATGCACGCAGGTTGACGAGGTCGCGCAGCGGGTTCTCGACGTTCTGGCCTGCGTAGCCGTCGAGGTTGATGACCTTGCGGTAACCCTCTGGTGTGATGCTGGAGATGTCGATTCGTTCTGTCATGCCTTCAAAGCTAATTCGACAAGTGGTCCATTGTAAGATCCAATTCATGCGGTTCCGATTGGGCCAATGCGGGCGGTGATGCGGGAGGCGGCGCGATGGATGTGCACGTGCGGATCGAAGGCAGGGGCGACCGTTCCGAGCGCATCTACCGGGAGCTGCGCGAGGCCATCCACGACGGACGGCTGCGCCGCGGAGAGCGGCTACCCCCGTCGCGTGACCTGGCCGCACAGCTGACCGTCTCGCGCAATACGGTCGCCGTCGCCTACGAACGGCTCACGGCAGAGGGGTACCTCGTCAGCCGTGTCGGCTCCGGAACCTTCGTGGCTGCCCCGTCGCCGACACCGCAGGCGAGAGACCGGCGCCACGCACCGACCTCGTCGGCCGTGCGTCCGCGCGCACTCTGGGGTGGCCTCCCCGACCCGCTCTGGACCGAGCCGAGGCCTGTCGCGTACGACTTCAGCGTCGGAACGCCCGACCCCGCTCTCTTCCCGCTCGAACAGTGGCGCCGTTTCGTCGCCGGCGAACTGCGACAGGGAATCCTCGATTCCGCCGGCTACGGCGACCCGGCGGGGCTCGCCCGGCTGCGCGGCGCAATCGCCCGGCACATCGGCATCGCACGCTCGGTGGATGCCGCGGCCGACGACGTACTCGTCACGAGCGGCGCCCAGCAAGCCTTCGACCTGATCGGCCGCGTGCTCATCGAACCCGGCGACGTCGTGATCGTGGAGGAGCCGGGCTATCCTCCCGTCCGACAACTGTTCGAGACCCTCGGCGCCCGTGTGGTCGGCGTCCCGGTCGACGACGATGGAATGGTCGTGGATGCCCTCCCCGCGAAGGCGAGGCTCGTCTACATCACGCCGTCGCACCAGTTCCCCCTCGGCGCGGTGCTGTCGTTCGATCGGCGAATCGCCCTCCTGGAGTGGGCGCGACACAGTGGCGCGGCCATCATCGAAGACGACTACGACACCGAGTACCGGTTCGCAGACCGCCCGCTCGACCCTCTCCAGAGTCTCGACCGCGACGGCCGGGTGATCTACGTCGGCACCTTCTCGAAGACGATGCTTCCCTCCCTGCGTCTCGGGTTCCTCGTCGCACCCGAGCCGCTGCGTGCTGCGCTTCGGAGCGCGAAACGCCTGACCGACTGGTCGGCCGACTACCTGACCCAGGCGGCGATGGCGCGGTTCATCGACGGCGGGCATTTCGCGCGCCATGTGCGCCGGGCGACGAAGGAGTACGGCGCGAGGCAGCGGCAGGTGATCATCGACGTGCAGGCCGAGTTCGGCGACGCCTTTCGCGTCGTGCCGTCGATTGCCGGGCTGCACCTGTGCATCGTGCCATCCGGTGCATCCTTCGATGCCGACCGTGTCGCGACGCTCGCGGCGTCCGTCGGTGTGGCCGTGCAATCCCTCGCCCGGTTCTGTGCGGAGGAGCCGACGCGTCCGGGGCTCATCCTCGGGTTCGGAGGTGTCGCGCCCGGCGACGTTCGCGATGGCCTGCACCTGCTGTCCGGGGCTGTCGCGCGTGCAGCGACCGAGACCTGACCCGGCCCTGTTCGTGCACCCGAACGCGGGCGTAAGGTGTGTGCCATGCCGGTCATCGACACATTTCCCGCAGGGACCCCGGTGTGGGTCGATCTGCAGAGTCCCGACCCGGAAGGGGCGGTCGCGTTCTACCGCGACCTGTTCGGCTGGGAGGTCGTGCCTCCCACCGCGGAGATGGGCGGGTACTCCGTTGCCAGCATCGGCGGAACGCCGGTGACCGCGATCGGGCCGCTGCCCCCGATGATCGCTGAAGCCGGAGGGCGATCGACCTGGACCACCTATTTCGTGGTCGACGACATCGGACGCGCTGCCTCGGCCGCGACCGACGAGGGTGGTCAGGTGCTCGTTCCTCCCGGCGAACTGGCACGGGGGGTCTACCTGGCGATCGTCTCCGATCCGACCGGTGCGGTGTTCGGGCTGTGGCAGCAGGAGAAGGGCACACCCTGGCTGCGCAATGAGCCCGGAGCCGTCGACTGGCTGGAACTGGTCGCCGAAGGCTATGAGGAGTCGCTCTCGTTCTACGAGAACGTGTTGACGGTGGGTGTCAGCCAGATGCCGTTGAACGAGGGTGTCTACACGCTGTTCGACGTCGGCGATGCGAACGTGGCCGGAGCGATGGCGCCGGTGTCGCCGGAGACGCCGAGCCACTGGCTCGCCTACTTCCAGGTCGTCGACCTCGATGCCTCGCTCGAGCGTGTCCTCGGCCTCGGAGGTGCGACGCTCTCGCTGCCGATGTCGGCATCCGGAGTGGGGCGCTGGGCGGTCGTCACGGACCCCTTCGGTGGCGCGTTCGCGTTGCTCGAGCCAGAAAGGGAGGCCGCCTGATGGCGACCCGCCGGCAGCAGCATGCCGCGGAGACCCAGCCGTTGCCCAGCGACCCGGTGCCCAGCGACTCCGAGATGACAGGTCTGCCGGAACCATCCGACGAGGACGACACCATCGTGCTCGACACGGTCGTCGACGTCGTCCTGGTCGAGGCCGACCGCGCCGACCTGGACGAGACCGCTGTGCTCGATGAGGCGATGCTGGAGATGGCGGATGCGCGGCCCTGGGAGTTCACGCCTACCCAGCTGGTCAACGACCCGCTCCTCGCCGCCGACGACGAGATCGTCGCAGACCTCGGCCACAAACTGCGGTGGGCCGCCTTCCTGTACGGACTGATCGGTATCGCCCTCGCCTGGACGGTGGCGGCCCAGCTGACGATCGGGCTCGGGCCCGGTCTCGGCGCCTACGCGTGGGCGGCAGGCGCGACCATCGCCATCCTCGCCATCGGCATCTGGTATTTCGCGCACGTCGCAGACGCGTACCGGGATGCCGACGCTTACCGCGCGTCGCGGAGCGCGTACACATTGAAGCGCCTCGACCGGGGACGCGTGATCCTCCTCACGGAAGAGCTCGGCCGCTGGATCGCGGTGGCGCTGGGCGGATTCCTGCTGGTCGTCGGCGTCGTGACCGCGCTGCTCTTCCTCGTCAATCCGCAGGCGGGTGCACGCCTGATCCCTCTTGCGACCGTGCCCATCATCGCCGCCTACGTCTTCGGTTTCATCGCCCTCACGTACCGGCTGGTCGACCGGGCGCGGGACGCCGTCGCCTGACGCACGACGCCGTGCTGCCCGGGCATGCGGGTCTGGTAAACTAGGTCGGTTGCCGTCTGACGGCCGCGGATAAAGAGAGCCCAGGCATTCTGCCCCGGGCACCGCGCAACGAGAGAAAGGGGATCCCATCTATGGCACTTGAAGCCGATGTCAAGAAGGCGATCATCGAAGAGTACGCGACCCACCCCGGTGACACCGGATCCCCCGAGGTTCAGGTTGCGATCCTGACCAAGCGGATCAAGGACCTCACCGAGCACCTCAAGGAGCACAAGCACGACCACCACTCGCGTCGTGGCCTGCTCCTCCTGGTCGGGCAGCGTCGCCGTCTGCTGGGCTACCTCGCAGACATCGACATCAACCGTTACCGCTCGCTGATCGAGCGTCTCGGCCTCCGTCGATAACTTCGCTGACCACGCGAACTTCTTGCGAACGGGCCGTCACCTCCGGGTGGCGGCCCGTTCGTCGTCTGTGCTGTTCGTCGTCTGTGCCGGTCGGGTGCCTGTGCCGGTCGGATGCCGTGCCGTTCGGAACCGCTGCGCCCGCTACTCGACGTGCCCGGGATCCATCCACATTGCTTCCCACATGTTGCCATCCGGGTCCTGGAAGCTCCGGCTGTACATGAAGCCGAGGTCCTGCGGCTCATTGGTCTGGAGCCCGCCCGACGTCAGCGCCTTGTCGGCGATCGCATCCACCTCCTCCTTGCTGTCCCGCGACAGCGCGTTGATCGCTGCGACGCTCGTCGAGGTGTCGGCAATGGTCTTCGGGCTGAAGGTCTCGAAGTACGGCTTGGTGACGATCATCGCGAAGATGGTGTCGCTGATGACGATGCAGGCTGCCTTGTCGTCGGTGAACTGCTGGTTGATGCCGAACCCGAGGGCCGAGTAGAACGCTTTCGCCCTCTCGAGGTCGGTGACGGGGAGGTTGACGAAGATCATCGTTGGCATGGTTCAGCTCTCTTCCGTGGTCAGTTTTCGTGACGCTCTGTAGGAACGATCCACGATAGTCACGGCGGTCAGGGCGGCCGCAACCCCTGCGATTCCGACCACGGTTCCCTCCAGCCCGATGACCGGGGAGGCCAGCGGGAGCAGGAGGACGGCGGCCGTGGCGACCACGATCGCGACGGGGCGGATGACGAGCTGGTCCACCAGCGGCGCATGCAGCACCCAGAGCATCACCAGGAAGACGGCGACGGGGATGGCGACGGCGTAACCGACCACCGCATCCGGAGTTTCGATCCGGCCGGCGCCGCGCTCGACCGCGACCTCGAGTCCTGCGCCGAGGGCTGCGAGTGAGGCGAACACGAAGTAGTGTCCATAGCCCCAGAAGAAGGAGAGCCCCCGGTGCGCTTCGAGTCCGGCGCCGGCCGGCTCGAGGAAGTACAGCCACCACAGTGCGAAGAGCAGGATGAGACTGGATGCGGCGATCGTCACGAGCGGCACCGTGAGGCCGCTGTGGTCGATTCCCTGCTGCACCCCGAGCGTCGCCGCGGCGACCGACTCGCCCAGCACGATGATCGTGAACAGCCCGTACCGCTCGGCGATGTGATGCGGATGCCAGGCCGTCATCCCGGTGCGCTCAGCCCAGAGCGGCACGGAGAGGTCGGCCGCGGCGAGCACGAGGAAGCTCCACAGACCCGCTTCGGGAGGTAGGGTCAGGCGCGCGACCCAGCCGACCTGGACGAGCGAGATTCCGACCGCGTACCTCAGGGCGGTGGTGCGGCCATCCGGATGCTCGACAGCGGCCCGGACCCATTGGCTCACCTGCGCGATGCGCATGATCACGTAGCCGATCGTGATGGCTGTGAATTTCTGGGCGTCGAACCCGGACGGGACACCAGCGGCCAGCACGAGCACGCCGCCCATCTGCACCAGCGTCAGCAGGCGGTAAGGCACATCGTCCGTGTCGTATGCCGACGCGAACCAGGTGAAGTTCATCCAGGCCCACCAGATCGCGAAGAAGACCATCAGGTAGGGCCCGACGCCTGCGACGGCCTCGCCGCGGGCGATGTACTGAGCGAGCTGGGATGCGACCTGGGCGATCGCGACCACGAACGTGAGATCGAAGAGCAGCTCGAGCGGGCTGGAGACGCGGTTCTCCTCGGCCGGCGCGCGTCCGGTCATCCGCAACCGGATGCCGGGGAAACGCGGGACCCGTGCGGGGTCGGTGGGCGTCGTCATGGAGACAGACTAGGGCGTGGGGTGTCTCAGGTGGTGGCGGTGCATCCGGCCGTCCTCTCCTCCACAGGAGGGGGTCGGCGACGAGTTATCCACAGCTTAAGTGCTGGTCAGCAGTGAATATCGGTGGTGCGTGCTTGGATAGAAGCATGACGGAAGACCGACCAGGCGCACCAGATCCGGGTGCAGCTATCGCAGACCTGCTGCGCGATCTGGTGGGCGATCCGTCGGCGTTGACCGAGACCGAACTGCGTCGCAGGCTGGTGACCGCCGCCTCACTCGGGCGGCGGATCGACGCGGTGAAAGCGACTCTGGCCGCAGAGGCGGCCGCGCGCTCACGCCGGCACGACGGCCATGGAGGCTGGGCCGCACGAGAGGGGCACCGCAACGCGGAGTCGCTGGTGCGCGACATCTGCGGTTCGAGCTACCGCGAAGCCGCCGCGCTCGTTCGCGTCGGCGAATTGATGACCTCGCCTGCAGGCCTCGGCCCGGTGGCCGACGGTGTCCGTGAGGGTCGCATCGATGTCGATGCGGCCGACGGAATCGTCCGGGCGCTCGCGCCGGTCGCCGAGAAGGCAGACACCGTGGCGTTCGTCTCGGCTGCCGAGACTCTTGCCCGCGAGTCCGAGTCGTCGCACGCCGATGCTGTGACGCGGATGGCGAAATCCGTTCGCGACACGCTGGACAGGGCAGGCGTGGCCGACCGCGAACAGCAGCTGCGCGACAAGCGCTTCCTGACCATCGGCCCGGAGATCGACGGGTTGCGGCGTCTGTCCGGCATTCTCGATCCCGAGTCTGCGGCGATCGTCATCTCTGCGGTCGACGCGGTGACCGCGCCTCGCCGCGGCGGCCCGAGGTTCGTCGACCCGGAACAGCAGGCACGGGCTCGAGCGATCGTCGACGATGACCGCACGCACGGTCAGCTTGTACTCGATTCGGTCGTCGAGATGATCCGCATCGCTGGAGAGTCTGACCCGGGTCGTCTCTTCGGCACGACGCGGCCGGCCGTGAGGGTCACGATCTCGCTGGATGACCTGCGCGCCGAGGTCTGGGGTGGGGGCGATGGTGCTGCACACGTCGAGTCGTCGGCTGAGCCGCTGAGCGCAGCGACCGCGCGGCGATATCTCTGCGACACCGGCGTGCTGCCGATCGTCTTCGGAGGGCGCAGCGAGATCCTCGACGTGGGCCGCACCGAGCGCTGCTTCACGCGATCTCAGCGGGTGGCCCTGGCGGCTCGCGATGGCGGGTGTCGCTGGCCGGGCTGCGAGCGCCCGCCATCGTGGACGGAAGCACATCACATCGATCCGTGGTCCGCCGGAGGCCGCACCGATCTGGCTGATGGCATCCTCCTCTGCCGACATCACCACATGCTCTTGCATAACAACGGCTGGTCGGTGGTCCGAAGCCGGGGCCCTGGTGAATTCGACCTCGTCCCGCCGCACGACATCGACCCGCTGAAACCTGCCAGACCGATGCCCGCGCGAAGACGCCGGACGTGACGCACCACGATCGACCGGTACACCCATCAGGTTTCGCAGTCCGGGAGGGTCGTGCCCGTAACGTCGCGCTCAGAGCCTCGCGCTCCCGCTACGATGCTGACGTGCCCGCACCAGGATCGTTCGACGCTGCCGAAAAGGTTCTGTCGCCCGACCGCGCCTCATGCTCGTCGCTGCGACCTGTTCCCCTCGCATGACGGCCCCGCACCTCCCGCGGCACACGGTCCTGGTCGCCGGAACGATCGCCTACGTGGCCTTCGTCGGCTGGGTGACGCTGACCCCGCAGCCGGCGGCCCCCGACCCGAACAGTTTCGAGCAGCAGCTCATCCGCTTCATCCTGTCCATCCCGCCATTCGAATGGCTCGGCTATTCGGCGCTCGAGTTCACCGCGAACATCGGGATGTTCATCCCGGTCGGCGTGCTCCTGGCGCTGCTGCTGCCGCCCCGGCAGTGGTGGGTGGCCGTGCTGATCGGTTTCGGAATGACCGTGACCATCGAGACGGCACAGCTGTTCATCCCCGGCCGCTTCAGCGACATCCGCGACATCGTCGCCAACACGGCCGGTACGGCTATCGGAGTGGCCATCGTGCGTGTGATCCGGGCGGCGCAGTCGTCTCGCGCAGCGCCCAGCGCAATCCGGGAATAGAACCCGGAGCCTGATGGTTTGAACCGATATCCATGCAAACGCATTGAATTGGAGCAGGCAGAATGCAGTTCGGAATCTTCACCGTCGGCGACGTGACAACGGACCCGACCACCGGCCAGACGCCCACGGAACACGAGCGCATCAAGGCCATGCTGACCATCGCCCAGAAGGCGGAAGAGGTCGGCCTCGACGTCTTCGCCCAGGGCGAGCACCACAACCCGCCGTTCGTTCCGTCCAGCCCGACCACGATGCTCGGCTACATCGCGGCGAAGACCGACAGGATCATCCTGTCGACTTCCACGACCCTGATCACCACGAACGACCCGGTGAAGATCGCGGAAGATTTCGCGATGCTGCAGCACGTGGCCGACGGCCGAGTGGATGTGATGATGGGCCGCGGCAATACGGGCCCGGTCTACCCGTGGTTCGGCAAAGACATTCGCCAGGGCATCAACCTGGCACTCGAGAACTACAACCTGGTGCACCGTCTGTGGCGTGAGGACTTCGTGGACTGGGAAGGCCAGTTCCGCACCCCGTTGCAGGGTTTCCAGTCGACGCCGCGCCCGCTCGACGGTGTTGCTCCGTTCGTCTGGCACGGAAGCATCCGCAGCCCCGAGATCGCGGAGCAGGCGGCATACTACGGCGACGGGTTCTTCGCGAACAACATCTTCTGGCCGAAGGAGCACTACATGCGCCTGATCCAGCTGTACCGTCAGCGCTTCGAACACTACGGCCACGGCACAGCCGACCAGGCGATCGTCGGCCTCGGTGGCCAGGTGTTCATGCGCAAGAACTCGCAGGATGCCGTGCGCGAGTTCCGGCCGTACTTCGACAACGCGCCGGTCTACGGACACGGTCCGTCCCTCGAGGAGTTCACGGAGCAGACGCCGCTCACGGTCGGCAGCCCGCAGGAAGTCATCGACCGCACGCTGACGTTCCGCGACTCCTTCGGCGACTACCAGCGCCAGCTGTTCCTGATGGACCACGCCGGCCTGCCGCTGAAGACGGTGCTGGAGCAGCTCGACATCCTGGGCGAAGAGGTGGTGCCGGTGCTCCGCAAGGAGTTCGACGCCCTGCGGCCCGCGCACGTGCCCGACGGACCGACGCATGAGTCGCTCGTCGCAGCACGCGATGCTGCGGAGCTCGCCGAAGACCTCGCGGTCGCCGAGACGACCGTGACCGAGACCGGGACTGCGTCGGCGACCGAGACCGTGACAGAGACCGAGCCTGTGGAGGTGGAGCGGTGACTGAAAACGCGATGACCGAGCGCACGATCGCAGTGATTTCTGCTGGACTGAGCCAGCCGTCATCCACGCGCCTGCTCGCCGACCGTCTGGCGGACGCAACGGTCAGCCGGCTTGCCGAGCAGGGCATCCACACGAAGCTTGAAGTGGTCGAGCTCCGCGACATCGCCAAGGACGTGACCAACAACCTGCTTGCAGGCTTCCCGAGCCCGTCGCTCGCCGACGTGATCGAGAAGGTCACCAGGGCCGACGGGCTGATCGCCGTCACGCCGATCTTCACCACCAGCTACAGCGGACTGTTCAAGTCGTTCTTCGACGTGATCGACCCGACCGCGCTCGAGGGGATGCCCGTGGTGCTGGGCGCGACCGGCGGCACGGAGCGGCATTCGCTCGCACTCGAGTACGCGATGCGCCCGATGTTCACCTACCTGCACACGACGGTCGTGCCCACGTCCGTCTATGCCGCATCGGCGGACTGGGGCAGCGGAGCCGACACGGTGAAGGCGCTTCCCGACCGCGTCGAGCGCGCGGCAGGCGAGTTCGCGAAGCTGGTCGCGGCATCCGACCGGTCGAGCATGATCAAAGACCCGTTCGACCTCGAAGGCGACTTCAGCTCGATGATCGGTGGATTCCAGGCCGAGTAGCGCAGGCTGGGTGCGGCGCCTGTGCGTCGCACCCAGCCTCCCTGCACCCGCACCTGCTAGGATTCTCGCGGTTGACGTGGATATTTTCCCGTCGCCGACAACTGAAGACAGAGCACCAACGGAGCAGGCTGGCAGGAAGCTGGTCCTCGGTGGTGGTATCCGGATGCGACCCGAACGTCCCACGCAGCCGTGTATTTCTACTGATGGCCAGACGCGCGCCCACCGAGCGGTCCACGTCGAGAGACGTCCGACCGGGTGGGAGGCCGCACGTACACGTAGACACGCGTGTCGATCTGCCTGTTCCCCCTGCTCCGATGTACGAGACGCCGCCCATACGGGGTCGCGCCTCGCCGCCCATACGGGGCGGTCAGTAGTACTGAACAAAGGAGAAAGACCTCTTGGAAGGTCCAGAAATCAAATTCGCCGAAGCTGTTCTCGACAACGGACGTTTCGGCACGCGCACGGTCCGCTTCGAAGCAGGCCGTCTCGCCCAGCAGGCGCAGGGCGCCGTCGCGGCGTACCTCGACGAGGAGACCATGCTGCTCAGCGCGACCAGCGCGAGCAAGCACCCCAAGGACAACTTCGACTTCTTCCCGCTGACGGTGGATGTCGAAGAGCGTTCTTATGCAGCAGGCAAGATCCCCGGTTCGTTCTTCCGTCGTGAAGGCCGTCCGTCCACCGAAGCGATCCTGGTCTGCCGTCTGATCGACCGTCCGCTGCGCCCGTCGTTCGTCGACGGCCTCCGCAACGAGGTCCAGATCGTCATCACCGTGCTGAGCATCGCACCGGACGAGTTCTACGATGCGCTCGCGATCAACGCGGCCTCCATGTCCACCCAGATCTCCGGCCTGCCGTTCAGCGGCCCGATCGGTGCTGTGCGCCTGGCGCTCATCCCCGGCAACGGTGCTGCTGAAGACCAGTGGATCGCGTTCCCGAAGGCTGCACAGCTCGAGGAGGCCGTCTTCGACATCGTCGTCGCCGGTCGCGTGATCACCGCTGCCGACGGTTCGGAAGATGTCGCCATCATGATGGTGGAAGCCGAAGCGACCGAGGGCAGCTGGAACCTCATCCAGGGCGGCGCAACCAAGCCGAACGAAGAGGTCGTGGCCCAGGGCCTCGAGGCTGCGAAGCCGTTCCTCAAGCAGCTGGTGGGCGCACAGAACGTGCTCGCCCAGCAGGCTGCGAAGGCCATCGCCGAGTACCCGGTGTTCCTGCCGTACTCGCAGGAGACGTACGACAACGTCGCCGGCCTCGCCTACGACGAGCTGGTGAACATCTACCAGATCGCCGACAAGATCGAGCGCCAGAACGCCGACGACGCCCTCAAGGACCGCGTGAAGGTTGCGCTGACCGAGAAGGTCGAAGCCGGAGTGCTCGACGCCGAGGTGCTGTCGCAGTTCTCTGCGGCGTACAAGTCGGTGTCGAAGGTGGTCATGCGTGGTCGCGTCCTGCGTGAGGGCATCCGTATCGACGGCCGTGGCCTGACCGACATCCGGCCGCTCGACGCCGAGGTGCAGGTCATCCCACGTGTTCACGGTTCGGCGATCTTCCAGCGCGGCGAGACCCAGATCCTGGGCGTCACCACGCTGAACATGCTCAAGATGGAGCAGCAGATCGACTCGCTCTCGCCGGTGACGAAGAAGCGTTACCTGCACCACTACAACTTCCCGCCGTACTCGACCGGTGAGACCGGCCGTGTCGGTTCGCCGAAGCGTCGCGAGATCGGGCACGGCTTCCTCGCCGAGCGCGCACTCGTGCCGGTGCTGCCGAGCCGCGAGGAGTTCCCGTACGCGATCCGCCAGGTGTCTGAGGCTCTCAGCTCCAACGGTTCGACGTCCATGGGCTCGGTCTGCGCCTCGACCCTGTCGCTGCTCAACGCCGGTGTGCCGCTGCGCGCCCCGGTCGCCGGCATCGCGATGGGTCTCATCTCCGACACCGTCGACGGTGAGACCCGCTACGCGGCTCTGACCGACATCCTCGGTGCAGAAGACGCTCTCGGCGACATGGACTTCAAGGTCGCGGGTACCAGCGAGTTCGTCACGGCCATCCAGCTGGACACGAAGCTCGACGGCATCCCCTCCGCGGTTCTCGCCGGCGCGCTGAAGCAGGCGAAGGATGCTCGTACGACCATCCTCAGTGTGCTCAACGCGGCGATCGACCAGCCGGACGAGATGGCCCCGACCGCGCCGCGCGTGATCTCGGTTCAGATCCCCGTCGACAAGATCGGTGAGCTGATCGGCCCGAAGGGCAAGACGATCAACGCGATCCAGGATGAGACCGGAGCCGACATCTCGATCGAGGAGGACGGCACCGTCTACATCGGCGCTGTCGACGGCGCTTCGGCCGAGGCGGCTCGTGCCCAGGTGAACGCGATCGCGAACCCCACCAACCCGGAGGTCGGCGAGCAGTTCCTCGGAACCGTCGTCAAGATCGCCGCGTTCGGTGCGTTCGTCTCGCTGCTGCCCGGCAAGGACGGCCTGCTGCACATCTCTGAGGTGCGCAAGCTCGCGGGCGGCAAGCGCGTCGAGAACGTCGAAGACGTGCTCGGTGTCGGCCAGAAGATCCTGGTCGAGATCACCAAGATCGACGACCGCGGAAAGCTGTCGCTCGCTCCGGTGCTCGCCGACGAGGCTGACGCGAAGACCGCGACCGACGCTCCGGCGGCTCCCGCCGAGGGCGAGGACGCGGACGTGATCGCGTAGCGACCCGCTCGAGAGTGGATGCCCGTCCCGGTTCGCCGGGGCGGGCATCCGTCGTTAACGCACGTGTGATGCGATCGTTCGTGTGATGCGATCGTTCGTGTGATGCGATCGGTCGCCAATCTATTGGCAACCGATCAAGCGCGACTCGGGTTTGCGGCAACCGATCAAGCGCGACCCGGGTTTTGCGGCAACCGATCACGCCTACCCGCGTCAGCGCAGGCGCTGCTCGAGGAGGGGGCGGAGGCGGTACGGGATCAGCTCGCCCATGTCGAGAGCCGTCTCGGTGCGTTCTACGCCGTCGCACGCCAGGATCGCGCCGTTGATGCGGAACAGGTCCTCGGCGTCGAGGCACACGCAGCGGACCAGCAGGTCGCTCGGCCCGCTGAGGCCGTGCGCCTGGATGATCTCGGGTATGCCGGCCAGGGATTGCACGATGCGCGCGAGTTTCTGCTGCTGCACGTGCACGGTGATGAACGCGGTGAGGGGGTAGCCCGCAGCGGCCGGATCGATGCGCCGGTCGAAGGCGAGGAACACCCCGGAGCGCTCGAGTTGCACCATCCGTGCCTGCACCGTGTTGCGGCTCAACCCGAGCTCGTCGGCGAGCGAGACGTAGGTCGCGCGCGGTTCGCGACTGAGTGCGAGAAGAAGCTGGAGATCGGTACTGTCAAGGGTGCGCATAGTGCGAAATCTAGCAGGTCGCGACACGCCAGAATAGTGCATCCTGCCCAGTCAGCGTGTTGCTGGTTGTGCTGTGTGAGCGCGAAGCGTACCGTCAGAGGTACTTTCGGCAAGGACGCCGAGGGCCGGTCTGCGCGCCACGAGCGCCACGACCGGGCGAAGAGCAAAGGCTGCGTGCACCCATGTCAACCGAGAACGTTTCCGCTGGCACCGTTTCCGTCGACGAACGGACCGAGTCCCCTTCTCCCGCCGAGCGTATGGACGACATCCATCTCGGCGAACTCCATCTGGGCGACATCGACACCGTTCAGCTCCTGACTCCCGACGGCTCCCGTCTCTCCGACCCGCGGTACGACTCCTGGGTCGCCGACGTCGGCGATGAGCAGCTGCTCGCGCTGTACGAGGACATGGTGGTCATCCGCCGCATCGACACCGAGGCGACCGCCCTGCAGCGGCAGGGCGAGCTGGGCCTGTGGCCACCGCTGCTCGGCCAGGAGGCCGCACAGGTCGGGTCGGGCAGGGCTCTCCGTCGCGATGATTTCGTCTTCTCCAGCTACCGCGAGAACGGTGTCGCCTACTGCCGCGGCGCTGACCTCACCGACCTCGTGCGTGTGTGGCGCGGAACGACGGCATCGGGATGGGACCCGTACGCGATCAACATGGCGACGCCGCAGGTCATCATCGGTGCCCAGACGCTGCATGCGACCGGGTATGCGATCGGCATCCAGAACGACGGGTCGGATGCTGTCGCGGTCGCCTACTTCGGCGACGGCGCGACCAGCGAGGGCGACGTGAACGAAGCACTCATCTTCGCAGCGACCTATTCGGCCCCCGTGATCTTCTTCTGCCAGAACAACCAATGGGCGATCTCCGAACCGGTGGCGCTGCAAGCGCAGCGGCCCGTGGCCGAGCGCGCACCCGGGTTCGGCATCCCGAGCGTGCGGGTCGACGGCAACGATGTTCTCGCCGTCATGGCCGTCACCCGCCTGGCGCTCGACCGGGCTCGCGGAGGCGGCGGACCGACGTTCATCGAGGCGGTCACCTACCGCATGGGGCCGCACACGACGGCCGACGACCCGACGCGCTACCGCGACGCATCCGAAGTCGAGGCATGGCGTTCCAAAGACCCGATCGCCCGTCTCGCCGCGTACCTGTCGGCGCGTGGCCTCCTGCCGGACGAGCGTTCGGAGGCCGTGTCGGCGAAGGCGGATGCGGTGGCCGCCGAACTGCGCGCCGGCTGCATCGCGCTTCGCGACCCAGAACCGATGGCCGTGTTCGACCATGTTTACACCGGCGCGCACACCGGGCTGTCCCGTCAGCGGGACCATTACAGCCGGTACCTGCGCACGTTCGTCGGCGAAGACACCACCCCGAGCACCGCGCTCGACCAGCACGACAGACTCGACCGGCACAACGGACTCGACCAGCAGGACAAGAGGGCATCATGACAACCTTGACGATGGCGAAAGCGATCAACGCCGGCCTCCGGCGGTCGCTCGCCGGTGACGACAAAGTCGTCCTGCTCGGTGAAGACATCGGAAAGCTCGGCGGTGTGTACCGGGTGACCGATGGGCTGCAGTCGGAGTTCGGTGCCCGTCGGGTCATGGACACCCCGCTCGCCGAGTCGGGCATCCTCGGCACGGCGGTCGGTCTCGCCTATCGGGGGTTCCGGCCGGTGTGCGAGATCCAGTTCGACGGTTTCATCTATCCGGCGTTCGACCAGATCGTGAGCCAGGTGGCCCGGATGCACTACCGCACGCGCGGCGCGGTGAAGATGCCGATCACGATCCGCGTTCCGTTCGCCGGTGGTATCGGTGCCGCCGAACACCACTCGGACTCTCCTGAGGCGTACTTCGCCCACGCGGCCGGACTGCGCGTCGTCAGCGTGGCCGACCCGCAGGATGCGTACACGATGATCCAGCAGGCGATCGCGTGCGATGACCCTGTGCTCTATTTCGAGCCGAAGCGCCGGTACCACGTCAAGGGCGAGGTCGATGAGCTGACACCGCTCGATGATGCGCGCCCGATGGGGACGGCGAAGATCGTCATGCCGGGAACCGACGTGACGCTCGTCTCGTACGGCCCGCTCGTTCAGACCGCGAAGGATGCTGCTTTCGCGGCATCCGACGAGGGCGTCTCGGTCGAGGTGATCGATCTGCGTTCGCTCGCGCCGGTGGACTTCGACACCGTCGTGGCCTCCGTGCGCAAGACGGGGCGCCTCGTCGTGACCCACGAGGCGGCCCAGTCCGGCGGACTCGGCGCCGAAGTGTCCGCGAGCATCACGGAGCGCTGCTTCTACTACCTGGAGCACGCGCCGGTGCGGGTGACCGGCCACGACATCCCTTATCCGCCGGCGAAGCTGGAGCAGTACCACGTGCCTGATCTCGACCGGATCCTCGATGGGGTCGACCGCGTGATGGACCGGCCGAACTCCTTGTCCGGTGTGGAGGACTGACGTGAGTGTGATCAAGGATTTCGCGCTGCCAGACCTCGGTGAGGGTCTCACAGAGTCGGAGCTGGTCGAGTGGCATGTCGCCGTGGGCGACACGGTGAAGCTGAACCAGATCATCGCGGATGTCGAGACGGCGAAAGCGCTCGTCGAGCTGCCGGCACCGTGGTCCGGTGTCATCTCCCGCCTGTACGTAAAACCGGGTGTGACGATCAACGTGGGGGAGAGGATCGTCGCGTTCGAGGTGGAAGGCGACCCGGGCGACGGTGCTCGGCTGGACGGACCGGGCGCGGCAACGGATTCTTCGGGTGAATCCGCGGCCGCTGTGCCGGACGTTCCCGAACCCAACCTGGTCGGATACGGCGCGCGCGCGGACTCCGCAGGGCGCCCCGCCCGACGTGTGCGGCCCGGCCTCGCGACGCGTCAGGAACCGGATGCCGTGGTGGCTGCGACTGCTCCGGCGCGGACGTCCACGCGGGCTTCGGCTCCCGCGCAGGCTTCGGCTCCCGTGCAGGCTTCGGCGCAGGATACAGCGCAGGCTCCCGCGCAGGCTTCAACGCAGGCTCCCGCGCAGGCTACGACGCAGGCTTCGGCGCGGGCTACGGCGCAGACCGCCGACGAGGGTGCCACGAGCACCGCGACGCTCGAGCGACCCCGAGCAACGCCGCCTGTGCGCAAGCTGGCCCGCGAGCTCGGCGTCGACCTGGCCGAGGTTCCGGCGACCGGTGATCGCGGACTGGTGACGCGCCACGACGTCGAGCAGTTCTCTGCCGGCGGGAGAACACCCGCGGGCACAGAGGTGCCGGAGACGCGACTGGTGCAGGGCGCACGGGAGCGCGAAACGCGCATCCCGATCCGCGGCGTGCGCAAGCACACGGCGGAGGCGATGGTCCAGAGCGCGTTCACCGCGCCGCACGCGACCGTCTTCCTGACGGTCGACGTGACCGAGACGATGGCACTGCTGGAACGATTGAAGTCAGACCGCGCCCTCTATGGCGTACGGATGACGTTCCTGGCGGTCGTGGCGAAAGCGATGTGCATCGCTGCCATGCGCACCCCGTCGATCAATTCGCGCTGGGATGCCGAAGCGAACGAGATCGTGGAGTTCGGCTATGTGAACCTCGGGATCGCAGCCGCGACACCGCGCGGCCTGCTCGTGCCGACCATCCCGGATGCCGACCGGCTGACCCTGGTGGACCTCGCCAGGGCGCTGACCGACCTCGTCGCCATCGCGCGCGAAGGCCGCACGCCGCCCGAACGGCTGACCGGCGGAACGATCTCCGTGTCGAACGTCGGCGTGTTCGGTGTCGACACCGGGACGCCCATCCTGAACCCGGGGGAGGCGGCCATCCTCGCTCTCGGCGCTGTCCGCCGCCAGCCGTGGGAACATGACGGGGGCATCGCACTCCGCGATGTCGTGACCCTGAGCGTGTCGTTCGACCACCGCCTGGTCGACGGGGAGCAGGGATCCCGGTTCATCACCGATGTCGGCCGTATCCTGCGCGACCCGGGTTCCGTCCTGACGATGGTCTGACGCCAACGCGCACGGGGCCGGTCGCAGCCGGCCGGCTCCCCGCGCGGGGGAACCGATCGTGTCCGGGAGAGCCCGGTGTCCCAGCGCGCCGTTTCAGCGCGCCCCGCTCAGCGGACCGGCGCGTTGAGCCCGGCCCAGGCCATGGCTTCGAGCACCGGTCGGGCCGTCGCCGCGTCGATGCCCCCGCCGTGGGTGCGCGCGCTGTGCGGTGTCGAGTTGATGAGCCCGAAGGTGGCCTGCACCCGCACACGGAGTACGGTCGCGTCGAGTGAGGGGTGGAGGCGGCCGAGCACCGCGGTCCACTGCTCGATGTAACGGCGCTGCAGGCTGCGCACGTCGCGCCGGTCTTCGTCGGCGAGGGAGTCGAGGTCCCGATCCTGCACGCGGATGACGTCGGGGTTGCCCAGCGCGAAGTCGGCGTGGAACGCGATCAGGGACCGGAGCGCGTGTGCGTCGTCCGACGCGGCCTCGACCACAGCCCGGCCGCCGTCGAGGAGGTCCCGGCTCACGCCGACCAGGAGGGCCGCGAGCACCGCCTGCTTTCCGGCGAAGTGGCGGTAGACCGCCGGTCCGCTGACGCCGGCCGCCGTACCCAGGTCTTCGATGGATACTCCGTTGAATCCCCGGTCGGCGAAGAGTTTGGCTGCAGCGTCGAGGAGGGCGGCGCGACGGTCGGCTTTGGCCTGGCTGCGCTGGGTCTGGCGGGCGCCGTCGACGATCTCGGTCACGTCGCTGCTCCTTCCGCTTCCTTCCGCTGGACAATTCGGTTAATGAACACTAACCTAAATGTGAGTTAGTGGCTACTAACTGAATGGATGCGACGAGGGAGTCGGCGAACAGCTCATGCACACGCTTACGACGGCGATCGAAACCGGGGATCCGCGCTTCACCGCCAACGATGAGGCCCAGCGCGCGCTCGTCACCGAGCTGCATGAACGCCTTTCCGTAGCGGCGGCCGGAGGACCGGAGCGCTCCCGCGAACGGCACGTCGCGCGCGGAAAGCTGCTGCCGCGTGACCGCATCGACGAACTCCTCGACGAGGGGAGTCCCTTCCTCGAGATCGCACCGCTCGCGGCGACCGGCCTCTACGGCGACGAGTGCCCGGCAGCCGGACTCATCGCCGGAATCGGGCTCGTGCACGGCCGGCAGGTGCTCGTCATCTGCAACGACGCGACCGTCAAGGGTGGCACCTACTACCCGATGACCGTCAAGAAGCACCTGCGCGCACAGGAGATCGCCCTCGAGAACCGCCTCCCCTGCATCTACCTCGTCGACTCGGGCGGTGCTTTCCTGCCGATGCAGGACGACGTCTTTCCCGACCGCGACCATTTCGGGCGCATCTTCTTCAACCAGGCGCGCATGTCGGCCGCCAAGATCCCGCAGATCGCCGCCGTGCTCGGATCGTGCACGGCCGGCGGCGCCTACGTGCCGGCGATGAGCGACGAGACGGTGATCGTGCGCAACCAGGGCACGATCTTCCTCGGTGGACCGCCCCTGGTGAAAGCCGCCATCGGCGAGGTCGTCACCGCCGAAGAGCTCGGCGGCGGCGACCTCCACGCACGCACGTCGGGGGTGGTCGACCACCTCGCCGAGAACGACCGGCACGCGCTGCAGATCGTGCGCGACATCGTCGCAACCCTTCCCGCACCGGCGGAGCCGGCGTGGCCCGTGCTCGAGACACGCGAGCCCGCGGTAGACCCGTCCTCGCTCTACGGTGCTGTCCCCGTCGACGTACAGGCGCCGTACGACGTGCGAGAGGTGATCGCCCGGCTGGTCGACGCGAGCGAGTTCCACGAGTTCAAGGCGGAGTACGGCACGACACTGGTGACCGGCTTCGCTCACATCCACGGTCATCCGGTCGGCATCGTCGCCAACAACGGCGTGCTGTTCAGCGAGTCCGCGCTCAAGGGTGCGCATTTCATCGAACTGTGCGACCAGCGCGGCATCCCGCTGCTGTTCCTTCAGAACATCTCCGGCTTCATGGTCGGCCGCGACTACGAGGCCGGGGGCATCGCCAAGCACGGCGCCAAGATGGTCACGGCTGTCGCGACGACCCGTGTGCCCAAGCTCACCGTGGTGATCGGCGGATCGTTCGGCGCGGGCAACTATTCGATGTGCGGCCGGGCGTATTCGCCCCGCTTCCTCTGGATGTGGCCCGCCAGCCGCATCTCCGTCATGGGCGGTGCGCAGGCCTCGTCGGTGCTGGCGACGGTCAAGCGCGAGCAGCTCGAGGCCCGCGGCGAAGACTGGTCGGCGGATGCCGAGGCGGCATTCAAGGCGCCCATCGCCGAACAGTACGAACACCAGGGAAGCCCGTACTATTCGACCGCCAGGCTCTGGGATGACGGCGTGATCGACCCGGCGGACACCCGCACCATCCTCGGCCTTGCGCTCGACACCTGCTCGCGTACCCCGCTGCCCGACACGGCCTTCGGCCTCTTCCGGATGTGACCGCCATGACTCCTTCCACTTCAACGTCCGCCGGCCCCGGCTCCGCGCCCTTCGGCACGGTGCTCGTCGCCAACCGCGGCGAGATTGCCTGCCGCGTCATCCGCACGCTCCGCGAACTCGGCATCCGCTCTGTGGCGGTGTACAGCGACCCGGACCGTACCGCCCCGCACGTCGTTCTCGCCGACGAGGCGGTGCGCATCGGGCCCGCGGCTGCGCGCGAAAGCTATCTGGATGTCGAGGCGATCCTCGAGGCCGCTCGCCGCACGGGGGCCGAGGCTGTGCACCCGGGCTACGGGTTCCTCTCGGAGAGTGCTGCGTTCGCCGAGGCGTGCGCTGCCGCTGGCATCGCTTTCATCGGACCCGGCGTCCATGCGCTCGACGTGATGGGCGACAAGATCCGGGCGAAGCTGGCGGTCGCCGAACACGGCGTGCCGACCATCCCCGGGGTCGCCCGGCCTGGTCTCGATGATGCCCAGCTCATCGAAGCCGCCGCAGAGGTGGGCTATCCGCTCCTCGTCAAGCCGTCCGCGGGCGGCGGCGGCAAAGGCATGCAGGTGGTGCGTTCGGCCGACCAGCTCGCCGACGCGCTCGCTGCCGCACGACGCGTGGCGGCTGCGGCTTTCGGCGACGACACCCTCTTCCTCGAACGCCTCGTCGAGTCGCCCCGGCACATCGAAGTGCAGGTGCTCGCCGACGCGCACGGCACCACGCTCCACCTTGGCGAGCGCGAATGCTCGCTGCAGCGCAGGCACCAGAAGGTCGTCGAGGAGGCCCCGTCGCCGTTGCTCGACTCCGACACCCGTGCGCGGATCGGTCAGGCGGCGTGCGCTGTCGCCGAGAGCGTCGACTATGTCGGCGCAGGCACCGTGGAGTTCCTCGTCTCCGACGCATCACCCGGCGAGTTCTTCTTCATGGAGATGAACACACGACTGCAGGTCGAACACCCGGTCACCGAGCTCGTCACGGGCATCGACCTGGTGGAGTGGCAGGTGCGCATCGCCGCGGGGGAGCCGCTCCCGTTCGCGCAAGACGACATCCGGCTCCGTGGCCATGCGATCGAAGTGCGCGTGTACGCCGAGAACCCTGAGCGCGACTTCCTCCCCACCGACGGCACGATCCTCGCCCTCGAAGAGCCGAGCGGGCCGGGCATCCGCGTCGACAGCGGTCTCGTCGAAGGCAACGACATCGTTCCCGACTACGACCCGATGCTGTCGAAGGTGATCGCGTGGGGAGCGGACCGCGCGACCGCGTTGCGTCGGCTGGATGCGGCGCTCGCCGAGACCGTCATCCTGGGTGCTACGACCAACGTCGGCTACCTGCGCACCCTGCTCGCCGACGCCGATGTGCGTGCCGGCCGAATCGACACCACGCTGATCGACCGGCGGTTCTCGCATCTGGTCGCACCGGATGCCGACCCGGCCGAACTCATCGCTGTCGCGCTCCTGCATCACCTGCGGCGCAGGAACGGCGAGGCCGATGGCGCGGATGCCCAGCCCACCGGCGCCGCACGGAGTTCGGCACTGTGGCGCACGCCGAACGGCTGGCGCCTGGCCGCACCGCGGCCGTCCACCTACCGGATCGCGACCGGGCCCGTCGACCGCGTCGACGTCCTGGTGCTCGAGACTGCTGATTCCGCGGGCGTCGACCCGCGGCGCATCCGGGCGACCGTGACGCTCGGCGCGCCGGAACACAAGACGGAGCACCAGGCCGAACTCGTACTGCTCCCGGGGTCGCACCTGCGCGCATCCCTCACCGTCGATGGACTGGCGCGCGCTTTCGTGACGGCGGAATCCGCGGCGGGCACCTGGATCGGCGCGGGCGGTCGCGCCCGTGAGTTCCGCATCCTGACCCGGGCGGAGGCGCTCGCTGAAGAGCTCGCCACGCTGACGCGCGCCGAGGGCGCCGCGAACCCGGACGTGCGGTCGCCGATGCCCGGCACCGTCGTGTCCGTGGCCGTCGCGGCAGGCGACCGGGTGGATGCGGGCGACACCCTCGTCACGGTCGAGGCCATGAAGATGGAGCACCGGCTCACCGCACCCGTTGCGGGGATCGCCCATGTGACAGTCTCTCCCGGCGACCTCGTCAGACTCGACCAGCTGGTCGCGACCATCGAGGCCACGCCGGCTGAAGCCACCCCACCCGTCGGCAGCACTCCCGCCGACACCATCACAACGCCGACACAATCGGCTACAGCGCCGACACGACCGGCGGAGAGCACCGAGGTACCGAGATGACCATGACACTGACCGAAACCGAGCCCGTCACCGAGGTCGCCGGCTTCGAACTGACCGACGACCACAAGAGACTCGTCGCCGAGGTCCGGGACTTCGCCGACCGGGTCGTCGCCCCCGCAGCCTACGACTACGACACCCGCCGGAGCCTGCCCTACCACATCATCGGCGAGATGGGCGAGATGGGACTCTTCGGTCTCCCGTTCCCCGTCGAGTACGGCGGACAGGGCAAGGACTACCTGTCGCTGTGCCTGGCGGTCGAGCAGCTCGGACGCGTCGACCAGAGCATCGGCGTCACACTCGAAGCCGGCGTCGGTCTCGGAGTCATGCCCATCTTCCGCCACGGCACCGAGGCCCAGAAGCAGGAATGGCTGCCGATGCTCACGTCGGGCACAGCGCTCGCCGGGTTCGGCCTCACCGAAGCCGACGCCGGATCGGATGCGGCCGGCACCAAGACGACCGCAGTCCTCCGCGACGGCCAGTGGATCATCAACGGCACCAAGCAGTTCATCACCAACTCGGGCAGCGACATCACCAGGCTGGTCACCATCACTGCGGTGACCGGGGAGGAGAGGCGCGCCGACGGCAGCATCAAGAAGGAGCTGTCGGCCATCCTGGTGCCGGTGCCGACGCCCGGGTTCGTCCAGGAGCCGTCGTATGACAAGGTCGGCTGGCACACGTCGGACACGCATCCGCTCACGATCACGGATGTTCGCGTGCCCGAGGCGAACCTGCTCGGCGAGCGCGGACGCGGTTTCGCAAACTTCATCCGGACGCTCGACGAAGGCCGGATCGCATTCGCCGCGCTCTGCACGGGTGCGGCACAGGGCTGCCTGGAAGAGGCCATCCGCTATTCGAAGTCCCGCAACGTGTTCGGGCGCGCCATCGGTTCGAACCAGTACATCGCGTTCAAGATCGCGCGGATGCAGGCCCGGGTGCACACGGCGCGGCTCGCCTATTACGACGCAGTTTTCAAGATGATGGCCGGTAAGCCTTTCAAGATGGAGGCGTCGATCGCCAAGATGGTGGGAAGCGAGGCCGCGATGGACAATGCGCGCGACGCGACCCAGATCTTCGGAGGCTACGGATTCATGAACGAGAACCCGGTGGCCCGCCACTACCGCGACTCGAAGATCCTCGAGATCGGCGAAGGCACGACCGAAGTCCAGCTGATGATCATCGCCCGCTCGCTCGGCTTCGACGCCTAGGGCGCTGTTGTAACCAGAAGAACCCCGTACTGACAGGACTCGAAGAGGAGATCGACCATGATCGACAAGGTGGTGGCCAGCGCCGCGGAGGCGGTCGCGGACATCCCTGACGGTGCTTCGCTCGCCGTCGGCGGCTTCGGGCTGTGCGGGATTCCCAGCGCGCTCATCCAGGCGCTGCACGAGAGGGGCACAAGCGACCTCGAAGTGGTCAGCAACAACTGCGGCGTCGACGACTGGGGTCTCGGCATCCTGCTCGCCGACCGCCGCATCCGTCGCATGGTCAGCTCCTATGTCGGTGAGAACAAGGAGTTCGCACGGCAGTTCCTCTCGGGCGAGCTCGAAGTCGAGCTGACCCCGCAGGGAACTCTCGCCGAGAAGCTGCGCGCCGGAGGGGCCGGCATCCCGGCCTTCTACACGCCAGCGGGGGTCGGCACGCAGATCAGCGAGGGCGGCCTCCCGCGGCTGTACGCCGCGGACGGCTCGATCGCTGTCGCCTCCGAGCCGAAGGAGGTGCGTACGTTCGACGGCGCCGACTACGTGCTCGAGCGGTCGGTGACCCCCGATTTCGCGCTCGTGCACGCTGCGAAGGGCGACCGCTACGGCAACCTGGTCTTCCATGCGGCGGCGATGAACTTCAACCCGCTCGCGGCCATGGCCGGGCGCGTGACCATCGCCGAGGTCGAGGAGATCGTCGAGGCGGGCGAACTGGATCCGGAGTGCATCCACACTCCCGGCATCTACGTGCAGCGGGTGGTCCTCGCCGCCGACACGGAGAAACGTATCGAGCGACGAACGGTCGCCCTGTCCGACGGGAGGACCCGCGCATGAGCCTCACCCGCAACGAGCTCGCCGCCAGGGTCGCACTCGAGCTCGAGAACGGCCAGTACGTGAACCTCGGCATCGGGATGCCGACCCTGATCCCGAATTACATCCCCGACGGCGTCGAGGTCATCCTGCACTCCGAGAACGGGATCCTCGGCGTTGGGCCGTACCCGACGGAAGACGCGATCGACCCCGACCTGATCAACGCGGGCAAGGAGACGGTGACCGTCAACCGCGGCGCCGCCTTCTTCGATTCGTCGACATCGTTCGGCATGGTGCGCGGCGGGCATGTCGACCTCGCCGTCCTGGGCGCGATGGAGGTGTCGCAGGCAGGTGACCTCGCGAACTGGATGATCCCCGGCAAGATGGTCAAGGGCATGGGCGGGGCCATGGACCTGGTCTTCGGCGCCAAACGCCTCATCGTGATGATGGAGCACGTCGACCGCGAAGGCCGGCCGAAGATCCTGACGGAGTGCACGCTTCCGCTCACGGGGCGCGGATGCGTCGACCGCATCATCACGGACCTGGCTGTGATCGACGTCGAACGTTCCGGGGACGGGCGGTCGGCTCTTGTGCTCCGCGAGGTCGCTCCCGGCGTCACGGTAGACGAGGTCGTCGCGGCGACGGGCGCACCACTGCGGATCGAGCTGTCATGAAGAATGTCGAACAGCGGGGACTCTACTTCGAGGAGTTCGATCTCGACACGCGTTACCTGCACCGGCCGGGGCGTACGGTCACCGAGACGGACAACGTGCTCTTCACCACCCTCACGATGAACACGCAGGCGCTGCACCTCGACGCTGCGTGGGCGGCGAGGCAGCCGTTCGGCCAGCGTCTGATGAACTCCATGTTCACCCTGTCGACCATCGTGGGAGCATCCGTCGCCCAGCTCACCCAGGGCACGATCGTTGCCAACCTGGGGTTCACGGATGTGACGTTCCCGCATCCGCTCTTCCACGGCGACACGCTCTACTCGGAGACGGTCGTGACGGCGAAGCGGCTCTCATCGTCCCGTCCGGGGCAGGGCATCGTGACCATGGAGCACACCGGACGCAACCAGGACGGCGTGGTCGTCGCGAAGGCGACACGCTCGGTGCTGATGTGGTGCCAGGATGCGCACGCCGAGGCGATCGGCGGAGCATGACCGACCTCCCCTGGGGCCCGGCGCTCCTGTTCTGCCCGGCCGACCGGCCAGATCGCTTCGCGAAAGCCCTGGAGCGCGCGGATGCGGTCATCCTGGACCTCGAGGACGCCGTCGATCCGGCCGCCCGTCCGGCCGCGCGTGAGGCCGTACTCGACACCCCGCTGGACCCGGCACGCGTGATCGTGCGCATCAATCCGGCGGGCACCCTGGACCATGTCGCCGACGTCGAAGCCGTGCGCGCGAGTCCGTATCGCACCGTGATGCTCGCGAAAGCGGAGCGCGTCACCGATTTCGCGGCACTGGACGGACTCCGCGTCATCGCGCTCTGCGAGACGGCGGCGGGAGTGCTCGCCGCGGCCGAGCTCGCAGCGACGGGCGGCGTCATCGCCCTGATGTGGGGCGCGGAGGACCTGGTTGCATCCCTCGGCGGAACCGCGAGCAGGCACCCCGACGGCCGCTATCGCGATGTCGCTGTCCATGCCCGCTCAGCGGTACTGATCGCGGCGGGCGCGTTCGGCAAGGCGGCGATCGACACGGTTCACGTCGACATCGGCGACCACGATGGGCTCGCAGCAGAGGCAGAGGATGCGTCGGCCGTCGGTTTCGCCGCGACGGCGTGCATCCATCCCGGGCAGGTCGAGGTGATCCGTGCGGCGTACCGTCCGTCAGACGAAGAGGTCGCGTTCGCCCGCGACCTGCTCGCGGCGGCGGGAGAGACGGCAGGGGTGTTCCGCTTCCGGGACCGGATGGTCGACGGCCCTGTCCTGCGCCACGCCGAGGCGGTGCTTCGGCGGGTGGGTGCCTAGCCGCGAGTCGGGCGAGCACAGGAAAAAGCACCCCACTCTTGCGAGTTGGGGTGCTTTTTCCTGTGCTCGACCAGCGGGTCATGGGCGACCGCGCGTGGCTTCGCAGCAGTCGGGGATGGGCGGGTTTAACCTTGCGCTGAGGGCTCGCGTCGTCGCCGGAAATGGCGTGTGACCTGCTCGGGGGACACCGCGCCGCAACGTGATCAAACTGTGATACAAGATTTTGTAACAGTTCACCGGATTGCCCGGGCCTCGTCGGTGGCATGTCGTACGCTGCAAGTACGTGACAGGGGGGTTCACGTCCTCGGGTCGAATCGGGGATGGCAAGGCACCATCGGGAGGGGATATGGCACAGCTGCTGCCGTTGCGCTTGCGCGACCACTCTTCCAAGGCTGCCAAGGCCGTCGAGACGAAGACCGGGACCGGCGCTGAAGAGCGCGTCGAGACGTCGATGCTCCCCGTCTTCGATCCGGCACTCGAACTCACCGGTCCGCTTTCGATCGTCGCGCCACGCCGCGTGGGCGAGAGCGACCTCACCGTGTACCCGCTGGCGCTCGGCGCAAGCGTGTTCGGCTGGACGGCCGACACCGAGACCTCGCTCGGCATCCTCGACCGTTACGCACAGCTTGGCGGCAATTTCGTCGACACGGCAGACAGCTACGTCGGAGGCCGCAGCGAAGTCCTCATCGGCCGGTGGATGCAGGAGCGCGGCAACCGCGATGCCATGGTCATCGCCACCAAGGTCGGGCGCCACCAGGACAACCCGGGGCTCGGATCGGTGAGCATCATCCGAGCCGTCGAGGCATCGCTCGAGCGCCTGCAGACCGACCACATCGACCTGCTCTACTTCCACGACGACGACCTGTCGGTTCCGCTCGAAGACAGTCTCGCCACGGTGGAATGGCTGATCGAGTCCGGCAAGGTCCGTTATCTCGGTGCGTCGAATTTCTCGGCCGACCGCTTGATCGAGGCGCGCATCCTGTCGTCGACGGGCCTGCCCAAGTTCGTCGCGATCGAGCCGCACTACAACCTCGTGCACCGCGCGGAGTTCGAAAGCGACCCGCGCATCGTCGCCTCCGCCCAGGGACTCGCCGTCATGCCGTGCTACGCGCTGGCGAACGGCTTCCTCACCGGCAAGTACCGCACCAAAGACGACCTCAAAGCCGGAGCGAGAAGCGTTCGGGCCGCAGAGTACGTCAACAGGCGCGGCCAGCGCGTCCTGTCCGTGCTCGATCGCGTCGCCCGGGAGCACGAGTCGTCGGTCGCGAGCATCGCGCTCGCCTGGCTCCTCGCCAAGCGCAGTATCGTCGCGCCGGTCGCGAGTGCGAGCCGCCCGGAACAGGTGGATGCCCTGATGGCCGCTGCGGCCATTCGCCTCACGCGCGCGCAGATGCTCGAACTGGACCGCGTCTCCGAGTAAGCACCGGCCGTCGCGAGATGCGCGAGTTGGATGTGTCTCGCATCAGACGCGCCAAACGACCGCACACGCTGCGGCTCGGCGGTCACACCTCGGAGAGCAGCCGCTCCGATGAGCGGTGCAGCGCGGCACTCGCAGCGATCGAGTCGCCGACGTAGCCGCCGGCCAGGGCGCCGTCCCGCGCCAGGATGAGGTCGTCCGCAGCATCGCCGGGGTGCGGGTGGCCGATCTGCCGGAACAGTTCCTCGATGCGGTGCGCATACCAGTCGCGATGGGCGGTGACCGCGACACGAACCGGATGGTTCGGGTCGGCGAACTGCGCAGCGGCGTTGATGAAGGGGTCGCCACGGAATCCGGGCCGCACGGCTTCACTGCCGGTGTCGTCGACGAGTGCGCGCACGACGGCACGCGGGTCTTTGAGTGTGCGCTCTTTCTCGTCGAACCAGTCGCGGATCTGGCGGTCGCGTCCCTCGACGTAGGCGATGATCAGCAGATCCTTCGAGCGGAAATGCTTGTAGAACGTCGCCTTGGTGACGCGGGCCCCGGCGATGATGCGGTCCACACCGACGGTGTGGATCCCTTCCGAGTAGAAGAGCTCATCGGCTGTCGCCAGGATCTTCAGTTTCGAGGGAGCGGGCGGCCGGATGGTCGAACGGGCACTTGCGACCATCCGGCGCAACTCCTTTTCTCGTGAAGCGTTCGGGTCGGCTTCATCGTAACCGTAGGGCACGTGACGTTTTGGGGTTTTCGTCACCTGCTTTGTACGTCACGTCAGTATACACATAGACAGACCAGTCTGTTTGTCCTCCCCCTGAAAACTCCCAGCGCGTCCATATCCGCTGGCGTAGGGTGGAGGGGATGAACAGCGCAGTCGACCTCCCGCTCGGTCTGGCCGACCTCTCTTTCGCCGCATCCGGCGAGGCGCTGGTCCGCCGCACCGTCCTCCCCAGTGGTGTGCGCATCCTGAGCGAGCACGTGCCGGGTTCCCGCAGCGCGACGATCGGCTACTGGGTGGCCGTCGGCTCCCGCGACGAAGCAGAAGCGGTGCGTCCGACCGAAGGCTCGGCGGGCCATCCGGCGACGTTCGGTTCGACGCACTTCCTCGAGCACCTTCTCTTCAAGGGCACAGCGACCCGCACGGCGCTCGACATCGCGATCTCGTTCGACTCCGTCGGCGGCGAGCACAACGCGATGACCGCCAAGGAGTACACCTGCTACTACGCCAAGGTGCAGGACCGGGACCTCCAGATGGCCGTCGAGGTCATCACCGACATGCTCACCTCGTCCCTGCTCGACCCGACCGAGTTCGAGAACGAGCGTGGCGTGATCCTCGAAGAGCTGTCGATGGCCGAGGACGACCCATCCGATGTCGCCAATGAGCGGTTCTTCGAGGCCGTGCTGGGCGCCCATCCGCTCGGCCGTCCCATCGGCGGCAGCCCGGCGACCATCCGGGCCGCGTCCCGCGATGCCGTCTGGGACCACTACCGGGCCAACTACCGCCCTCAAGACCTGGTCATCACGGCGGCGGGCGCGGTGGACCACGACCTCCTCGTCGCCGACGTCGAGCGCGCGCTGATCAGCGCCGGATGGGATCTCAGCGTGAGTTCGGCCCCGGTGCCACGGCGCGCCTCCGCCCCCGCCACGATCAGCCGGGGCAAGGCGATCGTCACCGTCGAGCGTCCCATCGAGCAGGCCAACCTGCTGGTCGGCGTGCCCGGCCTGGTCGCGACCGATGAGCGCCGGGTCGTCATGAGCGTGCTCAACTCGATCCTCGGCGGGGGGATGTCGAGCCGCCTGTTCCAGGAGATCCGCGAGAAGCGCGGCCTGGCCTACTCCGTCTACTCTTTCGCGGGCGGGTACTCCGACGCGGGAGTCTTCGGCCTCTACGCGGGCTGCGCGCCGTCGAAGGCCACCCAGGTCGCCGAACTGATGCTGGACGAACTGCGCGGGATGGCGTCGGGCGGGGTGACCGCAGACGAACTCCGGCGTGCGGTCGGCCAGCTTTCGGGCGGCGCAGCACTCGCCCTCGAAGATTCCGACACCCGAATGTCGCGCCTCGGCCGCTCCGAGATCACGCTGGGGGAGTTCGTCGACCTCGACGAGAGCCTCCGGCGCCTCCACCTAGTCACGCGCGACGACGTGCGCGACCTCGCAGCCGACCTCGCCTCCCGTGACATCACGGTCGCCGCGGTCGGGAGCGTCGACGACGACATGTTCACTTCGCTCACGTCCTGATTCCAGATCCCTGACCACAGGAACCACCGGAAGGGTTTACGGTGCCGCATTATCTCTACCTCGTTCGCCACGGCGAGCAGCAGGATGCCGAACACGGTCTGCCAGATGGCCCGCTCTCCGCGCGCGGCAAGCGCCAGGCGCACCTGATCGCCGAACGGCTGGGCGGCATCCCGTTCACGGCCATGTACCACTCGCCGCTGAAGCGCGCGGCGGAGACCGCGGCGATCATGGCCGAGCGGATGCCGGCACTCACCCCGGAGCCGTCGAGCCTGCTGTTCGACTGCATCCCGTCGGGTCCGACGCCCGACATGCCGAAGGCGTTCGATTCGTTCTTCGGCGCTGTCACCCCGGCTGAGATCGAGGCGGGCCGGGCGCAGATGGATGACGCCGTCAGCGAGTTCCTGACCCCGGCGCGCGCGGACCGGCACGATCTGCTCGTCACCCACAACTTCGTCATCGGATGGTTCGTGCGGCAGGTCTTCGATGCGCCGGAGTGGCGGTGGCTGGGCCTCAACCAGGCGCACTGCGGTCTCACGATCATCCGGGTGCGTTCGGCGAAGCCGCCGGTGCTCGTGGTCCACAACGATCTGGGCCACCTGCCGGTCGAGCTGCGCACCGGGCTCCCGGAACTCCAGCCGGTCTGATCGACGGCAGGGGCGTCTGGGCGGGGCCTCCGAGCGGGCCTCAGAGCACCTTGCGGTACCAGTCCGTGGCGTTCGGGTTGTCGTTGTACGGCTCGATCGCTTCATAGCCGCTCGACCGGTACAGCGCGCCGGCCGCCTCCAGGCTGAAGTTGGTGTCGAGCACCACCTCGGTCGCGCCGAACCCTCGGGCCCGGTCCTCGAGTTCACTGAGGATCGAGCGGCCGAGCCCCAGTCCGCGGTATGCCGGGTCGACCCAGAGGTGCTTGATCTCGTAGCGCACCGTCTGGCGGTGACCCTCCTGCGCGAGACCCTCCTGCGCGAGACCCTCCTGCGCGAGACCCTCCTGCGCGAGACCTTCCTGATCGGTGCCGCCGCCATCCGGCCGTTTTCCGGTCGGCAGGCTGCGCACTCCGCCGCAGCCGGCCGGGTTGTCGTCCTCGTCGTGGGCGATGATGAACACGCCCGCCGGTGGGATGAACACCTCGGGGTCGGGGAACGCCGTGCGGTAGGCGCCGAGCTGCGGCGGAAAACCTGCGGCGCGTTCCGCGAAGTAGGCGGCGAGCATCCGCTGGGCGGTCGGGTCGGTGACGGAGACGTCGGCGTATGACACCATCCCCCCAGCCTAAAGTGCTCGCCTCCCGGATCATCTAGATTGGACGGGTGACTATTCGCGTGGCCGTCGCTGGTGCGACCGGAAAACTCGGTTCCGTCGCCGTGCGGCTGATCGAGGCGGCCGACGATCTCGAGCTGTTCGCAGCCCTCGACTCCCGGGCGCCGCTCGAGTCGATGATCGGCGCCGACGTGCTGGTCGACATGACGCTGCCGGCGGTCAGCCCCGGCATCGTGCATTTCGCCGTCGAGAACGGCATCAATGTGCTTGTCGGCACCTCGGGCTGGTCGGCCGACCGCATCGTCGACCTCGAGCGCCGCGTCGCCGAGCGTGGCGACGTCGGCGCGATCGTCATCCCGAACTTCTCGCTCGGCTCGGCGCTCGGCACGGCGTTCGCGGCTGTGGCCGCGCGATTCTTCGACTCGATCGAGATCGTCGAGACCCATGGGCCCGGCAAGGTCGATTCGCCGTCGGGCACAGCCGTGCGCACCGCTGAGCTGATCGGGGCGGCCCGCGTGGCGCGGGGGCCGGTGGATGCTCCGCGCACCGACCAGCGCGCCCGCGGCCAGCAGGTCGCCAGCGTGCCGATCCACAGCCTGCGCATGCGCGGGGTCGTCGCACGCCAGGAGGTCGTTCTCGGCGGCGACGGCGAGACGCTGACCATCCTGCACGACACGATCGGTTCGAGCGCGTATGAGGCGGGTATCCTCCTGGGCATCCGGGCTGCGGCTGCGGCGCAGGGCGTGACCGTCGGCCTCGACAAGCTGATCGACCTCGGCATCGCGGAACCGGCAGGCGACGTGCCGGAGCCGACCGTACGCGAAACCTCGTGAGGAACCGTCTCGCCGCCATCCTGATGGCGGTCCTGCTCCTGGTCTACCTCGTGCTCGTCTTCCAGCACGGCATCCTGTTCATCGCGACGGGGCAGCCGATCGCGATCGCCATGGGGGTCGCGCTCTTCGTGCTCCCGGTGATCGCCGCGTGGGCGATCGGCCGTGAGCTGCTCTTCGGCGCGCGCACCGAGAAGCTCGTGCACATCCTCGACGCCGAGGGCGGGCTTCCCGTCGAAGACCTGCCGCACCGTGCGAGCGGACGGCCGCTCCGCGACGCCGCCGACTCGCAGTTTCCTCAGTACAAGGCCGAGGTCGAAGCCGAGCCCCTCAGCTGGCGGGCATGGTTCCGGCTGGGGCTCGCCTATGACGCCTCGGGCGACCGCAGGAGGGCGCGCGCCGCCCTGCGCGAGTCGATCCGGCTCTACCGGGATTCCGAGCGCAATCCGGCGTAGCTGTCCTCAGCGCGGAGGACGCGCCACGAGCCTGGCGATCGCATCGTGCGCGGTCGCGTCGGCGAACACGAAACCGTCGCCGAGCAGTTTCTCGGGAACGACCTTCTGGCTGGAGAGCAGGAGTTCGTGCCCGGCGTCGCGGAGCGTCACGTCGATCACCCGTTCCGGGAGCGGGATGCCGTACGGCCGGTGAACTTCCGCCGCCAGCACTCTCAGGAAGCCGTCCGCCGTTATCGGCTTCGGCCCCACGAGGTTCACGGGACCATCGAGCCCGGAGCCGAGCAGGTGGATGATCGCGGCTACTTCGTCGTGGAGGCTGATCCACGGCCAGTGCTGGCCGCCGGTGCCGATGGGGCCGGCGAGCCCGAGGCGTGCGAGCGGCAGCAGCGGCTTCATCGCGCCCCCACGACCGACGACGACGCCGCTGCGGACCGTCACCACCCGGGTCCTCTCCGGCGCGAGCCGTGCGGCCGCTTCCCAGACGTCGACGACGTCGGGGAGGAATCCATCGCCCTTCGCCGACGCCTCCGTGAGTCGCTGGCCGGGCCGGTCCCCGTAGTAGCCGACCGCCGAGCCGCTGATGAAGACGTCCGGCGCGCGCGAGGCCATCCGCATGGCGTCGGCGAGCGTCTGGGTGGCGTGGACGCGCGACTCGAGGATCTGCTTCTTGTAGCGGCGGGTCCACGGCAGATGGCTGAGCGAGGCGCCGGAGAGGTTGACCACCGCATCCACCCGCTCCATCAGTGTGAAATCGATGATGCGGGCGGCAGGCAACCAGGTGAACTCGGTGTCGCTGCGCGGGTCGTGGCGCACCAGCCGCAGAACGCTGTGGCCGGTCTCCGTCAGTCGACGGCACAAGGCGGTGCCGATCATGCCGGAGGCGCCGGCTACGAGTACGCGCATCGCCCGGTCAGACGAGCTGAGCTTCGATCGTGATCGGGATGCCGACCAGCGCACGCGAGACCGGGCAGGTGGCCTTCGCTTCTTCGGCGATGCGCTGGAAGTCCTCTTCGCTGATCCCGGGGACCGTCGCGTCGACGCGCAGGTGGCTGCCGGTGATGCCCTCGGCGGGATCGAACGTGACCGCGGCCGTCGTCCGGATGCTCGTAGGCGCGGAGCCGAACGAGGCGAGCGCGTTGGAGAATGCCATCGAGAAGCAGGCGGAGTGGGCTGCACCGAGCAGTTCCTCTGGGTTGGTGGTCCCGGCGACACCCTCTGCGCGGGCCCGCCAGTTGACGGGGAACTCTGCGGCGTGCGACGAGTCGAGCGTCACCGTGCCTGATCCAGACCTCAGGTCACCGTTCCAGACCGTAGTGGATTCGCTGGTGAGTGCCATAGGGAGACCTCCTGTGGTCGGCTGACGGGGATGCTTCCAGCCTACCGACGAGCCCGTCGCGTGCCCGGGCATGCAGACGATTCGCAGGCTGGGCGCCCGCTCCGGCCCGACTGCGTCGGTCAGGCAGCGCTCGCGGGGGTACGGCGGATGACGCCCGCGCGGACGAGCAGCAGGTAGATCTGGCAGCCGAGGCAGTAGCCGAACACCGAATTCAGGAACGCCGCGACGAACGCGAGGCCGGCCGCGATCACCACCGCGTACGGCACGCCGAAGAGCGCGAGCAGGAGCCCCAGAGCCGTGATGACGAAGCCGACGCCTTGCGCGAAGGTCGGGGGCGCCGGGTCTTCGCGCTCCGTCGGCGGCGCGAGTCGCGGCCGCACGAGACGGCGGAACAGGGCACCGTACGGGTGTCTCTGGATGCCGGCGAACGCGCCCCATGCGAACAGCAGCGAGATGACCAGGAGCACGACGAACGCCGCGGCGTCGAGCCCGGCGAGGCCGAGGAACAGCGTCACCAGCAGGAGCACCGCAGTGATCCCGGCACCGAAACGCGGACTCCTCGGGTCGATGCCGTCGGCCTGCGTCGACGGTCGCGGATCAGGCTGTTGCGACATGGGATCTCCCGATGAGGTCGTCGAGTGCGGCGCGGAGGTCGTCGCGCCGCGGCGCCCCGCCGATGCGCGCGCGGACGATGCCGGACCCGTCGACGAGGAACGTTGTTGGGGTCTGCAGGATGTTGTACTCGCGTGCCAGTTCCGGGCGCTCCGTCAGGTCGATCTCGACGTGGGCGACGCCGTCACGTTCCGCGCTGAGCTCTCCGAGCACGACTGCAGTGCTGCGGCACGGCGCACAGAATTCGGTCGAGAACTGCAGCAGGGTGGCGGCCGGTCCGAACGGATGGGGAGACCCGACTCCCGCCGCGGTCACGATCGTGCGCGCATCCGCCCGATTCCGCACGCGTCCCGTCCGTGCCCGCCAGAGCAGGCCGATCGCAGTGCTGACGGCGACGAGGCCGAGCACGATCGCGAGGGAGGCGAACCCGTTCATGGTGGGCATGACACTACGCGCGCGACCGGTCGCGGGTGTGAAGTGTGACGCGGCGTTACGCTGGCACGTCGGTCCCGGCCGGGGCACGCATCCGGATAGTGTTGGCGCGTGCCCGAGATCGAGTTCCGTTCCGATATGACCGTGGAACTGGTGCGCTCCAGCGCGCACGATTCCGACGTGCTCTTCGCCGCCCGCGTCTCGACGCAGGGTGAGCAGACGCTCGAGCAGTCCCGACTCGACGGCACGGAGACCGAGGTCGACACGGCCCGCGACCGTGGGCTGATCAATTACCTGATGCGCGACCGGCACGGTTCGCCGTTCGAGCACAACTCGATGACGTTCTACGTGCAGGCGCCGATCTTCGTGTTCCGCGAATTCATGCGGCACCGCATCGCGTCGTACAACGAGGAGTCGGGGCGCTACCGCGAGCTGCGCCCGGTCTTCTATGTCCCCGATGCCGACCGCCGGCTCGTGCAGACCGGCAAGCCGGGCGCCTACGAGTTCTCGCCGGGGTCGGCCGAGCAGTCCGCGCTGGTCGAGCAGCAGACGACGGCCGCATCGCGGTACGCCTTCGAGGCATACCAGCGGATGCTCGAAGCCGGCGTCGCACGCGAGGTCGCGCGGATCGTCCTCCCGCTCAACATCTACTCCTCGATGTACGTCACGATGAATGCACGCTCGCTGATGAACTTCCTCTCGCTTCGCACGCGCCACCCCGAGTCGCATTTCCCCTCGTTCCCGCAGCGCGAGATCGAGATGTGCGCCGAGCAGATGGAGGAGCTCTGGGCGCGCCTGATGCCGCTCACGCACGCCGCATTCGAGGCGAACGGCCGCGTCGCTCCCTGAACTTCCCGATCGTTCTGCCGACCACGCTGAGGCGATAGCCTGTACAACATGTCTGTCTCCGCGAATCCGTTCGGCCAGGTGCTGGTCGCCCTGGTGACGCCGTTCACCGCCGATGGCGAGGTCGACTGGGCCGGCGTCGAGAAGCATATGGACGACGTCATCAACGATGGCGCCGACGGCATCGTGGTCACCGGCACGACCGGTGAGACGTCGACGCTGACCGACGCGGAGAAGCTTCGTCTCGTCGAGGTCGGCAAGCAGGTCTCCGCGGGCCGCGCGAAGATCATCACCGGCGGCGGGTCGAACGAGACCGCCCATGCCATCCAGCTCTACCGGCAGAGCGAGAAGGCGGGCGCCGACGGTGTCATGATCGTGACCCCGTACTACAACAAGCCGACGCAGGCCGGCATCCTGACCCATTTCCGGATGATCGCCGACGCGACCGACCTGCCCGTCATCCTCTACGACATCCCCGGCCGCACCGGCGTGCCGATCACATACGAGACGATCCTCCGTGCCGCGAAGCACCCCAACATCCTGGCCATCAAAGACGCGAAGGGCGACTTCAGCGAGGTCAGCCGGGTGCTCAACCAGACCGACCTCATGTACTTCTCGGGTGACGACGCCAATGTGCTTCCGCACCTCTCGATCGGCGCCTCCGGCCTGATCGGCGTGACGGCGAACATCGCCGCCCGGCCGTACCGGCAGATCGTGGATGCGGTCAACGCCGGCGACCTCGCCACCGCCACCGCGGCGCACCGCACCCTCGAGCCCCTGGTGCGCGCCGTCATGACCCACGTTCCCGGCACGGTCGCCGCCAAGTACATCCTCCACGGGCTCGGCCGCATCGGCAGCCCGCGGGTCCGCCTGCCCCTCGTCGGTCCTGAGGAGTGGGAGGCCGCCCAGATCGAAGACGAGATCGACCTCGTCACCGACATCCCCGGCGTCGACTTCCGCAACTTCCGGCCCGACCGCAACGCTGCGGCCGGCGGAGCGCTGCCCAAGATCGCAGGCACAACACGTTAGGTCCTGGCCACTGCCAGGATCGCATCACCAGGAGCGCCTCGCGCCCGCAAACGTATAGGAGGGGCAGATGCCCAACCTCGTCTCCGACCCGCCCGCCCTCGAACCGGGCACTCTCCGGATCATCCCGACGGGAGGCCTGGGCGAGATCGGCCGCAACATGACGATCTTCGAGTTCGACGGCAAGATCCTCATCGTCGACTGCGGTGTGCTCTTCCCCGAAGAGAACCAGCCGGGCGTCGACCTGATCCTGCCCGACTTCGCCCCGGTGCGCGACCGCCTCGACGACATCGTCGGCGTCGTGCTCACGCACGGTCATGAGGACCACATCGGTGCCGTGCCCTACCTGCTTCGCCTGCGCGCGGACATCCCGCTGATCGGGTCGGGCCTGACGCTCGCCCTGGTCGAGGCGAAGCTCAAGGAGCACCGCATCCAGCCGTACACGCTGACCGTGAAGGAAGGACAGCACGAGAAGCTCGGTCCCTTCTCCCTCGAGTTCGTCGCGGTCAACCACTCGATTCCGGATGCGCTCGCCGTGGCCATCACGACGGACGCCGGCGTCGTGCTGCACACGGGCGATTTCAAGATGGACCAGCTTCCCCTCGACAACCGCATCACCGACCTGCGGGCGTTCGCCCGCCTCGGTGAGAAGGGCGTCGACCTGTTCATGGCGGACTCGACGAACGCCGACGTGCCGGGGTTCACCCCGCTCGAGCGTTCGATCGGACCGGTGCTCGACAACGTCATCGCGCGGGCTCCGCGACGCGTGATCGTGGCGAGCTTCTCGAGCCATGTCCACCGCGTGCAGCAGGTGCTCGACGCAGCCGCGGAGAACGGCAGGCGTGTGGCCTTCCTCGGCCGCTCCATGGTGCGCAACATGGGCATCGCGGCCGAGCTCGGCTACCTGAAGGTGCCAGAAGGCGTGCTCATCGATTACAAGAAGGCGGCAGACCTGCCCGACGACCGAATCGTCTACATGTCCACCGGTTCGCAGGGCGAGCCCATGGCCGTGCTCGCGCGCATGGCCAATCTCGACCACCAGATCGAGATCGGACCGGGTGACACGGTCATCCTCGCCTCCAGCCTGATCCCCGGCAATGAGAACGCCGTCTACCGCGTCATCGACGGCCTGACGAAGCTCGGCGCAAGCGTGGTGCACAAGGGCAACGCCAAGGTCCACGTCTCCGGGCATGCTGCGGCCGGGGAACTGCTCTACTGCTACAACATCATCAAACCGAAGAACGTGATGCCGGTGCACGGCGAATACCGGCACCTGGTGGCGAATGCCGCTCTCGCGATGGACACCGGTGTGCCGCTGGAGAACACGATCCTGGCCGAGGACGGCACCGTGGTCGATCTCCGCGACGGCGTCGCGAAGGTCGTCGGCCAGCTCGATGTCGGCTATGTGTACGTCGACGGCTCGAGCGTGGGCGAGATCACGGATGCGGACCTCAAGGACCGCAGGATCCTCGGAGAAGAAGGATTCATCTCGATCATCGTCGTGGTCGACGCGGCCAGCGGTCGTATCATCACGGGCCCAGAGATCCACGCCAAGGGTTTCGCCGAAGATGATGCCGTCTTCGACGATGTGAAGCCGAAGATCGCTGCCGCCCTGGCGGATGCCGCGCACAACGGCGTCCGCGACTCGCGCGCGCTCAGCCAGGTCGTGCGCCGCACCGTCGGCCGCTGGGTGAACACGAGCTACCGCAGGCGCCCGATGATCGTGCCGTTGGTGATCGAGGCCTAGCCTCGAAATCCGCCCGTAACATGCCGCGAGTACGCTCCCGCTATGGGAGGCTTCGAGATTCGCAGTGCCACCCCGGCTGATGCCCGTTTCATGGGCGACATGCTGGTCGAGGCGGCGAACTGGAGCGTGTCCCGTGCGCGCCCCCGGGTGGCGATCCTCGACGATCCGAAGGTGTCCCGGTACATCGCGGGTTGGCCGCGGCCGGGTGATTTCGGATCCGTCGCGCTCGATTCGCACAGCATCCCGATCGGCGCGTGCTGGGCCCGCCTGTTCCCGCCGAACGCGCCGGGCTCCGGTTTCGTCGCCGTTGGCGTTCCCGAGCTGACCCTGGGGGTGAATCCCCAGTGGCGTGCGCAGGGTGTCGGGCGCGCCCTGCTCAAGGCGGTCACCCGGCAGGCGCTCGCCGCCGGGCATTCCCGGCTCAGCCTCAGTGTGGAGCGGGCTAATTTCGCCCAGCGGCTCTATGTGAGCGAGGGCTACGTGACCATCGAGTCGCGCGAAGCTTCCGACACGATGGTCGCGACCATCCGCTGACCTGGCAGACCTGGCGCGCGGCTCTGGGGAGACACCCCCGCTCCCTTCCCGGGCAATGACGGCGGTGCGAAGTACCGTGTTGGCATGGCTACGAGCACCAAGTCGACTTCACGCGCCCGGAACACCCCCGCGCGCGGCGGTTCGACGGCGCGCAAGCCCGCCGCGAACACGGCAGCCCAGAAGACGGTGAAGTACCCTGCGGCCGAGCCGAAACCCGGCCTGCTCGTGCGCATCTGGATGGCGCTGGCACACCTGGTCGGGGGAGCGTTCAGGGCACTGGGCCCCGAGAAGTTCGCCAAGGAGGAGCGGCGCGACGGCGTCCCTTTCTTCCTCTTCCTGCTTGCCATCGCAGGCGCGGTCGTCGAGTGGTTCCTGATCGACAACACGGTCGCCCAGACGCTCGAGGTCTGGACGTTCGGCGGCCTCTTCGGACGGGTGGCGTACGCCCTGCCGGTGATCATGGTGCTGTTCGCGGCCTGGCTGTTCCGCCATCCCAGTTCGGTCCACGACAACACCCGCATCGGCATCGGCCTCGGAATCCTGCTGGTCTCCGTCTCAGGGCTATGCCACGTCTTCAGTTCGCACCCGATGCCGTCGGACGGAATCGTGCAGCTCGCCAGGGCCGGCGGCGTGCTCGGCTGGCTCCTCGCATGGCCGCTCTCCGCTGTCATCACCTGGATCGGGGCGGGGATCGTCATCGGCCTCCTGCTGGTGCTCAGTCTCTTCATCATCACCAAGACCCCGCCCAACAAGATCGGGGTGCGCATCCGGGAGCTCTACGCCTACCTGTTCGGTGCCCAGTTGCCGACGGAGGAGGAGCGAAAGGCGGCGAAGGAGGCGAAGACCCAGCAGGTCGAGCTCGACGACGTCGACGAGCCGGCCGACGACGGCAACCTTCCCTGGTGGCGTCGCAACAAGTCCCAGCGCGAAGACGACCCGGCGTATGACAGCCCGGTCATCGCCGAGGACTTCACGGCGCTCCTCGGTACCCCGGCGCAAGCGGGGCACGGTGAGTTCGCCTCGGCGATCGAGCCCGACCCCGGGTCCGATCACTACAACACCGAAGTTCTCGAGGAACTGCGGCATGCCGAAGACGCTGTCAAGCGGTTCACGGGCGAAGTGGCGGCAGCGGGGCATCATCCGACCGGTCTGCGCGCGGACGGCGCGACCGAGCTGCTTCCCGGCTTCTCCGCGGACGCCCAGGCCGACTTCGACGAGGTCGCGGCCGGAGCTGCGAAACCGCTCGCTCCGGTGCCGCCGGCGCCATACCGCCTGCCTGCCCCGACCATCCTCTCTGCCGGGTCGCCGGCGAAGACGCGTTCGGCCGCCAACGACGAGGTGGTCGCCTCGATCACGGAGGTGCTCGATCAGTTCCAGGTGGATGCGAAAGTCACCGGCTTCTCGCGCGGCCCGACCGTCACCCAGTACGAGATCGAACTCGGGCCGGGCGTCAAGGTCGAGCGCGTGACCGCGCTCAGCAAGAACCTCTCCTACTCGGTCGCGAGCAATGAGGTGCGTATCCTGTCGCCGATCCCCGGCAAGAGCGCCATCGGTGTTGAGATCCCGAACAGCGACCGTGAGATCGTGTCGCTCGGCGACGTGCTGCGCTCCGCCGCGGCGACCAAGAGCGTGCACCCGATGACGATCGGAGTCGGCAAAGATGTCGGCGGCGGCTTCGTTGTGGCGAACCTCGCGAAGATGCCCCACCTGCTCGTCGCCGGTTCGACCGGCTCCGGAAAGTCGAGCTTCGTCAACTCGATGATCACCAGCCTGCTGATGCGGGCGAAGCCGGCCGACGTGCGCATGGTGCTCATCGACCCGAAGCGCGTCGAGCTGACGATCTACGCCGGCGTGCCGCACCTCATCACGCCCATCATCACCAACCCGAAGAAGGCGGCGGAAGCGCTGCAGTGGGTGGTCAAAGAGATGGACATGCGCTACGACGACCTGGCGAGCTTCGGCTTCCGGCACATCGACGACTTCAACAAGGCGGTCGTCAACGACGAGATCGTGCTGCCGGCCGGCAGCGAGCGCAAACTCAAGCCGTATCCCTACCTGCTGGTCGTCGTCGACGAGCTCGCCGACCTGATGATGGTCGCTCCGCGCGACGTCGAGGACTCGATCGTTCGCATCACCCAGCTGGCGCGCGCATCCGGTATCCACCTGGTGCTCGCGACCCAGCGGCCGTCGGTCGACGTCGTCACCGGCCTGATCAAGGCGAACGTGCCGTCCCGGCTCGCGTTCGCGGTCACGAGCGTCACCGACTCGCGCGTCATCCTCGACCAGCCGGGTGCGGACAAGCTCATCGGCCAGGGCGACGGGCTCTTCCTTCCGATGGGCGCATCGAAGGCGGTGCGTGTCCAGGGTGCGTGGGTGAGCGAATCGGAGATCCAGAAGGTCGTCGACCACGTCACGAGGCAGGCGCGCCCGGAGTACCGGCAAGACGTGGCTGCCGTGACCGAGAAGAAGCAGATCGACTCCGACATCGGCGACGACCTCGAGCTCCTCCTCGCGGCCGCCGAGCTCGTGGTGTCCACCCAGTTCGGCTCCACCTCGATGCTGCAGCGCAAACTCCGGGTGGGCTTCGCCAAGGCGGGGCGCCTCATGGACCTCCTCGAGTCGCGTGAGATCGTCGGCCCGTCGGAGGGTTCCAAAGCGCGCGACGTGCTTGCGACGGCGGAGCAACTGCCGGCCGTGCTCGCCCGGCTGCGCGGCGAGGAGCCGCCGGGCGGAGGCTCGGCCCGGACGCCGGAACGCACACCGGGGCCGGACGCGTCGGCGCCGGATGACGAGGACCGGTATGGAGGCGACCCCGTCGCGCGCATGACCGAGGGCTATCCTGAGGTGGAGGGCGACTCGAATGAGGACGCCTGGCAGCTGACCGACAGGGAGTAGACCGATGTCGGTGCCCGACGCCCCTCCGCCGGCCGCGGCGGGAGGACAACCGCTCCGTTCCCCGAGCAACTGGAACCTGCCGAACGTGATCACGGTCGTGCGGATCCTGCTCGCCCCGCTGTTCGTGTGGATGCTGCTGGCCGACAACGGAGAAGACGGCTGGCTCCGCTGGGCTGCCGCCGCGCTGTTCATCCTCGCGATAGCCACGGACGGCGTCGACGGCGCGATCGCGCGGCGGCGCAACCTGGTGACCGAGCTCGGCAAGCTGCTCGACCCGATCGCCGACAAGGTGCTGACCGGAGGCGCGCTCATCGCGCTGTCGATCCTCGGCGAGCTGCCGTGGTGGGTGACCATCGTCATCCTCGTGCGTGAGGTAGGCATCACGATCTACCGCTTCGTGGTCATCCGGCAGGGCGTCATCGCGGCGTCGCGCGGCGGCAAGATCAAGACCATCGTGCAATCGGTCGCCATCTCCTTCGCGCTCGTGCCGTTGTGGACGATCTTCGGCCCCTGGATCTACTGGGTGAACACGATCCTGATGAGCGCTGCGGTCATCCTCACCGTGGTCACCGGCATCGACTATCTCTGGCAGGCGTGGAAAGGCCGGAGGGCCCGGCGTGCCTGACGGTGTATCCGTGCCCGGCCTGGTCGGCGCGTCCGACCTGACCGAGCGCGTGATCGCCGAGCTCATCGGGCGTTCGCTCACCGTCGTCGCAGCGGAGTCGCTCACCGGCGGCGAACTGGTTGCAGAACTCACTCGGGTCCCCGGCGCATCAGCGACCGTACTCGGGGGAGCGGTGGTCTACGCGACCGCCCTCAAGCATTCGCTGCTCGGTGTCGACCAGGACCTCCTGGATACGTACGGTCCCGTCCATCCCGATGTCGCGTTCCAGCTCGCCCTGCGAGTGCGGGACCGTCTCGCCGTCGACGGGAGGCGGGCGGATGTCGGGCTGTCCACGACGGGTGTCGCAGGTCCCGACGGCCAGGGCGGACGATCGCCGGGCACGGTCTTCGTCGGTGTCTCGGTCGGCGACCGTACGCGGGTGGTCGAACTCGCCTTGTCCGGGTCGCGGCCGGAGATCAGGCGGCAGGCGGTGATCCGTGCGATCGAGGAGCTCGCTTCCGACCTCGGGATCCCTGTCATGTGACAGACGGGAATACCCCCTGTTTCGGGTCTGTTAACACTGACGAATTCACAACAAAACTCCAGTCGCCGTCGATATCGTGAAGTAGTGGATGCGTGTAGTCTTGGGCATCCGGATCTATCGTCCGTCACGGTGGCAGGGTTGAAAGAGGAGGCTCCAATGATTCTTGTACGTCAGGAAATCGGCGACGTGCTCAGGGACTTCCGCCTGCAGAAGGGGCGCACGCTTCGGCAGGTCGCCAGCAAGGCGAGTGTCGCCCTCGGATACTTGAGCGAGGTCGAGCGTGGCCAGAAGGAGGCCTCGAGCGAGATCCTCGCTTCGGTGGCCGACGCACTTGACACACCGATCTCGGTCATCATGCGCGAGGTGGGAGATCGCCTCGCAGTGCTCGAAGGTATCGAGCCCATCATCCCCGACACGATTCCCGACGAGTTCGTCGCGGCGATGGACGCAGACCTCGTCACACGCTGATTCGTTTTTCATCGGACGCCCCGGGAGACCGGGGCGTCCGTCATGTCTGCTGCAACTCGTAGGGTGGTCCAATGAAGTTGAGTGAATTCCAGCGCGCGGTGACCGACGAGTTTGGCGTCGAGTACGGGCGCGCACTCACCAGCGACCTCGTGCTCGGCGAGCTCGGCGGCCGCACCGCGGCCGAAGGTCTCGCTGCCGGCATCCCTCCGCGCGATGTCTGGCTCGCGCTCTGCCGGGAGACCGACGTTCCGAAGTCGCACTGGCATGGCGCGGGAACGCCGGCGCCCAAGCGGTGAGGCACGGGACACGCCGATGGCGTCTCTCGAAGATATGTTCGGATGTTGGTAGGCTCGTTCACAACGGCAATCGAAAACGGGTTGTCCACATGCTGGCCCGTCGAGGCGTGAGTGTCGGTGCCCACGCGTACAGTCGAACTCGTTAGCGAAGCCCAGAAGGAGAGACCGAAATGCCATCACCCGCCGATCGTGAGAAGGCCCTCGAGACTGCGCTCGCGCAGATCGACCGTCAGTTTGGCAAAGGCTCCGTCATGCGCCTGGGCAGCGACGAGCGCGCCCCCGTCGAGGTCGTTCCGACCGGTTCGATCGCACTCGATGTCGCACTCGGCATCGGTGGACTCCCGCGTGGCCGCATCGTCGAGATCTACGGCCCGGAGTCGTCGGGTAAGACGACACTGACTCTCCACGCCATCGCGAATGCGCAGAAGGCAGGCGGCATCGCCGCATTCATCGACGCGGAGCACGCGCTCGATCCCGAATACGCCCGCAAGCTCGGCGTCGACATCGACGCCCTCCTGGTCTCCCAGCCCGACACGGGTGAGCAGGCCCTCGAGATCGCCGACATGCTCGTGCGAAGCGGCTCGATCGACCTGATCGTGATCGACTCCGTCGCGGCGCTGGTGCCCCGTGCCGAGATCGAAGGCGAGATGGGCGACTCGCACGTCGGCCTCCAGGCCCGACTCATGTCGCAGGCTCTCCGCAAGCTGACCGGTGGCCTCAGCCAGACCAACACCACGATGATCTTCATCAACCAGCTGCGCGAGAAGATCGGTGTCTTCTTCGGCAGCCCCGAGACGACGGCCGGCGGCAAGGCGCTCAAGTTCTATGCGTCGGTCCGCCTCGACATCCGCCGCATCGAGACCCTGAAAGACGGAACGGAAGCCGTCGGAAACCGCACGCGCGTCAAGGTGGTCAAGAACAAGATGGCGCCGCCCTTCAAGCAGGCCGAGTTCGACATCCTGTACGGCGTCGGCATCTCCCGCGAAGGCAGCCTGATCGACTTCGGTGTCGACCATGGCATCGTCAAGAAGTCGGGTGCGTGGTACACGTACGAGGGAGATCAGCTCGGCCAGGGCAAAGAGAACTCTCGTAACTTCCTCATCAGCAATCCCGACATCGCCGCAGAGATCGAGACGAAGATCAAGATCAAACTGGGCATCATGGCCGACCCGAATGCGGTCGCCGAACCCGTTTCGAACGTCGGGTCCATCGAAGAGAAGCTCCAGGCCCGCAAGGGGGCGTGACCGGCATGGTGCGATTCCCGCCAGCGTCGGACTCCGAGAACGGCGAACACGTCGCACCAGTGGTCTTCCTGCAGGTGCCGCGGCCTGCGCGCGAGCGGGTCGCATTCTCCCGGTTCGACGACCCTGAGGGTGATGCGAGTTTCGGCGGCACGCTCGACGAAAACGGCGAGTTCGTGGAGAAGCCCGAACCAGAAACGGGTCGACGCGCGCAAGTGACGAGAATCAGCGGCACGAAAGTGCCAGACGCCGTACCCGACGACGAGCTGGCCGAGAAGAACGCCCAACAGAAGGCACGCGATCGTGCGTCGAAGCTGTCGCTGGATCAGCTCGCCCGGCGGGGAATGTCCCGCTGGGAGCTCGAGCAAGTGCTGAAGAAGCGGGAGATCGATGACGAGACGATCAGAATTCAGCTCAATCGTCTCGAAGACGTCGCACTGCTCGACGACCACGCGCTTGCGCACTACCTGGTCTCGACACTCCACCAGCGCAAGGGGCTCGGCAGCGCGGCCATCAGGCAGGAACTGAAGCGAAAGCACATCCCCGAGTACGACATCGACTCGGCGCTGCACGAGGTGGACAGCGAAGAAGAAGAGGCCCGGGCGATCGAGCTCGCGACGAAGAGGGTACGACAGCTGTCGTCCTACGACGACGAGACGATCAGGCGGCGGGTCCACGGCTTCCTGTCACGCAAAGGCTATGACGGTCACACGGTGAACTCGGCCATCAGCGTTGCGATGGCCAAGCACAAGCGCTTCGGCGTCCGCTTCGAGTGATCCGTCGCTGGGGCGGATGCCTGCTCGGGCAACCTGCTCGGGCAACCGGCTCGGGCAACCGGCTCGGGCGGCCGTCTCCCGCATTCGCCCGTGTCGGCGTACATGGCCGCCCGACCGTAAACTAGTCGCATCATGAGCACCATCACCGAAGAGCGCACCGTGATCCTGCCGTCCGACGCGGCGGTCGATGAGACCGGCCGGGCACGCACGTACGAAGTACGCACCTACGGCTGCCAGATGAACGTCCACGACTCGGAGCGGCTCAGTGGTTCGCTCGAGGCTGCCGGCTACGTTCCCGCCAACGGCGACGAGGCCGACATCGTCGTCATCAACACCTGCGCGGTGCGCGAGAACGCGGACAACAAGCTCTACGGCAACCTCGGCCACCTCGCATCGGTGAAGAAGCGGCACGCGGGAATGCAGATCGCCGTCGGCGGCTGCCTCGCACAGAAAGACAAGAACGTCATCCTCGAGAAGGCGCCGTGGGTCGACGTCGTCTTCGGAACACACAACATGGGCTCGCTCCCCAGCCTGCTCGAACGCGCCCGGCACAACGACTCGGCCGAGATCGAGATCCTCGAAGCACTCGAGACGTTCCCGTCGACACTCCCGACCAAACGGGACTCGAGCTACAGCGGCTGGGTGTCCATCTCGGTCGGCTGCAACAACACCTGCACGTTCTGCATCGTTCCCTCGCTGCGTGGCAAAGAGATGGACCGCCGGCCGGGTGAAGTCCTCGCCGAGATCCAGGCACTCGTCGACGACGGTGCGATCGAGGTCACGCTGCTGGGGCAGAACGTGAACTCCTATGGGGTCGAATTCGGCGACCGGCAGGCATTCGGCAAACTCCTCCGGGCGGCCGGAGGGATCGACGGGCTCGAGCGCATCCGGTTCACCAGCCCCCACCCGGCCGCGTTCACCGACGATGTGATCGTTGCAATGGCGGAGACGCCGACGGTCATGCCGCAGCTGCATATGCCGCTCCAGTCGGGGTCCGACCGCATCCTCAAGGCGATGCGCCGCTCATACCGTTCGGAGAAGTTCCTCGGCATCCTCGACCGTGTCCGCGCCAAGCTTCCCGATGCCGCCATCAGCACCGACATCATCGTCGGCTTCCCCGGCGAGACCGAGGAGGACTTCCAGGAGACACTGCGCGTCGTCGAAGCCGCGCGATTCGCGTCGGCCTTCACGTTCCAGTACTCGATCCGTCCGGGAACCCCGGCGGCGACCATGGCCGACCAGGTTCCGAAAGAGATCGTGCAAGACCGCTACGAGCGCCTGATCGCACTCCAGGAGCGCATCTCCCTGGAAGAGAACCAGAAAGTCGTCGGTCGCGAAGTCGAACTGCTCGTTGCCAACGGGGAGGGCCGCAAAGACGCAGACACGCACCGGCTCAGCGGGCGTGCACGCGACAGCCGCCTCGTCCACTTCGAAGTTCCGGCCGGTTCCGACCTGCCGCGGCCGGGTGACGTCGTCACCGTGACGGTGACGCAGGCCGCCCCCTTCCACTTGATCGCGGACTCGCCCGACGGCGCACGGCTGACGATCCGTCGCACACGGGCGGGCGATGCGTGGGACCGCGCCGAGGCCGAATCGTGCGCGGTACCTGCTCACGGGTCGACAGGCAGCGGAGGGCAGGCGCGAGTGTCGCTCGGTCTCCCGACCCTGCGCACGGGGGAGCCGCTGACGGTTCCGGGCGTCGGAACGATGCCCATCTACGATCCGTCGGATGGCGAGCGCTGACCCGCAGCCGGCCGAGCCGGTGACCGGGGGCGCGCACCCGCTGATCGTCGTCGTCGGACCCACCGGAACAGGCAAGACCGACCTCTCCCTGCACCTTGCAGAACGGATCCGCGCGGCCGGTGGCGACGCCGAGATCGTCAACGCGGACGCGATGCAGTTCTACCGCGGGATGAACATCGGCACCGCGAAACTCCCACCCCACGAGTGGCGCGGAATCCCGCATCACCTCATCGACATCCTCGACGTCACCGACGAAGCCACCGTCGCGCGCTACCAGCCGCTGGCACGCTCCGTCATCGGGGAGATCATCGGCCGGGGCGCGGTGCCCATCCTCGTCGGCGGCTCAGGGCTGTATGTGTCGAGCGTCATCTTCGACCTCCGGTTCCCCGGCACCGACGCCGGCATCCGCGAGCGCCTCGAGTCCGAGCTCGCGGAACAGGGCCCCGGGCTGATGTACCGGCGGCTCGCCGCACTCGACCCCGCGGCCGCGGCATCCATCGGCCCGAGCAACGGCAGGCGACTCGTGCGCGCGCTCGAAGTCATCGAACTGACGGGCGAGCCCTTCAGCGCATCCCTGCCCGACGAGCCGACGCCGTGGATGCCCGTCGTGACACTCGGGCTGCGCGCGCCGCGCGAAGAACTCACGGCACGCCTGGACGAGCGTGTGGAACGGATGTGGCGGGCCGGCCTCGTCGACGAAGTCTCCCGTCTCGTGCCCGCGGGAATCGAGAACGGAGTCACCGCAAGCCGCGCGATCGGCTACGCGCAGGCCATCTCCCAGCTGCACGGACGACTCGACGAGCGCGCCGCGATCGAGCAGACGCAGCAGCTGACCCGGCGCTACGCACGGCGCCAGGTCAGCTGGTTCAAGCGCTACCCCGGCCTGCACTGGCTCGACTACGACGACCCCGAACTCGTCGACCGTGCCATCGATAGGCTGTAGCCATGGCGACAACGCTCCACTTCACCAAAGGGCAGGGCACGGGTAACGACTTCGTGCTCTTCGCCGACCCCGACGGTCAGATCGACCTGACGCCCGCCCAGATCGCGGACATCTGCGACCGCCACTTCGGCATCGGGGCGGATGGGGTCATCCGCGCGGTGCGGTCCCGTCACCTTCCCGAAGGTGCAGAAGCACTCGCCGAAGACGAAGGCGCCGAGTGGTTCATGGACTACTACAACGCCGACGGTTCCGTGGCGGAGATGTGCGGCAACGGCATCCGGGTGTACGTGCGTTTCCTCATCGAGTCGGGGCTCGCCGAACTGGCGGACGGCGACACGCTGCCGATCGGCACACGGGGCGGCGTCAGGGATGTGCAGCGCAACCTGACCGGGTTCCAGGTCGACCTGGGCAGGTGGTCGCTGGCCGGGGGCGAGCCCCTGGTGCGTGCACGCGAGCTTCCCGTGGCGCGGCCCGGACTCGGTCTCGACGTGGGCAACCCGCACGTCGTCGTCGCATTGGCGGACGAAGAGGAACTGGATGCGGCCGACCTCACGTACATCCCGCATCTGGATCCGGCCCCGGCCGACGGCGCGAACGTCGAATTCGTCGTTCCGCGCGAGCCCCTGGTCAAAGAGGGCATCGGGCGCATCCGCATGCGCGTGCATGAACGCGGCAGCGGTGAAACCCTCTCCTGCGGTACCGGGGCGGCGGCCGCGGCCCTCGCTACGCGTTACTGGGCAGGCGGCGCCGCTCCGAACGCCTGGCGGGTGGATGTGCCGGGCGGCACCGTCGGGGTACGCATGTTCCCCACGGAAGACGGCGAGCACGTTGCACTCTCCGGTCCGGCCGAGCTCGTCTTCGAAGGCGATCTCGAACTGAGCTGAGCGCGTGGCTGCGACAGCCTATTCCCCGTGCGGATTCTCGGCGCGGCGGCGTGCGCGCAGCACGCGGTAGCCCTTGCTCGTCGCCGCACGCGTCACGGTGAGCGCGCCGGTGAAGGTGGTCTGCATCCAGCGCTGCAGCGAATCGGAGCCCAGGTTGCGCTGCACGACCAGCCAGGCGTCCGAGCCGGGCTCGAGTCTGGGCATCCAGCGCTCGAGCAGGTTGTGAAGCTCGTTCTTGCCCACGCGGATCGGCGGGTTCGACCAGATCGCGGTGAAACGCACCGATTCGGGAACATCGTCGGGCAGCGCGGCGTTGATGTTGGTGAGGCCGAGAGTCTGCGCGTTACGGCGCACGACATCGAGGGCCCGGGTATTGACGTCGACGGCCCAGACCGTCGCATGAGGGGACTCCAGAGCCAGTGTGAGAGCAAGCGGCCCCCAGCCGCAGCCGAGGTCGAGCAGATGACCGCCGGGCGGCGCCGAGGGCACATGGTCGAGAAGCACACGTGTGCCCGTGTCGACGCGCTCCGGACTGAAGATCCCGTTGGCCGTTGTCAGCTCGTAGGTCTGACCGGCCAGCTGCACTGTGAACGGACGGAGCCCTGGATCGCTCTCGGGCGCAGAGGTGAAGTAGTGATCTCCGCTGGCCATAGAGGAAACGTACAGGACAGGAACGAACTAGGGTTAACCCAGATGCTGGATATAGAACTGAACGAACAGATGAGTGGCGACGAAACACGCTCCACCGACGTCGATGTCGTGGCGCGTGTGCTTGCCAACGCCGATTCCCACGCGTCGGGAGTGTCGCTCTTCACAAGCGGGGCGCAGGCGCTTCAGCGCGGTCCCGTCGACGACACCTCGCACGACGGCGACCAGTTCGACCGGGAAGACCGTGCCGCGCTCCGCCGCGTCTCGGGCCTCTCCACCGAACTCGAAGACGTCACCGAGGTCGAGTACCGGCAGCTGCGTCTCGAGAACGTCGTGCTGATCGGCGTCTATTCGCAGGGATCGCTGCAGGACGCAGAGAACTCGATGCGTGAGCTCGCCGCGCTGGCGGAGACCGCCGGTGCCGTGGTGCTCGACGGACTGCTGCAGCGGCGACCGCACCCGGACGCGAGCACCTACTTCGGAAAAGGCAAGGCGCAAGAGCTTGCCGGCACCGTCGCAGCCCTCGGCGCCGACACCGTCATTGCAGACACCGAGCTGGCCCCGAGCCAGCGGCGTGCTCTCGAAGACGTCGTTCGCGTGAAGGTCATCGACCGTACAGCGGTCATCCTCGACATCTTCAGTCAGCACGCCAAGAGCCGCGAGGGTAAGGCACAGGTCGAACTCGCACAGCTCGAGTACCTCCTTCCCCGTCTGCGCGGCTGGGGCGATTCGATGTCACGGCAGGCCGGTGGCCAGGTCGGAGGCGTCGGTGCCGGCATGGGGTCACGTGGCCCCGGTGAGACGAAGATCGAGCTCGACCGCCGCCGGATCCACTCGCGGATGGCGAAGCTGCGCAAGCAGATCGTCGGATTCAAGCCGGCACGTGAATCCAAGCGCGCGAACCGTCGCCGCAATTCGGTGCCGTCGGTCGCGATCGCCGGGTACACGAACGCCGGCAAGTCCAGCCTTCTCAACCGCATCACCAAGGCCGGCGTGCTCGTCGAGAATGCCCTGTTCGCGACGCTCGACTCGACCGTGCGCAAGTCGGTCACGGCAGATGGGCGGCTCTACACCCTGGCCGACACTGTCGGCTTCGTGCGCAACCTGCCGCACCAGCTCGTCGAGGCCTTCCGTTCGACGCTCGAAGAGGTCGCCGACTCCGACGTGATCGTCCACGTGGTCGACGCGTCGCACCCCGACCCGGCGAGCCAGCTCGCCACTGTGCGCGATGTGATCGGCGAGGTCGGTGCCAGGGACCTGCCCGAGATCGTCGTCTTCAACAAGGCCGACCTGGTCGGCGATGACGAGCGTCTCGTGTTGCGTGGGCTGGAGCCCGGCGCGATCTTCGCGTCCGCACGCACCGGCGAAGGCATCGACGACGTGCTCGCCGCGATCGCCCGGCTCCTCCCCGACCCGTCCATCGAACTCGACCTCGTCATCCCGTACGACCGTGGCGACCTGATCTCCGCCCTGCACGAGCGGGGCCGCGTGATGTCGACGGAGTACGTCGAAGACGGTACCAAGGTCACTGCACGCATCCTTCCGGAGTACGAAGCGGTCTTCAGCGCCTTCGCTGTCGCCTGACCTGCAGGCTGCGTCGTCATACGGCGACACACGCCTGTCGGTGCGACCCGGTGCTTGCTACTCTGCCTATCAATCGTTGTCGTGCAGGAAGCCTGGGCGACATGGAGCGACAGCCGAGCCCGGCACCCGCCCGCGAAAGCCTTCGGGCTCATGACCCTCCAGGGACGTGCGCGGCAAGCCTGCGGCCATCGTCCTGAAGATGCGGTCATCCCGACATCACCTGGACGGAAGACATGCGATGAACGATCACGGAACCGCTCCGGCAGCCGCCGGCGACGCCCCGTGTCCGGGCCGCGTCCCCTTCTCCTTCGAGCTCTACCCGCCCCGTAACGTGGCGGCGTCGGCGGCGCTTCCCGCGACGATCGACCGCCTCGCGGCCGCCCACCCTGACTTCATCTCGGTCACCTACGGCGCGAACGGATCGTCGCGCACGTCGTCGCTGGATGTGTTGCGCTACATCCTCGCGAACACATCGGTGAGCCCGATGGCGCACCTCACCTGCGTCGGATCGTCCCACGCCGGGGCGAACCGCCTCATCCGCGAGTTCCTCGACGCCGGCGTGCGCAGCTTTCTGGCCGTGCGCGGCGACCCACCCGTCGATGCTCCGAGCGGCGACAGCGGACTCGGCGACCTGCACAGCGCGGGCGAGCTCGTGCAGCTGATCCACCGGGTGCAGGCCGAGCGCGTTCCCTACGAGGAGCGGCTGGTGCCCGGGATCCCGACCGCGCGGGAAGTGCGCACTGAACGCGAGCACGTGCGGATCGCCGTCGCCGCATTCCCGAACGGCCACCCGAACTCGCGCTCGGCGAGCCAGGACATCGACACACTCCTCGCGAAGCAGGCGGCAGGGGCGAACCTCGCGATCACGCAACTGTTCTTCCACCCGGAGGACTATCTCGCCTTCGCCCAGCGCGCCAGGGATGCCGGCGTCGAGTTCCCGATCCTGCCCGGCATCATGCCCGTCACCAGTCCCGCGCGCCTGAAACGGATGCTCGAGCTCAGCGGAGAAGACCTCCCGAGCGAGCTCGCCATCCAGCTCGAGATCGAACCGACCGAGGAGGGCCAGCGCGAGATCGGGATCGCGTGGGCGACCGGCGTCGTCTCGCAGCTCGTCGCGGGCGGTGCCCCGGGCATCCACCTCTACACCTTCAACCAGCACGAGGCCGTTCTGGCCGTCCTCGAGCGCACCGGACTTCTGCACAGCGCCAGCGCCACCTGAAAGAGAGAAAGTATGACCGACACGACGACTCGAGCCGCCTTCCCGACAGGGACCATCCTCGGCTACCCCCGCATCGGCCGCCGCCGCGAACTGAAGAAGGCAGTCGAAGCCTTCTGGGCCGGAACGATCACCGCCGACGAACTCGAGGCGCAGGCCGCCGAACTCCGTGCGGTCACCCGTGAGCGTCTGGCCGGTCTCGGCCTCGGGCGCAGCGACGCCTCCATCCCGGAGAGTTTCAGCTACTACGACCAGGTGCTCGACGCGGCCGTGACGCTCGGGGCGGTCCCGTCGCGCTTCGCCGGTCTCGCGGATGTGTCCGGTCACGTCGACCTCGCCGGCTATTTCACGATCGCCCGCGGCGAAGGTGAGCACGCACCGCTCGAGATGACGAAATGGTTCGACTCGAACTACCACTACCTCGTGCCGGAGATCGGCCCGGAGACAACGTTCCGGCTCGCCTCCGACCGTATCGTCCGCGAGTTCGAAGAAGCGAAGGCTGCAGGCTTCGTGACCCGCCCCGTGATCGTCGGCCCGGTCACCTTCCTCGCACTCAGCAAGGCGAGCGACGAGGCGCCTGAAGGCTTCCGCCCGCTCACGCGTCTCGCCGACGCGCTCCCGGTGTACCAGGAGTTGCTCGCACGCCTCGCCGCCGCCGGGGCGCCGTGGGTGCAGCTCGACGAGCCCGCACTCGTGAGCGAGAGCATCGAAGATGCGCGCTCCGAGGTGCTCGGGGCCGTGCGCACCGCCTACGCGACACTCGGCGGTGCGGTCGACCGGCCCGCGATTTTCGTCGCAGCTCCATACGGAAGCCTCGATGATGCGCTTCCGGTGCTCGCGGAATCGCCGGTCGAGGCGATCGGGCTCGATCTGGTGCGCGGCACGGTTCCGTCGGGTCTCGACGCGGCGACCGCATCCGCGCTCGCTGCCAAGGCGGTGGTCGGCGGGGTGATCGATGGCCACAACATCTGGCGCGGCGACCTCGAAGCCGCGTTCGGAAAGCTCACGTCATTGCTCTCGCTGTCGCCGACCGTCGCCGTCTCCACGTCGACGTCGCTCCTGCACGTTCCGCACGACGTCGACGACGAGCCGGCGCTGTCCGACCAGCTGAAGTCGTGGCTGGCGTTCGCCGACCAGAAGATCGGGCAGGTCGCCACGCTTGCGACAGGCCTTGTCGACGGGCACGAGGCGGTGCAGGACGCGCTGCGTGCAGCATCCGCCGCTCTCGCCGACCGCCAGGCTGCGCCCGGTGTGCGCGACGCGGCCGTGCGCGCCCGGACGGCTGCGCTCACCGCGTCCGACTTCTCCCGCGGGGAATACGGCGACCGCCTCACCGCGCAGGAGGAAGCGCTCGGCCTGCCGTTCCTGCCGACGACCACCATCGGCTCGTTCCCGCAGACGGGCGACATCCGCCGTGCGCGCGCACAGCTTGCGAAGGGGCTGATCAGCGAGGCCGAGTACCTGGGTCTGATGCGCGACGAGATCAAGCGCGTCGTCGACCTGCAGGAAGAGATCGGGATCGACGTCATCGTGCACGGCGAGCCCGAGCGCAACGACATGGTGCAGTACTTCGCCGAGAACCTCGACGGCTTCGCGGTCACGCAGAATGGCTGGGTGCAGTCCTATGGCAGCCGCTGTACACGCCCGTCGATCCTGTGGGGCGATGTGTCACGGCCGAAGCCGATCACCGTCGACTGGTCGACATACACGCAGAGCCTCACGGAGAAGCCCGTGAAGGGGATGCTCACCGGTCCCGTCACGATCCTCGCCTGGTCCTTCGTGCGGGACGATCAGCCGCTCGGCGAGACCGCACGGCAGGTCGCGCTCGCACTCCGCGACGAGATCGGCGACCTGGAGGAATCGGGCATCCGCATCGTCCAGGTCGACGAGCCGGCGCTGCGCGAGCTGCTCCCGCTGAAGCGCGCCGCCCACGCCGACTACCTGGACTGGTCGGTCGGGTCGTTCCGCCTCGCTACGGCCGGGGTGCGCGACGAGACGCAGATCCACACCCACCTCTGCTATTCGGAGTTCGGCGTCGTCATCGACGCGATCCGCAACCTCGACGCCGATGTGACGAGCATCGAGGCCGCGCGGTCGCGCATGGAGGTCGTCCACGACATCCAGACCAGCGGGTTCGACCATGGCATCGGCCCGGGTGTCTACGACATCCACTCGCCGCGCGTGCCGAGCGTCGCCGAAGTGACCGAGCTGCTTGAGACGGCGCTCGCGGCCATCCCGGGCCGTCAGCTCTGGGTGAACCCGGACTGCGGGCTCAAGACGCGCGGATACGACGAGACTGTGGCATCGCTGAAGAACATCCTCGAAGCAACCAGGGTCGTGCGGGAGAAGGCGGGCGTTCCGGCCTAGCCGCCGAGCTGTCGCGGGCGCACGGGTTCTGCACCGGCGCACAGGATCCACCCTGTGCGCCCGGAGCGAACCTGTGCGCCCGTTTCGTTCATTGCCCGGCCGGTGACAGGATGGCACCATGGTCGAGATCTCCGACGACGAATTCGAGCGCATCGTCACCGAGGAGTACGACGCGATCCCCGACGACTGGTTCGGGCAGCTGGACAATGTCGCGATCCTGATCGACAACCAGCCGCCGGGACAGTACCCGAGGCTCTACGGGCTGTACACGGGACACCCGCTCACACGTCGAGGCGTCTACGGCTATGGCGAGCTGCCCGACCGCATCACGCTGTTCAAGAACAACATCCAGGAGCGCAGCTCCGACCTCGACCAGCTGCGCCGCCGCGTTCGTGTCACCCTCGTGCACGAGATCGGGCACTACTTCGGGCTCTCCGACGCCCGCCTGCATGAGCTCGGCTGGGCGTAGCGGGCCGCGCGAGGTCGTCGGCGACCCGGGGCAGGATGCCTACACGGCCCGGAGAACCGCCACCACCTTGCCGAGGACCTCGGCGAAGTCGCCCAGGATCGGCTCGAAGTTGGAGTTGCGGGGGAGCAGCCAGGTGTGGCCGTCGCGCTGGCGGAAGACCTTGACCGTGGCCTCGCTGTCGAGCATGGCCGCAACGATATCGCCGTTCTCTGCGGTCTTCTGCTGACGGATTACGACCCAGTCGCCGTCGCAGATCGCCGCGTCGATCATCGACTCGCCGACGACTTTCAGCATGAAGAGGTCGCCGTTGCCGACGAGCTGGCGGGGGAGCGGGAAGACTTCTTCGACCTGCTGGTCCGCCGTGATCGGCACGCCGGCGGCGATGCGACCGACTAGCGGAACCATGGCGGCATCGCCGACCGGTGTCTGGTTCTCGTAGTCGAGGCTCTCGGATGCGGTCTGCGGCACGTCGATCAGGATCTCGAGCGCGCGTGGCCGGTTCGGATCCCGCCGGAGGTAGCCGCTCAGCTCGAGCTGGTTGAGCTGGTGGGTGACACTCGACAGGGAGGAGAGGCCGACGGCGTCGCCGATCTCTCTCATGCTCGGCGGATACCCGCGCTGGCTCACGGAGCGTGCGATCACATCGAGGATGGCGAGTTGTTTCTCGCTCAGGTTCTTGCGCCGGCGGGTACCGCCGCGTTCCCGTCCTGCTGCGTTGTCGTTCGTCACTTCCCCGTCCCTTCGTGACCGCCTCCGCGCCCGTTCCGAGGTTGCGCTGGAACGAATGTCGGTGGTGCCTGGTTGAGTGAACTCCAGACAATCGAAACTGTATCCACGATGCAGCGCTGAAACAAACATGTGTTCGAGTGTGTTGCGATATTCGTCACGTAATCAGTGTTTGCGGAGTGGTTGAACTTTCAGACATTCGAAGATATATTCGGAACATAGCTTCGCATCCGGCTCTCCCGGCCGAGTGCCGGATGCGAATACTCCCAGGAGGACAGGCCATGACTGCAGCGATTCAGATGCCGACGCATTTCGCCGGTGCACCGTCCCGCCCTGCCGGCACCGCGACCACTCACCTTCGGCTCACGCGCCGCGGACGCGCGGTGATCACAAGCCTCGCGGCCGTCCCGCTGGTGGTCGGCGCCTTCCTCTTCGCGATGAACGGCGGCGGAGCGATCGCGACCGGCCCGACTGCGCACACGCAGTTCGCATACGTGACGGTTCACTCCGGCCAGTCCCTCTGGAGCATCGCCGAGAAGGTCGCGCCCAGTGCCGATCCGCGCGATGTGATCGCCGACATCGTCTCGCTGAACCAACTGCAGTCGGCCGTCGTCACCCCGGGCCAGCGCATCGCGATCCCCGCCCAGTACGGCGCCGGTCACTGATCGGAGGCTGCATCGGGCCGCGGAAGTGCGCGGTCGGGCCGCATTAGCGCCGCATTAGCATTGAGTGGTGACTTCGCTCTCCGATCTGCCAATTCGCGATGACCTGCGGGGAAAGACACCCTATGGTGCGCCGCAGAAGACCGTTCCTGTCGCCCTCAACGTGAACGAGAACACGCATCCGATTCCGGATGACGTGGCGGCAGACATCGTTGCTGCGGTCGGCGAAGCGATCCGTGGAGTGAACCGCTACCCCGACCGCGAGTTCGTGGAACTGCGCGAAAGCCTGGCCCGATATCTCGGACACGGTCTGACCTCCGCGCAGATCTGGGCTGCGAACGGGTCGAACGAGGTCATCCAGCACATCCTCCAGGCATTCGGCGGCCCGGGGCGTTCACTGCTCGGGTTCGCACCGACCTATTCGATGTACTCGCTCCTGGCGGCCGGCACGGGCACCCAGTGGCTCGCAGGTCCCCGCGACGACGAATTCGAACTCAGCGCGCAGACGGCGGTCGACGAGATCCGCCGCGTCGACCCGGACATCGTCATCCTCTGCGCTCCGAACAACCCGACGGGCACGCCGCTGTCGATCGAGACCATCAGCGCGATCTACGAGGCTTCGCGCGGCATCGTCGTCGTCGACGAGGCCTACGCCGAATTCATGCCGACGGGCAGTCCCTCAGCTCTCAGCCTTCTGCCCGGGCGCGAACGGCTGCTCGTATCGCGAACGATGAGTAAGGCCTTCGCCTTCGCCGGTGCGCGGGTCGGCTACCTCGCAGCGGATCCGGCCGTCACCGACGCCCTCCGGCTCGTCCGGCTCCCGTACCACCTGTCCGCGCTGACGCAGGCGGCGGCGATCGCGGCGCTCGCGCACTCGGAGGAGATGCTCGCCATGGTCGGCGAGATCTCCGCCCAGCGCGACCGGCTGGTCACCGAACTCGCGGCGCTCGGTTACCAGCCTCACCGAAGCGGCAGCAACTTCGTCCTCTTCGGCGGGGTGAGTGACCCGCATGCGACCTTCCAGGCGCTGCTCGCCCAGGGGGTACTGATCCGTGATGTCGGAATTCCGAATCACCTGCGTGTCACCGCAGGCACGGAGGCCGAGACGACAGCGTTCCTCACGGCCCTCGCCTCACTCGGTCACAACGACGAGGGCGTCGTCGCCGCGACACTAAACTCGCAATCATGACCAATCGCACGGCCACGATCCAGCGGGAGACCAGCGAGTCGAGCATTCAGCTCACCGTCGACCTCGACGGAAAGGGACGCGCGGACGTGCAGTCGTCCGTTCCGTTCTTCGACCACCTGCTGACCGCGTTCGCGAAGCACTCGCTCACTGACTTGAAGGTGCGGGCGAGCGGTGACGTCGAGATCGATGTCCACCACACGGTCGAAGACGTCGGCATCGTACTCGGCCAGGCCATCCGGTCTGCGCTGGGCGACAAGTCGGGCATCTCGCGCTTCGGCGACGCTCTGGTGCCCCTCGACGAAGCACTCGTGCAGGCGGTCGTCGACATCTCGGGCAGGCCCTATCTGGTGCACTCCGGCGAGCCCGCCGGCTTCGAATACCACCTCATCGGCGGCCACTTCACCGGGTCCATGGTGCGGCACGTGTTCGAGGCCATCACGTTCAACGCGGCACTGACGACACACATCACGGTGCTCGGCGGGCGCGACCCCCACCACATCGCCGAAGCCGAGTTCAAGGCGTTCGCGCGCGCGTTTCGCCAGGCGAAGGCGCTCGACCCGCTCGTGTCGGGCATCCCGTCGACCAAAGGTGCGCTGTGACGCGACCGTCGGTCGTCGTGTTCGACTACGGCACGGGCAACGTGTACTCGGCTGCCAAGGCGCTCGAAGCGGCCGGGGCAGACGTCGAGCTGACGGGAGACCGGGCGAAGGCACAGGACGCTGACGGCCTCGTCGTACCCGGTGTCGGTGCCTTCAAGGCGGTCGCGGAAGCATTGCGTGCATCCCACGGCGACGAGATCGTCGACCGCCGGCTTGCGGGCGGACGACCGGTGCTCGGCATCTGCGTCGGCATGCAGATCATGTTCGAACACGGTGTCGAGCGCGGCAACGACAGCCCGGGACTCGGCGAGTGGCCGGGCGAGGTCGACGTGCTCGACGCTGCTGTGCTGCCACACATGGGCTGGAACACCGTGGACGCGCCGGAGAATTCGGCGCTCTTCGAGGGCATTCGCGACGAGCGGTTCTATTTCGTGCATTCTTATGCCGCACAGAAGTGGAGCCTGGACGTGCTACCGCCGTTCCCGGCGCCGCGCGTGACCTGGAGCGAGCACGGTTCGCGTTTCATCGCCGCGGTGGAGAACGGTCCGCTGAGTGCGACCCAGTTCCACCCGGAGAAGTCGGGCGCTGCCGGCATCCGCCTGCTCCACAACTGGCTGGGCACGCTGCGCTGACGCCCGCCCGGCCGTCTGGGCGCCCAGTCTGCCTGTTCCGGTCGAGCGTGACAGGCCCGCTGGCCACGCTCGAGCGGAAGCACCACGCTCGGCCGCGCAGCGTCACGGAGGCGCCCCGACTCGGCACCCTCGGCTAGGCTTTTGTGCTGGTGTCGGGTGAACGCACGACGCGTGACACGAGAGGCATCATGAGCGAATTCAACAACACTCCACGACTCGTGCTCCTTCCGGCCGTGGATGTCGCCGACGGCAAGGCCGTTCGCCTCACCCAGGGCGAGGCCGGCTCGGAGACCAGCTACGGCGACCCGGTCGACGCTGCGGCGGACTGGGCCGACCAGCGCGCGGAGTGGATCCACCTCGTCGACCTCGACGCCGCTTTCGGCCGCGGTAACAACTACTCCCTGCTCAAGAAGGTCATCCGCCAGGTGCGCGGCGTGAACGTGGAGCTGTCGGGCGGAATCCGAGATGATGCCTCGCTCGAGGCCGCCCTCAGCATCGGTGCCACCCGTATCAACCTGGGTACGGCCGCGCTCGAGAACCCCGAGTGGGCGGCGAGCGTCATCGGCCGGTACGGCGAGGCGATCGCGGTCGGCCTCGACGTGCGCGGCACCACACTCGCAGCCCGTGGCTGGACGCAGGACGGCGGCGACCTCTGGCAGGTGCTCGACCGGCTCGAAGAGGCGGGATGCGCGCGCTACGTCGTGACGGATGTCACGAAGGACGGCACGCTCAAGGGACCGAACATCGATCTGCTGCGCCAGGTGATGGATCGCACCGAGCGCCCTGTCGTCGCTTCCGGTGGTATCTCCAGCCTGGACGACATCGCCGCCCTCCGCGGGCTGGTTCCGCGCGGACTCGAGGGAGCCATCGTCGGCAAGGCCCTTTACGCCGGCGCCTTCACGCTGCCTGAGGCGCTGGATGTCGCCGGCAACTGACGGACCGCGCCACCCGCTCTCCGACTCGGCCGGCCAGCCCTGGGCGGGACGCCAGTTCGACGCGAACACGTTCGGCGACGACGACGGGTCCGCGCCCGCCGAGCTCGTGCAGGCGCTCGGCCGGTTTCGGGCAGGCGAAGCGTCGGCGGATGCGGTCGTCGACGCCCTGCGACGCGCGCGTCTGCTCATTCCGCTTGTCGCCCAGCTCGGCGAGACCGGTGTCACCGCGGCGGGCCACCTGGTGGACAAGTCCCAGGAGCTTGCCATCGTCACCGTCGAAGGCCCAGACGGACGCACCGTGCTCCCCGTCTTCTCGTCCGTGCAGGCCATGCAGCGCTGGAATCCGAAGGCGCGGCCGGTGCCGGCCGACGGTGTGCGGGTCGCGCTTGCCGCGGCGCGTGAGGAGACCGACCTGGTCGTACTCGATCCTCTCTCGGAGACGGAATTCGTCATCCGCCGCCCTGCGCTCTGGGCTATCGCGCAGTCGCAGCCGTGGCTCCCAGCCCACCTCGACCCTGAAGTCTTCGAGGCTTTCAGTGCGTCGATCGGGTCGGAGCTCGGAGTGCACGACGTCTCGTTGCGTTCGGGTGACCCGGATGCACGCCTCGCCGGCGAAGACCTCGTGGTGCGCCTGGAGCTCGCCCAGGGCCTGACCCAGGAAGAGCTCGACGCCGTACTCGGCCGGCTCGCACAGCGGTGGGCGGCAGATGACGTGATCGCCACCCGCGTGGATTCCCTGCGCGTGCAGCTCGCCGCGTCCGCCTGACATCCGACGCACCGCGCGTTGACCCATCGCCCCGGCGGGGAGGAAAATCGGCTGTGCGCTGGGAGCCACGGAAGCAGGTGCGCTGATGCAATCTGACTACGACGACATCATCGACAGGACGGCGGCCACCGCGAAAGCCTGGCTCGGCGGGTTCGAGGAGCGTCCGATACCACCGGAAGTGCCCATCGGCGACGTGCGTAGCGGGCTGGGCGACCGGCTTCCGGAGCGCGGCTCGGAGGCGACGGAAGTGCTGGAGCGCCTGACCGTCGCGGTCGAACCCGGTCTCATGGGCATCCAGTCCTCACGGTTCTACGGCTGGGTGATGGGCGGCACCTACCCGGTGGCTCTGGGCGCCGACTGGCTTGTCTCCGCCTGGGACCAGAACGCCGGCATGCGCGATGCGACCCCCGGCGTGGTCGGTGCTGAGGAGCTGGCGGGGGAGTGGCTGCTCGACCTGCTCGGGCTGCCGTCGACCGCCGACGTCGGTTTTGTGACAGGCGCGACGACCGCCAACATGGTCGGACTGATCGCCGCGCGCACCGCCGTACTGCGGAGCGCCGGCTGGGATGTGAACCGTGACGGTCTGGCGGGCGGCCCCCGAATCCGCTTCATCGCGGGTGCCGAGCGCCACACCTCGGTCGACCTCGCGGCGCGCTATGCCGGTCTGGGCCTGCCGCAGACGGTTCCTGCCGACGACCAGGGGCGGATCAGGGTCGACCTGCTCCGGGAGACGCTGGCGGCAGGGGAAGGGCCGGCGATCGTCGCCCTGCAGGCGGGCAACCTCCACTCTGGCGCGTTCGACGATTTCGCCGGAGCGATCGCCGTCGCGCATGAGGCGGACGCCTGGGTGCACGTCGACGGGGCGTTCGGGTTGTGGGCGGGCGCCGCGCCCCGGCTACGGCACCTGACGGAAGGGTACGCATCGGCGGATTCGTGGGCGACGGATGCGCACAAGACTCTCAACGTCCCCTACGACTGCGGCATCGCGATCGTCGCCGACCCCGTTGCGATGAATGCCGCGTTCAGCATCCACGCCGCCTACCTGCCGCGTCCCGCCGAAGGATTCGACCCGTACGAGAAAGTTCCGGAGATGTCGCGGCGTGCTCGCGGCGTTCCGGTGTGGGCGACCCTGGCGTGGCTCGGGAGGCAGGGCGTGGATGACCTGGTCCAGCGGCTTGCCGACAGCGCGGCAGCCCTCGCGAGGGGTCTCGCCGAGCTGCCGGGGGTGAGCATCCTGAACGATGTGGTGTTCACGCAGGTGTGCATGGCGCTCGAGGACGACGACAGGATCGCGCCGCTTGCTGCGGCGCTGCGGGCGGATGGGTCCATCTTCGCGTCGCCCTCGCGCTGGAGGGACCGCGACGTGCTGCGTTTCTCGGTCAGCAACTGGGCCACAGACCAGGTCGCGGTCGCCCGCACGATCGAAGCCGTCCGCGCGGCGCTGGCCGAAATCAGTTGACCGGACCGGTCCACTTTTCGCCAGGGCCTTTGCCGATCTCGTCGGGGATCGGCGATGCTTCGCGGAAGGCCAGCTGCAGGGAGCGGAGCCCGTCGCGCAGGCTGCGCGCGTGCTGGTCGCCGATGTGCTGGGCGCTGGCCGTCACAAGCCCGGCGAGCGCGTCGATGAGCTTGCGTGCCTCATCCAGGTCGGTCTGTGTCGCGGGGTCGTCGGCGAGGCCGCATTTGACGGCGGCGGCGCTCATGAGGTGCACTGCAGTGGTGGTGATGACCTCGACAGCGGGGACGTCAGCGATGTCTCGCGTGGCTTCATCGACGTACGCGTCGGCGTCCTGAGGGGTGTAACTGTCGCTCACTGATTTCCTCTGTTAGAATCGTTCGGGCTCCGAGGCTTCAGTCTCGGTACGAAAGTGGAGATTCTCCCACCCGCGCTTGACCGCTACTAGGTTACCGGGTTGTTCGCACTCCGCCGTCGCGCCGCCAGCGCGAGGGTAGTCAGGGTGCCGTGCCAGGCCTGCGATTTAATTCGCAGGTGCTGTGGTGCGTGAATTTCCTCTTCGCCGCTTCCGTCACCCGACGGAGACGTGGCCGAATGTATCGCTTTGATCAGAGGAGAAACGCATCAGCGATCCCCGTACCAATGACCGTATCCGCGTCCCCGAAGTTCGTCTCGTCGGCCCCAGCGGTGAGCAGGTCGGCGTCGTGAAAATCGAGGTCGCCCTTCGTCTCGCGCAGGAAGCCGATCTGGACCTGGTTGAGGTTGCTCCCAACTCCAAGCCGCCTGTCGCGAAGATCATGGATTACGGCAAGTTCAAGTACGAGGCTGCGCAGAAGGCCAAGGAGGCCCGGCGCAACCAGGCGAACACGATCCTCAAAGAGGTTCGTTTCCGTCTCAAGATCGACAAGCACGACTACGAAACCAAACGCAAGCGCGCTGAGGGCTTCCTCAAGGCCGGCGACAAGGTCAAAGCCATGATCCTGTTCCGCGGCCGTGAGCAGTCCCGCCCAGACCAGGGCGTTCGCTTGCTCCAGAGATTTGCCGAAGATGTCGCGGAGTTCGGTTCTGTCGAATCGACGCCGACCATCGACGGTCGAAACATGGTCATGGTCATCGGCCCCCTGAAGAACAAATCAGAGGCCAAGGCCGAGGCCAACGCACAACGTGCCGCTTCGAAAGCGCGGGCGCAGGCCCCCGCCGACGAGTCGGCTGCTGCCGCAGAGCCTTCTGCGCAGGACGAAGAGAGTTCGCCGGCCACGCCTGCGACGAACGAGGAGAAATAATGCCCAAGCAGAAGACCCATTCCGGGGCCAAGAAGCGCTTCAAGCTGACCGGGAGCGGCAAGGTCATGAAGCAGCAGTCCGGTATGCGCCACCACCTGGAGCTGAAGTCCAGTCGTCGCACTCGCCGTCTCAACCAGGACCAGGTGCTCGCTCCGGCTGACGCCAAGCGCATCAAGAACATGCTCGGCAAGTAACGCCGCCCGACGTTAGGAAAACAAGAAAATGGCAAGAGTAAAGAGGGCCGTCAACGCCCACAAGAAGCGTCGGGTCATCCTCGAGCGCGCAGAGGGCTACCGCGGTCAGCGGTCGCGCCTGTACCGCAAGGCCAAGGAGCAGGTCACTCACTCGCTGGTCTACAGCTACCGTGACCGCCGTGCGCGCAAGGGCGACTTCCGTCGTCTCTGGATCCAGCGCATCAACGCCGCCAGCCGTGCGAACGGCCTCACCTACAACCGCCTGATCCAGGGTCTGGGTCTTGCCGGTGTCGAGGTCGACCGCCGCATCCTCGCCGAGCTGGCCGTCAACGAGCCCGCCACGTTCGCGGCCCTCGTCGAGACGGCCAGGAAGGCCCTGCCCGCCGACACGTCGGCGCCGAAGGCTGATGCTGCGTAACGACTGAACAGTGCGTCGCCGCATATAGGCTGGTGCCATGCTTGATAACCCGCGCTCTCCGCGCGTTCGGGCCGTGGCGAAACTGGCGAAAAGAGGAGCCCGGTCTGAGACCGGGCTCTTTCTTTTGGAGGGGCCGCAGGCCGTCGCCGAGGCGTTGACGTTCCGGCCTGAACTCGTCGTCGAGCTGTACGCGACGCCGACGGCCCTCGAGCGGTACACCGACATCGCGCAGACGGCTGTCGATGCCGGCGTCGATGTCGAGTTCGTCACCGAACACGTGCTGGAGACGATGGCCGACACGGTCACGCCCCAGGGGTTCGTTGCGGTCTGTCATCAGTTCCCGACGTCGATCCGTGACATTCTGTCGGGGGAGCCGAAGCTGGTGGCGATCCTCGAGGAGGTGCGCGATCCCGGCAACGCGGGCACGATCATCCGCGCCGCTGATTCCGCCGGTGCCGACGCTGTGATCCTGACCGGTCGCACGGTCGACCTCTACAATCCCAAGGTCGTCCGTTCGTCGACCGGCTCGATCTTCCATGTGCCGGTCGCGGTGGGGGCGACGCTGGCCGATGTGGTCGAGCGCGCACACGCTGCCGGGCTGCAGATCCTTGCCGCCGACATCAAGGGGCAGGACCTCCTCGCGGTGCGGGTCGAGGGGCTGCTCGCCCAGCCGACGGCGTGGGTGTTCGGCAATGAGGCGCGCGGCCTGGGCGACGACGACCTGGCGCTGGCGGACCGCGCCGTCACCGTGCCGATCTACGGCAATGCGGAGTCGATGAACCTGGCGACCGCCGCATCCGTCTGCCTCTACGAGTCGGCGTTCGCCCAGCGATCCTGAACGTTTGATCCTTGCGTTATATAAACGCACGGTGATATGTTGAGCCTATGGACGCGCTCGAAGCTCTCGGCGACCCGGTTCGCCGGCGCATCGTCGAATTGCTGGCCGCCGGCGAATGCACGGCGGGCCGGCTATCCGATGCGGTGACCGCGCAGTTCGGCATCACCCAGCCCGGCGCATCCCGGCATCTGCGCGTCCTCCGTGAGGTCGGGCTGGTCACGAGCCGTACCGCCGGCAAGCAGCGTATGTACACGCTCGACTCTGCCGCGTTCGATGGTGTCGCGGAGTGGGTGGACGGCATCCGGTCATTCTGGAACCAGCACCTGGATGCGCTCGAGACAGAACTCGTGCGGGGGCGCGCTGCCGACCGCACTGTCGCGCGACATGATCAGCCGATTCAACGCGACCAGCCGGTTCAACACGATCAGGGAGCTGCAGCATCATGACGATCTTCGGAGACCTCGCCCTCGACGGCGCCAGGCGCACCGTGACGCTGGAGCGCGAGTACGCGACGACGACAGCCGACCTGTGGAGTGCGCTCACCGAGCCGGACCGCATGACCCGCTGGCTGGGCAGCTACACGACGGAAGGTGACGGCTACCGTCTGGAAATGGGCGGCGGATTTCCCGCCGTCACCGGTCGCGTGCTCGCCTGCGAACCTCAGAGACGGATTGCCGTGCTCTGGCGGTTCGGGAGCGAGGCCGAGACGGAGCTGGAGGCGACCATCGCTCCGCACGGCGACGATCACGTCGTGCTCACCCTCACGCACAGACGGGCGCAGGCGGTCAACGCGGCCGTCTGGGGTGCCGTGTGGCAAGGCGTTTTCACACATCTCGACGCCGAGCTGAACGGCGAGCAGGATCTCGGCGATCGCGGGTACCTCGGCGAGGCCGCCGACCCCGCCGCGTTCGACGCCGCTCTCGAGGAGTACCGCCGCCGCGAGGCCGGGCTCACCCCGGCACGCATGATCCGCGAAAACGGGAAGTCCGGCGTGCACCTCGAGCGACTGCTCGATGCCTCCATCGCCGACGTCTGGGATGCACTGACCCTGCCTGACCGGATCGGACGCTGGCTGTGGCCGGTCGTCGAATGGCCGGACGACCCAGCACGCGTCCGTCCGCTCGAGCTGGGGGACACCTTCCGCCTCGGCGACGCGAACGTCCCCGACGGAGTGCATGCGATGGAGGTGCTCGCACTGGAGCCCGAGCGCCTGCTGTCGTTCACCTGGGGGCCGGCCCGATCGGCCGTGACCCTGCGCCTCGACGGACAGGAAGCCGGCACTCTGCTCGTGCTCGATCAGGATGCGATCCCCGACGTGTTCGGGGCGGGTCGCCTCCGCTCCGCGCCCGATTTCGCAGCGGGCTGGCACTCGCTCGTCGACGGGCTCACTCTGCTTCTCGAAGGCCTCGACGCGCCCCGGCGCGAGGGCCTGTGGGACGCCGCCTACGAGGTGTACGCCGGTCAGAACGCGGCAGAGTGACCGGGACCTCGCACTAAACTTGGGTTCCGTGTCCGAACCCACTGAAATCTCCGAGACAACTGTCGAGGCGGCCGTGCAGTCGGCCCTCGCGGCGATCGCCGACGCCGCCGACTCGGCTGCCCTCAAGGTCGTCCGTGCCGAGCACACCGCCGAGCACTCTCCGCTTGCGCGGCTGAATGCCAGCCTGCGCTCGGTCCCCAACGACCAGAAGGCCGCCGCCGGCAAGCTCGTCGGCCAGGCGCGCGCCCGTGTGAACCAGGCGTTCGTCGCGAAAGAGGCGGACATCCAGACCGCAGAGGACGCGCAGCGTCTCGCCGATGAGCGGGTCGACGTGACCGCGCTGCCGTCGCGCTGGCAGGCGGGCGCCCGCCATCCGCTCTCACTGCTCCAGGAGCGCATCCAGGACGTCTTCGTCGGCATGGGCTGGGAGGTGGCCGAAGGCCCAGAGCTCGAGAGCGAGTGGTACAACTTCGACGCCCTCAACTTCGACGAGGACCACCCGGCGCGGGCCATGCAGGACACGTTCTTCGTCGAGCCGACCTCGGCGCACCTCGTGCTGCGCACCCACACCTCCCCGGTGCAGTTGCGTGCGCTGCTCGAGAACGACCTGCCTCTCTACCGCATCGCACCCGGTCGCGTCTTCCGCACCGACGAGCTCGACGCGACGCACACGCCCGTGTTCCACCAGACAGAGGGCATCGCCGTCGACAAGGGGCTCACGATGGCGCACCTGCGGGGAACGCTCGACCACTTCGTCAAGAACATGTTCGGCGACGATGCGAAGGTGCGCCTGCGCCCCAACTACTTCCCATTCACCGAGCCCAGCGCCGAGCTCGACCTCTGGCACCCCACCTTCAAGGAGGGGCCGCAGTGGATCGAATGGGGCGGCTGCGGAATGATCAACCCGAACGTCCTGCGTTCGGCGGGCATCGATCCCGATGTCTACTCCGGTTTCGCCTTCGGGGTGGGTGTCGAGCGTGCGCTCATGTTTCGCAACGATGTGAAGGATATGCACGACATGGTCGAGGGCGATGTGCGCTTCTCGCAGCAGTTCGGAATGGTGGTCTGATGCGCGTCCCACTCAGCTGGCTCGCCGAGTACGTCGATCTCGAGCCGGGGACGACGGCCGAGCAGGTGCATGCGGCACTCGTCTCCGTCGGTCTCGAAGAAGAAGACATCCACACGTTCGAGATCTCCGGTCCCGTGGTCGTCGGGCAGGTGCTCGACTTCGTCGATGAGCCGCAGACCAACGGCAAGACCATCCGGTGGTGCCACGTGCGTGTCGCACCGGAGGGCTCGCGCGCGGCCGACGGGGGAGACGACGTGCGTGGAATCGTCTGTGGCGCCCACAACTTCTTCGCGGGCGACAAGGTCGTGGTGTCGCTGCCCGGCGCGGTGCTCCCCGGGCCGTTCCCGATCTCGGCACGCAAGACGTACGGCCACATCTCCGACGGCATGATCGCGTCGGCGCGCGAGCTCGGCCTCGGCGACGAGCACGCCGGCATCCTGCGGCTCGCGACCCTCGAACTGGACCCGCCGGTGGGTACGGATGCGGTGGGCCTGCTCGGTCTGGACGACACGGCCGTCGAGGTCAACGTCACGCCCGACCGGGGCTACGCCTTCTCGATCCGTGGCATCGCACGCGAGTTCTCGCACGCGACGGGCGCGGAGTTCCGGGACCCTGCGGCGGCTCCCGAACTGCTCAGGGGACGCCCGAGCCACACCTCCGGCAGCACGTTCCCGGTCTCGATCGACGACTCCGCGCCGATCCGCGGGCGCGTCGGCGCAAGCGTCTTCGTGACCCGCGTGGTCCGCGACGTCGATGCGACCCGGCCCACCCCGGCATGGATGATCGCCCGGCTCAAGCTCGCGGGCATCCGTTCGATCTCACTCGTCGTCGACGTGACAAACTACGTCATGCTCGAACTGGGCCAGCCGATCCACGGCTACGACCTGGATGCGCTCCGTGGCGGCATCACGGTGCGGCGCGCCCGCCCGGGCGAGAAGCTCGTGACCCTCGACGGCCAGGAGCGCACGGTCGACCCCGAAGACCTGCTGATCACCGACGAGTCCGGGCCGATCGGGCTCGCAGGCGTCATGGGCGGGGCGTCGACCGAGATCGGTTCGTCGACCCGCAACGTACTGATCGAGGCTGCCAATTTCGACCCCGTGTCGATCGCCCGCACTGCCCGCAGGCACAAGCTGCCGAGCGAGGCGTCGAAGAGGTTCGAGCGAGGTGTCGACCCGCAGGTCGCTGTCGCTGCCGCTGCCCGGGTCGTCCAGCTCCTGGAGCAGCTCGCCGGCGGCAGCGCGGACGACCTCGGCTCCCTGCACAACACGAGCGTGACCCCGGATGCCATCCAGCTGCCCGCAGGCTACGTCTCGTCGCTGATCGGCGTCGATTTCACCGACGACGAGATCGAGTCGGCCCTCGCTGAGATCGGCGGGGCGATCACCGCGACGTCGGCCGGACTGAGTGTGGTCCCTCCGACGTGGCGCCCCGACCTGACCGACAAGTCGGATCTCGCCGAAGAGGTGGCGCGCATCGTCGGCTATGACCGCATCCCCTCGGTGCTTCCTGTCGCTCCTCCTGGCCGCGGGCTGACCCGCAGCCAGCTTTTGCGTCGGGCGGTGGCCGAGACCCTGGCCGCCAACGGCGCTACGGAAGTGCTGGCGTACCCGTTCGTCACCGAGCAGGCGAACGACACTTTCGGCTCACCTGTCGCCGGCCGTGTCCCAGCCGTCAAGCTCGCCAACCCGCTCGACGGCACGGTGCCGTACCTGCGCACGTCATTGCTGCCCGGGCTCATCGAGATCGCGAAGCGCAACCTGTCGCGAGGGCTGGTCGATCTCGAGCTGTACGAGGTCGGAACCGTGTTCCTGCCGGCCCCCGACGGCGCCTTCGGCTCGCAGTCGCTGCCGCCCGGCGCCGCCCTGCCGTCCGACGACGTGCTCTCGGGATTGAACGCCGGGATTCCGGCACAGCCGCAGCACGTTGCAGGTCTCGTGCTCGGCAATGCGATCCCGAAGCAGCCGGGCCTGCCGGCCGTCCCCGCGGGCATCGCCGACATCCTGGCCATGGTCGAGCAGATCGGCGCCTCCGTCGGACTGGCGGTCGAGCCCATACAGGGCGCGCACCAGGCGCTCCACCCGGGGCGCACCGCGGAGCTCGTCGTGCGTCGCGGCGTCGGTGACGTGCCGATCGGTTTCGCCGGCGAGCTCCTCCCGGCGCTCGCCGAAGAGGCGGACCTGCCCCGCGTTGTCGGCGTCTTCGAGCTCGACCTGGACCTGCTGTTCGACCTCGCGCCGCAGCAGCTGCACGCATCGGCGATCACCGCGTTCCCGGCGGCGACCCAGGATCTGTCGCTCGTGGTCGGTGCCGAGGTGCCGGCGGGCGACGTCGAGCGTGCCGTCATCGACGGCGCGGGGGACCTTCTCGAACATGCGCGGCTCGTCGACGACTACCGCGGCCACGGGATCCCCGAGGGCACGAAGAGCCTGACGTTCGCGCTCCGGTTCCGGGCCGGCGACCGCACGCTCACTGCCGCAGAGGCCAGCGAAGCGAAGCTCGCCGGGGCTGCGCGCGCCGGCGAACTCTTCGGCGCCCACATCCGCGACTGAGGCAGCCCGCGGCGATGGAACCTTTTCTGGCCCATCGGACACTATGAGTTATGACGTCAGTGTTGGGGGAAGCTGAGCCCGAGGACTGGGTGCTGGCGCGGTCGGGGGATCCGGCCGCGTTCGGTGCCTTCTTCAGGGCGCACCGCGATCGCGTGCTCTGGCAGGCCATGCGCTCGGTCGACTCCTTTCACGACGCCGAAGACATCGCGGCTCTCGTCTTCCTGGAGACCTGGCGTCGGCGGGATTCAGTCCGCATCGTCAACGGGTCGATCGTGCCCTGGCTGCTGGTGACGACGAACAATGTCGCCCGCAACTTCTCCCGCACCCGACGCCGCCACCGGCATGCGATGGACAGTCTGCCTGCTCCCCGGCACCAGGACGACTTCGCCCCGGCGGTGAACGACCGGCTCGACGATGAACCGAGGCGTGCTGCTGTTCGGGCAGCCTTCGCGACCTTGTCGGCGAAGGAACAGGACATCGTGTCGCTCTGCGTGATCCAGGGCATGCAGCTCGCGGATGCTGCAGAGACGCTGGGCGTTCCCCTCGGCACTGTGAAATCCCGGCTCTCCCGCGCCAAGAGCAGGCTGGCTGAGCTCACCGTCGAACTTGTCGATCCGACCGAAATCGCAGGAGGTGTGCGATGACCGCTGTGAACAACACATCCCCGTTCGATCAGGAACGCCTCGACGCGATCTCGGACATGCTGGTCACGCAGGTGGAGCGCGATTCCGCGCGGAGCATCCGCCCGCACCGCCTCGCACTCCTGGTCTCGCTGATCGTTGCGGCGGTCCTCATCTCGACAGGGGGCACCGCACTCGCGCTGACCGGGCACCTTCCGTTCGTCGAGCCTCCGCCACCTCCCGTGGCGACAGCGACGGTCACCCCGACCCCGCCCGAGACCCCAAGCCCAAGCCCGACCCCAACGCCGACCACACCCCCCGAGCCCCCGGCGACGACACTGAACGGCTTCGATATCGAGAGCATCTACGCGGCCTGCGAGGCCGCTCTGCCTGCGGGAACCTGGCCGTCGGGTGTTCCGCTGCCGACTCCGCGACCGGAGATGAACGATTTCGGCCTCGCGAGCGAGAACGGCTTCACGGTCGACCGCGCACACGGGGACCCCAACGCCATCTTTGTGGATGTCGCTTACCAGCTGGACGAAACCGATTACGGCTCGGATCTCTGTGTCGCTTCCGGTGACCCGGCGCATCCGAGGGTGGAATTCATCCAGTCCTTCGATTGACAGGTGGTCCGCCCCGACTTGGAGCCGACGCCGGTGACCCGCTAGGGTTGCCGCATGCTTTCCGTTCGGCGCTCCCACTCCGCTCGCGGCCTCGTCGCCGCCGGCGCGCTGCGTCGACGCCTGGCCGACCGCCGAATCTAGGCGACGTCGCGCGACCCTCGAGGGGGCTTCACGTGGGCGCCGCCGTCCTTCTCCCACGTCGTCCACTCAATAAGGTAGAAGCATGACTTTCTCGGTAGCCGTGGCCGGTGCATCCGGCTACGCGGGCGGAGAACTCCTCAGGATCCTGGCAGACCACCCCGATTTCGAGGTGCGCACGGTGACCGCGTTCCAGAATGCCGGCCAGCCCCTGATCGCCCAACAGCCGCACCTCCGTTCGCTCGCCGGGCTCACCCTGGTCGAGACGACCCCGGCGACACTCGCCGGCCACGACGTGGTCTTCCTCGCGCTGCCGCACGGCACGTCGGGCGAACTCACCGCGCACCTCGACCCGGGCACGCTCGTCGTCGACTGCGGTGCAGACCACCGGCTCACCAGCGAGACCGACTGGGCGGCGTTCTACGGCGGCGACTATTTCGGCGCCTGGACGTATGGGGTGCCCGAGCTCCCGCTCGCCGGCGGCGGGCACCAGCGCGAGAACCTTGCCGGGGCGACACGCATCGCGGCGCCCGGCTGCAACGCGAGCGCCGTCTCGCTCGCCATCGCCCCGGGAATCGCAGCGGAGCTCGTCGAGGAGCAGGACATCGTCTCGGTGTTGGCAGTCGGGCCTTCGGGCGCGGGCAGGAGCCTGAAGACGATGTATCTCGCGAGCGAGATCCTCGGCTCGGCCAATCCGTACGCGGTCGGCGGCTCGCATCGGCACATCCCGGAGATCCAGCAGAACCTCCGTCTCGCCGGGGCCGCCAGTCCCACCGTCTCCTTCACACCGGTCCTGGTGCCGATGTCGCGCGGAATCCTCGCAACCGTGACGGCGCGCCTGAAGCCGGACGTCCCGTCCGACGAGGTGCGCGAGGCGTGGGAGAACGCCTATCACGGCGAACCCTTCGTGCAGGTGCTCCCCGACGGTCAGATGCCGCGCACCGCGGACGTGCTCGGTGCGAACACCGCACTCATCGGCCTCGCCGTCGATGAAGCGGTCGGCCGGGTCATCGCGGTGCTCGCGCTCGACAATCTCGTCAAGGGCACGGCCGGTGCCGCCATCCAGTCGGCGAACATCGCCCTGGGCCTGCCGGAGACGACCGGCCTCACCGTGAATGGAGTAGCCCCGTGAGCGTCACCGCAGCATCCGGATTCGCCGCCGCCGGCGTCGTCGCCGGCCTGAAGTCGAGCGGCAAGCGAGACTTCGCCATCGTGCGCAACCTCGGGCCTCTCCAGGCGGCGGCCGCGGTGTTCACCACCAACCGCTGCAAGGCGAACCCGGTGCTGTGGAGTGAGCAGGTCATCTCCGATGGCGTCGTCTCCGCGATCGTGCTCAACTCGGGCGGAGCCAACTGCTACACCGGTGCGGCCGGATTCCAGACGACGCATCAGACCGCTGAGGCGGCAGCCGACCGCCTGGGCGTTTCCTCTGGCGACGTCCTGATCTGCTCCACCGGTCTCATCGGCGAGCAGCTCGACCTCGACCTGCTGAAGGTCGGGGTGTGGGATGCGACGCTCGCCATCGCGTCCGACGGCAGCGACTCCGAGGCGGCCGGCCTCGCCGCCGCCGAAGCGATCATGACGACGGACACGGTTGCCAAGCAGGCCACCATAGCCTCGCCCGACGGCTGGACGGTCGGCGGGATGGCGAAGGGCGCCGGGATGCTCGCGCCGGGTCTCGCGACCATGCTGGTCGTCATCACCACCGACGCGGCCCTGACTTCCGAGCAGCTCGACACAGCGTTGCGATCGGCGACCCGGGTCACCTTCGACCGGCTCGACTCCGACGGCTGCATGTCGACGAACGACACCGTCGCCCTCCTCGGTTCGGGGGCGAGCGGCGTCGAACCGGATGTTGCGGCGTTCACCGAGGCGCTCACCTCCGTGTGCCGGAGCCTCGCCGAGCAGCTGCAGGCCGACGCCGAGGGTGCATCCCACGACATCGCCATCGAGGTCGTCAACGCGGCCTCCGAAGACGACGCGGTCGAGGTCGGCCGGGCCGTCTCCCGCAGCAACCTGTTCAAGGCGGCGATCTTCGGCAACGATCCGAACTGGGGTCGGGTGCTCGCTGCGGTCGGAACGACGAGCGCCGAGTTCGACCCGTACGGGATCGACGTGGCGATCAACGGCGTGCAGATCTGTTCGGCAGGGGAGCCAGACCGGCCGCGCGACCTCGTCGACCTGACCCCGCGCGCCGTTCATGTGCTGATCGACCTGCACGCCGGCCCCGCGACGGCGACGATCCTCACGAACGACCTCACGCACGACTACGTGCACGAAAACAGCGCATATGCGAGCTGACGGCATGGATACGGAGTACGACATCGACGCCCAGGCCGGAACGGTGAGCCACGCCGACGCCACCGAGAAGGCGGCGACCCTCATCGAGTCGCTTCCGTGGCTGAAGCGTTTCCACGACCAGATCATCGTCGTGAAGTTCGGCGGCAACGCGATGGTGAGCCCGGAGCTGCAGCGCGCGTTCGCCGAGGACATGGTCTACCTGCGCTATGCGGGCATCCACCCGGTCGTCGTACACGGCGGCGGACCCCAGATCTCGGCGATGCTCGACCGGCTCGGCATCACCAGCGAGTTCCGCGGCGGTTACCGCGTGACGACACCAGAAGCGATGGACATCGTGCGCATGGTGCTCACCGGTCAGATCAGCCGCGACTTGGTCGGGCACATCAACGAGCACGGTCCGCTCGCCGCGGGCTTGTCCGGCGAGGACGCGGGCCTGTTCACGGGCCGCAGGCGCGGCGCGGTCGTCGACGGCGTCGAGGTCGACCTCGGACTCGTCGGAGATGTGGTCGCGGTCGACCCGGAGGCGGTGCACGCGCAACTGGACGCCGGCCGCATCCCGGTGGTCTCCTCCATCGCCCCCGACATCGACCAGGCGGGGCAGTCACTCAATGTGAACGCCGACGCCGCAGCTGCCGCGCTCGCCGTGGCACTCGGTGCCGCGAAACTGGTGATCCTGACTGACGTGGCCGGCCTCTACAGCGACTGGCCGAACCGGGACTCCCTCGTCTCGAAGATCGACGTCGACGCCCTGCGCGCGCTGCTGCCGGGGCTCGAGTCCGGCATGATCCCGAAGATGACGGCGTGCCTCGATGCCGTCGACGGCGGCGTGGCCAAAGCCGCGATCATCGACGGCCGCATCCCTCATTCCATCCTTCTCGAAGTATTCACGCAGGACGGCATCGGAACGGAGGTGGTGCCGGCATGACGACCGAGACCACAGGCTGGAACCAACGCTTCGGCCACACCATGATGCGCACGCTGGCGACTCCGCAGGTCATGCTGGCCCGCGGCGAGGGCTGTTACGTCTGGGACGTCGAGGGCAACCGCTACCTCGACTTCCTCGCAGGGATCGCGGTGAATTCGCTCGGGCACGCCCACCCGGTGCTGGTGGATGCGGTGAGCACCCAGGTCGCAACACTCGCCCACGTCTCCAACTACTTCGCCACGCCGCCGCAGCTGGAACTCGCCGAACGGCTCACCCGCATCACCGGCGCAGGCGAGCAGGGTCGCGTCTATTTCGGCAACTCCGGCACGGAGGCCAACGAGGCCGCGTTCAAGCTCGCCCGCCTGAATCGCGGATCGGGCCACCGCACCCGCGTGCTCGCCCTGCACAACGCGTTCCACGGTCGCACGATGGGTTCGCTCGCACTGACCGGCAAACCGCAGATGCGCGAGGCCTTCGAGCCGATGCCGTCGGGCGTCGAGCACATCGATTCGACGATCGAGGCGCTGGAAGCGTCGATCAACGACCACGTCGCGGCTCTTTTCGTCGAACCCATCAAGGGGGAGGCGGGCGTTATCGACCTTCCCACCGGGTTCCTCCAGCGTGCACGGGAGCTCACCGAGAAGCACGGCGCCTTGCTGATCATCGACGAGATCCAGACCGGCGTCGGCCGCACGGGCAGGTGGTTCGCCTACGAGCACGCCGGGATCCTCCCCGACGCTGTCACGATCGCCAAGGGGATGGCGGGCGGAATCCCGATCGGCGCGCTGGTCACTTTCGGCCACGCATCGGAGCTCTTCGTCCGCGGCCAGCACGGGAGCACGTTCGGCGGCAACCCGCTGGCGACAGCGGCGGCGAACGCCGTCCTCGGCGAGATCGAGCGTGCCGGCCTCGTACAGAACGCAGCCGTGCGCGGTGAGCAGCTGCGCCACGTGATCCTCGGCTTCGACTCGCCGCTCATCCACGTGCTGCGCGGCCAGGGCCTGCTCGTCGGCATCGGTCTCTCCGAGCCGCACGCACACCGGCTCTCGGATGCGGCACTCGCCGAAGGCCTGATCATCAACGCACCCAACGAGTCGAGCATCCGCATCGCCCCGCCGCTCGTCGTCGGAGACGCCGAGATCGCCGACTTCCGCGAGCGATTCGGCCGCGCCCTCGCGACGATGGCAGCCTGACGTGCTGCCCCACCCATCCGCCCCGAAAGAAAGCGACCCATGACCAGGCACTTCCTTCGTGATGACGACATCACGCCCGCCGAGCAGGCTGAGATTCTCGAGCTGGCTGCCGAAGTGAAGCGCGACCGGTTCAGCGCACGGCCGCTCGCCGGACCGCAGACGGTCGCCGTGATTTTCGACAAGTCCTCGACGCGCACCCGTGTGTCATTCGCCGTCGGCATCGCCGACCTCGGCGGCAGCCCGCTGATCATCAGCACGGCAAACAGCCAGCTCGGCGGAAAAGAGACGCCGTCCGACACGGCACGCGTGCTCGAGCGCATGGTCTCCGCCATCGTCTGGCGCACCTACGGGCAGGCGGGCCTGGAAGAGATGGCTGCCGGAACGACCGTTCCCGTGATCAACGCGCTCTCCGACGACTTCCACCCCTGCCAGCTGCTCGCCGACCTCCTGACGATCAAAGAGAAACGGGGGAGCCTCGCCGGCCTCACGCTGACGTTCCTCGGCGACGGAGCCAGCAACATGGCGCAGTCGTACGTGCTCGCGTGTGCGACGGCGGGCATCCACGTGCGCATCGCGTCGCCTGCGGCGTACGCGCCGGCGGCGCAGGTCGTGGCGGATGCCGACCGGATCGCGCAGGCGACCGGCGGCTCCGTGACCCTGTTCACCGACCCGCGCGAAGCCGTCGCCGGCGTCGACGTCGTCGTCACCGACACGTGGGTCTCGATGGGCAAGGAGGACGAGAAAGCCGAGCGCCTGTCGGTGTTCGGCTCCTATCGCGTCGACTCAGACCTCATGGCGCTGGCGAAGCCCGACGCGTTGTTCATGCACTGCCTGCCGGCCGACCGCGGCTACGAGGTCACGGCCGATGTCATCGACGGACCGCAGAGCGTCATCTGGGACGAGGCGGAGAACCGCCTGCACGCCCAGAAGGCGCTGCTCGTCTGGCTGCTCGCCCGGAACGCGGCCTGAGGGCCGACCCCATACACTCGAACTGGATCATTGAAGGAGAACCATGGCTGAACGCGTTGTGCTCGCATACTCGGGCGGACTCGACACCTCGGTCGGCATCGGCTGGCTGAAGGATGCGACCGGCAAGGAGGTCGTCGCACTCGCCGTCGACGTCGGCCAGGGCGGCGAGGACATGGAGGCGATCCGCCAGCGCGCGCTCGACTGCGGCGCCGTCGAAGCTGTCGTCGTCGACGCGAAGGACGAGTTCGCGAACGATTACCTCATGCCCGCCCTCAAGGCGAACGCCCTCTACCAGAAGCGCTACCCGCTGGTGTCGGCGCTCAGCCGTCCGGTGATCGCCAAGCACCTCGCCGAGACCGCGAAGGCGCTCGGCGCCGACAGCGTCGCGCACGGCTGCACCGGCAAGGGCAACGACCAGGTGCGCTTCGAGGCCGCGGTGGCAGCCCTCGCCCCCGACCTGACTTCGCTCGCGCCGGTGCGCGACTTCGCACTGACCCGCGACAAGGCGATCGTCTACGCGGCCGAGCACAACCTGCCGATCGAGCAATCGAAGAAGAGCCCGTACTCGATCGACCAGAACGTGTGGGGTCGCGCGGTCGAGACCGGCTTCCTCGAAGACCCGTGGAACGCGCCGATCGAAGACCTGTACACCTACTCCGAAGACCCGGCCGTGCCGCGGGAAGCGGTCGAGGTCGTCATCAGCTTCTCCGAAGGCGTCCCGGTCGCCATCGACGGCAAGCCGGTCACCCCTCTCGAAGCCGTGCAGTTGATGAATGGGGTCGCGGGCGGCCAGGGCGTCGGTCGCATCGACATCGTCGAGGACCGCCTTGTCGGCATCAAGAGCCGCGAGGTGTACGAGTCCCCGGCCGGCATCGCCCTCATCGCCGCGCACGAAGAACTCGAGAACATGACCGTGGAACGCGACGTCGCCCGCTACAAGCGCGGCGTCGAAGCGAAGTGGGCCGAACTGGTCTACGACGGCCTGTGGTTCTCCGGCCTCAAGCGGGCGCTGGATGTCTTCATCGACGAGACGCAGCGTCACGTGACCGGCGACATCCGCCTCAAGCTCCACGCGGGTACCGCCGTGGTGACGGGTCGGCGCAGCGGCGAGAGCCTCTACGACTTCAACCTGGCGACCTACGACACCGGCGACACCTTCGACCAGTCCCTCGCGAAGGGCTTCATCGAGCTGTGGTCCCTGCCGAGCAAGATCTCGGCCCGCCGCGACCTCGCCGGCCAGTAGGGCATCGTGTCGAAGCACGATTCGGAGAACCGCGCGGGCGAGGCAGGCGCGTTGTGGGGCGCCCGGTTCGCCGGCGGCCCGTCGCCGGAGCTGGCCGCGCTCAGTAAGTCGACCCATTTCGACTGGCAGCTCGCGGCCTACGACATCGCGGGGTCGCGTGCGCACGCCACAGTGCTCGCAGCCGCGGGTTACCTGACCGATGACGAACTCGGGGCCATGCTCGCAGCCCTCGACCAGCTGGACAGCGCCGTGGCCTCCGGGGAGTTCGTGGCCGACGACGCCGACGAGGACGTGCATTCTGCACTGGAGCGCGGGCTGATCGATCGTGCGGGGCCCGAGCTCGGCGGCAAGCTCCGCGCTGGCCGCAGCCGCAACGACCAGATCGCGACGCTCGTCCGCCTGTACCTGCGCGACCACGCGGGTGTCATCGCCGAGCAGCTGATCGCGCTCATCGACGCGATCGCCTCGCAGGCGGACGCGCATCCGGCCGCCATCCTCCCTGGGCGGACCCACCTGCAGCACGCGCAGCCGGTGCTGCTCGCGCATCACCTGCTGGCGCACTGCTGGCCGCTCGTGCGTGACCTCGAGCGACTGTCCGACTGGGACAAGCGGGCGAACGTCTCGCCGTACGGGTCCGGTGCGCTCGCCGGCTCGACCCTGGGTCTCGACGCGAAGCTGGTCGCCTCCGAGCTGGGCTTCGCGCACAGCGTGGAGAACTCGATCGACGGAACGGCGAGCCGCGACGTGGTCGCCGAGTTCGCCTTCGTGACAGCCCAGATCGGCATCGACCTCTCGCGGTTCGCCGAGGAGATCATCATCTGGAACACGCGCGAGTTCGGCTTCGTCACCCTCGACGACTCCTACTCGACCGGGTCGTCGATCATGCCCCAGAAGAAGAATCCAGACATCGCGGAGCTCACGCGCGGAAAGGCGGGCCGGCTGATCGGCAACCTCACCGGGCTCCTGACGACGCTCAAGGGATTGCCGCTCGCATACAACCGCGACCTCCAGGAGGACAAGGAGCCGGTCTTCGATTCGGTGACCACCCTCGAGGTGGTGCTGCCCGCGTTCACCGGGATGGTGGCGACGATGCGGTTCCATACCGAGCGCATGGCCGAGCTCGCGCCGCAGGGGTTCTCGCTTGCGACGGATGTGGCCGAGTGGCTGGTGAAGCGCCGGGTTCCCTTCCGTGACGCCCACGAGATCACGGGAAGCCTGGTCAAGTACGCAGAAGACCGGGGGCTGGAACTCGCCGAGGTCGACGACGCCGGGCTCGCCGCAGTGTCACCCCTGCTGACTCCCGACGTGCGCGACATCCTCACCATCCAGGGGTCGGTGGCGAGCCGTGACGGCGTCGGCGGCACCGCCCCGGATCGCGTGCGCGAACAGCTCGCTGCGCTCACGGAACGGGTGCGTATGCTCACCTCGGCTTTCGCCGCCGCGAGAAGGAACCTGACATGACCGGTCCTGCCCGGCGCGAGAAGCGCACCCCGAAGTATCCGTGGATCATCCCCACGATCGCGATCGTGGCCGCCGTGGTCGTCGTCACCGGGCTGGTGATCGTGGCGGTGAACGGCTGGCGGATGTTCTGATGGCGGGCTGCCGGTGGTAGCGGGTGCCCTCACGACCCCACCCAGGGAGTTCTTCGCGGCCTCGGCACTCGAGGTCGGTCCGCGTCTGCTCGGCGCCGTGCTGACGCATGAGACCGCTGAGGGTGTCGTCGCCCTGCGCATCACCGAAGTCGAGGCCTACGTCGGCGACGGCGTCGACCCCGGGTCGCATGCCTTCCGCGGTCGCACCCGGCGCAACGGGGTGATGTATGGGCCGCCCGGTCACCTGTACACGTATTTCACCTATGGCATGCACGTCTGCGCGAACGTCGTATGCTCGCCCGACGGCATCGCGTCGGCCGTGCTGCTTCGCGGGGGCGAGGTCGTCGAGGGGGAGAGCCTCGCACGCGAGCGCCGCGGGCCGTCCGTTCCGGTCAGGGACCTGGCCCGGGGTCCGGCCCGCCTGGTCGTAGCGATGGGCATCTCGCTCGACGACGGCGGTGCCGACCTGCTGGAGCCGCCGTTCGGCCTGCAGCTGGCCGAGCATCCTGTCGCGGCGGCCAGCGGGCCACGGACCGGTGTGAGCGGCGCCGGCGGCGGCCTCGAGTTCCCGTGGCGCTACTGGATCGCCGGCGATCCGACCGTGTCGCCGTACCGCAGGCATCCGAAGGCCTGAGGGTTCTGCGCCGCAGGAGCGGCTTCAGGCGATCGCGAGCCGGAAGACCCCGGCGCAGACACACGCCCAGATCAGGCTGACCAGGGTGCCGATGATGAACCGCTCGCGCGCTTCGGCCGCTTCGAGCTCGGTGAACCGTCCGACGCCCTTGATCGCGATGAGCACCGCGATGGCTTCGGGGAATCCCGCCATGATCGCGCCGGCGGTCGCGAACCGCTCGAGGTAGCCGATGAACGTTCCGCCGCGCAGCACCTCACGGGTACCTCCGTACGGGTTGTCCGCGGTCGCCCGCTCGCCGATGACGATGCCGCCGTGTGTGCCGGCCGTCACGCTGCCCCGGGAGGCGAGCGCAAGCACCAGCTGTGCAGCGGGGCCGCCGCCGACGACGCTGAGCGCCAGCACCGTGATGCCGAGCAGGACTTTGGCGACGGGCGGCGCTTCCGGGCCTGGCACGGCCACTGCGACGAACGCCACAGCGAGGGCGACCGCAGAGATGTAGACGAGGGCGCGTCGCGGGTGCCGCAGCGTGAATGCGGCACAGACCAGGCTCGTGATCACCATGACGAGCACACCGGCCCAGAAGGCGACCGGTCCGAGGGCGATCAGCAGGTTGAGGTAGGGCATTATTCCTGAGGATCCGTTCGTGTGTTCGCTCTGTCGACGTTCTCCAACAGCCTAGTGAGGGCCGGCAGCGCCGCGAGCTCAGGACGCACCGCGGCGGCGCGGGCGCGCGAGCTGGCCGACGGGGCGGCGATGCCCAGCCGCGCTGCCGCATCCGCCTGGGTGAGACCGGCGGCGACGAGGTCGTACAACTCCCAGCCGGGCGGCGTGCGGCGCTCACGGATGACGAGGGCCAGGTTGACCAGCGCCTCCGCGTCTGCGGCACCCGGCCATCCGTCGTTGTTCCGTCCGCTCGTGGCTTCGACGGCGAACCGGGTGGCTGCCTTTTTGGCGCGGCCGACCGCTTCGCGGGCCGCGACGAACGCGTCGCCGCTGGCCTCGCGCGTCTCGGCCGGCAGGGGGAGCCGAACGGAGCCGACTCCGAGCCCGACGCTCCACGCGCCGTCGCGGGTGAGGTCGAGGACGATCGCCAGCGCGGTGCCGGCGTCGTCGGTGAGCACCTGGAGTTCGTCGCCCGCGTTTCGGTCTACGGGGAGCACGAGCTGGTCGGCGTGCGCGTCGTTCAGGCGGCTCAGGGTGCTGCCGACGATGTCTGCGCGCGACCGGCTGTCCACCTGGTCAGCGGTGATGACGAACATCCGCTCTCCTCCTACTTAGGTCCCAGAGTCTAACTTATTCCACATTAGACTCTCAAGCCTAACTATTAAGCAGATAGGTCCTGGGGTCTTATCCGTCGACGTGAATCGCCCCGAATGGCGCTGCTACTGTGAATCTCGTGTCAGACTCGGCCATCCTCAGCGCGCAAGCCAACGATCCGACCTTCGACGATCTGTGGGAGGAACTCGTCTGGCGCGGCCTGGTGCATGTCTCGACTGATCCGGACGCGCTGAAACAGTTGCTGAATGGTGAACCGATCACCTACTACTGCGGTTTCGATCCCACCGCGCCCAGCCTGCACCTCGGCAACCTGGTGCAACTGCTGCTGATGCGGCGGCTCCAGCTCGCCGGGCACCGGCCGCTCGCACTCGTCGGCGGATCGACAGGCCTCATCGGCGATCCGCGGCCCACCGCAGAACGCACCCTCAACACGAGGGAGACCGTCGCCGAATGGGTCGGCTACCTGGAGCAACAGGTCTCGCGGTTCCTCAGCTTCGAAGGGGACAGCCCGGCGCGGCTGGTCAACAACCTCGACTGGACGGCGCCGCTCTCGGCGATCGACTTCCTGCGCGAGATCGGCAAGCACTACCGGGTCGGAACGATGCTGAAAAAGGATGCCGTGGCCGCGCGCCTCAACTCCGACGAGGGCATCAGCTACACGGAGTTCAGCTACCAGATCCTCCAGGGCCTCGACTACCTCGAGCTGTTCCGCACGTACGGCTGCATCCTGCAGACCGGGGGCAGCGACCAGTGGGGCAACCTCACCAGCGGAACGGACCTCATCCGACGCGTCGAGCATGTGGCCGCCCATGCGATCGGCACACCACTCATCACGAACAGCGACGGAACCAAGTTCGGCAAGAGCGAGGGCAATGCGATCTGGCTCGACCCGAACCTCACGAGCCCATACGCCCTGTACCAGTTCTGGGTCAACACCGACGACTCCGACGTCATCGACCGGCTGAAAGTCTTCACCTTCCTGACCCGCGTGGAGATCGAACGACTCGAAGTGGCCGTCAGGGACGAGCCGTTCCGGCGTGAGGCGCAACGCCGGCTGGCCTACGAGGTGACGAGTCTCGTCCACGGACCGGCGGCGACGGATGCAGCCATCGCGGCGGCCGAGGCGCTGTTCGGCCGCGGGGAGCTGACGGAACTGGATGCCGTGACACTCGAGAGCGCGCTTCGGGAACTGCCCAACACCACGACGGCGCCGACTGTCACCGTCGCCCAGGTACTGGTCGACACAGGACTCACCGCGAGCCTCGGTGAGGCCCGGCGAGCGATCGCCCAGGGCGGCGTGTACGTGAACAACGACAAAGTGGCGGATGGCGACGCCCCGCTCAGCACGTCCCTGCTGGCCGGCCGCATGGCGGTTCTCCGTCGCGGCAAGAAGACCCTCGCCGGCGTCTTCCTCGAGTAGTACCGGTTCCCCGCTTCGACAGTGGCGCGTATCGGCTTCGGCCGGTCCGCGCCTTCGTCGTTTCCGGGCTGGTCCCGGAGCTGTCGGCCGGGGCGTTCCTGAGGTGAACCTGAGGGGGTATCCGATGCGCGCTCGGCTCGAAAGCCGGCATCAGGGGGCAGAGATCCGCGTGATTCCGCGGAAGTGAGCGGTGGCGCGGGGGAGCGGAACCCGCCGACACGCCCGGGCTGCATCCCAGATTTGCACGCCCCCGGGGACCTGCGTAAAGTACTTACTTGTCACCCCAAAGGTGCGGGAAGCGGAAGAGCTTCTCGGCCTCAAGCGGGACCAATCCTAAGCATAAAACAAGGCTCCTCTTGAAGGAGTTTGTCTTAGCGCATAGGATGGAAAACCCACTCACTGAGCAGGTCTAACTGGCTCGGATCGTGTGAAACGGTTGTGTCCGAATACGGATCACCGGAATAACGCGAAACGGCCGATTTGACAAAGCGAATGAGAGTGGTAAGGTAGAGAAGTTGCCCCAAAGAGAAGGCCGAGAGGCTGAAAATTGGGAGCGTCCGATCCTTGAGAACTCAACAGCGTGCACAATGTCAAATGCCAAAAACCTCGACTCGTAGCTTCGGCTACGTGAGAGATTCCTTTGGAAACAGATTAAACAACAAAGCAAGTCAGTAATGATTTGTTCTGTCAGTTTCAAACTTGCAGCGTGGTTCACCCATTCCGGTGGCCCGCAGCACTAGATGTGCCGAAGCGCTTGCGCTTCGAGCAATCAAACATTTATGGAGAGTTTGATCCTGGCTCAGGACGAACGCTGGCGGCGTGCTTAACACATGCAAGTCGAACGGTGAAAGAGGAGCTTGCTCCTCTGGATCAGTGGCGAACGGGTGAGTAACACGTGAGTAACCTGCCCTTGACTCTGGGATAACCTCGGGAAACCGAAGCTAATACCGGATACGACCCTCGGAGGCATCTCCAGGGGGTGGAAAGAATTTCGGTCAAGGATGGACTCGCGGCCTATCAGGTAGTTGGTGAGGTAACGGCTCACCAAGCCGACGACGGGTAGCCGGCCTGAGAGGGTGACCGGCCACACTGGGACTGAGACACGGCCCAGACTCCTACGGGAGGCAGCAGTGGGGAATATTGCACAATGGGCGCAAGCCTGATGCAGCAACGCCGCGTGAGGGACGACGGCCTTCGGGTTGTAAACCTCTTTTAGTAGGGAAGAAGCGAAAGTGACGGTACCTGCAGAAAAAGCACCGGCTAACTACGTGCCAGCAGCCGCGGTAATACGTAGGGTGCAAGCGTTGTCCGGAATTATTGGGCGTAAAGAGCTCGTAGGCGGTTTGTCGCGTCTGCTGTGAAAACCCGAGGCTCAACCTCGGGCCTGCAGTGGGTACGGGCAAACTAGAGTGCGGTAGGGGAGAATGGAATTCCTGGTGTAGCGGTGGAATGCGCAGATATCAGGAGGAACACCGATGGCGAAGGCAGTTCTCTGGGCCGTAACTGACGCTGAGGAGCGAAAGCGTGGGGAGCGAACAGGATTAGATACCCTGGTAGTCCACGCCGTAAACGTTGGGCGCTAGATGTGGGGACCATTCCACGGTTTCCGTGTCGCAGCTAACGCATTAAGCGCCCCGCCTGGGGAGTACGGCCGCAAGGCTAAAACTCAAAGGAATTGACGGGGGCCCGCACAAGCGGCGGAGCATGCGGATTAATTCGATGCAACGCGAAGAACCTTACCAAGGCTTGACATATACCGGAAACGGCTGGAAACAGTCGCCCCGCAAGGTCGGTATACAGGTGGTGCATGGTTGTCGTCAGCTCGTGTCGTGAGATGTTGGGTTAAGTCCCGCAACGAGCGCAACCCTCGTTCTATGTTGCCAGCACGTAATGGTGGGAACTCATAGGAGACTGCCGGGGTCAACTCGGAGGAAGGTGGGGATGACGTCAAATCATCATGCCCCTTATGTCTTGGGCTTCACGCATGCTACAATGGCCGGTACAAAGGGCTGCAATACCGTAAGGTGGAGCGAATCCCAAAAAGCCGGTCTCAGTTCGGATTGAGGTCTGCAACTCGACCTCATGAAGTCGGAGTCGCTAGTAATCGCAGATCAGCAACGCTGCGGTGAATACGTTCCCGGGCCTTGTACACACCGCCCGTCAAGTCATGAAAGTCGGTAACACCCGAAGCCGGTGGCCTAACCCTTGTGGAAGGAGCCGTCGAAGGTGGGATCGGTGATTAGGACTAAGTCGTAACAAGGTAGCCGTACCGGAAGGTGCGGCTGGATCACCTCCTTTCTAAGGAGCATCTGGCACTCCTCGGAGTGTCCAGGCGCCAGATCTGAACAAACGTTTCAGCTGGTTGCTCATGGGTGGAACATTGACATTGGTGCGGAGCCGAACGGCTCGAAGTCAGTACGCTCTTCGGAGAAGGAACACTTTGAACCTGGAAGCACCGCACATGCACGCTGTTGGGTCCTGAGGGACCGGACCTCATCCGCTTGGATGAGAACCTGGACCTCTGGACCTTTTCTTGCGCTCATAACTCGAGTCGCAGAAAAGGTACCGCCCGTACTTTGAGAACTACACAGTGGACGCGAGCATCTTAGATTGATCCTTCGGGATCAATCACAAAAGATTTTAGGAACATCCTTCGGGATGTTCTGACTAATCATTGGTCAATTTTTCTTATGAGAAATCGATTCAAACTCATGTGATTTCAAGATTCTAAGAGCAAACGGTGGATGCCTTGGCATCTGGAGCCGAAGAAGGACGTAGTAATCTGCGATAAGCCTCGGGGAGTTGATAAACGAACTTTGATCCGAGGATTTCCGAATGGGGAAACCCCGCTGGGCCCGTAAGGTGACCCAGTGACTCCCGCCTGAATATATAGGGCGGGTAGAGGGAACGTGGGGAAGTGAAACATCTCAGTACCCACAGGAAGAGAAAGCAAAAGCGATTCCGTTAGTAGTGGCGAGCGAAACCGGAAGAGGCTAAACCGATCATGTGTGATAGCCGGCAGGCGTTGCATGGTCGGGGTTGCGGGACTTTTCAGCTGCTTCTGCCGAACAGCAAGGGTTAGAACGTTGTATAGACGAATGGCATTGAAAGGCCAGTCATAGAGGGTGCCAACCCCGTAGTCGAAATGCAGCAATCACCCGAGAAGTATCCCAAGTAGCACGGGGCCCGAGAAATCCCGTGTGAATCTGTCAGGACCACCTGATAAGCCTAAATACTCCCAGATGACCGATAGCGGACAAGTACCGTGAGGGAAAGGTGAAAAGTACCCCGGGAGGGGAGTGAAATAGTACCTGAAACCGTTTGCTTACAAACCGTTGGAGCCTCCTTGTAGGGGTGACAGCGTGCCTTTTGAAGAATGAGCCTGCGAGTTAGCGATATGTGGCGAGGTTAACCCGAGAGGGGTAGCCGTAGCGAAAGCGAGTCTGAATAGGGCGATTCAGTCGCATGTCCTAGACCCGAAGCGAAGTGATCTATCCATGGCCAGGTTGAAGCGACGGTAAGACGTCGTGGAGGACCGAACCCACTTCAGTTGAAAATGGAGGGGATGAGCTGTGGATAGGGGTGAAAGGCCAATCAAACTTCGTGATAGCTGGTTCTCTCCGAAATGCATTTAGGTGCAGCGTTGCGTGTTTCTTGCCGGAGGTAGAGCTACTGGATGGCCGATGGGCCCTAAAAGGTTACTGACGTCAGCCAAACTCCGAATGCCGGTAAGTGAGAGCGCAGCAGTGAGACGGTGGGGGATAAGCTTCATCGTCGAGAGGGAAACAACCCAGACCACCAACTAAGGTCCCAAAGCGCGTGCTAAGTGGGAAAGGATGTGGAGTTGCACAGACAACCAGGAGGTTGGCTTAGAAGCAGCCACCCTTGAAAGAGTGCGTAATAGCTCACTGGTCAAGTGATTCCGCGCCGACAATGTAACGGGGCTCAAGCACGCCACCGAAGTTGTGGCATTGACATTAGTGGTAGGCCTTCGTGGTCCAGCCGTGTTGATGGGTAGGAGAGCGTCGTGTGGCCAGCGAAGCGGCGGTGTAAACCAGCCGTGGAGGCTACACGAGTGAGAATGCAGGCATGAGTAGCGAAAGACGGGTGAGAAACCCGTCCTCCGAAAGACCAAGGGTTCCAGGGCCAGGCTAATCCGCCCTGGGTAAGTCGGGACCTAAGGCGAGGCCGACAGGCGTAGTCGATGGACAACGGGTTGATATTCCCGTACCGGCGAAGAACCGCCCAAACTAATCCAGTAATGCTAAGTGTCTGAATCCCCTTGATCGAAGCCTTCGGGCCTAGACGAGCGGGCCTAGCACACGACCCTATGCTGGTGCGGTTAGCGTATTAACAGGTGTGACGCAGGAAGGTAGCCGAGCCGGGCGATGGTTGTCCCGGTCTAAGTGTGTAAGCCGAGGGATAGGCAAATCCGTCCCTCATATAGGCCCAGGCACGATGGGTAGTCTTAATTGACGAAATCGGTGATCCTATGCTGCCAAGAAAAGCATCGACGCGAGGTTCCAGCCGCCCGTACCCCAAACCGACTCAGGTGGTCAGGTAGAGAATACCAAGGAGATCGAGAGAATCGTGGTTAAGGAACTCGGCAAAATGCCCCCGTAACTTCGGGAGAAGGGGGGCCTGATGCGTGAAGGGATTTACTCCTGGAGCGTTTGAAGGCCGCAGAGACCAGTGGGAAGCGACTGTTTACTAAAAACACAGGTCCGTGCTAAGTCGCAAGACGATGTATACGGACTGACGCCTGCCCGGTGCTGGAAGGTTAAGAGGAAGGGTTAGCTTCGGCGAAGCTCAGAATTTAAGCCCCAGTAAACGGCGGTGGTAACTATAACCATCCTAAGGTAGCGAAATTCCTTGTCGGGTAAGTTCCGACCTGCACGAATGGCGTAACGACTTCCCAGCTGTCTCAACCGCGAACTCGGCGAAATTGCACTACGAGTAAAGATGCTCGTTACGCGCAGCAGGACGGAAAGACCCCGTGACCTTTACTACAGCTTGGTATTGGTGTTCGGTGTGGCTTGTGTAGGATAGGTGGGAGACTTTGAAGCGGGCACGCTAGTGTTCGTGGAGTCATTGTTGAAATACCACTCTGGTCACTCTGGATATCTAACTTAGAACCGTAATCCGGTTCAGGGACAGTGCCTGGTGGGTAGTTTAACTGGGGCGGTTGCCTCCCAAAAAGTAACGGAGGCGCCCAAAGGTTCCCTCAACCTGGTTGGCAATCAGGTGTCGAGTGTAAGTGCACAAGGGAGCTTGACTGTGAGACTGACAAGTCGAGCAGGGACGAAAGTCGGGACTAGTGATCCGGCAGTGGCTTGTGGAAGCGCTGTCGCTCAACGGATAAAAGGTACCTCGGGGATAACAGGCTGATCTTGCCCAAGAGTCCATATCGACGGCATGGTTTGGCACCTCGATGTCGGCTCGTCGCATCCTGGGGCTGGAGTAGGTCCCAAGGGTTGGGCTGTTCGCCCATTAAAGCGGTACGCGAGCTGGGTTTAGAACGTCGTGAGACAGTTCGGTCCCTATCCGCTGCGCGCGTAGGAAATTTGAAAGGATCTGACCCTAGTACGAGAGGACCGGGTTGGACGAACCTCTGGTGTGTCAGTTGTTCCGCCAGGAGCACCGCTGATTAGCTACGTTCGGGATGGATAACCGCTGAAAGCATCTAAGCGGGAAGCCGGCCTTAAGATGAGATTTCCATGCCTTCGGGCGAGAGGCTCCCAGCTAGACTACTGGGTTGATAGGCCGGATGTGGAAGTGGGGACTAAAGACCCATGGAGCTGACCGGTACTAATAAGCCGATATCTTGATAATCATTACTCTCATACATGTTGTAAGGCTGGTATGAGGGGCCATGAGAATGCTTGCGTCCACTATGTGGTTCTCGATGTACGGTCGAGAACCGAACAATCAGCAATGATTGCTCGTTCACTTTTGATACATCAATAGTGTTTCGGCGGCCATAGCGAGAGGGAAACGCCCGGTTACATTCCGAACCCGGAAGCTAAGACTCTCTGCGCCGATGGTACTGCAGGGGGGACCCTGTGGGAGAGTAGGACACCGCCGGACTTCTTTGTGAAATGGCCACCCAGTGATGGGTGGCCATTTTGCGTTTAAGTCACCCCAGAAACCGCCTCGAGGCGGCCGTAGGCTTGAAATGCTGCGCCCCACACACACAGGAGAAGACGTGAGCGACTCACCGTCAGACGAGCAGAAACCCAACCGCGAAGGCGACCGGCCCCAGCGGGACGGCCAGCGACGGGACAGCTCACACCACACCAGCGGCCGGCCCCAGGGGAACCGCCCGCCGCACGTAAACAGCGACCGGAAGGCCGGCGACAAGCGCACCGGCGACGCACGTCCGCCGCGCGCAGACCACGACCGCGGCTCCAGTCCGCGTGCGAGCAGCTACCGGGGAGACAAGACCGGTGCACCACGCAAAACCACCGGAGGGGAACCCTGGCGGGACGGGAAACCCGGCGACGCGAAGAGCGGCCAGCCGTGGAAGCGGGACGGGAAACCCGGCGACGCGAAGAGCGGCCAGCCGTGGAAGCGGGATGGGGCAGGACAGAGCCGTGCCGGCTCCGGGCGTCCCGGCGCCGGGCATGGCGGCCCGCGAGAGAGCCACGGTTCACGCGACGGCGGTCGGGAGAAGAAACTGTGGACCCGCGACGGCAAACCGGCGCGCGGCGACCGGGATGCGCACGACTACGAGCGTGCTCTGACCGAAGAAGAGCGCCTGGCACGTGAATTGCGCTCGGTGCGCACACGTCACGACGACCCCGAGATCCCCGAAGCGATCCAGGCGCGCGATCTCGACAAGGTCGCACGTGCCGAACTCAAGACCCTGAGCAAAGACAACGCCGACTGGGTGGCACGCCACCTCGTGATGGCAGCCCAGCTCATTGAAGACGAACCCGAACTCGCGCACCAGCACGCGCTGTCCGCAGCCCGGCGTGCAGGACGCGTCGCCGTCGTGCGCGAAACCCTGGCCATCACCGCTTATGCGACCGGCGACTTCGGGCTGGCCTTGCGGGAGCTGCGTACCTTCCGGCGGATCAGCGGCTCCAACGACCAGCTGCCGCTCATGGTGGACAGCGAACGAGGCGTGGGGCGCCCCGACCGGGCACTCGAGCTCGGGCGGTCCGTCGACCGAGCGTTGCTTCCCACCGACGTGCAGGTCTCGCTTGCCATCGCAATGTCCGGCGCGCGGCTCGACCTCGGCCAGAACGACGAGGCGCTTGCGGAACTGGAGATTCCCCAGCTCGACCCGAACCGCGCCTACTCCTGGAGCCCCGAACTCTTCCACGCCTACGGCGATGTGCTCGACGAGCTCGGCCGCGACGAAGAGGCGTCGACCTGGAGGGAGCGCGCGGCGCGAGCCGAACAGGCTATCGGGATCACCCGCGGTGCCGCCGACGACGAGACCGTCGACGTTGTCGAGGAAGAGATCGAGGAAGAGCTGGAAGACGAGGTCGATGCAGAGGCCGAAGAGGAGCCCGACGTGGAGATCGAGGGAGAGCGCGACGACGAGATCGAGGCGCCCAGTGCCGGCGATGCCCTGGGCGCGACGCTCGACAGTGAGAGTGAGGGCGACGTCGTCATCGAGTACGAAGACGAGGACGACGACGTCGAGATCGTCGAGGGTGAAGACGACAGCGCAGCAGACGACGGAACCGTAGACGACGGAACCGACGAGGGCGACGACGAAGACGGTCGCGATGGCGATCTTCCGACGTCGAAGTAGCGACGGCGCGGCTCCGCTCGACGGGGTCGATGTCGTGCTCGCCGATCTGGACGGCGTGGTGTACGCCGGGCAGCGGGCGATCCCTCACGCCGTCGAGAGTCTCAACGCGGCACGCGGGAAGGTTCGCGTCGGGTACATCACCAACAATGCGTCCCGCACCGACGCATCCGTCGCAGAGCACCTGAACGAGCTGGGCCTCCACGTAGAGCCCTCCGACATCGTGACCTCGCCACAGGCGGCCGTTCGCCTCCTCGCCCGGCACGTGGCGCCGGCGTCGAGCATTCTGGTCGTCGGCGGCGACGGTCTCGTGCACGAGGTCCAAAAGGCCGGCTTCACCGTCGTGCGGTCTGCCGACGACGAACCGGCCGCGGTCATCCAGGGTTTCCACCCCGACCTGGGATGGAAAGACCTGGCCGAAGCGTCATTCGCGCTCCAGCGCAGCACGGAGGAAGAACGGCCGTGGGTCGCGACCAACACGGACTGGACCATTCCGGTCGCCCGCGGGATCGCACCGGGCAACGGCACTCTCGTCTCCGCTGTGCACACTGCGACCGGCCGACTGCCACTCGTCGCCGGCAAGCCGGAAGTGGCGATCTTCGAAGAGGCGACAGCCCGATTCGACGCCACCTCGCCGTTGTTCATCGGCGACCGGCTCGACACGGACATCCTCGGTGCCAACCGGGCGGGCATCCCCTCCGTCCACGTTCTCACGGGGATAGACAAGGCGAAGCAGCTGATCGCCGCGGACGCGAACTCGCGGCCCACCTACATCCTGGAGGATCTTCGCGGGCTGGCGGAGCCGTATCCGCAGACGCGCTTCTCGAAGGACAACACGACCGCGACGGTTGGAGACGCGACCGTTCGAATCAGCGGGAACGATGTGCAGATCGTGGCGGAAGGGTCATCCGAACTGAACCTGCTGCGTGCGGCGACGGCGGTGATCTGGACATCCGGCCGGGCCATCTACGGGCTGAACGTACCGGAACGGCTGTACACCTGAGGTCCGTCTGCGCCGGCACGCGCTAGCGTAGAGACGTGAGTTCCGACGACGACACCCAGACTGCGATCGACGACGCCCTCGTGCCGCGTCTGCGCGTGATCGAAGACCAGCCGTTGCCCTCGCGGGCCGAAGCGTACGCGCAGGTGCACGACGAATTGCGCCAGCTGCTCGAGGGTGGGGACGTTCCGCGCACCCATGGCTGAGGCCAGGCTCGACGTCGCGATGACGGAGCGCGGCCTCGCCCGCTCCCGCACGCACGCGGCCAAACTCATCGCCGACGGACTGGTGACCGTCGATGGCGAGGGAGTTGTCAAAGCGTCGGCGAAGGTCCGCGACGATCAGCGCATCGACGTCGTGGAGATCGACCGTTACGTCAGCCGGGGCGCCTACAAGCTCATCGGGGCGCTCGACACCTTCGGGGTTCCGGTGCAGGGGCGGGTAGCGATGGATGTCGGGGCGTCGACCGGTGGGTTCAGCCAGGTGCTGCTCGAGCGGGATGCGCGACTCGTGATCGCGATCGACGTCGGCCATGGCCAGCTCGCACCCGAACTGGAGCGCGAGCCACGGCTTCGGTCGTTCGAAGGCATCAACGCCCGCGCGCTGACGGCCGAGGTGCTGGCGGCCCTGCTCGGGGAGCCGGCCCGGCCGGATCTCGTCGTCGGGGATCTGTCCTTCATTTCGCTGCGCACGGTGCTTCCCGCACTCGTCGAGACAGCAGCCGACGGGGCCGATTTCGTGCTGCTCGTGAAGCCGCAGTTCGAGGTGGGCCGCACGGGCATCCGCGAAGGCATCGTGCGCGACCCGGCGCTGCGGGCGGATGCGGTGGCGAACGTGCTGTGGGCGGCGCAGGATCTCGGGATCGGCACGGCCGGCATCGTCCCCTCCACGATCGTCGGCAGCCAGGGCAACCATGAGTACCTGGTCTGGCTGAGCGCGACGACGGGCCGCAATCCGACAGAATGGCTGGACGCCGTCACCGAGGTCACCCGGTAGCATGCGGCCGCGAGCCTTGTTCACAGGGATCGGGGGCGGTTGCCCTGTCGCGTCGAAAAAACCGACAGAATGGATGAACCAGATCAACGCAAAGGTTGGAGCGTGACGCCTATGGATGCACCGGCACGGTACATCCTGGTCGTCGCGCACACAGGCCGGCAGGATTCGCTCGATGCGGGCGTCGCTGTCTGTTCCCAGCTCATCGAAGCAGGGGCGACGCCTGTGCTCAGCGAAGACGAACGCCGCGACCTGCTGGCCGCGGAGCCGGGGCTCGTCGAGGTCGCCGTTCTCGGAAAAGACGTGCGGTCCGAAGAACTCGAACTGGTCATCGTGCTCGGTGGTGACGGCACGATCCTGCGCGCAGCAGAACTCGTGCGCGGGTGCGGTGCTCCTCTTCTCGGCGTCAACCTCGGCCACGTCGGGTTCCTCGCCGAAAGCGAGCGCGACGACCTCCGCGAAGCGGTGGCGCGCGGACTCGCCAACGACTACACGGTCGAAGAGCGCATGACGCTCTCCGCGCGAGTCAAAGTCGACAACCAGGTCGTCTACGAAAGCTGGGCGCTCAACGAAGCGACGGTCGAAAAGGCAAGCCGGGAACGGATGCTCGAAGTCGTCATCGAGGTCGACGGGCGCCCGATGGAGAGTTTCGGCTGTGACGGCGTGGTGATGTCGACGCCGACCGGATCGACGGCGTACTCATTCTCTGCAGGGGGTCCGGTCGTCTGGCCGGGAGTGGCGGCGCTCCTGCTCGTTCCGCTCAGCGCGCACGCCCTGTTCGCGCGTCCGCTCGTGGTCGACGCCGAGTCGTCGCTCGCGGTCGAAGTGCTCGACCGCGCCGGTGGGGCGGGCATCCTCTGGTGTGATGGGCGGCGGCCGTTCGACCTTCCGCCGGGTGCACGCGTGGTTGTCAGGCGGTCGCCGGTTCCGGTGCGACTGGCCCGGCTGCACCCGGGGCCGTTCACGGATCGGCTCGTGCAGAAGTTCAACCTCCCGGTGACGGGATGGCGGGGGCCGGTCGGTCGTGAGTGAGGTAAGACGGTGATTGAGGAGATCTCGATCAAAGACCTGGGAGTGATCGCCGACGCGGCTCTCCCTCTCGGACCGGGATTCACCGCACTCACGGGCGAGACCGGCGCGGGCAAGACGATGGTCGTCTCGGCACTCGGCCTGCTGCTGGGCGAACGGGCCGACACCGGTGCAGTGCGGCTCGGCAGCCCGCAGGCGTGGGTCGAAGGCCGTTGGCGCATCCGTGACAGCGGCGATGTCGTCGACCGCGTGCGCGATGCGGGCGGAGACGTCGACCCCCTCGACTCGGGAACGGCAGAGCTGGTGCTCAGCAGGTCGGTGTCCGCAGAAGGACGCAGCCGGGCGGTCGTCGGGGGCAGGAGCGCGCCGGTGAGCGTGCTCACTGAGCTCGGCGAACAGCTCGTCGTCGTGCACGGGCAGTCCGACCAGGTCCGGCTTCGTTCCGCCGTCGCGCAGAGGGAAGCGCTCGACCGCTACGCAGGCACGCCGCTTGCGGAGGCGGTGCAGAACTACCAGCACGTGTTCTACCGCTGGAACGAGAACCGGGCCGAACTCGACGAGCTGGTCACCGACCAGGACCGCCGTGCCCGCGAAGCCGAAGACCTGCGGCAGGCGATGGCCGAAATCGAGACGGTGGCGCCGCAACCCGCCGAAGACGAGGAGCTCGCCGAGCGGGCGGAACGGCTCTCCAACCTCGAAGACCTGCGCATCGCAGCCGCGAATGCGCGCGAACTGCTCTCCGCCGAAGAATCAGAGGGCGCGGATGCGCTCGGCCTCCTCGACTCGGCCCGGCGGAACCTCGAGCGCGTGTCGTCGCACGACCCAGAACTCGCGTCCGTCGCCGAAGCCGTCGCGAACGCCAACTACCTGGTGTCCGACATCGCGGCGCAGCTGTCCACCTACCTCGCCGGGCTCGACACCGACGGTGCGCGCGAGCTGGAGATCGTCCAGGAACGGCGGGCGGAGCTGACCACGCTGGTACGCAAGTACGGGCCGACGCTCGACGACGTCATCCGCAATCTCGAAACCGGCAGTTCGCGGCTCTTCGAACTCGACGGCGACTCTGAGCGCATCGACCAGCTGCGCAACGAGGTCGACACCGACCGGGCGCTCCTCGACGAACTCGCGACATCGCTGACCGCGCTGCGAACGGCGGCGGCAGAACGACTCGGCGCTGCAGTATCCGATGAGCTCTCGGCGCTCGCCATGGCCGACGCCCGCGTCATCGTCCAGGTCGCTGAGCGCGATGAATTCACGGCGACCGGGCGGGATCTCGTCTCGATCCTGCTCCAGCCGCACGCCGGTGCCGAGCCGCGTCCACTCGGGCGCGGCGCCTCCGGCGGCGAACTCTCACGGGTGATGCTCGCGATCGAGGTCGTCATCGCGGGCAGCGACCCCGTGCCCACCTTCATCTTCGACGAGATCGACGCGGGCGTCGGGGGAGCGTCGGCGATCGAGATCGGCCGGCGCCTGGCGCGACTCGCCGAAAGTGCGCAGGTGATCGTCGTGACCCACCTGGCACAGGTCGCAGCATTCGCGACGAACCACCTCACGGTTGTCAAAGGCAGCGACGGGTCGGTGACCGCATCCAGCGTGCGCCAGCTGGGCGGCGACGAGCGCATCGCCGAAATGGCGCGGCTGCTGTCGGGGCTGCCCGACTCCGAGAGCGGGCTGGCGCACGCGCGGGAGCTGATCGAGATGGCGTCGGCGAGGACCTGAGGCGGACCGGCCAAGCGCAGCTTGCCCGGCGCTGGCGTCGCGGCGACGCGATGCGTCACTTAAAGCTCCAGCGCGAGTGATAGCATAAAAGCCCGTGGTGGATAAAACAGACGCGGGCAATTCGAACGGCACTACCAAACACATCTTCGTGACAGGTGGTGTCGTTTCTTCGTTGGGCAAAGGCCTCACGGCAGCAAGCCTGGGCAATCTCCTGACTGCCCGAGGCCTCCGGGTGGTGATGCAGAAACTCGACCCCTACCTGAACGTCGACCCCGGAACGATGAACCCGTTCCAGCACGGCGAAGTCTTCGTCACCGACGACGGGGCGGAGACCGACCTCGACATCGGGCACTACGAGCGCTTTCTCGACATCAACCTCAGCCAGTCCGCGAACGTCACCACCGGACAGATCTACTCCACGGTCATCGCCAAAGAACGACGCGGTGAATACCTCGGCGACACCGTTCAGGTCATCCCACACATCACCGACGAGATCAAACGGCGCATGCGCCTGCAGGCCGGTGACGACCCTCAGCCCGACGTGATCATCACCGAAATCGGTGGAACCGTCGGCGACATCGAATCGCTGCCGTTCATCGAAGCCGCCCGTCAGGTGCGCCACGAGCTCGGCCGCAAGAACTGCTTCTTCGTGCACGTCTCGCTGGTGCCGTTCATGAACGCCTCCGGCGAGCAGAAGACCAAGCCGACACAGCACTCGGTCGCAGCCCTCCGCTCGATCGGAATCCAGCCCGACGCACTCGTGCTCCGCAGCGACCGCCCCGTCTCCGAATCCAACAAGCGCAAGATCGCCCTGATGTGCGACGTCGATGAAGCCGCCGTCGTCAACGCGATCGACGTGCCCAGCATCTATGACATCCCCACCATGCTTCACGACCAGGGGCTCGATGCGTACATCATCGACCAGCTCGGACTCGATGCCGGTGAGGTCAGCTGGGATGGCTGGGCGAGCCTGCTGCAGGCGGTGCACGACCCCGAATACAGCGTGACCGTCGGTCTCGTCGGCAAATACATCGACCTGCCCGACGCCTACCTGTCGGTCACCGAAGCCCTTCGCGCCGGCGGCTTCGCACACAGCACGAAGGTGTCCCTCAAGTGGATCGCCTCTGACGAGTGCGGGACGCCCGAAGGCGCAGCGATGCAGCTCGCCGACGTCGACGCGATCTGCGTGCCGGGCGGGTTCGGCGTGCGGGGCATCGAAGGCAAGGTCGGCGCGCTCCGCTATGCGCGTGAGAACGGCATCCCGGCGCTCGGCCTGTGCCTCGGCCTGCAGTGCATGGTGATCGAATACGCGCGCCACGAGAGCGGCTTGACCGGGGCATCCTCGTCAGAGTTCGACCCGGACACCGAATTCCCGGTCATCGCGACCATGGCGGAGCAGGTGGAGATCATCGCCGGCGGCGACCTCGGCGGCACGATGCGCCTGGGCCTGTACCCGGCGACACTGGCGGACGGCTCGATCGTCTCCGAACTGTACGGGGCGACCGAGGCATCCGAGCGCCACCGCCACCGCTACGAAGTCAACAACGGCTACCGTGAGCAGATCGCCGACGCCGGCCTCTGGTTCTCGGGCACGTCGCCCGACGGGCATCTGGTCGAATACGTCGAGTTGCCACGCGAGGTGCACCCGTTCTACGTGGGGACCCAGGCGCATCCCGAACTGCGTTCACGGCCGAACCGGGCGCACCCGCTGTTCCGCGGGCTGGTCGGCGCAGCGCTCGACCGTCAGAAGGCAAGCCGGCTGTTCGAAGTCACCCAGGACGCCTGAGCCGGTGAACGCCGAAGGGCTTTCCGACACGGTGCTTTCCGACGGCGCGGAGACGCCGGACATCGTCGCTGCCGAAACCGTGTTCACCGGCAAGGTGTGGAACGTCCGTCGTGAGACATTCCGTTACAACGGCGACGACATCGTGCGCGAATTCGTCGACCACACCGGTGCGGTCGCGGTGCTCGCCCTGGACGAGGACGACCGGGCGCTCCTGATCACGCAATACCGGCATCCGGTGCGCACCCGCGAATGGGAGATCCCGGCCGGGCTGCTCGACCTGCACGGTGAGCCTCCGCTCGCGGCCGCAAAACGCGAGCTCGCGGAGGAGGCAGACCTCGAGGCCGACGACTGGAGCGTTCTCGCCGAGTTCTATACGTCGCCGGGTGGCAGCGACGAGGCGATCCGCATCTACCTCGCGCGCACCGTGCGGCCGACCGCCCATGCCTTCGACCGCACCGAAGAGGAAGCGGACATCGAGAAGCGCTGGGTTCCGCTCGACGCGGTCGTGGATGCTGTGCTCGGGCGGCGCATCCAGAATCCGTCGCTGATCGTCGCGGCCCTTGCCGCCCGCACGGCACGCGAGACCGGATGGGCGCAGCTGGGCGCGGCCGACAGTGCCTGGCCCCGGCATCCCAAGCTCGGACACCTGGACGGAACCGTATCGGCCGGAACTGCAACGGACGGAGCCGGACGGTCGTGACCATCGCGGCGGCGGTGGACTCCTACCTGCGGCACGTCTCGATCGAACGCGGGCTCTCCTCCAACACCGTCTCCGCATACCGGCGCGACCTGGGCGTCTACGCGACGTGGCTGGCCGCGCAGGGGACCGACGATCCGGCCGCGATCACCTCCGCTGCGGTGTCGGCGTTCGCACGGCACCTCGGAACCCGCGAAGAGACGCCGCTGACCGCGTCGTCGATGGCGCGGATGCTGTCGACGGTGCGTGGTTTCCACCGGTTCATGCTCGAAGAGCAGCTGGTGCCCGACGATGTCGCGCGTGAGGTGAAACCGCCCAAGCTCGCCAGCCGCCTGCCGAAAGCGATCACGGTCGACCAGGTCACGGCGCTGCTCGCGGCCACCGACGGCGACGACATCCAGTCGCTGCGCGACAAAGCGTTGCTCGAGCTGCTCTACGCGACGGGCGCACGCGTGAGCGAAGCGGTCGGCCTCAACGTCGACGACGTGATCGACGAGGACATCGTGCGGCTGACCGGCAAAGGCGCCAAACAGCGGATCGTTCCGCTCGGCAGCTACGCACGAGCCGCACTCGACGCGTACCTCGTGAGGGCGCGCCCGGCGCTCTCCGTGCGCGGCGCAGCCACGCCGGCGCTGTTCCTGGGGATGCGCGGGCAGCGGGTCTCGCGCCAGAACGCCTGGCTGATCATCCGCTCTGCCGCCGAGCGCGCGCACCTCGGAGTCGAGGTGTCTCCGCACACGCTGCGCCACTCGTTCGCGACCCACCTGCTCGCCGGGGGAGCCGACGTGCGCGTGGTGCAGGAACTGCTCGGGCACTCCTCGGTCGCGACGACGCAGATCTACACGCTGGTGACGGCCGACACCCTGCGCGACATGTACACGACGGCGCACCCCCGCGCCCGCTGACGCCAGGCGGGCCGGGCTTGCCGGGCGGCGTCGCGGATCGCCGCGGTGCGGCCCGCGAACCGGGGACACCGCCGATAGACTGTGCGTTTGAAGGACCGCACAACAGGGACGAGGAAAACGCAGGTGACGCGCAGCAACGAGGTTCGAGCAGAGCTCCCCGGCTTGGATGAAGCGTCTGTGTCGACCCCGCTCGGCCCCACCGGTCGTCCGCTGCGCGTGTTTCCCGAACCCAGGCCGCTCAAGAGCCACGGGCCGGCCCGCATCATCGCCCTCTGCAACCAGAAGGGCGGCGTCGGCAAGACGACGACGAGCATCAATCTGGGCGCGAGCCTCGCCGAATACGGCCGCCGCGTGCTCGCCATCGACTTCGACCCGCAGGGTGCCCTCTCGGCGGGCCTCGGCGCCCAGACCCACGACGTCACCACCATTTACGACCTGCTCCTGTCGCGCACCAAAGACGTCAGCGAGGCGATCCAGCACACCTCCACCCCGGGGCTCGACATCATTCCGGCCAACATCGACCTGTCGGCCGCCGAAGTGCACCTGGTCAACGAGGTCGCGCGCGAGCAGATCCTCGCCAGCGTGCTGCGCAAGGTGAGCGACGACTACGACGTCATCCTCATCGACTGCCAGCCGTCGCTCGGCATCCTGACCGTCAACGCCCTGACCGCGAGCCACGGGGTGCTCATCCCGCTCGAGTGCGAATACTTCGCGCTGCGCGGCGTCGCCCTGCTCATCGAGACCATCGACAAGGTGCGCGAGCGACTCAACCCGGCCATCAAGCTCGACGGCATCCTGGCGACGATGTACGACTCGCGCACTCTTCACTCGCGCGAGGTGCTCGAGCGGGTCGTCGACGCGTTCGGCACCAATGTGCTCGAGACCGTCATCTCGCGCACGGTCAAATTCCCGGATGCGTCGGTCTCTGCAACGCCGATCACCCAATTCGCACCGGAGCACGCGGCCGCCGAGGCCTACCGGCAGCTCGCCAGAGAGCTGATCACGCGTGGCGCCGTCGCCTAGCCCGACCGGTTTCGACGCGGAGGTTCCCGCGGAGCGCACGTTCCGTGTCGACCTCGGCCACTTCGAGGGACCGTTCGACCTGCTGCTGAGCCTGATCACCAAGCACGAACTCGACATCACCGACATCTCGCTCAGCCGCGTCACCGACGAGTTCATCAGCTACCTGCGCGCCATCGACTCGGACAAGAACCTCGACGAGGCCAGCGAATTCCTCGTCGTCGCCGCGACCCTGCTCGACCTGAAGGTCGCAGGCCTGCTGCCGCAGGGCGAACTGGTGGATGCCGAAGACGTCGCGCTGCTCGAAGCGCGCGACCTCCTGTTCGCGCGCCTGCTGCAGTACCGGGCGTTCAAGGAGGCGTCGGCGTGGTTCCAGGCCGGCCTCGACGCGGAGGCAACCAGGCATGCGCGCAACGTGCGCCTGGAAGACAAGTTCCGCCAGCGCACACCGGAGCTGGTCTGGACGCTGTCGGCCGACGACTTCGCTGCCATCGCCACGCTCGCCCTGACGCCACGAGAGCTGCCGACCGTGGGGCTCGACCACCTCCACGCGCCGCTGGTGAGCATCCGGGAACAGGCCGCCCACGTCGTAGGGATGCTGCGCTCGGGGGAGACGCTGACCTTTCGGCAGCTGATCGCCGGCGCAGACCAGAAAGGCGTCGTGATCGCGCGGTTCCTCGCTGTGCTCGAGCTGTACCGGCACGCGGCGATCGCCTTCGAGCAGGTCGAACCGCTCGGCGAACTCACCCTCAGGTGGACGGCCGAACACTGGTCACAGGAGAATCTTGCTAACCTCGGAGCCGACTATGACGGATGAAGCAACGCTGGTGGAGGTCGACGTCGAGCGTGCGCTCGAAGCAATACTCATGATCGCCGACGAGCCGCTCAGTGTGGTGATGCTCGCCACCGCCGTCAATGCACCGGTCAAACGGGTGCGCGCAGCGATCGACGCGCTGGTGCGCGACTTCGACGGTGAAGACGGCGGGATCCGGCGCGGCTTCGAACTGCGCGAAGTCGGCGGGGGATGGCGCATCTACGTGCGCGGCGAATACGACGACGTGGTCGCCGACTACGTGCTCACCCAGAATCCGACCAAGCTCTCCCAGGCGGCGCTCGAAACCCTCGCGGTGATCGCGTACAAGCAGCCCATCAGTCGCGGTGCCATCGCATCCATCCGTGCCGTCAACGTCGACTCGGTCGTACGCACCCTGCTCGGGCGGGGACTGATCACCGAACTCTTCACCGACAGTGAGACGGGCGCGATCAACTACGGCACCACCGACCTGCTGCTCACCCAGCTGGGGATCAACTCGATCGACGATCTGCCGCACATCTCACCGCTGCTCGCCGACGGAGCCGACGGGTTCGACGCCGATGTCCGCTGAGAAACCGGCAGAGGGCGAGCGCCTGCAGAAAGTGATGGCGGCGGCCGGCGTCGCATCCCGCCGGGTCTCGGAGCAGCTGATCGTCGAGGGCCGCGTCACCATCAACGGCACGGTCGTGACCGAGCTCGGGCGACGCGTCGACCCGCACCACGACCTCGTCGCGGTCGACGGCACAGCGGTGCAGCTCGACCCGTCGCGGCGCTACCTGATGCTCAACAAGCCGGCCGGCGTCGTCAGCTCCATGCGCGACGAGCAGGGGAGGCCCGACCTCTCCCGGTTCGCCGACCAGTATGAGGAGCGGCTCTTCAACGTCGGGCGGCTCGACGCGGAGACGAGCGGACTGCTCATCCTCACCAACGACGGCGAACTCGCGCACGTGCTCGCCCATCCGTCGTTCGGCGTCATGAAGACGTACGTCGCGCGCGTCAAAGGGGTCGTGACCCCCCAGACGATCGCGACACTGACACGCGGTGTCGTGCTCGACGACGGACCCATCGCCGCGGACAAGGCGCGGCTGCTCGAACGCAGTGCGGCCAGCCAGGACAGCCTCGTCGAGATCACGCTCCACTCCGGGCGCAACCGCATTGTGCGGCGGATGCTCGCAGAAGTCGGGCACCCGGTCGTCGAGCTCGTGCGGCGGCAGTTCGGCCCGCTGCACCTGGGGACGCTGCGAGTGGGCCAGGTGCGTGACCTGACTAAGGTAGAACTCGGCCAGTTGCTCACCATTTCGCGGGAGAAACCGGCCGAACGCTGAGGGCCTGAGCGCGCGGCCAGGCCTCCCGAAGAACGCCGGAAGGCGCGCATCGCACTGAGAGGCACCGTGAACGACACGTCATCCCGGCTCACCGGACCCGTTCGCGTCGTCGGCGCCGGGCTGCTCGGCGCCAGCGTCGGCCTCGGCCTCCGGGCGCGTGGTGTGGATGTGGTGCTCGACGACGCATCGCCGGCCAACCTGAACCTCGCGATCGACTACGGCGCCGGACGGGCGGGCGACGCAGACGAATCGCCTGCACTCATCGTGGTGTGCGTGCCGCCGGACGTGACGGCGTCGGTCGTGCTCGCGGAGCTGGCTGCGCATCCGGATGCGGTGGTCACCGATGTGGCCAGCGTGAAAGTGGCGCCGATGGCGGAGCTCGAGGCCTCGGGTCGCGACATCAGTCGTTACGTGGGGTCGCATCCGCTCGCCGGACGGGAGCGCGGCGGGCCGAGTTCCGGACGCGCCGACCTCTTCATGGGGCGGCCGTGGGTGGTCTGCACGCGCCCCGAGGTGTCGCGGGCGAGCGTCTCGCTGGTCGAAGCCCTCGTGCTCGACCTTGGTGCGACTCCGATCGAGATGAACACGGTGGCGCATGACGCCGCGGTCGCACTCGTGTCGCACACACCGCAGATCGTCTCCAGCCTGATGGCCAAACGCCTGTCCGGCTCGTCGGATGCGGCACTCGCGCTCGCCGGGCAGGGTGTGCGTGATGTCACGCGGATCGCCGGCAGTGAGCCCGAACTGTGGGTGCAGATCCTCGGGGCGAACGCGCCCGCGGTCGTCGAGATCCTGCGTGCGTACCGCGACGACCTCGACCGGGTGCTCGCAGCCCTCGGCGACCTGGACGCGCCCGGTGCCCGGCGTTCGCTGGCCGAAGAACTCGCCGGAGGAAACGCGGGAGTCTCGCGGCTGCCCGGCAAGCACGGGCAGGACCGCCGGTTCGCCTCCGTCGTCGTCATGGTCGACGACAAGCCGGGCGAGCTGGGGCGCCTGTTCACCGAGATGGGCGAGATCGGGGTCAACCTCGAAGACCTGCGGCTCGAACACTCGCCCGGGGCCCAGATCGGCCTCGCCGAGATTGCCGTGCTGCCGGAGGCGCTGCAGCGCACGATCGACGACCTGACCGCGCGCGGCTGGAGGATCGCCGGATGAGTTCCGAAAACCCCTGGGGCGACATCGTCGTGGTCGCCGTCGACGGCCCGGCCGGGAGCGGCAAGTCCAGTGTGAGCAAGGCCGCTGCCCGCAAACTCCGCTTCGCGTACCTCGACACGGGCGCCGCCTATCGCGCGCTCGCGTGGTTCGTGCTGCGACGCGGCGTCGACCCGACGGATGCGCAGGCCGTCGCCGAGACGCTGCCCGACTTCGACTATCGCATCGGCACCGACCCCGACGGGTATCACGTGATGGTGGGGGAGCATGACGTGACCGACGCCATCCGCGACCCCGAGGTGACCGCTGTCGTCAGCGCAATCGCGCGCGTACCCGAGGTGCGCGTGCGGCTCACCGAGCTGTTCCGCGCGATCATGGAGTCGACCGAGCGGGTCGGCATCGTGGTCGAAGGCCGCGACATCACGACCGTCGTGGCCCCCGATGCACCTGTGAGAATCCTGTTGACCGCAGATGAACACGTTAGAATGGCACGGCGTTCCGCCGAGCTGACCGGCCATTCCGCCGCAGTGGTTGGGGAGCAGCTCCGCAATCGCGACCGGGCCGATTCCCGTGTCGTCGACTTCATGAACGCCGCCGACGGTGTGACCACCGTCGATTCAACAGACCTCGACTTCGACCAGACCGTGGATGCGGTCATCGCAGTCGTCCAGAGAGAAGCTCATGCCTAAAGACATCGAACCAGACGAGTTCGACGCGACCGACGACGACCTGGTCGAACGCCTCACCGACCTCGACGAGGAACTCGCCAGCCAGCGGGCCGCCGCCCTGCGCAGTGGCCTCGACGACTACGAGCTCGACGAGGGCGACCTCGACATCCTCGAGACCGCCACCGACGACCCCAACGCGATCACCTACCTGCCGGCACTGCCGGTGCTGGCGATCGTCGGGCGCCCCAACGTGGGCAAGTCCGCGCTCGTCAACCGCATCCTCGGCCGCCGCGAAGCGGTCGTCGAAGACACCCCCGGCGTCACGCGCGACCGTGTCTCGTACAAAGCGGAATGGAACGGCAGGCAGTTCACCGTCGTCGACACCGGCGGCTGGGAGCCCGACGCGAAAGGCATCAACGCGTCGGTCGCCGCCCAGGCCGAGGTCGCGATCGACCTCGCCGACGCCGTGCTGTTCGTCGTCGACGCGAATGTCGGCGCGACGTCGACCGACGAGCACGTCGTTCGGCTGCTGCGCAAGACGAAGAAGCCGGTGTTCCTCGCAGCGAACAAGGTCGACGACAGCCGGCAGGAACCGAACGCCGCCGTGCTGTGGTCACTAGGCCTCGGCGAGCCGATGCCGGTATCCGCACTCCACGGACGTGGCGTCGCCGACCTGCTCGACACGGTGCTGAAAGTCCTCCCAGAGACCTCGGCCGTCGCCAAGCAGGAAGTCGGCGGCCCGCGACGGGTCGCCATCCTCGGCCGGCCCAACGTTGGCAAGTCCAGCCTGCTCAACCGTGCGGCCGGCGAAGAGCGCGTGGTCGTCAACGAACTCGCGGGGACCACCCGCGACCCGGTCGACGAACAGGTCGAGATCGCCGGCAAGGTGTGGCGATTCGTCGACACCGCCGGAATCCGCCGTCGCGTGCACCTGCAGCAGGGCGCCGACTTCTACGCATCGCTGCGCACCAGTGCTGCCCTCGAAAAAGCCGAAGTCGCCGTCGTGCTGCTCGACGTGAGCGAGCCGATCAGCGAACAGGACGTGCGCATCATCGACCTGGTGCTCGAATCGGGCCGCGCGCTTGTGCTCGCGTTCAACAAGTGGGACCTGCTCGACGACGACCGCCGGCGCTACCTCGAGCGCGAAATCGAACAAGACCTGGCCCACGTCGCGTGGGCTCCCCGTGTCAACATCTCGGCACGCACGGGGCGGCACATGGAGAAGCTGGTGCCGGCCCTCGAACTGGCGCTCGAGTCGTGGGACACCCGCATCCCGACCGGTAAATTCAACGCGTTCCTTGCGGAACTCACGGCAGCGCATCCGCACCCTGTTCGTGGCGGAAAGCAGCCGCGCATCCTGTTCGGGACCCAGGCGTCGAGCCGTCCGCCGACATTCGTCGTGTTCACGACCGGGTTCCTCGACCCGGGCTACCGCCGGTACATCATCCGTCGCCTGCGGGAGATCTACGGTTTCGAGGGGTCGCCGATCAACCTCAACATGCGCGTGCGCGAGAAGCGCAAGCGCACCTGAGTGCGAAGCGCGGGAACGCGCGCGCTGGGCAAGGCGCCGTGCACAGTTTGTGAACCGGTGCACCGGTTGTAGCGCGGGCACGTGTTCAGAACGTGTGCACACGCGGCGCGACGTGGTGCTGCGTGGTGTGGCTCAGGCGGGGGGAGGGGCGGCCGTGAAGCGGCCGTCTGCCACCGCGGCGCGGAGAGCCTCGAAGTCGGCGAGGGACTGGTCGGCGTAGGCGAAAGCCCAGTCGACGACTGCGTTCACCATCGACTCCGACGAGCCGATGTATCCGGCGATGAAAGCCGCGTTCGGGCTCTGCGCGTGCGCTCGCGCGAGCAGTGCGCCGCATGACGCGACATAGTCGGTGAACGGCTGGCGGCCGAGCGCGTCGATGTCGAACGAGACGTTGCGGTCGCGGAACTGCCGCACGTAGAAGTCGAATCCGCCGACCGTCAGGTAGCCGAGGAACGGGTCGGACACAGCCTGCATGATGCGCTGGTTGGACACGACGCGCCCGCCGTTGTGCGAGCCGCGTTTCTGGTGGTCCCCTCCGGGCAGCACGTGGCGCGGGATGCCGCCGAACTGCTGCACGACCGATTCGGTCGCCTCCTTCAGCTGCAGTACCAGCGGGTCCGCACGGGGCCCGGTCAGCATCAGGATGAAGCAGCGTGTGCCAACGCTGCCGACGCCGACGACGCGACGCGCCACATCCGTGATCTCGTACTGCGAGAGCAGCAGGGCGACATGCGACGGCACCGTCAGCGCGTACTCCCGCATCGCATCCATGAGTTCTTCTTCGTGAGTGGTATCGACGTGGGTGAGCGTCGGCGGATTCTCGACGATGACCCGGGTGCCGTCGGGGGCCAGCTCGGTGATCTTCTCCATGACCCGCGCAGACGTGCGGTTGCTCGCCGAGGCAAGGGTGCTGTCGATCGTCTTCTGCGTCTTCTTGCCGAACGGGGAGCTGCCGGGCGTGACCGTTGCGGCCAGGTAGAAGCGCTGGAGAGCATCCAGTTGCATCGCGCTGCGCAGCGCGTCGCGGTAGGCGATGGCGGATGCGATGGCCGCGCCCCGCGCATCCGTCACCGAATAGCCTTTGTGCTTTGCTGCGATCACGACACTGGTGACCATGCGTTTGAGGTCCCACTCCCAGGGGCCGTACGACGCCTCGTCGAAATCGTTGAGGTCGAAGATCATCGTGCGTTGGGGGGAGGCGAAGAGTCCGAAGTTGGCGATGTGGGCGTCGCCGCAGATGACGATCTCAGCGTTCGTGTCGATGCCGTTGCGGAGGTCGGCGGCCTGGATGGCGGCGCTGCCGCGGTAGAACGCGAACGGGCTGGTGAGCATGCGACTGGTGCGCAGTGGAATGAGGTCGGCCAGGCGTGCCGCGTTCTGCGTTTCGAGGATGCCGAGCGGGTCGCGATCGCTGCGCGGGGTGTACTCGACGTGGGCACCGCGTGGGATGCTCGACCGCGCCGCCCGCCCTTCGTCGAAGCGTTCCTGGAAGGAGACGACGTGGGCGTGCTCGAAACGTAAGCGCCCAGGGGCAGGTGTCATGGCGTCAACCTACCAAATGGTCGAACAATCGCAGGAATACTTGGATTTCTGACCCTTTTGGTAACGATCGTGGGAGCGCTCTCAAAAACTACTTGACATGACGCATGATGGCTACATATTGTTAGCTTCGATCTCGAGAGAGCGCTCTCACGCAGCGGGACGCGCTCCAAAAAGACAAAACCCTTATCCACGCACACAAAGGAGTGACCGTGAAATTCTCACGCACTAAAGTGTCTGCCGCAGTCGTCGGCGCAGTGTCTCTTGCACTGATCGTCTCTGGTTGCAGCTCCAACGGCGGCGGCAGCAACAGCACCTCCGCCGCCGGATCGATCACCTACTGGGCAAGCAACCAGTCGGGAACGACCACGGCAGCCGACGTCAAGATCCTGAAGCCGATCCTCGCGCACTTCACGAAGGAGACCGGCATCAAGGTCAACCTCGAGGTCATCGGCTGGGGCGACCTGCAGAACAACATCAACAACGCCGTGTCGTCAGGTTCCGGCCCCGACGTCGTGAACATCGGTAACACCTGGGCGCCGTACCTTGCGGCGACCAAGGCGTTCGTGCCCTTCGAAGGCGCAGCGGCCAAGGCGATCGGCGGAACTGAGAAGTTCATCCCGACCGCGCTTGCCACCGGTGGGCTCGCGGGCCAGGCGCCCACCTCGGTGCCTTACATCGGCCTCTCGTACGGCCTGTTCTACAACAAGGCAATGTTCGCGGGCGCCGGCCTCAAGGCTCCGACCACCTGGGAAGAGATGGTCGCTGACGCGCAGAAGCTCACCAAGGGCGGCGTCTACGGCATGGGGCTCGAGGGTGGCAGCTACACCGAGAACGTACACTTCGCGTTCATCACCGCCGAGCAGAACGGTGGAGAGTGGTACGACTCCTCCGGCAAGCCGACCTTCACCACCGATGCAAACGTCCAGGGCGTTCTTCGCTACCTCAACCTGATGCAGGACAACAAGGTCGTCAACAAGTCCAACGCCGAGTACAGCAACGGCACGGAGGCCATGTCGGACTTCGCCAAGGGCAAGGTCGCGATGGTCGTCAACCAGAACAACGGTTCGAGCACGCTGACCGCTGATGGCATGACCGGTGACAAGTATGGTGTCGCTGCGATCCCGACCACGTCGGGTGGCAAGAACATCACCTCCGGCATCCAGGGCATCAACCTCTCGATCTTCAAGAACTCGCCGAACCAGGCCGCTGACCTGAAGTTCGTCAACTTCATGACAAGCGCGTACGCGCAGAACGCCATCGGCCTCCCCTACGCAACCATCCCGGTCGTCAAGGGTGTCGCGCCGTCCTTCTCGTCCGACAAGGACTTCGAGTCGACGTTCACGAAGATCTACGACACGACCTCGGCACCGTACCCGCTGGTTGCCTCGGAAGGTGCCTTCGAGCAGCAGGTTGGAACGGCCCTGAACGGCCTGTTCGCAACGGTCGCAACGGGTGGCAAGGTCACGAGCGACGACGTCAAGAAGGCGCTGCAGACCGCGCAGGACAAGGTCCTCGCAACTCAGTAACACAACGCAAGCACGACCCGGCCAGCGCTGGGGGCGCCGACATCGTTCGGCGCCCCCACCCAAATCTGGTTGTGTGCGTCACGCGAACCGCGGGAGATGATGGACCTCCCGCGGTTCGTGTGAGGGCCGCGTCCCGTAACAACAGAAAGGCACGCCGAGTTCATGGCGATTACGAAAGCCCCGAACAGACCCGTAGCTACCACGGGCAGCAACCGGAGCAAGAAGCTTCCCCGTCGCAAACAGATTCACCGCTGGCTCCCGTACGTTCTGATCCTCCCAGCGGTCGTGTTTGAAATCCTCATCCACTTCATTCCCATGATCACGGGAATCTGGATGAGCTTCCTCCAGCTCACCGGCGCCTTCATCGCCAACTGGACGCAGGCGCCCTTCATCGGATTCGGCAACTACAAGATCGCGCTGAGCGTGACGAACGCCCAAGGTGCGGCGCTGCTCTCGTCTTTCGCAATCACGTGCGCTTTCACCCTTCTCGTCGTCGGAATCTCCTGGAGCCTCGGAATGGCTGCCGCGGTCGCTTTGCAGCGCACCTTCCGTGGGCGCGCGATCTTTCGAACGATCTTCCTCGTTCCTTACGCGATCCCGATGTACGCGGGCATCATCGCGTGGAAGTTCATGTTCCAGCAGCAGAACGGCGTGATCAACCAGATCCTGGTGACGCTGCACCTGGCCAACCCGGACAGCCTGCCATTCTGGCTGATCGGACCGAATGCCTTCATCTCGGTCGTCGTCGTCGGCATCTGGCGCACCTGGCCCTTCGCATTCCTCATGCTCATGGCCGGCCTGCAGACCATCAACCAAGACCTCTATGAGGCATCCGCGCTCGACGGCGCGAAGCCGTTCCGCCAGTGGCGTTCGATCACGCTTCCCGAGCTCGGGGGCGTCAACCGCGTGCTCGTCCTGGTGCTCTTCCTGTGGACATTCAACGACTTCAACGATCCCGCCATCCTGTTCGGGGAGGGGCAACCCCCGGCGGCCGACCTCGTTTCGTTCCACATCTACAACAACTCGTTCATCAACCTGAACTTCGGGTTCGGCGCTGCGATGTCAACACTGCTCCTGGTGTTCCTCATGATCGTCTCCGCCGCCTACCTGCTCTTTGTAAACCGGAGGTCCGCTCGTGCATGAAACTATTGGGTTCAAAGTCTTTCGGGTCGTCATCCTCGTCGCACTATCGATCTTCGTCATCGTGCCGATCTACGTGATGATCATCTCGTCCGTGAAACCGCTCGGCGATGTCGAAGGCGCGTTCACGTGGTGGCCGACCACATTCACGATCCAGCCGTTCATCGACATCTGGAGCACGGTGCCGCTTGCAACCTATTTCGGCAACAGTCTGATCGTGTCAACCATTGCGAGCCTCTGCAGCGTGATCATCGCGATCTTCGCCTCATACGGTGTTTCGCGCTGGAGGTTTCGCGGGCGTACCACCTTCACCACTTCGATCCTCGCGACCCAGATGTTCCCTGGCATCCTGTTCCTGCTGCCGCTCTACATCATCTTCGTCAATATCCACGTGAACACCGGTATCCCTCTGGTGGGGTCGTTGCTCGGCTTGATCATCACCTACCTGACGTTCACACTTCCCTTCGCGGTCTGGATGTTGACGGGCTACTTCGACAACATTCCGCACGACCTCGACGAGGCGGCGAAGATGGATGGTGCATCTGCGCTGACGACGCTGTTCCGTGTCATCCTTCCTGTCGCACGTCCCGGCATCGTCGCAGTGTTCGTCTACTCCTTCATCACGGCATGGGGTGAACTGCTCTTTGCACAGGCGCTGACCGGACAATTCCAGAGCCTTCGAACCCTGTCCGTTGGCCTCACGCAGTACTCCTCGGAGACCGCCGTCTTCTGGAACCAGATCATGGCTGCCTCGCTGGTCGTGAGCATCCCGATCGTCATCGGCTTCCTCGCTCTTCAGCGCAACTTCGTTGCGGGCCTGAGCGCCGGCGCCGTCAAGTAACCTCAGACACCCGACACACACGAACGGACGACTATCTCGTGAGCGCCACCGACCACATCAACTGGCCAGAGGGCTTCCTCTGGGGATCGGCAACCGCCGCTGCCCAGATCGAGGGCGCCGCCCACGAGGATGGCAAGACCGACTCGATTTGGGACCATTTCTCCCGAATTCCGGGCGCCGTCCAAAACGGCGACACCCCGGAGCGCGCTGACGACCACTACCACCGCATGCCTGCGGATGTTGCGCTGATGAAGGAGCTCGGGCTGCAGGCCTATCGCTTCTCGACAAGTTGGGCACGCATCAAGCCGGATGACGGCCCGGTCAACCAGAAGGGAGTCGACTTCTACAGTCGTCTCGTCGATGAGCTTCTGGGAGTCGGCATTCTGCCCTGGCTGACGCTGTACCACTGGGATCTGCCGCAAGCCGTTGAGCAGAAGGGTGGCTGGCCGAACCGCGACACCGCCTACCGCTACCTCGATTATGCGAATGTCGTCTACGGCGCTCTCGGCGACCGTGTTTCGCATTGGACGACCTTCAACGAGCCGCTGTGTTCGTCGCTCATCGGTTACGCGGCGGGAGACCACGCGCCGGGTCGTCAGGAGCCGGCGGCCGCGCTCGCTGCGCTGCACCACCAGCACCTCGCTCATGGGCTCGCTGTCCGGTCGCTGCGCCAGCAGGCAGAGGGCGCCGGTCGGGAGATCAAGCTCGGCATCACACTGAACCTGACCAACGCGATCCCAGCGGACCCGAACGACCCGGTCGATGTCGATGCCGCACGTCGCGTCGACGGCATCTGGAATCGTGCCTTCCTGAACCCGATCCTCGAGGGTTCGTATCCAGAAGACCTTCTCGAAGACGTGAAGGACTACGGCCTCGCAGAAGTGATCCAGGATGGCGACCTCGAGATCATCAGTGCACCGGTCGACTTCCTGGGTGTGAACCACTATCACGACGACGCGGTGAGCGGGCACCCGAGCAATGTTGAGGGTGAACGCGAGTTCAAGCCGACCGATCGCCCCACCAGTTCGTCGCTCGTGGGCAGCGAGCATGTCACGTTCCCGCTTCGCGGGCTGCCCCGCACAGCCATGGGCTGGGAAGTCAACCCCGATGGGCTGCGCACGCTCCTCGTGCGACTCGGCAAGGAGTACCCAACGCTTCCGCCGCTTTACATCACCGAAAATGGCGCAGCGTACGACGATGCCGTCAGTGCGGAGGGCGCCGTGCACGACGCCGAACGAACGTCGTACGTGCTGAGCCACATCGAGGCCGTCAACCAGGCGCTCGCGGATGGCGCTGACGTCCGCGGCTACTTCGTGTGGTCGCTGCTCGACAACTTCGAATGGGCATGGGGTTACGGCAAGCGTTTCGGAATCGTGCGAGTCGACTACGACACCCAGCTTCGCACCATCAAGGACAGCGGCCTCGCGTTCGCACAGGTGATCGCCGCCTCCCTGGCGCCCGTTCTCTAGCCGATCGCGAGTTGCCGTGTCGACCTCAACGCCCGCACCGACCCTCGAAATGGTGGCTGCTCTCGCCGGGGTCTCACGGTCGACCGTGTCGAGGGTGGTCAACGCATCCCCGCGTGTCGCACCTGGCGTCGTCGAGGCGGTGAACGCCGCGATCGTCGAGCTGAACTACGTCCCGAACCGTGCTGCACGCACGCTCGCAAGCAAGCGTACGCTGACGATCGCGCTTGTGATCCCAGAGAACACGGCGCGCTTTTTTGCCGACCCGTACTTCGCTTCCGTAATCCAGGGTGTCGCGATGTACTTGAGCGCCACGGACTACACGCTGACGCTCCTGATCGCCTCCGAAACCGACCCGGAGAAGACCCGTCGGTACTTGCAGGGCGGCAACGTCGACGGGGCACTCATCCTCTCCCATCACAGCGACGACCGGTCGTACGTTCAGCTGGCGACATCTTTGCCCGTCGTCTTCGGTGGACGACCGGCCGGGCACGCCGACCCGAACACCTACATCGTCGACGTCGACAATGTCGCGGCGGCGCAGACAGCAACGCGTTACCTGATCGACCATGGCAGGCGAGCGCTCGCGACCATCGCAGGCCCACAGAACATGTCGGCGGGCATCGACCGGCTTGACGGCTGGCGGCGTGCAGCGGACGCTGCGGGTCTCGATGTGAGCCGCGTCGAATACACGGACTTCTCGGTCAGCGGCGGTGCTGACGCGATGCGTCGGCTGCTTGCGAGCGGAGCCACCTTCGACGGTGTCTTCGCGGCATCCTCCCAAATCGCATCGGGCGCCTTGGACGTCCTGCGAGAGCGTGGCATCTCGGTCCCCGGCGATGTTGCTTTCACCTCCATCGACAACGATCACTACGCACAGAACTCGATCCCCAGCCTCACCACCATCGAGCAGCCGACCCTCGAGCAAGGCGGAAAGATGGCAGAGACCCTGGTGCGCCTCATCGCCGGTGAAGAGGTCGATCCACTGACGATCATGCCGACCAAGCTCATCGAGCGCAGTTCCGTCTAGCGGGTGGGCGCACCTGTCGTCCAATTGGCCGTCCGCGTACGCGCCTACGGTCCGCGCTCGGAGAGGTGTTACGCGGATCGTTCCACGGATGCGCGCTGCGGCCTCCCGGTACGTGCGCACCCCGTTCGAGCAACCGCACACGTACCCCACTGCAGCACTGGATGGGCGCTCTCTCGTGTCCTTCGCCGCCCACACAACGGGGTACTATGGACAAGTTGTCTTCGACGCCCGGCTGCAAACGTCGGGTGTCGGATGACTTCGGGCTGTGGCGCAGCTTGGTAGCGCACTTGACTGGGGGTCAAGGGGTCGCAGGTTCAAATCCTGTCAGCCCGACGTTCTGAAAAAGAGGAGGGTCGCCTAACGGCGGCCCTCCTCTTTTTCATCACTCGCTGCTGACTATTGGGTCCCATCGCGCCGGTTCCGACGAGCCGCTTAGCGGCTTGCCGGCCGTGCCGATGGGCGCAGCCCCGTCAAGCACAGAAGGGTGGCCTCCGACCACTGGTCGGAGGCCACCCTTGCAATCGCGGTGAACAGTCGAAGGAACGCCTGGTTGCGGAACCACACGGGCCCATCAGCATTAGGGTGCAGCCGAGTCTCGAGCTGTTCATAGTCGCGAGGGTTGCTCTTTGCATGGGTCAGGAATGACCGGAACGTTCGCAGCAGTTGCTCGTTCTCGAGCGGGTCCGGCTCGCATCCTCGCTCAGTCCGCACCCTCATCACACCCATCCACCCTCCAACTCGCCCTCGCCCCGCTGCCGTGGCGTGACGATCTCCGCCGTCGGTTCGTGATCGTGACGAAGGCGGAGCCGGATGCGATGTGCTCGTCTTGCGACTCAGGGTGTCGCGTGCTCGTTGGGGCGCCGCCTCGAGGGCGGGGGCGTCATGACTCGGGTCAGGCTGTCCCACCGTCTGCACCCGGGGTCGCGGTTGCCTGAGCAGAGGCGACGGGGCGTTCTCGAATCGAGTGCGACGCGGAATCGCCAAGCTCACGGCGATCGTTGTCGCCCGCGGGTTCTCAGGAGCCGCGTGACGAAGTCCGGATCCGAGACGCTTCAGGCAGAACCACCTCGTAGGGCCTGTCGGCCATTCCTCGTTCTCCTGGCGTTAATGTGCGCGTTCCGTAGGTAGCGGATAGTCAGCCCGTGGCCGCCGGTACCGAGTACATCATCGTCAACATTCACGGCATCCCCGGCCGGAGCTATGCAGACGTGCTCACTGTGGAGATCAACAGGGTCGCGCAACACGGATGGAAACTCGTCGGCACGCCTTTTCTTCTGCCAGAGACCTCCCCAGGAAAATTGCCGGCAACATTTCTCGCCACGTTTGAACGCATGACGCAGTGGGAGAGCCCAGCGTGACACCGAACAACCTCTATCCGGAGAGGCCATGGGAGGGGAAACCATCGGCTTCCCCAGGCCTGCCGCCAGCACCGAGGCGCCTGCAACCGCCTCCTGTCAAGACAAGAAATAGCGTAAAGCCGTGGCTTTGGCTCGGATCACTCGCGGTCATCATCGGTATCGTCGTCGTGAACGCGAACAGTGGAAAGCCTCGCCCCGATTTCGGGCCGAAGACGATTGCGGCGGCCGAGACGATCTCAGTGAGTTGTGACACTGCCGCCGCTAAGGCCGCCGCGACGATCACGGCGCTTTACGCCGATGGTGGCCCGGAGGACAAGCTTTCACGGTATGGCGGAGGACCACTCACCGCGGCCGACCAAGCAACCTATGATGCCGTTCAGGCAGAAATCGAGAACGCGGACAACCAGGCTGTCCTCCCCACCCTTGACGCTTGCAAGACTGCGGCCGAGTGGTTGGGGGCAGCACAAAGACATCTGGGCCTACCCATGGTGACCACATCTGATGCGGTAAATGACGCGTCAATCGCGACATTATGTGCAATCCATGGTGCTTCAGAGAAGCCAGCGTGCGCCGACGCCGCCGCGCATGGAGTAAGACCGTAGCCTTCGGTCGATGCATATGAGAGGACCCCCGACGTCCGCGAGACCTGACGACCTATCCGGCCTGCACCCGGCCCTGCATTTGCTTCTGGACGAGCTTGGATGCGATGACCGCTACATCGACAGCGACGTGAACTGGGTGCTGTTTCTCTCTACTGACGCCGTTATCGACGCGACCATCAAGGAAGGCGAATCCCGCGTCCGCATCCGCGCGTATCTGCTCAACGGTGATGGGGACGACCCAACAGACGACGAAGTGCTCGCCTGGGTCGAGGAGCAGCCCCAAACCGGCTTCGGGCATCGTTCAGGCGTTCATTGAGTCGCATAGCGCGGCGACCGTCTTCGGCGGCGAGGTTTTTCAGGAGAACTCGGCCCGGGCAGTTGCGGAGAGATTTGGTGTTCCGCGTCGCCACGGGCCGGCAGCGCGGCGCGTGATACGTCGAGGCTGAGTAGCAGAAGTGCTGTCGCCTGCTCAACGACATTTCTCGCGAGAATCTGTTGAACGGGGTCGGCTCTTACCGGCATGCGGGCGCCACGTTGCGCCGTTCACATCGCCAACGCCCGTGTAGCGCCCGAGCCGTAAGGGGCGCGATGCGAGTCGGGTGGGCCGTGCCTAGGCCATCGTCCGTTGGGCACGTACTCGAGACAATCAGTGAACTGCGGCGCCAGCAATCCCGCTGGCGATCACCCAAAAGCCGAGACCGCATGCGATCGCAAACGCGGCCGCCCAGAGGTTTCGTCGCATATGCGCCTGATCCACCTCTGACTCAAGTTCAGCGAACCGTTCCATGGTCGTCGCATCGCGCTCGACTTCGGTCCAGGTCTCTGGGCGATCGACGTAAGTGGCAACGCGTGCGATCCCGGCTTCGGATAGCACTGGCCGCTGCTTCTTCAACCAGCGGATGAGGGTTCGGGATTCTAGGACAGTCACGTTTTCAGGCCGGGCTTTCCACGTCACCTGTGCTGGGGCGAGCAAGACAATGATTGGCCAGACGGCACGTTCGTCAAGTTCTGCTGACGCAAGGATTTTCCCAACTCGAGCTGCTTCGAACTCCGAGTTACGGATGTACGGAACTTTCCGGCCGTTGACCAAAATCGTTCTGCTCCCGACCCAGACCTTCGCGCGTCGATGATGCTTGGTGTTGATGACGAAGACGCCACCCGGCCCGATGACTAGATGATCGACATCCGACCCACGCTCACCGACAGGTAGCGAGTGGAAAGTCACCCAAGGGTCGGGTAACTCTGCGAGTGCGCGCCCAACCGTAATCTCGCCGAGCGCTCCGATAAACCACGGACGGCTCTCGCTCCGCAACGCGGAGAGTCCGAAGAGCCTGTCGAAACCGGTTCGCGACGGCTCGCCTCCTCGGACCCGTAGTAGCTCTTCGATTGCGGACAGCCCGGCGGGGCGGTCGCGCATGAAAATCTGGTTCGTCATCGTTTTGAGCGTGGCAGAGCATCGGCCGGATCCGGCATCCCCAGTTCGCGGCAGATTGCTGCTTATAGTTGGCGGCTCCGCCTTTAAGGCAGTCGATCGCCAGCAGGAGGCACACGACTGGCCGCGAGCGCCGCGATCCGGGCGAGTGAGTCTGTGCGTGCCGTATCCCACAGGTTTGCTTCGTCCGCCCGGACGTTGAATATGTCGATAATCAGCCTCTGAACGTATGCGCAGCAGGTGGCCAGGTACAGCGCGTATTCGATGGCAATACTGCGAGGGATTCCGAACGAAACCGAGTCGCTTGTCGGGGATGACTTGTCCGCGTCGTGGACGTCGAGGAAGGCGTTCACTGCGAAACTCTCTCCGTGGGCGATCGAGCTGATCTGGCTGTACTGGAGCCTGCCGTTGTTCTCAAGAACCTCCTCTAACAATTCGCTGGCGAATCCGGTCGGCGTCGGCGCCTGCCTTTCGTCCAGCCCAAGGGAAAGGAGATCGGATCTCACATCGGCTTCGAGTTCACGAGCGCTGATGGGTTTACCGCCCCAGCGTCGCAGACTCTTCTCCGCTTGGAGTTTGATGATGTAGCGCAGGTCACTTATCGTCAGGGCCGCATGCCGCTCGACAAGTTCGGCCGCGCTCACCGGTTCGACCATCCACTTCGCGCGGCCGAACGCTTCGATGCCGCCGCGGGCGATTGTTGCCAGTGACACGCTCAACACCTCAGGCGAATCGATGGCCGCGACGTATGCGCGCATGTGGTCGAATGCTGCCAGTTCGGCGAAGAAGACATCTTCGTGGGCGTGGCGTATTGGTGCGCTGCCCCGCCACGTCCGTACTGAGTTGAATCGATCTTCGAGCAACGTCGCAGCAACTGATGGTGTCTCGGGCTGATGCCCAATTGCGGCGTTCGCGAGCCGTTTCGACGCCGTCGCGAGCCCGATGATGGCGCTACTGACCTCGATACGATCGGCGCTACTGAGCGGTTCAAGCTCCATAGTCGAAGGCTAACGGCTGCCAACGTCACGGGGCGTTGCATCTCCAAATGCTCCGTCGCCCATGCGCCCGGTCCACCTCAGACTCGAGTTCAGCGAATCGCTTCATAGTCGTCCCATCCTGTTGGACTTTGATCCAGGTCTCAGGGCGATCGACAGGAGCCGCATTTCCTAAGGCCGATGTCGAGCTGAGTTTGATAGGTACCAATAGACGCCACCCCCGGCAGCTACCGACTCGAAGACATTCTCAGGAATCGGCTGCCCGCTAGCGGACGAGGTCACGAATTTCAGTAGACCGACCGTGAACCCCAGGAGAATGCCGGCGGTCGAAACTCGATGCGCGCGAATCTGATCCCACCAGCCGAGGGCCTCACCGAAGTCGAGGAGAAGCTCATCGTCGAGATCCTCGTACTGCTTGATTTCTTCCAGCGGTTCCAGCAAAGCCTTTTCGAGCGCGGGTGTGGTTTCGAGGATCGAAGCGACCTCAATGGCTCCGGACCGCACTCCGTGGAAATCGAACCCGAATGCGCCCTCGGTCTGCGTAGCACGCAGAGTTCGCTCAACGCTTGCGCGGAGGCTTTCGTTAGCTTCAATGACAGTTTGGAGCCGCCCAAATCCTCCGAGGGCAGACCCGGTGGGAGAGACGAATCCGAGTTGCACTGAGCGGATTCTGCTATCGACGGTTGCCGCCGCCGTTTTCAGAATTTCACTGCCCGCAGCGCCCGTGAGGCTGGCGTTGAGTTTTTTCAGATCCGACAGGACGCCTGCCGAAGCTAGCGTAGACAGAGCGATAGTGCTTGGCGCGTAGGAGGCCGCAATCGATCCTGTAAATGAACTCAGGTCGAATCGGGGAATCGAGTTCATTGCGATGCTCCCCGGTTTGAATACCTCGAATGACGCCAGCGCAGCCGCACTGGCGGTGGTGCCAAGAATCGTTGAGCCAAAGTTGCTAAGGTCAACGTCGGATACGAGGCGGCGAGCATTTTCGCCAATACTCCCAATTGCACCAGCTGCAAGCCCGGCGCCCATTGAGCGAGACAGGTCTGGATACCCAGTCATGCGCGACGCGTTAGCCAGAACGCTCGACCCTATGGTCGAGGCGGCGGCGAGCGCGGTTGCACTGTGAAGCGCGCTCACGGAAGCGGCGAGCGAGGCGGCTGTGTTCTCGATCGCCTTCGCGTTGGGCAGGGCAAAACTGCGTTTGGGACCAGTGTGAATCAACTCTGTGTTTAGGTTTTGCTCAGCAGTCACATGCCAACTATGACAGCCGCCACCGCCATCCCAGGTGAGTCCCTGCAGCGAAGAGGGTGCGGCTTGCTCAAGCCGAGGCGGTAGGTGATGGCATCACGCGTCACGTCCCTGACCGAGCCTGAATCTCGGTATCGTCTCGTCGTGCCTCCAGGTTTCATGAGGCTCCGTAGTCGAGGTATCCGTACCCCTGCCGTATCTTCCCGCGCATCTTTCTCGTACCAGGGCGGCGTCACCGTCTCGTCGTCGTCTCACATCCGCCCATCTCGCCTCGTCCCGCCACCGGCACGGTGACGTCTCGGTCGGTGACGTCACGGTCACCGTCTCGTTGTTCGCCGTGAGACGTTAAGCGGAGGCGAGCGCCAGCGAGCCGGGGAGCGACCCACTGTGACACCGCGGACCCGTGGAGGTGACAGGCGATGTATCGTCAGTGTCGCGGTCGTTACGGGGCAAAGGAATCGCGCCGCCACGAGACTAGGTGCCTTGCCTGACGTCTCGCAGACGCCCCCGAATCGTCACCGCACCGCCGCGCCGCGCGACAATACGGTCTGAGACGCGCACCGGCTGCGGATCGGTTACGCAACGCGACGGCGAGGGCGAGCGCAGCGAGCCAGGAGACGTGTCGCGGCGACCTAACGCAACGATGAGCCAATGCAACCGTGAGAGGTTGTCCGGCTCAGTCCCACGCGGTGAGAGTGGCGATGATGGCGGAGCGTGATGATCAGATCGCGCACCGTCGCAAGAAGCGGGGCCGGCCGACGACTTCGGCGACCAGCACCGGGAACGCTACAAGGGTCGCAACGTCGTCGAGCGCTGCTTCAACCGGCTCAAGCAGTGGTGTGGGATCGCGATGCGCTCCGACAAGCTCCTCCGCAACTACCGAGCCGCCGTCGGCCTCGCCGCCACGCTGATGGACCTCGCTCGGCAGGCGTGAACGCTGGCTCGACCGGTATCGCGCCGGTGCGGCAAGATGACGAGGTGAGCTCCTACGTCCGTCCCCCTATCGACGCACCGGTGTTCCGCGACGCTGACGGCCAGGTGATCGACTACGGAAATCGGTGGCGCGGGTCGCCTCCGGAGGACACCTACTCAGTTGACACGCATCCTGAGCGATTCGCGCCAGTACACATCGTCGCCGAAGCCCTCATCGCGCACCTACGCGAGAACTACAACGTCGAGATCGATGAGGGCGTCGAGACGGCGGCGGATTTGCTGCGTCCCGCATTTCACGACGTGGTGCGGGCCGTGCGGATACGACCGAATGGCGCAGGGTGCGCGTCCTTTACGTTGGTCTTCACCGCGTACCCGGGGATCTACATGCACGCGGGATTGCTGCACGACTTTCACTATCCGGTCTGCGGTTGCGACGCCTGTGACTCGAACTGGCAGGCAGAAGCCGACGAACTCGAGCACCAAGTGTTCGCGATAGTCAGTGGCAACTATCGAGAGACCATCGAACGCGGACTTCGTCCATGGGTCGAGTACGCGTACACCTATCAGGACGGCGCGAGCTCAGGGCGGTCTCGCTCCCAAGACCTTGCCGTAGAACGTCTCAAGGCTGCGAAACCCATACTCCGCGACCTCCCCGAAGGATGGGCGCCCTGGCCCCGCTGGGCCTCAGCCTCTTGATCAACACGCTCTAGCGGCCGTATATTGTCGCAGTGCAGTCGAATCGTATTTGTTCACGTCGACGCTATGCCCAGCGCGAGGTCACGGCAGTTAGCCGACCCGCCGGTATGTCGTGTATCCGTTGCGCTTCACCATCTCAGGATGTTCGCGGGGTAGGCCGCACTCAAGCCCTTTCTTGAGCCGGTCGAGCTGCTGCTGCTCCCATCCGTACAAGGTTGAAGTGCAATCGGCCAGAAACCTGAGTTCGCGACAGTCGGACACCTTTCTGCCGCAAACGCATGTCTTACCATTTGGGCTTTCGTGATGCAATCCGTCGAGGTTCCAGAGGACGGCCATTGCGGCGCTCCGGGCCCTGAACGCTGAGCGCGTCGCTTGCTGTGCATCTTCCACAAGCTGCGACCTCAGCCAGCTCTGGAGGTCGCCGATCGGGGCGTTTGCATAGTCTCGACTCACGACGTCAGACAGGTCGGCTAATTGGGCCGTCAGCTCTTTGATGCGTCGGGCGTTCTCGCGGTCGCGTTCGATCTCCTCGAGGCGTCGTCGTTGCATTTCGCTCCGCACATCCTGGAAGTGCTCGGTAACCCATTTCGAATGGATGTTTGCAACTTGATGCCAGTCTCGTGTGCTGTGTCTCTTGCATTCGTCGCAAACCTGTTGGGCGCTCGCGCTATCTCGGTAAATGTCACGAGGTAGGCCGCAACATGCGCAGAGCATGGCCTTTCCAGGTTCCTTCGGTCTCACGCTCATCGTCAGCTATCCTTTCGGCGTTCTGTACATTCGGTCGATTCCGTCGGCCGAGATTCGCTTTCCGCGCGTTAACACAATCCACCCGGCAAACGCGGTATTGATTGTTCGACACGCCGCGAAGGGAGAAGTATGTTCTAATTGTCAGCTTTGGTTCTTGGGCAACTAGCGAACATGATCGAACATCCGATTCGGTCGTGAGTCGGCGGCGGGAGGATCGCCAGGGCGGTCCTCCGACCTTGCACGTCGAGGTGGCACCATGAGGGCATGGGCGACGAAGACAAGTTCGACAAGGAACTCTTTCAGGCGATCCGAGACGCGCACGCGATCGAGAAAGAGATGGATGCCGAACTCGAGCGGCTTCTTCACCCAGAGGACAGCGACGAGGGGCTGCCAGAATCAGGCGACTGACGACGGTAGTGACGCTTAGTCTGAGCGCATGACTGGTGCTTCATATCCACGGATCGTGACTTCGGGCGCCATCGGTTGCCCCGTTCGCCGCTCGAAATAGTGGGCAACATCGGGGCACTATGGATCGGGAAGTTTAGGGAAATGCCCGGAAACGTCCGGAAATCTCATTCGCTTGCGAACCGCCCCAAACACCGGCGAGCACCCACTCATCCCCAGTAAACACATGGCTATTCACCCCACGCGCGGGTCTCGACTGGGGGTCAAGGGGTCGCAGGTTCAAATCCTGTCAGCCCGACCAAATAAATAGCAGATCAGGGGCTATTTCCGAGACATCGGAGGTGGCCCCTGAATCGTTTCCGGAGCACTTGACCCCTACGGTTGACCCCTACGCGCGTTGCAGCATGCGAGTGCACTTGGGCGGACCTCCACGGCGGACGAGCCCGGCAACCCTAGAATTCGGCTCATGGTAGTCATCGCGGACCTTCGTCCGGGCCCAAAGGCTCGAGTTCCAGAGATACGCAATGCCTACCGCTACCTTCGTGGTGCACACGAAAGTGTGTCAGGCATTTTCGACGTGGTGCAGTCGATGTCGCAGGCCAGACGAGAAGCGAACGCCAACGCGCAAGGGCGCATGGCAAAGGAAGAGGTCGACCTTCTCCGGGCTGCAATCGTATTCACCTCGAGCGGCCTAGACGCATCGATGAAGCGCCTCATCAATGACGCTGGGCGCTATCTCATCCCGCGAGAGACAGGTGCACGTGGGCAGTACGTTGCCTTCCTCAACCAGGAGATGAAATCGTCGCAGCCGGACGCATCCATGCGGGACGCCGTTCTGAGCGCCGACCCTGCTGGGGGTCTTATGGATTACTACCTCGGTGCCCGTGCGAAGGCGAGTTTTCAGGGCAGCGGTGACCTCGAGAAGCGCGTACGCAACTGCCTCGGAATCGCCGCTGAGCGGGTGCCACTCGAACGGTTGAAATCGCTGGACGAGTTCTTCACAGTTCGAAACAGCATCGTTCACAACATGGACTATCAAGACATCGAAATCTCAATTCGAACGCGTCGGATTCATCGATCGAACGATGAAACTGCCCGGCTGTGCAATCTCACCTTCGAGATCGCCGCAGACATACTGCACGCGGCTGCCGAGGTGGTCATTGCCTCACGGACGCCAGTTGCGCACTGATTCTGCTCGATCTGAGACCTTCGACCCGGGGTGGGTATTCCTCGGGGGTACCGGACAGCTACCGGGGGAAGTGGGCCCGAGTCGAGCATGGCGGGATCCCGACACCCCTCCCGCACGAGCCTGCTGCTCCTGCGCCCGGTGGGCTGTGGAACGAACCTCGTGTGCCGATGGCGTTCTCCCTCGTAGTATTCATGGATGGACCGCTACCCCAGCCCCTTGGATTCGACCCGCGATACCGGGTTACGCCGGATCGCGGAGTTGGTCGCCGCAGCCGGCGTCAGCGGTGTTCTCGCCCTAGCTTTTGCTGCGGGCGAGGTACATCCCGTCGGCTGGGTGATCACTGGCGGTCTGATCGTTGTCGGGGGGGTCATGATCGCCTACGACGAGCGTCGGCTCAGACGACTCGACGCCCGTGCGTGGACCACCGACCAGTGGGACCTCCTTCGCGAGAACGAGTATCGGAGACGACAGGGCGTCTTCCTCACCCACACCGCTACTCCCGCTCTCGGCAACAGCGACGACGACCGGAATTGGTGGACCGTCAATGTCCAGTTGGTACAGCACCGAACCGGCCCGCTCAGTGATGACAAGATCAAGGAAGTCGAATATTCCTTTGGCCCGCAGTTCACCGAAGGTCCAGTCAAGGCTCAGAGCCGTCAGGACAGCTTCGGTCACGAAACGAAACTGCACGGACCCCTACTGGTGTTGGCGCGGGTGGTGTTCAGGAACCCATTCAAACGCCCATTGCTCGTGGAGCGGTACATAGACCCACCCCGGCGATGAGGACACTATCCTGCCCTGTTCACTAGACAGGGCCCGCCAGCGCGGCCGCGGTTGGGAGACACGGCCTAGGGGTGCGCGCTGAGGATCGCCAGCCTGAGGATCAGGGTCTGCGTGGCAGCACGGTTGGTCGGTGTGCTCTTGACGGCGACCACGCTCGTGTCGGAGTTCGCACAGATCGGGACGAAGGAGAACTCGTGGAGCCGGACATCTCGCAGTTCGTTGGCCTGCTCCCCGTCGCCGACTGTCACCTTCCCCTGGTCGATCACGTCGTACGCGAAGCTCAACTGGCTCAGCCGCTTGGACTTCACCAACGAGTAGACCTGCAGGGCGGTGGGCGTGGCATCGAAGACGCCCCGCACCCACCAGCCATGGTCGTGTTCCCCCATGTCGGTAGCGCCTGCCACGAACATGCTGGGGTCGTCCATCCTGTGCGCGAAGAGGCCGGGCATCACGTTTCCGCTCGCCTTCCACTGGGCGATGGTATTGGCGAAGGCACCCGCCTTCACCACCTCGCCGTAGCTGTCGGGCGTGCGGGTGAATGTGGACGGGTACGCGACGAACTCGCGTTCCTTCAGTGCAGCCTCCGGCCCTGCCTTCACCTCGGCGGGGCCAACCTTGCGCAGCATGATCACGGACCGATGGTGATCTTGACGACACCGACCGGGCGGAGGGCATCAAGCGCACATCGAAGTTCGGCTCTGAACACCACCTGGTTCACCGAGAGCCCAGGCGGTGCCAGCGGCCACGCCGGGGACCGGGATGATCGGGACTCCCCACGCCTGGGAGCGGCCTGCATCGACGGGCGCACCGTCGACCTCCCAGTCGAACTCACCCATCGCTCGTCGTCGGCGAGAGGCCGGTCACCGTCCGCCTTGGCGGAGTTGATGATGGTCTGGGCTTGGTCGAGCAGCGTCGCGCGCCGCTCCTTGAGGGTTGGCACAGTGGCCTCCGAGGGATGCGAAAACGACGCGCCATAGCTGGCGCTTGGATGTCGCTTCTGCTCGCCTTGGCCCACACCTGGATTCGCGGTCCTGGTCAGGCTCCTCGAAGGGCGTCTGCTTGCCCGGTCTCTCCCGCCTCGACTTCTAGGGCTCCTCGGTCTTGACCCTGCCGGGTTCCTCGACCTTGGCCTCAGAGCGGGTGAAAAGCTCACGTGCTACAAAGCATGCTACAACTTGGCGTGCCCGGATGGAACGGGCTTCGCTCTACGATTACGTGGTGAGCGATCTTGCTTTGAACTTGGCCACCTTGGCGGTGGGTGTTCTCTGTCTCGTGATCGGTGTTGCTTCCCTGCTCCGTCCGGCGAAGGTAGAAAGCTTCTACAACGCTCTCAGAACGAAGCTCTTCGGTGAGAGATATGCGGCCAGAGCCCGCACCAATGTGAGCGAACGCTGGTCAGCCATCCTCGCCCTGATGGTCGGCTCGATCGCCATCATCGCTGGCATCATGGGGGTGGTCAGAATGTTCGGTGGCCAATTCACCTAAGTTCACCGATCCGCTGCTGACGCCGGAGAACTCGGCGCTCGTCGTCATCGACTTCCAGCCCACGCAGGTGGGCGCCGTCCGCTCCATGGATGGCGACCTGATGACGCGGAACGCCGTGTCGCTTGCGCAGATCGCGACAGTCTTCAGGCTGCCTGTCGTTCTGTCCACCGTGAACGTCGCGAACGGGCAGCCGCCGACCGTGCCCGAGCTGAAAGCCGTGCTCGCCGACAGCGCCGAAATCGACCGTACCCAGATCAACGCGTGGGAGGACGTCGAGTTCCGCGCCGCGGTCGAGGCCACCGGGCGGCGGAAGCTCATCATCTCGGCGTTGTGGACCGAGGCGTGCCTCACGTACCCGACACTCGACGCACTGCGCGCGGGCTACGAGGTGTATCCCGTCGTTGACGCCGTGGGCGGCACGTCGGAGGAAGCGCATCGCGCGGCGCTGCGGCGCATGGAGGCGGCCGGCGCCCAGCCAGTGAGCTGGGTCTCGGTCGCCACGGAACTGCAGCGCGACTGGATCCGACTCGACACCGCCGTACCGATCCGACAGCTCGTCGTGATCGACCGTCTGATGAAGGAATGAGAGTGCAACCACAATGACGCGAACGCCGTGAAGCACCTCACTGGTGACATGGCATGGCACGGCGGCAGTGCCGGAACGGTAGCGGAGGAGGACTTCACCGCGTTCCGCAACACCGCCGGGGAGCACAAGGCGCCCTGGATCCCGTGATGTCACCGTGGAATGGTGATCAGCCTGCGTGTCCCTGGACGAATCGGGATGCGGCGATGTCGATGAGTTCGGCGTCGGGCACCAGCGCCGGGATGGACGCATCGTCGGGGAGCTCGATCGCGCTCGCGAGACGGATGTCGTTCGAGGACGCCCCGACCTCGATGCGGAACTCGCCACCCTCTCGGCGCCAGAGACCGTTGCGTCCGTCCCCGCGCTCGGCGGCGGAATCCCAATAAGCGAAGTCGCGGTTCTCGAGCTCGAACACGACCCGAACGGACGCGCCGGAATCGATGCTCACCTTTTCGAAGCCGCGCAGTTCGCGCACCGGTCGCTGCACCTCCGCATCCGGATCGCCGACGTAGAGCTGCACGATCTCGTCGCCGGCGCGCTTGCCGGTGTTGACGATCGTGCACGACACGCGCACCCGGCCGGTCTCCTCATCCAGAATGTCGACATCGAGATCCCGGTAGTCGAATGTCGTATACGACAGGCCGTGCCCGAAGGGATACCGCACAGCACGTTTCAGCGCGTCGTACCAGCGGTAGCCGATGAACACGCCCTCGCCGTAGAGCACCGTTCCGCGTTCGCCGACCCAGTTGGGGAAGCCGGGGGTGTCCTCCACTGCGAACGGGAAGGTCTCGGCGATCTTGCCGGAGGGATTCACCCGCCCGAACAGCACCCTGGCGACGGCCTGGCCCGTTCCCTGGCCGCTCAGCCACGCTTCGACGATGGCGTCGACCCGGTCGTGCCACGGATCCATCGAGACCGGGGTGCCGTTTGAGAGCACGACGGTCAGGGATGCGCCGGTGCGCTCCCGCACGTCGGCCATCCGAGAGATCAATTCAAGCTGGTCAGCGGGCAGATCCAGCGAGTCCCTGTCGTTCGCCTCCTGCTCGTACGAGAGCGGTAGGCCGGCGAACACGACGATCGACTCGGCCAGCTCCGCCACCGCGACCGCGTCTTCGATGAGACGTCGGGCGGTCTCCGACAGCGGCCCGCGCCCCGCGTGCTGCACTGCTTCCGCGAGCTGCAGTTCTTTCGCCAGTGTCGCCGAGCGCCTGGCTACCTTCGGTTTGCTCTCATCGTGGGCGATTCCGTGGGCGGCCAGGATGGCGAGGTTGTCATCTTGGTAGGCGTTCTTCGTCGCGTACACGTAGCCGGGGGCGGAGACGACCCGATCGCCTGCGATAGCGCGGATCTCTTCGAGCGGGACGTCGATGAAGGTCGGGTCGACCCCGGACGATCCGCCGCCCTGGATGCGGGCGTGCTCGGCGAAGGCGCCGATCACCGCGATGGAGCCTCCGCGCTCTGCCAGGGGCAGCACGGCGTCGCCCGATGATGCGGCCACCTCGTTGCGCAGCAGAGTGACGCACGCGGCCGCCGCCTCCCTGGCAAGGGCGTGGTGCTCGTCGGCGCGCAACTCGGACAGTTGCGCCGGCGTGAGCCGGTCGCCCGCAACGTGACCGAGGGCCATCACGGACCCGTCGACCTGATCGGCTCCCGGGTATGTCCGGGCGACCAGTGTCAGCACACGCCGTGCAGCGTCATCGACGATGGACTCGTCGAGCGAGCCTTCCCTCACGGCGGCGACGATCTCCGCATCCGTCTGCCCCTGCGTGCCCGGCATCTCGAGGTCGAGGCCTGCTCGCACCGCGGCGACGCGGTTGTGCACGGCGTTCCAGTCGGAGACGACGGCGCCCTGGTATCCCCAGTCATCGCGCAGCACCTCGGTCAGGAGCCAGCGGTTCTCCGACGCATGCACGCCGAGGATTCGGTTGTACGAGCACATGACCGTCCACGGTTCGGCACGGCGGACGACGCGTTCGAAGGCGGCGAGATATACCTCCCTGAGCGTGCGCTCATCGGCGATCACCGAGATCCGGGTGCGCTCGATCTCCTGGTTGTTCGCCGCGAAGTGCTTCAGCGACGTTCCGACGCCGGTCGACTGCATGCCCTCGACGTACGCGGCGCCGAGCTCGCCCGAATGCATCGGGTCTTCAGAGAAGTATTCGAAGTTGCGGCCGCCCAGCGGCGAGCGCTTCATGTTCACGCCGGGTCCGAGCACGACCTGAACTCCTTCGGCCCGAGCTTCTTCGCCGATCGCTGCGGCCACCCTGCGCACCAGGTTCCTGTCCCAGGATGCGCCCATCGCGGATGCCGTGGGGAACCCGGTCGCCGGCACCCAGACCATGTCGACACCGGTCTCTTTGCGCAGTCCGTGCGGCCCGTCGCCGACTTCGATTGCGGGGACTGCGGCAGGCAGCCCGGGGCGGTCGATGGTCTGGGTGAACCAGTCGTCGACACCGGAGAGCAGCGACGCCTTTTCTTCGAGGGTCAGCGCCTCGAGGACGTCGTCGACGTCGAACGGGGGGACATGCATGGGGTGATTCCTTTCGGAACGAAGTGGATCAGAGGGCGGTCTGCAGCAGTGCGGCGGCGCTGCGGTCTACGAGGAAGCGGGGCGAATCGCACTGCGTGAGCACTGTGGCCGGCCAGTCGGGCTCGTACGTGTCGGCCGCCGCCAGCCTGCGAACGGTCGACTGCTTGTGCTCGCCGGTGACCACCATGATCACCGAGCGGGCGAGGGCGCGGATGGTGCCGATCCCGACTGTCACGCCGTGGCGGGGTGCCTCGTCCAGGCTTCGCAGCGTCGGAAACGTGCCGAGGTTGTCGCGCCGGGTGTCGTCTCCGAGCGCGACGACGCGGGTGATGGTGTTCGCGCCCGAGCCGACGGGGTTGAGGGCAATGTGGCCGTCGGAGGCGCCGGATGCGAGGAGGAAGATGTCGATGCCGCCCGCCTCTTTCAGCCTCCGGTCGTATTCGCCGTCGGCTGCGCGCGGGTCGGGGTACCAGAGGTTCTGGGCTGGGATGCGGTGCTCCGGTCGCGCTCCGGCGTTCAGGCGGTCGCGGATGTCGCGCTCCCCGTATCCGACGCAACTGTGTTTGAGCGCGGGATCGACAGCACGGTACTCGCCGTCGAACTGCTCCACGTACTCGTCCATCAGGGCGATCACCACGTTGCTGAGGTCGAGGTCGCGTTCGCCGACGAGTCTTGCCAGCTGTTCATAGGTGGGTAGCGGACTCCGGCCGGTCGGGCAGCCGAGCACGAACATCCGCCCGGCAGCCGTCGACGCAGCGATCGCGTCGGCGATCTGTTCGGCGGCCGCGAGGCCGACATCGTCGGGGGTCTCGAGGATTTCGGGCGCGATGCGCATAGGGACTCCTTGTCTGGGGAACGGCGGGCGGGCTGAGCGAGTCAGCTCACTCCTTGATCGCGCCGTTGAGTACGCCGCTGATGAAGTGGCGCTGGAAGAACACGTAGAGGATGAGCACGGGGATCGCGACGATCAGTGAGCCGGCAGCCAGCAGGTTCACGTCGAGGGTGTTCTTGCCCTGGAAGACACCGAGTGCCAGGGTTGCCGGCTGGATAGACGGGTCGGCGATGAAGACCAGCGAGAGGAAGAAGTCGTTCCACGTCCACATGAACGACAGCAGCGCGAGTGTCAGCACCGCGGGCCGCGAGATCGGCATCAGGATCTGCCAGAGGACCCGCCACGACCGGGCGCCGTCCATCTGGGCCGCCTCTATGAGCGACGGCGGAACCGCGCGGAAGGTCGCGCGCATCCAGAACGCACCGAACGGCACGCCCATGCCGATCTGGCTGATGATGAGGCCGAGCCATGTGTTCGTGAGACCCATCGATTGGAACGTGTAGTAGAGCGGGATGATGAAGACTTCGGCAGAGATCATCAGTCCGAACAGCACCAGCGGGAAGATCACCTTCTGGCCGACGACCCCGAGCACACCGAACGCGAACCCCGAGAGGACGGCGAGGACGGTCTGGCCGACGACGGCACCGAGGGTGATGACGGCGGACGCCAACATCGCCGATCCGAATCCGCCTTCGTTCCACGCGGTGATGAAGTTGCCGAACTGCGGGCGGAAAAGATCGATCTGGCCGCTGCGATCCGGGCTGAGGGCCGTGAACAGGAACCAGACGACCGGAAACAACACGAACAGCGAGACCAGGATGAGGACGCTGTGGTTCAGCAGACGCTCTGCACGGGAGATCATGCGTTCTTCTCCTCGGAAAGTCGGGTGATGATCAAGGCGACGAGAAGGCAGACGATGGCGATGATGATGCCGATCGCTGCGGCCATTCCGACGTCGGGGTTCAGGAACGCCTTGCGGTAGAGCAGCAGGGCAGGGGTCGTGGTGGAGGTGCCGGGCCCGCCCTGCGTGGTCACCCAGACAAGGTCGAACGCTCTCAGTGCCCCGGTGATGGTGAGCGTCAGCGCGACGGCGACCTGACCCTTGAGGCTGGGGAGGGTGATCGAGATGAACTCCCGGATCGGTCCGGCCCCGTCGATCCTCGCCTGTTCGAACAGCTCGTTCGGAATGGCGGCGACGCCGGCGACGAAGAGCACCATGCAGAGGCCCAGCGCCGTCCAGGTTCCGATCACGCCGAGCGACGGAAGCGCCCAGGTGAAGTCACCCAGCCAGTTCTTCGCCAGGTCTCCGAGACCCACGGCGCGCAGGGCGGAGTTGAGGGGGCCGTCCGGCCCGTAGATGCGCTTCCAGATCACGGCGACGACGACGCTCGTCAGCACCTGCGGCAGAAAGAGCAGCCAGCGGTACACACCACTGCCCGCCGTTCTTCCGCGGCCGAGCAGCGCTGCGGAGATGAGTCCGAGCGCGATCGGGATGAGAGAGAAGAACACCACGAGGACGAGCACGTGACCGAGCGACTCGAGAAGAGCCGGGTCCGTGAAGAACGACACGTAGTTGCTGAGGCCCATCCAGCGGGCGGCGCTGACGCCGTCCCAGCTGTACAACGAGTAGTTCAGGCTCTGGAGGATGGGGACGATCACGACGAACCCGTAGAACACGAGCGCCGGAGCCGCGAACGCCAGGCCGAGCCAGCGGCGCCGCCGCACGAGCGGCGACAGCTTGTGCCTCCGCTTGGACGGGCCGCCGGCTTTACGGTCTGCCGCTGGTGCAGCGGCAGGAGTCTCCTGCCGCTGCACCAGATCGGACAACGTCATGGTCTCAGCCCTTCGCCAGCTGCGCCTGGAAGGCGTCGTAGTCCTTCTGACCGGCATCCGAGAGCTGCTGCGGCGTGACCTGACCTGCATAGAGCTGCTGCAGCTGGCCACCGATGGTGTCGAGCATGGTCGGCGTGGACCAGTCGAAGTAGGGCACGTAGCCGTTGCCCTTGTCGAGTGACTGCTGGCCCTTGATCTCGCTCGCCAACTCCGGGTTGCCGGTCGGGATGGTCAGGCCGGTGTGCAGGAGCGGCAGGAAGCCGTGATTCACAGCCTCCTGGGCCGCAGTCTTGCTAGCCATGAAGTCCAGGAATGCGGCAGCCGCATCCGGGTTCTTCGACTTGGATGAGATCGCCAGGTTGGCGGCGGATGCACCGGTGCCGACGACCTTGCCGCCATCGACCTGGGGCAGCTGCACGTAGCCGAAGGTCTGCTTCTGCGCTTCGCTGAAGACCAGCGAACCGGTGTACTCGAAGCGGAAGGCCGCCTTGCCGGAGACGAATTCATTCTGCGCGTCCGCGTACTGGACGCCCGCGAAGTTCGGCGTCAACCAGCCGCTGTTCGCCCACTTCTTCACATCGGTCGCAGCCTGGACCATGCCGGTGTCCTTGATCGGGACGTTTCCGCTCGAGTAGACGAAGTTGCCGATCTTGTCAGCCGATGCGTACAGGTTCTGCGTCGCGAACAGCATCGCCGTCGCCGACCCCTTGTCGAGCGAGCCATACGAGATCGGAACTTTGCCCGCCGCCTTGACCGCCGCCGCGTCGCTCTCGAACTCGGCCAGGGTGGTCGGCACGGGCAGCCCGAGCTGATCGAGGATCGCCTTGTTGTAGTAGAGCCCGATCAGCGACGAACGCGCCGCCGGGGTGGCGAAGAGTGAGCCCGTGCCCATCGCCTTGCCGTCAGGGGTGAACTCACTCTGACGCGCGATGGTGTTGGGGATCTCCTTGTCCCAGCCGTAGAGCTTCGAGTACGCGTCGAGGTTCAGGATCCGGCCGCCCTTGGCAAGGGTTCCCATCGACTGCCAGCCGTTGTTGACCAGCGCGATGTCCGGTCCGTTCGGGTCGGCGAGACGCAGGTTGACCGTGTTCATCACCTGGCCCCAGTCCTGGGTGGTGCGCTTGATCGTGATGTTCGGGTGCTGCTTCTCGAAGTCCTTGACGACGGCGTCCATCCATTTGCCTTCGTCGTTCTGCCAGAAGTCGAGGATCTTGAGCGTGACGTCCTTACCGGACACGTCTTTCGAGACCGCGTGGGTAGAGCCGGCCGCCGTGGGCCCGCCTGGCGCGCAGGCTGCGAGGCCCAGGGCCAATCCGGTCGCCACAGCAATCGCTCCAGCGAGGTGAAGCTTCTTCATGCGAGTCTCCTTTAACTCATCGCCTATCGTTCACGCCGATATGCGGCGCGGGGCAACGCTATTCTTAACCAGCTCAGTTAGTCCACTTGGGGACGAAATAACAACCATTCCCGCGACTGGTACGGTATTGCCACCGGCCCTAATCGCGGCCGACTGGCATTTTCGAGCAACTAAGCCTCCGTCATGCCACCTGATAGCCCCCTGAATGCGGAGTTCGGAACCGGACCAGTCTGAGATCTGGTTGTTAATCGCCCCTGAACTGGCATAACTGGGCTGCATGTGATTAGCGTGGGTGGGCCGCCGACGGTGGCGAGCCTTGCACGGACCGATTTTGAGGAAGAACTGATGAGCCAAGTGGTTGGCGTCGACATCGGCGGGACGAAGACACACGTCGTCGTAGCCCCGGCTGGCGGATCTGCGGAGTCCGTCTCCGGCCTCCAGGAGATCGTCGTCCCCTCTTCGTCGTGGCGATCGGGCCTCGGGGACTTCCAGGCCGACGCTGTCGGTTTGCGTGGGCTGCTGGTCGAGCGATTCGGCCCGGACATCCTGACCGCGCCGCTTGCAGTCGGCGCGCATGGTTGCGAGAACACCGACCAGTGCCGAGAGCTCGAGCACGCCCTGAAGGCCCGGGTCGCAGGCCCCGTCGTCGTCCTGAACGACTCAGAACTCATCCCGCCCGCCATGGGCCACGCGCGAGCGATCGGCGTCGTCGTCGGTACCGGATCGATCGCCACCGCTCGCGATTCCAACGGCGACCTCGTCACCGCGGGAGGCTGGGGCTGGCTCCTCGGCGATGAGGGCAGTGCACCCGGACTCGTGCGCGACGCCAGCAAGGCTGTGCTCCGCGATCTCGACCGGGGGAGAGCTGCCGATCAGCTCGGCCGACGCCTGATGGCGTCGTTCGCAGCGCGGAACGGCGACGAACTGGCGCTGGCCGTCAGCAGCGCCGCGTCAGCCGAAGAATGGGGCCGCCACGCTCCCGAAGTCTTCGCAGCCGCCGACGAGGGTTCCGCGCTCGCGGCCGAGGTCATCCGCGATGCCGGTGACCACCTCGGGAGGATCGTCCATCAGCTCATCGAACGAGGGATTTCCGCCGAAGCAGTCGTCGCCGGCGGCTCTGTGATCGAACGCCAGCCCCGACTTCAGGATGCGTTCCGCGCGGCACTCGCCGACGACCGGAGCGGACTCTCCGTGAAGATCCTCGACAGACCACCTGTGCTGGGAGCCGTCGCTGTGGCTCGCAGGATCGCGCAGGTACAGAACGACAACCACATCCAGAGCGGAGAAAACTAGCACATGAAAGTAACACTGATTGGCGCAGGCAGCCGCGAGTTCGCAGGCACCATCATTCGCGACCTCCTGTTGAGCAAGCCGATCGCCCAGAAGGGTCTCGACCTCGTGCTCATGGATGTCTCCGCCGCCCCTCTCGTCGAGATGGAGAGCTACGCGCGCCACGTCATGGGGCAGCTCGACCACGCGGCCACGGTCTCGACGACCACCGACCTCGATGAGGCAGTGACCGGTGCGGACTTCGTCGTCACCGCGATCGAGATGAACCGGTACCACTACTGGTCCCAGGACTTCACTGTGCCGCGCAAGTACGGCTTCCGTCAGGTCTACGGCGAGAACGGCGGCCCCGGCGGCCTCTTCCACGCTCTGCGCCAGTTCGGCCCCCTTCTCGAGATCGCTCGCGCGATCGAGCGGCTCGCACCGGACGCGCTGTTCCTCAACTTCTCGAACCCGGAGCACAAGGTGTGCGAGGCAATCACGCGGTTGACCAACGTGAAGGTCGTCGGACTGTGCCACGGCTACTTCCAGGGCGCCCGCCAGATCGCCGCCCTCCTCGACACTCCGCTCGACGAGCTCGACCTCGCGGCAGGCGGAATCAACCACTTCACCTGGTTCCAGCGCATCAGGGACCGCAAGACGGGCGAAGACCTCTACCCGCGCCTGCGCGAGCTCGAGCACGACGCCAACTGGGTCTCGGACTGGCACGAGGTCGGTCTCTCGCGCATCCTCTTCCGTCGCTTCGGCCTGTGGCCCTCGCCGAGTGCCAACCATATCGGCGAGTACATCTCGTGGGCCGACGACTACGTCCCCGCGCAGCTCCAGTACTTCCACGACCCTGCCGACGGTTCGCCCTGGCGCGACGGTGCCGCGACGCCTGAGTGGTACTACGAGATCCGGTTCGCAGACACGGAGCGCCCCTACCAGCCGGCGAAGCACGCGCAGAAGACGCTCGGGGCCACCCTCGAAGATCGTCCCATCGTCTCGTCGGAGGAACTCGCGATCCCGATCATCGAGTGGGTGGCGTGCGGCGTCGAGCGCGACCTCCCGGCCGTGAACCTGCCGAACCGCGGCGCCATCCCGGGCCTGCCCGACGACATGGTCGTCGAGGTGCCGGCGAAAGTCGAGAACGGCGAGCTGGTTCCTGTCGCGATGGAGGAGTTCCCGGAGGGCATCCTTGCCATGGTGCGGCTGCAGGGCAGCATCCACAAGCTGCTGGTCCAGGCATACGCCGAACAGTCGAAGGCGAAGCTGCTGCAGGCGATCCTGCTCGACCCGGTGGTCGACTCGCATAACCGCGCTGTCGCCATGCTCGATGAATTCCTCGAGCTGCAGAAGGACATCCTCCCTCCGCTGCTCTGAGCCGAGGAGACGAAAGAGGCCTCCGACCCGCTCGCTGGGTCGGAGGCCTCTTTCTGTCACGATGCCGCGCGGCGCCTACTCCGCGCGGTACAGGTCGGCGTGAAAACGGTACGCGTCACCCCGGTAAGTGTTCAGTCCCAGCAGCACGGCCGCGCCTGCCCGGTCGTACGCGATCTCGGTGCCGACGAGCACCGGACTGCCCTGGGGAATATGCAGCAATCCCGCCATTTCAGCTGTGGCTGCGTCAGCCTGCACACTGTAGGCGCTTCGATAGATGCTCACCGAGCAGAACGTCTGCAGGCTCTCGTACAACGAGACATCGTTGAGATCGCGATCGAGCAAGGGCTGACTCAGAGAAAGTGGGATGAGGTTGCGATCGACACAGATCGGCGTCGCGTTCATGCCACGCAGCCGCACGAGTTCGAGGATCTCGGCGCCGGGGGCGATGCCCAGGCTGCCGGCCTCATCGAATGTCGCCGACCTGACCGTCGCCTCCAGTACCTGGGCTGTGGGGTGGTGGCCCCGCTGGCGGGCCATCTCGGTGAAACTCTGCAACGTGCTCGGAGGCTCTCCGACGGTCGGGCTCGGCACGAACCACCCGCGCTGCGGCGAGCGTGCGACGCGACCCTGGCGCTCCAGGTCTTCGAGCGCCATGCGGATGGTGCTGCGACTCACGTGCATGCTCTCGGCAAGCAGGCGCTCACCAGGCAGGCGCGTGCCCGGCTGGTAGATCCCGTGGTTGATGGCGGTGCCGAGCTCCCGCGAGACCCGAGTGGTGATGGTGGGCGTCTTCATGCCACTCACCATACCAATTCGAGAACAGATCAGCCATCAGCGACAGTATGGTTCAACTGGGCGGAGTTGCCGAGTAGCTGCCTGAGGCGATACTGCGTCAGGGTCTGCCGATGGGAGCAGCCCCGTCAAGCGCAGAGGGTTGTGTCCCGACCACTGGTCGGGACACAACCCTTCCCCCAACCCGATGTGGTTGTAGCGGATCCGCCAAAGCACGAGACGTTGCCGTCTGAATCTGTTGCCGTCCCTTGTGAAACTGGCACGCCCGTCGCCGTGTAGATTCTGCATGGAGCTTCAGGATGCTCTCGGAGTGTCTGGAGTTCAAGGTGGAACGTTACACCTCACGTTCGCGTCGATTGCGCGCACTGATAGTTGCCGGTGCACTGGCTGTCACTACGATGCTCACGGCCATCCAGCCTGCGCCGGCGTCGGCAGACACGGCTCCCACCACGACGATCTCGGGGCATGTCTCACTGGGCACGTCCGGGGTTGCCGCTGGAGCCGGCGAGGTCACTGTCGAATACAGCACGCAGTGGGTCGACATGCCGTGGTCGATCCAGGCGACGACCGATGCGTCCGGCAATTACACGATCACCGGCGTTCCCGCCGGCAGCCAGGGGCCGCTCTTCTTCCAGTACAACGGCTCCGGGGCATTCAGCAGCGAGTTGTGGCAGAACAAGATCTCTACCACCGCGGCTGACTTCGTCAGCGCTTCGTCCTCGGGCGTCGACATGACGCTTCCGGCCAACGCTGCCATCACCGGTGTCGTCACCCTGGGGACGGGCGGCGCTCCGGCAGGCGCCGGCCAGGTCACCGTCTCTTACAGCCGAGCTGCATGGGTCGGCTACACGCTCGGTCCGGAGTCGAATCCCGTTCCGACCGCGGCAGATGGAAGCTACTCCCTTCCCGGCCTGGCCGCCGGCTCATATCGCCTCGACTTCCATTTCATCGGCCAGGGGTACGAGGATCGTTCGGTCGGTGTCGACTTCATGGCGGGCGCCGACGTGACGAACAATGTTGCGCTGTTTCCGCAGCAGACCCTGAGCGGGCACGTCTACCTCGGGTCGACAGCGAAGTCTGCGGGAGCAGGGGACATCGACATCTCGTACACATACAGCGCGACCGGTGCGACATGGGGCGCTCCCGTGGAGTCGGGGGTGACGACCGACGCGGCCGGCGACTTCGCGATACCGTTCATGCACCTCGGCGAATACCAGCTGACATTCACCGACACGGCGGATCCGACGTACCTGCCGACGACGGGCAACGCCAGCCTCTACAACGGTCAGACTCCCCATCCTGTCTCGGTCACGATGACGGAATCGGTCACGATCAGCGGAAACGTGTCGTTCAATGACGAGTCGAACGCCAATCCGCGACCTGCGCACGCGGGCGAAGTGCTCGTGACGCTCGTCCGGAGCAATCCGTACGGCGGCCTCCTTTATTCGGGTCCGGACCCGACCGCGCCCCCGGCCGTGGCGACCGATGCATCCGGAAACTTCAGCATCCCCTTCGTCGTGACGCAAGGCAACTGGTACACCCTCCTCTTTCACTACACCGGGTCGGACCCTGCCTATCACGACGCCTACTGGGGTGGCAGCAGGATGCCCGCTGGGGCACAGCCGATAGCGAAAGCCGGGGCTGTTGTGCCGTTCCTCGACTTCGCCTTCGCCTATCCGAATCAGATCGGTGGGCACGTTGCGGACGATCACGGCCAACCGGTCGTGGGCGCGAAAGCGACAGTGACGGAGAGGAATGCGACCGGGAACGTGGTCCAGCAGATCTCGGGAACGTCGGACTCGTCCGGCAACTATGTGATCTCTGATATTCCGGCCGCGGCGTATGACGTCGATATCGCTGCTCCGCCCACGTCGACCGTGAACGGCTCGTCGCTTCCGCTCTCTGCTTTCCACACGACTTCACGGGTGACGGTGGGTGGAACCGGACTCGTGCGGGTGGATGCCACGCTCACCCCACCCGTGACCGCTCGGGTGTCGGGGTCGGATCGCTATTCCACCGGCGTGGCCGTCGCCGAGCAGGCCTTCCCGAGCGGCGCACCGATCGTGTTCATCGCTTCGGGAGCATCCTTCGCCGACGCGTTGTCGGCCGGCCCAGCGGCCGCGCACCTCGGGGGGCCGATCCTTCTCACCGACCCGAATCAGCTGCCGCAAGTCGTCGCCGCTGAGATCGGTCACCTCAAGCCGAAGCGGATCATCGTGGTGGGTGGAACGGGCGCTGTTTCTGGTCCGGTCTTCCTCGCCCTTCGTCATCTGGCGCCGGTGGAGCGCTGGGCCGGATGGGACCGTTATGAAACCAGCCGGATCATCGACACGAAAGCTTTCTCAGCCGGAGCGAGCACAGCTTTCGTCGCCACCGGAGCCACGTACCCGGATGCGCTGTCGGCCGGTGCGGTCGCCGCGGCGCAGGGCGTCCCGATCCTCCTCGTCGACGGACAGTCGCAATACGGTTCCGGATACGCTGATGCAGCGCTCGAGGCGCTGGGAGTGACCTCGATCGTCGTGGCCGGAGGCACAGGAGCAGTTTCGCTCAAGGTCTTCGCTGATCTTTCGAACGTCACCCCGGACCTCGTGCGGGTGAGCGGAGGAGATCGGTATGCGACCGCCCGAGCGCTTGACGAAGCCTTCTTCAACACGGACGGATCCAACCCGGCCGAACCTTACGCGTCGACGGTGTTCCTCACCACGGGGCTCAATTATCCGGATGCATTGTCCGCCGGCCCGTGGGCCGGTTCGACGGGCTCGGCACTGTTCGAGGTCCCTACCGGTTGCGTACCCCCCGCAACGCTGGACGACATCCTCGGCCTGGGTGCGACGAACGTGCAACTGGTCGGCGGCACAGGCGTGCTGAACGAAGGCGTGGCCGACCTGGTGCCTTGTTACTGATGCGAGCACCCCATCCCGCTGGGGCGTGCCGATGGGCGCAGCCCCGTCAAGGGGAGAAGGGTGGGGTCCGACCACTGGTCGGATCCCACCTTTTCAAAGGGTCCTACTGACGCCGAGACAAGAGCAGCGAGACGGCAGCTGCCGTGCCCATTCCATACACAAGGTGGGCAGATGGCGCGAGGCACCAGGACAGGTCGGTATGCGTTTGTCGCATGAGCGAATCCAACATTGGCATTGGAGTCTGCCCGACGGTGGGAATTGACTCGGAACATGGTGGTCGGTTGTCGACCGAACGATGATGGGGGGCTGGATGAGGATCGGGGTTATCGGTGCCGGGCAGCTCGCCCAGGCTTTTGCGACCAGGGCTATCGCGTCGGGCCACGAGGTCGTCCTGAGCAACAGTCGTGGCCCAGACAACCTGAGCGACGTGCTGCACACCCTCGGCCCTGCAGCCTCCGCGGGAACCCGTTACCAGGCTGCGGTCGAGGATACCGTGGTGCTCGCGGTCCCGGGCGAACGGACCGCGGCGGCCCTTTCCGGACTTCCCGACTGGGAGGGGCGCACACTGGTCGATGCGACCAACCACCTTTCGGCGCCGGCGCTTCTGCCGGGGGTGATGTCCACGAGCGAACTCGTCTCCGAGCTCGCCCAGGGCGCCAAAGTGGTCAAAGCCCTGAACACTCTCATCGCACCGGTCCTCGCTCTCGATCCCGAACAGGCGCCCCGAATGCGTCGTGTGCTTTTCGTGTGCGGCGACGATCTGCCGTCAAAGGACGCCTTTCGTGCCTTCCTCGAACAGTTGCGGTTCGCGACGATCGACCTCGGAGGGCTTGCAGAAGGGTCCCGACTCCAACAGTTCCCCGGTGGGACCCTTGCAGGCGCAGACCTCGTGCGGGTCTGCTGAGACGGCCAGACACCGGCAGAGTATCGCTCCAACGGCCCACTTTTTCCAATCAGCTTTTGGACGGCCGGCCATACGTATTCGGCATGAGCTTTTCGGACTCCCACCGCAAATACTCGAAGACATGAACACACCCATTTCACGCAAACGTCTTACGAAATCTATGCTCGCTGTTACGGCAGCGGCAGCGGCCGCGGTCGCTGTCGCCGCCCTCACTATCCATCCGCAGAGCTCGGAAGCCGTTACGCCGAGCAGCGGCAA